>OZ241744.1:0-2005000 GCA_965200965.1 uncultured Binatia bacterium (SeqCode)
ACGGTGGTCGCCGCCCGGTACTGCCATGATTGCTCCGGTCCCATAGCTCATCAGCACATAGTCGGCGATCCAGATTGGAATCGCCTGGCCGTTGACCGGATTGAGCGCATAAGCACCGGTGGCCACCCCGGTTTTTTCTTTGACGAGCTCGGTCCGGGCCAAGTCTGATTTGCGGGCCGCCTCCTGTTGATAGGCTTCAACCGCGGCCCGCTGGTCGGGCCTTGTGCCGGCTTTAACCAGCGGATGTTCCGGGGCCAGGACACAGTAGGTTGCCCCAAACAAGGTATCTGGCCGGGTGGTAAAGACATCAAAACAGGCGTCGTGGCTGGCCGGCAGGTCGGTGCGTGGCGTCCCGTCCGGCTGACACAACTGGAAGCGGACCCGGGCCCCCTCACTGCGGCCGATCCAGTTACGCTGCATTTCTTTGACATTGTCCGGCCAGTCGAGCTGGTCCAGACCGGCTAATAAACGCTCGGCATAGGCGGTAATCCGCAGCATCCACTGCCGCATCGGGCGGCGAATCACCTCATGCCCGCCCCGCTCACTCTTGCCGTCAAGGACTTCTTCATTGGCCAGAACCGTCCCAAGCGCCGGGCACCAGTTGACGGGCACTTCGGCAACATAGGCTAGGCCGCGCTCATACAGCTTGAGAAAAATCCACTGGGTCCAGCGATAGTAGTCTGGGTCACAAGTCGCTATTTCGCGGTCCCAGTCATACGAGAAGCCGAGGGCCTGAATCTGGTGCCGAAAGGTGGTGATATTTCGCTGGGTGGTCTCGCGCGGATGGGTGCCGGTTTCGAGGGCGTACTGTTCGGCCGGCAGACCAAACGCGTCCCAGCCCATTGGATGCAGGACGTTGAAGCCGCGCATCCGTTTGTAGCGGGCCAGAATATCGGTGGCTGTATAGCCTTCCGGGTGGCCAACGTGCAAGCCTGAGCCGCTGGGGTAGGGAAACATGTCCATAATGTAGTACTTGGGCCTCGTGGGATCGACTTCGGCCCGAAAGGTCTTGTTTTCGAGCCAGAAACGCTGCCACTTTGGCTCAATCTCTGCGGGCCGATAGCGGACCCGGCCGCTCTTATTGTGATCGGTCTGAGTATGCGTTTGACTCATGACGGTCTACTTTCTTGCCTACCACACTGGCAATCCGATCGAGCACGCCATTGATGAACATCGGGGCCTCGTCGCTACAGTAGCGGCGCGCAATTTCAATCGCCTCGTTGATCGTCACCCCGGCCGACAGATCGGGATAGCTCAGCAACTCATGGGCACCGAGGCGGAGCAGGTTCCAATCAACCTTGGGCAAACGCCCCAGACGCCAGTGTTCGGCGGCGTCTGCGATCAGTCTGTCGAGGCGCTCACGTTCCTGCCAAGCGCCTTCCACCAGAGCGGTTGTAAACTCCCGTTTGTGGGCTCTGGGTTTGAAGTTTTGCCAAAACAGGGCGAGGGCTTGGTACGGTTCGGTCCCGGTCATATCGATCTGGTAGAGGACTTGCAGGGCAAACTCTCGGCCCTGCCGTCGGGAGCCTTGGGTGTGGGATGCCATGTGTCCTGGATGGGCTTAGCCCAGCTCTTTTAGGGTATTCACCATTGCGATCGCTGCCGCCGCGGCCTCAGCGCCCTTGTTGCCCAGTTTGGCTCCGGCCCGGTCAAGTGCCTGTTCGACTGAGTTGGTGGTCAGCACCCCGAAGCAGATCGGCAGTCCGTGATCAAGCATGACTTCCTTAATCCCCTGGGTCATGGCCGCGGCAATATAATCGAAATGTGGGGTCTCGCCCCTGATGATCGCGCCCAGACAGATGAGCGCGTCGTAGCGGCCGCTGGAGGCCAGCTTTTTGGTAAACAGAGGGATATCGTAGGCACCGGGGACGAGGACGATATCAATCGCCTCTTGGCTGACGCCGTGCCGGCACAGCGTATCAATCGCTCCGGTTTGGAGCCGCTCGGTCACCAGGCTGTTGAACTGAGACACCACCAAGCCGTAGCGCTGACCGCTGGCGTCCATGTTGCCCTGAATGAGGCGTACCATAGGAATCGCTCGTTCGATTACTCCACGGGTTTGAGCTCACCGAGCAGATGCCCCATTTTTTCTTTCTTGACCCGCAGGTAGTGGATGTTGTCCTTATGTGGTGGAGTTTCGATCGCTCGGCGTTCCACCACCTTGATCCCATAGTCCTCTAAGCCGCTGATTTTTTTTGGGTTATTTGTGAACAGGCGTACCTGCGTAATATGCAGGTCGTGCAGAATCTGGGCCCCGATGCCATAGTCGCGCAGGTCTTCTTCAAAACCGAGGTGCAGGTTGGCCTCAACAGTATCAAAACCCTGGTCCTGGAGGGCGTAGGCACGAATTTTATTGGCCAGACCAATGCCGCGGCCCTCCTGGTGCAGATACAGAATGACGCCTTTGCCCTCTGCGGCAATATCTCCCATTGCCTGGTGCAACTGCTCGCCGCAGTCACACCGCTCGGAGCCAAACACATCGCCGGTCAGGCACTGTGAGTGGACCCGGACCGATACGATGTTGCGCGGATGAATGGTGCCTTTGACCAAGGCGATATGTTCGTGGACATCGATATCGGTCCGGTAGGCAATGACGAAAAACTTGCCACCAAACGGGCTGGTGATATCCGCCTGGGCGATGCGATGGACGAGCGACTCGGTCCGCAGCCGATAGGCCATGAGTTGGGACAGTGAGACGACCGCGAGTTGGTGTCGGTCGGCTAGCGCTTCGAGTTCCGCGGTGGTGGCGAGGTCGCCGTCTTCGCCCAGAATCGTACACAGGGTTGCCGCCGGGGTGAGGCGTCCGAGGCGGGTCAGATCAACCGCCCCTTCTGATAAGCCGGGCCGGGCCAGCACTCCACCGCTGTGTGCCACCAGGGGATGGACGTGACCGGGCATGACAATATCGTCCGGGCCGGCCTTGGGTTTAATCGCTGTGGTAATCGTGATCGCTCGGTCATAGGCCGATATGCCGGTGGTGACGCCTTTGCGGGCTTCGATAGAGGCACCAAACAGACGCTGGTGGTTGAGAGCCGGGCCGGAGCCGAGCAGCGGGATGCCGAGTTGGCGGATTTTTTCCTCAGTCAGGGCCAGGCACACCAGACCCCGTCCGTGGGTGGCCATAAAATTGATCGCTTCTGGGGTGGTTTTGTCAGCGGCAGTACACAGATTCGCCTCACCGCTCACTTCGTCGTCGTCAACCAGGATGATCGTCTTGCCCTGGCGCAGGTCAGCGATAACGTTCTCGACTGATGCGACCGATAGTTGCATAGGCCCCCCTTATTTTTTCCGTCGACGTGCGGCTTGGTCAATCGAGGCACGCACCATTACATCGTCTCCCCGTTGGCTGATCTGTTCGATGCGCAGCTTGTGGCCGGCGGCCACCCGGGTAATGCCAAGGGCTCCGATCATGGACCGTCCATCGCCGCCGAGCAAGATGGGCCGGTAAAAAAACAGGAGCTTGTCAACGTGGTACCCGCTGAGGGCCGCGGCTGCGACTTGGCCGCCACCCTCAATCAGCACATGCTTGAGACCCCGCCGGGCCAGTTCCTGGAGCAGGGCGTCGAGCGAAACCCGGCCCTTAGCCGCTGCCAGGGGCAAGACCTCGACATTGGGCCGCTCGAACAAGCGCCGCCGTTTTGCCCCGGCTTGGGTGGTGGCGAGCAGGGTGGACGCTTTTGAGGCTTGGGTGCAGACGCGGGCCTCGGGGCTGATTGACAGGCGACTGTCCAGCACGACGCGGACCGGGTCGCGACCGCCCCGAATGCGGCATGTCAGCTGTGGGTCATCGCTGCGCACAGTCTCGGCCCCGACCAGAATGGCATCGGCCTGATTTCTGAGTTGGTGTACCAGACGACGTGAGGAAGGGCCGCTGATCCAGCGCGAGTCACCGACCGCGGTCGCGATCCGGCCGTCCAGCGAAGCGGCCAGCTTGAGCGTGACCATCGGCCGTCCGGTCCGCATGAAAATGCTGAAGTCTTCGTTCAGATGCTCACACGCCTGTCTCAGGACGCCGGTCCTGACCTCAATACCGGCCCGCCGCAGGCGGCGGACCCCGCGGCCGGCGACCAGCGGATTGGGGTCAATCATGCCGACCACCACGCGTTGAATGCCGGCCTGCTGCACCGCGTCGGCACACGGCGGGGTGTGGCCGTGGTGGGAGCACGGCTCAAGGTTGACGTACAGGGTCGCGCCCTGGGCCGATCCCTTGAGGCTGCGCAGGGCTTCGATTTCGGCATGCGGCTGGCCGGCTTTGCGGTGAAATCCCTGGCCGATGATGCGTGTGCCGCGAACAATCACCGCGCCCACCGCCGGGTTTGGACTCGTCCGCCCCAGACCACGGGTGGCCAACTCCAAGGCCTGCTGCATATAGGTGTTATCTGTGTCGGGGGTGGCGGACTTCATTTTGCGCTTGTTTTTGACGACTTCTTCTTGCGTGAGCGACGACCAGAGCGAGGCCGCTCCGGGCTTGGCTCAGTGTGGCTGCGCTCTTGGATCAGGTCTTTGAGCTCGTTCATGAACGCATCCAGATCTTGGAATGAGCGGTACACCGAGGCAAAACGGACATAAGCGACTTTATCCAGATCGTAGAGTTGGCGCATGACCTCCTCGCCTATCATCGTGCTCTTCAGCTCTTTATCTCCAGAGCCTTGCAGGGAGCGCTCAATGCGGTCGGCAATGTCTTCAATCGTCTCAATGCTGATCGCCCGTTTCTCACACGCCTTGGTCAGACCCGCGATCACTTTCTGGCGGCTATACGCCTCCCGGCGGCCGTCTTTCTTAATGACCAGCGGCAGGATTTCCTCCACCCGCTCATAGGTCGTAAAACGGCGCTCACACTGGTCGCACTCGCGCCGGCGTCTGATGACGTCTCCGTCCCGACCCAGCCGGGAGTCAATGACTCGGTTGTCTTGATCTGAGCAGAAGGGGCACTTCATCCTACAGGCTCGGGGCGATGAGCTATGGGGTCATGGACGCATAGATCGGGAATTGGTGGCACAGGTCACGCACTTCTGCCCCGATGGCATCGAGCGCCGTATCGTCTCCGACTTTTTGTAAGGCGCGCCAAATAAACTCGGCAATCACCTCCATTTCGGGCTCTTTCATCCCTCGGCTCGTCACAGCCGGCGTCCCAATACGAACGCCACTGGTGACAAACGGAGAGCGGGTATCAAACGGAAGGGTGTTTTTGTTGACGGTAATACGAGCGCGGTCCAGCGTTTCTTGGGCCAGCTTGCCGGTCAGTTCTGTGTCGCGCAGGTCAAGCAGCATGAGATGGTTGTCTGTCCCGCCCGATACCAGCCGAAAACCACGCCTGAGCAGACTGTTGGCCAGCGTTGTGGCGTTGGCCAGGATTTGCCCTTGATAGGCTTTGAAGGCTGGGCTTGCGGCTTCTTTCAAGGCCACCGCCTTGGCGGCGATGACGTGCATCAGTGGACCGCCCTGATTGCCGGGAAAAACGGACGAGTTC
Organism: uncultured Binatia bacterium (SeqCode); assembly: GCA_965200965.1. GTDB lineage: Bacteria > Desulfobacterota > Binatia > Bin18 > Bin18 > JAAXHF01. The sequence continues at coordinate 5,471 of OZ241744.1, forward strand.
ACGCTCTTGGCAAAGTCCTGGCGGCATAAAATCATGCCCCCGCGTGGCCCGCGCAGCGTTTTGTGGGTGGTCGTCGTCACCAACTCAGCATACGGAACCGGGGAGGGGTGCAGGCCGGCCGCGACAAGACCGGCAAAATGGGCAATATCGACCATGACCACAGCGCCAATCTCGTCGGCGATCTGACGGAATGGCGCGGCGTCAATCTGACGCGGATAGGCGCTGTGACCGGCAACCAGCATTTTGGGGCGATGTCTGCGCGCCAGGGCGGCGATTTCCTGGTAGTCAATGCGCTGGTCAGACTCGCGCACGCCATAGGGAATGACTTTGAAAAATTTCCCCGAGAAGTTGACCGGACTACCGTGGGTGAGATGGCCACCGTGGGACAGATTCATGCTCAGGATGCTATCCCCCGGCTGGAGCTGGGAGAAATACGCCGCCATATTGGCCTGAGCGCCGGAGTGGGGCTGGACATTGGCGTGGTCTGCGCCGAACAGGGCTCTGGCCCGCTCGATCGCCAGATGCTCAACGACATCAACATATTCACAGCCGCCATAATAGCGCTTGCCGGGATAGCCTTCTGCGTATTTATTGGTCAGAACCGAACCCTGGGCTTCCAGGACTGCCTGACTGGCCAAGTTCTCGGAGGCAATTAGCTCAAGATTAGACTCTTGGCGCTGCGTTTCGTGCTCGATCGCCGCATAAATCTCAGGGTCTTGCTGGGCCAAACTGCTTTTCATACCCGCTTCCGAGAATAGCGGCGATGACATCTGAGCCTGGACTGCTCCGCCTCTCAGGCTCGGAGGGAGACAGGCAGGACTTCCAAGACAAGCCGCTGCGATTTTTCCTCAATGCTGAGAGCGGCCGCGACCCCAGACACTAGGCCTGCTGACTGTCGATATAGCTGATGACGTCTTTGACCGTTCGAATCTTTTCGACGTCGTCGTCTGAGATCTCGGTGTCGTACTCTTCTTCAAGCGCCATGACGAGTTCGACAATATCGAGCGAGTCAGCGCCCAAGTCCTCAATAAACGACGCCTCCAAGGCCACCTCTTCTTGGCTCACGCCGAGTTGTTCGCAGATGATCTGTATGACGCGTTTCTGTGTTGCACTCTCTGCCATAACGCTGTCCTCCTGTATCGCTTATTAGCCAGACGCGGGAGCGGCCGGTGCGTCGCTTATACATACATGCCACCGTTGACACTGATGACCTGTCCGGTGATATACGCCGCCAAAGGACTGACCAGGAAAGCCACGACTTCGGCAACCTCTGCCGGGGTGCCCCATCGACCCGCTGGAATGATGCTCAAATATCCTGTTTTGACCCGGTCTGGCAAGGACCCGGTCATGTCGGTTTCAATAAAGCCCGGGGCAACGGCGTTGACGGTAATCGCCCTCGAGGCCAACTCTTTGGCCAGGGTCCTGGTCAGTCCCATAATCCCCGCTTTTGCCGCGCTATAGGCGGTCTGTCCGGCGTTGCCGGTCTGGGCCACAACCGACGTGAGGTTAATGATCCGGCCGCTGCGCTGGCGGACCATGGTGCGGGCAACGGCTTTGCTGCACAGAAAAGCGCCTTTGAGGTTGACATCCATGACCCGCTCCCACTCGTCTTCTTTCAGGCGCAACAGCAGGGCGTCGAGCGCCAAGCCGGCGTTGTTGACCAGGATGTCGATCCGGCTGTGTTGCGCCAACACGCCCTGAACGCTCGTCGTCACCTCGGCCTGATCGGCAACGTTGAACCGACACAACTCGGCCCGACCGCCGGCCGCGCGGATGTGGGCGCACACGTCTTCTGCCGCCGCCTGATTTTGTACATAGTTGATCAGGATGTGAGCACCGTCCTCGGCCAAGCGCTCGGCAATGACCCGACCGATACCGCGCGAGGCACCGGTCACGAGGGCGATCTGTCCCTCTAGCCTGACGGTCATACGAGCAGCCTTTGTACTGTCTGGAGATGGGGTGGCTCACCAAAAGAGACGCACGGGATGCCGGAGTCGATCCGTTTGAGTAAGCCGCTCAGCACATGCCCCGGTCCGATTTCGACCGCGGCTCGACAGCCTAGGGAGCCGAGTTGTTGCATGCTTCCTCCCCAGTGGACTGGAGCTGTGACCTGTTGGAAGAGGAGGGGTTTGACTTGGCCGGGGTCTCGGTGTGGCTGGGCGGTGACATTCGGAATCAGGTCAACCAACAGGGGCTCAACGACAAGCGGCTCTAAGACCCGGCGTAGCCCGTCAGCCGCCGGTGCCATCAACCCGCAGTGGAAGGGGGCGCTGACCGCCAGTTCAACGGCCCGCTTTGCGCCCCGTGCCTTGGCGACCTCAATCGCCCGCCGGACAGCCTCGGTATGGCCGGCCACCACCACTTGGGCCCCACCGTTGATATTGGCTGGGGAGACGATCTGGCCTTGGGCGGCCTCTTGACAGATTCCGACGACGGCCTGTGGCGAGAGCCCCATCAGGGCGGCCATACTACCAACTCCGGCCGGTACGGCTTCTTGCATCAGCCGGCCACGTTCACGGACGGTCCGCAGAGCATCGGCAAAAGACAGCGCCCCGGCCGCGACGAGCGCGGTGTACTCCCCCAAACTATGGCCGGCTACGCACACCGGGCGAAGATCCGTCTCGTGCTCAAGAACCCGTAAGGCGGCAACGCTGGCCGCCAGTATGGCCGGCTGGGCGTTGGCGGTCAGCCGCAGGGCGTCTTCCGGGCCCGCAAAGCACAGGGTCGACAGTTTGAAATGCAGGGCCTCGTCTGCCTCGCTGAAGACCTCAGCGGCAACCGCAAACTGCTGTGTCAGCGCTTCTCCCATCCCGACCGTTTGTGAGCCTTGGCCGGGGAAGAGCAGCGCTAGCCTCTGGCTCATCCGTGATGTTCCTCTTCTTTCTGCCTTGGTTTGTGGACGGAGTTGTGCTGATCCAGGCCGTGGGGCTGGCCGACCCGCGCGTTGAACGGTCGACGGTCGGCGACAAAATTCGTTCCGGGGGATCGGGGGTTGTCTGACTCCGGTTTGTCCGTCTGAGCCGACGGGTCGCCCTCTGACCCTACCTCGGTTCTCTGGCTGTCGCGGGAACGGAAGCGCTCCCGAATGTTGGTCCACAGATTGCGTCCGCCATGTTTGATCTCGGCGGCCAAAAGTGCGGTTTCCGGCAGGGTGTGCAGGTTTTCAATAATCTGCTCGTTCACTCCCAGACGGACCGACTCGTCGGCCAGACGGATCGCGTTTTTGATTGCTTTCGGGGTGGATGCGCCGTGGGCGATAATAGGCAGCCCTTTTGTCCCCAGCAGCAGTGCCCCGCCAATCTCATCCGCATCCAAACTGGCCCGCAGGGAGGCGAAAGAATGGCGCAGCAGGAAGTAGGCGATCTTGCCCTGCCAGTTGGCGGTGAACAGAGAGCGGAGCTGGGTTTGCAGAAAACCGTAGAAGCCCTCCATGGTCTTGAGGGCCACATTACCGGTAAAGCCGTCGGTGACAATGACGTCAACATCGCCGCTGTTCAGGTCACGGCCTTCGATATAGCCAATGTAATTGAGCGACAGTTTTTTGAGAATTTCGTGCGCAATACGGGTCGCCTCGGTGCCTTTCGAGTCTTCCTCGCCGTTGCTCAAGACACCGACCCGTGGATAGTGAATGCCGCGCACAACGCGGGCATAGACCTCGCCCATGACGGCGAACTGGACGAGATGCTGGGGTTTACACTCGACATTTGCCCCGGAATCAATGAGGCAGGCTCGCTGGCCTGAGGTTGGCAGCATGGTGACAATTGCCGGCCGTTCGACACCCTTGAGACGACCAAGGCTGGTGATAGCCAGAGCCAGCACGGCTCCAGAATTGCCGGCGCTGACGACTGCACCGGCATGGCCCGATTTGACATGTCCAAACGCAACATGCAGCGACGAGTTGCGTTTTGTGCGCATAGCCGCCACCGGCGAATCGCTCATGCTGATCGTCTCGGTGGCGTGCTGGATGGCCAGCAGGGAGGATTCTTTTGCCTGGATGTGCTTCAGTCCACGCGCAATACTGTCCCGATTGCCGACGAGCAAAACCTCAATGCCGTACTCCCGAGATGCGTGGACCGCGCCCTCAACGACGGCCTGTGGGGCATGATCACCGCCCATGGCATCAACAGCGATATACATGGTGGTGTGTGAGGAAACAGGCGCTTATTTGCCGCCTCCTTGGGGAGGAATCCGTACAAAAGAGAGGAGGGCCAGCGGCGAATCTCTTTCGCCCGGCTGGCAGGCGCAGTTATCCTGGTTCAGGTTGATGCCACACTGAGAACACAGCCCACGGCACTCTTCGGAACACATCGGGGCGTTGGGCAGGGCGAGCATGACTTGTTCGTGGAGCAACGCTGATACGTCAATGTGTTCTCCGTGATAAAAACTTGCCGATAGCTCGTCTTGTCTCAACTCAATCTCCCGACCAAGCCGGGGCGTAGGCTGGAGAACCACCGAGAACGAGCGGTCTAGGGGAAAGGAGTAAGACTCAAGGCAGCGAACGCACTGACCACTGAGCGTCCCCTGTACGCTGCCGCCAAAAAAGAGGTCTTGCCCCGAACGGAAATGGCTCAGCCGAATATGTGGGGGCGCTTCAACCCGATATTCGGGTGTCGACTGGACCGACGAGAGAAACTGGCCGAGTTCCTGGGTCTCCTCGGGAAAAGCCAGCACAGTCGGAGACGTAAGGATATCTTCGATATGGATCTTCACCAGACCACCCTATCCGGGACAGCTTTCATATAGTATGAACGCTGGACAAATGCAACGCGCTCGGCCGTCTCCTCGCTTGACTGTCAGACGCCAAGCGACTGGCTGTCGGGCTCCCTGCAGGTCATTGCGCTCACGCTCTTCGTTGTGTGGATCTTGAGTCTGTGGTTACTCCTCACCGGGCGCTGTCCCGGTCTGCCCTGGCTGTCCTTCCAGCCGGCCAGCCTGCTGAGCGACATGCTCTTGTTTGTGATGATGGGCCTGGCCGTCCTGGTCGTCGCCCCCAGCGTCCGCCGTGTTCCCAGTGACACCGGTGGGACGATCCGTCTCCACTATGCACAACTCCCGAGGAAACCTTCCCGCCGTTTTCCTGTTTGTGGAGCAGAGAGGGAGGTGTCATGGCACAATCATCAAGCGCAGCGCATTGGGCGAAAAGACCTTCACCGTCCAGTCCTGCCCATGTACGATGCAGGCGCGGCCAGTCGGCTGCTCCCCAAGCACAGCCATCCTGCCCGAGCGGTTTTATGGTCCGCCCCCTGAGGGGAGGAGGGACCCGGGGCGGAGAAGTCATGCTCAGGCGGGCTATCCTTGAGGACGCGGTCTGTGTATTGATCAGAAAACTTGGAAATTCCTCCCGCCCTCTCCCGCGCCACGGTTGATGTGGCCGTAGTATCAATCCAGCGTATGTTGGGCAACCAGCTCTCTATTCCAGGTCGCATCGCCGAAGGTGACTTCTGATCCCTTGGCCCGCTTGAAGTAGATGTGCATGTCGTGCTCCCAGGTAAAACCGATGCCGCCGTGGACCTGAATCCCGTCGGCGCTGACCTTGCGGTACGCATCGCTGCAATACGCTTTGGCCATAGCAGACGCCAGCGCCGCATCGGGCGCGGCGTTCGAGACCGCCCAGGCCGCGTAATAGGTCGCTGACTTGGCGCTTTCGACCTGGACCAACATGTCGGCGCATTTATGCTGGATGGCCTGGAAGGAGCCAATCGGTCGGCCGAACTGTTCTCTGACCTTGGCGTATTCGACGCTCATGTCGAGGACGCGCTGGGCACCGCCCGTCATCTCGGCGCACAGCGCGACCTTACTGCGGTCAAGCACCCGGCTGAGCCTGTCCCAGCCGGGTGCTGGGGAGCCGAGCAGGGCGTCAGGACCGACCTGAACCTGGTCAAGTCTCAACTCGCACAGTTTACGGGTTTGGTCCATTGTTTTCAGCGCCCTGACGCTCACGCCGGCCTGCTGGCGATCAATCAGGAACAACCCAAATCCCTCGTCGGTCCGTACTGCACACACGATCGTATCCGCCACATGAGCGTCCGGAACAAACAGCTTCACCCCGCTGAGCCGATACCCTCCGTCGTTTTTTTCCGCCCGAAGATGCACGCCCCGTTCATCCCAACGCGCGTTATCTTCCAGGACGGCCAGGGTCGTTTTGAGTTGTCCCGAGGCGATGTGGGGCAACAGCGTGTTTTTCTGCTCCTCGCTGCCCGCCTCCAGAATGGCAAAGCCGCCGAGTACAACTGTTGAAAAAAATGGTCCGGGCAAAGCAACCCGGCCCATTTCTTCGAGAACGATGGCCATGTCGATCAGGCTGAGTCCTGAGCCGCCGTACCGTTCAGGCAACATCAGGCCCATCCAACCCAACTCGGCCATCTTCTGCCACAGATCATCGGCATAGCCGCGCTCGTCCTCCATCATCTGGCGGACATAGCTCATCGGACATTCATGATTCAGGAAATCTGCCGCAGACTGGCGCAGCAACTCCTGCTCTTCGCTAAAGCCAAAGTCCATTGGGCACTCCAGGTTAGCTGTTGGCCAGGATCGACACACAGCCGACCGAACCCGGACCGCCCAGGTTATGGGCCAGCCCGACTTCGGCGTTTTTGACTTGGCGCTCGTCAGCTTTGTTCCACAGGTGCTGACCAACCTCGTAGATCATTCGGATACCGGTCGCGCCAATGGGATGACCAAACGATTTGAGACCGCCCGACGGATTGACCGGAATATCACCCCCGATTGAGGCCCGGCCTTCTTCAACATACTTCCAACCCTCGCCTTTTTTACACAGACCCAGGTCTTCGTAGTTCAGAATTTCGGTAATCGTGAAGCAGTCGTGGCACTCAACCAGGTCAATGTCCCTGGCCGTCATGCCGGCTTGCTGATAGGCCGACTGAGCGGCCTGGGCCGTGGCTGGGAAGCCGGTATAGGCAAAACCCGGTTTCATATACGGCTCGCCCGAGGTGACCGACAGGCCGATGCCTTTGACCTTCAGCGGATCGGGCCGGAAGGATTTGGCCAGTTCTGAGTTACAGATGATGACCGCGGCCGCGCCATCCGTGGTCGGACAGCAGTCAAACAGACCTAGCGGGCTACAGATCAGCGGCGCGTTGATGACCTGCTCCTCAGACACTTCCATCCGAAAGTGCGCCTTGGGGCTCATTGTGCCGTTGTGATGGTTTTTGATCGCCACCTTGGCCAGGGCATGTTTGTCGATGCCATAGGTCTCGAAATAGCGGTTGGCGGCCATCGCAAACAGCGACGGTGCGGTTGTGCCGTAGCCGACAACAGGATGGTTGCCAAAGGTCCCTAAGCCTCGCTGGCCAGAGTCGCGCAGCTTCTCAAAGCCGAGCGCCAGCACCACATCGTACATCCCGGAGGCGACCGCCATGCACGCGTTGCGGAAGGCATCCATCCCCGAAGCGCAGTAGTTCTCCACGCGGGTAATCGGGATATTGTACAGCTTGAGCGGGTCGGCTAGGGCATTGCCGGCGCTGGCGGAACCCAGCGTCCCCACCCAAGCGGCCTGAATCTGGCTGGGGTCGATATTGGCGTCGGCGTAGGCTTCCAACGCTGCCGTGACCACCATATCTTCCGCGCTCATATCGTAGTTCTCACCGAACTTGCTACACCCTGCCCCAATAACCGACACCTTGTCACGAATATCCATCTGCCTTCCCCTTTCTGCTGCTCAGCCGCTGACCGGTCTGGCCTTCCAGAAATAATTCTTGATACCAGACCCCTCGTGATACTTTCTAAACGTCAACTCAACCGGCATGCCGATTGCGACCCGGTCGGGTTCGCAGTCGGTCAACTGGACAAAAACCCGCCCCCCGCCGTCAAGATCAACCACCGCGTGCGTCGTCGGCGGATCGGGTGTCTCGGCCAGATAATCATGGGTGAAGGTAAACAGTTTGCCGGTTCGGGCCAGCTTCACCTCTTCAAGACCGTCGCGGTAGCCGCACTCGACACAGATCCGATGGATGGGGAACTGGAGTGTCGTACAACCGGGGCATTTTCCGCCGTGGAGCGGTAAAATCTCGCTCTTATCCCGCAACAACACAACCGGGGTTGATTCGTCCTGGGTTGAGTAATCCTTCCTTATCAGCTTACGGAAGCGGGCGTATTTGCCGTATGACGCCAGGGTGCGTTTGACTTCAATCTGCGAGTAGACGCTGCGCACCAGCTGGTAGTCTGCCATAGCGTCGGTGACGCGAAAAACCGCCGCGTCAGCCCCGTCACCATAGCCGGCAACCAGAATCAGGTCGCCCGGCTTGGAGCGCTCCAGCACCGCGGCCAGCAACACCAAAGGCTGAGCCGTGCCCGAATCGCCGACCGTGTTCCAGAATGTATCCTGGACCTGAGACCTGACATCCAGCTCCAGACCGCGCAGGGCTGCCTGCATAGCGCGTTGGCTCGGACCGGCAATGGCCGCGTTGGTGATATCCCGGGCGCTGAACTGACACTTGGCCAACACCCCCTTGACCGCGGCGGCGACAAAACGGTTGTAGCCAAACGTATTCTCAAACGCGCCCGGGAAGGAGCGCAGGTAGTCTTGCTCTTCGGTGCGCCATGTACCGAGAAATTCTTGGCTCATGGTATAGGTTCCGACCACTTCGGCCAGCACCTCCCCGGTCCCAATCACCAACGCCCCGCCCGCATCGCCATAGTTCTGCTCTTGCTGGGTATCGGGCTCGCCCATGCGTGAGTCACCCGCACAGACCAGGAGCTGTTGACCAGTCTGGACCAGGTCAAGTGCGGTCAGCAGGGCCGAGGTACCGGCCCGGAGCGTATCGGTGAAATCCATGGTCCGGATTTCGGCCTTGGCATCCAGGACCGTGGCGACGGTCGCCGCAGCCTGCTTCTCCCGGTACGGCGAGGTGGTTGAGGCAAAAAACACTCCGGCCAAGTGCTGGGGGTCTTGATCACCCAGCGCGTCCACACTGGCGTTGGCCGCCAGGGTCAGACTGTCTTCGTCATAATTGGCAATCGCTCGCTCCCCGCCCAAAGAGGGCGTGCCCCACTCCTGGGCGATCAGGTCACGCGGGAGACGATAGATCGGGACACAGGTCCCGTACGCAACAATGCCTGCCATAACGGTGCTCCAGACTAATTGAGGCGGCTCTCGGGCTCGCCGCTTTTCAGCATGCACCCATCAACTTGTAAGTTGACCCCGTTAATAAAGCTTGAGGCCGAAGATGCCAGAAAGACGCACGGCCAAGCGACTTCCAGACCGCTACCGAAGCGTTTCAGGGCGTTGGAGTCGCGGGCGCGCTGCTGTAACTCCGGCGTCGGCCACAGCACTTCTTTGACGCCGGGCGTTTCAATCGGACCGGGCGAAATGCAGTTGACCCGGATACCGTAGGGTGCCCATTCAATGGCCAGCGATCGGGTCAGATTGACCACACCGGCCTTCGAGGCACCGTAATGGGCCATGGTGGCCGACCCGTAGACACCCGAATCAGACGAGATATTGATGATGCTGCCGCTGGTGTTTTTGTCCATCATCAGCCGTGCCACAGTCCGGGAAAACAGAAAGGTGCCGTTCAAGTTGATATCGACAATCGCCCGAAAACCGTTGGGAGAAATATCGTGGGCGCGGGCCACAAAACTGGCCCCGGCGTTGTTAATCAGCACGTCAACTTGGCCCCAGTTGGCCACCGCTCTGTTGACCACGGCCTCGACCTGGTCGTCCTGGCGTACATCGCACACGATCGAGTCAACCGTGCCGCCCTCTTTGCGGATGCCGTCGGCCACCGGGCCGAGGTGATCCATCGTCCGGCTGGTAATCAAGACCTTGGCCCTGCGCCGGCAGAACTCGGCCGCAATATCGGCACCAATACCCGTCCCGCCACCGGTAATAATCGTGACTTTGCCCGCAATATCAAAGACCGAATCTGCCATGCCGCGTATGCTCCGTGTTCACAGGGGGGCCGCCCCGCCGTCCTAGCCAAGACTGGGCAACCAGCTCTGGCCGCCGTTTGATGTGCGCATAACCGTGCCGAAGCCTCCCACAATCCAACCGTGCTGCTCGTCCGCAAAATCAATCGCCCGCAGCCAAGTGACTGTTGGCAGACCGAAGCTGAAGCGTTGCCAGCCAGGACCATTGTCTCCACTCCGGAGCTGGTAGATACGCCCCGAAGCCCCGACGATCCAGCCCCGGCCGTTGCCGAGCAAGACCGGCGTGTAGAGCGGCGCGGTTTCTGAGGCGGTATCTGTGAGAAATGTCCAGTGTTGGCCACCGTCGGTCGTCGCCGCGATTTTGCCTTCTAAGCCGACGGCAATGCCTTCTAAGGCGGAGGTGAAATATGTCCCGAAAAAGGTGGGGAAGTTCAGGGCATTATCAATGCCGGCTTGACCTAAGAGGCTGTTCTGCTGTTCGGTCCAACTCTGGCCACCGTCGGTCGAATGGAATATCTTGCCAAACTCCCCCACCATCCAGCCGGTCTGCGCATCAACAAAATGCACATCGTAGATATTGGGATCTGTCAGGGCCAGGGTGGCGTCGATATCCACGCCTTCCAAGGCCGGCTCAATATAGCCGGATTCCCACAACTGTCCGCCGTCAGTCGTGCGCAGATAGGTGGCTTGACCGCCAACCGCCCAGCCGTGCTTGGTATCCAGAAACTGGAGGGCTAGCAGAGAAACCGCCACGCCGCTGTCCTGCTGCCGCCAGGTTTCGCCGCCGTCTTCACTTTTCAGCAGCAGGCCGTCCTGGCCGCTGATCCAGCCCGTTTGGGCATCTGGAAAATCGACGCTATACAGGGCCATATCGGTGTGGCTGTCCTGCTGCTGCCAAGTTTGCCCGCCGTCAGCGGTCATCAAGATCTTCCCCCCATAGCCGACCACCACCGCTTCTTCAACCGATATGGCTTCAACATCAAAGAACTTATCGGCCACCGTCATCAGCCGGTTGCTGAGCGGCATATCTTCGACCTCACGGATGCAGCCGCTCAGAGCGGTGAGCAGACACAGGACAGGCCAGCAGCGGAGCACGGGGTTCATAGTCAAGCGGCTTTCCAAAATGATTCCGATAGGATAGCTTCAACCGGGTTGCACAAGTTTCCCCCTGTCTACTATCTTCGGGCACACTTTGCAATCCGCTCGGGGCTGGGATGTATCTCAGGCCCACGCTCCCACAACGTTGAGGAAAGGATAGCGTATGGCACCAGCAAAAATTACCTGGACAAAGATTGATGAAGCGCCGGCCCTGGCCACCTACGCCTTGCTGCCGATTGTACAGGCTTACACCAAGGGGACCGGGATTGAGATCGAAATCAGCGATATCTCTCTGGCTGGCAGGATCATTGCCAACTTCCCCGAAAAGCTGACCGACGAGCAAAGACTTCCCGACTGCCTGAGCCAACTCGGCGTACTGGCCCAAACGCCCCGGGCCGCCATCCTCAAGCTGCCGAATATCAGCGCGACGGTTCCGCAGCTCAAAGACGCGATCAAAGAACTCCAAGCCAAGGGTTACACTATCCCCGACTACCCAGAGGAGCCCCAAAACGACGCCGAGAGAGCCTTGCAAGCCCGGTTCACGGCGGTGCTTGGTTCGGCCGTCAATCCAGTCCTGCGCGAGGGCAACTCGGATCGCAGGGCCGCGACCTCGGTCAAGAAGTTTTTCCAGAAGAATCCGCACAAAATGATGCAGCAGTGGCCGGAGAGCGGGTCGAAAGCGCGGGTCGCTCATATGCAGGGCAAGGATTTCTTTGAGAGCGAGAAATCGACCACCGTGGAGAAAGCCGCCGAGGTGCGGATTGAGTTCATCGCCGCCGACGGAGCGGTCCGCGTCCTGAAAGATGGGTTGGCTCTGCTGGAGGGCGAGGTCATTGACACCTCGGTCATGAACGTCAAGGCCCTGCGCAAGTTCTACGCCGAGCAGATGGACATGGCCAAGAAAGACGGTGTGCTGCTGTCTTTGCACCTCAAAGCGACCATGATGAAAGTTTCTGACCCCATTATGTTCGGCCACTGCGTGTCGGTCTACTTCCAGAAGGTGCTCGACAAGCACGCCGAGGTCCTCGAAGAGATTGGGGCGAATGTCAACAACGGGCTGGCCGATGTGCTGGCCAAACTTGACCGTCTGCCGGCCGAGAAAAAAGCCGAGATCGAGGCCGACATCGCTGCGGTATATGATACACGCCCGGCCCTGGCGATGGTTAACGCCCGGCGTGGCATCACCAACCTGCACCTTCCCAACGACATCATCATTGACGCCTCTATGCCGAATGTGGTGCGTGACGGGGGGCGGATGTGGAATACGAACGACGAGTTGCAAGACACGATTGCTCTGGTGCCCGATCGGTCTTACGCGACCATGTACAAGGAAATTCTCGAAAACGCGAAACAATACGGACAGTTTGATCCGGCAACAATGGGCAGCGTCTCCAATGTCGGTCTGATGGCCCGGAAAGCCGAGGAATACGGCTCGCATGACAAAACCTTTGAAGCCCCGGCCGACGGCAAGATTCGCGTCGTAGAGACCTCAGGGACAACCCTGCTTGAGCAGACGGTTGAGGTCGGCGATATCTTCAGGATGTGCCAAACCAAGGACGCGCCGATCCGTGACTGGGTTCGCCTGGCCGTATCCAGAGCAAGAGCGACTGGCGCGCCGGTGGTTTTCTGGCTGGACGAGCGCCGAGGGCACGATAGGGAAATCATCAAGAAGATGAACGCCTATTTGCCCGAGCACGACACGACCGGTCTGGACATTCGTGTCATGAAGCCCCAGGACGGGATGCGGTTTTCGCTGGAACGCATCCGCAGAGGGGACGATACGATTGCCGCAACGGGCAATGTGCTGCGTGACTATCTGACCGATCTGTTCCCGATTCTTGAACTGGGGACCAGCGCCAGGATGCTGTCGATTGTGCCGCTGATGAACGGGGGCGGGCTGTTCGAGACCGGTGCCGGCGGTTCTGCTCCCAAACACGTCCAGCAATTCCTGCAAGAGGGGCATCTGAGATGGGATTCCCTGGGTGAGTACTGCGCCCTGGTGCCCGCGCTTGAGTTGATTGCCGAAAACACCGGGAATCCAGCCGCGGTCCTGTTTGCCCAGACGCTCGATCAGGCCATCACCACATACCTCGAAAACTCGCGCTCTCCCTCCCGCAAGGTGAACGAGATCGACAACCGGGGCAGCACCTTCTATCTGGCCCTGTACTGGGCCCGGGCATTGGCGGCCCAGGACATCGACGCGGCCCTGCAAGCCCGGTTCGCCAAAGTGGCAAAAGCCTTGGAGGACAATGAGGCGACGATCAACCAGGAGTTGCTCGTTGCCCAGGGCCAGCCGGTCGATATTGGTGGCTACTACGCGCCCGACCCGGCCAAGACCGCCCAGGCAATGCGTCCCAGCCCGACCTTCAACGCCATCATTGATGGGCTGTAACCCTGACCGTGCTCTATTATAGTAATGGAACGGAGCGTCGCAAAAACGTCATCGCGGGATCAGCTTGACGCTCTGCTCCGACGAGGACAATCTCGTCTTCACGCAGAGGCTACCTGCCGAAAATTTGAAGGGCGCACACTCCGCAACCGGCCCGTCTGACATTTCAGTCAAAGCGGTCCCCAACGGCTCATAGCATAAAAGAAACATTCCTTAGAGAATTCTCGCCTCGTTTCGGGGTGTTACGAAAATGAGAAAAAGGTCAGTCACTCTATGAAGCAGGCAGGGATGCCGCTCGCCTGTACATTCAAGATTTTCCAGAGCCGCCGGCCTCAGAACTTTGCCTTGGGTACCGGCAGACCGGGAATGTCTGAACGGGTGCGGAACACCGTGCCTTTCAGTTCTCGTTGGTCGTTATTGGCGGTGACGATGTACAGGTCACACATGTCAGGACCGCCAAAGGCCACGCTGGTGATCGTCCTGGCCGGGATGTTGACCCGCCGGTCAAGGCTTCCGTCCGGTTTGAACCGCACCACCTCACCAGAGCCGGCCACCACCGCCACCCACACACCGCCCTCGACATCGACGGTCATACCGTCGGGCATGCCCCCGGGCAGCTTGGCGAACAGGTGGCGGTCGCTGACCGTCCGGTCGGCACGCATCTCATACACCCAGACCGCGCGGGTGGTGGAATCGCAGTGATAGAGCAGGCTGCGGTCGGCGTTGAAGCCGAGTCCGTTGGTGACCTCAACCCCCTCCCACAGATGCGTCACTTGTCCCGATGGATCAACGCGGAAGAGGGACCCCGGCGGGGGGCTGCTCTTGAAGTCAAACGCGTTGATGTCGCAGCCGAACGATCCAACCCAGATGCTTCCCCGGTCATCAGTGGTCAGATCGTTCAGACCAAACAGCGGCTTGTTGTCCCACTGGCCGAAAATCTCTTTGAGCTGACCGGTCTGTTCATCCCACCGGGCCAGCGACAGGCCGGTGACAAGGATGCCGCCGCCCTCGTTCAGGGCGATGCCGCCTACCGCCTTGCGGTCTGTTGAGATCAGCGTTTCAATCTGGCCGTCCGGGCTGCGACGGAAGACGCCGCCCCCACGCACATCGCTGAAGTACAGCCGGTTCTGCTCATCGGTGCGGGGTCCCTCAAGCAGGCCATAGCCGGTCGCCAGGGTTTCAAACTCCATACGCTTCCTCCTTTTTCTTCGATACTGCCCTGATCGGCTGGACTCTTCAAGCGTCCGGGATGTGGCTTCCGCTCAGGGGGCCGTGTCACGCGCCGCGGCTCGGCGCAGGCGGTCCATGATCGCTCTGCCGATTCCCCGCTCGGGAACGGCTTCAACTACCAGCCGGTCAAGGCCAAGTCGGTCAAAACGGCGCAGGGCGGCAAACAGATTTGTCGCGGCTTCAACCAGATCGTCCTTGGCCGACAGGGCGGCCTGACAGGTGTAGGCGGGCACCGTCGGCCCGGGCCTGAGTGTCAACAGACCGACCCGTTCCTGAGGCCGCGGCTGAGGAATGGCCTGACCGAGGGCGAGCAGGGTCATTGGAACATGGGGCGCGTAGTGCTGCGGCAGGGTGCCGGGCGAGCGCGCATCAGGATCGCTGGAAGAGGGCAGGCCGACCGGCCTGATGACGGCTTCAATGTCCTCTACGCTCACCCCGCCCGGGCGCAACACCACCGCTTCTGTGTCGGTCAGCGCGCACACCGTGGACTCAAGCCCGACCGTACACGGCCCTCCGTCCAGAATCAGCTCCAGCGTCTGTCCTAATGTGTCCTGCACATGCTGGGCAGTGGTTGGGCTGACATAGCCAAACGGGTTGGCGCTCGGAGCGGCAATCGGCGTCCCGGCCTCCCGCAACAGGCTGAGAGCGACAGGATGGGCCGGCATACGCAGCCCGACGGTCCCCAGCCCGGCGGTGACCAGGTCTGGAATGACAGACCGCTTGGGCAGCACGAGGGTCAGCGGCCCGGGCCAGAAGTGGTCCATCAGTGCTCTTGCCCGGTCGTCAATACGGGCCGCGTACTGAGGGACGGCATCGACCTGCGCGATGTGGACGATCAGCGGGTCAAACGTGGGGCGCTGTTTGACGGCGAAGACCTGAGCGACAGCGCGCTCATTGAGCGCGTCGGCCCCAAGGCCGTAGACGGTTTCAGTCGGAAAGGCGATAAGGCCGCCAGCTTGGATCAGCGCCGCGGCCTGCCGGACCGCGTCCGGAGCCGCGGCGTCGAGAATCCGGGCCATAGCCGCTCTCAGTCCTCCAGCGTCGGATAGGTATAGCTTTTGAGGGCGGCCTCAAAAGCTTGCATCAGTCGCTCCCGTCCACAGTCCTGGCCGGCGCTGGCTTCGCCAAGCTGGCGCAGAAATCCTTCCAGCATTTCTTGCCGTTCATAGCCGAACACCTTGAGCACGCCCTCGATCGTCTGGCCGGGAATGATCCGGGTCAGGTGATAGTGGCCGGTGTCGTCAGTTACCACCGAGGCATCGTGGACATGGCCGAAGAGGTTATGGTAATCGCCCAGTACATCCTGGTACGCGCCGGTAAAAAAGACCCCCAGATAGTACGGCTGGCCGTCAGGAGGGTGGAGTTCAAGCCAGTCTTTGATGTCTCGCGGGTCAACAAAGGTATCGACCTTGCCGTCCGAATCGCAGGTCAAATCCGCCAGATAGCCCTTGCGGTCAGGGACCTCGGTCAGCCGGTGCAGCGGCATAATGGGAAAGAGCTGGTCTACAGCCCACGAGTCCGGAATAGACTGGAAGACGGAGAAATTACAGATGAACTTGTGCGCCAGGTGGCGCTCGAGGTCTTCAAACTCTTCGGGCATATGCCGGGCCAGCTTGGCAAACTTCAGCGCCCGCTCACACGCCCCCCAGAACAACTCCTGACCAAGCCCGCGATCCTCCAGGGACAGATAGCCCAGGTTGAACAGCGAGAACATTTCGTCGCGCTGCTCTACGATGTCGTGGTAGTACTCCCGGTAGTTCCTGGCGTTGATCTCGGTATAGATGTCGTACATTTCCTGAATGACCTGCGGGCGGCTGTCCGGGTCGGGGACATGAATTGGACCGTTCAGCAGGCTTAGCTCGTTGATGACATTAAAGACCAGCACAGCGTGGGGGGCGGCGATCATACGCCCATTTTCGGTCAGGATGATCGGCTCGCGCACGTCTTCGCTGTCGCACACCTCTTTGATGGAGTAGACGATATCGTTGGCGTACTCCTGGACCGAGTAGTTGACGCTTGAGTCTGAGGCGGTCCGCGAGCCATCGTAGTCAACGCCCAGGCCGCCGCCGACATCAAGGTGGGTGAGTTGCGAGCACAGTTTGCGCAGCTTGGCATAGGTCCGCGCCGCCTCTTTGACCGCGTACTTGATGCGCTTGATATCGGTCACTTGTGAGCCGATATGAAAATGCAGCAGTTGGAGGCAGTCGCCGAGCCCGGCTTCGTTCAGGCGGCTGAGGCAGACCAGCAGCTCGGTGGTGGTGAAGCCGAACTTGGACAGGTCACCGCTCGACTTTTCCCACTTGCCGCTGCCGCGCGCCGACAGTTTGAGCCGCAGGCCGATACGGGGACGGATGCCGAGGTGCCGGCTCATCTCCAGCAGCAGCCCCAGCTCAAAGAGTGTTTCCAGAACGATAAAGACCTGCCGTCCGAGTTGTTCGCTGCGCAGGGCGAGGCTGAGATAGGCTTCGTCTTTGACCCCGTTACAGATGATGGGTGCCTTCGGATTGTGGTTCAAGGCTAGGGCCAGGGTTAGCTCGGCTTTGCTGCCGACCTCAATGCCGAGGTCGTAGCGCTGGCCAAAGCGAACGATCTCCCGGACAACCTCTCGTTTTTGGTTGGCCTTGATCGGATAGGCTGGAATATAGCCAGCCTGATAGCCGAACTCCTCAATTGCGGTCCGAAAAGCGGCTACCAGTTTCTTGATCTGCCCGTCCAGGATCTGGGGGAAGCGCAGGATGAGCGGGGTTGACAGTCCACGCCGACGCAGCTCTGCCACGATCCGGGTGACAGCCACTGGCACGCCGCGGTCAAAGGCCAGGACAACGTCTCCATCCCGGTTGACCGAGAAGTATGCTCCGCCCCAGCTGTGTATTCCATACCGGTCAAGGTTTTCCTCAATAGCATTCCCGGCGACAGAGATCGCTGTGGGGGCGGCTGTCGTGTCTCTCAGACTTTCGATCTGAGAGGCTGAGAAACGTCCCAGCCGGGTATTGCGGGCACCCTCTTTTAGCGCTCTCATGGCAACACTTCCTCTTGCGATGGACTATACTATCGGGGACACGATCGGCAGGCTGAGCGCCCAGTGGCCATTGGGATGTGGGGGGATGGGACGAGAGGGATGGCGTGGAAAGTCCTGGGGCAGCCTCTTCACTCGGGGTTGGCCCGAAGATACGGGAGATGCGGTGTGTCGTGCGTGTGTCTTCAAGGCCGGCGGCCCACCTCGCGCTGGTGTGGGAGACCATTACCTTTACCGTTTTTGTTCATCCCTGTCAAGACAAAACCTCGGGCCGCTTGGCGCGTCCAGCATTGAGACTGGTGGGCTGATTCCGTACAATATGGGCTATGGATAGCAGTTCGTCCGCGGTCCGGGTCGGCTTGGTCCAGATGACGTGTGGAGACGAGCCCGGCGCAAACCTCGGCAAAGCCGTGCAGCGCATTGAGGCGGCCGCCCGGCGCGGAGCCCAGATTGTGTGCCTGCAGGAACTCTTCTGCTCGGTCTATTTTTGTCAGCGGGAAGACACCAGTTGTTTTCGGCTGGCCGAGCCGATTCCCGGGCCGACAACCGAGACGCTCAGCCGGGTGGCGCGTGCCCGTCAGGTGGTGGTGATTGCGCCGATTTTTGAGAAGCGGGCGGCAGGTCTGTTTCACAACTCGGTGGCGGTAATGGACGCCGACGGCGCTTTGCTCGGCGTCTATCGCAAGATGCACATTCCTGATGACCCGCTCTATTATGAAAAATTCTATTTTACGCCGGGCGATCTGGGGTTCCAGACCTTTGCGGCCCGTTACGCCCGGATTGGGGTCCTCATCTGCTGGGATCAGTGGTTTCCCGAGGCCGCCCGCCTGACCGCCTTGGGTGGGGCCCAGCTGCTGTTCTACCCGACGGCGATTGCCTGGCAGCAAGCCGAACAAGCCGAAGACCGCCAAGCGCAGCGCCACGCCTGGGAGACCATCCAGCGCGGCCACGCGGTTGCCAACGGGGTTTTTGTCGCCGCGGTGAACCGCGTTGGCACAGAGGGCGGGCTTCAGTTTTGGGGATCCTCTTTTGTGAGTGATCCTTTTGGCCGTGTACTGGCCAGTGCCGGAACCGAGCGCGAAGAGACCGTGCTGGCCTCGTGTGACCTCGGTCGCATTGATACGGTACGCCAGGAGTGGCCGTTTCTGCGCGATCGACGGATCGATGCCTACACCAACCTCACCAAGCGCTATCTTGACTGACCATGCCACCGAGCGCCGACCGACCCCAGACGCCGGCCAGCCTCGGTCTGCGGCTGCCCGCGGAATGGGAGCCGCACGCGGCCACTTGGCTCTCCTGGCCGCATAATGACGAGACTTGGCCAGACCACTTTGCGGCGATTCCGCCGGTGTTCTGTGCCCTGGTCAGCGCCCTCTACCGCCACGAGTGGGTACATATCTGCGTCAACGACGCTGCGGCAGGGTGGCTGGTCAGCGCCCAGCTCGCCCGAGCCGGCGTGGAGGTGGAGCAACTGCGCGTCTATGAGGTGCCGACCAACGACGCCTGGATGCGGGACTATGGCCCTGTTTTTCTGACGCGACCGAGTCGCACCCAAGCAGACCGAACCGAACTGGCCCTGACCGACTGGAGCTTTACGAGTTGGGGCGGCAAGTATCCGCCCTGGGAGCTGGACGACGCGGTTGCGCGCCAGATTGCGACGCGGCTGGCGGTCCCTCGATTTGTCCCCGGGATGGTGCTTGAGGGTGGGTCGATTGATGTCAACGGCTGTGGCACGCTGCTGACCACTGAAGCCTGTGTGCTGAACCCGAACCGTAATCCGGCCCTGAGCCGGCAGGATATTGAGTCAGCCTTGAGCGCCTTTCTGGGGGTGAACAAGATCGTCTGGCTGGGAGACGGCATTGCCGGAGATGATACCGATGGGCACGTTGATGACATCGCCCGCTTTGTGAACCCGGGGACGGTGGTGTGCGCGGTCGAAGACGACCCGCTCGATATCAATTATCGGTCCCTGCAAGACAATCTGGCCCGGCTACGGCGGGCGACCGACCAGGACGGCCGCCGCTTGACGGTCGTCCCCCTGCCGATGCCGGGGCCGGTCTTCTCCAGAGCCGCCGCCCTCAGACTGCCCGCCAGCTACGCCAATTTTTATATTGCCAACGGGCTGGTCATAGTCCCGACCTATGACCAGCCGAATGACCAACGCGCCCTCGACATTCTCCAAAACCTGTTTCCCGGCCGTCGGGTGCTCGGTCTGCCGTGTACAGACCTGGTGCTGGGCTTGGGCGCGATTCACTGTGTGACTCTGCAACAGCCGGTGGCCGACGACGCGTTGCCGGAAAACGGAAGAGAATAGAAGACATGCCAGTTTCACCCACCCGTCGGACAGCAGTTGACCGGCAGGAGCTTTTTGTCCGGGGGCTTCTCTGGACCGTAGTCAGCCGCCAGTGCTCCGAGTTGCGCCGCGCCCTGTGCCACCATAACCATCGCTATTATGTGCTTGACGACCCGCTCGTGAGCGATGCGGAATACGATCGGCTTTTGCGGCGTTTGAGCCAACTGGAAGCCGAGTATCCCTCACTCCGCGACCCGCTGTCACCGACCCGGAAGGTCGGTGCCCCCCCTTTGACCGGGTTTGCCCCGGTTCAGCATCGCCTTCCCATGCTGTCCCTGGCCAATGTGGTCAGCCACGCTGAGATGCAGGAGTTTGCGGACCGCCTGCGGCGTTTTCTCAGCACCGACAAGCTGATTGTGTATGTGGCTGAGCCTAAAATTGACGGGGTGGCGGTCGAGCTGGTGTATGAGCATGGCCGCTTCGTCACCGGCTCAACCCGGGGCGACGGCACAACGGGTGAAGACATCACCCTCAATATCAAAACCATTCGGTCTGTGCCGCTGAGCTTGCTCGACCAGGGCTATCCTGTTCCGAGCCGTCTGGAGGTCCGGGGCGAGGTCTTTCTGTCAAACGTGGCGTTCCGTCGCCTCAACGCCGAACGTGCCCAAGCAGGCGAGCCGCCCTTTGCCAATCCCCGCAACGCGACCGCGGGGTCTCTCAAACAGCTCGACTCGGCGGTAACGGCCAAACGCCCGCTGGACATCTTCTGTCACGGCTTGGGCCAGCTTGAAGGGGTGCAGCTCGCCTCACACCAGGAGTTTGTCCACGCCCTCCAGGCTTGGGGGCTGAAACCGGTGCCCTACAGCCGGGTGTGTCAGAGTTTGTCCGAGGTGTTTTCGGTTTTTGACGCCTTGGAGGCCCGTCGTGATACCCTGCCGTTTGAAATTGACGGGGTGGTCGTGCGGGTAGACGATTTTGGGCTGCAACAGCGTCTGGGGGCGATTTCACGCTCGCCGCGCTGGGCGGTAGCGTATAAATTTGCCGCCCACCAGGCAACGACCCGAGTGCTGCGGATCGTGCCCCAGGTCGGACGAACAGGCACGCTCACCCCGGTTGCCGAACTCGAACCGGTCGGCATCGGCGGGGTGACGGTCAAGAGTGCCTCACTGCACAACATGGATGAGATTGCTCGCAAAGACATCCACATCGGCGATACAGTCATTGTTGAACGGGCCGGGGATGTCATTCCGTATGTTGTCAAAGCGCTTCCCGACAAACGGACCGGAACAGAGACCGTCTTTGTCATGCCTGACTGCTGCCCGGTGTGTGGGGCGGGGGTTGAACGGGAAGCGGGCGAGGCCGCCTATCGCTGTACGGGCCTGGCCTGCCGGGCCAAGCTCAAAGAAAGCCTCAGGTT
The DNA here is from genome assembly GCA_965200965.1 of uncultured Binatia bacterium (SeqCode). GTDB lineage: Bacteria > Desulfobacterota > Binatia > Bin18 > Bin18 > JAAXHF01. The sequence continues at coordinate 26,802 of OZ241744.1, forward strand.
TTTTGCTGGACGGGGCGCAATGGATATTGAGGGCTTGGGCGAAAAGATTATTGATCAGTTGGTCGATACCGGCCTCGTCACTGATCCGGGTGACCTGTATGGCCTGTCGAAAGAGCAGCTGGCCGGCCTCGAACGTCTGGCCGACAAGTCAGCCCACAATTTGCTCGCCGCCATTGAGAAGAGCAAAACAACAACGCTGGCCCGATTTATCGCCTCGCTCGGTATTCGCCACGTTGGCGAGGCCACGGCCAGGCAGCTGGCCGAACATTTTGGCGATGTAGGACCGCTCATGGACGCCACGCCAGAGGCATTGGAAGAGATTCGGGATATTGGGCCGGAAGTGGCACGCAGCCTTGCCCATTTTTTCAGCCAGGACCAGAATAGGCGCGTCGTCAAGAAGTTGCGCACAGCCGGGGTCCACTTCCCCACCGTTGCCGCCCGCCGCGAGGGCCGGCTGAGCGGCCAGACCTTTGTGCTGACCGGAACCCTGGAGAGTATGACTCGCGCGGCAGCCCAGCAGCGGATTGAAGCCCTGGGCGGCAAAGCCACCTCGGGGGTATCGAAAAAAACAAGCTATGCAGTGGCCGGGGCAGAGCCGGGTGCAAAGCGCGACAAAGCCCAACGCTTGGGGGTGAAGATTTTAAGCGAGGAAGAGTTTTTGCAGTTGCTCGGCTAGGCGGCTCGGCGTGAAACCAGCGTTGACACTTTGCCGCTGTATGGTGTACATTCATGGAACACTAGGCGGGTGTAGCTCAGCTGGTTAGAGCGCGACCTTGCCAAGGTCGAAGTCGCCGGTTCGAAGCCGGTCACCCGCTCTCCCCAAAGTCCCTGGCCAGCCAGGGACTTTTTTCAGGCCAATGCGGATTTTCCTGATCGACGGTCAGTCGTACATCTACCGGGCGTTCTACGCCGTGCGCGAACTGAGCAATTCGAGCGGCTTTCCCACCAATGCGATTTTCGGCTTTGTGAACATGCTCCAGCGGGTCCAGGACACCTATGACCCGAGCCACTTGGCGATTATCTTTGACGCGCCGGGCAAGACCTTTCGGCATGCGCGTTATAGCGACTATAAGGCCAACCGGCAGGCTATGCCTGACGCCCTCCGGCAGCAGATTCCCCGCATCAAAGAACTCGTCAAGGCTTACCGCATTCCGGCCATTGAGTTGGCCGGCTACGAGGCGGACGATATTCTGGCCACCCTGGCGAGCCGCTGGGACCGGGACGGAGCCGAGATTGTCCTGGTGTCGGGCGACAAGGACCTCATGCAGCTGGTGTCTGAGCGGGTGACGATGCTCGACACCATGAAGAACCACACTATCGGCATTGAGGAGGTCCGGGCCAAGTTCGGTGTTGAGCCGGGACAGGTGGTTGAGGTTCAGGCTCTGATGGGAGACGCGACCGATAATATCCCGGGTATTCCTGGAGTGGGCCATAAGACCGCGATGAAACTCATCGCCGAATGGCATGATCTCAACAGTGTACTCAGCAACAGCGACCGCATCAAGGGCAAGATCGGCCACAAGGTCCGCGACAATATCGAACTGGCCCGCCTGTCTAAAGAACTCGTGACCCTATGTCGTGAGGTGCCGATCGAGGTCGAGTTGGACAGCCTGGCCCGGGAGGAGCCTGACGTTGACCGTCTGCACGAGCTGTTCAGCGAGTTTGAGTTTCGCCGCTTTTTGTCCGACCTGGACGTGAGCTGGGAGTTTTCTGTGGAGGACGAGCAGGCCAAGGCAGGGCGGTACGAGATTGTCCAGACCGCGGAGCAGCTCCAACACATGCTGAGCCACATCCGGGCGGCCAAGACCTACTGCCTGGATACCGAGACGACCGCCCTCAATCCGCTCGATGCCGAACTCGTCGGGGTCGCCCTGTCGGTCCACGAAGAACAGGCCTGGTATGTGCCGGTTGCCCATACGGCCGAAGGGGCCGAGTCCCAACTGCCGCGCCGGACCGTGCTTGAGGCCCTGCGCAGCCTGTTTGCAGACGAGTCGCTGTCGCTCGTCGCGCAGAATATCAAATATGACATCATGGTCCTGGCCAAATACAGGCTGTGGCCCGGGCGCGTGTCCGGGGATACCATGCTGGCCTCCTATCTGCTCGACCCCGCCACCCGTCATAATCTGAACGATCTGGCCTGGGAGCACCTGCACTACAGCATGACCAGCTATGATGAAGTGACCGACGGTACCAAAAAAGGGTTTGCCGAGGTGGCGGTTGCTGAGGCGGCCAGCTACTCCGGCGAAGACGCCGATATCACCCTGCGCCTGGCCCAGCGCTTGTTTCCGCGCCTCCACGACGAGGGCATGGGTGCGCTGTTCTCCGAGGTCGAAGTCCCCTTAGCCCTGGTCTTAGCGCGTATGGAGTTGAGCGGCATTCTGGTTGACCGCGACTTTCTAGCCGGCCTGTCAACCGAGTTCAGCCAGCACCGCGGCCGGCTTGAGCGCGAAATCTACGAGCTGGCCGGTGAGGAGTTCAATATCGCCTCTCCGCAGCAGCTCCAGCGCATTCTGTTTGAAAAGCTGGGTCTGCCGCGCGGCAAAAAAACCAGGACCGGCTCCTCAACCGACTCCTCGGTCCTGGAGGCGCTGTCCGAGCACTATCCGCTGCCGGCCAGAATCCTCTCCTACCGGGGCTTTGCCAAGCTGCAAAGTACCTATGTGGATGCCCTGCCGAAGCTGATCCGCCCCACAACCGGGCGGATTCATACCTCGTTCAACCAGACGGTCACGGCGACCGGGCGCCTGTCTTCGAGCAACCCCAATTTACAGAATATCCCGATTCGGAGCGAAGAGGGCCGGCGTATCCGGGCCGCCTTTGTGCCGCCGCCGGGACATGTGTTTGTGTCGGCTGACTACTCGCAGATTGAGCTGCGGCTGCTGGCCCACCTGAGCCGCGACCCGGTCCTGGTAGAATCGTTTCGGCGTGGACAAGACGTGCATGCCCGGACCGCGGCCGAGATTTTTGGGGTTGATACGGTGACGGCCGATCAACGTCGCCAAGCCAAGACGATCAATTTCGGTATCATCTATGGGATGGGTGCCCACCGCTTGGGCCGCTCGCTGAACATTCCGTTCAAGACCGCTCAGGGTTACATTGACCAGTATTTTGCCCGCTACCACGCGATCAAAGGCTATATGGACGGCATGCTCGATACCGCCCGGGAGCGGGGCTATGTGACCACCCTCCAGGGGCGGCGGCGCTATGTGCCGGACTTGCACAGCACCAACCGGCAGGTGGTCAGTGCCGCAGAACGGGTCGCCATCAATACCCCGATTCAGGGGACGGCTGCCGACCTGATTAAGAGTGCTATGGTGACGATCGACCGACGGCTCCGCCGGCAAGGTTCAGGTACCCGCATGTTGCTACAGGTCCACGACGAGCTGCTGTTCGAGGTGCCCGAGGGAGAACTCCAGACCGTCATTCCCCTCGTCCGGGAGATCATGGAAGGGGTGGCAGCGCTCGAGGTGCCCCTTGAGGTAGAGATCGGGCAGGGCAGCAGTTGGGCTGAGGCCCATTAGGCTGACACAACGCACAGGAGGTAAAACGCATGGAGTACAGCAGCTACGAGCATCTGCTCATTGAGATCACCGACGGTATTGCCAGGCTGACGATTAACCGACCCGAGACCCTGAACTCGACAAACTTCCGTCTCCACTACGAGTTGAGCAAGGTCTGGCTCGATATTGCCGAAGACGACGACATCCGGGTTGCGGTGATTACCGGTGCCGGGCGCGCCTTCTCGGCCGGAGGAGATTTTGAGGTTGTTGCCCAATCAATCGGCAACCTCGACGTTGTGTCGCAGACCATGAAAGAAGCGCGCGACATCGTCCACAATATGATCAACTGCAATAAGCCGATTATCTCGGCTATTAACGGCGTAGCGGTCGGTGCCGGGCTGGCGGTGGCGCTGCTGGCCGACATCAGCATTGCCTCGGACAAGGCCAGGTTTACCGATGGCCATACCCGGCTCGGCGTGGCCGCCGGCGATCATGCGGCTGTGATATGGCCCTTGCTCGTCGGCATGGCCAAGGCCAAATACTACCTCCTGACCTGCGACATGCTGGACGCCACAGAAGCCGAGCGGATTGGCCTAGTGAGCATGGTCGTCCACCACGACGAGCTGATGCCAAAGGCGATGGAGGTGGCTGGCAAGCTGGCCAACGGCGCTCAGCAGGCGATTCGCTGGACCAAGCTGTCCTTGAACCAGTGGCTGCGGGATGCCGCGGCGACCTCGTTTGACTACTCGCTGGCCCTGGAGATGCTGGGCTTCTTTGGCAAAGATGCAGGGGAAGGTCTGGCGTCCTTGCAGGAGCGCCGCAGCGCGGTCTTCCCTTCGATCAAGGGCCGGCAGAACACCTGAGGCCATGACCACCGCCGACACCATTGCACAACTCCTCCGCCACCGTCTCGAAGCCCTGGAAGTCACGGTTGAAGACGAGAGCGCCCGGCACGCCGGCCATGCTGGGGCGGCCTCGGGCGGGGGACACTACCGGGTCCGCATCGTGTCGCGGATGTTTGCCGGAAAAACCCGGGTGCAGCGTCACCGCCTGGTCTATGTGGCCTTGGCCGAGGAGATGGGCGGGGCGATCCACGCTCTGGCCCTGACAACCCTGACACCGGACCAGCCCTAACACTGGTAATACGCCCGGTACCATTCCACAAACCGGGCAATCCCTTCGCGCAGTGGCGTGGCTGGCCGAAAGCCGACGGCCCGGACCAGTTCGTCCACATCCGCGGCGGTCTCTGGCACATCTCCGGCCTGGAGAGGCTGGAAATCCTTCTGTGCCGCGCGGCCCAAGCACTCCTCCAGGACGCTGATGAAGTCGAGCAGGGCGACCGGCCGATTGCTGCCGATATTGTACAGGCGGTAAGGGGCCGAGCTGCTGCCCGGATCGGGCGCGTGCCCCGACCAGTCGGGGTCTGGCTGGGGGACACAGTCCAGCACCCGGACTACCCCTTCGACAATATCGTCAATATAGGTAAAGTCCCGGCGCATCCGTCCGTAATGAAAGACCGCTATCGGTTCACCGGCCAGAATAGCGCGGGTAAACATAAACAGGGCCATGTCCGGGCGACCCCACGGACCGTAGACAGTAAAAAACCGCAGGCCGGTCGTCGGCAGCCCATACAGGTGGCTATAGGTATGGGCCATCAGTTCATTGGCCTTTTTGGACGCCGCGTACAGGGAGATCGGATGGTCAACATTGTGCTGGACCGAAAACGGCAGGCTGGTATTTGCCCCGTACACCGAGCTGCTTGAGGCGTACACCAGGTGGGCGGTCTGGGTCGCCCGGCAGCCCTCAATGATATTCAGAAAGCCGACCAGGTTGCTCTCAACATAGGGGTGCGGGTTGCTCAGCGAGTGGCGCACGCCGGCCTGGGCGGCCAAGTGGACGACCCGCTCCGGGCGATGACGTTGAAACAGATCGGCTATGCCGGCCCGGTCGGCCAGATCGAGGGTATGAAAGCTGAAGCGAGCCTGGTGGCTGAGTTGGGCCAGCCGAGCCTGCTTCAGCCGTACATCGTAGTAGGCGTTCATATTATCGAGGCCGATGATCGAATCCCCACGGGCGAGCAGGCGGGCCGCAACGTGAAATCCAATAAAACCGGCAGCGCCGGTGACCAGAACCCGCATGTCGCGCTCTCAGCGCTCAGCCGGGCCGGAGAGTGTCGGCGGTGGCGTCCCGCCCATCGGCCTGGCCGTTTGGATAGGCAACCTCAGGATTCTGCCGGGCGTGCTGAGCCTGTCGGTCGTGGGACACCGGGCGGCTGGCCGACAACTGCCGGATGACCTTGAGATGATACTCAAGCCCGGACCACAGACTCAGCACAGCCGAGAGCCACAGAAAATACATCCCGGTCAGGTGAAAATCGATGTGCCAATAGGTGTAGTGCAGGATCAGACTGTGTACGGCAAAAATCTGGCAGAGGGTTTTGTACTTGCCGAGTGCTTCGGCCTCAACCACGACCCCCGCGCCAGCGGCGATACCGCGCAGCCCGGTGACCGCAATCTCCCGTCCGACCAGCACCACCACCAGCCAGGCCGGCACCCGCGGAAAACGGTCCAGGCTGAGCAGCATGATCAGGGCGGCCGTCACCAGCAGCTTATCGGCCAGGGGGTCAAGCAGCTTGCCCAGGGTGCTGGTCCGGCCCTGGAGACGGGCAAAATAGCCGTCAAAATAGTCGGTCCAGCTAGCCACAAAAAAAATACCGAAGGCCCATACCCCGGCACCCGGTCCGGGGTCGGTCAGATAGTACATCAGCAGGGGGATCAGCGCGATGCGGAAGAGACTCAGCAGGTTGGGCAGGTGTGACACGGCTCCTCCCCGTATAGGCAATTTTCTCCTCCAGGTCAATTTCCCGGGCCTGCCGCTTGCCGCCTTGACTCCGCGGGGGTGACATGTCAGCAATAGGCCGGCGCATGGAGACGACCGACTATCTTATTATCGGCAGCGGCATTGCCGGCCTCAGTTTGGCCCTCAAAGCGGCCGTCCACAATTCGGTCACTCTTGTCACCAAAGACCGCCTCCCGGAGAGCAACAGCGCCTACGCCCAGGGCGGCATTGCCTCGGTCTGGAGTGCCGATGATTCTTTTGCCGCCCATACGCGCGATACCCTGAAGGCCGGGGCTGGCCTGTGTCATCCCGAGGTGGTCGAAACCGTGGTCCGTGAGGGCCCGGAGCGGATTCGGGAACTGATTGCGCTGGGCACCAGCTTCTCGCGTCGAAGCGGCAGCCGGGCCGAGGAGTATGACCTGGGCCTTGAGGGGGGGCATTCCTACCGGCGCATCCTGCACGCCGCGGACGCCACCGGCCAGGAAATTATCCGTGCCCTCGTCGCCGCGGTCCGTGACCAGCCCAACATCCGCATTCTTGAAAAGCATATGGGGATCGATCTTCTGACCACGGACGGGCCGGCCGGCAAAGAGTGCTGGGGGGCCTATGTGCTCGCCCTTGAGACCAACCGGGTCTCGACGTTTCCCGCCCGGATCACCGTACTGTGCACCGGCGGGGCGGGCAAGGTCTACCTGTATACCAGCAATCCAGATGTGGCGACCGGCGACGGGGTGGCTATGGCCTATCGGGCCGGCGCGCCAGTGGCCAATCTTGAGTTTTTTCAGTTTCACCCGACCTGTCTGTTTCATCCCCAGGCCAGGTCGTTTCTCATTTCCGAAGCCCTGCGCGGCGAGGGCGCGGTGCTGCGCCGCCCGGACGGCACGGCGTTCATGGCCGAGTATGATGAGCGGGCCGAGCTGGCACCCCGCGACATTGTAGCCCGGGCGATTGACCGAGAAATGAAGAGCCACGGCTTTGAGGCCATCCTGCTCGATATCAGCCATCGCGGCGCGGCATTCCTGCGCCAGCGCTTTCCGGTCATCTCCCAACGCTGTCTTGAGTACGGGATTGATCTGAGCAGTGAGCCGATTCCGGTCGTGCCCGCGGCCCACTATATGTGCGGCGGGGTGGTCGTTGACCTGAACGGCGCAACCGCGCTCCGGCGTTTATACGCAGCCGGCGAGGTCAGTATGTCCGGTCTGCACGGGGCCAACCGGCTGGCGTCCAACTCGCTGCTTGAAGCCGTCGTCTTTGCCCATCGGGTGTTTGTCCACGCCAGGGAGTTTCTGGCCACCGACCGGCAGCCGCGGCCAGCGTTTGCCGACTGGAACCCGGGTCGGGCGGTCGATAGCGATGAGATGGTCGTAGTGACCCAGACCTGGGAGGAGATTCGCCGCCTGATGTGGAACTATGTCGGCATTGTGCGCAGCGACCGTCGTCTGTCCCGCGCCGAGCGCCGGATTGGGCTGATTCAGGATGAGATTCGGGACTACTACTGGAACTTTCTGGTGACCGGCGACGTGCTGGAGTTGCGCAACCTGGCCACCGTGGCCGAGCTGATTATCCGCTGCGCCCGTCTGCGCCGCGAGAGCCGCGGTCTGCATTCGACCCTGGATTATCCCCGGGCCGATGACCGTCACTGGCGGCGTGATACCGTCGTGCGGGCCGACGCTGCCTGAGACCGGACCTCAGTCGTCCAGCTCAAACAGGCCGAGTTGGCTGCCCTTGGGGCGTGCGCCGACCGGGACGGGGTAGCGGTCGCTGAAGCAGGCGTCACAGAAACCGGCCGGCGACTCCTTGAGGGCGATATACAGACCGGCCTGGCTCAGATAGGACAGGCTGTCGGCGGTGATATAGCGCTGAATTGCTTCGACGTTCTGGTTGGCGGCGATAAGCTCGCGCCGTTTGGGGGTATCAACGCCGTAGTAGCACGGGCCGACCGTTGGCGGGGAGCTGATCCGCATATGGATTGCCCGCGCGCCGGCCTGGCGAATCATGGTGATAATTTTGCGGCTGGTCGTGCCCCTGACAATTGAGTCGTCCACAACAACGACCCGCTTGCCGCGCAAGACCTCGGTCTGGGCGTTGAGCTTGATCTTGACGCCGAAGTGCCGGATGGCGTCACGCGGCTCAATAAAGGTCCGGCCTACATAGTGATTCCGAATCAGACCCATCTCAAACGGCAGGCCGGCCTGCCGGGCATAGCCGAGTGCCGGCGGGACGCCGGAGTCCGGGACCGGGATGACGATATCGGCCTCGACCGGGGCCTCGCGGGCGAGTTGGCGGCCAAAGGCCCGGCGGACCTGATAAACGTTTTTGCCGTACAGGGTGCTGTCGGGCCGAGAGAAGTAGATATACTCGAACACACACCGGGACAGCGGCTCACGCGGAAAGGGGGTGTAGGAGTGCAGCCCTTGGGGTGTACACAGCAGGACCTCGCCCGGCTTGACTTCGCGTTCGTAGCGGGCCCCGATCAGGTCAAAAGCACAGGTTTCTGAGGCAACGACTGCGGTTGCTTTGCCCTCGCCGTTGATATGGCCGAGTGCCAGCGGACGAAAGCCGTGGGGATCGCGCGCCGCCACCATCGCGTTTTCGGTCAGAAACACCAGAGAGTACGCCCCGCGCAGCTGGGCCAGGGCTTCGATAATCCGGTCAACCAGGCTCGGTGCCCGGGCCGCGGCAATCAGGTGTAGAATGACCTCGGTATCGACCGTTGATTGAAAAATGGAGCCCTGCCGTTCCATCCCCAGCCGCAGCTCGTCGGCGTTGACCAGGTTGCCGTTATGGCCGACCGCCAGCGAGCCGTAGGTGTAGCGGGCCACCAGCGGTTGGCTGTTCCTGAGAATGGTTGAGCCGGCGGTGGAGTAGCGGTTATGCCCAATGGCGCTGGTACCCTCCAGCCGGCGGATCTGGCGTTCGTCAAAAATGTCGGCAACCAAGCCAAGCCCGCGATGGGCCAGCAGGGTTTGGCCGTTGGACGAGACAATGCCGGCCGATTCCTGGCCCCGGTGCTGGAGGGCATACAACGACAGGTAGGCGAGATTGGCCGCGTCGGGGTGGCCGTAGATGCCGACCACGCCGCACTCTTCGTGGAAACGATCGAGCCGGTCATGCGGGTCCTGCTGCTGGGTGCCTTGGCTTGGCGTGTGTGTGTCCGGCATGGAGCCTCCCCTTCGGCCCGCGTACTCTACAGCCCCAGGTGCCGGGCCAGAGCGGTCCGCCATTCGTGTTTGAGCCGGGCAAGCGGCAGGCGTATGCTGCCGGTCAGCTCCAGCACGCTGCCGCCGACTTGGCCCACCGCGGCACACGGCAGGCCGGCTGCCTCGGCCAGGGCCTGAAGCCGGGCCAGCCTGGAGGCGGGTAATGAGACCAGGGCCCGGGACGGACTTTCGCCAAACAGCAGCGCGTCAAGACGCATGGAGTCGGCAAGGCGGACCTGAGCGCCGAGGGCGGCCGGGCCGCTGATGCACGCCTCGGCCAGCGCCACGGCCAGGCCGCCTTCGGCGATGTCATGGGCTGAAGACAGCAGCCCTTCGGCGCTGGCGCTGAGACAGACATGGTGGAGGCATTTTTCACGCTCAAGATCAAGCTGGGGTGGTCGGCCGGCCACCCGGTTATGGATCACGGCCAGGTATTCGCTGGCACCCAGTTCCTCCAGGGACTCACCGAGCAGGACGATCACATCGTCCGGTCGCTTGAACCACTGGGTCAGACGGCGGCTGACATCGGCCAGGATGCCGACCATAGCGACGGTCGGCGTCGGCGGAATAGCCCGGCCTTGGGTTTCGTTGTAGAAGCTGACATTGCCGCTGACGACGGCCAAGCCAAGGGCCTGACACGCGTCCCGCAGCCCGGCAATGGCCTGCTGGAACTGCCACATGACCTCAGGTTTTTCTGGACTGCCGAAATTCAGACAGTCGGACAGGGCCAGCGGGCGAGCGCCGCTGACGGCCAGGTTACGCGCACTCTCGGCCACAGCGAGCAGCGCGCCGCGATAGGGGTCTTGCGCGCAGTAGCGACTGTTACAGTCAACGCTCAGGCCGATACCGGTCGTGGTCCCTTTGATGCGCAACACGGCCGCATCCGAGCCAGGCTCGACAACCGTGTTGCCGCTGACCAGGGTGTCGTACTGCCGGTACACCCATTCTTTGCTGGCCAGGTTGGGCGAGCCGAGCAGCCGGAGCAGGACAGCGTTGTAATCGCCTGGCAGGGGCAGGCCGGACAGGTCGAGGGATTGGTGCTGGTCGAGATCGGCCGGCTTGTGGGCCGGACGCTCGTAGGCCGGCACCTCGTCGGTCAGCGCTGCGACCGGAAGACGAACGACCTCCCGGCCCTGCCATTCGGCCCGGAACAGGCCGTCGTCGGTGACGTGGCCGACCACCACCGCCGGCAGGTCCCAGCCGGCGAAAATGGCCCGGACTTCTTCTTCACAGCCGGCCTTGGCCACGAGCAGCATACGTTCCTGGGACTCTGACAGGAGCAGTTCGTAGGGGCTGATTCCGTCCTCGCGAGTGGGAACGGTGTCCAGCTTCAGCAAGAAGCCGGTGCCTCCCCGGCCGGCCATTTCGATCGCTGAGCTGCTCAGGCCGGCCGCTCCCATGTCCTGGATAGCCACGATCACCTCCCGCTGCATCAGCGCAAGGCAGGCTTCAATCAGCAGGTTTTCGGTAAACGGGTCGCCGACCTGCACGGCCGGCCGGAGTTCTTCTGAACGCGTGTCAAACTCGCGCGAAGCGAGCAGGCTGGCCCCATGAATACCGTCTCGCCCGGTGCGTGAGCCGACATACAGGACGGGGTTGCCGGCTCCGGTCGCCCGGGCACGAAAGATCCGGTCGGTTCTGACCACGCCGAGGCTGAAGGCGTTAACCAGGATGTTGCCGTTATAGCCGGGGTCAAAGGCCACCTCACCGCCGACGGTCGGCACGCCGACGCTGTTGCCATAGCCGCCGATACCGGCCACCACGCCTTTGACCAGATACGGTGTGCGCGAGTGCTCGGGTGCGCCAAAACGCAACGAGTTGAGCGAGGCGATTGGCCGGGCACCCATCGTAAAGATGTCGCGCAGGATTCCGCCTACGCCGGTTGCCGCACCGTGGTAGGGTTCGATACAGGAGGGGTGGTTGTGGCTCTCAATTTTGAACACCACGGCCAGCCCGTCGCCAATATCGACAATCCCCGCATTCTCGCCCGGACCCTGGAGAATAGCCGAACCGGTGGTCGGCAGGTGGCGCAAAAAGCGCCGGGAGCTTTTATAGCTACAGTGCTCAGACCACATGACCGAAAAGACGCCCAATTCCTCAAAGCTCGGCGTGCGGCCCAGCAGCTGGACGATGCGGGCGTATTCGGTGTCGGTCAGGCCATGATCGTGGGCGAGTTGGAGCGTCACCGTCGGGGTGTGGGCTGTCATGGCTCTGCGGGCGTTCAGCACCCCTCCCCGACACCGGTGAACAACCGGCGGCCGTCTTCTCCGCCCAAGAGCGCTTCGACAGCGTGCTCGGGATGGGGCATCAGGCCAAGGACATTGCCCCGCCGATTGGTGATCCCGGCGATATTGTTCAGTGAGCCGTTGGGGTTGGCGCTGGCCTCGACATCGCCGGTTGAGGTGGCATAGCGAAACACGACTTGACCGTTGTCTTCAAGCGTCCGCAGGGTGGGCGCGTCGGCGACATAACAGCCCGCGCCGTGCTTGATCGGCAGGCGCAGGGTCTGGCCCACCCGGCAGGTGGCGGTAAACGCGGTACGGGCCTGTTCAACCCGAATCCAGACCCAGGCGCTGATGAACAGCAGCGACTGGTTGCGGACCAGGGCACCGGGTAAGAGGCCCGACTCACACAGAATCTGGAAGCCGTTACACACGCCCAGAACCGGCCCCCCGGCCTTGGCAAACGCGATGATACTCTGCATGACCGGTGAACAGCCGGCCAGGGCACCGCAGCGCAGATAATCGCCGTATGAAAATCCGCCCGGCAGGACTACCGCATCCACGCCGTGCAGGTCGCGGTCTTTGTGCCACAGCGAGACGACCTGGTGTCTCAGGACCGTCTCCAGGCAGTACACCGAGTCCCGGTCGTCGTTTGAACCGGGAAAGGTGACCACACCCCACTTCATCGTGCGCTACTCCTCGACCAACTCAAAGCGACAGTCCTCAATGATGTGGTTGGCCAACAGCCGCTGACACATTTCTTCAACCCGCTGCCGGGCCCGGTCCGGCGGCAGGTTGTGGAGGCGGACTTCCAGGTATTTGCCCATCCGCACATCACGGACTTCGCTGTAGTCAAGGGCGTGCAGCGAGGCGGCGATCGCTTTGCCCTGGGGATCGAGAATCGATTTTTTGGGGGTCACATAGACTTTTGCCAACAGCATGGGAGGGCCCTAGGCTTGGCGCAAGGCGCGTTCAATGACGGTCTGGGCATGTCTGAGCGCGTGCCGGGCATCAAACAGTTGCGTGAGTTCCGCAGGGCTGAGCAGGCCGCCAATGTCCGGGTCTTGGCGCACCGCGGCGGCAAAGGAGGCACCGGTCTCCCACACCTGCATGGCGTTGCGCTGCACCCGGCGGTAAGCGTCGTCGCGGCTGACGCCCTTGCGGACCAGGGCCAGCAGGAGATGCTCGGAGTAGATCATCTCGCCCAGAGCGGTCATATTCTCGTGCATCCGCTCGGGGTGGATTACCAGCCGGTCAAGAATGCCGGTCAGTCGGGCGAGCATGAAGTCGAGCAGGATGGTCGCGTCCGGACCAATGACCCGTTCGACCGAGGAATGGCTGATATCACGTTCATGCCACACAGGGATATTTTCAAAGGCCGACAGGGCATAGCCACGGAGCAGGCGAGCGCAGCCGCACACGTTTTCCAACTGCCACGGGTTGCGCTTGTGCGGCATGGCTGAGGAGCCTTTTTGGCCGGGGCTGAACGGTTCTTCAACTTCCAGGACTTCGGTGCGCTGGAGGTGGCGCATCTCGGTCGCGATCCGTTCCAGCGAACTGCCGATCAAAGCCAGGGTCGAGAAGAAGGCGGCGTGACGGTCGCGGGGCACAATCTGGGTGGAGATCGGCTCTGGCCGCAGCTTGAGACGGCGACACACACCGGCTTCAATCTCTGGGTCGATATTGGCAAAGGTCCCGACCGCGCCCGAGATTTTGCCATATGCGATATCCAGGCGCGCCTGGCCGAGGCGCGTATGGCCGCGTCGCATCTCGGCATACCAGTGGGCGGCTTTGAGGCCAAAGGTGATGGGTTCGGCGTGAACCCCGTGGGTCCGTCCGATGGTCAGGGTATGGGCGTGCTCTTGGGCGAGACGTTTCAGAACCGCCAACAATGCCTCAACATCGGCCAGCAGAATGTCGGCGGCCTCACACAGTTGGACGGCAAAGCCGGTGTCAATGATGTCCGATGAGGTCAGGCCGAGGTGGAGATAGCGGCCAAGCTCACCGAGCGGTTCGGCAACGGACGACACGAAAGCGACCACATCGTGTTTGACCTCGGCCTCAATCTCCCGCATACGCGCAAGATTCAGAGTTGCCCGCTGGCGGAGTTGGTCCGCGGCCGCGCGCGGAATCTGGCCGTGCTCGGCCAAGGCTTCGCAGGCCAGCAGTTCAACCTCCAGCCACTTGGCGAATTTGTTGTCTTCCGACCAGACCTGGCCCATAAGCGGGCGGGTATAGCGTTCGATCATAGGGTTTTGAGTCAGAGGCTTCGGGCTGTGCCCTGTCCTATGTGGCGGCCGTTCGGATGTCAAGGGAGAAGCCGGGAAGATATGATGCCTCTCTTCGCTGTTGGGGTTGATTTCTCAGGTCTTTGTGGGGTACACGGAAAGCCATAGAGAGATGAGAGCGCTAATCAAAGGAGGACGCAATTGAGCGGTACCGGAAAATTTCCCGTAAAGCTATTTCTGATGGAAAAGACGAAATAACCGGAGTCCAGAAGAAGAGGATAGAGATTATAGACAGGTTGGTGGCACAAGGAATCGTGTGATGGAAACGAAAGAAGCGGGAGACCGGTTGGCTCAGCGGTGGAAAGAAGCCCGGCTGACGATCAGACCTGGTGTCCCGGCTGAACGGCTGGATCAATTCAAGCAACGGTTCAATGCGCACCTCGGACCCGATATACGCGAGTATTTCGAGGCAGTAAATGGGATGGCGTTGGGCGAAATGGACCCTGACTGTCATATTCGGTTCTGGCCTCTGGAGGAGGTCAAACCGATTCAGGAAGAAGTTGACGCTCCCTGGGTAGCACAGTACACGGGCTACTACCTGTTTGCGGACTATCTTCTCTGGTCTCACGCGTACGCGATTGACCTCAACCCCGCTGGTCAAGGAGCTATCGTGATGGTGGGAGGGAAAACTCCCCACCCGGTAGCACCATCTTTTGCCGATTTTGTCTGCATGTACCTGGACAGGATTGAACAACTTTTCCCTCATCGGGAAGCCTGTCCAGGATAGATCAAGCCGTTCCAATTCATTCTCCCCTCCTCTGACGGTGTTGCAATCTCTGGTCGGGCCGGATAGGGTGAGTGGCCTGACGGCGGCGTACCCAAGTGGTTAAGGGAGCGGTCTGCAAAACCGCCATTCACCGGTTCAAATCCGGTCGCCGCCTCGTGACCTCAGTCTGGGCTGCACTCGTCCCGCGGCGTCTGGCGTGGACCGAAACACACCCCCCGCCTGGACTCCTGGATAAAGTCAAGCAAGGACAGCACATCGGGAGTACACGGCTCCTGACGCAAGGCTTTGATCGCATGTTTCATATTGATTTTTTTCCTGAACAGGCGGCCAAACACGGTGTGTAAGGCCCGGATCCGCTCTTGATTGAAGCCGGCCCGATGCAGGCCCACCCGATTGAGCCCTCTGACTGTGTGGGTCCCGTCCATAATGCAAAACGGCGGAACATCGCGGCTGGTCCGCGATAGGCCGCGTAACAGGGCCAAGGTCCCGATCCGGACAAATTGGTGTACCACACAGTTCCCGGACACAAAGGCGCGGTCTGCGACCTGCACATAGCCGGCGAGCAGGGCACCGCCGGCTATAATCGTCTGATTGCCAATCTGACAGTTATGGGCGACATGGGCGTTTTGCATCAGGTAATTATCGTCTCCAATAACCGTGCTGCTGCCTGGGGTTGTTCCCCGATGGACCTGACTGTGCTCCCGAAAGACATTCCGGTGGCCGATCTTGAGGCAGGTCTGTTGCTGGGCGTGGTCAAGGTCTTGTGGTTCGTGGCCAATGACCGCTCCCATATGAATGACATTGTCCTCACCAATTTCTGTCCAGCCGCTGAGAACGGCATGGGCCAGCACCCGGCTTCCGGCCCCCACCCGAACGGGTCCGTCAATCACGACATACGGCCCGATGTCGGCCTGAGGAGCAATATCAGCCCGAGGATCAACGATCGCGGTCGGGTGTATTGGCATGGGGAGCAATGAGCTAGCGCGGCTTGTCGGGTGGCCGGGGTGCGACAGACTCGCCAGATTCCGCAGATTCGGCCTGGTCGCCCGGAATGCGGTAGGATTCGTCAGCCCACGCCCCAAGATCAATCGTCCGGCACCGCGCTGAGCAAAAGGGACGAAAAGGGTTGGCCGGCCAGGAAACAGGTTTGCGGCAGGTTGGGCACGGCATGCTGTGTGGCATACAGATTCCAGCGATGGGGCGAACTGTCGCGGCGTCAAAAAACCGAAGCGGGCGACCGGACTTGAACCGGCGACGTCCAGCTTGGGAAGCTGGCATTCTACCACTGAATTACGCCCGCCTGGAGAGAGAAGCCCCCCCGGCCCCGTCCTACTCTCCCACTCCCAGCAGGAGCAGTACCATCGGCGCTGGAGGGCTTAACGGCCGTGTTCGGTATGGGAACGGGTGTGGCCCCTCCGCCATTGAGACCAGGGGGGTTTCTCCTGTACCTGTACCTACCACACCTGCCCATCCTGTCAAGTCCGCCGCTTGACTCAATTTTTGTTAGCCTCTAAAGTTTCAGGACGCACATGCCACAATTTCACTATCAGGCGACAACCCCCCAAGGAAAAATTATCAAGGGAGTCATGGACGCTGGCGCAGAGCGGGTGGTCGTCTCGCGTTTGCACGACCAAGGCTATCTGCCCCTGAAAATACACCTGCCGGACCAGACGACGGGGAAGCTGACCGGCCTGCGTCTGACCCTCCCTGTCCTGCCGGGTCAGGGCAGGGTACGCCAGCGGGACTTGTTACTGGTGACCCAGGAGTTGGCGACCTTGCTGTCCGCGGGTCTGCCGCTTGACCGCGCGCTGTCCGTTCTGACCGGACTGACCAACAGGGCCGAGTTACGCCAGGCAGTGGAGCAGATCCTGCGCCATGTGCAGCGGGGCAAATCCCTGGCCGAAGCCCTGGCCGAATATCCAAAAATTTTTCCGCCCCTGTATATCAATATGATCAAGGCCGGTGAGTTGGGCGGCTTTCTCGATACGGCTTTAGCGCGTTTGGCCGAGTATCTGGAACGTGCCCAGGAAGTGCAGGATGAAGTGAAATCCGCCCTGGCCTATCCCACTATCCTGCTGAGCGTGGGCGGGGCGGCCATTGTCCTCATGTTCACCTTTGTGTTGCCAAAGTTTGCGGTCCTGTTTGAAGATATGGGCGAGGCGCTGCCGGCCGCAACCCGCCTCTTGCTGGCGGTGAGTTATTTCGTGCGGGACTACTGGGGGCTCATGGCCCTGAGTGTGGCAGCGTGTGGGGCCGGGCTGTGGCGCTATGTTGCCAGCCCGCAGGGACGCCTGGCCTGGGATGGCTGGAGTCTGAGGCTGGCCTTCATCGGCCCATTATTGCAAAAACGCGAGGTTGGACGCTTTGCCCGGACACTCGGAACCCTGCTCCAGAGCGGCGTGCCTCTCCTCCAGGCGATGGAACTGGTTGAGGAGGTGGTGGGCAATCAGCGTATCACGCGCAGCCTCACGGACGCGCGGGTTGGGGTTCGAGAAGGTGAGGGCATTGCCGCGCCACTCGGTCAGACTGGAGTCTTCCCGTCTCTGGCCTTGCAGATGGTCAGTGTGGGCGAAGAAACCGGACGGCTCGATGAGATGTTGATGCAGGTTGCCGAGTATTATGAAAAAGATACCCACAACCAGCTGCGACGCCTGACCTCACTGGTCGAGCCGGTGTTACTTCTGACTATGGGGCTGATTGTCGGCTTTGTGGTGATTGCTATGCTGCTCGGACTGTTCAGCGTCAACAATGTCTCATTCTGAGAAAGGAGGACTCATGATGAAGAACGCCGCTCACACGCTCTGGCGTCTGCCGGCCGGTCGAACTGCGACGGGGGGTTTTACCCTGGTTGAACTCCTGGTGGTGATGGTCATTCTCGGACTTCTGGTCGCCCTGGTCGCCCCCAACTATATGGGACGGGTGGATTCGGCAAGAGAAGACGCCGCTCGCGTCCAGATTGAGAACCTGGGCGCTGCGCTCGACATGTTTCGTCTTGACGTTGGCCGCTATCCAAACTCCCAGGAGGGCTTGGCCGCCCTGCGTCAGCGTCCAGCCGGCCTCGAGCGCTGGGACGGGCCCTATCTCAAGAAAGATGTGCCCAAAGACCCCTGGGGCGGTCAGTATGTCTATCGCAGTCCTGGCGAACGGGAAGCCTATGATCTCATGTCCTACGGTGCCGATGGTGTGGCCGGAGGAAGCGACGAAGGCAGAGACATCAACGGCTGGGAGAACAGCTGAGCCTGCGGCTCCGAACCCCAGGATTCGTGAGAAGAGGCACGGCCCCTGACTGAAGGCAATGGAGGCAGTGGTGGAACTCGGCGCTGCATTTCAGCAGCTCGCCAAGCTGGACTACCTGGATGGGCTGGGGATTGGGATTGGTCCGCGCGAGATGAGTGTCGTGCATCTGGCCAAGCGCTTCTTCCGGGTCAGTGTGCGGCGGGCGCAGACAGTCCCCCTGCCTGAATCTGGGCCGGAACGCCTGGAGGCCTGTGGACAGGCGTTGAAAGAATTTCTGGCCGCTATGGAAACTGGCCCGGATCAGGTGGTCTTGTGCGTACCCCGGCAAAGGGCAAGTGTCAGCCGCTTGACGGTGCCCGAGGCGGCTCGGGATTCCCTTGACAGCGCCATTGGGTACGAAGTTGAGCGGCTCTTCCCCTTCCCCAAAGAAGAGATGTATTACGATTATCTCACCTACCCGGTTGGTGGCGAGGGTGCGCGCCTCGGCGTTGCCCTGTTCTGTCTGCCCCGCGGTGAGGTTGAAGACCTGCTCGGTGTGCTCTCGGAACTCCAGTTGCGCCCCCACATGGTCACCATCGGCGGCTGTGCCCAGCTGAGCGCCTTGCTGGCTTGTGCCCCCACGCCCGATGTCTCGTGCGTGCTCATCGGACCGGAAGACGATAAGCTGGAACTGAGTTTCATTGCCGGCAGACAGCTGGTGGCCAGCCATCTGTTTGCCGCCCGACCCACCGCTGAACCGGACGCCTTGAGCGACCTGGTAGCCCAGGGCGTTGCCCGAAATCTGCCCGCCGCCGCACCCGACGGCCCCCCCATTTTTGCCTGGGGGACACGGCTGCCCTGGACCGTGGATAGCGGGCACGATCTCAGCGCCCTTGCGACCGTTCGTTTTGGCATCCCTCCGGAGTCTGGTTTTTCTCCGGCCGCGCTGCCGGCTCTGGGGGCGGCAGTCCAGGCGGTGGGGGAGGTGGCAGGCGGCATCAATCTCTTGCCCCCCGACAGGCGCGCCCGGCGAGAAAAACGTCTGTCAGCCCTGACCCTGGGGCTGGTGAGCCTCGTCTGTATCCTTGGGTGTACCTGGGCGGTTGGGATCACTGTCCAGAACCGCCGGGTGCTGAACGTCCTGACCGCGCAGGTCGAAACGCTCAACCCGGAGATTGAACAGGTTCTGGCCCACCAGTCCGAAGCCGACCTCCTGGCCGGCCATATGACGGTCCTCAGTGCAGAGCGGGACACGCGCGTCCTGCCCCTCCTGCGCCACCTGTCGGACACTATCCCGGCCGATATGTATCTCACCAGCCTCCACTACAAAGGCGGGAGTATCGAACTGAGCGGGGTGGCCAGGACGAAGCCGGCCTCAGAGCTGGTGACGGCTCTTGAACAGCTTGAATGCCTCACCGGCGTTGTTCCCAAAGCCGCGTTTGCAACGACAGCCCAAGGTGAGACCTTCACCCTGAGTGCCGAGGTGGTCCACCCGTGCGGCCACTAGTCCACCTCTGGCAGCGCTTCTCCAGGCGGGAACGCCTGCTGCTTGGCGCGGCTGGCGCGTTCCTGCTTGTGGCGGCCGTGCGTTTTGGCGTACTTGACCCCTATCGGGCCTATGTCCAGCGCCTTGAAGAGCGCCTTGAGCGAACGGCCGATCGAGTCCGCCACATGCGGGAGCGAAAAGACCGTGCTCCCCACCTGGTACGCCACCTTGAGGAGTTGCGCCGCCAGTTCATGACCCTGCAAACGCGCTTTATTCCAGAGGCGACCTCCTCCCTGGCCGCGGCCCGCCTCCAGGAGCGGATACAGACCCTGGCCGCCCAGAGCGGCCTCGAGCTGGCTACCACCCGGGTGATGAAAGAGCAGACCATTGGCGAGTTTCGCAAAACGCTGGTGCAGGTCAGCCTGAGCGGGCCGTTGTCGGCAGTTGCCGCCTTTCTGTCTGGCATTGAATATAACAACGACTGGCTCCTGTCTGTGTCCAGCCTGGAGATACGCAGCCCGTCCAGGAGCCGGACACGCCGGAGCCGTCGCCGCCAATCGGCGAGCGCTCCCCAGGCCAGGAACATCCTCACCATCACCCTCACCGTTGGGGGGGTGATGCAGCAGGCTGAAACCTCCTGAAGAAAGCCACCCATGCGAATCCGACGCTTTGTTCATCTGATACTGCTGCTGGGGGCCGGTGGGCTGGCCTGGCAGGTGTTCGTCGTCTGGAGTCACACTGCTCCGCCACTTGTGACTGATGCGGCTCTCAATTCTGACACCACCCTCCCGTCCTTCTCCCCGGCCGGACCACAGGCGGGACAAGAGCTCGTCCAGGTCATTACCGACAAGAATCTCTTTGCTCCCAGCCGCCGACCGCCGCCAACCCAGCCGCCGTCACAACCGTCTGCCCCGGCTGTTCCGCCGCCCAAGCATCTGAAGTTGGTCGGTGTCTTCATCCTTGGCGAGCGCCGTGAGGCGCTGTTTGCCGATACCTCCAAAGGCGGGAAAGTCACGCGGGTGGGGTCTGGGGGCACGCTTGACTCCTACCAGCTGGCCCGGCTGACCCATACGGAAGCAACGCTCGCCCTTGGCGCGGGAGGACAGGAATTCAGCCTGCCCCTGGATGTCCAGAAGAGCGCTGATGCGGCCAAGGCCCCGCGTATCATACCCGCCAGGCCCCGGTTGAATCCTGAAGCCTCAGCAGAGGCACCACCGCTGCCAACAGGTGCCCAGCCCAGCGGGACGGCCGTCCCCATACCGGGAGAACCCCCGCCACCCCCACAAACCGCCGCGGCCAGCAGCAGCCAGGACGATATCGTGACCATTCGGAGAAATATCCGCCGGATGCAACGCCGTCTGCGTGAAATCCGCCGCGCCCGCGCCCTCGAGCGACGTGAGGCACGGGATGGTTGAGGGGGGCGCGCACAAGAATACACCAAGACGGCTGCGGGTGGGAGAACGGTGGTCTTTCGGCCTGCTGCGCGGCATGAGCCTGGCGGCGACAGCCGGCGTGTTGTGGTGGGCTGCCCTGCCTCCCCCGGCCGTTGCTCAGAGCGACCCGGCCGACAGGCAAGCGGCAGTCCGGCTCAATTTTGAAGGCGCTGACATCCGCCAGGTGATTCACACCATTGCCGCCGCCTTGGAGATTCACTACATCATCGATCCGCGTGTCCAGGGCCAGGTCACCGTTCGGACGGCCAGCGATATTCCCCGCGATGATCTGTTGCCCATTTTCCACCAGATTTTGCGCAGCAGCGGAGTGGCGGCCAAGCGTGTAGGTGATATCTACCATATTGTCCCGGTCGCAGAAGCGAAAACCAAGACCAGCCTCTCACTATCCCGGCAGTCAAGGGCGGATGATGCGTTTGTCATTGAGATCGTCAAGCTTGAGTACGCGCCCGCCGAAGAGATGGCCAAGGTCCTCCAGCCGTTTGTCTCGCCCGGCGGCGATGTCCTGCCCTATCCCCGCGCCAATCTGCTGGTGCTGTCTGACCTCGCCTCAAGTGTGCGCCGGCTCAAGGAGATGGTGGACATTTTTGATACCGATACATTCGGCCAGCTGCACGCCGAGGTGTACCGGATTGAGCACGCCAATGTTGGAGACCTGGGCGAAGAGTTGACCGGCCTGCTTGAACCCTATGGGGTCATTACGGCCACCGGTGCCATTGTAACACATGGCGTGTTTGTCATTCCTCTGCCACGGCTCAATGCTGTTGCGGTCATTGCGTTCAATCCTGAGGTGTTTGTCCATGTTGAAAAATGGATTCAGATTCTTGATGTGCCGCCGGAAAAAGGCGGCGGTCGCAGTGTGCATGTGTATGCGGTGGAAAATGCCAAAGCGGTTGATCTGGCCGGCATTCTGGGCGAGTTGTACGGTGGCGGCGGGACGGCCGGCAGGCGTCTGGGCCGCAATCAAGGCTCTGGCACACGCGGCAGCCTGCGCTCCAGGGGCAACCGCAGCGGCTCGGACGAGAGCCGCCGGCGCGGTCTCGGCAGCGACGGTGAGAGCCGCCGGCGCGACGGTGGCGGGCTGAGTGGGAGCGGTGGAACCCAGAGTGTGTTGCTGGCCCCCCAGGAAGGTGAGAAGCCGGTGTTCAAGGAGGAGGTCCGGGTGGTGGCCGATGAGATCAGTAACTCGCTGATTATTCTGGCTACGCCACGCGACTATGCGATGATCCGGGATGTGTTGCGTCGGCTCGATATCGTTCCCCGGCAGGTGCTCATTGAGGCTATTATTGCCGAAATCCAGTTGATCGGCACACTCGCCTTCGGGCTGGAATATGCCCTGTCGCAGGGAGGGCTTGAGGGCCTGTTCGGCACAAGTGAGGAGAGTGGGGTCGTTGCTGCCGAGACCCCGGCGACTGCCAGCTTAGTCATTGGCAACAGCCCGTTGCTCGCCACCTCAAAGCGGGCGGTGAATATCGGCTCGCAGGGCGTCTTCGGGTTTCTGACCGACCGCGACCAGTTTCTCGCCTTGATCCAGGCCCTGGAGACCCGGCAGCGGGTCAATGTGCTGGCCACCCCGTATGTGATTGCGTCCGATAATCGTGAGGCGAGTATCCTGATTGGTGAGGAGGTGCCGATCCTGACCTCGACTTCAACGAGTACGCTGACCGATAACGCCCGGACCATCAACAGCGTTCAGTACCGCGATACCGGCAGGATTTTGACAATCCTGCCCCAGATCAATTCGGCTGGTCTGGTCAATCTTGAGATTCGCCAGGAGGTCAGCTCTGTGGGCCAAGCCGAGTTTGGGCGGACCAACTCGCCCAGCTTTGTGTCACGCGAGGCCGAGACCACGGTGGTGGTCCAGGACGGGGAGTCGGTGGTGTTGGGCGGCATTATTGCCGACCGGATCAGACGGACCCGCAACGGGGTGCCGTTTCTGATGGATGTGCCGGTGTTGGGCCGCCTGTTCCGGGTGGATGGTGAGCGGACTGAGCGGACTGAGTTGATTATTCTGATTACGCCACGGGTGATTCGAAGTCGTCAGGAGTTGCAGGCTGTCACCGGGGACTTTACCCGGAGGATCAAAACCCTGAAGGAGATGATCGACCGACGCCCGCCCGCGGCGTCCAGCAGTCAGCCGGCTCTGCCTTCTCGGTAACACCGGATGAGCGGTCTCAGGAGTCCCGGCATGGGACGCGGGGCCGGGCTGGGTCGGAGAGCGTTGATTGCCGGGGCTGCGGGTCATGTGGACGGACGGGAGTACGCCCGACCGTCATGCCGGACTATGCGAGGGGCGTGGCAGTCCTGATTCCACGGCACCACGCCGTAGGCGACTCCGATTTCAGCGACAAAAAAAGGAGAGGGGGTTCCCTCTCCTTTTTGTTTTGACCCAACTGGGGGCCGGGTTGCAGGGTGGCTGAGTGACGCTTAGCGGAGCGTCCCCCGATCGGGGACGGCAACTTCTCCAGTGGTGTCTGTCCCTTTATTGCGGATCAGGCTGGGTGATCCAGCGGAGCGGAACAAGCATGTCGTACTTACCGGAGCTCACATCAAAGAATGAGAAAACGAAACCGGTGACGGGAAGCCGTTGCTCACTCATCTGGCTGGTGGGGGTGAAAGCGGTGCTCGCTTCAGGTTCCTTCCCCATATCGTTGGCACCGCCATAGGTCTTGTTGGTGCTGTTGACGATGCGGAAACTCCCGCCTGTAGCCCCACCGAAGGTAAAGCTAGTGGCCTCATCGTCGTTGCATGTGACCTCGGTCATGTTGTTCTCCATCATCCGGAATCTGCATATGTTGACGCTCTGATTCAGCCTGATGTTGTGGACGGTTCTGAGGCTGCTTCCCGCTTCGTCAAAGATATACATGCTCACCGGGTCAGACATGCTCAATGCGTTCCCATCATCCACCGTTTGATAGTTAAGAACATGGAGACCGGGGAAGGTCACGACAATGTCTGTTGAGGCCCCGATGATCGGTTCGGTGACCCAACGACCGATCAGATGACGCTTGTTTTCATCCCGCAGTCTCTGGGACAACACAAAAGGATTGCAATTGGGATCGGTACCGGCATCGCAGGGAACGTCGGTCGAGAGAGCAGGATAGACTGCGGCAAAGCCCTCCATAGGAGAGACGAGGTAGCCGATACCCGAGATGTTTCTGGACACACTGCTTGTCGCCATGTCGCCGCTTCCGGTCATCGTTACTATCGGATACGCATCAATGATGCCCGTCGTATCATTAAGCCTGATGGTCCGATTCTCCATCGTCGGCGTTGGCAGGCGACTGGCTCCTCCTCTGCTAGCAGCAGGCTGTTGTACCTCCCCGTCACACCCGCCAGGGTTGCCGAGTGTCAGCACGGACCCATCACCGGCGGCATTGGCACCGATGCCGGCCGTCCATGTGTCGCCCGGCAGGAGACACACATCAAACATGGCCAACTGTTCGGGTCTTCTGTTTACATTGTTGGCCAGCAATGGCCACTCGTTTGGATCACCAGTAGGGTTATTGGCGCTGCTGGCCTGATCGTCAGTGAACCCAGGCTCGTCCCCACCTCGCACGACGATTCTGACAACATTCCTTTTCTGGGTAGCGGGATTGTCCTGGACTCCCAGCGGAGACTGGATACTGATGAGGGTATCCCTCTCGCCTTCTGTGGTCCAGTAGCCGAAGATGAGATGACTGCCCACCCCGCTCACCTCCCTTTGGGCCTGCACGGGCCGCGTGGCGAGGAGTAGTGCGCCGGCTACACAGGCCGTAACCCAAGCGTATTGTCCAATTTTCTTCATACTGTCTGTCCTCCCTTCAGGATTGTCTGCCTCAAAGCGTTGAGAGCAGCATAGCAGGTTGCGTTCTCATAGTCCATTCCCGCCCAAAAGTCCAGTACCCGTGTCCTTTGAAACTCGAAACCCACCTCCTTTCACTGCCTCTTCAACGGAATGTCTCTGCATAGGGGAAGGCAGAATATGTGTCAAGCAGATATTGTGCAAGCCTGAGGCCTGCTGACGCGCCTGGATCATTTTTTCCTGGAGATGCCCCTGCGGCGCGGGACATGATACCACACTTCGCCCGCTTTCCGCCAGGTATCTGTTACGAAGGTAGATGTGATCATCGGGCCGCCGCCAAAGGGGGGCGTGTACTCATATTTCAGACGCAGTCTCACCTTCGCCTCCCGGACGGATGGGTCAAGTTGCAAAGCCTGCGGGTCAAGCACGGAGACTTCTTTGATTGTGACGCCTGAGCGCGGGCGGGCCAGGGATATTGTCTCTCCACGCTGTTTGTGCTGATCGGGGTGTTCGTACTGGAGGGCGAGCGGTATGTCGTTCTCAATCCTGGCCCGCCAGTAGGCTTCAAGCCGCGTTTGCAGGCTGTCCGGGGCGGTTTGCGGGGCCGGCGCAGGGGCTTTGAGGCCGGCACAGGCTGACAGGGCGGCTGACAGGCTCAGGGTCATGGAGAGCAGGGTTCTTGCAGCACCACGCATTATGGTCAGAGTAGCAGTTTTGGAGGGTCGGCGTCAATTGCCGGCAGCGCGGGGCCATGTCTTGCGGTGCTCGCTGTTTTCGGCTATGAGTGGCAGGTCTTTCTGCTCCCCTGTTTCCGGCCATGAATCCACCGCTATTGATTGAAGCGCACGGGCTTGGCAAATCCTACCGGCTGTATCGGTGCCACCTTGACCGTTTGAAGGAAGTGCTGTGGCTGGGTCGGCGGCGTTTTTCTGAGGAGTTCTGGGCGGTGCGCGAGGTGTCCTTGCAGGTGTATCGGGGCGATGCGTGGGGGATTGTTGGAGCAAATGGGGCTGGAAAGAGTACGCTGCTCAAACTTTTGTGTGGTGTCACCCTGGCGTCTGAGGGACAGGTCCGCAGGGTTGGCCGGCTCAGTTCTCTGCTTGAACTTGGGATTGGCTTTCATCCCGAGTACAGCGGGCGCGAAAATCTGGCCCTGTCCGGCGCGTTGATGGGTCTGGGTCAGGCAGAGTTGGCGGAACGCCTGCCGCGGATTCTGGAGTTTGCCGACATTGGCGATTTCATTGATCGGCCGCTGAAAACCTATTCGTCCGGCATGGCGGTGCGGCTGGCCTTTGCCCTGGCCAGTTGTGTTGAGCCGGATGTGCTTGTCACCGATGAGATTCTTTCTGTTGGGGATGAGGCGTTCCAGAAAAAGTGTATTCGCTGGGTGGAAGATTTTCTTGGCGGTGGTGGAACGCTGCTGTTCTGCGGCCATAATACCTACCAGATCAAGAAACTGTGCGGCAAAGCCATGTGGCTGGACCGGGGGCGGGTGCGCACGCAGGGGGCGGCGTCACGCGTGGTCCAGGAGTATGCGGATTTCGTTGAAGCCCAGAGCCAGCCGGACGCAGGCCGGACGGCTGACTATCCGGTCGCGCTGAGCGCTGGCGAGAATCGGGTCACGGAGGTCCGGCTGTTGGACGGTGCGGCCCAGGAAACCGCACAGTTCCATTTTGGACAGTCGTTCCGGGCCCGGGTCAGGGTTGAGGCCGGGACGGGGGAGACCAGACCGCCGGTGCTCCTGATTGGTTTTGTCCGGGCCGACCTGACCCCGGTCTACGGGGTGTCTTCGGAGATGGATGGGGTTGTGCCGCGGCACCTGGAGGGGCGCACCTATCAGATTGATTATGTGCTGCCGCAGCTCAGCTTGCTGCCCGGGCGCTACATTCTGCGCGCCCACGCTGTGGATAGCGTTGGCTTGCGGCTTTTTGATACGGTTGAGCGCGCGTTCTCGGTGCGCGGGGAAAGCCGGGAACTCGGCCTATGCTCCTTGCCGCATAGCTGGGAGACCTAGTGCTGGCGGAACAATGGTTTTTTCGTGTTCCAGGGCCAGGGTGATAAGGAAGCGTCATTATGGCGGATAGGAGTTATCGGGATTTCTGGGAGCATGCTTCGGCTAGCCCGCAGGCAGCTTTGGCTGCCGTTGATGGCAGCGCAGATGAAAGTATTCTCCAAGCAACTGGATGCTGGACTGCTCGACAAGTCGCCCAGGCCTTGCTCCTCCAGCCTGCCGATCGGGTGTTGGAGGTCGGCTGTGGGGTGGGGCGGATCGGGCGCGAACTGGCTCCTCGGTGTCAACACTGGCAGGGGGTAGACATTGCCGAGAATATGCTGCGTGTTGCCAAAAATCGGACCGGCCACCTTCCGAATGTTGCCTTTCAGCAGTTGTCCCGGACGAGTCTGTCAATGTTTGCCACGGACAGCTTCGATAAAGCATATTCTGTGGCGGTCTTCATCCACCTCGATAAAGAGGATGTCTTTCTCTATCTCCGAGAAGTCGCCCGCGTCTTACGGCCAGGCGGCATGTTCTATTTTGATATCTGGAACTCGGCTCATGATATCGGCTGGAAGCGCTGGATGATGGAAGTTGAGCACTGGGCCAATGGCGATCAAGCCGGCCGTAAAGATGTGGCGCGCAACCAGTTCTGTGTGCCCCAGGAAATCCGGCTGTATGTTCAGCGCGCTGGCCTCAGCGAGGCCTTGTGCTTGGCCGACTCGCCCTGGATTCAGATGGTTGCCGTTAAGCCCGGAGGGGCGGTGGCTATGGAGCAGTTGCGCGTGCAGCTCGACGCTCGGCAAGACCAATTCTGCTTCAGCCCGACGTGGAGCCGGCTGTTTGGCTCATTGCTTGACGTGTTGCAGAGCCAGCGCCCGCCGCTCGCCTTCTGGCACGAGTTGCAAGCCCTTGGCGAAACGCCCGAAGCCGAACTGTACCGATGCTATTTTCTGGGGATATGGAAAACCCGCCAAGCCGCCTGGGGGGCGTCGCCGGTGTGCGCGCGCCGACCGTGAACAATCCGCTGGCCCTGGTCCGCACCGCGGTGCGGCACCGGGCCTTGCTGGGCCAGATGGTGGCGCGTGATGTCACAGCGCGTTTTGTGGGGACGAGTCTCGGTGCGGTGTGGAGCCTCATTCAGCCGTTTATCCTGCTGTGTCTGTATACGTTTGTGTTCGGGGTGATCTACCGGGTGCGCTTTCAGGTTGAAGGGGTTGGCTTTGTGCCGTTTTTGTTTTGCGGCCTGTGGCCGTGGCTGGCGTTTCAGGACGCCTGTCTGCGGTCGGTGACGGTCATTGTCGATAACGCCCAGTTGATGAAGCGTGTCCAGTTTCCCTCTGAACTGTTAGTCTTGTCCGCGGTGGTGTCGAGCTTTCTCAGCCACGCGGTCGGCTTTGGTCTGATGCTGGCTGGGGTGGGGATTTGGCAGGGCGGGCTTTCCCCGCTGGCCGTCGGCCTGCTGGCGATTCCGTTTCTGCTCCAAGTGCTGCTGGCCGTCGCGCTCGGCCTGCTGCTGGCTCCGGCCAATGTCTTTGTGCGGGATGTGTCGCAGCTCACTGGTGCGCTGTTTACGGTGTGGTTTTTCCTGTCCCCGGTCTTGTATTCCGTGCAGATGGTACCCGAAGCTCTGCAAGCCCTCCTGGCCTGGAATCCGCTGACCCCCATCCTGTCCCTGTACCGGACGCTGATTCTCAGCCCTGCACAGATGGGCTGGATTTTTGTCTTATATCCCCTCATTCTGTCTCTGCTGTTGCTGGGCTTGGCCCAGCGGTTCTTTGCTGGCTGTAAAGGCTATTTTGCCGATTATCTCTAGGGGCCGTGTGGGGGTGGCTGAGGCTGGAAACACATAATGCGCGGGAATATCAGAGAGTTTGTCCGGGTTGTGTCCGAGACGCTGAGCATTCCACAGCCCATTGTTGAGATTGGGGCCTTGCAGGTTGTCGGTCAGCCCTGTCCGGCCGACCTGCGTCCGCTGTTTGCCGGAACAGACTACATCGGCTGTGATATCCGGCCGGGTCCGGGGGTGGACCGGCTTGAAGATGTCCACCACCTGTCGTTTGCCTCGGATACGGTTGGAACCGTCTTGATGCTGGAGACGCTGGAGCACGTCAAAAATCCGCTCCAGGCTCTGGCTGAGGTGTTCCGGGTTCTGCGGCCTGGCGGTCTGGCGGTCATCAGTTCGGTCATGGACTTTCCCGTGCATGAACATCCGGCCGATTATTGGCGCTTTACGCCACAGGGATTTGAGCTGCTGTTAGAGCGTTTTGCGCCACGGCGGGTGTATGTCCAGGGTCTGCCCGTGTTTCCTCACTCGCTGGGCGGGGTCGGGATAAAGCCGGGACAGGCAGAGACACCCCGCCGGCAGACCGACCTGGATCTGCTTGACCAGCGTGTGCGGACGATTCCGGGGACCCTCACCCAGGAGATCACGCCCCGGCTTGGGCCGGACCATTTTCGGCTCCTGGGCGAGGAGTTGGGCGAGGAAGAGCGACTTCGCTATCCGGTCCCGATGTTGCACAACGCCTATGACCGCCTGTTGCAAAAAGATGAAGAAATCGCGCGGCTCCAACAGGCTCTGAGCCGTTCGCAAGAAGCCCACCACAGAGAACACGACACAAGGGCGACGCGCTTTGATTATGCCACCTATGAATTCGAGCTGCGTGACCGGCGGGTGAACCGTGATATGCAGGCCGGCTATGTGTCCCATTTCCAGGGCTGCCGCAAGGTGCTTGACCTGGCCTGCGGCTCGGGCATTTTCCTCGAACTGCTGGCCGAGCAGGGGATTCCCGCCCTCGGCGTTGAGCGCAACCCGGCGGTGGCGGCCTGGGTGAAACGGCACGGCTGGGACGTGGTGGAGCAAGATGTCCTGACCTTCCTGGAGCAGACGACCGAGACCTATGACGGGGTTTACTGCTCCCATTTGCTTGAGCATCTGCCTTTTGCCGAGGTGGCGCGGTGCATTGAGTTGCTCGCCTCTCGTCTCGTTCCGTCTGGAACAGTGGTGATTGTTGTCCCCAACCCCGAATCGATCCGGATGCAGTTGTTTGGATTCTGGCGTGACCCTGAGCATGTCCGCTTCTATCACCCCGAGCTGCTTGAGGCCGTCTGCCGACACGCCGGCCTTCAGGTCCTCTCCACCAACCGGAGAGACATTCCCTTTGCTACCGCTCCGCTTTCGTTGCCGTCCACAGCGGACACGCCGGCAAACCAGTCCGGCCCGCGGCGGGGACGGCTGAAAGAGCGGGCGCGGGCCGTCTACTTGCACTGCCTGCGTCTGTTGCGTCTCAGCCCGGCTGCGGATCTCGTGGCTGTAGAGAGCCGCCTGCGCCAGCACCTGGACGCCCGCTGGGAGGCCGTGGCGGCCTGGGCCGACACCACACATGCGGCCCTCGACCACATATGGGCGTGGCCCGACAATGCGGTCATTGTGTGCCGCAAGATGGACGCCACCCAGGGTGACACTTCCGGGGGAGGGGGGTCAGAGCCGTGACAACACGTCCGAGCGTGTCCATTCTGCTGGTGACGAAAAACGGTGCCCGCTATCTGGCCGAAGTGCTGGACGCTATCGGCCGCCAACGCGGACACTTTCACCTTGAGGAGATTATTGCGGTGGATTCCGGCTCGCGGGATGGTTCGCCGGAGATTTTGCGCCAGGCCGGGGCGCGCGTCCTGACGATTCCCGCGGCCGCGTTTGGTCACGGCAAAACCCGCAACCTGGCGGCCTCGCAGGCCCGGGGCGACTATCTGGTTTTCCTGACCCAAGACGCGACTCCGGCTCGTGCGGACTGGCTGGACACGCTGCTCGCCCCCCTGGAGGCCGACCCGCTCATTGTCGGGGCCTACAGTCACCACAGGCCGCGTCCCGGCTGCCACCCGATGGAGTGGCGGCGGATCGTCCAGGAAGAGATGTCCGGCAGGCCAGACTCCTGCGTCAACAGCGCGGTCAATAATCCAGCCTATGCTCGCAATCCGGTTTTTTTTAATTTTTTTGCCAATACCAGCTCCGTCATTCGGCGCCGGACCTGGAACCGCATCCCTTTGCCCGAGGTCGAATTTGGCGAAGATCAACTGTGGGCCAAATCGGTCCTTGAAGCCGGCTATAAGACGGCCTACTGCGCCGACTCAGTGGTATATCATTCCCACGGCTATGGACCGTGGGCCAATTTCCGCCGCCACTTTGACCATTTCGCTGTCCTGTCCGGGGAGACGGGCAAGATGCCCAGCCGTCTGGCCGAATGTCTGATCGCGGCTGTCCAGGTGGCCCGCCTCGACCTGGCCTTCTGGGCGCAGGAACGGGGCAAGACCAGGGCGCGCGTGGTGTATCGCTGGGCACTGCCGGCGCTGAGCTGGCATGTCGCCGCCCAGTTGGGGATGTGGTTTGGAGAGCGGGCACGGACATTGCCGGGCTGGCTCCAGAGGTGGTTTTCGTATCAGACCCACATCAAACGCCAGTAGCGGAGAAAACGAGCCAGGAAGACAGGGCCATGCGGATTGTCCAGGTGGTACACGGGCTTCCTCCACAAGAGAAGGCAGGGACCGAGATCCTGACCCTGGAACTGTCCCGGGCCCTCCAGGCGCGCGGACACCAGGTCACGATTGTGGCGCGGACCTTTGCGCCCGAGCGCGAGGAATTCAGCCTCCAGGAAGAGCGGGATGGAAGCGGGATGCGGACCGTCCGCCTGGTCAATAATTACACGCGAACGACATTCTATCGCCTGGAGTACGACAATCCCTTTTTCCATGACCTCTTTCGCCAACTCTTACACCGCTGCCAGGCCGATATTGTCCATTTTCAACATATTGCCCACCTGTCGGCCAGCCTTATTCCGTGCGTGTCTGCCCTTGGCTGCCCAACGGTGTTGAGCCTGCACGACTTCTTTTTTGCCTGTCATCGGATACAGTTCATTGATCGTGACGACCGGCTCTGCCCCGGACCGCACGGTGGCGAGCGCTGTGTCCCCTGTCTCCACGACATCGCCCCAGCCGCAGCCATTCGCCGTCGTTTTGCGTATATGACCCAGGTCTTACAGGTTCCCCGTCGGGTGATCGTTCCATCCGCCTTTCTGGCCAGGCGGATTGCGGACGATTTTCCCTCCTTGCACGACCGGCTCCAGGTCATTGCCCCCGGGCTGCCCCTCCCGCCCGGTTCCGCGCCACAGCGGCCCCCGCGGCCAGATGGGGCGAACAGGGGACGAAACACCTCAGGCAGCCCCCGGCAGCCCCTGCGGATTGTCTCTGTCGGTATCCTGCAACCGCACAAAGGCGCGCATGTTCTGATTGAGGCCCTCAAAGGGCTGCCCGCCGACCGGGTGCATACCTCGTTCTATGGGCAGGAGCCGGCCTCCAGGCAGGACTATATTGACCAGCTCCGCCGGGCGGCAGCCGGCCTGTCTGTTCAGTGGGGGGGGGTGTACGACCGGGCGCAACTCCAGGCTATTCTGGCCCGGCACGATGTGCTGGTCATGCCCGTCATCTGGGAAGAGACGTTTTCTCTGGTGATCCGTGAGGCGTTCCAGGCCGGTCTGCCGGTAATTGCCGCCCGCCGCGGGGCCTTGCCCGAGGTTATCCACGATGGCCGCAATGGGCTGCTGTTCGAGCCGGAGAATGCGGAGGACCTGCGGCGATGCCTGCGGCGTCTTCTTGATGAGCCGGCACTGCTCGCGCAACTCAAGCCAGCCGGCTTTGTCTGGCGCGATGCTGATGCCTGCGCCCGGGATGTTGAGCAGGTGTATGCAGCCGTGCTGGCCGAGTCCGGCCCCCGCTCCGCCCTGCCTTTGCCGGGTGTCCCCAATACGCCATCGGTGCCGAACGGGCCAGAGGCGTCGTCCCAAGCTCCGAACCCCTCCAGCCCAGCCGCCGTGCCTCGCCAGTTCAGAGATACGTCGCCCGGCGTGGCCCCACCCCGCCTGAGCGTCTGTCTGCCGACCTGCAACGGTGAGGCGTATGTGGCCGAAGCACTGCGCAGTGTGTTGCAGCAGAGCTATGCCGATTTTGAAGTGGTGGCGGTTGACGACGGCTCAAGCGACCGGACAGGAGAGATTCTCCAGGGGTGTGACGACCCCCGCGTCCGCATCTATCAGAACCCGCGCCAGCGAGGCATTTCGGGCAACTGGAATGCCGCGGTCGAGCTGGCCCGGGGCGAGTATGTGTGCGTCTTCCACCAGGATGATGTGATGCTGGCCGATAATCTGGCTCGGAAAATGGCCCTGTTTGAGACAGACCCCGGCCTCAGCCTGGTGCATTCGCGGGCAGACCCCATTGTCGAAGCCGGAGCGCCGAGTCGTTTGGCCAGCTGGATGGAACAAGCGGAGGCGGATTTTGTGGCGGAAGGCGAGGCGTATTTTCGCAAACTGCTGCTGAGGGGGAATTGCATCGCCGCATCAACCGTCATGGTCCGGCGGGAGCAGTTAGCCGCGGCCGGTGGCTTCAATGAAACGCTCGGCTTTGCCTGCGACTATGAGATGTGGATGAAGCTGTGCCTTGAGGGCCGGGTCGGTTTTCTCCACGACGCCCTGGTGCGCTACCGCTGGCACGGCGGCAATGTCTCGCACGACTATCAATACGAGCGGGGAGTGGAAGAGTGCGGCCGAGCGATGCGTGCCGCCCTCGCCTCCTACACCCAAGGCCGCGGCAACACGCCCCAGGCCCGGCTCTTGGCTGAGGCCGCGGAAGCCGTCCTGAAACAACGGGAGTGGGCGGCTGAGCTTGACCGGGGGCGGGTGTGGCTGGAAGACCAGTGGCAACGCTGGCAGGAGCACGACAAAGAGCAGGCCGGGGTCGTGGCCGACTATAAGACCTGGATCGACGAGTTGGAAGCCGGCAAGGCCTGGCTGGAAGACCAGTGGCAACGCTGGCAGGAGCACGACAAAGAGCAGGCCGGGGTCGTGGCCGACTATAAGACCTGGATCGACGAGTTGGAAGCCGGCAAGGCCTGGCTCGAAGAGCAGTGGGGCAATTGGCAGCGGATTGCGCAAGAGCGAGCCTGGTTCGAAGAGCAGTGGCGGGACAATTTTTGGATACGCCTGGGCCGGTTTTTGAGAATCGTAAAGCCTGCACAGGGGTTTCTAGCAAAAAAGAGCGAGCCTGATGATCGATCCGACTGATCCAGAGTATGCGAATACGCCGGCCTCAGACCAGCGTCCCGCCTATGGCTATGGTCCGGCCGACCCGACTGCCCCTCCCGCGGCGACCATTGTGACGCCGTTTTACAACACCGGGCCGATTTTTCATGAAACCGCTCGCTCTGTCATGCGCCAGTCCTTCCAGCAGTGGGAATGGCTCATCGTCAATGATGGTTCAACCCAGGCTGACGCCGTGGCCCTGCTCAACGAATACCGTGCTCGAGAGGCGCGTATTCGCGTGATTGACCACGGTTACAATCGCGGCTTGAGCGCCGCCCGTAATACCGGTTTTCAGGCGGCCCGGACCCCCTATGTCATTCAACTCGATAGCGATGACCTGTTGGAGCCAACCGCCATTGAGAAGTGCCTGTGGTTCCTGGAGTCCTATCCCGAGTACGCCTTTGCGAAGGGGTATACCGTCGGCTTTGAGGCACAGACCTATCTGTGGCAGCACGGTTTTCATAGTGGCCAGGCCTTTTTGCAAGAAAACAGGGTGGCGGCTAGCAGTGTGGTGCGGACAGCGGTCCACCGCGCGGTTGGCGGCTATGACAGAACATTTCAGAGCGGGTTTGAGGATTGGGATTTCTGGCTGCGATGTGCCAGCCAGGGCCATTGGGGGGGGACGCTGCCAGAGTATCTGGATTGGTACCGCCGCCGCGAGTCCCATCAGGACCGCTGGGCTGACTGGAACCAGCCCCAGCAGGTCAAGCGCCAGCTCCGACAGCGCTATCCCCGGCTGTGGGCCGGGCAGTTTCCGCACATCCAGCCGGAGTGGCATCGGGCCTATACGCGCGTACCGGACCACTTCCCGTGGGACAATCGTCTGGAGAAGGACAAGCCGCGCCTCCTGATGATCCTGCCCTGGCTTACGGTTGGCGGGGCCGATAAGTTTAATCTCGATGCCCTCGAACTGTTGACCGGCCAGGGCTGGGAAGTGTCCATCGCCGCCACCCTGACCGGAGATTCGTCCTGGCTGCCAGAGTTTGCCCGTTTTACCCCCGATATTTTTGTCCTGCCCCATTTTTTGCGTCTGACGGACTATCCGCGTTTCCTGTGCGCCCTGATCCACTCTCGCCAGGTTGATGTCGTGATGATCTCGAACAGCGAATTTGCCTATCTCCTCTTACCCTATCTCCGCTCTCGGTGCCCCGGGGTCGCCTTTGTCGATTACTGTCATATGGAGGAAGAAGCGTGGAAGAGCGGGGGCTACCCGCGTTTAGCCGTTGCCTATCAGGACATGCTTGATCTCAATATCGTTTCATCGCGGCATCTTCGCCACTGGATGGAAAAACGCGGAGCCGATGCGGAGCGTATTCAGGTGTGTTATACCAATGTTGACGCGGAAAAATGGCGGCCGACAGCCGCGGCCAGTGGGCCGTCTGTCCGGCGCGCACTGGATATTGCCGACGATACGCCTCTCCTGCTGTACGCGGCGCGCATTTGTGAGCAAAAGCAGCCCCGCGTCTTTGCCCAGAGCCTGCTCCGCCTCCGCCAGACCACGACAGACTGGGCCGCGGTCGTGGCCGGTGACGGCCCAGAGGCTGGCTGGTTGGGCGGCTTTATCAAACGCCACCGGCTGGGCAGGCATGTCCGCTTGCTGGGTGCCGTCCCAAACGACTCCGTTCGTCAGATCATGGTCGAGGCCGACATTTTTTTCCTGCCTTCACAGTGGGAGGGGATCGCGCTGTCTGTCTATGAAGCGATGGCGTGTGGGCTGCCCATTGTTGGGGCCGATGTGGGCGGGCAGCGGGAACTCGTCACGCCGGAGTGTGGCGTCTTGATTGCCCGCGCGACCCCGGAGGCCGAAGCCGAGACCTACGCCGCCGCCCTCGCTGAGCTGATCGCCCAGCCCGCCCGTCGCCACCGCATGGGCCAGGCTGGCCGCCAGCGGGTACAGAGCGCGTTTCGCCTGGAAGACTTGGCTACGCGGCTGGCGCAGCTCTTTCGAGAAGCCCAACACCGGCATACGACACAGCCACGTCCCATGCCCCATCCCAGTCTGGCCCGGATCTGCGCCGGCCAAGCGGTCGAGTATACCCGCTTGACGAGTGTGGCCGAGGAGTTGTGGCAGGAGCGTGGCCAGGCGAGGTCGGCCACCCCCGGCCTTTCGCCCCTTGGGAGCGTTGGGCTGCCGGGTGTGCCGTGGCGGACCCGGCTCTACTTTGCCCTCCGGCGTCTCTTGTTCCCGTCGTATCGGCTGGCCATGAACCACAGGTGGGGCGTGAGGCTCAAAGACACGCTGAAACGCTTTGTGCTGGGACCCGGCCACACGGGCTAGAGCATGCCACTTGACAGCCTTGGGTTGCCGGTCCCCACAGATAGCCTCACTCAATGTAGCCCAGTTCCGAAGCGATGCCCCCAGAGATGGCAAAGACCCGCACTTCACCACCGCCGACAAAAGGCTCGGCTGGTAAGGATATACGAAAGCCTGAGGTGGCCAACGCTGGCTGGCCGAGCCACTCGGCAATATCCGGGCGAGAGATGTTCGTTGGGCCGGCATGGTGAAATGCGCCGTTCAGAAAAATAAGAATGCGCTCGGCCACCCGCCCGTGCTTTTCGTCAACCGCCCAGCCCTTGAGCAAGACGGAGTGCTCAGAAAACCGAGGGGGCTCAAGGTAGCCTCGGAGTGCGTGGGGACGAATGGGAAAGGTTGTCCCGTCTGAGGCCACCACTGCGGTCTGGGCCAAGCGGTAGTGGACTCTGGCGGGGCAGGCCAAGGCTGTCCGGCCGGCAGCCTCGGTGATAACACACACCTCAACCGTATTGCGGCCCGCCCGAAAAGCGGCTTCCGGGACAAGGGCCGACCAGCTCCCGGGCCGGCCGTACACTGGAACGCTCCACGGCTGCGTCGTCGCCTGGATCGTGCCATTGACCGCCACAGCAAGGGAGAAGGGCGAGTCGCCATTGAGCGGCGGAGAGACCCCGCCGGTGATATGAGCGGGCACGAAGTCGGATTGGGGGTCCACCGTGGCAAAGCGATCAGGCCGGTCAATCTCAATCTGGACCTTGGTGTGGACGCTGCCGAACTCTTCAAGCCGGTGGCCGAGGAGTTGTGGGGTGGGGCCGGGGGCAGGTGGAAAGGGCGTCTCAGAGCCAAACAGACGGTGCTGACGCTGGACTGCGCGCTCTCGGGCCTTGGCTAAGCCGTCGAAGGTCACGGTTCTGCCATGATCTGCAAAAATCCGGCGTCTCCGCTCGGGGCACGGCCCCAAGGCCGAGCAGCCATCGGCTTCCCAGGGCAGTTCCACCCCGAGCATGGCGGCAAGGGTCGGCAGAATATCAATCGTTTCCAGCGGCCTGTCGTTGATGCGGCCTGTCCGTTGGAAGGGGGCTTTGATGAAGAGGGGGACGGGCATAATGTCTTGGAAGGTGGTCTGGACAGGGCGGCGGTTCCAGTCACCCGGTCGAAAACTGATTCCGTGGTCGGAGGTGATGACGAGCAGGGTTTGCTCATACAGGCCAGTTTGCTTGAGATGGGCCGTCAGTTCTCCCAGCCAGGTATCAACAAAGCCAACCTGGAGCAGATGACGATAGTAGACCCGGAGGACTCCCCAGGGGTCGTCAAGGTAGCGTTGGCCTATCAGGCCGGGGGTGCTGCCTTCCTGGCTATAGACCTTTCCGGACGGGAGGTAGTGATATGGGCCGTGGGGCAGGAGGAGATGAAGATAATACAGCCGCGGCTGGTCTGTCGCCCGAATGGCTTGGATGAAGTCCCACGCCTGCGAGCGGCGCTTGGAAAGAAGGGTTTGGCGCACCATCCTGTCAAAAAATTGTGACTGGGCAGCGTGGCGGTTGGACGGCTCTTGGGCATTGACAAAGCCCATCCAATTCTGGGAAATCGCTGGAAGCGTGGCGCGGAGGTCCCGGGGCAGGAGCAGGTGGAGATAGACAACCGTCAGGTCAGACAGCAGGGCGGGGAGACGCTGCCATGCAGAGCCTCCGGCCTGCGGGCATATGTGGGCTGGACAGAGTTGGGTCAGGGTGCCAAACGCGTTGAGCTCATAGGGCCGGGCCAACAGCGTGAACATATTGTCGGGGTGGTCGGCGGCGTGGGGCAGGCGGCGTGCGGTGTCAGGGTACTTGCCGGTCAGGATGGCTGGAACCGATCGGACGGTTACGGAACTGACGGTGGTGGTATTCCGAAACCAGGTTGCGTGCTGGGCCAGGGCCGCAAAATTGGGATAGCGGACCGTGTCAATCTGCTGGTGTTCGTTGAGCAGGGAGACCAGAGGGAGTTCGTCCAGGATAATAAAAACAATGGGGGGTGGAGTGGGAAGAGGTACACGCTCAGCCGGCACGGGGGGGGGGGGCAGCCGGAACGACGCTCCGAAAGGCAGGCGAGGCAAACACAAACAGGCCCGGAAAAATCAGCACTGCCGGAGACAGCAGGCTGAAGAACTGCCGAACGGGCAGAAAAAAGACATAAGCCAGCGCGGCCACCCCTCCGCACAACAGCGCTCCGGCAGCGAGGAGCGTACCCGGCAGGGCGATGGGGTGCAGGGCAGGGAGCACTGTGGCCGCCACCCCCCCGGCAATAAGCGCGCTATGGACCCAGCGTCTCAGCCGGTGGCTGAGGAGACCGGTGATTCTCTCCACGCCTGTCAAACCGAGCGGGAGGAGCACGCAGAGTATGACGACCAGAGCGGCACTGTCTTGCCAGGTAGCGTGCCGGAAGACAAAAAACTCGGCTTGGCGCGCCAGCAACTCAAAGAGGGGCTGTGCAATGGCAAAGCCCACTATGACAAAAACGTGCAGGCTGGCCGCATAGGCCGTCTCTCTCTTCTGCACGGTTGCGGGTGGGTGGGATGGGTGGTGTTCAGGTTTTTGGCTGGCCATAGTAGAGGATGCGCGTACCTGAGGCCAAGGCTTGACGCTCGCGGATAGCAAAAGCGGCGGATAAGCAGCGCTCAAAATACGCCGTCTCATAGTCCGCATGGTGGTCGTCTTTGCGGCGGAGCAAGGTCTGGACCATAGGGTCCTCGCGGGTGATGAACTCAATGACCACCGCGGCCCCAGAGCCTGCCAGCCAGGCGATGCAGTCGGAGAGAGGAATATTGGCCCCGATCACCAGATGGTGAATGAGGGCCAGACCCAGGATGAGGTCGGGTCGGGCCCGACGGTCGAGGGCCTTGC
The DNA here is from genome assembly GCA_965200965.1 of uncultured Binatia bacterium (SeqCode). Classification (GTDB taxonomy): domain Bacteria; phylum Desulfobacterota; class Binatia; order Bin18; family Bin18; genus JAAXHF01. Next base: position 65,764 of record OZ241744.1, read on the forward strand.
GTTCTGTCCCCCGCCAGCCGAGGTTTGGTGCCGGATCGGCCAGATTGCTGACCAGGGGCAGAATCGTGGTTTCCCCGTCCGCCTTCAATTCCTGGTAGAGCCGTTCTATGACCAGGCTATCGACATCCAGGGCAACGACTGTGGTAGCGTTTTGGGCTGCAATGCGTGAGAACGTGCCGGTGTTGCAGCCCAGATCCCAGACCATTGGCCAGGGCCGCGAGTGGATCACGCGGCGGACAAAATCGGCTTTTCGGGTCTGCTCGCTCTCCGTGTACGGAAGTTGGTGGGTATACGCCGCCCATGTTGAGCGTGAGCGCTTCCAACTCAGACGCCGGATCAGTTTTATCAAACGACCGACATTGGCTTGAATCACGGCCGTATGAAAGCCGGCCCGGCGCAGCTCGTGTTTGAGGTTCTGTTGACGACCGGGTTTGCCCGGACGCGCCGGCTGAGCAGAGTCGGCATACCGGGCTTGGGCTTTGGCCTGCAAATACACATGGCTGAACACGCCGGGCCGCAGCAGGTCACGCACCGACATGAGCCCGTGACAGTCTTGGGCGGTAATGCCTTCAAGACTCCCGCGCAGCCAGGCGTGAAAGGGGAGGTCTTTATACGCCTGGAGGAGGAGCGGAAACAGAAATAATTGACAGAACTGCCGATAGCCCACCCAGGGTTCTCCAGGGCACAACCGGGTAAAAGAGGGGAGGTCGATAAAAAGCGGGCGGCTGCCGACCCACTGGACATTGTAAGGCGAGGCGTCTTTGAGAATCATACCCTCGGCTAAGGCGTCACGCAGCAACTCCAACTGGAGCAAAGCGGCGTCCTTGAGCATACCAAACGCCCATTCGTAGGGATAGGAAACAACCGGGAGCTTGGGGTGTTTGAGGGCAGCGACCCAGGGGCTTGCGGGAGACGGGCGTTCTGATGCGGCAAACTCAGGGCTGAGGTCCCGGAAATGGAGCGGATCAAGCTGCTCGGTCTGGACAATTTTCCCGGCGTTGTGCCAGCGCTGAAAAAAGGTGGTTCGGGTCAGCTGATTCCAGTCGGCCAGGGCCGGCGCGGTCAGTGTTCGCACTACCGTGTCTGCCTGATAAAAAACGCGGCTCGTGCGGTCGCGGAACGAGCCGGGCTCAGACCTGATCTCATCAGAAAAAGACATGGGCCACGCCTGAGCCGAAGCGTAGACCGGGAGGCTATTCCCGCTCGCTCGCCTGAGCGTCTTCGCTCTTCGGGTCTTTCGTTTGGTCAACACCGAACACGCGCAGGAAACGCTGCCAGTACAGCTTGAGCAAAACGGCCAGACCAGCCATCCCGCCGAGCACGAGTTGCAGGAACATGCTGCCGCTGCCCGGATCGAGATAGGCGTGGGCAGCGCGTGGAAAGCCACAGGTCATCCCTGTCAACACTGCAAGGAACAGCCCTCTTCTCTGCATAGTCCCCTCCTGATCGCAACTCGCCTGGTGCTGCATCCGTAGTTGTGCTGTGGGAGCGAATTGGCCTCAGCACCGACGGCTCTCTCTCCTATCACGGGCTGCCAAGATTGAAAAGAGGGAGATTGAGGGGCCGGGGCAGAGAGGAGAACCGCTGCGGGACTGTCCCGCTGCCGCCGGGTCTGGCATGGTAGCCTCGGAGTGCGTGGGGACGAATGGGAAAGGTTGTCCCGTCTGAGGCCACCACTGCGGTCTGGGCCAAGCGGTAGTGGACTCTGGCGGGGCAGGCCAAGGCTGTCTGGCCGGCAGCCTCGGTGATAACACACACCTCAACCGTATTGCGGCCCGCCCGAAAAGCGGCTTCCGGGACAAGGGCCGACCAGCTCCCGGGCCGGCCGTACACTGGAACGCTCCACGGCTGCGTCGTCGCCTGGATCGTGCCATTGACCGCCACAGCAAGGGAGAAGGGCGAGTCGCCATTGAGCGGCGGAGAGACCCCGCCGGTGATATGAGCGGGCACGAAGTCGGATTGGAGGTCCACCGTGGCAAAGCGATCAGGCCGGTCAATCTGAATCTGGACCTTGGTGTGGACGCTGCTGAACTCTTCAAGCCGGTGGCCGAGGAGTTGCGGGGCGGGGCCGGGGGCAGGTGGAAAGGGCGTCTCAGAGCCAAACAGACGGTGCTGGCGTTGGACTGCGCGCTCTCGGGCCTTGGCTAAGCCGTCGAAGGCCACGGTTCTGCCATGATCTGCAAAAATCCGGCGTCTCCGCTCGGGGCACGGCCCCAAGGCCGAGCAGCCCTCGGCTTCCCAGGGCAGTTCCACCCCGAGCATGGCGGCAAGGGTCGGCAGAATATCAATCGTTTCCAGCGGCCTGTCGTTGATGCGGCCTGTCCGTTGGAAGGGAGCTTTGATGAAGAGGGGGACGGGCATAATGTCTTGGAAGGTGGTCTGGACAGGGCGGCGGTGCCAGTCACCCGGTCGAAAACTGACCCCGTGGTCGGCGGTGATGACGAGCAGGGTTTGCTCATACAGGCCAGTTTGCTTGAGATGGGCCGTCAGTTCTCCCAGCCAGGTATCAACAAAGCCAACCTGGAGCAGATGACGATAGTAGACCCGGAGGACCCCCCAGGGGTCGTCAACACGGATCGTGGGCGTCATGTCGGGGCTGACCGCTTCTTGGGAATAGACCTTTCCGGACGGGAGGTAGTGATATGGGTCGTGGGGCAGGAGGAGATGAAGATAATACAGCCGCGGCTGGTCTGCCGCCTGAATGGCTTGGATGAAGTCCCGCGCCTGCGAGCGGCGGTCGGGCAGCAGATCTCCAGGTATCCCCGTCCGGGAAATCTTTGGAAGCGGGGCGCTGAGGTCCCGGGGCAGGAGTCTGTAGCAATACGCAAGGGCAAGGTCAGACAGCAGGGCGGGGAGACGCTGCCATGCAGAGCCCCCGGCCGGCGGGCATATGTGGGCTGGACAGAGATGGGTCAGGGTGCCGAACGCGGCGATCTCATAGGGCCGGGCCAACAGCGTGAACACATTGTCGGGGTAGTCAGTGGCGTGGGGCCGGCGGTGGTCGTAGGCAGGGTACTTGCCGGTCAGGATGGCTGGAACCGATCGGACGGTTACGGAACTGACGGTGGTGGTATTCCGAAACCAGGTTGCGTGCTGGGCCAGGGCTGCAAAATTGGGATAGCGGACCGTGTCAATCTGCTGGTGTTCGTTGAGCAGGGAGACCAGGGGGAGTTCGTCCAGGATAATAAAAACAATGGGGGGTGGAGTGGGAAGAGGTACACGCTCAGCCGGCACGGGAGGGGCAGCCGGAACGACGCTCCGAAAGGCGGGCGAGGCAAACACAAACAGGCCCGGAAAAATCAGCACTGCCGGAGACAGCAGGCTGAAGAACTGCCGAACGGGCAGAAAAAAGACATAAGCCAGCGCGGCCACCCCTCCGCACAACAGCGCTCCGGCAGCGAGGAGCGTACCCGGCAGGGCGATGGGGTGCAGGGCAGGGAGCACTGTGGCCGCCACCCCCCCGGCAATAAGCGCGCTATGGACCCAGCGTCTCAGCCGGTGGCTGAGGAGACCGGTGATTCTCTCCACGCCTATCAAACCGAGCGGGAGGAGCACGCAGAGTATGACGACCAGAGCGGCACTGTCTTGCCAGGTAGCATGCCGGAAGATAAGGAACTCGTCATGGCGCGCCATCATGTCAAAGAGGGGCTGTGCAATGGCAAAGCCCACTATGACAAAAACGTGCAGGCTGGCCGCATAGGCCGTCTCTCTCTCCTGCACGGTTGCGGGTGGGTGGGATGGGTGGTGTTCAGGTTTTTGGCTGGCCATAGTAGAGGATGCGCGTACCTGAGGCCAAGGCTTGACGCTCACGGATAGTAAATCATCCCTGTCAACACTGCAAGGAACAGCCCTCTTCTCTGCATGGTCCTCTCCTGATCGCGGCTCGCCTGGTGCTGCATCCGCAGTTGCGCTGTGGGAGCGAATGGGCCTCAGCGCCGGCGGCTCTCTCTCCCATCAGGGCTGCCAAGATTGAAAAGAGGGAGGTTGAGGGGCCGGGACAGAGAGGAGAGCCGCTGCGGGGCTATCCCGCTGCCGCCGGGTCTGGCATGGTATGGGACAGAACATCTTTCGTTCCTATCCGGCACCTGATGACAGATGATACTGCTACACCGTGTCTCTTATTGATCGTGCCCTGGCTGGAAATGGGTGGGGCGGACAAGTTCAATCTGGACCTGCTCCGGCAGCTGCGCCAACGGGGATGGCAGGTGTTGATCGCAGCGACCTTGCCCTCCACCCACCCCTGGTTGGCCCGGTTTGCCCGCTATGGCCAGGATATTTTTCTGTTCGATCAACAGCAACGGATGGCCGACTATCCCGCTTTTCTACGCGAGTTGATCCAGACGCGGGGAGTTGATGTCGTGCTGATTGCCAATAGCGAACTCGGCTATCTGCTCCTGCCATACCTGCGGGCCGAGTGTTCGGACGTGACGTTTGTCGATTTTTGCCACATGGAAGAGCACGCCTGGAAACGCGGTGGCTACCCCCGGATGTCGGTTGAACACCAGGACTTGCTTGACTTGCAGCTCGTCTCTTCTGACCATCTGCGTGGCTGGATGGTTGACCGTGGAGCCGACCCTGAGCGTATCCGGGTGTGTTACACCAATATTGATCCGGCTGAATGGCGGCCCGACCCTGAGCGGCGCAAACGGGTTCGTCATGCTCTGCTGGCCGTTCCTGAACACGGTCAGGAAGACGCCCGGGATCCGGGCCCCCCGATCATCTTGTACGCCGGACGCATGTGCGCCCAGAAACAGCCGCGCGTGTTTCTGGAGACGGTCCGACACCTGAAGGTCGGTGCTGACCGCTTTGTGGCAGTGGTAGCCGGTGATGGGCCCGAGTTTGCCCGGCTGCGAAGCGAGCTCAGCCGCTCTGGTCTGGCCGACCGGGTGCGTTTGCTGGGAGCGGTTTCAAACGCGCGGATTCGAGACCTGATGAGCGCAGCCGATATCTTTTTCCTGCCCTCCCGATGGGAGGGCATTGCCGTGTCGATCTTTGAGGCGATGGCCTGTGGGCTGCCGGTTGTGGGGGCGGATGTGGGCGGCCAGCGGGAACTCCTGACCCCGGAGTGCGGGCTGCTGGTATCGCCAGGCCCTGCCGGAACGGGAAGCGCAGCTCGTCAATACGCGCCTCTCCTGGCCGACCTGCTGAGCGACCCCCAACGCCGGGCGGCCCTCGGCCGGGCGGCGCGGCAGCGCGTCTGCCAGCATTTTCGGCTTGAGCAGATGGGCGAGCGCATGGCCGGTGTGCTCCAGGAGGCGCGGGACCTGCATATCAGCCAGCCCCGTCCCCTCCCCGATGCGCACTTCGGCCAGCTCCGAGCGGCGCGGACCGTGCGCTATTTGCGCTTCCAGGCCCTGGTACGACGCCTGGTGTCTCCGACCATACGGGCGGCCCTGGACAAAAAGCTCCACTGGCTCCTGCCGGTCAGGGAAACCGCCGAGCGGGTCTTGCTGCGAGAGGTCTGGAGAGATGGGCCTGTCATGCGCCAGCTACCCCCACACAAGACACCATGAGTTGCCCGGATGCCAAAACCCCTTCCGAGCCCGCGGCTGTCCACGCGCAGCCGACAGAGGTCCACGTTTCGGTTGTCATCCTGACCTGGAACTCCGAGCGGCAGATTGTGGCCTGCCTGGCCTCCCTGGCCCAAGGGCTGTGCATATGTCCCGCTGAGGTCATTGTGGTTGACAACGGCTCACAGGATCAGACCTGTGCCGTTGTCCAAAACGCCCTGCCCAGCGTGCGGCTGGTGCGCAACGCCAAAAACCGTGGCGTTGCCTCGGCTCGGAATCAGGGCGTCCGCTTAGCGCGTGGCCAGTATATCATCGTTCTGGACGACGACACGATTGTCCAGCCAGGGGCTTTGGACTCCCTCGTCTGCTATATGGCCGCACGGCCTGAAGTCGGGCTGTGCGGCCCTAAACTGACCGCAGCCGACGGCAGTCTCCAGTTCTCCTGTCGGCTGTTCCCGACCTTGGCCGATAAACTGGCCCGGCGTCTGCCTTCAGCCGCGGCGCAAAAAATCGTCTCCGCCTCTGAAATGGCCGACTGGGATCACAACACGGCCCGTGAGGTGGACTATGTGATCGGTGCCTGCCAGGTTATCCGCCGCCGCGCCCTGCACACAGTAGGGATGCTTGACGAATATATTTTCTATGGTCCAGAAGATGTCGATCTGTGTCTGCGGCTGCAACAGGCCGGCTGGCGGGTAGTGTATGTGCCTGATGCGGTCGTTGTGCATCAGGAGCGACGGCGGACCAACTCCGTGTGGTCCGGTCTGACCTGGAAGCATATGAGGAGCGTCGGCTATTTTTTCTGGAAGCACGGCTACCTGCTGTCCCGCAAAAAGCTCTACGCGCGGATTGCCCAGTCTCGGGCGCGCAGTCAGGTCCGGAGGCAGGGGTGAGGAGCCACACGCTCTACTCCTCAACGCTGCTGCTCGGGCTCCTGACCGCCGACCTGGTGTGTGTCGGCGGAGCATACGCGATGGCGTTTGCCTTCCGTTTTGTTCTGCCGCTGCCCTTCACCACCGAGTTGCTGCCGGCTGAGCGCCTCATTGAGGTGCGCCATCCCATCGTCTTCCTTCTCGTCACCCAGGGATGGGTCTTGTACTTTCTGGGTCTTTACGATCTGCATGGCTTGCATCTGCGCGCCCGGGTCCTGCCCCGGGCGCTGGCCGCCGGCGGGCTGCAATTGCTGCTGACCACGGCCTGGTATTTTTTTCGGGGCGATGTTTTTTTCCCCCGTTCCGTGCTGGTGCTCTTCTGGCTCTTTAACGCGGTGATGATCGGCGTCCTGCGCCTGGGCGTCCTGCACCGGCTGGGACGGGTCCGCCCGTTGCGGATTCTGCTGGTCGGGACGCCCACGGAGGCGCGAGCTTTTCTCAATGTTCTGCCCGCGGTGCGGCCCCGGCCCGAGATTGTGGGCCTGGTCAGCCTCTCCGGGCTGAACGGCCAGGCCGCGCACGAGGACGACCGGCCGGCGCTTGCCGACCTGGAGGTCCCCTGGCTGGGGGACGCGACAGCGTTGGAACGGATTGTCCAGGGTGTGGGCGCTGATGATATCATCCTGCTGGCCTCCACAACCTGGAAAGATACCTTTGTTGAACGCCTGCTCGGCCTGCCGATGCGGCCTGCTGCGTCCCTGGATGAGGCTGACAGACGCCCCCGGGTGCTGGTTGTGCCTTCGGTGTACGATATCCTGGTGGGGCGGGTCGCCTCGGTCCGGCTGCACGACATGCCCCTGGTTGAAGCGCTCAAAGACCCGTACGACGACCTGGCCTTCGTCGTCAAGGGCATCCTTGACCGGGTGCTTGCGGCCGGGCTGCTGGTGCTGAGTCTGCCCGTCCTGGGTCTGGCCTCGGCCGGCCTGGCCGCCACCTCCCCGGGACCGATTGTGTACCGCCAGCGGCGCGTCGGCAAAGACGGCAGGGAGTTCACCCTGTACAAGTTACGCACCATGATTGACCGGGCTGAAGAAGAGACCGGGCCGGTCCTGGCCGGCCGGACCGATCCGCGCGTGACCCGGATAGGCCGTCTCTTGCGTAAGAGCCGTATTGATGAGCTCCCGCAGCTCTGGAACATCCTGAACGGTACGATGAGCCTGGTCGGCCCCCGGCCCGAGCGGCCCGAGTTTGTCAAAGACTTCCTGTGCAGTGTGCCGGGCTACGCTGAGCGATTCCAGGTCAAACCCGGCTTGACCGGGCTGGCCCAGATCAACGGCGAGTACCACACTACCCCGGAATACAAGCTCAAATACGACCTGGCCTATATGTACAACTACTCGGTGTGGCTCGATGTCCGTATTCTGGCCGATACGATCAAGGTCGTGCTGACCCGCCAGGGCAGCGCCTGAAGCATGCGTGCCACACACGGCAAAGAGCCGGGACACAACGCGGGCCGGACCTGGCTTGACCGCGGTGTCCGCATCGGCCTGATGTTGTTTTTCATCAGTCTGTGTACCTCGGTCGCCATTCAGCAAACCCTGCTCGGCGTCATGCTGGGCGTTGGGGCCTGCCACTGCTGGCGGACTCAGACCGCCCCCCGCACGCCTCTTGATCCGGCGCTGCTGCTTTTGGGGGGCGCGCTCCTGCTGTCGAGCCTGCTCAGCCCGGACCCGCTCCACTCTTTACCGGCGCACCGAAAGCTGTGGCTGGTGGGGGCCTTTTTTGTCGCCTATGTCCTGATTGACAGCCGCCAATGCGCCGTCCAACTCATCAGACTGGTGATTATCACTGCCGCGGCGCTGGCCGCCTACGGCGTTGTCCAGCACTACACCGGCCTTGACCTGGCCCGCCAGTTGGTCGGCAAAGAGCCGAGTCTGACCGCCTTCTGGCTGGGCAGCAAAGAGGGCTTTCGGACCGCCGGGCTTTTTCCGTCGGGCATCACCTACGCCCACAATCTGCTGTTTCCCCTGTGCCTGGTTACGGCCTTTCTCTTGGCTCCAGCCAAGGGCTGGCGGACAAGAGCCGGGCTGGGGCTGGGCTGGGGGCTGATGGTGATGGCCCTGCTGTTCTCCCTGACCCGAGGCGTCTGGATCGCCTATGCCGGTGTGCTCGTGCTGGCCGGGCTGGTCAGGGGCCGGCGGGCGCTCGCTGGCGCGCTCGGCGCGCTCGGCGTCTGTGGGGTGTTGCTGCTCGGTGCCGGCGACGGAGTGCGGGAGCGGGCCGGTCAAATTTTTGATCTGAACGCGCCGGCAAACCTGGCCCGCAGCCGCATCTGGCAGGCCAATATCGCCATGATCCGGGACCGGCCGTTGTTTGGCTGGGGCTACGGCAACTATAAACAGTTCCGCGCGCCCTACTACGCCCGGTATCCAGCGGTCGGCTCGGCCGGCTGGGCCGGGAACTCTGACGCCCACGCCCACAATACCTTTTTGCAACTGTGGGTTGATGGTGGCTGGCCCGGCTTTGTCGCTTTTATCGCCCTGCTTGCGGCCGTCCTGGCCAAAGGCTGGCAGACCTATACCCGGCTAGCCGAGCCGCTCAAAAGCTGTGCCCTCGGCATTCTGCTCGGCCTCGTCGGCTTTCTCATCGGCGGGCTGACCCAGCACAACTTTGGCGATGCCGAGGTAAGCATCGTTCTGTGGGCGCTCGTTGGCGTGCTGCTGCGCCTGGAGCGGTGGACAGAGGACTGAAGCGACTCACCAGGCAGGAACAGCGCTCTGACCTGCCCCGTCCTCTTGCCGCTCCTCGTGGGCGTCGCTATGGTGAACCACGTCTGCCATGTACCGTCTCTGGACCTATATCTTTCGCTACCGCTACCGGTATTTGCGCGGTATCCTGTGCCTGTTGCTCACCGCCAGCCTGGCGATGTCCATTCCGCTCCTGCTCAAACGCGCGGTTGAAGGCATTGAGCAGGGGTTGCCCTTTTCTGATATCAGCCTGTCGCTTGCCGCGCTCATCAGTGTGGCGCTCATTCTGGGCGTGGTCCGCGCCTTTTCCCGTTTCCTGATCTTCAATGTCGGCCGCGACATTGAGTATGCCTTGCGCAACGATCTGTTTGCCCACATCCAGACGCTGTCTCTCCGCTACTACCAGCGCAACTTTACCGGCGATCTGATGTCCCGTTTTGTGAACGACGTGAACGCGGTCCGTCTGCTGCTGGGGCTGGGAATCCTGAATGTGCTGAACACCCCAGTGTACTATGTATACGGCGTCTCGGCCATGATCGCTATTGACCCCGGCCTGACCCTGGCCGCCCTGGCCCCTTACCCCCTGATGATCGTCTTTGTGCGGGCGATGAGCCGGCAGATCATGGCTCGCACCCTGCGCGTCCAAGAGGGCCTGGCCGCCCTCTCGACCCGGGTCCAGGAGGGGACCAGCGGTATCCATGTCGTGCGCGCCTATGTGGGTGAGGACTGGCAGAACGCCGAGTTTGCCACCCTGAACGCGCGATTCAAGGCCGACAGCATCGCCCTGGCCCGGATACGCGGCCTGTTTCTGCCGCTGATGAAAACTGTGTCCGGGCTCGGCCTGCTGGTCATCCTGTGGTACGGCGGGGCACAGGTCATTGCCGGCCGGCTGAGCCTGGGCGACCTCGTCGCCTTCATGGGCTATCTCCACCTGCTGGCCTGGCCGACGATGGCCCTGGGCTGGCTGGTGTCCATCGTGCAACGGGGACGGGCCGCCCTCCAGCGCCTCGACGGCGTTTTTCAGGCCCAACCCGAGATCATCGGCGGCGCTGACGACCGACCGGGGCAGGTATTCAAGGGGGAAGTTGGCTTTCATAACGTGGACTTTGCCTACCACACCCCTGACAACGGCCACCAGGTTCTGCACGATATCACCTTCACCGTCCCGGCCGGCTCCACCGTCGCGCTGGTCGGTCGGATGGGGTCGGGAAAAAGCAGTCTGGTGCATCTGCTGCCACGGCTGTTCGACGTGAGCGACGGCTCGATCAGCATTGACGGGCGGGATATCCGGACGTTTTCCCTGGCAGACTTGCGCCGCGGCATCGGCTTTGTCCCCCAAGAGCCGTTTCTGTTTTCGACCCGCATCGCAGACAATATCGCCTTTGGCATGCCGACGGTTGACTTTGACCAAGTCCAGTGGGCATCTGAGGTGGCGAGCATCGGCCACGAGATTGAAGCCTTGCCCAAGGGCTATGACACGGTTGTCGGTGAGCGCGGCATCACCCTGTCCGGCGGCCAGAAACAACGCCTGACCCTGGCCCGGGCCCTGATGGCCGACCCTCCCATCCTGGTCCTTGACGCCGCGCTGTCGAGTGTTGACACCCAGACCGAACGGGCCATCCTGCGCGCCCTGCGCGACTCAACGCGGGGCAAGACGGTCCTGCTGATCTCACACCGCATCTCCGCGGTTCGGGACGCCGACCTGATCCTGGTGCTCGACGACGGACGTATTGTTGAGACCGGCACGCACCAAGCCCTCGCGGCCCGGGGCGGCCTGTACGCCGCTCTCTTTCAGCAGCAGGCGCTGGAGCGCGAACTGGCCGAACTGTGATGGACACGCCGCGCGAGCCCGAGCTGGGCAAAACCTATGACCTCGTTCTGCTGCGGCGGCTGTGGCGCTACGTCCGTCCTTACCGGGCGCGGTTTCTCCTGGCCCTGGTCTGTCTGCCGCTGACCTCAGCCTGTGTGCTGGCCCAGCCCTACCTGTTGAAGCTGGCCGTTGACCGCTACATGCTCCAGCGCGAGCCCGAGGGGCTGGCCCTGGTCGGCCTGCTGTTTGCCGTTGCCCTGCTCGGCGAGTTTGTTTTCCTGTATACCCAGTTTCACGCCACCATGCTCATGGCCCAGAGCAGCCTGGCCGACCTGCGCCGCGATCTGTTCGCCCACTTGCTGGAGCTGCCGGCCCGCTTTTTTGAGCGCACCCCGGTCGGCCGCCTCGTCACCCGCCTGACGACCGATGTGGACGCGATTAACGAAGCCTTTTCGGCCGGCACGCTGACCATCTTCATGGATGTGCTGACCATGACCGGGATCGTCACCATTATGCTGCTGCTCGATCCGCAATTGGCCCTGGTAGCGCTGGTCCTGGTGCCGCCACTGGTGTTGAGCCTGAATTTCTTTCGGATTCGGACCCGCCAGAACTACCGGACGATGCGCAGCCGGCTGGCCCGGATCAACTCTTTTCTGCAAGAAACCATCTCCGGCATCCTGGTGGTCCAGCTGTTCGCCCAGGAGAAAAAGCTGTTTGGCGAGTTTGACCGGCGTAACCGTGACTACCGGGACGCCAGCCATGTGTCGAATATCTACGAGGCGAGCCTCTTCTCGGTGGTTGAAGCGATCAGTTCCGTCTCAATTGGGCTGATGCTGTGGTACGGTGCCGGCCAGGTCGGCAGCGGTATCGTGGCCCTGGGCACCCTGGTGGCCTTTGTCGATTATATCCAGAAACTGTTTGTGCCGATGCGGGAGTTCAGCGGCAAGTATACCACCCTGCAATCCGCCCTGAGCGCCATCGAGCGGGTCTTCCAACTCCTGGACACACCGGCGGCAATCACCTCGCCCGACACCCCCCGCCGGCCTCAGCAGGTCCGCGGCCGGATCGTGTTTGACCATGTCTGGTTTGCCTATGACGATGAAGACTGGGTACTGCGGGACGTGTCTTTTACGCTTGAGCCCGGCGAAAAAATTGCCCTTGTCGGTGCCACCGGTGCCGGTAAAACGACGATCAGTAAGCTGCTCAGTCGCTTCTACGATGTCCAGCGCGGCCGGATTCTGATTGACGGCATTGATATCCGCGAGTGGGACCCGAAGGTCCTGCGGCGGCACATCGGCACGGTCCTCCAGGACGTGTTCCTGTTTGTCGGTGATATTGTCACCAACATCAGCCTGGGCCGGACCGATATTGCGCCGGCAGCCCTGGAACGGGCCGCCCAGGCGGTCCATGCCGACCGTTTTGTCCGCCAGCTGCCCAAGGGCTATGCCGAGCAATTGTACGAACGCGGCTCCAACCTGTCCGCCGGCCAGCGCCAGCTCCTGTCCTTTGCCCGGGCCCTGGCCTACGATCCGGCCGTCCTGGTCATGGACGAAGCCACCTCAAGCGTTGACCCGGAGACCGAACTGCTCATTCAGGACGCCCTGACAACGCTGATGGAAGGCCGGACCACCCTGGTGGTTGCCCATCGCTTTTCGACCATTCAGAATGTTGACCGCATCCTGGTCATGCACAAGGGCCGGCTGCGCGAGATGGGCAGCCACGAAGAACTGCTGGGCCGGCGGGGCATCTACTGGCGTCTGTACCAGTTGCAGTACAGCGGCCACGAGTCCGGCGGACAGGCTTCTCAGCCGGCGCGCTCAAACGAAAGCGAGGGGCTGCTTGGTGGGGAGACAGAGTGAGGCATGTGGGTCTGGCTTGTCTGCCTGACGCTGCTGTCCGCCTGCTCGCCGGTCTATGTCCTCAGGCTGGGCTATGAAGAGGCCAGGATTCTGTGGCATCGCCGGCCCATCAGCGATATCCTGAACCGGCCCGACCTTGACCCTGCCACCCGCGACAAGCTGCGCCTCGTCTTGCGCGTCCGGGCCTTTGCCGAACACGAATTAGGCTTCAGGGTCCGCGGCAGCTACGCCAGCCTGACCGAAGTCAGCCGTCCGCCGATTGTGCATGTGCTGAGCGCGGCCCCGCGGACTCGTCTCGAGCCGTATACCTGGTGGTTCCCGATCGTCGGCCGGGTGGCCTACAAGGGCTATTTCAACCAGGGTTTGGCCCGGGCAGACGCGCGCCGGCTCGAAGTCCAAGGCTATGATACCGCTGTCCGCCAAGCGTCGGCCTTCAGTACCCTGGGCTGGTTTGACGACCCGCTGCTGCCGCATCTGCTGGGCTATGAGGCCGAAACGCTGGTCAATGTGATTTTTCATGAACTGTTTCACAGCACGTTTTACCTGGCCGGACACACGGCGTTTAACGAATCCCTGGCCAATTTTGCCGGCCATCGGGCCGCGATTGTCTTTTTTGCCCAGGAACACGGCCAAGACGCCGTGCTCACCCGCCGGGCCGAAGCCGGCTGGAGGCGGCAACTGCGGCTGTCCGAGTTGCTGGCCCGGGCCGCCGAGGGTTTGCGGGCACTCTACGCCTCATCCCTGCCCGAGGCCGACAAGCTCAGCCAACGGGAAGAACGGTTTGCCGCCTTCCAGGCCGAATATCGGGCCCTGGCCGGGCCGGCTTCGGCCAAGGCCGGGCTCGCCTCGGGCCGGCTCAACAACGCCATCCTGATCAACCATTTGGTCTATATGCGAGAGCTGGGGCTTTTTGAGCAGGTCTATCAACAGGCCGGCCAGGATTTGCGCCGCACCCTGGAGCGCATTCCTGAAGTGGCGACAGGAGCCGCGGAGCCGTTCGCCGAGGTAAAAACGCTGCTCAAGCGGCCGGTGTCAGAAGAGCGCAACCCAAGCGCGTGGAATGGCTAGACCGCTGTCTCAACCCAATCGCTTTCAGAAGCGGGGCCTGGAATGGGCTGGCCGCACTCGCGCAGCCCCTCCAGGTGAAAGTCAATCGCTTCCTCAATCAGGGCTGTCGCTTCCTGCCGTGTCTCTGCCACTGCAATACAGCCGGGGAGGTCGGGAATGTGAGCGCCCCAGCCTGACTCGCCTTTTTCAAGAATCACGAGATAGTACATCATTTTCCCTTTTCAGGCTCACGCCTGTGCCTGCACAAACTCTACCGCGGCCTGGGCCGCGGCCCTCTCCTGTCCCCAGAAAAAATGGTCAACCCCGGCCAGTGTCACCAGCTTTTTGGGATCAGGCATCTTCTCGACCAGCTGTTGCAGTTCGGGGATGGGCGAGAAGGTGTCCGTATCTCCGCTGATGAGCAGCGTCGGCTTGTTGGCCGTCAGCAGAAACGACGGGTCCCGAAAGCCGACCGGCAGGGCCACGCCAATCAGCACACCCACCCGCTCATCCTCAGCCCCGGCGCGCAGCCCGACGAGAGAGCCGAATGAATACCCGGCGACAACGACCCTGGACACCGGCTGGCGGGTGAGCAGGGCGGTGACCGCGGCTTTGACATCTTCAACCTCAGCCTCGCCCTCGCCGTGGCTGCCCCCGCTGTGGCCCACCCCGCGAAAATTGAAGCGCAGGGTGGCAAGTCCGGTCTCCTGAAACGCCAGGGTCAGGGCCGACACCACAGTGTTGCGCATCTCGCCGCCGTACTGTGGGTGGGGATGACAGATCACCGCGCCGATGGACGGGGCGGTGGGCGGCGATGAAAACAGTCCTTCGAGGCTGATATCTCCAACCGGAAACGTCATCTGTTCTTCCACGGCTTCTCCTGTTCATAGACCCTGGTGTAGCACGCTCCGCGGCCGGCTGAAAGGACGGGTGCGCTTGTCAGCCGGGGTGTGTTGGCCTAGTCTGCACGCTGCTGCCATGTCACATCCGCTGCGCCATACCCCCGAGTCCGTCCGATTCCTGGCCGACCGCACGGTCGGCAAGCTGGCCCGCTGGCTGCGCATCCTGGGCTATGACACCCTGTATTGGCCGCAGCTGACGCCGGTCGGCCTGCTGGCCGAGGGCCGCCGCCAGGGACGGGTGATCCTGAGCCGCAACACCCGCATTCTGCAAGGACGGAGCGTCTCGCCCTCCTCTCGGTCTGATGAGACGCGCCGGCCTTGGGTCAAAGACGCGCCGGCCTGTGTCTTCATCCGGCCCGCTCATTTCCGCCAGCAACTCAAGCAGGTGGTTGAAACGCTTGGGCTTGAGGTGACAAGCGCTGTGCTGAACCGCTGTGTGGCGTGCAATCAGGTCCTCCAGGCGGTCTCCAAGGCCGAGGTCGAGGCCCGGGTGCCGGCCTATGTGTGGCGCACCCAGTCGGCCTTTCGGCGCTGCCCCGGGTGTGGGCGTATCTACTGGCCGGCCAGCCACCGGGATCATATTCTGGCCGAGCTTGAGCGGCTGGGCTTGGCCGCGGCGACCGAAACGCGAGCGGAAAACTGATGGCTGATCGCTGGGCCGGCTACTGGTTGTTGTGGGATGGGGGGTGAGGCTTCTGCCGCGGCTTTGTCGCTTGGGTCAAGCGACACGACCGGGCCGGTGTCATCGAGGACGGCGCGTCTCATCAGACCGAGAGGAAGGCGAGACGCGCCGTCCTTCGGGCTGTGGCCTGGCAGGACGCCCCCCGGCCGCCTGTGACGGATGAGTTGGCGCAGCGCTGTCGGCAGGCCCTCCATGTGATTACGCCGGCCGGCGAGACCTTGGCCGCCGGCCGGGCCAGTCTGTGTGTGCTGGGGCTGATCGGCTATCCGCGCTTGGCCCGTCTGGCCGGGCTACCGCCCTTCATCTGGGCGGTTGAGGCCGGCTACTGGCTTGTGGCCCGCAACCGGCGGTGGCTGAGCCGGGTGCTGTATGGCAAAAGCCAGCCCTGCCAATACTGATGCGCGTCCTTAAAAGGCGTGATCGTGTCGCCTTCCCCTTGACCAGATGACACATTCACGCCTCAGTGCGACGGCGAGAGGGAGCGGGCGAGGCGTTCGGGAGAGAGGGCTTTTTCCAAGGGTCGCATGATCTGGCGTTCGACGGCCTGCCCGATATATGCGCTGCACGCCAGCCCCACAAGCCGCTGATATTGTTCGTGGGATATCTCCCCGCTGTCGCGGAACCTAGTCATTTTCCGGAGAAAAGCCCCGACATCTCTTGTGCTCAGTGAGCGGGGCTGGGGTGACTGTCCGGCTCTGGGACGCGGCAGGCGGTACGGCCGTAGGCGGGGAGCGTATGGCTTTGTAGCGTGTTTCATGGCTGTTCCGTCGGTCAATCGCGTGTTGTCTCCACCTTTGTCGCTGGTGTAGAGGAGCGGGGCGAGGGCCTGTGACACACCGCGTCGAGACCTTATGCAAGAGGCTGGGGTAACAAAACCGGCCTGGAGTGTTCGGCCAACTCCGCTTGCCAATCAAGGATGTCATCGCTCGGCCAGCCGGTAATGTTTGCGTGTCCAGGAGGGGTGTTGTCATACTCGACGCTCAGACCGCCAGGTCTCTCTGGGACAGCGTGTGTCGCAAGAATAGCCCACCCGTGCAATTTCTTTCCTCTGTCGCGCGCAACGGTTACGCCGCACTCTTCTGTGCGTTCATGCGGCCATGTATTGGTCCGAAACACGGAGACCTTGCCTTGGTGGGGTTGAAAGAGTTTGGCTTTCACGCCGGTCGCAGGCATCTTGTTCTTTTCCACGACAAATCGGGTCAGGGGTGGGCTGTCCTGGAGGCGTCCCATCACCTACCTGTCCTTTTCCTGTATCTGCGCCAATTTGGTAAAGCAGGGATCAATCAAATCTGCAATCTGATCCTCCCAAGCCCCAAGGTTTTTTGAGCGCGCCGTTCCATAAGTGCAGACATAGGCAACTGTTCCGTCCGGGTCAACCGTGAGCAGCAGCCGCCCATCTTTTTCAAGCATCCATTCAAAATATACCCCTCCCTTTTCGGTCGCGCTCACGTCCGGGGCAGGAAGAGCAAAACAGTCTGCCGGGAACTGGTCAATCAGTTGGTGCGCATACTCTACCGCTTCGGGCGCGGCTGCTCCGTCAAACTCTGCTCCAATCTCCCCTTCCAAAAGTGCCCGGACCTCCCCCTCTTGGCGTTCTCTCTCCCTCTGTTCTTCCTCACCAGAGGAGAAAAATCTACTCACAGGCCGCATAGGAAGAGACCCTGGACAGGGTTCTTCCTCGGACATTTTGGATTCACTCATGCTCAGGCCCTCTTCAGTTTGTGCGGTTTTATAGCCTGTTATGATGATCACACCGTAATGGCGCAATCCTACAAACTCTTTCTACTGATGCCGACCCGCTGTCAACCCCCCCGTGGGGAAGCGGCAGGGGGGTGTCGGATGACGCTGTGCTACCCCGACCTGCGCGACTGGCTTGTGGCCCGCAACCGGCGGTGGCTGAGCCGGTTCGTAGCGGGGGCAGGAGAGCGGGGCGGGTGAGGGCAGGACTTACTTTGCTTTTTCCAAATCGGCGTAGGTCATAATTTTGTGATCTTGAACATCGAAGAAGTGGGCGAGCCAGCGCTGATAAAAACGAATATGGGCAAACTGACTTCTATCGTAATCCATAGCGCGTAGTAATTCGTTGTGGCACATCATATCAAGGACCCGATGGACTGGCGGTTCATCCGCCTCGATCCCAAGACGGTGCGCTCGAAACTTGGTGAGGGAGTGCATATCTCTCGGTTTTTCGGCCATTTCCATCTGCTGCTCAAGTTCGATAAATCGACGACACAAATCATCGTGGAGGCGGGCCGCAGGACCAGTCCCGACAACAAGGTCAATGGTGAAAAAGACAGTCACCAAGGCCGCGGCCAGGGAAGGGTAAAGCGTGCCCACATCGTTCAGCAGGGTAACGACCGTTGCCGAGCCAAAGATAACACCTAGCGCACTGGTGACTTGGCGGAAGCGGTCAAAGAACATCCGCCGCCGGGCGTGATAGCGAATGGACCGCCGAACGCCGAAAAGCAGGGCGTGCCACTCAGTATCGGGTTGATTTTGTGTTACGGTGTGGCCACTCATGACACTCTTCCCACATGTAGGATTGAAAAATTGACTTCCTGGTTAGTTGCTGTCGTCACCGTCGTCTTTCGGGGGTGGAGGTGGGAGGGTATCGCGTATTGTTTCTGTACGAGGCTTGTTGCTGTGACGAAATTCCTCGTCAATTCTTTCTCTGGGGCGGTCCTCGAGGGTTTTCTCTTTTTCTGCCTCTCTTTCTTTGAGGCGGTCCTCGAGGGTTTTCTCTTTTTCTGCCATTCGCTTTTCCTTTCTACGGGTTATCTTGAGCATATCTTACTCGCTGATGCAAACCCGTTGTCAACCCCTGTGGGAAAGCGGCAGGGGGCGTATCGGATCAGCGTAGCGTGATCCGATACGCACGACTAGCCTGTCTGGCCGGGAGGCCGGCTATTGGCTTGTGGCCCGCAACCGGAGGTGGCTGAGGGCAAAAGCTAGCCCCGCCAATGCCGGACGCCGTAGCCGGCCCCAAAGCCGCCAGCAAAAGCAGCAAGCACTTGGACAATCTGTTTATAGAGTTCTTTGTCAGCCGGTGCCAAGTAGAATGTCAACAGGCCGAACGAGAGAAGCACAATCAGGATGTAGACCAGCCTGTAGCGCCGGTCGGCCTTGGAGTACTCGAATGATCGCTCATCGTTCCTGCCGTCGTTCTCGATGAGTGTAGTGATATGGTCTTCGGTGAGCTTTTCGAGTACGGGATTACGGGCGGGACCAATTGTTCCTGCAATAACTTGCTCAAATTGCTCTTCTATGACCTGTCGAGAAGCTGGGACAGAAGCCTCTTCTTGTCCGGGAGATTCTTGCTGCTCGCCCTCTGGGGTTGGTTTCGTGAGCGAACTATCAGGGCTGTCCGTGGGCTTGTCAGCCACCGCTGGGCGTCCTTAAGAGGCGTGACCGTGTCGCCTTCCCATCAGCCAGATAACCATTCACGCCTCAGTGTGACGGCGAGAGGGAGCGGGCGAGGCGTTCGGGGGAGAGAGCTTTTTCCAAGGGTCGCATGATCTGGCGTTCGACGGCCTGCTCGATATATGCGCTACACGCCAGCCCCACAAGCCGCTGATATTGTTCGTGGGATATCTCCCCGCTGTCGCGGAACTTGGTCATTTTCCGGAGAAAAACCCCGACATCTCTTGTGCTCAGTGAGCGGGGTTGGGGTGACTGTTCCGCTCCGGTACGCGGCAGGCGGTACGGCCGTAGGCGGGGAGCGTATGGCTTTATGGCAGTCTGTTTCATGGGTGTCCTCAGGCTGTGCGCGGCGCGGTGCGGCTGATCACGCGGCTCTCACGTTCCTGAAACCGTGTGCGTAAATCCCGGCGCAGGCCGTAGAGCGGAATGCCGCCCGGGGTGAGGGGCGACCGGATAAACAGGTCCTGATGTGCCTGGATGTAGGTCTGGACTTGCTCCGGGGAGAGGCCGGTCTGTCTGGCGATGCCCCCCGGAGTGCGCCACAGGGAGCGGGGGCCACAAAAGGCATTCACCAGCTTCGCCCCAATGGGATCAGTAAACAGTTCATTCATGGTGACTCCTCCTGTTGAGAAAGGCACTCGGGTTTAACCCGCGTGGTGATGATGTCCGCGAGCGCATCCTGAAACCCGTCGCTGTTGATAAACTCCTTGAGAGGCGTCACGTCTTCGTACAGATTGCGGGGCCGCCAAACCGTAATCCCTGCAACGACGAGGATCACGATCAGGAACACGATTATCATCAGTACAACTACATAAAATTGGTGGTCCGCACTGAGTTGAGAATTGATGACGACTAAGCCGATAATGCCTTCAATAACCAGCAAGCCCACGGTGAAAAAGATCAGTGGATTGCGGACCTGAGTGAGCAACTTGGCTGGATTCTGTCCCACCGTCATTTACGGTTGTCCCGTCGGTCAATCTCGCGTTGTCTCCCCCTTTGTCCCGTTCATTCTACTCCCCCCGCGTCGCAGGGTCAGCAGTTTTCCCCATGAAATATTCTTATCGGCTAGCATCAGCGCGTCTTATCAAAGCGGGCACTACGGGGAATGCGGGGACTTGGGGGAGGGGCGAAGGTCAGGGGAATCCCGGAATCATATGAGTCGGGGTTCAGACCCGGCCTTTGCCACCATGTACGGAGGGTTCGGCGCACCATTTGGCGGCCAAGCGACGCACGGCCTTCCAGGTGGCTTCGGTGAAGCCGAGCAGGTCGCGGACGACACCGCGGTCGAGCCGGGCGCGGTTGGGGTCGGCCGCGGCCAAGTGGGCCGGCAGCAATACTGTGGTGCGGAACTCGTCGAAGATGGCCCGGGCGGTAGCAAGCTGGGCGGGGCTGAGGGCGCGGAAGTCAAGGACAGGCAGGGTTTCGGCGGAGCGGATGGTGAGCCGGGCCTTGCTGGATTGCTGGCGGCTCGAGTGCCACCAGTACGATAGGAGGCCCAGGGTGCTGTTGCTCCACACGGCGAAGGCGTAATCGAATGTTCCATCGTCAAAAATGACGTTGGGCCACACCGTCCCGCCTATTGATGCGTGATCGGTGAAGGCGACTGCGAGGGGTTGAGAGCCAAATGTGTACTCCAGGTTAAGATGAACGCGGCTGGCGGTTGCCCATACCTCGGCGGCTTTGGTTTCCATGCCTATCCGAACCTGCAAGGCCGAGTCAGGGGCGCACACCATCCGCGTTTCTTTTTTGGCAGCGTGGTTCCACAGGGCGGGGTAGGTGGCGGTCGGGCTGGCCGCGGCCTTGGTGAACGGCCCACGCGGGGGCGGGCCGATGATGTCACGATGGACGAGGCCGAGCCTGCCTACCACGCCTAGGGGAGCGGTTTTCAGCTCAAGGGCGGCGGTGGCCGGCAGCCACAGTTGGGAGCGGGTCAGGGCGTAGGCGGTTTGGGCCAGGGCAGCATCCAGCAGCCGGACTGTGCCCCACGGTGCGCCGTTGGTGGGGCACGGGGCGGTCAGCGTCTCGCCGGCCAGTTCATCCCCGACGGTCAGGCGTGTGCCGCCGTAGGGGCCGTCTTCAATGTGCCGGATGTTGTCGGCCGTGGCGATGCTTCTGGCCAGTTCGGCGGCCTGGGCAAAGCCCTGCGGGCGGTGGGTCAAGGAGACGAAACGGGCCGCCTGTAGGGCGTCGTCCGACTTGGCGTCACGGCGTTTGCGGGCAATGACCAGGCATTCGGCCATGCCCGTGTCTGAGGAGAAGGACATCTCCATGCCGGAGGCGGCAATGCTCAACACGGTCAGGTCTGTATATTTTTGGGCGAGCATATGCCGGAAGCCCTGCCAGGACAGGCCGGCGGCCGCGGACAGGGGCAGGACCAGGGCCAGCACGCCGCCGGGCTTGAGCTTGGCGTGGGCCAAGCCGGCAAAGGCCGAGGCAATGCCTGCGTTGCCGTGATAGCAACTGTGCTTGCCAAAGGTGTTGATGCGGGCTCCCATCGCGGTCTGGTCGGCCCGCGTGGCGTCAAACGCGGCAAAAGCCGGGTTGGTCACGTCGGCGTGTGCGCCCTCGTGGTTGGTGGCGCGGGTGAAAGGCGGGTTCATAATCACCAAGTCAAAACCCTCGTCTGGAATATCGGCCAGAATGTGGGTGGCGGTTTCTTCGCCAAGGCTGCCGGTGCGCTTGGCCGGATCGCTGGTGTTGAGGAGTACCAATTGCCGGGTGGAGTGCAGCAGTTCCAGTGAGCCGATCTTCACGCTGGCGTCTGGCTGGCGGCCGTAGGCCAGGGTGTAGAGGCGCGAGCTGCCAAAGCTGGCTTGGGGCTGGACGCCGGACAGGGTGGAGCCGGTGATGTGGATGGCTGAGGGCATCACGTCGCAGCCGTACAGGACTTCTTCCATCATGACCGGATGGAGGTCGGCCGGGTTGCCGCCGGTGCGCTCGTGGCGGCTGGCGATCTGCTCGTAGACCGCGGACAGCAGCGCGCCGGTGCCGCAGGCAAAGTCGGCGATGCGCAGCCGGCCAATGGCCGCGGGGTCGGCCCAGTCCAGGCCGCGGAGCTTGGCCACAGCCAAGCGGGCCAGCAGGGCCGCGGAGGCCGGCAGGGTGTAGAAGGTGGCCAGGTATTTGCGGTCGGCAATCAGACGCTGGAAGATGCGCCCGGTCAGGTCATGGGCGTTGGTGGCACCGGTGGAGGCGACGCCTTCGGCGGTGTGTCGCAGGGCGTGCAGGAGGGGGGCGGCGGTGGCCGGTGGCAGTTGGGCCACGATATCGCGGGCAATCGCAAAGATGGGCCAGTAGTTGATGTCCAGGATGGCGGTCCAGGCGGTCAGGATTTCATCCTGGGGGTTGGTGACAGCTTGGCCACAGACGAGGTGCAGGGGCTTGACCTCGGGGTACATACCGGCCAGCCGCTCGTGGAAGATCAGGGCGTTGGCAAGAATGGCGCAGGCCATGCGGCGGGTCTGGGCCACATCGGCCATGCCCAGCAGCCGGGCGATATGGGGGGCAATGGCCGGGCGTTGCTCGGCCATGTCGTGCAGGATGCTCACGCCGGCGTCAATGCCGTCCTCGAGGGCGCTGGCCGCGGCGTCTACGGCGTGCTGGGGGATGGACACGAGGCGGATCAGGTCGGCCAGATCGGCAACTGAGCCGGTCAGCCAGCCGGCGGCGGGAAAGCGCTGTGTATCCTGCTTATTCTGGCTGAAGACGCACCAGGACAGCGTGGCCCCGGCTATGGCCGCTTGCAGATCGTCGGCGGAAGCCAGGGTTTGCGGGTAGCGCAGGGCGATAGCGGCCTCAATGGGGGTGGATTCGTGCACGACCGGCAAACCGAGACGGCTCGCAGCCTCGGCCTCGACGCTGCGGGCCGGGAAGTATTCGGCTTCAAGTGCGACCGGGGCGCGGTCCGGGGCGGTGATGGCGATGTCGAGTTGCAGCCCGGCATGGCCGGCGACAAGCCGGGTGTGCTCGGCCCGGACCTGGCAGCCGGACATCATGCCGTTCAGCAGCCCGGCCAGGGCGGTGTTGGCGCTTGGTTCGGTCTGGTGGCCGCTCATGCGTTCTTCCTCCTGCCTAGACCTGGCCCAACTGGCGCAGGGCCTCGTATAGCACGATGGCCGCGGCGTTGGACAGGTTCAGGCTGCGGACGTGTTGGCCCGGCATGGGGATGGTGTACAGGGACTCGGCTAACTCGGCCCGGATAGAGGCTGGCAGGCCGCGCGTTTCACTGCCAAACACCAGCAGATCGTCGGGCCGATAGCAGACCTGGGTGTAGGACTCAGTGGCCCGGGCCGAGAAGGCCAGCAGCCGCCCGACGGGCCGCCGGCGGAGAAATTCGCCCCAATCCGCATAGGTCTGCACAGCGACATGCGGCCAGTAGTCCAGGCCGGCCCGCTTGAGATAGCGGTCTTCAAGGGAGAAGCCGAGGGGACCGACGAGGTGAAAGGCGGTGTGTGTGGCCGCGCACAGCCGGGCGGTGGTGCCGCTGTTGGGCGGAATCTCGGGCGCAACAAAGACGATGTGCATGGGGTCAGGACTGAGGATCGGCCACGGAGATGGGGTAGGCGGTGTCGTTGAGGCGCAGGACAAACGCCCCGGTCTCAGGCTCTTCGTCAATATAGGCGGCCAGTTGATAGTAGGCCGGGCGGGAGAAACGGGCCAGGTGGGCGTGTCCTTTGACCCGGCAGTACACGACATTGTCCGGTCCGATGTGCAGCGTGTCAGGGCTGAGGGCTTCTTCGCTGGTGTCGTTCAAGCGGACCCTGAGACCCCGGTCACGGTCGCCGCCCAGCGCGGTCACAAGGTAGGGCGCGTCGTCGATCTCAACCGTGGCCGTGTCCCGACCCAGCACAATCTGGTAGCGGCCGTCTTCAGTCCGCCGCAGATGTTGGCTGAACAGCAGGTTGATGCGCCGGTTTTCGATCCGCTCGTCATTGGCGTACCACCAGCCGTCTTTCCCAAAGCTGATCGTGCGGATGGAGTCAATCGCCCAGAATCCTGCTTTTGGCATACGCCTTCGTCTCCCGCGCGTCGGTTATCTGGCCCGCGACTCGTTCACGTTGTCCAGGATGATCGTCACTGGCCCGTCGTTCACTACCTCGACGGCCATATCGGCCTGGAAGCGGCCGGTGGCCACCCGGATGTTGTGGCTCCTGGTCCGCTCTACAAAATACGCGTACAACGGGCGGGCCAGCTCGGGGCCGGCCGCGGCACTGAACGACGGCCGCCGGCCCTTGCGGCAATCGGCGTACAGGGTGAACTGTGACACGATGAGCAACTCGCCCCCAAGGTCACGCAGGGAACGGTTGAATGTGCCGGTCTGGTCCGAAAAGATGCGCAGCCCGATAATTTTATTGCTGAGATAGTCGGCCTGCGCCCGGGTGTCGTCGGCCCGAATGCCGAGCAGGACGACCAAGCCATGCCCAATCTGGCCGATGCACTCCCCGTCTACCGAAACCTGGGCGTGGCTCACCCGCTGAATGACTGCTCGCATCTGCCTGTAGTGTTAGCCGACTCCCGGCCAGCAGACAAGCGCGCCCGCCTGGTATCGCCGAGGACGGAATGTGTCATCAGATCAACAGGAAGGCGACATGTTCCATCCTTCCGGTCTGTCGGCTATGATTCGAATATGCATCCGGTTCTCCTCAGCCTCGGACCCGTAACCATTTACAGCTATGGGGTAATGATGGCGTTCGGCTTTGTGGCCGCCGGCTGGGTGATCAGAAAGGAGTTGCAAGGCCAGGGCCGAGAGCCAGACCTGGCGGCCAGCTTGGTGCTGTGGGCGGCCGTGGGCGGCCTGGTCGGTGCCCGCCTGCTGTTTATTCTCGATACTTGGCCGGCGTTTGTGGCCGATCCCTTGGCGTTGATCCTGACCGGGGCCGGCTTTATCTGGTACGGCGGTCTGCTGGGCGGGATTGCCGGGGTGAGCCTGTGTATTCGGCGCTATCGGCTGCCCTGGCTGCGGACAATGGATATCGTCGCGCCGGCCATTGCGCTCGGCCACGGCATTGGCCGGATTGGCTGCCATCTGGCCGGTGACGGCGACTGGGGACCGCCGACCGATTTGCCCTGGGGCGTGGTGTATAGTCAGGCGGTTGTCGGCTGGCCGTACCCGCCGGGGGTGGCCGTCCACCCCACACCGCTGTACGAATGGGCCGCCTATTCCCTCATCTTTGTCTTTTTGTGGCACCGCCGGACCACCGCCCATCGGCCCGGTGCCCTGTTTTGGGGCTATCTGGTGCTGGCCGGGCTGGCGCGTTTTGGGCTGGAGTTTGTCCGTATCAATCCAGGCGTACTGTTGGGGCTGTCTCTGGCCCAGGTGATGAGCATTCCCCTGGTCGCCTGTGGGGCGTGTATGCTGCTCAGACCTGCCGGGGCCGAGGAGAAGGCCAGGTGAGAAAGTGGGGTGTCCTTGGTCTGGTCGTACTGGGGTGTGGGTTTGTCCTGCTCACCCTCCTTCCCGCTGGGCCGAGCCTGCCAAAAGCCGCCGAGGATTTTGTGTTGCCCGACATCCACGGGCAGGTCGTGCGGCTGTCGCAGTTGAAGGGCAAGGTGGTTTTTCTCAATGTGTGGACGACCTGGTGTCCGCCGTGTCGCCAGGAGATGCCGACCATGCAGACCCTCTACCGCCAGCTCCAGGGCGAAGACTTTACGGTGCTGGCCGTCAGCCAGGACGTGGATGGTCACAAGACCGTGGTGTCGTATCTGAGTGAAGGCGGCTATACCTTCCCGGTTTTGTTAGATGTGCGTGGGGAAGTTGGCAGGAAATACGGGGTGAGCGGCTATCCAGAGACCTTTCTGATTGATCGCCAAGGCATGATTGTGCATCACCATATCGGCTACAACAACTGGGCCAGTCCCGAGTCTGTCGCCGCGGTCCGGGGGCTGATTCAGCACGGGGTGTGGACACCGCCGCCGGGTGCGGACACGCCCGGCGAACAGTTGCCGCTGCGGCCCTCGCGGCCTGAGCGTTGAGACCTGCGTCGTGCGGTGTGGGTCAGGCCCGACCCGCGAATAACCCTATACCGGCCTCGGGTGAGTATGCTATGGTCACGGCTCTCGGCCTGTGACAGCGGAAGCTGCTGGAAAGAAGGACGGATTGCGTCGCCTTCCCCTCGTTCTGTTGACGCGAGCCGTCCTCATGGACTGTGAAAGGGGCACACATGATGCGCGATCGGCGAAAAAGGATTGGTATCGGCCTGCTCGTCACGACGCTCGGGATTGGAGCAGTGCTGCTCGGCAGCCACGGGTTTGATCGCGTTGCGGCTGTTGGGCGCGAGGATTATGAAGGTCTGGAATCGTTCTCCAATGTGCTGGCCATCGTGCAGAAAAACTATGTCCAAGAGGTAAAAACCAGCCAGTTGGTTGAGGGGGCGATTGACGGCATGTTGACCGCCCTTGACCCTCACAGCGCCTATCTCACCCCCGATTTGTACCGCGAGCTTCAGGTAGACACCGAGGGCAGTTTTGGCGGATTAGGCATTGAGATTACGCTGCGTGACGGTCTGCTGACCGTGGTCTCCCCGATCGAGGATACGCCGGCCTATCGCGCCGGGGTCAAAGCCGGGGACCAGATCGTCAAGATCGACGGAGAACTGACCAAAGACCTGACCCTGCTCGAAGCGGTCAAAAGGATGCGCGGTCCGCAGGGCAGTCAGGTGACGATTTCTGTCCGACGCGAGGGGGTTGACCGCTTTCTTGATATTTCGCTGACCCGTGAGGTGATTAAAATCAGGAGTGTCAAGTCAAAACTCCTGGAGCCAGGCTATGGCTATATCCGCCTGACCCAGTTTCAGGACCGAACCACGGCCGACCTTGAAGACGCGCTCGCGCGCTTCAGCCAGAACGGCCAGGAACTCAAGGGGCTGGTGCTTGACCTGCGCAGCAATCCCGGCGGACTGCTGAGCCAGGCGGTCAAGGTGGCCGACGTGTTTCTCGACAGCGGCATGATCGTGTATACCAAAGGCCGGCTTAATACCCAGCAGCAGAAATATCTCGCCCACCCCGGCGGACATACCGGGTTCCCCCTCGTCGTGCTGGTCAATAACGGCAGCGCAAGCGCGTCCGAGATTGTGGCCGGCGCGGTCCAGGATCACGGGCGGGCGGTGGTCTTAGGCACCCAGACCTTTGGCAAAGGCTCGGTCCAGACCATCTTGCCCCTGGAAAATGGTGATGCCCTGCGCCTGACCACCGCCATGTATTACACGCCCAACGGCCGTTCGATTCAGGTCACCGGCGTCAAGCCCGACCACATCGTTGAGAATGTTCTGCCCGAGCACATCGCCGCCAACCGCCAGCGGGGGATCCGAGAGGAAAATCTGCGCGGGCATCTTGACAATACAATGTCCCAGGAAACGTCACCGACCCAGGTCCAGAGTATTCAGGCCGCGCCCAACCCCTCCACGCCACTGTCGCCCGACGCCTCCGCGGATGAGGAAGCGATCAAAGAGGGCGAGTTGGGCAAAGACCCCCAGCTTGATAGAGCCCTGGAACTGCTCAGGTCCTGGCCGGGCATCCCTGCCACAAGCGTTGCCGCGGCCCCGCCCGTAGACAGACAAGAGTAAGCGGTCAATGACACCTTCTGCGCCGTCCCGCGGCCTGCCTGCCCGGCAGTCTCACGCTCCTGTCCTGTCCGTGTCTGAGTTGACCGCCCGGATCAAGGGGGTATTGGAGGCCGACTTTGACGAGGTGTGGGTGGCGGGTGAAATCTCGGGGCTGCGCAGCCCGCCTTCGGGTCACAGGTATTTTACCCTCAAGGACAGGACCAGCCAGTTGCGCTGTGTCATGTTCCGCGGCCAGGCCGGATTGCTCCGTTTTCGGCCCGAAGACGGCCTGGAGGTCATCATTCGAGGTCGTATCGGCTTGTATCCGGCGCGTGGTGATATGCAGCTGTACGCCTCGGGCATGGAGCCGCGCGGAGTTGGAGCGCAACAACTGGCGCTTGAACAACTGAAGGCCGCCCTGGAGGCTGAAGGGCTGTTTGCCGCGGAGCGGAAAAAACCCCTGCCGTTTTTTCCCCGTCATGTAGGGGTGGTCACTGCCCAGACCGGAGCCGCCATTCACGATATTCTGACGATTGTGTACCAGCGTTGCGCGTACACCCATGTCCTGCTCCGGCCAGCAAAGGTTCAGGGGGCCGGAGCCGAGGCTGAGATTGCGGCCGGCATCCGAGAGCTCAATGAGCATGCCGAGGCCGAGGTCATCATTGTTGGCCGGGGCGGCGGGTCGCGGGAGGACCTGAGCGTCTTTAATGACGAGGTAGTGGCCCGCGCCATTGCCGCCTCTGAGATTCCGGTGGTGGCCGCGGTGGGCCACGAAATTGATCTCAGTATTGCCGATCTGGTTGCCGATAGACGCGCCCCGACCCCGACCGCGGCGGCCGAGATGGTGATGCCGCGCTGGGACGATTTGCAGGCCCGTATCGGCACCCAGGCGCGGGCCCTGGTCATGGCCATGCAACGCCACATGAGCCGGCGGCGTCAGGCGGTGTTGAGTCTGCGCCAACGTTTGCGCGATCCCCACCACGACCTCGGCGTCCGACGCAATCAGCTCCACGCCCTGGCAGCACACTTGCGGGGCGCGTTCCAGCGCCGGGGCGAGCGAGCCCAGGCCCGGCTCCAGGAACTCAGCGCCACCCTGAACAGCCTGAGCCCCTTGGCGGTCTTAGGCCGGGGCTATAGTCTCACGCGGACGATTCCCGACGGCAGGGTGGTCGCCAACGCCGGACAGCTCAGGCCGGGCGGTCGTGTCCGCCTGATGTTTGCCGCAGGAGAAGCAATTGCCCGCATAGAGCAGATACAGGAGGGAGAGGAGCAGGGTGAAACAGCCGCCGAAAACGTTTGAGGCCGGGTTGCACGATTTGGAAGGGATTGTGGAGCGGATGGAAACCGGGGAGCTGTCGCTTGAGGACGCCCTGGGGGCTTTTGAGGAAGGGGTTGGTCTGGTCCGTCATCTGGGCGAGAAACTGGCCGAGGTTGAGAAGCGCCTGGAGGTGCTCAGCCGCGATCAGGACGGCGTGTTCCAGCTTCACGCCCTGCCCACTGACCCCGAAGACCAGGCACAGAACGAGGACTCGTGAATCTGACCCGCTATATGAAAGAACGCCAAGGGCTGGTTGACCGGACGCTCAGAGCCGTTCTGGCCCCGTCCGCGGGGAAACCGCCCCGGGCCTTGGACCGAGCCATGCGCTATAGTCTGTTTTCCGGTGGCAAGCGCATTCGTCCCATTCTGGCCCTGGCCAGTGCTGAGGCGCTCGGCGCAGACCTCGAGCCGGTCCTGCCGTTTGCCTGTGGCCTGGAGATGATCCATGCCTATTCCTTGGTCCACGACGATCTGCCAGCTATGGATGACGACGAGCTGCGGCGGGGCAAACCGACCAATCATGTGGCGTTTGGCGAAGGCATGGCGATTTTGGCCGGCGACGGGCTGCTGACCGAGGCGTTTCGGGTGATGGCCGAAGGCGCGCTGGCCGCCCCTCGGCGGGGGCAGGCGGCGCTCCGGGCGCTGTGCGAGGTGGCTGCCGCGGCCGGTGCCAGCGGCATGGTGGGCGGACAGGTCCTGGACCTGGAGGCCGAAAAGAAAAAATCGACCCGCGCCATCGTTGAGGCGATTCATACCCGGAAAACCGGAGCGATGATTCGCGCCGCTGTCCGGGTTGGGGCGCTGCTGGGCGGTGCCACGCCCCGCCAATACGAGCGCTTGGACCGGTATGGAACGACGATTGGCTTGGCCTTTCAGGTGACGGACGACATTCTGGATATCGAAGGCGGCACAGAAAAAACCGGCAAACGCCAGGGCCGCGACGCCGAGCTGCACAAAGCCACCTATCCGGCCGCCATCGGCCTTGACCGGGCCAAACGCCTGGCCGGCGAGTTGCGCGAGGACGCGCTGGCGGCTCTTGAGCCTTTTGGGCCGACGGCTGAGCCGCTGCGTCAGCTCTGTCACCATATTGTCAACCGGGCCGTGCCGGCCCAAACGTGACAGCCGCCGCGTTTCCCCTCCCCGTCCACACTGTGGTTGATCGTAAACACACATCCCGACGCGAACGCCTCGACGTGCTGACCGCCCGGCGCGGCCTGACCGCCAGCCGTGAGCAGGCCCGGCGGCTCATTATGGCCGGTGCCGTGGTGGTCAATGACCAACGTATTGACAAGCCCGGCACCCTGGTCGATAGCGCGGCTCGCGTCCGCATCAAGGACCGCGCCCGCCCGCGCTACGTCAGCCGTGGCGGCCTCAAGTTGGAAGCCGCGCTGCGGGCCTTTTCCCTGGAGGTCTCGGGACGGGTCGCCCTTGATGTCGGTGCCTCGACCGGTGGCTTCACCGACTGCCTGCTGCAACACGGCGCGGCGCAGGTTTTTGCCGTTGATGTCGGCTATGGGCAACTGGCCTGGTCGCTCCGCCGGGACCCACGGGTGGTGAATATCGAGCGCCAGAATATCCGCACGCTTGACCCGGCTTTCCTGAGCGCCCAACCCAGCCTGAGCGTTATTGACGCCTCGTTCATCTCGCTCACCAGGGTCATCCCCGCGGTTGTCACGCTGCTCGCCCTGGGCGGCCACGGCATCGCGCTGATCAAGCCCCAGTTCGAGCTCGGCAAGGGCAGGGTTGGGAAAGGTGGAGTCGTTCGGGACCCGGCTCTCCACACAGCAGTCGTGAACCGGCTCCAGACCCAGGCCGCAGACTGGGGCCTCAGGCCCCTGGGCCTGATTGAATCGCCGGTCCTTGGCTCTAAGGGCAATACGGAGTTTTTGTGGCACTGGCAGAAGCGGGAGGACTAGAGCGCTTTGTCACCCCTCAGGCGTGGATCGTCTCCAAGAGCGAATTGGTTTCAAGCTCAGGCTCAGGGACGGCCAGGAGTGTTTGAACTGTGTGGTTGACCATCGCTTTGATGAAGTTCTCCAACTTGAACTTCTTACAGCCCATTTCGGTATAGTCCCACTTCTTCGGGCCTGTAGACCTCCCGTGCTTGACTGTATCAGCCGCGTTTTCTTCAGCCGTGGCAAGATAAAGGTGCTCCACCTCGAAGCACCCCTTTTGCCCGCATTTGTGGCCTGCTATCTTCGGCATCTTTCGATACTCGATCCCTAGGGCCAGGGATAAGGCCAGCCGGTGAAGCGGATAGTTCTTGCCTTTGATCTCGATGATGTTGTAGCCGTCCCTCTTGTTCCTGTCGACGAACATACAGGGGTTCTTAGGTTTCCAATCCGGAACTACCGGGGGAGGCTGAAACCAAGCTCGTTCTTTACACCACTCGACCGCTTCCTCCGGGGTTTGCCCATTAGGGCGTCTCTCTCTGTTCTTGCTCATTGCTTCCCCCTCTTGATCTCCGAGACCCGGAGTTCTTCCCGCAGGGCGTTGTGCTCCTCGTATATCGGATACCAGCCATCCGCGTGGGTGTACGCCTTGCCTTTGACGCTGAGCTCTCAGGTGTAAGCTGTGCGGCCCTGCGCTATTTGGGCACGGCTCGCACAATTTTTTTTTCCGTGTCCTGATTGGCCCTAAACGCCTTGTGGGCGCTGACGCTGTGCAGGAGCACTTTTGCTTTTTCATCTTTATACTCTTGGCCGGCGTCGGCGCAGTCGCCGCAACTCCATTGCTCAGCCTCAATGGTGGTGGCCTCTCCTCCGATAACTTGTGGCATACGCTCCTCCTGTGTGGGCAGGTTTTCCCCTGTGTTTAGCTTGGTCAGCCCGATTGATCCAGGGGGTCCCCCCTAGCCGGATTCGGTCTTCCTTTGTACCTTGGCGGCATGACACTGACGCGCCAACTGTACGGGGCCGCGGCCCCGGTCTGGCAACGATCGCTCGCCCATCCTTTTGTGAGGTCTCTTGGTGATGGTTCGCTGCCCTTGGACAATTTTCGTTTCTACATGCGCCAGGATTATGTCTTTTTGATTGAATACAGCCGTCTGCTGGCGCTGGCCGCGGCCAAAGCGCCGAGCCTGGAGATCATGGCCCGCTTTGCCAATCTTTTAGACGCTACGCTCAACCGCGAGATGGCCCTGCACCGGGAGTTTGCGGCCGAGTGCGGCATCACGGCTGAGGAGTTGGCCGCTACCCGGGCTGCGCCCACGACTCGGGCCTATACCGACCATCTGTTGGGGGTAGCCTCGCTCGGCGATATGGCCGAGACTGTTGCAGCCCTGCTGCCGTGCCAGTGGGGGTATGCCGAGATTGGCCAGACCTTGGCCGATCGCGGCATACCGGCTGACGCGCCGTTCTATGCCAAGTGGATCGAGATGTACGCGTCTGAAGAGTTTGCGGCCCTGGCCACATGGCTGCGCGAACTCCTTGATAGCTATGCCGGGAAAACCGATCCCGATCGGCTGGTTAAGACCTTTTATCGGAGCGCGCGCTATGAGTACCTGTTCTGGGAGATGTCGTACCGCATGGAGCAGTGGCCGGTCTAAGCGGGTGGGTCCTCCGGGCGGGGGATGTTGCGGGGCGGCTTGACACGCTGGGTGGAGCCGGTTAAGACAAGACGGCCTCTTGAACCAGCCCTGTGAGGTGAGGACGGGTGAGCATACGCTGTATCGGGACATTCAAAAGGGCCTCCTTGCACTGCCAAGGGGGCCTTTTTTTTACCGCGATGTCCGGCTCTTGACCGCAGGATCGCACCGCAGCCTACCTTGTGGAAGGAGAGCAGCCCGATGAGAGTTGTCATTCGCAACGGAACCCTGGTTGATCCGGCCAATACGAGGAATGCGCCGGCTGACGTGGTGATTGAGGACGGGCGTATCCGAGGCGTGGAGCCGCCGGGCTCAGCCCGACTGTCTGACCCCTCCGCTCTGGAGGTGGATGCCCAGGGGTGGATTGTCGCGCCCGGTTTTGTTGACCTGCATGTGCATTTTCGCGAGCCGGGCTATGAGTACAAAGAAACCGTCCAGACCGGGGCCCAGTCCGCGGTGGCGGGCGGGTTTACAACGGTTGCCTGCATGGCCAATACCAATCCGGTCAACGATAGTAGTGCTGTCACCCGCTATATTCTTGACAAAGCCCGGACCGCAAACCTGGCTCGGGTGCTGCCTGTGGGAGCCCTGTCGGTCGGGCTCAAAGGCGAAAGCCTGGCTCCGCTCGGCGAGATGCAGGAAGCCGGGATTGTGGCGGTCTCCGATGACGGCCGACCGGTGATGAGCGCCCGGCTGATGCGCCAAGCCCTCGAGTGGTGCGCGGACTTGCGGCTTCCCGTCAGCGTACACGAGGAAGATCTCAGCCTGTCGGCCGGGGGGAGCATGAATGAAGGGCCGACTGCCGCCCGCCTGGGACGCAGAGGTGTCCCTAATGTGGCCGAAGAGGTGATGATTGCCCGAGATGTGACTCTTGCCCGTCTGACTGGCGGGCATCTGCATGTGGCCCACGTCAGCGCCCGCGGCTCAATTGACCTCATTCGTCAGGCCAAAAAAGACGGCCTGCCGGTCACTGCCGAGGTTGCGCCACACCATTTCAGCCTGACCGAAGAGGCGGTAGAGGAATATGGGGCCGACGCTAAGATGGCTCCGCCGTTGCGGCAGGTCGCAGATGTCGAAGCCATGCGGGAGGGCCTGCGGGATGGGACGCTTGACGCCATTGCCACCGATCATGCGCCCCATCATCGGGATGAGAAAGCCGGGGCATTTGAACATGCGGCCCACGGCGTAGTCGGCTTAGAGACGGCCCTGCCGCTGACCTTGGGCCTCGTCGAGGCTGGCGTTCTGTCCCTGAGTGAGGTGGTTCAGAAGCTGAGCTGGAACCCGGCCCGTATCTTTCATCTGCCCTACGGCAGCCTGTCGGTTGGCGTGCCTGCCGATGTGGCGGTTTTTGACCCCAATCATGCTTGGACCGTTGTGGCGGACGGGTTGCACTCAAAAAGTACAAACACGCCCTTTGTTGGGCAACGGATGAAGGGCAGGGTAATGTTGACCCTGGTAGATGGCCGGGTGGTGTATGATGGCAGGTCAGAACCCCCCGGGGTAAAGCCGAAGGGGCGCTGAGTCGGGCAGAGCCGCCGACATTGGAAGCTACGATGAAAGCCTTGCTTGCTCTCGCGGACGGAACGGTTTTCCACGGCGGCGCTTTTGGTGCCGAGGGGGAGGCGGTTGGCGAGCTGGTGTTTAATACCTCGCTGACCGGCTACCAGGAGATTTTGACCGATCCTTCCTACACGGGCCAGATTGTCACCATGACCTGTCCCGAGATCGGCAATGTAGGCGTCAATTCAGAAGATGTTGAATCCCGGCGGCCGTTTGTCGAAGGCTTTGTGGTTAAGGAATACTGGCCCCGACCGAGTAGTTGGCGGGCCCGGCAGAGCCTCGCTGCGTATATGGCTGAGCACGGTATTGTCGGCATTCAGGGTGTTGATACCCGGGCTCTGGTCCGCCACATCCGCGATTATGGGGCCCAACAAGCCGTTATTTCAAGCGTTGAACTCGATCCCCAGCGGCTCGCAGCCACAGCCCGGGCGGTGCCAGGCTTGGAAGGCCGGGATCTGGTCAAAGAGGTAACCTGTGCCCAGCCCTATGACTGGCGGCAGGGCCACTGGGAACTTGGCTCGGGCTATAGCAACACGCAGGGGGCGGGGAGAGATCCGTCTTTTTTTGTTGTGGCCTACGATTACGGCATGAAGTTCACTATCCTGCGCCAGCTCGTGGCGTCCGGCTGCCGGGTGCGGGTTGTCCCGGCCCAGACGCCGGCCCACGAGGTCTTGGCCCTGAAACCCGACGGGGTCTTTCTGTCAAACGGTCCCGGAGACCCCGACGCGGTGCCGTACGCCATACGCAATGTGGCCGCCCTGCTCGGCCGGGTCCCGATATTTGGGATTTGTCTGGGGCATCAGATTCTGGGGCTGGCGCTGGGAGGTAGGACCTTCAAGCTCAAGTTCGGCCACCACGGCGGCAACCACCCGGTCATGGACATGGCGACCCGAAAGGTTGAAATCACCTCCCAAAATCACGGCTTTTGTGTTGATATCGCCTCGTTGGACGGGCGGGCCGAGGTCACCCATATCAACCTCAACGATCAGACTGCGGAAGGGCTGAGTCACCTCCAGCATCCGCTGTTTTCCGTCCAATACCACCCCGAGGCATCCCCAGGGCCACACGACGCGGGCTATCTCTTTGCCCGCTTCACCGCCCTGATGGCTCGCCATAAAAGAGGCTAGGCGCGCCCGCAGAAACCCATGCCCAAACGAACCGACATTGACGCTATTCTCCTGATTGGCTCCGGGCCGATCATGATCGGCCAGGCGTGTGAGTTCGATTACTCCGGCACCCAGGCTTGCAAGGCGCTCAAGTCCGAGGGCTATCGGGTCATTCTGGTCAACTCGAATCCGGCCACGATTATGACCGACCCGGAGTTTGCCGATCGTACCTATATTGAGCCGCTGCGGCCTGAAATCGTGGAAAAAATTATCGCCCACGAGCGTCCCGACGCGCTGCTGCCGACCATTGGCGGACAGACCGGCCTCAACTTGGCCATAGACTTGGCCGAGGCCGGGGTGCTTGACTGCTATGGGGTTGAGCTGGTCGGTGCCAAGCTGCCGGCGATTAAAAAAGCCGAAGACCGGGACCTGTTTAAGGCCGCTATGGAGCGTATCGGGCTTGACCTGCCGCGCAGCGGCTATGCCCACTCCTACCAGGAGGCCGAGCAGGTGTTGCACCAACTCGGCCTCCCGCTGATTGTCCGCCCGTCACGGACGCTGGGTGGGGCCGGCGGCGGTATTGTCGAGTCGCTTGACGACTTTCGACGCTTGGTCGCGTGGGGGCTGGACAGTTCTCCCAGCACCGAGGTGCTGATTGAAGAATCAATTGCGGGCTGGAAAGAGTTTGAGCTCGAGGTCATGCGCGACACCAAGGACAATGTCGTCATTGTCTGCTCAATTGAAAACCTCGATCCCATGGGCGTTCACACCGGCGACTCGATCACGGTTGCGCCGGCCCAAACCCTGACCGACAAAGAGTATCAACTCATGCGGGATGCAGCCCTGCGGATCATCCGTGAGGTCGGGGTGGATACTGGCGGCTCAAATATCCAGTTTGCCGTTGATCCCGCCAGCGGCCGGATGGTGGTCATTGAGATGAACCCGCGCGTCTCCCGCTCGTCGGCCCTGGCCAGCAAGGCGACCGGCTTTCCGATTGCCAAAATTGCGGCCAAGCTGGCGGTTGGCTATACGCTTGACGAGATTCCGAACGACATCACGCGCGAAACCCCAGCGAGTTTTGAACCGACGCTTGACTACGTCGTGGTCAAGATGCCGCGTTTTACCTTCGATAAGTTTCCCCAGGCCGACAGTGTGCTGGGGCCACAGATGAAATCAGTCGGCGAAGCCATGTCGATCGGGCGGACATTTAAAGAAGCATTACACAAAGCGCTCCGGTCTTTGGAAATCGGGAGTTCTGGGCTGGACGAGCGGTTTGAAAAGGTCAAGGGGGGAGACTCCGAGAGCCGACAAGAGGCGCTGCGGTACATCCGTGGCCATCTCCGCACGCCCCGGGCCGACCGCCTGTGGTATGTGGCCGAGGCGCTGCGCCTGGGCCTGTCGGTTGAAGAGTTGTATCGGATTACCAGAATTGATCCGTGGTTCTTAGACAATCTTGTCCAGATTCTCGACTTTGAGTCGGAGCTGCACACCGCCCCCCTCTCCCTTGAGCAGCCCCACATCCTGCGAACGGCCAAGGAGATGGGCTTTTCCGATTGTCGCCTGGCTGAGCTGGCCGGCCGCAACGAGACCGAGGTGCGCCAGTTGCGCGAACAGCACGGTATTACGCCGGTGTATAAAACGGTCGATACCTGCGCCGCCGAGTTTGTGGCCCATACCCCATATCTCTACTCAAGCTATGAGGGCGAGGACGAGGCCGGACCGACCACGCGCCGCAAGGTGATGATTCTGGGTGGCGGACCCAACCGCATCGGTCAGGGCATTGAGTTTGATTACTGCTGTGTTCACGCTGCCTTTGCCCTGAAGGACGACGGGTTTGAGACTATTATGGTCAACTGCAACCCGGAGACGGTGAGCACGGATTACGACACCTCGGATAAACTCTACTTTGAGCCGCTGACGTTTGAGGACGTATTGAGCATTGTGCGGGTCGAGCGACCGTTTGGGGTGATCGTGCAGTTTGGCGGCCAGACGCCGCTCAAACTGGCCGTACCGCTGGAGCAAGCCGGAGTGCCCATCCTGGGCACCAGCCCCGACTCCATTGACCGGGCTGAAGACCGGGAACGCTTTAAGGCCGTGCTCGAAAAACTCAGCCTGCGCCAGCCGCCAAACGGTATCGCTCGCTCAGCCGAAGAAGCGTTATGGATTGCCGAGCAAATCAGCTATCCGACCCTGGTCCGGCCGTCCTATGTGTTGGGCGGGCGGGCCATGCAGATGGTATATGACCGGGACAGCCTGCGGCGCTATATGCGCGAGGCAGTCTCGGTCTCGCCCGAACATCCGGTCCTGATCGACAAGTTTCTTGACAATGCGACCGAGGTTGATGTGGACGCGGTCAGCGACGGCCGGGATGTGGTTATTGGCGGCATCATGGAGCACGTTGAACTGGCCGGAGTACACTCAGGAGATAGCGCCTGCTCGCTACCGCCCCGGAGTTTATCGCCGGCCGTCCAGAATGAGATCCGGCACCAGACGACGCTGTTGGCCACTGAACTGCGGGTGGTGGGTCTGATCAATATCCAGTTTGCCGTCCAGGACCACACCGTCTATGTTCTGGAAGCCAATCCGCGCGCCTCTCGCACGGTGCCGTTTGTGAGCAAAGCGATTGGCCTGCCGCTGGCCAAGACCGCCGCCCGGGTCATGGGCGGCAAGACCTTGGCCGAACTCGGCTATACCCACGAGATTGTACCCAAACACGTCAGCGTCAAAGAGGCAGTCTTTCCCTTCATCAAGTTTCCCGGGGTCGATACCGTGCTGGGCCCGGAGATGAAATCGACCGGCGA
The DNA here is from genome assembly GCA_965200965.1 of uncultured Binatia bacterium (SeqCode). Taxonomy (GTDB): domain Bacteria; phylum Desulfobacterota; class Binatia; order Bin18; family Bin18; genus JAAXHF01. The sequence continues at coordinate 103,524 of OZ241744.1, forward strand.
GGTCATGGGCATTGACGCCGCTTTTGGGACAGCGTTTGCCAAAGCTCAGCTCGCCGCCGGGACGGTGCTGCCGATGCACGGCCAAGCCGTGCTCAGCATCAGAGACCAGGATAAAGCCGCGGCTCTGTCGGTCGCCCAGCGTCTGGTCGAGAACGGCTTCCGGCTGGTGGCGACCCGGGGAACCGCCGCCTACCTGCGCAAGGCCGGTCTCAGCGTTGAAAGCGTCAATAAGGTCAAAGACGGTTCGCCCCACATTGTTGACGCCATACAGACCGGAACTATTGCCCTGGTCATCAATACCACCGACGGCAGGCAGTCGCTGACCGACTCTTTTTCCATCCGCCGTACCGCCCTGGAGTGTCGAGTGCCGTATTTTACCACCATTGCCGGCGCTGATGCCGCGGCTGAGGGCCTCAGCCGTTTGCGCCGCGGCTTGCTCGTCGTGAAGCCGGTGCAGGAGTATCATGCGCGGTAAGCGGAGATGTTCCTGTGTCTGAGCGTTCCGCACCGCAGCCGCCGACCCCTCGCCCTTTCCGTTCTGCGCCAGCGCTGAAAAAACCTGCCCAGTATGTGAAGGGGGTCGGGCCCAAGCGTGCCCAGCAGTTGGCGCGGCTGGGCATCCACACGGTGGAGGACCTGCTGTATCACCTGCCATTCCGCTATCAGGACCGCCGCCAGCTGAAGCTGATCCGCGACCTGGCCGCCGGCGAGGAAGGGGCAACGGCGGGGCAGTTGGTTCGTATGGAACGGCGCTTTATGGGCCGGCGACGCCGTTGGGTGCTTGAAGGCGTGGTCCGGGACGAGACCGGATTTCTGTTTCTGATGTGGTATCACCAGCACCGCTATTTCCAGCAGAAATATCGGGTCGGTCAGCGGGTTCTGCTGTTCGGCAAGGTTGACCTCGGCCTCAAGGGCGGCAAGTGGATGATCCACCCGGATATGGAGTTGGTTGACGAAGAGGAGCAGGCGGCTCGTATCCTGCCCATCTACAACAAAACAACCGAGATGACGGTTGCTGCCATGCGCCGCCTTGTGCATGGCGTGGTCAAGGCGTATGCCGATCTGGTGCCCAAATGCCTGCCGCCCGAGTGCAGCCCGCGTTTGGGCCTGATGGACCTGAGCACCGCCCTGCGCTACCTGCACATGCCGCCGGCCGATGCTGACCTCAAGCCGCTCAACGAGGTGACATCCGAGGCGCATCGGGCGGTTGTCTTTGACGAACTCTTCTACCTCCAGTTAGGCATGACACTGCGGCGGCGAAGTCTGGTCAAAGAGGATGGTCTGTCTATTGTGCCGGGAATGCTCTCGACCCGTCTGCGCGAGGTCCTGCCCTTTCGTCTGACCGCGGCTCAGGAGCGTGTTCTGGAAGCCATCCACCGTGATATGGCCGCCCCCCATCCGATGAACCGTCTGGTCCAGGGCGATGTCGGTTCGGGCAAAACGATGGTCGCCTTCAGCACCGCTATGGCGGCCCTTGACAGTGGCTTCCAGGTCGCCTTTATGTCCCCGACCGAACTCTTGGCCGAGCAGCATTTTCGCACCCTCAGCCCCCTGGCCGACGCGCTCCAGGTGTCTATCGCGCTGTTGACCGGCGGTACCAAACGCAAACATGAAGTGTACGGCAGGCTGGAGCGGGGCGAGATTGAGATTGTGGTCGGGACCCACGCCCTTATTCAAGAGGGGGTGGGTTTTCGTCAGCTCGGCTTAGCCATTGTGGATGAGCAGCACCGCTTTGGGGTGATGCAGCGCGCCGCCCTCAAACGACACGGTGCCAACCCGGACCTGCTGCTGATGACCGCCACCCCGATTCCGCGCACCCTGGCGCTGACTATCTACGGGGACCTTGAGGTATCGGTGATTGACGAGTTGCCGCCCGGCCGGAAACCGGTTGCCACCCGTGTTTTTCACGAAGGCGAACGCCAGCAGGCCTACCGGCTGGTCAAAGACCATCTCGACCGTGGCCATCAGGCGTATGTAGTCTACCCGTTGGTTGAAGAATCAGAGAAATCAGACTTGAAAGCCGCGACTAGCATGGCCGAAGAATTAGCCGCCGGCGTCTTTCGGAGTTATGCCGTGGCCCTCCTCCACGGCCGCATGAAAAGTGATGCCAAGGACGAGATTATGAGAGGTTTTCAAAATGGCGACTATCAGTTGCTCGTTTCAACGACCGTCATTGAAGTTGGCATTGATGTGCCCAACGCCACGGTCATGTTGATTGAACATGCCGAGCGCTTTGGCCTCTCCCAGCTCCACCAGCTGCGCGGACGGGTCGGGCGTGGACAGGCTGAGTCCGAGTGTCTTCTGTTGGCCCAGTATACGCCGGCCGACGAATCCATCCGGCGCCTTCAGGTCATGGCTGACTCCAACGACGGCTTTCGGATCGCCGAGGCCGACCTGGCCTTTCGGGGGCCGGGGGAATTTCTCGGCACGCGCCAGTCCGGTCTGCCCGATTTTCGGGTCGCCAACATCGTCCGTGACAGCCGCATCCTGGAAACCGCTCGGCAGGAAGCCCAAGCCTGGCTGGAAAAAGACCCCGATTTGCGCTCCCCGGCCTCCCGGAAGATGCGGGCGATTCTGGAGGAACGCTGGGCCGGGCGCCTGGAACTGGCCCGGGTGGGCTAGGCAGCGTTTCGACAGAGTTGTGCCCGCTGAGCTTGTCTGACAAGGCTCTTTACTTTTACGGTATCGTTCAGGTACGCTTACCAGCGAACAGGAGAATGTATGGTGCGTAAGACTTGCCTGGTGTGGCCACTGGCGTGGATAAGCCTGATGAGTTGGACAGGGCTGGCAGCAGCCCAAGCCCTGGAGTCGTCGCTTGAGGCCCAGACCGAAGCAACGCAAGCCGGTATCCACTCTCAGGAAAAAATTGACCGCCTCGACGACGAGGCCCAGCAGTTACTCAGCACCTACCGGGGGATTGTCCAGCAGACCGAGAGCCTCCGGGTGTATACCGAGCAGCTTGACCGTATGCTCGCCGCCCAAGAGCAGGAAGTGGCCTCTCTCGGTGTGCAGTTGCAGGAGATTGAGGTCACACAACGCGATATTGTGCCCCTGCTGGTCCGTATGCTGGAGCGCCTTGAGCAGTTTGTCGCCCTGGATATTCCCTTCTTGCCCGGAGAACGCCAGGCGCGTCTGGTCAGTCTGCGGGGTTGGCTTGATCAGTCCGATCTGGTGGTTGCCGAGAAGTACCGCCGCATCATGGAAGCCTATCAAGTCGAGATGGAATACGGTCGGACGCTTGAGGCCTACCGGGGAGGGTTGACCCGCGACGGTCAGGAACGAACGGTTGACTTCTTGCGGGTTGGCCGGCTGGCACTGCTCTATCAGAGCCTGGACGGCCACCAGGTCGGGCAGTGGAATCAGGCTGCCCGGCAGTGGGAGCCGCTGCCTCAGACCTACCAGGCAGCCATTGCGCGTGGCCTGCTGGTTGCCCAGAGACAATCGACCCCGCAGATGCTCACACTGCCTGTTCCCGCTCCAAATGAGGTGACACGGTGAGGAGAATATACTGGAGTCTGGCGTGGCTCGCGTTCCTGGCTCTGCCCGGCTGGTCAAACCCCGCCGCCCAAGAAGCTCCGAGTTCGCTTGATGAACTGCTCAAGCGTGTTCAGGCCGAGCGACAAGCCGATTCCAAGCTGCACTCTGAACGCGAAGCCCGTTTTGTCGCAGAGCGTGACCAGCAGCAGCAGCGCCTCCGGCAGGCCAGGGCAGACCTTGACCAAGTCAAGCGCCAGAGCGAACAAAAGCGGGCGGCTTTTGAGCAGAACGAAGACCGCCTGGAAGAGTTGCGCACCCAGCTCAATGAGCGGGCAGCGTCGCTGGGCGAACTGTTCGGCGTGGTCCGTCAAGTGGCGCGTGATACCGCCGGCCTGCTTGACAGCTCACTTGTGTCCGCCCAGCTCGGCGACCGCGCTGATTTTCTCTACACCCTGGGCGAGAGCAAAGAACTGCCCTCGCTGGAAGAACTCGAACAGGTGTGGCTCGGGCTGTTGGAAGAGATGGCGCAGTCTGGGCGGGTCGTGAAATTCCCGGCGACGGTCGTTGACGCCACTGGCGAACAGTCGGAGCGCGAGGTCGTCCGGGTCGGGACATTCAACAGCGTCTCGCAGGGACAATACCTGCGCTATGTGCCAGAGACGCACCAACTCGTAGAGTTGACACGCCAGCCACCACAGCAGTTCCAGAGCGCCGCCCAAGACCTTGAACAGACAACCGAAGGCTACAGCGCTTTCGGCGTAGACCCGTCCCGGGGGGCTATTCTCGCCGCCCTCGTCCAGACGCCAGATGTGTGGGAACGTCTCAATCAGGGCGGTGTCATTGGCTATATCATTCTCGCCATCGGTCTGTTGGGCCTCGTCTTGAGCCTGGAACGCATCGTCTACCTGTGGCGGGAAGGCCGGCGCATCACCGCCCAACGCCAGACCGACGCCCCACAGGCCGACAACGCGCTCGGCCGGGTGATGCTCGTCTATCACAACGATACAGAGCAGGATGTCGCCACCCTGGAGGCCCGCCTGGACGAAGCCATCCTCAATCAGCTCCCGCGGCTCGAACGCGGCCTGTCCACCATCGGCATCCTGGCCGGGGTCGCCCCGTTGCTGGGCCTGCTCGGCACAGTCGTCGGGATGATTGATACCTTTCAGTCCATTACCCTGTTTGGGACGGGCGACCCGCGCACCATGTCGAGCGGCATTTCACAGGCCCTGGTCACGACCCAGATGGGGCTGAGCGTGGCGATTCCGATTGTCCTCCTGCATACGATCGTATCGGGGACGAGCAGCCGACTGGTTCAGGTGCTCGATGAACAGGGGGCCGGCCTGATCGCCCAGCTCGCGGAGCAGCGGAATGAATCTTCTCGTACTCCTCCAGAATCTGCTTGACCAGTTCCGACAATTCATGGCGGTCGGCGGGCCGGCGCTGTGGGCCATTCTGGTCGTGACGGTTGTGCTGGCGACGCTCATTGTTGAGCGCTATGTCTTCCTGCGCACGGGCTATCCGGCCCTGGTGCAGGCCTTGGTTCACCGCTGGGAGGCGCGTAGCGAGCGGCACTCCTGGTACGCCCGCCAGCAGCGTCGCATGGAGATCGCCGAGGCCGACTATCAGCTGCGCCGTTCCTTGCCGCTGATTCGCTCCCTGACCGCGGTGCTGCCAATTTTAGGACTGCTGGGGACCGTCAACGGCATGATCTCGACCTTTACCGTGATGCAGTTGTTTGGGACGGGCAACGTCAACGGTATGGCCAACGGGATTTCTGAAGCGCTGGTGACAACCATGGCCGGGCTGGTATGCGCCGTGCCCGGGCTGTACCTCGGGTCCAGCCTGACCAAGCGGGTCCAAGTGGAAGCACAAAAACTCACCGGCCTGCTGGAACTCGAAGACGAGTTCGGCAATCCGGGCCTGCTGTGGATTCGCGCCCAAGTCGAGGCCCAGAAGCGCGCCGCCGGCCTGTAAGATAGTGAGGAGGCAGCCATGAGACGCCGTCGTGGCAGGGTCCAGGCCGAGAGCCAAGTCAATCTGACCCCCTTGATTGACATGGTATTTATTCTGCTCATCTTTTTTCTGGTGACCGCCTCATTTGTCAAGGAAGCCGGGATCGAGGTCAACCGGCCTGTTGCCCAGACGACCCAGACCAAAGAACGCGGTACAATCCACATCGCCCTGTCGGCCAGAGGGGAAATATGGATGGAGCGGCGGCGCATTGATGTGCGAGCGGTCCGGGCCAACGTCGAACGCATGCTGGCCGACAATCCAGAGGCCGATGTGGTCGTCCTGGCGGATACCGCAGCCCAGACCGGCCTGCTCGTGCAGGTCATGGACCAGGCTCGTCTGGCCGGCGTTAGCACGATTGCCGTGGCCGCCCGGCAGGAGGGCTAGGCAATGCTGAAGCGGATAACGCTGTCAGGAGGAGCCGGTCTGACGATCGGCCTCCTGATTTTTTTCTTCATGCAAGCCCTGATTTCAGGTCCGCCCAGCACAGTCCTGAACCGGGATTCCTATCCGGTCATTGACTTTGTCCGCCTGGCCCGCGAAGCCCCGCCCCCCCCCCCACCTAGACGCACGCCCCCCAAAGAGCCTCCCCCCCCGGAGACTCCGCCGGAAACCCCGAGCCTGACATCATCGCCAAGCTCTCAGCCCAGGCTGACAGCACCCAAGATCGAAATGACCGCAACAACCGGCCGGGGGCCTTTGCTCAACATGGGCCCCCTGTCGCCACCCGCCGCCCCATCGCAAGGCCCGGTCATGATGGACCAGGAACTGATCGCCCTCGTGCGTGTTCCCCCGCGCTATCCCTCCCGCGCCTCGCGCATGCAGATCGAAGGCTTTGTCACGGTTGAGTTTACGATTACCAAAGATGGAAGCGTCCGCGACCCGGTGGTGATTGAGTCTTCTCCCGCCAGGGTATTTGACCGGGCCGCCCTGCGGGCCATTGTCCAGTGGAAGTTCAAACCCCGCACCCAGGATGGCCGGGCGGTTGACTCGCGGGCCTCGCAGCGGATCGACTTTGCGTTGAGGGATAGCTGAGGTGAGCCGGCTACCCACCTGCCATACGCGGCAGTTCAGGCTGACCAGCGGCCTGGCACTCGTGTTCCTGTGCATCGCACCGCTCCGAGCCGCAGAACAAACCCTGTCCCAAAAAGTCTACGATCAGCTCCTTCAGGCCCAGGAGTTGACTGAGCAGAGGCAGAATCAACAAGCCCTGAGCCAACTCCAGACCCTCTCCCAAGACCCCGAGCTCAGCCCCTACGAGGTAGCCCTCGTGCAACAGGCCTTAGGCCATGTCCACGCTTCCCTCGAGCAGTACGGCCAAGCTGCCGATGTGTTTCAGCAAAGCCTGGCCAGCCAAGCCCTGCCGCCCGAGCGGGCGCAGACCGTGCGCTATAATCTGGCCCAGATTCTGATCGCCGCCCAGCGTTATGAGGAAGGCGCGCGCTTTCTTGAACTCTGGCTGGCCGAAGAAGCCCAGCCCAAGCCGCAAGCCCGGGCCTCCCTGGCCCAGGTCTACAGCCAACTCAAACGCTATGCCGACGCCGAGCAGAACATCCAGCAGGCGATTCGCCAGGCCGGCACCTTCCATGAGGAGTGGCACCAGCTGCTCCTGTTTGTGTATGTTGAGCAGCAACAATGGTCTCAGGCCGCCGCGGTACTCAACCAGCTGCTCCACCGCCAGCCGCGCAAAAAAACCTACTGGTTACAGCTTTCACAGATGTACATCGAGGCTGGACAGCAGGGCCGGGCGGCCTCAGCCCTGGCCCTGGCCCACAAACTCGGACTCCTTGAAGAGCAAGAAGTCCTGTACGTCGTCCAGTCCTATCTGCACCTCGGCCTGCCCTATAAAGCCGGCGATATCCTGCACACCGGATTGGCAACCCAGACCGTGGCCGATACCCCGGCCCACCAGGAATTACTGGTGACCTGCTGGCTGTACGCCAAAGAGTATCAACGCGCGCTTGATGTGCTTGAACGCAGCGCCCAGCGTGCCGAGAGCGGACGCCTCGATATCCGCCGGGCCGAACTGCTGGCCCAGCTGGAACGCTGGTCGGATGCCGCGCTGGCCGCGGACCTCGGGATCAAAAAAGGCGGCCTTGAAGACACCGGACATGCCTATATTCTGCTGGGTATTGCGCAGTACCGGTCTGGAAACCTGGCCGCCAGCAAAGACACCTTCACCAGCGCAACCAGCCATAAGCGCGTTGCCAGGCAGGCCGGGCAATGGCTGCGCATCATCAACCAGCAAGAGCGCCAAGACCTCGAGCGATCGGCAGAGAGCCCGCCGAGTCCAATAGCCTAGGCCGTGTCGCACTGACAGATGACAAAGCAGCACCTCTCACACTTTTGCAGCGGTGTCAGACCCGGGTGAGAAATACTCTGTCGGGGGTCAATATATTCGGTGGCCGTATTCAGGTCTATGTCCATCAGCGGCCTCTGGGCGCACCGCACACAGCCCTCAGTGCGGGTGTTATTCTTGATACAGCCGCGCAGCAGCACAGGCGAGCCGCAGCCGATCGTGCGCTCCACATCAAGGCCGAAAAAATGAAATCCGCTGCCGTGCCGATTGGTGACATAGTCCAGCCGGGTTCCTCTCAGGTGGACCGCGCTGGTCGGATCAAGATAGGTCGTGATGCCATCCTGGACAAGGATGAGATCGTCATCACGCGCGGAGTGCTCAAGGTTGAGGCTGTACTGAAAGCCCTTGCATCCTCCACCGGAAACGCTCATGCGCAGCCCCCAGCCCCCAACTCCCCCGCGGGCCAGGGTCCGCTTGATCATTGTGACCGCCTCGGCAGTCAGACAGAGTACGGGTTCTTCAGCCTGTCGCCCCTGATCCATTTGAGCCATATCCCCTCCTCAACGCCTTGCTTGAGCAAACGCTTGCCCGCGCTCACGCTGTCAAGCGAACGCGGAGCGCGTCAGGCATAGTCATCGGTCCGATTGCGGCTCTGGGGACAGCTCCCGCAGCCGGCCCCGGCCTGAGGGCGTGGCCACAGGCGACGGCCCACATACACCGCGGCCGCGGCAACAACGGGCAGGATGATCCATGTCTGCACCTCCATACGCTTTTTCCCCAGACCTAGCCGGTCAGACGGCTGCCGAGTTGATACACCCCCAGGGCGGCCAGATAGGCCAGACTTGTCATATACACAAAGGTGAACACCGGATAGCCCCACGAATTGGTCTCCCGTTTGATCGTCGCCAGGGTGGCCCCGCACTGGCAGCACAGAGCAAAAAAGACCATAATCGACAGCGCCACCAGTGGCGTATAGACCGGCCGACCATCCGCTCGGCGCTCGGCCCGCATGGCTTCGCGCAGCTCAAGACTGGCTTCGTCCTGTTCGTCGCCCAGGTTATAGATTGTACCCAGAGCGGCGATAATCACCTCACGGGCCGGAAAGCTGGCCAGAGTTGCCATGCCGATTTTCCAGTCCCAGCCGAGTGGCTCAACGAGTGGCTCAATCGCCCGCCCGGCCCGGCCCAAATAGCTCTGGCGCAGGCGCTCTCCGGCTTCTTCAACCGCTAAGCCCGCCCGCTCGGTGGCAGGGGCCGCTGCCCGCCGGGCGGCAAACTCCTGGCTGATCTGCTCGGAGTACGGGTAGTACGACAAGGCCCAGACCAGGATGGTAGTGGCCAGGATGATTGTGCCGGCCCGTTTCAGAAACGCCAGGCTGCGGTCGTACATACGGAAGACCACCACGCGCCAAGCCGGAACCTTAAACGCCGGCAACTCCAGCAGAAAGGGGACGGGTTCGCCGGCTAAGATCGTCCGCTTGAGCGCCAGCGCGATGGGCGGCGCGACAAGCAGCCCGACGAGGTACATGGCAAACAGGGTCAGCCCCTGAAGCCCGACAACACCCCACACGGTCTGGGCCGGGATAAAGGCCGAGATCAGCAGCACATAGACCGGCAGGCGTGCACTACAGCTCATCAGCGGGGCAATGAGAATGGTGGCGATGCGGTCACGCTGATTCTCGATCGTGCGGGCCGACATGATGCCCGGCACGGCGCAGGCAAAGGAAGACAGTAGCGGGATGAAGCTCCGTCCCGACAGGCCGAAACCGGCCAGCAGGCGGTCCATCAGAAACGCCGCCCGGGCCATATAGCCGGAGTCTTCGAGCAGGGCAAGGAGCCCGAAGAGAATAGCGATCTGCGGTACAAAGACGACCACCGCTCCGACCCCGCCGATAAGGCCGTCAACCATCAGGCTCTGGACCGGCCCCTCGGGCAGAACACCCCCAACCCGGCTGCCGATGTCGGCGAACAGCCCATCAAGGGCGTCAATGGCCGGCACAGCCCAGGAAAAGATCGCCTGAAATGTCACCGCCATCGTCAGCAGGAAGATCACCGCGCCCCAGACCTTGTGCAGGACGAGGGCGTCGAGCCGGTCGCTCCAACTCGGCTGCGGGCTGCTCGGTGCGGCCGGTGGCTCACAGCCGGCCGCAACGGTCTGGGCAATCCACTCGTAGCGCCGCTCAACCTCAAGCTGCGGCAAGCGCAGCCCGGCCGCGGCCAGCCGGGTACGCGCGGCCTCGATTGCGGTTAGGGCAGGACTGTCCAACTCGCCCTCTATCAGCCCCCCGGCGTCAAGCAGGGCGCGTTCGAGAAAGACGGGGGGGACATGCTGCGGGGACAGGGTGGTGGCAAGCGCCTTGAGTTCGCGCTCGACAAGAGCCGGCAGGCGGACCGGGCGCGACGGCCCGGACGGCACCGCGGCAGCAGTCCGAATCGCCCGGCGCAGCGTCACCAGCCCGCGGCGCTTTGCCGCGTGAACGGCAACAATCGGCACGCCCAGGCGTCGCTCGAGTTTGGGTATATGAAGGCAGAGGCCCTGTTTGTCGGCCAGGTCGGTCATGGTCAGGGCAATGACCAGGGGTCGGCCGATATCAATGACCTGGGTCGTCAGGTATAAGTTGCGGTCAAGATTGGTGGCATCAACCACACACACAATCACGTCCGGCTGGGCACCCCCCGTGCCACGGCCGAGCAGCACCGACACCGCGATCATTTCATCCGGGGTGCGGGCGGCCAGCGAGTAGGTACCGGGCAGGTCAACCACCAGAAAGCGATCGTGGTCTTCCCGGAACTCGCCCAGGGCGCTCTCTACTGTGACGCCGGGATAATTACCGGTGTGCTGGCTCAGGCCGGTCAGGGCGTTGAACAGGGTGGTCTTGCCCGTGTTGGGGTTGCCGACCACGGCCACTCTGTAGCGGCGTCCGGTGTCGAGGGACGGGCCGACAGCCTCAGTCACCGGGGAAGGGAGGGGAACCATAGCGCATTTTTATGCGCTAGAGCCTGAAGAGGCAAGGAGGACACGCCCGGCCTCTTGACGCCGGAGGGCGAGCTGATAGCCGCGGATGCGGACCTGCATGGGATCACCCAGGGGGGCCAAGCGGATGACCTCAACCGTTTGGCCCGGGGTAAAGCCGAGTTCCGCCAGCCGGCGTGCTATGCCGTCCGTGCCATGAATGGCGTGGATCTGTCCATGCTCGGAGGGGCCGAGTTCTGCCAGGGTTTTCTGCATCCTTGGGATAGTAGTGAAAGTGACTGTCAATTTTCAACGGTGGTCTATGACGAAGAAACGCCATGTTCCAGGGAGCAGGAATGATGAAACTCCATATTGAAGCGACGAATCCGGGCTGGTGGCGCTCATCCGCTCCAGGATAGCGTGATATTCCTGCCAGCGGGCTGATCGCCTTTTTTCTGTCTCTTGAGGGGGCAAGCTGGACAGTCCGGGGTGGCCGTGGTAGGGGGAACGCTGGCAGCACAGGAAAGAGCATACTGGCTATGACTCCTGACTCGTGGACCATCATCGGCACCGGGATTGTGATCCTGATAGCGATTGCAACTTCCAACCATCGTCTTCGCGCGGAAATGAAAGACCTGCGGGGCGAAATGAAAGACCTGCGCACGGAAGTCAAAGACCTGCGCACGGAAGTCAAAGACCTGCACGGACGGATGACTCGGCTGGAGGCGGACCTGCGGGAGCAGATGAGCGGTCTGGAGATGAAACTGGGCGAACGGATGACTCGGCTGGAGACGGAACTTCGGGAGCGGATGGCCAAGGTCGAAGGGCTGCTTGAAGGCTTGCGTGAGGCCGTTACCGGCCGCAAAGTTGCCTGATGGCAACATCCAGGCAGAGAATTTTGATGATTCGGCCTCGGTAGTGATTGGCGAGGCCATGCTGAGCATGAATGCTCAGGAGCAGAGGCGGCGCATCATGGCCGAGGCATTTCGGCTGCTTCGGCCCAGCGGCCGCCACGGCATTCACGAGTTGAACATCGTCCCTGACACGATGCCCCCGACCAGCACGAAGAGATCTGTGCAAGGCTGTCATCGGTCCTGCACATCGGAGCCCGGCCGCTGCCTGAGGCGGAATGGCGAGAGTTGCTTGAGGCGGTCGGCTTCACCGTCCGGCGCAGTGGCCATGCCCCGATGCTGTGAGGACCCTGGCGACTTGTCCGGGATGAGGGCGTGTGGGGGGCGCTGCGGTTGGTAAGAAATGTCCTCGGTGATACCCCGGTCCGACGGTGCGTGCTGGCCGTCCGCCGGATATGTCAGCAAGACCACCTCAGCACCGTTTTCCCGGGTCAGGCACAAAAGTCCGGGTCAGAAGTGTATGCGGGAATTGCAACGGGCCGGGTAAGGAAGGGTGAGCTTCCCGGCTCACACCCTTTCCCGGCCGGTAACCGCATGACCGCTCAGCCGCAGGCGGTTTCGAGCAGTGCGGCGCACACCTGATAGGGGTCCATGTTGGCCGCGGGACGCCGGTCTTCCAGATACCCGCGGCCTTCATTGGCGGTGGCCATTGGAATCCGCACCGAGGCCCCACGGTCGCTGATGCCGTAGCGGAACTCATGGATGCTACAGGTTTCGTGCAGGCCGGTGAGGCGTTCTTCGTTATGCGCCCCATAGACCGTAATATGCTCCGCGTGCCTTTGTTCCAGCGCTTTGCAGGCCGCGGTGACCACCTCGAGGCCGCCGGCCGCGCGCATGGATTTGGTGCTGAAATTGGTATGCGCGCCGGCACCGTTCCAGTCGCCTTTGACCGGCTTGGGGTGGAGCGTAGCGTTGACGCCGGAATCTTCGGCAATGCGGTAGAGCAGCCAGCGGGCGATCCATAACTGGTCGGCTATCTCAGGCGCTCCTATGGGGCCGATCTGAAACTCCCACTGCCCGGGCATGACCTCGGCATTGATGCCGGAGATGGCCAGCCCGGCTTCCAGACAGGCGTTCATGTGGCTCTCAACAATCTCGCGGCCAAAGACCTCATCGGCCCCGACCCCGCAGTAAAACGGCCCCTGGGGTGCGGGATAGCCACCCTCCGGCCAGCCGAGGGGTGAGCGCCCGCGGAAAAATGTATACTCCTGCTCAATACCGAACCAGGGGTCGTGGTCTTGATACTTGTCCTGAATCTCAACGAGGGGCGCGCGGGTGTTGGACTCATGCACCGAGCCGTCCGGCAGCCGGACCTCGTTCATCACCAGGATGTTCAGACCCCCACGGATGGGGTCAGGAACATAGTACACGGGCTTGAGCAGGCGGTCGCTGTTGTGCCCCTCGGCCTGCATGGTGCTGGAGCCGTCAAATCCCCACTGCGGAATATCTTCGAGACTGTTGACGGGTTTCTCAAGGATTTTTGTTTTTGAGCGGAGGGTGGCCGTTGGTTTGTTGCCGTCCATCCAGATGTATTCGGCCTTGAGTTTCGTCATGGCGATTCCCCTTTCCTGAAGATGATTTCGCCGGGGCAGGCGGGGAGGGGGCAGTGCCCGGCTGCTCTGTCCCGACACCACAGAATTGTAGCCAAGCCGGGGAGAAAGTTCAACGAGGGGGAACGCCCCGGGGCAATCAGGAGGGAGACCGCCCCGGGGCAAATGGCAGGAGCACCGATTTTCTCCTGCCACACTGGTGTTCTGACTCACGGCCGGTGACGGTAATTGTTGTGTTCCGGGACGCTTGAAGGGCCAACTGGACAGTTCGCTCAGGGGCGCGAGCGCGTTCAACTCGCCGGTCGTCAGTTCAAGAACGATGTTGCCGATCTGAATGGAGGTGTTTCCCAGGGTAAACCCACAGGCTGAACGGCTGGCTGTGTGCCTTCCATACGGTGTCCATAGCGGCTTCCTTTTCAGGTCAAAGGGACAACAGAGAAGAGTGCCCCAGGGGGCGGGGCAGGAACCCCCGGGGCGACAGCGGGAAGGAGGGTTTCCCGCTGAAAGGTGTTGTGTGCGGTAGACTGAGAACCAGAAAAGAGCCTGTGAGGACACATTGTTTCACCATCCTTGCCGGCTCTAGGCTCAGGGCCGTTGACCTTTTTCTTAAGTTGAAATTGACTATCAATTTCAACTAAAAATATGTCAGCTTTCTCGTCCCGTCAAGGGGGAAACGGGTCTTTTTGCAAAAAACTTTCCGACCCCGGTAATCCTAAAACGAAAAACACCAGTGCCAATCAGCCCGCCAAGGCCGGTGGCAAGAGTTTTTCTCCGCAGCCCAGCCCGAGCCGCAGCCCACTGAAGGCCACAAACAGATAACTGCCCAACTCGGCCACCGCGGAGCGCACCAAGCGCAGGGCTTCATTTTTTGCTTCCTCAAGACCGGGAAGGCCCTGTCAAGCAGGTGCAAGGTCTGGCTGATAACCCTGGCCCGATGGTGACGCTGGCCCCGCAGCAGTATGATGGCTTGGCGGCGCTCGCCTTTTTCCAGATGGGCCAGGGTCTGGACGATAACACCCTTGGACCGCTGTCGCCACCATTGCCGCAGCTTGACCAGGATGACGGCCAGCCTACCGGGCTCTAGGCTTGGGATCTCTGGCCGCTTGAGTTTTCAGTTAGTTGAAATTGATTATCAATTTCATAAATATCCTGCCCTCTTTTTCCCGGCCTGTCAACCGTCCCCTTAGAGAAAACGTCTCGGCCGGCCGTTTTATGAACGCTCGGCAGTCAGTGACACGCCGCTTTCCAGCACGACCGTATGGATCTCAAGGACATTGCTGCCGGCAAACATTTCGGCTGGCGGACGCCTGGAGTGTGCCTGGCGAAACGAGGCACTTTTGGTCCAGCGTTCAAAGTCGGCTTGGCTGCGCCAGTAGGTCTTGACCAGATAGTATTCGCCCTTGATGGGCCGCAGGACCTCGTTGCGGATGAACCCAGGCTCTTGGTCAATCAGACCGGCCCGGTTGCGGAAGCGTTCTTCAAACTCGGCTTCGTGGCCTTTGGCCACCGGGATGCGATTGGTGACAACAACCATGCTCATGCGGTGTACCTCCTGTGGGACGTGGTATGTAATGGATAGAGTATGGGGCCCTGATACCCGGAACGCGGGCCAAGGTAATATCCAGGCTGCCCTGACTGAGAGCGATCATGCGCTCGGCCGGTCTGTCCAGGCTCATATGCCGGCCGGCCCCATCCTGGACCGAAACCGGAAAATCCGCGGCCGTGGCCGCTTGCAGAACAAGCCAGCACAGCAGGACGACGCCAAGTCTGCACCAATATGGCTGTCTTGCCCTTGTATACACTGGAAGATAACAGGGAAAGCGGGACATCTGACACTGGCAGCCCATCCGCCAGCGATGGCAACACCTCTTTGGCGATGTCCCGACTTTCCCTTTCTCCCCCGTCCAGACGGGGGAGAGCTGTGAGCGGGCCTCAGTGCCCGAGCTCAGACGCCGGATGTGGCTCCGCCAGGGATATCTCCTGGGTTGGCCGTATCGGTCAGCTTGGCCAAGACCAGAAATTCTTCTCGGGTCATTTTGACGCTCGCCCGTCCGACCACAAGATGAATACAGCCTTCCGGGCAGTGTGAGATGCCGATCTGCCTGTTGCCCGTGTGCCAAAAACCTGTCCTGTTCACCCCGCTCTCCTTTCTGAGCACCAGGGCGCGTTTGCGCCTGTGGCATCGGCTGGGCCGGGATGGACAACGCCCACATGTCACAAAGACTCCAAAAAAATGATGAGCGCTTCCCGGTCTTCTCTGGGCATCACGCGCACAGCCTCACGCGCCCGGGCCGCTTCTCCGCCGTGCCACATGACCGCTTCCATGAGAGTACGCGCCCGGCCGTCGTGCAGGAACAAGGTATGGCCCTGGACCCGCAGGGTGAGGCCAATGCCCCATAGTGGTGGCGTCCGCCATTCGCGGCCGCTGGCCAGAAAGTCGGGCCGGCCGTCGGCTAGTCCTTCGCCCATGTCGTGGAGCAGCATGTCGGTATAGGGGTGAATCGTCTGGTGCGATACCTCCGGCACCCCGACTAAGACCCCTGTCCTCAGCGTTGGGGTATGGCAGGCCGCGCAGCCGGCCGCGGCAAATACCTCTTCGCCTCTGCGCACCTGCGGGTCATCCACCCTGCGCCGGGCCGGGACGGCCAGGGTTTGGACGTAGAACGTTGCCACGTCAAGGGTTTCCACGTCAATCTCAGGGTCGTCCGCCAAGCCGTCGTCCTGGAGTTGGCCAGTGGCGCTTTCGATCGGCAAGACCGGGTTGGTAATGCCGATGTCCTGCTGATAGGCGTTGAAGGTCTGCTGGAAGAGACTGGAATTATTGGCCTTCCAGCCAAAGCGGCCCAGCCGGGTTGCCCCCGAGGCAGTGTCCCAGACCATATTCGGTCGGCCGGAAATCCCATCTCCATTGGCGTCAAACTCATCGGCCAGGGCCAGGATGGTCGCGCGGTCAAGGGCTTCCAGCAGGCCGCGCCCAAACACCGGCAGGGCGGTGCGCGGTGAAGTCAGGACTTGGGCGGGGAGGGGGACAGCGGGGTTCTCAATAGTAAAATGCAGGGTCCGCAGCCGGATGCTTTCGCCATCGGCAAAAGTCTCAATGCGTTCGGTCTGGGTCATGCGCACATCCGCCTCTGGCAGGACGCCAAAGACGGCCCGATGTTGCAGCTGCGTCCCCATGCCCGGGACGGGGAGCGGGCCGCGGGTGACGGCATCCGCGCCTGGCACGCTGACCCGCAGAAAAATGGTGTCCAGCCGCTCGCCCTCTCGTGGCGGGCGACCCCGGCCGTTTTTCGGATGACAGCTGGCACAGCCAGTATTATTGAAGATCGGCCCCAGGCCGCTGAAGACCGGAGCGGGGGCCGTCACAAAGGTGTCTCCAAAGGCGGCGTCGCCATCGAGATGTTTCTCCAGACGCGCCCCGACCAAGTTGGGGGCCGGCATTTCAAACGCCTGGCTGGTCGCGTCAAAAATCGTGGTCTCCCCACCCGCCAGGGCTGTGCTGCGGGCACCGACCGGAAGGCTGGCCGGCGCGGCCAGGATGACCGGGGATTGGGTGCTCAGGCTGTAGCCCAGGCGCAGATTAGCGCTGCTCGTGCCATGACGAGAGCGCACCTGTGCCCCAGACACCAGGAGTTCATTCCCCTCAATGACGGCGCTCGCCCGGCTGAGGTCGAGCTGCTCAATGAACTCCGCCCCGCCCGGCTTGACCACCCTGACCGGATGTTCCACGGTGACTGGTTCATCCCCTGCCGCCCTGACCTCCACCCCGATTGTGTGGACGCCGGCATTGAGCAGGCCGTAATTGAACAGCAGTCCAAAGGCTGTTTTCAGCGGCGCGCCGGGAATAGCGTCCATCACGTCCTGGCGCGGACTACAGCACGCGACAGGGCTGACAGGCTCGCCATTGATACGCAGCCTGACCGTAATGGGCGCGCCGGTATCGGAGAAAGCCCAGCCGGAAATGACGCTCAGCCCTGATACGCTACCACCCTGGCCGGGATTCTCCAGGACAGCGGTGATGGTGGCCGGACTGACCGCCGGCCACAGCAGCAACACCCCTGCGATACACGCGCGATACCATATTGACATAGCTCTCCTCAATTTCGGCCTGAAGCAGTTTAGCTGGGAGGAGACCTGTCTTGTCGGGGATGGGCCGCTCAGGGCAGTCTCTCCCGCATCCAGTCACACAGGGGCCGCTCAGTAGGCAAAACTCGCTGCCGAGACAAGCGGCAGAATGTCTTGCAGGGCCGCGTGCAAGGTCTGCCCGGCATCCACCGCGGCTTGGACACGCGCACGGCCGGCATCGTTCATGATGCTCTGGCCAAAGGGCTCAGGGATGGCGATGACGGCCGCTATGGCCTCACGCAGTGCGGCCCGGACCCGCACATCCAGCTCGGGGTTTTGATTGGCGACAAAGTCCGTCACACCCATTGAGGTGCCGTCAGTCTGGTCAAAGCGGCCCTCGTAGATGTTGTTGATACTGCGCAGATTGTCGATGAAGTCGCGCCTGGAATTATTGCTGAAGCGGGATTCTTCTTCTGCGGTACTGCGGTCGTTGAGCGGGACAGCCAGCTTGGTGTTGGCCACCTCGTCGGCAATACCGATCATGCCGTTGACCAGTTCCTGGACCGCGGCTTTTTGACTGGTGTAGTTCGTACTGCCTCTGCCAGCCATAGCCAACTGACGCACAAAGTTCCCGTCTTCAGGGTCCCAAGCGTTGCGGAGCGCACCGGTGTTGCCAACAAATGCGGTCAGCACCTCCTGCGCATAAGCGCTTCTGCGGGACTGGGTACCATCGGAGTTGAGCAGGGAGGCCACAATCGCGGTGGGGTCTGTCCTGCCGGCCTGATCCTGGAACAGCAGATATTCCAGGGCGTGGAAGCCTCTGGTGTCATCCTCAAGAGTCAGGCCAGCAATGTCAGTGTTAGAGGCGATGATGTTTTCCAGGTCGGTCGTATTGAGCGGCCAGGAGTCCAGGGCGGGGTCATGCTCGTCGGTATCGACCGGCCCGAACAGAAACGCCTCGCTCTGCTCCCAGGGAACGCGGGCCTCCCGCCAGGCGGTCTGGACGGTGGCCAGACGCGCAATCATGCTGGCCCGGTCTCCGGCCATCACGGCGTTGAGGACGGCTGACTGGAGATCCGCTGCCCGTGTATGCAGTGCGTCATAGGTATCAAAAATAGCCCCGGCCACATCCTCTAGCAGTTGTGAGGCGTCGTAGGGGGACCGCGCCGGCCCACGAGCATCCTGGGCGAGGGCAATGCCGAAGGCCTGGGCGGCTGTGCTATAGGCCAGGGTCAGTGTGGTGGTGACTGGGGTGGCCTGGTCTGCTTTGGGGGTGGCCTCGGCTCCGGTAATGACGATCGTGCCGTCATCTTCGTCTATGGTGACGGTAGCATCTTCGATGGACAGTGAGCCGAGAACCTCGGCATCCGCCGGCCGCACCACCGTGATACCGCTGTCCACCATCACCGGCTCCTCACCAGCAGCCCTGACCTCGACACCTATGGTGTGGACGCCTGAGGGTAAGACGCCGTAGTTCCACAACAGGCCGAAGCCGCTGTTGGGCGGGGCGGCTGGATAGGCGTTCTGCACATCCTGACGCGGCCCGCAGCACAGAATCTCGGTCTGGGTGGTTACACCATTGAGGCGCAGCCATACGCTGACCGGGGTATCCGGGGTATCGCTGAAGGCCCAGCCGGAAAGAGCGGTTATGCCGCTGGCCCTTGTCCCGTTGGCCGGGTTTTCCAGGTTGACCCGGATGGTTGCCAACGCGGGAAGAACGGTGAAGAGGAGGGAGATACAGAGTGTTCCAAAAACGATTGCCTTTTTCATACAGTCTCCTTTTGCGACTTGCGCAGTGTTCTCACGCTTTATTCCAACTCCGCCGGGCGTGGAGGGGGGGGGTCCCGGGCGCAACGGAATACCCAGGACTCGGGGCGGGAGCGGGCGGGATGGATTGAGGCTGGTTCAGTGCTTTGTCTGGCCATGCTCACAGTTCTGGTGTTCAAGCAGATGTTGCTGGGTCGCCATGATGACCTCCGCAAGGTCGAGAAAATCCGTCCTGCGCAAAGAGATACAGGTGTGACCAACGCAGAGGGCCACGCTCCCGTGTGGACAGACCCGGGTAGAAAGCCCACGCTGGTTCATAAAAAGGACCGTGTTATCGTCCTGGATTTTTTCCATCTCTCCCTCCTCCTTATTAGGGGAACGGCAAAAAAAGAGCCCGCGAGAATTGTCTCTCCACGGGCTCTGGGTGCAGGACCGCTGGCCTCAAGTGCTCCGGCTGTGACAGCTGCGGATTATGGTGTCATGTTTGTGTCCTTTCTGACTCCCGGTGATTCCCTGTCGGTTCACGAGGGCAATGCTGATTGAAATTGAAAATGATTGTCAAGTTCATTTTATTCAATAAAATCAATAACTTAGAGCGAAAATTGACTTGACATTGAGCGCCAGAAGGGTTAGCCTGGGTACAGATAGTTTTTCCACACCCTCCACAGAAAGGAGTTGACAATGGACACACCTACAATGATTGACGCGCTGAACCGGGCCGTGGCTCTTGAGCACACCGCGGTCATGCAGTACAAACAACACGCCCTGCTGGTCAGCGGCCTGTGGCGCAAGGAATACGAGGGCTTCTTTGGCGACCAGAGTGAGAGCGCCCTTGGCCATGCCCGGAAGTTCGGCCAGAAGATCGTTTCACTGGGCGGTATCCCGACGGTTGAGTTGGGCGCGCCGATTCGCCAGTCAACCGACCTCGAAGAGATGCTGAACCAGGACCTGGAGTTGGAACGGGCCGCCCTGTACGCATACATGGAGGCCCACAGGCTGGCCGATGATAATCTGCCGCTGCGGGTCATGCTGGAGAACCAGGTTGAGGCTGAGCAGGAAGATATCGAAGGGCTGGAAATGGCTCTTGGCATGGTACAGACTTCCGGGCTTGAACGCGAAATCAATCTGCGCCGGGTCGGCTGAGCGCCAGACACACAGACCTCACGCCGTCTCAGCGGGTGGTTCAGCATTCCGGAAAGCCCGCTTGGACCGACTCCCGGCCCGGTCTTCGCCGAGTTGATGCTGTTGTCCTCCCCGCTCGTGCTGCCTGGTCGGAAAGGGGATGACCTTCCCGCTGGGCGCTTGGCGGCCTTCGCGCCAGGCACTTCGGTTCCTGCACACGCTATGCAGCAGCGCTGTGGCTTCTGCCGGACTGAGCCGCAGGGTGTGTTGACGGTACCAGCCTACGCCCCTGCCCCAGGACAGGCGGCGCAACTCAAGCGCCGGTTTCCCCCCATCAGTCGGGCTGAGGAGGATTTCGAGCCGACTGTGCTTGTCATCCGCGGTGACTGTGCTCAGCAGTTGCTTGTGTGACATTCTTCTCTCCTTGCCAGGCTTAAAACGAGACAAACGAGACCGCCCGTCGCCAGCCGGCGGTTTCCCACCGTCGCCCGTTTGTTTCCAGTAACATGCCTTCTACGTCGGACAGACGCTCTAACAGCGCTGTCCCCTCTGATTCGCCGAGAATCAAAAATGCCGTGCTCAAGGCTTCGGCTTTGGCGGCGCTGGGGGCGACAATACAGGCCAGCAGATCGCGCTGAACAGGCCGTCCGTTGCGGGGATCAATGATATGGCCATGGGAGTGGCCTCCAACAGGAAAGCTGTGGCCCAGACTGCCTGAAACCGAAAGCGCCTGATTGCGCAGGGTGACGGTCCCCGCGCTTGCGCCGTTTGGCAGTCGGATGAGGAGCCGCCAGCCGTCTGCCTTGGGCGGTGCTCCCAAGGCCCACTGGCTGCTCTGGCCAAAATTGAGCAGGGCGTGCTCGACCCGCTGCGCCCTGAGCAGGGCGGCCATGCGGTCAAGGGCGAACCCCTTGCCAATGCCCCCGAGGTCCAGCGCCATGTCTGTGTCAGTCAGGGCAGCCGTGCCCTGTGGAGAGAGGACGATCTTGTGGCTGCCAACCCGGCTGAGGGTCTGTTGGACCGTACCGGGGGAGGGCGGGCGGTGTGCGCTCTTCCATAAGGCCATGAGCGGACCGACGGTAATATCAAAGGTGCCGCGGGTCAGCTCCCAGTAGCGAATGGAGGCGGACAGCGCGTCCATGACCTCGGCGGGAACGGGCATTGGACCCTGACCGGCGGTGGCGTTGAGGCGGCTGACCGGGCTGTTGGGCGTATAGGTCGTCAACAGCCGCTCCAGACGAGCAGCGGTCTCAAACAGGCTGTCGCTGCTGCGGCGGGTATGGGCGGGGTCGGCTCCGCACAGGGTGAGCTGCAAGACCGTGCCCATGATGTAGCGGCCGTCAATTACGCACGACAGCGGCAGGGCAGCGCTCGGCAGGCTCAGCAGGAGGACACAGCCGATGATGGGCAGGGACAGGCGTGGCGTCATCCTCGTACTCGGCTCCTTCCAGACCGACTTCCGCCGTGGGCGGCTGTGTCGGGCGTCGGTCGGTGCCTCGCAGCCTGCCCGCGATCCTTGCCGTACTGGGCTTGAGACCCGGCAAAAACGGCCCACAGGGCAACAACGATCAGCGCGGCAAGGCTGACTTCCAAGGCCACAAAGCCGGCAATTTTCAGATAGGCAAACAGCGGGTGGACAAAGCGCACTAGCCAGCCGCTGCCCTCGTCAAGCAGGGCGGCGGTAAACGGAATGATGATAAACCCGGCTTTGGTATTCGAGCTGAGCGGCACGAACAGCATGAGATGGGTCAGGGTCAGGAGAAGCAGCCCCATGGCAAACAAGTGAAAATGGGACACTTCCAGCATGCCCTGATAGCTGCGGGGCTGCAAAAAACGTTCTTCCGACCCCAGATAATACTCCGTCACCGAAACATAGCTCAGGTCCATCTTCTGGAAATACAGCAGGGCGTTGGTCAGCCACAGGCCGGCCACATAGATGACAAAGAGGACGATGATGAGCTGCAGCAGCCGGTTTTTGGACCACTCGCCGGTAATCACAAAACGCACGCTAGTGTTGCTCCTGAATCAAGACCTCAAAAAGGGCCAGGACTTTGCGCACGCCTTGGGTCGCGGCCTGGGCTGTCAGCGTGGAGCCCATGATGCCGTGGATATCGCGCCGCAGGCGTAACGAAGGCGTCAAGTGTTTCTGATCAAACTGCTCCAGCCACCGCTCTGAGGGCAGGTATTCGGCCGGCTCATAAAAGGCCAGGACCAGGAGTTTTTGCAGGGTACCGTCGGGTGACACCACTATCAGAAAGGTTTCCGGAAAGGTCCGCACAATATGGGTCTCAATAAAGGCGTAGCCCTGCACAACATCGGACGTATGGCCGATGTGAAAGGTGGCCAGCTTGGAGTTGACCGCGGTCTGCGCCAGGGCCTCAACCCGCTCAATCTGCTGCGGGGTGAGAAAGAAGGTTTGCGTCTCAATGCGGTCGGCCGTGGGAAATGCCACCTGGAGTGCCTCTGCCCTGGAATAAAAAACCTGGGCCTCAATGCAGGTGGCACCACCCAGCAGCAGCACCATGCACAGCATGGACTGCCTAGAAAACAAAGCCCACGCCAAAGTTCACCTCGTCTTCGCGCTCGTGGCTGTTCTCCACCGTATCGAAGTTCCGATAGTCCACCTTGAGCACGACATTGGGATGGGGTTTATAGCTGATGCCGGTGGTCCAGATGCGGTGCTCGTAGCGACCCTTGGCATCCCAGTCACCGGCCATCTCGGCGTGCTGGTCAATATAGGAGAAGCGCAAAAAGGGCGACAATTGCTGTTGGGTGTCGCCCAGGACCCACGGCATGATGTCGTAGGCCGCCTCTGTATAGAAGCCGTACATCTCCTTGGCGATCTTGCCGCCCCCCCCGATCCGGTTGAGTGTGTCCGAGTCCTCCAGATGGGACATGGCGAACAGCGCCCGCAGGTCCAGCCCTTGCCAACTGTACATGGCATGCAGGTCCCAGATGGTCAGGCGCGCGCCAGGCAGATTGACCTTGCCACAGCTCCCGTCTACGCACTCGAAGTACTGACTATCGTGGCTTGACTTGCCAGTGTAGACCGAGCCGCCAACCTTGAGGTTCAGCATGGGTGTATAGTCCAGCCGCGCGGCAAGGGCGATGTCCTCGGCCATGGCTTCGCCGCCCTTCTGACGTGTGCTGCGCAAATGCTCCTTCAGGTTGAGCGAGGGGCTGGTCACGCAGTTGCCGTTCTCGTCTGGCATACACGAAGACGTGTTGCTCGTTGCGCCTTCAAGCGCATTCATGGCGTAGAGGCGATATTCCAGACCGGGCAGCAGTTCGCCGAACACCCCGATACCGTTCTCACGCCAAGTTGAGGGGATGATGCGCCGCTCGACCTCGGGTCGCTCCACCCCGTTGAAGAACACGGGTTCGTGCAACTCGTTGACGATACCCAGCGGGGCGAGCAACATGCCGGCGCGGAAGTTGGCCCACTTCCACATCAGGAAATCAATGTAGGCAAACTCGACCGAGACCGAGCCGCCGGTGCTGGTTGAGGCGTGCTCAAACTCCAACTCGGCGTTCAGAATGATACGGTCGGTAAACTTATAGCCCGTGTAGAGCACAAAGCGCAGATAGTCGGTCGTGTCACGGTCGCTGCGCGTCTTATCACTCACATCCTTGCGGTAAAAGGCCTCACCATAGCCGCCGATCGACAAGCCCCGCTCGACACCATAAATCTTGGAGGCCGCCGGTCCCAGGCCGTACACGCTGTCTTCCAGGGTCAGCGGCTCGAAGTCGGGCACGGTCAGGCTGGTGCGGAGGCTTTCAAACTCCTCGGCCAGCAGGCTGGTACGCCGGGCCGCTTCTTCTTGCTCTTTTTTCCGCTCTTCTTTGAGAGCGGTCAGTTCTTCCTGCATCTGTCGCATCTGCTGTTCAAGCTGTTGGATGCGGCCGTCATCGACCGCCTCGGCCAAACGGGAAGTCCCTGTTATGCACATGAGCGTCGCCAGGGCGACTGCCAACTTTCGTACCATGCTCAAAACTCCTTCGGGTATGAGGTTCATCACAACAGGGCTCTGGGTTTGGTACCGCTGGCCTCTCGCACATCGATTCCATCATTCGCAGTCGGCTCAGTTTCCTCCTTTCTGGTCTGCTTGCCACTCAAGGGCCACGTCATGCCACAGAGAGGCCGCGGTCCACGGAATGAGCACGATCCGTTTACAGCGTCGACATTTGAGTTCTACGCCGTTTGGACGCAGTCGCGCCAACAGATTCCCGCAGCCGCAGCGGCTCTCTTGGGCATGGGTTGACAGGGAAGATGTCGCTTGGATTCCCATAGACGAAATTGAAAATCATTTTCAATTATATTTGTCAAGAGCGAGGGATAAAAAAGTCGTTGCGCGTCTCTGGCAGAAGCGGTAGTATTCCCGGAGTCAAATCCGAGCGAAACGTCAGGGAGAGGTGGCCGAGTGGTCTATGGCGCTCGCCTGCTAAGCGAGTGTACGTCAGCGCGTACCGCGGGTTCGAATCCCGCCCTCTCCGCTCCCCTCAGCCTTTCTCTCGGCGCTTGTCCTTCCCCGGTGGGTATGATAGGCGGAGAGCCTTCCCGCCTCCCATGCGCCCTTAGCTCAGTCTGGATAGAGCGGCAGACTACGAATCTGTAGGTCGGAGGTTCGAATCCTCCAGGGCGCGTTTTTGAGCGAGCAGCGGCGCACGGGGAAACAACGGGCAGCAAAGGGGGCGAGTGCATGGCGGCCAACCAGCCCAAGGTCCACAGGAAGATGGATACGATACTGGAACAACCGAAATGATTTCCGTGAACTCAGACCCGCCGGGGGCAACGGTCACGTTTTCGCCTGGTGGAACCTGTATCACCCCGTGCAACCAGGAGGTCAAGAAGAAAGAGGCTATTCACCTGACTATCCGCAAAGACGGATGCCGGACGCATACCATGTCTATGATTTCCACTATCTCCGGCTCCGGGGTTATCTTGGGCGGCTATATTGACTATGGCACAGGGGCAGTCTACCGACACCAACCTAAGCCGCTCTTCGTTCATCTTGATTGCGAGCCGCCCGCGCCGGCACCGGCTCCAACGGCTAGCCCGGTTCCTTCTCCGGCTCCGGCCGTGCAAAAGTTACGAGAAGCCGTTACCCCGGCTATCAAGTGATTGTCTGAGCGATACCCCGCCCAGCACGGGCGGGTTCAGGAAGGAAGGAAAAACAATGACCTCGCTAGCCTCGTTGGCCTTGGCGGTGTTGGCTCTGCTACTAAGTGGCAGCAACGCAGATGCACATGATTGTTCTAAACGTCTTGCCGGTTCTTTTGCCCCATGCAGCAGCCGGACTTGTAGAACCAGTTATGGGGGGGGGGACACTCGGGGATCTGCCACCCTCGTTACAACTATGACCGGGCCGCCGAGACGGAGCCCGGTTTTATGGTGTTCAAGGACTATCGGACAGCATTATGGAACACTGCTAAGTCTGCGTCTGCTACATCAACATCACTACACACCCTACTCGGCTCTATCCCCGTGCCCAAGCTAAGCGACATTCGAGCTGAGGCGAACAACCGATGCGAGGGGACTGTAACCGAGGAGTGGGTAAAACACAATGCTTACTGGGATAACGGACATTACTATGTTTATGAGGGCTGGAAACTCATGGCCGTTTGTGATGACCCTTCTTTCCGTTTTGCCATATGCCTGACCAACAATAACCGCAGATCGTTTCAGATAATGGGGTCTTCTCATTTTGCCCCCTGTGACATCCGCTATCATCCTCCTAACTATGATAGTAGGAGTCCCACCAGTTTCTTGCTCATTCCTCAGGAAGACCCCCCGCCACCAACGCCACCAACGCCAAGACATCCGCCCACTACCCCGAAGACCCCGAAGACCCCGAAGACCCCGAAGAGCCGGAGCCGGAGCCGACGGCTACGTCAACCCGGGCTTGGCTCGAAGTTCCTGCTAACGGCTCATTCCAGAGCGGCATAGGGTTTGTCTCCGGCTGGGCATGCGAGGGTGAACGGATACAGATTATTATGAACGGCGGTCTGCACCTTCCGCCGGTAGCCCGGAATATCAGCCGCGGCGATACCGAAGCCGTATGCGGTGATAGAGAGAATGGCTTTATTCTCTTGTGGAACTGGAACTTGATGGGGGAAGGCCGGCATACCGCCGAGCTCGTAGTAGACGGACGGACTATTCAGAGCACCACGTTCACCATTACCACCTTGGGCGAGGAGTTTGTCCGGGGAGCCGCGGGGGAGTGCTCTATCCCGGATTTTCCCAGCGTCGGAGAGACAGCCCGGTTCTTGTGGCAGGAACCCGTGCAAGGGCTTGTCCTGGTTCCAGACCCGACGGACTAACCCCACTACCCGGCCCCGGCTCTACCCGGGGCCGGGTTCAGGAAGGACAAGGAATGAAGAAGCGGCCGCTCACAATCACCATCAACTTAGGCAAGGTGAACCCCGCGGTGAAAGGTTTCCTCCGGGAAGCCGTGACCGAAATGGCAAAGGCGTTCAACAAGTCGGTGCACGAGCAGGTGGAACACACCCTTTTGTTGACCGACGATCAAGAGGGCTTTCAAGGCCACACTCTAGCCCGGTTTCACCTCGAACAGCATCGACGGTGTATCGGGCTGGAAACGCCCAAGGATAACGCCGAGGGCGACGAGGCGATTCTGCACTATATGCGTCTGCTCATGTTCCAGGCTCTCAAGAACGGGTTATCGCCCGACGAGACATTGGCGAAGGTGCAGGCATTCGTTCAAGAGCGGCGTTCAAGCCCGCCCATTATGGGGGATGCTCTGCCCAAGCTCATTGCTGATTTTCAAGATTTTGTCAGCAAGCAGCTAGCGGGCTGGCAACGTGACGGGTTCGACCCGGAGACGCACAAGATACCGCCCTATCAGATGGGCTTCAAAGACCATTGTGTGCTGATTTTGCACATGCAGAGGTATCTTGAACAAACGGAGCGGCTCGGCTTCACGGCCGACGGTGCGGTGCAGCACATGCAGATGTATCTCGAAAAAGGGAATGCTCAGACCCCACCGACCGAAGAACACCCCAAGGGCCACTAGCCCGAAAATCACGCACAGGATGCCCTAGAACGGGCTAAAACCTGTTACCTCTACCCTACTTAGCCCTGGTCGGTAGCCCGGCTAGGGCTATTTTTATAGCAAAAATCCTGCTAGTTGGCCGGGTTAGACGCCGAGAGGGGAAAAAAAAGCCGCCGGGCTGAACTTGTCAGAAAGCCCGACGGCCTAACCCCTACTCTAACCAAAAGAAAGGGTTTGCGTTGCATGAGCAGGATATCCCACACTCAGACCGCTGTCAACACCGAACGCCCGGAGAGGGCAAAAAAAGCCGCCGGGAAACCCTGCTAGGAAAACCCGACGGCTTAGAACCCTCTGCCCTGTAGGGGAAGAAAGGGATTGCTAATGAGCCTCACAACCAACTCTGCCCACACTGTCAACACCGCCGCCCAACCCTTCCAGCCCGACGAGTACATCCCCGGCTATGCCAGTAAACTCTTACGCCGGTCAGAGTATTTCTTTGCTCTCGGGATGCTGACAACGGGTTCAGCCTCATTCTTTCCTGGCCGGGCCAAGCTGGCCAAGGGCTTGGGGTGTTGTGAGCGGACAGTCAGCCGCGACGTGACACGCCTGGAAGCCCTCGGCTACTTCCAACGACGAGGGCAAGACTGCCCCCGGTTTGGGCAATGGGGCGGGATGCTCATTTTACCCAGGCCGAAAATGTGGGGGCTGATAGCCGACAAGAAGGCGACCCTCTTGCACCCGGAGCGCGTTGGCAGGATTGGTGAGTCGGAAATCAGCCTGGCAGGCGGCAATGAAAGCGCGGGCCATGTCCCAAAGCGACCGCCAGCCTGAAGCCGTGCAAAAGCCGGGTTTTGCTCCAGCTGGGCGGAAAGGCCAGGGGCTTTCAGCAAGGAAATCGTTCCCAGCCGCGGGGCACGCCGGAGCAGTGCCTCGGCCGGGAGAGGCAGGTGCTGCGGTTGCTGGCGGCTGATGGGCTTCACTGGAAGGGCTGGCTGGGTCTGCACCGGGGCCGCCTGGAAGCGGGGTTCGCTACAGGCGAGCAACGAAAAAGAGAGCGCTCCCGCGCCACCCGGAACGGCTGGCCAAACGAGGCGAAACGGCGGAGAGACATGGGCGTTTTCCCGAGTGCGTGTCGGACAGACGTGGAGACAGGATGGACGGGCCACAATTCCTCCTGCCCCTACTGCCGTTCGCGGACCCGACTGACTTTGACCACGCCGCGGACCTTGCCCAGATTGTTGACGACCTGCTTCAGGTCTTCGGCGCTGCGGACCATGACCTCGAAGAGGTTGAGCGCACGCTTGTCGGACAGGGTACGGACATTGGCGCTCTTGATATTGACCTCAACCGAACTGATGGCTTTGCTCATGGCGGCCAACAGGCCGGGCCGGTCTTCCGACAAGACCTCGACTTTGACCGTGCGAGTGAAGTCGTCGGCGTTGTCCCAGCTGACCGCGACATGCCGCTGTGGGTCGCTCTCCAGCAATCGCTGACACTCCACCGCATGCACGGTCGCGCCTTTGCCACGGGTAATCACGCCCAGAATCCGCTCCCCGGGCAGGGGATTACAGCAACGCCCAAAGCGAACCAGGATATCGCCGAGGCCCCCGACCCGGACCCCGCTCCGGCCGCTGTCTTCGCGGACCGGCCGGCTGAGGATTTTGTCGCGTTCGGCCTCATCCAGGGCTTGCCACTGCCTGGTGTCGGCGGGCGGCAGCAGATGGGGCAGCAGATTTCTGACGGTCAACTGACCGTAGCCCAGAGCGGCCAGCAGGGTTTCCTCTCCCTTATAGCCCAGAGCCTTGGTGGCGGCCTCAAGTTTGCCCTGTTTGCGCAGCGTGGTCGCGTCGAGCTGGTGGCGGACCAGCTCGCGTTCCAACAGCTCGCGACCCAGGGCAATGCTCCGCTCGCGCTGCTGGGCTTTGACCCACTGCCGAATCCGCGCCTGGGCTTTGGGCGTTTTGACGATTTTGAGCCAGTCTTTGCTCGGCGTCTGGCGCGGTTTGGTCAGAATCTCTACCGTATCGCCGTTGCGGAGCTGGTAGCGGAGCGGCACCAGGCGGCCGTTGACCCGCCCTCCGGTGCAATGATTGCCGACCTCAGAGTGTACCCGATAGGCAAAGTCCACGACCGACGCCCCCTGCGGAAAGTTGTGCAGATCGCCCTTTGGGGTGAACACATAGACTTCTTCGGTGAACAGGTCGCCCTTGACCGTGTGCAGAAATTCGGTGGGGTCCTGGACCTGCTGCTGCCACTCCAAGAGCTGCCGCAGCCAGGAAAAGCGCTGATCTTCCTCCACCACTCGACGGCCCTCTTTGTAGGTCCAGTGGGCGGCGATGCCCTCCTCGGCAATGCGGTGCATCTCGTGGGTCCGAATCTGGACCTCGATCCGCTCGCCGTAGGGGCCGACCACGGTGGTGTGCAGGGATTGATACATGTTCGCCTTGGGCAGGGCGATGTAGTCTTTGAGGCGGCCGGGGACCGGCCGCCAGTGGCTGTGGACAATGCCGAGGGCACCGTAACAGTCACCGACCGAATTGACGATGATGCGAAACGCGACCAGATCGTAGATCTGATCGAACAGCAGGTTGTGGGACTCCATCTTTTGATAGATGGAGTAGAAGTGCTTGGGCCGACCGTGGAGCTGAGCCGGAATCCGGGCCTGGTTGAGCTTGTCTTGCAGGATGCTGATGACGGTGTCGATATAGGCCGCTCGCTCGGTTTTTTTCTTGGCGATATCGCGTTTGAACTGGCTGTAGATCTCGGGATGGAGGTGGCGCAGGGCGTTGTCTTCCAGTTCGCTTTTGAGCCAGGAAATCCCCAGCCTGTGGGCCAAGGGGGCATAAATGTCCAGGGTTTCCCCGGCAATCTCACGCTGTTTGTCGGCAGACAGATACGACAGGGTCCGCATATTGTGGGCCCGGTCGGCCAGCTTGACCAGCACCACCCGGATATCACGTCCCATGGCCAGGATCATTTTACGAAAATTTTCGGCTTGGCGTTCTTCGCGGGTCGTAAAATGGATCTGGCTGATCTTGGTGACCCCATCGACGAGGCCAGCTACCTCTGTCCCAAACTGCTGCTCAAGCTCTTCCAGGGTGGTTAAGGTGTCCTCGACCGTGTCGTGCAGCAGACCGGTGATGACCGTCGGCACATCGAGCTTCATGGCTGTCAGAATCTTGGCGACCTCAACCGGATGGACAAAGTACGGCTCTCCAGAACGGCGCTTCTGCCCCTGATGCACGCGTTCCGAGAACTCGTAGGCTTGGGTCAGCAGGCCGATGTTGGCATCCGGCTGATAGGTCTGAATAGTGTGGATCAACTGCTGGTGAGGCATGGCTGTTCCTGGCCGCGGCCAGCGGCCGGCGGGTTCAGCAGACAATGCAGTGCTGACTGGCTGAAGCGGGAAATCCGGGCCCGCTCGGCCCGAATAATGGCCAGCAGGTCGGCCTCGGCTTCTTCGAGCTGCTCGTTCACCACACAGTAATCGTAGTACGCCAGTTGGCCGGCTTCCTGCCGACCACGGCTGAGGCGGGCGGCAATGGTCTGGGCCGAATCGGTGCCGCGTCCGCGCAGCCGCCGCTCAAGCTCTTGCCACGACGGCGGCAGGATAAAAATCGCCACCGTGTGCGGATAGTGGTCTTTGATCTGCCGCGCCCCCTGGACGTCGACATCGAGCAGCAGGTCCCGGCCACCGGCGAGGGCGTCATTGAGGACGGCGTGGGCGGTACCGTACAGTGCGCCGTGGACTTCGGCCCATTCGACAAAGGCGTTGGCTTGGCGGAGCCGCGCAAACTCGGCTTTGGTCACAAAGTGATACGCCTGCCCATCGACCTCTCCGGGTCGAGGCTGGCGGGTGGTGTATGAGATCGAGGCGGACAACTGGGCAACCCCGGCGAGCAGCCGTCGGGCCAGCGTGGTCTTGCCCGTTCCAGACGGAGCCGACAGGAGAAAAAGCGCTCCCCGCCGGGGGAGGCAAAAACGGTGAGCTTGGCGCGACATGTACTTACTCTATATTCTGCACTTGTTCGCGCAATTTTTCCACTTCCTCTTTGGCCTCGACAACCAAATGGCGGAGCGGGGCGTCATCGGCCTTGGCCCCGATCGTATTGACCTCGCGGTTGATCTCCTGAAGCAGAAAATCGAGCCGTTTGCCGACCGGTTCGTGGGTGGTGATGAGAGCTGTCATAGCCTCCAGATGGCTCTGGAAACGGACGAGTTCTTCAATGATATCACTTTTCTGGGTGGCCGCCACCACCTCCTGAAGCAGGCGTGACTGGTCGAGCCGGGTGCCGGCCAGAAAAGTTTTGACCCGTTCGGTCAGCCGCTGACGGGCTGCCGCCTGAACCCGGCCGCTCCGACGGCTGGCCGCCCGTCTGATCTTGCTCAAGCTGGAAACCCGGTGGCGCAGCTCACGCCGCAGAGATCTGCCCTCTCGGCTGCGCTGGCCGTCGAGGCTGCGCAGCGCCTTGCTGACCGCCTTTTGGGCCGCCTGGAGCTCGGTCTGGCTGAGCTGTGGCTGGGCGCTGACCTGGAACAACTCCGGCCGTGAGGCCAACAGCCGGAGGTCAAGCAGGGTGTCGAGGCCGAGCTCTTTTTGCAGTTCGCCAAACGCCCGGCGATAGGCCCGGGCCAGATCACGGTTGAGGGAGACCGTATAGGTCTGCGCCACCCGCCCGCTCAGGTTGAGCGACAGATCAAGCCGGCCGCGACCGACCGCGGCGCTCACCTGTCGCCGGAGCGCATCTTCCCAGGGCAGGAAGAGACGCGGGAGCGACATTTTTATTTCCAGAAAGCGATGGTTGACCGTCCGTATTTCAGCGCTCACCCGTCCGCCGGGAAAGCTCGCGCTGCCGCCTCCATAGCCCGTCATACTTCGCATGGGTAGGTCTCGTACAGGACTGTTCGCAGCTCTGCCGGGCTGATGGTGGCGGTGCCGACTTTGCCAACCACGACACCGGCCGCATGGTTGGCAAAGATGGTCGCCGTTTCAAGACAGGTGCCGGCCCCGAGGGCCAGCGCGCAGGTGGCCTGAACGGTGTCCCCGGCCCCGGTGACATCAAAAACCTCACGCGCCACGGTTGGAAAATGGCGGACCGCCCTGCCCGCCTGAAACAAGCTCAGGCCGTCCTCGCCGCGTGAGATGAGCACCGCCGGGGTTTGCCAGCGGTCGAGCAGCCGGGTGCCGGCCTCGGCGAGGCTGACCTCGTCGTGAATGACCAAGCCGGCGGCTTGGCCGGCTTCTGCCAGATTGGGTTTGACCACACTCGCCCCTCGATAATGGGCAAAGTTGGGCGGTTTGGGGTCAATCACATACACAAAGCCGTACTGCCGGCGTAGCTTGGCCAACAGACCGAGCAACTCGGCGTCGATTGCTCCTTTGCCGTAGTCGGAAACCACTACAACGTCACACCCGCTGATGTGGCCGCGTACAAAGGCGCGCAGCCGGGCCAGGACCCGGCTATCAATGGCGTGGCGTGGCTCACGGTCAAGCCGAACGACCTGTTGGCTATGGGCAATAATCCGCGTCTTGCTGATCGTTGCCATACTCCGGCTGAGCAGGAGGCCGCTGACCTCGGCCCCACTGGCGGCCAGTTCCTGGACGAGGCGTCGCCCGTCTTGGTCCCGGCCGACCAGGCCGCAGGCGATGACCTGGCCACCGAGGGCACGAATATTGGTGATGACATTGCCGGCTCCGCCAGCGCGCAGGCTCTCGTCGGC
The DNA here is from genome assembly GCA_965200965.1 of uncultured Binatia bacterium (SeqCode). Taxonomy (GTDB): domain Bacteria; phylum Desulfobacterota; class Binatia; order Bin18; family Bin18; genus JAAXHF01. The sequence continues at coordinate 136,411 of OZ241744.1, forward strand.
GACCCGCACGACCGGGACCGGCGCTTCGGGAGAAATCCGCTCAACTTGGCCCCAGAGGTAGCGGTCCAGCATCACATCACCGACCACCAGAACACGCACACCGGAAAAGCGTTCCAGCACGGCGCAGATATCCGGGACGGGCGGGGCGTCAGACCGTGCAGACGGGTGTCGGGCCATGTCTGTCCTTATCTGCGGGGTGGAAGCAAATCGTCATACAGCACAGCGTTCGCACGGGCCATAGCCTGGACATCAAAATGGGTTTGGGCCCGCTGCTGTCCGGCCCGCCCGAGGCTGGCGGTCAGGGTCGGGCTGTGGACCAGGTGGGCCAGGGCCGCGGCCAGCGCGCCCGGTGCCTGAGGCGGGACGAGCAGACCGGTGTGACCATCCTCAATCAGCTCGGGAATCCCCCCGGCCCGGCTGGCAATAATCGGCCGGCCGGCCGCCAGTGCCTCAATAACGGCCACCCCCAGGCCTTCCCACAGCGGAACGTGAACAAACACATCGGCGGCCGCCAAATAGGCCGGGACATCGCTGCAAAACCCTGGGAAATGGATCTGTTGGCCCACACCGGCGGCGCGTGCCTGAGCCTCCAGCGCAGGCCGTTGGGGGCCGTCGCCACACACCATATACGACAGCCGAAGCCCCTGCCGGTGAAGCTGGGCCGCGGCCTCGATCAGGTTCGCCTGGGCCTTGCGTTTGACCAGTGCCCCAATTGACACGATGAGGATATCGCCACTGTCCAGGCCGTAGCGGCGACGGATCCGTGCTCTGGCCCGCGGGTCGGGCACGAAGCGGGCGGTGTCGATCCCGCTCGAAATGCGGCGGATGCGGGCGGGTGGGATACCCCCAGCAATCAGGGCCGCCTCTACCCGCTGAGAAATCGCCACCACCGCATCAACGCCGGCGGCGTACAAAAACCGCTGCCAGCCTCCCCGCTTCAGCGGATAGTCCATTCTCCGGGTGACGACCCGTTTGACCCTCAAACCGTGCAGCCACGGGCTCAGGGCGTGGGCGCGAGCGGTATGAAAATGGACCAATTCATAGCCGCCGGTCCGCACTAGACGGCGGAGGCGCAGGCCGGCCAGCGCGTCACAATCGTTCCGCACCCGCAGCCTGCAGGAGGGCAGGCCGGCTTGGCTGAGCTGGCGGCCCAGAGCGCCGTGTGGAGCGACCGCAACAACCGACCGGTGGCCAACTCCGTGCAAATAGCGGGTCAAGCCCAAGACTTGGGTTTCACCGCCGCCCCAGCCCCGTTCCGGGTCAACATGCAGAACGGCCCGCCCGTCGCTGTTCATCGTGTGGCCTGCCCAGCGTGTGTTCCCACAGCTTGGCGTATTTGAGAAAGGTGTAAAAGGCGGCGGTGACTGACACAAAGAAACCCGCCCGCCCCTCCTGGATACAGCCGCTCAGCACATAGAAACGCACAAAGCGCCACAGGGGACGAAACACGATGCCCCCCACGCGGACCCAGGGGCCGCGCCGGGCTAACTGGTGTGAGGCGACATCGGTCAGATGATTTACCGTCCGCAGATGGTCCGTAATGTTCTCATATGTATAGTGGTAGATGTTGCTCGATAAGCGGTCAGCTTGGCCGCGGATCACGACTTTCTCGTGCGGGTCAATCCCGCCCCAGCGCACCTTGGGCTTACGGAATAAACGCAGCCGATGACTGGGATACCAGCCGTGCCACCACCAGCGGCCCAGGTAATAGACCAAACGGGGGATGTAAAAACCGTCAACCGCGGGATCATCGCGGACCAAGATCGCCACAATGTCGTGTTGCAGGGCCGGCGAGACTTCCTCATCGGCATCAATATTCAACACCCAGTCGTAACGGGTTTGGCTCAGCGCAAAACGCTTTTGCTCGACATAACCGGGCCAAGCGCGCTGAATGACGCGGTCGGTGTACTCCTGACAGATCTGCACAGTTTGATCGCTTGAGAAGGAATCGACAACGATAATCTCATCGCACCATTTGACGCTCTCCAAACAGCGGCGCAGGTGCGCGGCCTCGTTCTGACACACAATGAAGCACGAGATCGACGCCCGGCGGGGCATGGCCGACGCGCTCATGTCCTGCGGCACAGGGGGCACCGCGCCTGATCGCTGGCGCGTCCGGCGGCGGGTGTACTCTCTGTCTTTTCTGTCACGCAGCCCGACGAGTTGGCGCAGCAGCGCTCGGCGACGCCGGGCTGGAGGCAGGGGCGTGCCCAAATAGCGGTACAAAAAGAAGACACGCAGGCTCAGGCGGACTTGACAACCGAGCGTCCGCTCTAACTGGACCAGGTTCTTGAGCCGTCGCTGGAGGCTCAGGGCCGGGAAGCGCTGTACCCGGTCAAGATCAACCAGGTAAAAACGCCAGTCCGTGTCACCGACCGCCTCAACAAAAAGATTGGCGTCTTTCATGTCTCCGGCGTACAAGCCGGTGCCGTGAAAGCGCCGCAAAAAATCGGCCAGGGCCGCCAGGAAACGACGCTGTTGGGCGACCGACCAGCCGATGTGGCGCTCCTGCCAATATCGGTCCAAGCCGACTTGGGCGACCAACCCCTGACTGACATACACGCTCTCCCGTACCGTCCCGGCCCGCCGCCGCTCCAGTACGGCCAGGGGACGGGGCACGCAGAAGCCGTGTTCGTGGAGCAGATGCGCGCCCTGCCAGGAACGGCGGGCCGGTGAGCCGTGCAGTAAGGCGTCGCCGACCCGGCCCCAGTGCCGCAAACGGCAATGCTTGGTCACCACCGCGCCAAGGGGCAGGGAAACCAGACGCACGATCGTCTTCTTGTCGTGCTTCAGAATCCGGCTCGGGCCCCACTCCTGCGGAGCGGCCGACAAGCGCTCGGTCAGGTCCGGCCTGTCTCCAACACACAAGACGGCTGAGAGAGGGGAGGGTGCCACGATAGGCTGCTCCGCGCGACGGGGCTCGCACACCGATGCTAGGACAGATAGCCCAGATCCGCCATCCGCTTCTCAAGCGCACGCCGCTCTTCGACGCTCATTTTCTGGCCGGGATTGGCAGCCAGCGGACCGCTCTGGAGGCGCTCAATCTGCTGGCGGAGTCTCAGCCTGACCTCGGGCTGGATGTCAATCAGGTTGTGTTGTTCGTGCGGGTCGGCCGTCAGGTGGTACAGTTCTTCGGGTAGCTTGGGATTTTCCGGGGCATAGATATATTTCCACTCCGCGGTCCGCCAGCCGACCCGCCGATCACGCGGGTTGGAGTGGATACGCAAGAAGGCTTCAAGGTAGGCTTCGAGTTTGAGCGGTGTATCGGCCTGCAGGGCCGGGACGAGGCTCTGGCCGTGGATACCGCTCGGCGGCGTCAGCCCGGCCAGTTCGAGCAGGGTCGGCAGGACATCGACCTGGCGCACCGGTTGCGTGACGGTTTTTCCCAGTGGGAGCTGGGGATGGGCGGTGGGCCCGATGAATGAGAACACCAGCGGCACACGAATGAGGTTTTCATACACGTCCATCTCGTGTCCCTCGCGCTTGGCTATGGACGAGCCGAAGAGGTCGCGGAACAGGCGATAGGTCCGGTAGCCAAGATCCGTCTTGACCAGTTTCTCACCGTGGTCGCCATGCACAACGACAATTGTATTCGGCGGGACAGTGTTCATCAGTGTGGCCAGTTGGGCGTCCAGACACGACAGCGCCCGCTCATAGCGGTTGCGGCCGTAGGCCCGGCCGCGGAACTGAGGCAGGATATGGCGGTGGTGGTGCAGTTCCCACAGGTGTAACAACAGAAACCACGGCTGGTGAGAGGCGGTTTGCAGACGGTGCCGAAAGTCTGTTCCCCACGGGGTGGAAAGATAGGCCGGACCATCCCGAAAATTGTAGGTGTCAAAACCCCGGTCAAGCCGGGTTTCGGGAAACAGCGGACCGCTCATCTCGGCGTGGGTATGATAGCCGTGTGCCTGAAAGACCTCAACTAAGGAAGACACCTCGGGGCTGAGCTTGAGGCCAAAAATAGAGCGGATACCGTGGACGAAGGAATAGGTGCCAGTCAGCAGGCTGGCCACACACGGCGTGGTTGAAGAGGCGGACGAAACGGCCTGGGTACAGCTGACTCCCGAGCGGACCAGACGGTCCAGGGTCGGGGTTTGGCAGCCGCGTTGCCGGCCAAAGAGCGCGTCAGCCCGCAAACAATCAATGAGCAGGACAAGGATATTCGGCTGTGATGTCATATGCCGCTCTCAGCTATCAGCTACCGACGGCCCGCTCAACAGCCTCAAGGACCTGGGTTGCTTGAATGCGTTGCATACACCGGCGACCGATACGGCATCGCCGCGCGTAGCACGGGCTACAGGCCGCCGGCCCGGCTATCACCAGTTCCTCCGACCCCCACGGTGCCGAGCGAATCGGGCTGGTTGCCCCCCACAGCGAGACAACCGGCGTGCCGGTTGCGGCCGCGATATGCATCGGCCCCGAGTCCGGTCCAAAGGCGACTCGACAGCGCGAGAAGATCCCGATCAGGTCGCGCAGGCTGGTCTGTCCGCTCAGATCGGTGATCCCCGGCCCACCCGCCCGCCTGATCGCCCGCGCAAACGCCACCTCGCCCGGCCCCCCGAGCAGGACAACCCCCAGACCACGCTCGGTCCTCAGCACCCGGGCCACCTGAACGGTCTGCTCAGCAAACCAAAACCGGCTCGGCCAACGTGAACCCAGAAAAAACGCGGCAAACGGCCGTGGCGTGTTCGTCAGCAGGCGTTCGACCCGTTGCTCCTCCTCGGGGCGGAGGCGCAGCCCGAACTCGACGGCCGGCGCGTCTTCTTGTCCCTCTAGCCCCAGGCGCTCGGTAAACTTGAGATAGTGGCCCAGCTTGAGCGAAAAATCGGCCACCGGTTCGATGCTGTGGGTATTGAACAGCCAGTTGCCCTCTTTACTGTTTGTCCGATGGAAGCCCAGCCGGACCGGTGCGGCCGACCACCAACTGACCAGACCGCTTTTGGCGTGCCGCTGCAAATCGAGCACCAGATCAAACTTCTGGTGTCGAACCGTGCGCAGAAACGGGACAAAGGCCCGCAGTCCGCGCGCCCGGTGATACACCAGGGTGTCGTTCAGGGCCGGATGGTAGTCAAGCAGTGGTGCTGCGGCCGACTCGACCGCCCAGGCAATATGGCTGGAGGGAGAGACACGCCGGACCCGCATCAGGAGTGGCAGGGCTCTGGTGACATCGCCGATTGCTCCCAGCAGCACAATCAAAATGCGCTGTGGACTATCGACTTGAAGAGGCGGCAGGGTGGTCACATATGCATCCTATCCCCCCGGAGATTTCCACGTCGAGCCCGGCAAAAAACTCGCCGACCGGGAGCCCTGCTTCGGCCTCAACGAGACCCCTTGTATTCCGAGGCCCTATTGATGGGAGGCGCGGTTTACGCTACAGCCTACAGCCATGCCGGATGTGCGACAACAGTTGTTGGCGGCCCTGGTGGAGCGGTCCTACCGCTGGGACCCGGTCAGGAAATTCCGGTTGGCCTCAGGACGGCTGAGTGACTATTACCTGGAGTGCAAGCGGACGACCTTCAGAGCGGACTGCCTGCCACTCGTTGGCCGGGTGCTGCATGAACTTGTCAAGGGCCGGGCGGTGGCCTGTGGTGGACTGACCCAGGGCGCAGACCCCCTGGCCTTGGCCCTGGCCTACTACAGCGCCGGGCAGGACGATCCGGTTCAGGCCTTCAGTGTTCGCAAACAACCCAAACCGCACGGCACCCAGCGCCGGATTGAGGGCTGTGTTAATCCGGGCGATCGGGTCTTTGTGCTTGATGATGTGGTTACAACTGGCGATTCGACGGTCACGGCGATTCGGACCTGCCGAGAAGAGGGCCTGGACGTTCGGGGTGTGGTAGTCCTGGTTGACCGTGAAGAGGATGACGGACGACACAACATTCAGGCCGCCCTCGGCCCGGACCTGCCGGTCCGGGCCGTCTTTACCCGCATGGAGATTGAGGCCGCTCGGTGCGCTCTCCACCGCTCTCCACCCCTATCCCCCAATCAAGCAGATCAGAAAGGAGGACATCCATTGGCAGAAACACAAGGATGGCAAGACGAAACGGTACAGGTCGCTGGTACCGAGTTGGCAGTGACGAAGAGAGGCTCCGGTCCCGCCCTGCTCGTGTTACACGAAGAACTGGGACATCCAGGCATTACCCGCTGGCATGAAGAGTTGGCCCGAACCCATACGGTGATGATTCCGCACCATCCGGGCTTTGGCAAATCACCCCGGGTTGAATGGGTCAACAATGTGCGCGACTTGGCCGGTTTCTACTCGCAGGTGCTCCAGGACCAGGGGCTGGCACCGACGAATGTCATTGGCTTTTCGCTGGGCGGCTGGGTTGCGGCGGAGATGGCGGCCGCCAACGCCGGCCAGTTCCGGCGTCTGGTGCTGGTTGGCGCGACCGGTATCCGACCGCCCGAGGGCGAGATCAAAGATATGTTCGTGGTGACCGCCCGCGCCTATCTTGATGCCAGCGTGGCCGACATGGAAAACACCCCGGAGTTCGCCAAACTGTACGGCGGTGAGCAGACCCCCGAGCAGTACGAAGCCTGGGAAGACGCGCGGGCCGAGACCGCCCGTATCGCCTGGCAGCCGTACATGTTCTACCCCAGCCTCGGTCCGCTGCTGGCCGGGGCCAAAGACCTGCCGACCCTCATCATCTGGGGCCGGGACGATGCCGTTGTGCCGCTCAGTGCCGGCCAAGCCTATAACAAGGCGATTCCCGGCTCCGAGCTCGTCGTGTTTGACAACTGTGGCCACCGGCCCGAGATTGAGCAGGCCGACGCCTTTGTTGAGCGGGTCCGGCGTTTTCTGGCCTAGCCTGCTGCTGCGCCAGACCAGGCCGACCCAGCCTGGTCCTGGCCGTGGTCCTAATCCCGATACGCGGTGTACTCACGGCCAAACGCCTCACGGGCGACAATACCCTTCATGATCTCCGGCGTGCCGTCGCCGATTTCCAGGCCGAGCACATCCCGCCAGCGCTGCTCCAGCGGCGCGTCCATGCTGTAGCCGTAATGGCCGTGTAAAATGATGCAGGCGTGAATCGCCTCAGCCGAGAACTTAGGCCCCATCCATTTGGCCATCGCTGCTTCTTGTGTGTGTTTGCGGCCCTGATCTTTGAGCCACAGACACTTGTAGGACACCAAACGGGCTGCTTCGAGCAGGCTCAGATGCTCGGCAATCTGAAACGCCACGCCCTCAAACTTGGCCAAGGGTTTGCCAAACACGGTTCGCTCCTTGGTGTACTCAATGGTCTCGTCGAGCGACTGCTGGGCGGCACCGATACAGGCCAAGCCGATAATTGCCCGGTTGAAATCAAAGGCGACCATGGCCTGCTGAAAGCCTCGGCTCTCATCACCGACCCGATTGCGAGCCGGCACCCGCACTCTGTCAAAAAACAGCGAGCCACGCTGGGTCAAGCGTTCGCCCGGGCTCTTGTACACTTGGCGGCCGACGCCCGGGCTGTCGAGCGGGACCAGAAACGCGGACAGGCCGCGGGCTCCCTGCTCACCGGTGCGGGCAAAGACAATGCAGGCGTCGGCATACCCGGCAAAGGTAATTGAGGCTTTTTCGCCGCTGATGACATAGTCGTCACCCATCTGCTCGGCCCGGGTGGCGATGTGAGCCGCGTCTGAGCCGGCGCTCGGCTCGGTCAGACCAAAAGCGATGACCGCGTCACCCGTGACATGCCGGGGCAGCCACTCGGCCTGAACCTCAGGCTGGGCATAGTCGGCCAGCAGTTCCGAGCCGATGAGACCCAGTTGGATATACAGGCTATAGTTGAAGTCCCCCCGTGACAGCTCCTCAGTCATCAGGCCGCAGGTGACATAGTCGGCCTCCTGACCACCGAACTTTTCCGGCACCCGCAGCCCGAAGATGCCGAGTTGGGCCGCCTCACGCAACTCCTCGCGGCCAATCGTGTGGCCCCTGTCCCAGTGGGCGTACTTGGGCAACAGTTTTTCCTTGGCGTACTGGCGCAGGCTGTCTTGGAGCAGGCGTTGATCTTGACTGAAGGCGAAGTCCATGGCGCTCCTCCCAGCGTGGGTACCCATGATACTTGGGCACGGGAGGGGGCCGCAAGATATGCCCAGAGAGGCAAGTCTGGCCCCCTGTTTCGCTTTTTTGGCCGGAGTGGGCTATAAGCCGCCAGGGGACTGTGATTGAGGGAAGGCGGTGATCTCAGGTGGTCGCCGCCGCTCGCCTTGCAGGAGTAAGGAGCCAGATATGGATTTTAGCTATTCACCGGAAGAAGAAAAATTCCGTGGGGAAGTCCGGGCCTGGATGGACGCCAATGTGCCGGACGAGCTGCGGGGCGGCAAGGACGAAGACCTGGAGCCCGAAGAACGCTGGCGGCGCGGGCTTGACTGGCATCAGAAACTCCACGAAGGGGGCTGGGTCGGCCTGTGGTGGCCCGAGGAGTACGGCGGGCGTGGGGCATCGCTCATTGAACAGGCGATCTTCAATGAGGAGATGAGTCGCCTGGGCGTGTCGCAGGGGGTGAATCTGAGCGGCATTTCGCTGCTGGGACCGACCCTGATGCACTGGGGAACGGAGGCGCAGAAGGAACGTTTCCTGCCCAGGATCCTGCCGGCCGAACACATTTGGTGCCAGGGCTATTCCGAGCCGGGCTCGGGCTCGGACCTGGCCTCGATACAGACCCGGGCGGTTGAAGATGGCGACTATTTTGTGATCAACGGTCAGAAGGTGTGGACGAGTTGGGCACAGTACTCGGACTGGTGTTTTGTGTTGGTGCGGACAGACCCCGACGCCCCCAAACATAAGGGCATCAGCTATATCCTGGTCGATATGCACAGCCCCGGCGTGACGGTCCGGCCCCTGCTTCAGATCAACGGCGACTCGGAGTTCAACGAGGTGTTTTTTGAGGAGGTGCGTGTGCCCAGAGAGAACTTGCTCGGCGACCTCAATCAGGGCTGGATGGTGGCGATTACCACCCTCATGTTTGAGCGGGTGTCGAGCGGCAGCTTTTACCGCTTTGAGAAGGTCTTGCCCCAGTTGTACGAGCTGGCCCGGCAGCTTGAGTTGGGCGGTCGGCCGGCGATTGAGGACGAGGCCGTACGCCAAAAACTGGTTCAGTTCTCTATTGAGGCCCAAGCCATCAAGTATAACGACCTGCGGCGGCTGACCCGCCAGCTCCAGGGCCAGCCGCCGGGACCCGAAGGCTCGTTTTCCAAGATCATGTCAAGCGAACTCAACATGCGGGTGGTTGACTTTGCGATGGAATTGCTGGGGCCGTATTCGGTGCTGGCCAAGGGATCGCCGTTTGCCCTGGATCAGGCCCGCTGGTCGTATCGGATGCTGAGCGCGCGAGGCGGCACGATCGCCGCCGGCACGAATGAGATTTTGCGTGGGGTGATCGGCGAGCGCGTGCTAGGGCTGCCCAAGTCCCGCTAGGACCTCAAACGCTTGACACCCCGGAGAGGCCTGGACTAGCATGGCCGGCCGCACAAAAGGAGGAAGCTATGGCGAGTGGAACAGCGACCAAGATGTGGGCCCTGCCCAACGCAACCCTGACCGTGCCGCAGAGTCTCCTGGCCCACGGCGGGTCTGATGCACTGGTGGAGATTCCGTGCCCAGCCTATCTGATCGAACACCCCAAGGGCTTGGTCCTGTTTGATACCGGCTGCCATCCGGCTGCGGCCGATGACCCAGTCGGCCACTGGGGGCCGTTTGCCGAAGCCCTTCAGATCACCTACCCCAAAGAGCTGCTGCTTGACCGCCAGATTCAGGCTCTAGGCTACAAGATGGAAGACATCAAATATGTGATCGTCTCCCACCTGCATCTCGACCACACCGGCTATCTGCACGCCTTTCCGAACGCCAGGTTCCTGATTATGGAAAACGAGTTGCGCTACGCCTACTGGCCGGATACGCATCTCCGGGACGTGTTTGTGTTCAAAGATATTGTACCGACCCGCAACTTCGACTGGCTGGAACTCCAGGGCGACTTTGACGTGTTTGGCGACAGCAGCCTGCACCTGCTGAAAACCCCCGGCCACACGCCGGGCGAAAGCTCGCTGTATGTCCGCCTGCCCAACCGCTCCATCCTGCTCGTTGGCGATACGCTCCACCTGCGGATGCAGTTCGACACCCTGGCCGGGATGCCGTTGGACACCGATCCAATCAGTCGTCCCTGTCGATCCAGCGTATCAAAGCGTTGCGCGACCTGCACGAGGCCAGCGTCTGGATTTCGCACGATCCCGATGACTGGGCCGAGTTTCCGCACGCGCCCACGGCGATCGAATAGGCCGGAGAAGACCTATGCCGCTGTACGAATACCACTGTGTTGCCTGTCAGCTCACCTTTGAGGAGTTGAGCGCAATGGGTGAGTCCAACAAGAAGAAGGCCTGTCCGAGTTGCGGCAAACGCGCCCCCCGGATCGTGTCAGCCTTTGCCATTAGCTCCGGCACGCTTGATGTCCACGCCGGACAACAGCCCCGGCCCACTCCCCAGAATCAGCACCAGCGGCCCCTATGCATGCGCTATCCGCAGGTTCCGCTGTCGTGCCACATGGACGAGTACTCGGTCAAACGCTTTGCCGCTCACAGCGTCGGCCGAGGCAACGAATTTGACGGTGAGGTGGCCAGAGCGGCTGAGGTGCGCAAACAGCGCGGGCTGCCGGAACGCCAGTACGCGCCGCCCTCGCACGGTCACGACCACGGCCCGAACCACAAGACGACCGAGGCCGGCCATAATTTCCGTCGTCACGCCCACAGCTACGCCAAGGGCCACTCCTCTGCTGAGGAGGATCACACCCACTAGCCACGCGGTCGGGAACCCCAGACCGCGTCTGCCTCTCCCAGAGGGCAAGAGCATTTCCCGACCCGAGGAAAAACCCCATGCAGGTCGCGGTCCTCGGTACCGGTGTGGTTGGCTTGAGTACGGCCCTTGTGGCCCAACAGCGCGGCTGGAACGTCACCCTGTATACCGACCGCCTGCCGCTGCGGACCACCTCGGTTAAGGCCGCGGCCAGTTTCAAGCCCTACGCGGTAGGCTATGATGAGCGGACCCAGCGTCTGCTTGAAGATAGCTGGACTGCATTTGAGAAGGTTCTTGTCCAGGCCGACGCGGCCGCGGGCGTGCGGAAACACATCCATTGGGAGGCCAGCAGCGTGCCCAGACCCAGGGCCGACTATCTGTCGGTGATGCAGCAGGTGCGTATCCTGGAACGGCCCGAGGTGCCCGGTGGCTACGCTTTTGGCTGGCACTATCGGACTTTTTTTATTGACATGCCGCTGTACCTGCCGTGGTTGATGGCCCAGTTTGAGAAAAACAACGGCCGCGTCGTGGTCGTTGAGCGGCAATTTACCGACCTGGAGCAGCTGGCCTGCCTGCCCGCCGATATTGTTTTCAACTGTAGTGGATTGGGATCACGCCAGCTCTGTCACGACCCGCGGCTGATACCGGTCAAGGGCCAGGTCGCGGTCGTCGCCTCCCAGCCGGACATGGACTGGTCGATCAACGCCGACGGCTTTTCCGTCTATCCGCGAAAAACCGAGACGCTGCTAGGTGGAACGACCGAGCATAACGTTGATACCGAAACGGTTGACAGCGGGGCGCTGCACCTGATTATCAGCGGCAACAAACGCGTTCTGCCCGGTCTGGAGTTGAGCGCTGTCCGCCGTGCCTATGCCGGGCTGCGTCCGTATCGAGAGGGCGGCATTCGGATTGCGGCCGAAGAGCGAAGCGGTCGGCGTATTATCCACAATTACGGCCACGGCGGGGCAGGGGTGACCCTGTCGTGGGGGAGTGCCCAGGCGGCGCTGGACCGTGTCTGAGATGACCATTGAGCAGCTGCGCAGCCGCTATCCACAGTTCAGGTATGAAGCCTGCTCCTACACCCGTCGCGGGAAGTGCTTGCAGCTGCGTTTCCACTTTGTCGTTGAGCCGGATATTGTCTTTCGACCCCAACTCAGCCTCGAAGCAGTGGACCCCCAACGGCTCGCCAGCCTGGAGCCGCGGGTTCTCGACAACCTCGTCTTTCATCTCGGCTTGATTGAGATACTGAGCTACTGGAAAGCTACCTGCTCACCCCACATCCTTGTCCAGGCCGGTTATTTGGACGCCCGGCAGATTGACTGGTGGAAAGATTTGCTGCTGTACGGCCTGCGGGAGTTCTTTTACCGCAACCGCATCAACTACAAGCAGAAAAATTTTGTGCGGCTGAGCACCGACCGCACGCCGCCCAGCAGAAAACCGGTCTACACCCAAGTGCTACAGGACGAGCGGGATATGCTGCTGTTGAGCGGCGGCAAAGACTCCGCGCTCAGCGTACAGATGTTGCGAGACGGCCGGCGGTCGTTCAACGCCCTTCTGCTCAATCCGGCTCCCGCGGCGCGCGCCCTGGCCGCCCGGGCTGGCTGTCCGGCCCCGATTATTGTCAGCCGGGCGATCGACCCCCGGCTGCTCCAGCTCAACATCGCCGGCTATCTGAACGGCCACACACCGTTTTCGGCCTATCTGGCCATGCTCGGGGTGCTGGCCGCGGTGGTGGGCAACTACCGCCGGATTGTGGTCTCCAACGAACGCAGCAGTGAGGAGGCGTCGGTCCAGTATCTGGGCAGCGGGGTGAACCATCAATACTCAAAGACGCTCCGTTTTGAACGCGCCTTTCAGTGGTATAGCCGCAGGTATTTGGCTAGCCGGGCCTATTATTTCAGCCTGCTGCGGCCCTTGTACGAGTTGCAGATTACGCGCCTGTTTGCCCGCTATCCCGAGTATTTTGGGGTGTTCAAAAGCTGTAACCGCAAGCTCAAAGAGGACGCTTGGTGCGGTGCCTGCGCCAAGTGCGTGTTCGTTTTCACCGCCTTACACCCGTTTCTCAGAGCGGACGAGCTGCTGGGTATTTTTGGTCGTGACCTGTTTGCCGACGAGGGCTCAATTGGCCGTATCCGCGAGCTGCTCGGCTTTCAGGAACACAGGCCGTTTGAGTGCGTTGGGACGAGCCGTGAAGTCTTGGCCGCGCTGTATCTCAGTATCAGCCAGACCAGGCCGACATCCCTGCCTGCGGTGTTACGCTATGTGGCCGCCGAGATCCTTCCCCGGTCTCCCAACCCTGCCCATACGGTCGAGGAGTTGCTGGATGGCTGGGGCGAGCGCCACAGCCTGCCCCGGGCGTATGCGGAGTTGCTGCGTCACGGTCTTGACCAGGCCGTCGGTCCAGGTCCCCGGAAAGCGTGGGCCGGGCGGTGAAGTTTGCGGTGCTCGGGCCGTCGTCGGTCCTCATTCTGGGGCTCGGCCAAGAGGGGCTGTCAACGCTCGGCTTTCTGCGCCGACGCTTCCCCAACAAACGCTTTGGTCTGGCCGACCGGGCCGAGTTTGACGGGCTGAGCGCCCAGGCCCAGGCCCTGATACGCGCCCAGACCGGGCGGCTGCGGCTCCATCTGGGGACAGACTATCTGAACAGCTTGGCCAACTATGACGTGGTTATCAAATCACCCGGGATTCCTCCTACCCAGCCCGTTATCCAGCGGGCCGAGGCGCTGGGCAAGCTGACCTCACACACCGCGTTGTTCTTCGACAACTGCGACGGGACGATTATCGGCATTACCGGCACCAAGGGTAAGAGCACGACCGCGGCGCTGACCCACGCCATCTTACGCAGCGGCGGAATAGACGCCCGGCTGGTCGGTAATATCGGGCGGCCGCCGCTGGACATCTTTGCCGACACCGACGCCCGGACCGTTTTTGTGTATGAGCTGTCCTCCCACCAACTGGAGGGGCTGCGGCACAGTCCGCATATTGCCGCGCTGCTGAATATCATGCCCGATCATCTGGATTACTACCCGAGCTTTGAGCACTATGCGCGGGCCAAGCTGAATATGGCCCGCTATCAATCGGCCGGGGATTATCTGATCTATAACGCCGACTTCGCCTGGCTGAGTCAGGCGGCGGCCGAGTCATGCGCTCAGACCATTCCCTTTTCCTCCCGGCGACGCTTGGAGCGAGGCTGTTTTGTGTCCAATGGGCGGGTCATCTTTCGCTCGGCAAGCGGCGACGAAGAACCGCTGCTGGCAGTCAAAGACGTTCCGCTGCCGGGTCAGTTTAATCTGCCCAATGTGCTGGCCGCGGTGGCAACGGGTCGGCTGTTGGGGGTCAGGCCCGACCGCCTGGACGGTGCGGTGCGGAGCTTCCAGGCCCTGGAGCACCGCTTTGAGGCGCTCGGCCCCTACCGTGGTATCACCTTCTATAATGCCCCGCTGGCGACCGTGCCCGAGGCAACCCTGGCCCACCTTGATACCCTTGGCCCGGATGTGCAGACTGTTCTACTAGGCGGCTATGACCGACACCTTGACTTCTCCGATCTGGCCGGACGCTTGGTCAGCGGCCGGATCAAGAACCTGCTGCTGTTTCCAAGCAGCGGCCGGCGGCTCTGGCGGGCAGTCTGTGCCCAAAGAAGCACCCCGGGCCGTGGCCCCCGGGCCTTTTTTGTCAACAGTATGGAACAGGCCGTGCGTCTGGCTTATGCCCAGACCGAGCCGGGTAAAATTTGCCTGCACTCCCCGGCCTCACCAAGTTTTGGGCTGTTCAAAGACTACACAGAACGCGGCAGGCTGTTCAAAGATTGCGTCCGGCGCGTAGCCGCGGCTGGACATGGCCTAGAGACATCCCGGCCGATGCGATAAAGGAAAGGCGCAGACAAGGAGGACACACGGCATGGCAGACACTCCGAACTTTCCCCGTCCTATTCCCAGCTTTGATGCCCAGGAATACTGGGAGGGCTGCAAGCGCGGCGAACTGTGGATGCAGCGCCACAAAGAGTCCGGGCAGTGGTATCCGCCGAACCTGTTTGGGCCGTGTCAGGTTTTAGGCCGGGAGTGGGTCAGGGTCAGCGGCAGGGGCAAGGTCTACTCGTACACGCTTATCACCCATCCGGTTCATCCCGCGGCCAGAGACCGGGTTCCCTACAATGTGATCCAGGTCCAGCTTGACGAAGATCCCGAACTCATCATGGTCAGCAGTCTGGAGGACATTGAGAACGAAGACATCACTATCGGCATGCCGGTTGAGGTCGTGTTCACCGAGCACGAGCCCGATGTGTATCTTCCCAAATTCAGACCCGTGTAGGAGATCGGTATGCAACTCAAGCTAGAGGGGAAAGTCGCTCTTGTGACCGGCGGCAGTAAGGGCATTGGGCGGGCCACGGCACTCAGCTTTCTTGCCGAGGGCGCAGCGGTTCTGGTGTGCGCCCGGGGTCAAGAAGCCCTGGATGAGACGGTCAAGCTGGCCGGCGAGCAGGGCGCGGGCACGATCCTGGCCGTGCAGGCCGACCTGACGCAGGGCGCGGAGATCAAGAGGGTGGTGGCCCGCTGCATTGAGCGGTTTGGCCGGGCCGATATCCTGGTCAATAATGCCGGCAGCGCCCGCCCGGGCGATTTTCTGGAGTTGCCGGACGAAGCCTGGCTCGACGACTGGACGCTCAAGTTCTTCGGCTATATGCGCATGGCCCGGGCGGTCTTTCCCCATATGCAGCGCCAGCAGGCCGGGGTGATCGTCAATGTCATCGGCACTGGCGCGCTCAAGCCGATGGGCAGCTATATGATCGGCGGGGCGGCCAACGCCGCGCTCAACCATTTTACCAAGGCACTGGCCGATGAGGGAGCTAAAAACAAGGTTCGGGTGGTCGGGGTGAACCCCGGGCCGATCCTGACCGAGCGCCTCCAGCGTTTCATCTCAACCTTCAGCCCCAAGAGCAGCAGCCCGGAAGAAGCGCTGCAAAAGATGACTCCTCTGGGCCGTGTCGGCCAGCCCGAAGAAGTCGCCGACCTGATCCTGTTCCTCGCTTCTGACCGGGCAGCGTTTATTCACGGGGCGAATATCACCATTGACGGCGGGGCTAATCAGGGCTTGATGGGCTAGGCAGGGTGAAACCGCAGCCCCCCAAGCCGGGCGCGCTGTATGTGGTGGCCACGCCCATCGGCAACCTCGAAGACATCACCCTGCGCGCCCGGCGGATTCTTGAAGAGGTTGACCTGATTGCCGCGGAGGACACCCGCCAGACCCGTAAGCTGCTGACCCACTACGACATTGCCACCCCGCTGACCAGCTACTATGACCACATTGAACACACCAAAGCGCCGGCCCTGATCGCCAAGCTGCTGGCCGGCCAGTCCATCGCTCTGGTCAGCGACGCCGGCACGCCCGGCATTGCCGACCCCGGCTATCGCCTGGTGCGGGCCGCCAGCCAGACCGCCATCCCTGTGGTTCCAGTCCCCGGCCCGTCTATTCTGACCGCTCTGCTGAGCGTTGGCGGGCTGCCCACCGACCGCTGCGTCTTTGAAGGCTTCCTGCCGGCCAGACCGGCCCAGCGGCGCACAGCCTTGCGGCGTCTCCAGACCGAAACCCGCACCCTTGTGGCCTTTGAATCCCCCCACCGGCTGACTGCGACCCTGGCCGACCTGCACGACATTTTCGGCGACCGCGAGGCCGTCATTGGCCGTGAGCTGACCAAGCGCTTTGAAGAAGTGTTGCGCGGCCGGCTGAGCGTGTTGCACGCGTACCTGCGAGACCGACCTGTCAAGGGCGAGGTGGCGCTGCTCATCGCCGGCTGCTCCGAGCCCCAGACCCCGCCCGACGAGCAGACCCTCAGCCACGAAATCAACCGGCTGGCCGGCGATGGCCTGCCGCTCAAAGGCATCGCCAAGCTGCTGAGCGAGCAATACGGTCTCTCCAAGCGGGAGGTCTACGCCCTGGGCTTGCGGCTGAAAAAAGAGTGAAGGCGGCTATTGTGAGCCTTCGGGCTTGTCAAGCTCGGCAAGGAGATGTTCCGCCTTGGCTATCGTGTCCTTCTCACCGGCCCTCGGGCCAAGGCAAGCGCCGTATGCAAATCCTGCCGAGCCTCGTTCACCCGATGCAATCAAGGGTTCGCATAGCCCCGGTTGTTGCAGGCTGCGGCGTAGTCCGGTTTGAGGCGGATTGCCTGGTTGTCAGCAAAAAGCGCTTCTTCAATCCTGTTGGTCTCCGGCCCCTTCTTTCCCTCCTGCCTGTCAGAGGTATCCAGCGGAAAACCAGGTGAGGACGGCAAGTTCGTTGTCGTTTCCTATATCCATATGTCCGCGGCAACCGGGCTGGGAGGTGTGTCTGTCATCAGCCGATTGTGGGGCGTCAGGCTGGGCGGTTCAAGGTCGGGCGTGTTTGACCCTGCGCCTGAAATCCACTATACCCGTACGGGACGCTGACGCGCGGCCCGGCGCGTGTTACCATTGTTCCGATTCAGAGGCTGCGCATAAAGGTGGGTTGAGCCCGGATGGAATTTCCCCGCATTACACGACTGCCGCCGTACCTGTTCGCCACCCTCGACAAGATGAAAATGGAGGCGCGCTGGGCCGGCGAGGATATTATTGATTTCGGCATGGGCAATCCCGACCAGGCCTCCCCCCAGCATGTGGTTGATAAACTGGTTGAGGCGGCCAAGAAACCCCAGAACCACCGCTACTCCAACTCGCGCGGCATCTATAAGCTGCGCTTGGCGATCTGTGACTGGTACAAGCGCCGCTTCGGCTTTGAGTTGGACCCGGAGTCCGAGGCGGTGGTGACGATTGGCTCTAAAGAGGGGCTGTCGCACTTGGCGCTGACCGTCCTGGGGCCGGGAGAGGTCGCGATCTGTCCCAGTCCGACCTATCCCATCCACCAGTATTCGATTGTCATGGCCAACGCTGACCTGCGGGTCGTGCCGCTGATTCCCGGTGAAGACTTCTTTGTCGTGCTGGAGGAAACTGTGCGCCAGTGCTGGCCGCGCCCCAAGATGCTGTTGATCAACTTCCCCCATAATCCGACCACCACGGTGGTTGAGTTGGAGTTCTTTGAACGGATTGTAGACTTTGCCCGGGACAACAAGCTGTTTGTGGTTCACGATTTTGCCTATGCCGACCTGTTTTTTGACGGCTACAGCCCGCCGAGTTTTTTACAGGTGCCGGGCGCAATAGATATCGGGGTTGAGTTCTTTACTCTGTCCAAGTCCTACAATATGCCGGGCTGGCGGGTCGGCTTTGCCTGCGGCAATCCCGAGGCCCTGACCGCGCTCAGCCGCCTCAAGAGCTATTTCGACTACGGAATTTTCCAACCCATCCAGATCGCGGCTATTCACGCCCTGAACGGTCCCCAGGGCTGTGTGGAGGAGATCCGCCAGCGCTATCTGCTGCGCCGCGATGTCCTGCTCGACGGCCTGGAACGGGTCGGTTGGCATATCCCCAGACCCAAAGGCACGATGTTCGTCTGGGCCCCGCTCCCCGAGCCGTTGCGCGACATGGGCTCTCTGGACTTTGCCAAATTTTTACTAACCGAGGCCAAGGTGTCGGTCTCGCCGGGTATTGGTTTTGGGCCGTATGGGGATGACTTTGTCCGCTTTGCCCTGATTGAGAATGAGCATCGGACCCGCCAAGCCATCCGGGGTATCCGCCGGGCCTTTGGCGGGGCGGACAGCCTTGGCGTCAGCGACGCGAGCCTGGAGGCAGTGTGGCAGCGGATGAGTTGAGGCTGGGTCTCATTGGCCTGGGCACGGTGGGCCGCGGCCTTGTACAACTGCTGGAGCAGAACGCCAAGGCGCTGGCCCGCAAACGGAACTGCCGGCTGCGGCTCGTTCATGTGGCCAGCCGCAGCATTCATACCAAACCCCATCCCGACCTGGGGAACGCCCGCCTGTCAACAGACCCCTGGGCGGTGGTCCACGATCCCGAAGTTGAGTTGTTGGTCGAGTTGATCGGCGGCACTGAGCCGGCCCGGTCCTTGCTCTTGGCCGCCATTGAGGGTGGCAAGGCGGTGGTGACCGCCAATAAGGCCTTGCTTGCGCTGCACGGTAACGAGATTTTTTCCGCGGCCGAAGAGCGGGGGGTGCCGCTCGGCTTTGAGGCCAGTGTGGCCGGCGGGATTCCTATTCTGCGCACCCTGCGCGAGAGTCTGGCGGCCGACCGCAACCACGCCCTGTTCGGGATTGTGAACGGGACCTGCAATTATATTCTGACTATGATGCGGGAGCAGGATGCCGAGTTTGAGACGGCTCTGCGCAGCGCCCAGGACAACGGTCTCGCCGAGGCCGACCCCAGCTTTGATATTGACGGCATTGATGCGGCCCAGAAGCTGACCCTGCTGGCCATGCTGGCTTTTGGCGTGCGGGTCCCCTTTGACGCGGTGTACACCGAGGGTATCCGCCAACTGAGCCAGACCGATATCCTGTTTGCCCGAGAGTTCGGCTATGAACTCAAGCTGTTGGCCATAGCCAAGCAGGAGGACGGGACGGTTGAGCTACGCGTCCATCCGACGATGGTACCCCAGCACAGTCTGCTGGCTGGGGTGGGCGGTGCCTATAACGCGATTTTCGTGCAGGGCCAAGCGCTCGGGTCGTCGCTGTATTTTGGCAGCGGAGCGGGCGGCCTGCCGACCGCGGCCGCGCTGGTGTCGGATATTCTGGACGCGACCCGGACCGCCGGCTTGGCCTCGGCCCGCCAACTTCCCGGCCTGGGCTATGCCTGGAAAGAGTTACGCAGCGTACCGATCCGCCCTATGGACGAGGTGGTGAGCGAGTATTATGTGCGTTTTCAGGTTGCCGACCAACCCGGGGTCTTAGCCGCCATTGCCGGCATTTTGGCTGAGCAGTCGATCAGTATCGCTTCCGTCATTCAGCGTGGGCGCGGCAATGGGGATGCGTCTGTCCCCCTGGTCATCCGCACCCATGCCGCGGGTGAGCGCAATCTCAAAGCCGCTCTGCGACAGGTGAATCAGCTCCCGGTTGTCCAGGGCCAGGCCGTGTGTGTCCGCATTGAAGAGAATCTAGGCTAGAGCCTTGGAGATAAGGAAGGACGTGTTATGACTGAGGGCGCGTTGGCTGAACTTCCAGCTCCATCTCCGACACCTCCTGCGTTTCGGGCCTGGTTTGGGTGTGCGTCCGGCTGCCGCGGGCAGTGGCCGCTCAACCAGATTCTCTACTATTGTCCCAAGTGCGGCAGCTTGCTCGACGTCCAACACGATCTGGAGGCACTGAGAGCCCGTTCGGCCGAGGAGTGGAAGCGGCTGTTTGACGATCGCTACCGACGGACTACCTATCCGTATGGCAGCGGAGTGTGGGGCAAAAAGGAAATGGTGTGCCCGGCGGTAGATAACGACAACATCGTGTCCACCTACGAGGGCGGCTCCAACCTGTTCTGGGCCGAACGGCTGGGCCGTCAGATCGGGCTTGAAGACCTGTGGGTCAAGCAGTGTGGGACCGCCCACACCGGATCGTTCAAAGACTTGGGCATGACCGTCCTCGTCTCAATGGTCAAGCAGATGATTGCCGAGGGCACGCCTATTCCGGCGGTGGCATGCGCCTCGACCGGCGATACTTCGGCCGCCCTGGCCGCTTATTGTGCTGCGGCTGGCATTCCGGCCATCGTCATTTTGCCCCGCAACAAGGTCTCAACCGCGCAGCTGATTCAGCCCATGGCCAACGGTGCCCTGACCCTGTCCCTGGATACCGACTTTGACGGGTGTATGCGGGTCGTGCGCGAGCTGTGTACCAGAGAAAATATCTACTTGGCCAACTCCATGAATAGCCTGCGCCTGGAGGGCCAGAAGACCATTTCGCTGGAGATCGTCCAGCAGTTTGACTGGCAAGTGCCCGATGTGGTGATTGTGCCAGGCGGCAACCTGGGCAATATCACGGCTATTGGCCGCGGCTTTCTGCTGATGCGGGGGGTCGGCATGATTGATCGGCTGCCGCGTCTGGTGTGCGCCCAGGCGTCCAGGGCCAACCCACTGTACCGGAGTTATGTCCGGGGCTTTACGTCATATCGACCGGTACGGGCCAAAAAAACCCTGGCCTCGGCTATTCAGATCGGCGATCCGGTCAGCGTGCATAAGGCTATCGAGGTTCTGAAGGCGTTTGACAGTATTGTTGAGCAGGCGACTGAGGAAGAGCTGGCCGACGCTGCGGCTCTGTCCGACCGGACCGGCCTGTTCAACTGCCCCCACACCGGAGTTGGGCTGGCCGTCCTGCTCAAGCTGCTCAACCGAGGAGAGATCACCGCCCGTCAACGCGTCATTGTCATCTCCACCGCCCACGGCCTGAAGTTTACCGATTTCAAGCGGCGTTACCACGAGGGCAAGCTGCGGGGCGTGGCCTCGTGCTACGCCAACCGGCCGCTCGAACTGACGGCCGACTATGGTCAGGCCAGGGACGCGATTTTTCGCGCTCTGGAGGCGCGCCGGGCGTAAACCCGACTACTTCAAGACTCAGGGAGCTGGTATGAAATACGTCGTGCTGCAAGGTGATGGAATGGCCGATTGGCCAGTGCCGGAGTTGGGCAATAAGACGCCGCTCGAGTATGCCCACACCCCGCATATGGATCGGATTGCCTCGCGTGGCCGGCTGGGACTGACCCAGACGATTCCTGACGGCTATCCGCCCGGCAGCGATGTGGGCACCTTGAGCCTGCTCGGCTTTGATCCGCACCACTATCATACCGGTCGCTCGCCAATTGAGGCGGCCAGTATGGGGGTGGAGTTGGGACCGACCGATATTGCCTTTCGGTGCAACCTGGTGAGCTTTGCTACCCAGGCTAACGGCGGCGAAGTGATGCTTGATTTCACCGCCGGCCATATTTCGAGCGACGAAGCGGCCGAGTTGATTGGTGTGCTGAATGCCGAACTCGGCGGAGCAGAGTTTCGCTTTTACCCCGGGGTGAGCTATCGGCACCTGCTGGTCTGGCATCAGGGCAAAGAACACATGAACACGACCCCGCCCCACGATATCACCGACAAGCCGCTCGCCGGTCATCTTCCCCGCGGTGAGGGGGCCGAGCGGCTGTGTACCCTGATGGCGCACTCGCGCGAGATTTTTGCCGAGCATCCAGTCAACCGGCAGCGGCGAGAACAGGGCCACAATCCGGCCTCCGGCATTTGGCTGTGGGGACAGGGCCGGCGGCCGGCGCTGCCCACCCTGCACGAACAGTTCGGACTCCACGGCGCGGTCATCTCGGCTGTTGATCTGGTCCGTGGCATCGGCGTGTTGGCCGGCCTGGAGGTGATTCTGGTGCCCGGCGCGACCGGTTTTCTGGACACCAACTATCTGGGCAAAGCCGAGTATGGTTTGGAGGCGCTTCAGCACACAGACTTTCTGTTTTTGCATGTCGAGGCTACCGACGAGGCCGGTCACATGGGTGCGGCCGACAAGAAGGTGCAGGCGCTTGAAGATTTTGACCACAAGGTTGTTGGCACCATCTTGAAGGGGCTCGATAGCCTTGGCGAATGGCGTCTGTTGCTGATGCCCGATCACGCCACCCCGGTTGCACTCAAGACCCACTCTGACGACCCGGTGCCGTTTGCCGTGCTGTCGTCACACGATTGGCAAAACGCCACCCCACGGGCGCTGGCCTATAACGAGTCCAGCGCCAAGCAGACCGGACTCGTCGTGCCCGAAGCCTGGCGGATCATGCCCCAGTTCATTCAGGGCCGGGCCGTTGGCTCGGATTCGTGAGCTCAGGTTGGGAGCCACCCTGCTATGGAACGCAACCTCGCGCTCGAAATGGTCCGGGTCACCGAAGCCGCCGCCCTGGCGGCTGCCAGACTGATGGGCCGTGGGGACGAAGTTGAGGCTGATTATGCCGCGGCTCAAGCCATGCATAGTTTGTTTTCGGCCATTGCGTGTGACGGCCAGATTGTCATTGGCGAGGGCGAGGAGGAGGAGGCGATTCCGATGCTGTACATCGGCGAAAAACTGGGAAACGGAGCTGGACTGCCGATTGAGTTGGCGCTTGACGCCCTGGAGGGTGCGACCTCGTGCGCAAGCGGTTCGCCAGACGCCATTTCGGTGATTGCGGCCGCTGAGCCGGGTGGCTTTCTGCGCTGTCCGCCCAACTGCCACATGGACAAAATTGCGGTTGGGCCGCCGGGCCGGGGCAAGATTGATCTGGACAAGTCGGTTGAAGAAAATTTGACAGCCGTGGCCCGGGCCAAGGGTGTGCCTGTCCCTAACCTGACCGTGGTCGTGCTGGACCGGCCCCGCAACGAAGGGCTGATTAGTGAACTGCGCCGGCTCGGCAGCCGGGTCAAACTGATTAGCGACGGTGACCTGTCGGCCGCCTTGGCCACCACCCATGAAACGGCCGGGGTTGATTTGCTGATGGGAACTGGCGGGGCGGCCCAAGGCATTCTGGCCGCGGCCGCGCTGCGCTGTATTGGCGGAGCAATCCAGGGGCGTTTTCGGCCCCGCAATCAAGACGAGGCCAAACATCTGCACGACATCAACATCTATGATTTTGGCAAGACGTATAGCACCGAAGAGCTGGCCGGGGGGAATGTCACGTTTGCCGCCACCGGAGTGACGACCGGCGACTATCTCAAAGGCGTGCGCTTCTACGGCGGCGGAGCGATGACCAACTCGGTCGTCCTGCGTTCTGAGACCCGGACCTTGCGGCTGTTGGAAACCTTTCACCATTTTGACGAACACCCGGAGTACTGAGATGGCCTACGAGAATATTGTGTTTGAAAAAGACGGCGCAGTTGGCACTCTGACCGTCAATCGGCCCAAAAGCCTGAACGCGCTCAACCCGGCCACCGTGCAGGAGATTGCGGCCTGCCTTGAACAGTTGCGTGGCGACGCTTCGGTCCGGTGTCTGATTATAACCGGCGCGGGTGAGCGGGCGTTTGTGGCCGGGGCCGATATCTCGGCTATGGTCAATATGACACCGCTGGAGGGCAAAGCGTTTGCGAGTAGTGGCCTGAATGTCGGTCGGACGCTGGAAGAGTTGCCCGTTCCGGTGATTGCCGCGGTCAACGGCTTTGCCCTCGGCGGGGGAACCGAGTTGGCCCTGGCCTGTGACCTGATCATCGCCGCGGACACGGCCAGGTTCGGCCAGCCCGAGATCAACCTGGGCGTGATTCCGGGCTTTGGCGGCACCCAGCGTCTCGCCCGCCGGATCGGTCTGCCGCTGGCCCGCGAGTTGATCTATACCGGGGAGATGATCGACGCCGAGACCGCGCTGCGCTACGGCCTTGCCAACCGCGTTGTGCCATTGGCCGAGTTGATGATCGAGGCCAAAGCCTTGGCCCGGAAGATCGCGACCAAACCACCGATTGCCATTCGCCAGGCCAAGGCGGCGATCAATTCGGGAATTGACATGGACATCGCCAACGCCAGCCGGTTTGAGGCCGAGGCATTTGCCATGACCTTTGCGACCAAGGACAAGCAAGAAGGCATGAGGGCGTTTCTGGAAAAACGCGAGGCCACGTTTACGGGCACCTAACAGGTCTCCCCCTCTTGTCTCCAATCAGGTATATGTTGCGGACCGTTGTGTGCCAGGGAGGAAACATGAACAAACACGAATGGCTGGCCCGGAAGTATCCCAAGCAGGGCGAGCGGCTGGAACGCTTTTCGACCGTCTCCGACATGGAGCTTGCCCCGCTGTACACCCCCGAGGACAAGAACAGGACGGATGATGAGCGGAACATCGGCCTGCCGGGCGAATATCCGTATACCCGCGGGGTGTATCCGAATATGTACCGCGGCAAGTTCTGGAGCATGCGCCAGTTTGCCGGCTTTGGCACGCCTGAGGATACCAATCAGCGCTTCAAGCTGCTGCTGGCCGAGGGCCAGAACGGCCTGTCAACCGCCTTTGATATGCCGGTCCTGATGGGCTACGACGCCGATAATCCACGCTCGCTGGGTGAAGTTGGCCGCGAGGGCGTGTCGGTCTCAACCCTGAACGATATGGAACGCCTGTTTGACGGCATTCCGCTCGATACAGTCACTACTTCGATGACCGTCAACTGCACCGCCAGCATCATTCTGGCCATGTATATTGCGGTGGCCGATACACAGGGCGTGCCACGCGTCCAGCTCGGCGGGACGATCCAGAACGACATGCTCAAAGAGTATATCGCCCAGAAAGAGTGGATCTGCCCACCTGAGCCGGCGGTGCGGATTGTCACCGATATGATTGAGTTCTGCGCCAAAGAAGTGCCGCGCTGGCATGCGGTGTCGATCTCCGGCTACCATATCCGTGAGGCCGGGGCGACCGCGGTGCAGGAATTGGCCTTTACCCTGGCCGACGGCATCGGCTATGTGCAGTCGGCCCTGGAACGCGGCCTGGATGTGGACGAGTTTGCCCCCCGGCTGTCTTTTTTCTTTGATATCCACAACGACTTCTTTGAGGAGATTGCCAAACTGCGGGCGGCCCGGCGCATGTGGGCCAGGATTATGAAGGAGCGCTTTGGTGCCAAACAGCCCAAATCGCTGTTGCTGCGTACCCACTGCCAGACCGCGGGGGTGAGTCTGACCGCCCAGCAGCCGATGAATAATGTCGTCCGGGTCGCCATCCAGGCCCTGGCCGGGGTATTGGGCGGAACCCAGTCGCTGCACACCAACTCAATGGACGAGACCCTGGCCCTGCCAACCGAGCAGGCGGTGATGGTGGCCCTGAGAACGCAGCAGATCATTGCCGAAGAGAGTGGCGTGACCAACACGATCGACCCCCTGGGCGGCAGCTGGGCGATTGAGGCCCTGACCGACCGAATTGAGCAGGAAGCCTTGGCCTACATCGAACGCATTGACGAGCTGGGCGGGATTATCAACGCCATTAGCACCGGCTACCCGCAGAAGGAGATTGCCGACTCGGCCTACCGGTATCAGCAGCAGCTCGATGCCGGCGAAAAAATTATCGTTGGCGTCAATAAGTATCAGGTTCCGCCCGAAGAACGCTCGCTCGATATCCTCAGAATCGAACCCGAAGTCGAGCGCAGCCAGATTGAGCGGGTCAAAAAGCTCAAGGCCGAACGCAATCAGGCAACGGTCACCGAACATCTCGGTCGGGTCCACGCCGCGGCCCGCAATGGCACCAATCTGATGCCACCGCTGATTGAGGCGGTCAAAGCCTCCTGCACCCTGGGTGAAATCTCAGATGTCTATCGTGACGTGTTTGGCGTGTACCGGGACCCGGCCTGGCTGTAGGCGTGAGTAACGGAGGGTGGCTCTGTGTCCGACAAGAAAGTATTGCGTATTCTCGTGGCCAAAGCCGGCCTGGACGGCCATGACAGGGGAGCCAAAATTATTGCCCGTGCTCTGCGTGACGCGGGTTTTGAGGTGATTTACACCGGACTCCATCAGACGCCGGAGATGATTGCCGAGGCCGCGGTCCAAGAAGACGTGGATGCCATCGGGCTGAGCATTCTGTCTGGAGCGCACCTGACGCTCTTTCCGGCCATTCTGAGCGCACTTGACGAGCGGGGGGCTGAGGACATCGCGGTCTTTGGCGGCGGGATTGTGCCCGATGACGATATCCCCCAGCTCAAACAGGCCGGAATCAGAGAGATTTTTACGCCCGGGGCGAGCACCCAGACGATTGTGGACTGGATTCACGGGAACGTGGAACCACGCGCCGGAGTAGTCTGAGGCGTGACCTACGATGTGGCGATTATCGGGGCGGGGCCGGCCGGGACGGCCACCGCTCTCTCTTTGCTGAAGGCCGAACCGAGGCTTGGCGGTAATATCCTGCTGATCGATAAGGCACTCCACCCCCGCGACAAGATCTGTGCCGGGGGACTCATCCCCCATACCCTCGCCTGTCTTGACGAGCTTGATGTCCCGCTCAGCATTCCCCATGTCACGGTCGGACGGGCCGCGGTGCGTGTCCCGCCCGACCGGCAGGTGAGGTGCGAGGACGGCGGCCTGTGTTCGATCGTCCGGCGTAAGGAGTTTGACTTTTTGCTCGTTCGTGCGGCCGAAGAGCGTGGGGCCGCGGTCCGCCAGGCTGAGAAGCTGCTTGACGTGGTGCGAGAGGCAGACGGGGTCCGGGTGATGACCGATAAACACACCTATCAGGCCCGGGTTGTGGTCGGGGCTGACGGCTCGGGCAGCCGGGTGCGCCGCCGGCTCCTCGGGCCGGAGTGTGCGCCGATTGGCCGGGCGCTGATGTGTGATGTGCCGCTGGCCGACACCGACTGGGACGGGTTTGGTCAGCACCGCTACGATTTTAACTTTCTGCCCGTTCCCCACGGCTTGCAGGGCTATCTGTGGGCCTTTCCGTGCCTCATCGGTGGGCTGCCGCATGTCAATATCGGCATCTACGCCTTGGGCCGAACCCGGCTGGCCAACGCCGAGTTGCGGCGTCTGCTCGGTACCGAGGTCGCCGCGCTGACCGGACCGGCCTGCCGCCGGCCGGCCTATCGCCTGCGGGCTTTTCCTATCTGTGGCTACCATCCTCGTCGCGCCCTGGCCGGCCGGCGAGTGGTGTTGGTCGGCGATGCGGCCGGGGCCGAGCCGCTGATGGGCGAGGGCATCTCTTTTGCATTTGAATACGGCAAGTTTGCGGCCGGCGAAATTGTGTCGGCACTGCGTAGCCGGGGTGTCGATTTCAGCGGCTATACCGAGCGCTTCGCCCGCTCCAGAGTCGGCAAGAAGCTGTTCCGTTTGGCGGTCACAAGCCGACTGTTCTACGGGCCGGCTTGGCGCGTGTGTTTCGGTCTGGCCGCCCGGAGTCGGCACCTTCAGTCGGTCGGGCTCAAGTGGTACAACGGGGTCGAGGGCTGGCATCAGCGGAGCGGCTGGGAGGCCGTCCGGGCGGTGTTCCGCTCGCCCTCAGACCTGCCGTCGAGCCAGCCTTGAGGCGGTGGCCGGCGTTGAGGAGAAAGAAGACCGATGGCTGACCGGAAAAAGACCTCCGCCGGCAAGACCCAGGCCCGCCGAAAAAAAGCTGTGCCGCCCCAGAAAAAGCGACGCTGGTTGCTGCCCAAGTTTCTGCTCATCATCGGCTGTGTAGCCGTACTCGGCTTTCTTGGAATCGTGCTGTTTCTTGACAAAGAGGCGCGTCGAATGGGAATCTTTCAGGCCCAGCCCGGCCAGGACGCCGCCCCAGCCCCGCTTGAGGGAGACTATACGCCGGGTGAGAAGCAGCAGTTGGAGGCGATTCTGGAGTCCGAAGACCGCTAGGACATGTGTATGGACTCTGTTGACGAACTTCAGCGTCCGATTTCGCTGCCCGCCCCGCCCCGGCGGATTGTGTCGCTCGTGCCGAGTATCACCGAAACGCTGTTCGCCCTTGGCGCGGGCGCGTCTGTCGTGGGAGTGACCAGCTTCTGTACCCATCCGCCCCAGCAGGTGGCCGGCCTGACCAAGGTCGGCGGCACCAAAAATCCCGACCTGGAAGCCATCCTGCGCCTGCGGCCCGATGTGGTCATCCTGAACGAAGAGGAGAACCGGCACGAAGATTTCGCCTGGCTGGAGGAGCGTGTGGGCGTGTATGTGACCGCGCCCCGGACGGTCAGGGATGGGATCGACATGATTGAGCGGCTGGGGCGGCTGACCGGCCATGCGGAAGACGGACAGACCTTGGCCCACGCCCTGCACCGGCAGGCTGACCGCCTGGCAACACGCCAGCCCCGTTTGCGCGTCTTCTGTCCAATCTGGCGCAAGCCCTGGATGTCGTTTAGCGCCCGGACCTACAGCGATGATATGCTGTGGACCTGTGGCGGGGAAAATATCTTTCGGGCCAAGCCCGAGCGCTACCCCACAGTCAGCCTCGACGAGGTGGCCGCGGCCGACCCGCACATCGTGGTCCTGCCAAGTGAGCCGTATCCGTTTGCCGCCAAACACCTCATCCATCTGAAACCCCTGGCCGAAACGGTCGCCGGGACAATGGGCCATGTGTACTGTGTTGACGGTATGGCGCTGTGCTGGTACGGGCCGCGGATTGCCGACGGGCTGAGCCAATTCAGCCGCCTGTTCGCCACGGTGCGCGCCAGCCTGGACGACTGACATGGCCCGTACCGACGACGCGCTGCGCAAAGTCCCACCCCAGAATGTTGATGCTGAGGAATCTGTCCTGGGCGGCATCCTGATCGACGCCACCGCCCTCGACCGGGTAATTGAGGTCATGGGCGAGGCCGACTTCTACCGCGAGTCCCACCGCAAAATCTTCCGCGCCATGCTGGGCCTGAGCGAGCGGGGGGAGCCGATAGACCTGATCACGCTGAACGACAGCCTGCGCGGCCGGGACGAATTGCAGGCTGTTGGCGGGGCGACCTACCTGGCCGAACTCGTGGATCGCGTGCCGAGCGCGGCCAATATCGCCACCTATGCCCGCCTGGTGCGCGAGAAGGCGGTCATGCGCAGCCTGATCAGCGTCTCCAACGAGATCTCTGAGCGCTGCTACGACGGCCAGGAGGATATCGAGACCTTTCTGGACGAGGCCGAACGCCTCATTTTTGACGTGTCCGAACAGCGTGTTCGTCCGGCGTTTACCAAGGTCGGCGATATGATCATGGACACGATCAAGACCGTGGAGCAGCTCTACGAGCGCAAGGAGCTGGTCACTGGCGTGGCGACCGGCTTCCTGGACCTCGACCGCATGACCGCCGGCCTCCAGCCCGCCGACCTGATCATCATCGGTGCGCGGCCGAGCATGGGCAAGACCAGCTTCGCCCTGAACATCGCCCAGCACGTCGCCCTCCATCATCAGGTCGCGGTTGGCGTCTACTCGCTGGAAATGTCCCGCGACCAGCTTGTCCTGCGTATGCTGTGCTCTGAGGCCCGGGTTGACCTGTCCAAGGTCCGCACCGGCTACCTGGGCGAGCGCGACTTTCCGCGTTTGGCCCTGGCCGCCGGCCGCTTGGCCGAAGCGCCGATTTTCATTGATGATACCCCGGCCCACAACGTCCTGGAGATGCGGGCCAAGTCCCGCCGGCTCAAACGGGAAGCCAATGTCGGGCTGATCGTCGTCGATTACCTCCAGCTGATGCGCGGCCTGACCGCGGAGGAAAACCGCAACCAGGAGCTGTCCGAAATCTCCCGCAGCCTCAAGGCCCTGGCCAAGGAACTGAATGTGCCCATTGTGGCCCTCTCGCAGCTCAACCGCCAGGTCGAACAGCGCGCCGACAAGCGCCCGGTCATGTCGGATATTCGTGAGTCCGGCAGCATAGAGCAGGACGCCGATGTCATTATGTTCATCTACCGGGATGAGATGTACAAGGCCGACTCGCAGGACGAGGGCGTGGCCGAGGTCCTCATCAGCAAGCAGCGCAACGGCCCGACCGGTACCGTTCGCCTGGCCTTCCGCCGCGAATACACCCGCTTTGAGAATCTGGTTGAGGACATGGAAGAAGGCGAGGAAGAGGAGTAAGGGGGAGGTATGGCTTCACTAGCCTTTGACACCTGCGCCTTTGTCAAAGCTCTGACCCAGGCCGGGATGCCGGAAGAGCAGGCTGAGGTCCTGGCGCGGTCGCAGGCGACAGTGCTTGACGAGAAGCTGGCGACAAAACGGGGCCTGAAAGAACCGGAAGCCCGTCTGACCCACGATCTGAGAGAATTGGAGATGCGGATGACCCCGCGCCTCGGCTCAATGATGGTCGTGGCGGTCGGGGTGGTGGCTGGTGAAGCTGTTGTGAAGTGCGGTGTACCTCTCCCCACCGCCAGGATCTCAAAGCGCCGCCCCCTAACAGAGCAACATTGCAGGATTTTTTCGCCAGTGTTTCAAGCATCCCCGCGTGAACGCTCATGCGTTTCCTGGTTTGGAGCCAGTGCTTGATTATACAGCAAATTTTTTGCTGCATTGAGGTCGCGGTCAACTTCATGCCCCTTGGGACAGTCCAGCAACAGCGCGTCGCGGGGCCCTTGCAGCGGAACCCGATGGTCTGCACACAGGGACGATGACTGCGCCGCCTCCCTCTCGATATACTGGCCCTGACTCTTACGGCTTGCCTCTTTGAGATAGCGTCGCAGGACCGACAGGCCGGCGAACGCCCGTTGCTTCTCTGCCCGCCTCAGCCTTCCGCCCTTCTTCTGCTCCGCCATCTCCTTCAGCGACAGCGCTTCTGCGTTCACCTGCTTGTATTGTTGGCAGACCTTATAGGCCCACTGCCGAGAATAGTTGTCTCGTATCCGTCGGATACGCCGGTCGAGGCCACGATGTTCCCGATCAATTCGGGTGGTCCGGTTTGCCCAATCCTGGAGCGGACCAACAGCCGGATGGTCCGGGGGAAGCGCGGCGAGGAGGGTCAGGAGACGTTGCCGACTCACCGTCTTCGGCTTCTGCCCGCTCTGCTGGTCGTTCTTCTTCCTCATCTTCTAATACATCCTCCACTATCACCCGCGCTTTTTCCGGGAGCGATTCCGTATGGCCTTCAAAGCCTTTCTTGAGAGCCTCTTTGATCTTGTGTGTCTGCTTGTCCATATCCCCCTGCAAGCCCTCATAGCCGTACCGCCAGCGCGTGACGATTGTAGAGGGGAGCGTCAATACCTCCTCGTGTCCATCCTCTCCTGCCAGGGCTGCCACCCGAATCCCATTCCTATTGTCCACGAGACGATACCCGATATCTATGCCGCAGGCGTGGTCTGAGGGCGTTGGCCGATAAAAGTCGGGCTTCGGAACCTCGCAGATGACAAGCAGCTTCCATTCCATTCGTGGTGCTTGCCTCCGTCCCTCTTTCCCAGCGATCCGCCAGCCGCGCTGGACTATCTGCCGTCCGACGAGATCGACCGACTTGATACGGACACCGGACGGCAAGGGGCGATGATAGGCAAGCTCAAAGGCAAGATAGGGGCTCTCCCGGCGGATGCGGAGGGTGCAGCGTCGGCGTTTCGGTTTTTCTGTTATCCAGTCGCCAAGAACAAACCGTCCGCCATCCTCTTCTGCTTTCTGGAGCGTGAGCCCACCAGGGTACCACTCGGTAAAGTGGACATTGTACAGCGGCCAATACTTCGGCTTCAGCAGTGCCCCCTTCTTGCGATTCTCTCGTAGAGCGGTCAAGAAGTCGTCACGGATACGCTCTTTATTGCCTTGAACAGATATGTGGCCGTGCGCATGGCCTTCATCTTTTCGTCCCATTCGGTCCGATGGGCCGCAACAGTCGCCTTCTTCTCGGTCTTGGTTTGCTGTTTTGCTGCCTTGAGGCGTGAGTAAGCCTCGTTCTTCTGTTGCCGAAGAGTTGACGATGTTCGGTCTTCTGTTGCACTTCGGGTGTTTGTTTCCGACTCCGGTTCTGGACAGACAGGTTCTTGATGTCCTGCCTTACCTGCTTGAGGCACGCATCCAGAGGTCAACCTGCTTCTGGGCGGTTTTAACCTGTGGGGTTTCCGCAATGAGAGCCTGATACTCCTCAGTGTCCTGGGTTGCCGATCCGCACAAGATCGTTCCAATAGTCCAGCCGGCTCGTGCTTCGTCTTTCATACAGCCGGGAGCGTGTTCAAAGGAGTGCATACCAGGGAGGTCGGCACGATAGGCGTAGACGGGGAGCGGGTTGTCATTGAGGCGTTTGCGGGGCATGGCGTCTATCTCCTGCTGGCCGGGGACAGGTCCCGGAGGAGGCGGCGGACTTTTGCCTCGACCTGCTGGCTCAGGATAATGTCGCTGATCATGGCTACGGCGTCGGCCCCCGCGGCCAGCGCGGCTGGGGCACGTTCGGCGCTGATGCCGCCGATGGCCACAATTGGCAGGCTGGTCTGGGCGCGTATCCCGCGCAACTGGTCCAGTCCCCGGGCGGTGTAGCCGGTCGCCTTGGTCTGGGTGCCGAACAGCGGTCCAAAGCCGATATAGTCCGCCCCCTCGCGCTCCGCGGCCACGGCCTGAGCCGCGTCATGGGTTGAGACACCGATAATTTTGTCCGGCCCCAGCACACGCCGGGCCGCGGCGTAGGGCAGGTCGTCCTGGCCGATGTGCAGCCCGTCGGCGTCCACCGCTCGGGCAATGTCGGCCCGGTCGTTGATCAGCAGCAGGCAGCTGTGTTGCTGGCAGATGGCCCGCGTCTGGCCGGCAATGGACAGAAAGTCGCGGGTCGATTGCGCCTTGAAGCGTAGCTGCACGAGCCGGGCACCACCGGCACACATCTGGCGAGTCAGTTCATGCCACGCCAGCTCCGCTCGGCCCAGCGTATCGGCGATGGCGTACAGCGGACTTGGAAAAGCGAACGGGGTCATTTATTTCTTGGGTTCGATATTCAGGCTGGTCATCTTCTTGCGCAACGTGT
Source organism: uncultured Binatia bacterium (SeqCode) (assembly GCA_965200965.1). Taxonomy (GTDB): domain Bacteria; phylum Desulfobacterota; class Binatia; order Bin18; family Bin18; genus JAAXHF01. The sequence continues at coordinate 169,343 of OZ241744.1, forward strand.
TGCGATTGATGCCGAGCAGCTCGGCCGCCCTGAGTTGATTCCCAGAGGTATGCTCCAGGGTCAACTCAATCAGGGGTTTTTCGACCTGGGCAAGAATGCCGTCGTATACATCGCCGGCCTCGAGCGAGGCGGGGTGTTGAAAATAGGCGCTCAGCTTGCGCCGGACAAGGTCTTCGAGAGACAACTCGGCAAAGTTTTCCGGGAGGCCAGGCGGGGCAGCCGGCAACGACAGGTCGGTCCGGGTCAACAAGCGCCCGGGGGCCAGAACGGCGGCCCGCAGCAGCGTATTTTCCAGTTCACGCACATTGCCCGGCCACGAGTGATGGACCAACATGGCCTCGGCCTCGGGCGTCACCCCGTTGACCCTGGTCCCCATCTCGCGGTTGATCTTTTCCAGAAAATAGGTGGTCAGGGCAGGAATATCCTCCCGCCGCTGACGCAGGGCGGGCAGGGTGATCGGCACTACCTGAAGGCGGAAGAAGAGGTCTTCACGAAAGCGCTGCTGTCTGACCGCCAGGGCGAGGTCCTGATTGCTCGCGGCAATGATCCGGGTATTGACCTGAACTACATCGCGGCCGCCCAGCCGGGTGATTTCCCGTTCTTGCAAGACCCGCAGCAGTTTGGTCTGGAGGGCCGGCGGCATATCGGCCACTTCATCCAGAAACAGGGTGCCGTCGGTGGCCTGTTCAAACTTGCCGAGCCGCCGTTCAACCGCGCCGGTGAAGGCACCGCGTTCATGGCCAAAGAACTCACTTTCCAGCAGCTCGAGCGGAACAGCCGAACAGTTAATCCCGATAAACGGCGCACGCCAGCGGGGCGAGTGGTGGTGAATGACCCGGGCGACGAGTTCCTTGCCCGTACCGCTCTCGCCCTGCAACAGGACAGTGGCGTCGCTCTTCACAATCCGGCCGATCGTCTTATACACCTGCTGCATGGCCGGGCCGTGGCCAATCATATGTGCGGTGCGGCCCTCAACCGCGGCAGACGGCGGCGACGGCTGGCTGTCAGTCAGGCGGCTGACCTCCAGGGCGCGCATGACCAGGGCTTTGACTTCTTCGAGATCAAAGGGTTTGGTCAGGTAATCAAAGGCACCGCGCTTCATGGCCTCGATAGCGTTATCGAGGGTCGTCTGGCCGGTCATGATGATAATCGGGGGGTGGCGCGGTTGGTCTGCCTGCTGGGTCTGGAGCAGAATGTCGAGACCGCTGCGTTCCGGCATTCGGATGTCAAGCAGGGCCACGTCAAAAGCCTGGCTGGCCAGCGCCTCTGAGGCCCGCGCCCCGTTGTTGACCGTTTTGACCGTGTGTCCCTCGTCGCGCAGGGTGTCGGCCAATACGCGCCGGATGAGTTCTTCGTCGTCAGCAATAAGAATAGTGCCCGGCGGGGCCTCAAAGGGGGTGCTGTGTTGCATGGCGGCTCACGACCGGGGGTGGGGGCTGATGGGGAGATAGACCTGGAAGTGCGCGCCGTGGCCGAACTCGCTTTCGACCCGGATGGTGCCGCCGTGCTGGGCGATAATCCGTTGGCTGACGGGCAGTCCTAAGCCCGTGCCTTGGCTTTTGGTGGTGAAGAAGGGGGTGAAGAGTTGGGGCAGATGCTCGGCGGCAATGCCCGGCCCGTTATCGCTGAAGTCGATTGACAGGAAGCGACCCTGCCGCGCCCGGTCGTTGCGCTCGCCGCGTAACAGGTGGAAGTCGGTCGCCATGCGGGTTGACAGGGTCAGGCTGCCGTGGCGGCAGCCGTTGAGGGCCTGGAGGCTGTTCTTGATGAGATTGCGAAAGACCTGGGCCAGCGCCGCTTCGTCTCCCAGCACATCCGGCAAACTGGGGTCAAAGTGGGTCTGGATTACAATCTCGGGCGACACAGCCGCGCGTTCGAGCAGCAGCACATCGCTCAGGACCTTATGGACATTGATCGGTTGCAGGGCAAAGCGGAGTGGGGCGGCCAAGTGCAGGAGCTGTTCCAACAGCCTGCTCAGGCGGTCAATTTCTCGAATCATGACCGTGGTATACTCCTGCGCACTGTGGCCTGCTGACGGGCCGCTGAGCCGGCTGTGCAGGAGTTGAGCCGTTCCCCGGATACCAGCCAGGGGGTTTTTGATCTCATGCGCCAGCCCGGCGACGACCACCCCCAGTTGGGCCAGGTGGTCGGCGCGGCGTTCTTCTTCGGCCAGCTCTTTCTGGTAGCGCAAATCGTGCAGGACGAGGCTCAGACCCAGCAGCCGTGTTGTGTCGCTAAAGATCGGCGAACAGGTTGCCCGGGCCGGGGTCAAGCGCTGCCGGCGACTGGTGATGATCCCTTCGCTGGCGGTTGGGCTGTAGGCCGAATGCAGCGTCCGCTCAATAATATCGACGATCCAGGCGTTGGCGGCAAAGACTTGGCTGTAGGGCAGGTGGCCGGCCTGGGCCGGCGACTGGCCGATGAGGGTTGCCGCGGTCGGGTTGAGAAAGGCAACCCGCCGGTCTTGATCAATGACAACAATGCCCTCTTCAAGGCTGGCCAGGATGTGCTCCCAGGCGTTGGCAGGAAAGGCTGGCTGAGACATGGGGGGTGGCCGTGAGTCCATCGGACCTCTCATCGCAAACGGCAGTTTTATTGTCAAGGTGGGCTTGCCAAAGCGTCGTGCCGGCGGATATGGAAGGGGCTATGCGCTATTCCGAAGCCGAGTGCCGGGCGGCAGCCGAAGCCCTGGTGAGCAGGCTGAGCGACAAGGACCTGATCCAACTTCGGACCGGGCCGCGGCACGGTGTTGAGAAGCTGGCCCAAGCCTTGCTTGACAATTTCCGCCAGGAAGAGGAATTGCGACGCGAAGCCGAGCGGCTGGCCGAGGCGCATATGCCGGCCGGTCAGGCGGTAGACCGCCACAAGGTCGTCCAGATGATTACCCAACGCTTGGCCGAAGAGCGCAACTTCGTCTTATGAGCCGTGTATCCGACAATCGTATTGCGGCCCTGGCCCGGCTGACGCTCCGGGTCCTGGCCAGTCAGGGCCGGCTGACCAACGAGCGGACCGCCCTGGCCGAGAGTAAGCGTGTGCTGGCCGAACACTTCCAGATTGACGATAAAATCGACGCGCTGGTGCGGCGCAAAATCGCCTCGCTGTCGCGACGGATTGTGCCAGGCAGCGCCGAATGGAGCGTGTTGTACCGCCGCTACTTTGAGGAGGAGCGACGCAAGCGCAAATTCTGAAGGCTGTTGCTTGACAAGCGCGCCAGAGTGATTAAGTTGCCGGAGATTCTACCGCGGGGCCTCAGCCCCGTGCGCTTACGACAACAATTATCCTCAGAGAAGAAAGGAGAGGAGGCATGAAAATTCGACCCTTACAGGATCGGATCATCGTAAAACGGATGGAAGAAGAGGAGAAGACCGCGGGCGGTATCATTATTCCTGACACGGCCAAAGAGAAGCCCCAGGAGGGCAAAGTCATTGCCGTGGGCAAGGGCAAGGTCGGGGAAGACGGTAAGGTGCAGCCCTTGGACGTGAAACCCGGTGACAAGGTCCTCTTCGGCAAATACGCGGGGACCGAGATCAAACTCGAAGGTGAAGAACACCTGATCATGCGGGAAGACGATCTTCTCGGCGTGGTTGAATAGGGATGTAAGGAGGATCCATACATGGCAGCCAAGCTTGTCAAGTTTAGTCAGGATGCGAGAGATCGCACTCTCCGAGGCGTCAATATCCTGGCCGACGCCGTGACAGTGACCTTGGGGCCCAAGGGCCGCAATGTGGTCATTGAGAAATCGTTCGGCGCACCTGTCGTGACAAAAGACGGGGTGACAGTGGCCAAAGAGATCGAGCTTGAGGACAAGTTCGAGAACATGGGTGCCCAGATGGTCAAAGAAGTCGCCAGCAAAACGTCTGATGTGGCCGGCGACGGGACGACGACCGCCACCGTGTTGGCACGGGCGGTGTACTCCGAGGGCGTCAAGATGGTCGCCGCCGGGCACGACCCGATGAGTATCAAGCGCGGCGTTGACAAGGCCGTGGGCGCGATCGTTGATGACCTCAGGAATATGTCGAAGTCAACCCGCGATCAGAAGGAAATTGCCCAGGTCGGGACGATTTCGGCCAATAATGACGCGACCATCGGCGAGATCATCGCCGAGGCCATGAATAAGGTCGGTCGTGAAGGCGTGATCACCGTCGAGGAGGCCAAGGGGCTGGAGACAACCCTTGACGTAGTGGAGGGCATGCAGTTCGACCGGGGCTATCTGTCGCCCTATTTTGTGACCGACCCCGAGCGCATGGAGTGTGTCTTTGAGGACGCCTATCTGCTGATCCACGAGAAAAAGATCTCGGCCATGAAAGACTTGCTGCCCATCCTGGAACAGGTGGCCAAGAGCAGCAAACCCCTGATCCTGGTGGCCGAAGATATTGAGGGCGAGGCCCTGGCCACGCTCGTGGTGAACAAGATCCGCGGCACGCTCCAGTGTGTGGCGGTGAAAGCGCCCGGGTTTGGCGACCGGCGCAAAGCCATGCTGGAAGATATCGCGATTCTGACCGGCGGCCGCGTGATCGCCGAAGAGTTGGGCGTCAAGCTGGAGAGCCTGTCCCTGAACGACCTTGGTCGGGCCAAGCGCATTGTGGTTGACAAAGACAACACCACGATTGTGGACGGGGCTGGCAAGAAGGGCGACATTGAAGGCCGGATCAACCAGATTCGGGCCCAGATTGACGAAACCACGTCCGACTACGACCGCGAAAAGCTCCAGGAGCGCTTGGCCAAGATGATCGGCGGGGTAGCAGTGATCAAGGTCGGCGCGGCCACTGAAGTAGAAATGAAAGAAAAGAAAGCCCGCGTTGAGGACGCGCTGCACGCGACCCGGGCCGCGGTAGAGGAAGGCATCGTGCCGGGCGGTGGGGTAGCCCTCATCCGCGCCTCGCGCGCGCTCGATAAGGTTGAGGCCAACGACGCCGAGCAGTTCGGGATCAACATCATCCGCCGGGCGGTCCAGGAGCCGCTGCGCTGGATCTCTTCCAACGCCGGCGAAGAAGGTTCGGTCGTCCTGGACAAGATCCGCAGTGCCAAAGGCTCCAACGGCTATAACGCGGCCAGCGGCCAGTACGAGGACCTGATTAAGGCCGGTATCATTGACCCGACCAAGGTTGTGCGGACTGCTCTCCAGAATGCCGCTTCGGTGGCCGGTCTGCTGTTGACCACAGAAGCCACCGTGGCTGAGAAGCCCGAGGAGAAGGGGGCCGCCGGCGCAATGCCGCCAATGCCTCCGGGTGGCATGGGCGGTATGGGTGGCATGGGTGGCATGATGTAAGCCCTTGTGTGTCACCCCGACAATGCACAACGGCCCTGCTCGGATTTCCGGGCGGGGCCGTTGTCGCATCTGGAGCTTGGCGCGCTCAGGCGCTCGGCAGGCCGGTGATCCGAATGCCGGCCGAGTGGACTTTGTTGCGGATATTGAGGCGAATCAGCAGGGCGGTGATAGGCTCAATCAGGCTCGCCGCTTCCAGAGGACCGACATCAACCGCGTTGATATTGAGCTTGGCGATCAGTTCGATCACGCGCAGCCGGGCTTCTTTGGGCGAGCCGCACACCAGCACATCACAGTCAATCTCGGCCTTGACATCGCGCAGCAGATGGGCCGAGATGTTCTGGAGAGCGCACACCACGCTGACCTGCTCGCCCAGGATGTCCCGCGCCTCCTCGGAGGCCGAGCCGGCCGCTGGCATAATGACCCGCCGGCCATTATCCGGGTCAAGCGGAACAGACACATCGACAAATATCTTGCCCTGGAGCTGGTCTTTGACGCTCTCCAGGGTGGGGATGTGGGCGGAGTACGGAACGGTCAGGACAACGATATCGGCCGCGGCCGCGGCACGCGGATTGTCCGTGCCGACCAGGAGCGGTCGGCCCAGCTCCTGGTTAAGTTCGGCCGCCACCCGTTCGCCCTTCTCCTTTTGCCGCGAGCCGATAATGACCTCCTCACCGGCCAGCGCCCAGCGGAGCGCCAGCCCCGGTCCCTGTTCGCCGGTCCCGCCTACAATCGCAATTTTCACCCTTGTCGCTCCTTCCAGACTCAGTCAAAAAACTCTTCCACATTGCCCGACACGACCGGAATAGTCTGCACCGCGTTGTTGCGAAAAATACGGAACAGAACCGTCTCACCCGCCGGTCGGCTCCACAGCTGTTGATAAAAGGCCGGGCGGTCCGAGATTTTCTGGTTGTCTATGGCCAGCACCACATCGCCGGCCTTCAGACCGGCCGTATCACCCGGTCCGCCGGGCAGAATCCCCGCCACCACCAGATGGTTGCGCAGGGTATGTGAGTACAGGCCGATCCAGGCGCGGGATGGGCGGGTGATGCGGCGGCCGTAGCGGAGCAGCTCGTCCCGATGGTCTTGAAAGTTTTCGACCGGAATGGCCAGGGAGAACTTCCCGACTTCGTTGAGATTCAGCGACACGACGCCGGTCATCCTGCCGTGCATGTCGAACATCGGGCCGCCACCCAGGCCGGGATTCATGGCCGTGCTGATCAGCGCCCGGTCAAGCGAGTACTCCCAGTAGGCGTCAAACGGTGAGACCGAGGTCAGACCGCCGCCGCTGACCCGCCGCCCGTTTTCCTGACCAGAGCCGGCGGCGATGAACACCTCGTCACCGGGCTTCAACTCCTGGGAAGAACGCAGCGGCACGGCCGGAAAGCCGCTGCTCGGAATTTTGATCACGCCCATGCCGCTGGCAAAGTCCTGGGCGACCACCTCGGCGTCCGCCTGGCTGTTGTCGAACAGGCTGACTTTGACCGTACTGGCCCCAATGATGATGTAGTTGACCGTGAGGATGTAGCCGTTTGGATCGACAATGGTCCCCGAGCCCATGCGTTCCGGGCCGAGAAGCGGGGCGGAGTGGTGGTGCTGGGGGACGGTGACATGGATACTCACCGTCGAAGGCACTACCTGTTCAATGAGCTTCACGGAGGCGTTCACTCTTCCTCCCTCACACAAGAGATTCATCAAGCCTAATGCCTGATCGAGCGAAGCGCAACCCCTGGACCGGCCCAGAGCGGATGTGGTATAGGGGGGCTGCGGGTTGGCCGCCGGGGAGTGGCGGACCGGGTTCCGGATGCCCTTCCACCGCTCTTTTTTGGCCGGTTGGCAGCTTGGGCCGAATCTTATACGCTCTCGCCCCAACTGCTGAGACGAGAGACCGGGTATGAGCACACCACATCCCGAGCGTGCCGGGCGCACGCTTTCTGAGTATAACTCCAAACAGCTTTTAGCCGGCTATGGGGTGTCCGTTCCCCAGGAGACGCTGGTTGAGAGTCCTCAGGCCGCGGTTGAGGCGGCCAGCCGTATCGGTTTTCCGGTTGTGGTCAAGCTGTGTGGCGACCGGATCGCTCACAAAACCGAGCGAGACCTGGTCCGCCTGGGGCTGTCCGACGCCGAGGCGGTCCACCGGGCCGCCACCCAGTTGTGGCAGCGGCGTCAGCCCGAAGACGGCGATGTTGGCCTGCTGGTGACCGAGATGGTTCATGGCCGACGGGAGCTGATTGCCGGGATGATCCATGACCCGCAGTTCGGGGCGTGTGTCCTGGTTGGTCTGGGCGGTATTCTGGCCGAAGCGGTCGGAGATGTGGCCTTTGGCTTGGCTCCGCTGGAGCCGGCCGAGGCGCTGCGCATGGCCGAGGCGCTCCAGACCCGCCGCCTGCTGCAGTCCTTCCGGGGCGAGCCAGCCCTCGATATGGATGCCTTGGCCGTCGCCCTGGTCGGCCTCGGACGGCTGGCGGCTGAGCGTCCAGATATTCACAGTGTTGATGTGAATCCTGTTATTGTGGCGGGGGGCAAACCGGTTGCGGTTGACGCGCTGGTCGAACTCGGCGCACCGCACCCCGTCCCGCCTGTCCCGCCCGCCCGTCGGCCCGAGGAGATACTGGAACGTTTTCGTCCCCTGTTCCATCCGCGCGGGATTGTGCTTGCCGGGGCTTCGAGCCACCCCGGCAAATTTGGCTTTGTGTCGCTGCACAATCTGCGCCGCTTCGGTTATACGGGCGATATTTTCCCGGTCAATCGGGACGGAGCGGAGATTCTCGGCACGCCGACCTATCGGGATATTGCCGAGATTCCACCCGGCAAAGCCGACCTGGTGTTTGTGTGTACGCCGGTTGGGGCCAATGTCGGCCTGCTGCGGGCCTGCGCACAACGCGGCGTTCGGGCGGCATTTGTGGCCAGCGGCGGCTACCGCGAGGCCGGCCCGCAGGGACGCCGCTTAGAAGACGAGTTGGTGGCAACTGCTAATGAGCTGGGTATGGTCCTGGCCGGACCCAACGGCCAGGGTGTGATCTCAACCTCGGTGTCGATGTGCGCCCAGATTGTCGCCCCCTATCCCCCTGCGGGGCGGATTGCGGTGGTCAGCCAGAGCGGGAACCTGCTGTCGTCCTTCCTCAACTACTCGGTCCAGACCGGGGTGGGGGTGAGTAAAGCGATTTCGGTTGGCAACTCGGCCCAGACGAATATCGCCGATTACCTGGAGTATTTTGCCGCTGACCCCGAGACGGATGTAGTGCTGGCTTATCTGGAAGGCATTCCTGACGGGCACGGCTTTGTCCAGGCCGTGCAAAAACTGACCCCCACCAAGCCCCTGGTTGTGCTCAAAGGGGGGGTAGCGACGGCCGGTCAGCGGGCAGCCCTGTCCCATACCGGCTCGCTGGCTACCGACGACCGCGTGTTCCAAGGCGTGTGCCGTCAACTCGGCATTCTGCGTGCCCCGAGCGTTGAGCACGCCTTTGAATGGGCGGCCAGCTTGGCCACCCAGCCGTTGCCGGCCGGCCGGCGGGTGATCGTGTTTACCACGGTTGGCGGCTGGGGGGTGCTGACGGCCGATGCCTGCACCCAGGCCGGGCTGGAGCTGATTGCCCTGCCCGAGGAGATTGAAGCCAGGATCAGCAGCATGGTGCCGGACCGCTGGAGTCGGAATAATCCGATCGATCTGGCCGGCGGAGAAACCCGCGATACCGTTCCCGAGATTCTTGATCTGCTGTGCGGCCATCCCGATGTTGATGCGGTCTTGCAGTTGGGCTTGGGCATACAGGGTGCTACCGCCAATCTGTTTCAGACCGGCCAGTTCTACCCCGGCCACGGCCTGGACCGCATGGCCGATTTTCACCAACGCCAGGAACGGCGCTATGCCCAGGCCGCGGCCGCGGCCTCACAGCGCCACGCCAAGCCAGTGCTGAGCACGACCGAACTGGTCTATACCGACCGGGACTACGCCAACGCCGGCCCGCTGGCCGTGCGCGAAACAGGCCGGGTGTGCTACCCCAGCGCCCATCGAGCCGTTGCCGCCCTTGGCGCGCTGGTGGAGTACGCGCGGTTTCGTCGGCAGGTTGTTGCCCTGTGATAGAAAACAGGCTAAGGATTTGGTGCTGTCCTCTCGGCTCTTGTCCGGTGGCTGAGGAGGGGGTATAAGGCCGTTTTGACAGGGGACCCGTGAGTTGTCTGAAATGGATGCGACTGCATACAAGGACATCAAAAGCAGGCTCCAGCATCTGTATACAGATGACGACCGCCCGTGGTTGGTGGGGTTCAGTGGCGGGAAGGACAGCACCCTTGTTGCTGCCCTCATCTTCGAGATCGTTCTCTCGCTTCCTGTGGAAAAACGGAGAAAGCCCATCTCTATCGTCTGCACAGATACCCGCGTCGAGATTCCTGCCATCGTCGAAATGACAGAAGGAACCTTGCGGAAGATGCGTGCGTATTCTGAAAAGAACGGGCTCGGTATAGATGTGCATCTCCTGAGACCTCCTGCTGACCAGTCGTTCTGGGTCAACATCATTGGGCGTGGGTATCCTCCAATTTTGCTGAACTTGCGGAATGCGGAGTACACTTCTCGCCTCACACCTTAACGGCATCAAAACAACGAAGAATTCTCGGAAGAACTCTTGGCCGTGAACTTCAGAAAGCCGAAGCTGCGCTACGTTTGCAAGGCAGCTTAGTTGTCGGGCCGGCAAGGCAATTCTGGCGTGACAAAGGGAATGAGTGAAGATTGATAGACGGTGAAAAGCAGGCCGAGGCGTCTCGGCCCTTGCAGTGCTGTGTGTCACGATGGAAAATCGGCCAAGTCGGCAGAGGCGATCCTGCCCGGCTCCAGCCACGCCCGGACCGCCAGCACGACGATGCTGGCCATGCCCCAGCTCAGGCCGACCACAACCCCGCAGTCAAGAATGCCGCGCCACGGCTGGCTGATGTAGCGAAAGACGACGATCAGCCCGACAATGCCAAGGGTCAGGGTGTAGATGGACAGGAGCCGGCGGCGGGTAGCGTGAAAATAGCCCATACAGAACAGCGGGGCCAGCAGCAGGCGCAGGAAGGACGGACGCTCACGCAGCACCCGGGCGCGGGCAACCACGCGCGGGGCAAAGGATTTCTGGAATCCCATATAGCCCTCTGAGTGGGCCATAAAGGCCGTGTTGAGGATGAGCAGGCTCCAATGACGCCAGTCCCAGGCGTGGCCAAACGCTTCGATTGACCGGCCCAGGAGGTGAACAACCGCGTAGGCCAGCATGGCCATAATGCCACCCAGCCCCCAAAGACTTCCTAGACGAGCCAATCAGCCCCCTTCCCATCCATTTTTCCGTCCTCCCTGTGCTACCGATATCGCCCGCCTGTGGCAAGCCGCCAGACCCCTGTGACACGCAGCCGAGCGGTGACAAGGCTGCGCGGGTGCGCTGCAACCAGCTTGGCGCGGCACTCTTGACTGAGCGCCTGCCGGATGTTTACGGTCGGCCAGGACTGCACCCCAGCAAACGAGAGTGTTATGCGGGTGATTGGCGGGGCGCGCTGTTGCCAGGCTATGCTGCTGATGGACGGGGTGGTGCGGGCTATGTATCGGCAGGCCGAGCCGCAGCCCTTAGCACCCGAGTGGGGAGGCGTACCGGATGCTAAATCGAGCCGAAAGTCGGCGTATGCGGGCGGTTCAGTCGCCGATCATTCCAGTCGTTGCCGAGCTGATCCGCGCCAACCCCGGCACACTGTCCTTGGGCCAGGGCGTGGCCTACTACGGCCCGCCACCCGAAGCGCTCGAAGCCGTCCGTGGCTTTGAGGCTGACCCGGAGAACCATAAGTACACACTCGTCCAGGGCATTGAGCCGCTGTTAGAGGCGATTGACCACAAGCTGTGCCAGGAGAATGGCATGGCCCTGGACGCTGGGCAGCGCATCGTGGTGACGGCCGGGAGCAATATGGCCTTTATGAACGCCCTGATGGCGATTGCCGACCCAGGCGACGAGATCATTCTGCCGCTGCCCTACTATTTCAACCACGAGATGGCCATTGTCATGCTGAACTGCCGGGCGGTATGTGTGCCGAGTGATGAGCACTATCAGCTCCGGCTCGACGCCATCAGCAGGGCCATCACCGAACGGACCCGGGCGGTTGTCACCGTCTCGCCCAACAACCCGGCCGGTGTGGTCTATCCAGAAGCCGAGCTGCGGGCGGTCAACCGCCTGTGTGGCCAAGCCGGCATCTACCACATCAGCGACGAGGCGTATGAGTATTTCACCTATGACGGGGCGCAGCATTTCTCGCCCGGCTCGGTGGCCGGCAGCGGTGCCCATACCATCTCGCTGTACTCGCTGTCCAAGGCCTACGGCTTCGCCAGTTGGCGCATCGGCTGGATGGTCGCGCCAGCCCACCTGTATCCGGCGATCACAAAGGCCCAGGACACGATGCTGATCTGCCCGCCGGTCGTGTCCCAACACGCCGCGGTGGCCGCCATGCGTGTCGGGTCGGCCTATTGTCGTGACAAACTCACGGCCATGACCGTGACCCGCCAAGTCGTGCTGCGGGAGCTGAACGCGGTGTCCAAACTGATCGGCCTGCCCCGGTCCGACGGGGCGTTCTACTTTCTGCTGCGGGTGCGGACTGCCATGCCGCCGCTGACCCTGACCGAGCGGCTGATCCGTGAGCATCGGGTGGCGGTCATCCCCAGCACCGCGTTTGGTCTGAGCGATGGTTGCTACCTGCGGCTGGCCTATGGGGCCTTGAGTGAAGAGGTGGCCGGCGAGGCGGTCGGCCGGCTGGCGCGCGGGCTACGGGAACTTCTCGATGAAACGCCGGTCTCCTCTCCTTGAGGGTGAAGCAAGGGCTAACGGAAGGCTTCGCTGAACGCCTGCCGTTGCTGCGTACTGCCCAGCATAATGAGTTCACTGCCCCTCATGAGCGTTGTCGCCGGAAGCGGGTTGGTCATCACATGCCCGTTGTGCTGAATGCCGATGACATTCAGCCCAGTCCGGGCACCAATCTCGCTTTCCACCAGGCTCAGGCCGACCAGGGCGTTAGGCAGGGCAACGGTAAACAACTCCACCCCCTCTTCCAGAATCCCCAGTTCATAGCCTTGCAGCAGCGAGAAAACCTGCTCAACCCCAAGCGACGCATAGCTCAGCACAAAGTCTGCACCGGCCCGGTGAATCGCCTCCAGATTCCGCTCGTGGGTAATGCGGCTGACAATGCGCAGCTCGGGGTTGAGACGCCGGCAGTAGATCGTCAGATAGATGTTCATGGCATCGTCGTTGGTGGTCAGCAGTACCGCGGGGGCGTGGTGGAGGCCGGCCCGCATCATCACCTCGCGGTCGGCGGCATTGCCGATGAAGAGCTTGTCGGGAAGGGAGGCGAGGCGCTCACGCAGCGCCTCGTCATGTTCCAGCAGGTGGACCGGGAGCTGCTGGCGCTTGAGCGCCCGGGTGGCGGCGCAGCCGACTTTGCCGCCGCCAATGACCAGGACCGGATTGTAGTTCGTGTCATAGATGACCAGCAGGGTGTTGAGTTCCAGCATCTGTTCGGCCGTTCCCACCACGACCACTACGCTGGTATTGGCCAGATAGGTGTCGGGCGAGACCGGCACTAGCCGCCCGCGCTCCCACATGCCGACGATGGTGACGCCGAGGGCTTCGCGCAGCCCGGTGTCGCGGATGGTGCGGCCGGCCAGGGGCGTGTTGTGGACCGGAAACTCGGCCACATGCAGGTCTCTGAAGCGGCCAATCTCGTGGGCTTCGGCATGGCCGGTGTTGACCCGGTTGGCCAGCCGCTCCCCCAAGCGTTGTTTGAGGGGCAGGACATGGGTGCAGCCGCTGAGCTCCAGAATATCAATGGAGTCCTCGTTTTCGACGGTGGCCAGCACTGGCACCTGGCCGGCGACCTCGCGGACGGTCAGGGTGATGTTGGTGTTGAGCGTATCGGCGCTGTCGGCCAGGACCAGGCGGGCCTGCGCGGCGTGGACTTTTTCATAGGTTTCACGGCTGTCCAGCTCGCCGGTGATGACCGAAACGCCGTTTTGGTGCAGCCGGGCGGCAGCGCTGGGGTCGGGTTCAATGACGTAATAGGGAATGTTATGCAGCCGCAGGCGCTCAATCAGCCCGGGCGCAAGGGTATTATAGGCACAGATGACCACATGTCCGCTGGCCCCGGGCGACGCCTGGCGTGGCGCTTGCAGCCGGACCTGGGCCTCGAGCCAGGGGGCGTAGAAGAAACGGATAAAGGTAAATGGCAGGACAATGAGCAGCAGGACAATGCCCGACAGCAGGACCACCATGCTGAACAGCCGGCCGATATCTCCGCTGAAGGTGATGTCGCCAAAGCCGAGCGTGCTCATCACCGTCAGCGTCCAGTAGAAGCCGGTCAGCCACGAGTGGTTCTGATCCTCGTCGTAGAGCATGATGAGGTGAAAGAGGACCGAGAAGACGATCATTGTGCCGGCCAGAAAGGCGAGCAATTTGAGCAGCGCCCCGATATTCCGGCGGGTTTCCCGATCGTTCAGAAAATAGGCCAACTGCGGGCCGAGCAGCTTCATACGCAAAACCCTGGGAGGTAACGCTACGCGAGGGATATCAGGAAGGAGAAGACTGATGAGCGATTTGACGGACGAGTAGCGGTGGTTAGCGGGGCCGGCAACGGCCCGGGCCGAAGTCACGCTCGGTTTCTGGCCTTGAGGTATCTGGGGGCAAAACAGTGCTGCTCCGCCAGCGTGTTTCGCCACACAACTCACCCGGATTTTCTCAACAGTCCTCCTCTGCTGCCGACCCGGACAAACGGCAGGGCGTGGGACGCGATAAACTCGGCATAGGCCTGAAGCGAGCCGTCCTCTATCCCTCCCTCTTTACAGTCAGCAACGAGGACGGCACCACCGGGAACGATGTGAGGCCAGAGTTTGTCAAGTGTGTGCTTGGTGGGGAGGTAGAGGCTGATGTCGAGCGAGGCCACGGCGATTGGGCCGATGGCTTCCCAGTCTACTTCCTGACAGTCTCCGGCAATGACTGTGAAGCCCTTGTATCCGAGGCGGTGAAGGGTGTTCTTGAGGATGGCAGGGGAGCCGTGTCGGAACCTGTCCATCTCCGACCTCTTCTTACCGCGATACATGACTTCGTAGCGCATGGAACTCTCTGAGAAGCCTCTGAAGGTGTCAATCAGTATGACCGGCGCTGGATTTGCCGTGCAGCGCATATGCTCAAGCAGAAAGACGGATGTGTAACCCCATCCGCACCCGATCTCGCAGACCGTCCCCCCCGTCTCTTTGGTCGATTCGATCGAATTGACAAGGCAGGCAAGTTCGAGCGGCTCAAGGCGAGAACGGTATTTGGGGAATACCAAATCCCGCAACGGCCAGGGCACACCGTAGACTATCTTTTTGAGAAAACCATAGGTATTGGGAGTGAAGAATGTCTTCAATACCCTGCCCGCCATTGTGACTGATCGACTCCGCGCTCCCGCCAGATTTCTTCGTGTTTCCAAGTTTCGATCAGACAGGCCGGCAGGTGGGGGGTCACTCTTCTTCTGCCAAGGCGGTGCTGAGATAGCGTTCAGACGAGCTGGCCAGGATGACCACAATCAGCCGGCCGGTATTTTCCGGGCGGGCGGCGACTCGGAGGGTGGCCCACACCGCGGCCCCGCTGCTGATGCCGGCCGGAATGCCTTCTTGTCTGATGACCCGCCGGGCGGTGGCCAGCGCGTCTTCGTCTGTGACCCGGACGATTTCGTCGATCAGCCCGGTGTTGAGAATGGCCGGGATAAAGCCGGCACCAATGCCCTGGATTTGATGCGCGGCGGGCGGACCGCCGGACAGCACAGCCGAGCGGTCGGGCTCGACGGCAACGGCCCGGAAGCTCGGCTTCCTGGCCTTGAGGACCTCGGCCACGCCGGTAATCGTCCCCCCGGTGCCCACGCCGCTGACCAGCATATCGACCCGGCCGTCGGTATCGTCCCAGATTTCAAGGGCGGTCGTGCGGCGGTGGATGTCTGGATTATTCGGGTTTTCAAACTGCTGGGGAATAAAGGTGTCGGGCAGTGTTGTGGCGATCTCTTCGGCCTTGCGGATGGCACCGGGCATGCCCTGTTGGGCCGGGGTCAGCGCCAGTTCTGCGCCTAGCAGACGCAGCAGGCTGCGGCGTTCCATGCTCATTGAGTCCGGCATGGTCAGGATCAGCCGATAGCCGCGGGCGGCACACACAAAGGCCAGCGCAATCCCGGTGTTACCGCTCGTCGGTTCAACGATCACGGTGTCCGGGCCGATTGCGCCGTCCCGTTCCGCGGCGGCAATCATGTTATGGCCGATCCGGTCCTTGACGCTGCCGAGCGGATTAAAAAACTCCAGCTTCGCGTACACCTCGGCACGAAGACCGCGCGTCATCCGGTTGAGGCGGACAAGCGGGGTGTGGCCAATGGTCTCGGTGATGTCTTTGAAGAGGCGTGCCATCGGGTTCCTCACGCTCTTGGAGAGCACCCCAGTGTACGCGTAAGTGCAGACCTCTGGCAAGCGGAGGTTTTCCAATCAGAGGAGGAAAAGAACAGGGGAGGGAGATCCCGGTCTAAATCCCTTCCCCGTCCCGATTCTGAACGGCGTCGTACTCACGCTGAAAGCGACCGCTCTCAATTGAGCAGTGCATGCCGCACTCTTTGAGCGCACCGTTCTCCCACCACCAGCGTCCGGCCCGGTGGTCTTCTCCGACTGAGATTGGCCGGGTACACGGCTCACAGCCGATGCTGGTATAGCCCTGCTCGTAAAATGGATGGACCGGGACGCGGTGGGCGCGCACATAGTCCCAGACCTGCCCTTCGGTCCAGTCTGCCAGCGGATTGAGCTTCACCAGCCCGCCGTGGTCATGGTCGGCTTCGACTTTCTGGATGCCGGCCCGGCTGCTGAGCTGATCGCGGCGCAGGCCGGTGACCCAGGCGTCAAGTGAGGACAGGACGCGGCGTAGGGGCAGGACTTTGCGCGTGTGGCAGCACAGCCGGCGCAGGTCTATGTCCTGGTAGAACAGGTTCATGCCGTGGCGGCGGACTACGCTTTCGACCTGGACGGCGTCCGGGAAATAGACCTCGATGTCCGTCTGGTAATGGTCCCGGGCGGTGTCGATCAAGGTATAGGTGTCCTGCGGCAGCCGGCCGGTGTCAATGGTGAACACCCGGACCGTGGGATCAAGCCGCCAGGCCATGTCAAGAACGACCATGCCGTCGGCCTGGAAGCTGGTACAGATCGCCAGCCGCGAGCCAAAGCGTTCCAGGGCCCAGCGCAGCACGTCTTGGGGGGAGCGTTGTTCATAGCTGGCGGCCAGGGCGTGAATAGCCGGTTCGTCCAGGCCGATGTGCTCCATCATCATGGGCGTCTACTCCGTCCGTTCGGCTGGTGGTGAGAGTTCAGACCGAGCATTCGCCTTCTCCCCGTTCGAGTTTGTAGAGCGTTGAGCGGTTCCAGTCGATGAAGTCGCTCTGGTGCTGTTCGTCAAATTTCATCGGCAGGGACAGGTCTCTGATCATCTCCTCAAATGTCTCCACCCCGGTCCGGTCCAGAAAGGCATTGAAGGATTCGCCGGCCCGGCGCTCGTCCTGGTAATAGCGAAGAAAGCGCTCGGTCGCCTCGGGCGCGCGTTTTGCGGGCACACGGACCCGCAGGCGCTGGGCGATGCGCGCCCGGCCGTCGTCGTACTGGCCGCCGAGCATGACGATATAGCCCGGCACTTGGCGTCCGTCGAACTTCATGGCCGCGCCATAAAAGCCGATGTTGGCGATATGGTGGCGGCTGCAGCCATTGGGGCAACCGCTCATTTTGATGTGGATCTGCCGG
Organism: uncultured Binatia bacterium (SeqCode); assembly: GCA_965200965.1. Taxonomy (GTDB): domain Bacteria; phylum Desulfobacterota; class Binatia; order Bin18; family Bin18; genus JAAXHF01. The sequence goes on from OZ241744.1 coordinate 186,400, forward strand.
GTCAGGGGATCGTCGATCTGGAGGGCTTCCAGGCGTTGCTGCACGGCCGCGGCCAAGCCCATTGAGTTGGTGATGCCGAGCTTGCAACTCTCGGTCCCCGGGCAGCTGACCACGTCGGTGATCTGTCTCGCCCCGGCTTGGCCGAGGTCCAGGGCGCTCAGCCGGGTCCACACATCGTACAGACTCTCGTTGCGAACCCAGCGCAGGACGATATTTTGCTCGTCTGTGGTCCGGGCGTTGCCGCCGCTGAAGTCGCGCATGGTCTGGGCTAGGCCCCGAAATTGCTCAGGATTCAGATCGCCGCGCGATACCTTGACCTCGGCCGTGGAAAATCCGGCTTGGCGCTGGGGCCGGACATTCGAGGCCAGCCAGGCCTTGAATGCCTGTTGGTCGCCGTTGGGGCTACCAGGATTGAGCGGCTTTTTGGGTGCCCGGGCTTCTTCCTCGTCCATGAACTGGAGCGGATCAGGATCAAAGTTCCGCTCCTTGACCCAAGCGCCCCGCATTTCTTCGTCAACCAGCTCGCGGAAAGCGTCTATGCCAATACGGTCAATCAGGAACTTGATGCGGGCCCGGGCCCGGTTGACACGCAGTTCATCGCTGCGGTTGAAAATACGCAGCATGGCCTCGGCCACCTTGAGGTAGGCCTTGACCGACACAAAGGGGTAGAGGCAGGAGCCGATGCGGGGCAGAATTGAGGTGCCGCCCCCAGTCCGCACCTCAAAGCCTTTTTGGCCGTCTGTGATCCGGGGGATAAGGCCCAGATCATGAATACCCGAAACTCCCAGGTCTCGGTCGGTGCTGGAAAACGAGACCTTGAACTTCCGGGGCAGATTCTGGGTCAGCGGGCTGCGGATAAAGTAGCGCACCAGCGCCCCGGCATACGGGGTGGGGTCAAACAGCTCGCCCGGCGCTACACCGGCAAACGGGTCGCACACTACATTGCGGACCGTGTTGCCGCAGGCTTCACGGGTGGACAGGGCGCGGTCGCCCAGCAGGCGAATGGCCTTGGCCGCCTCAAGCAGCGGGATATGGTGAAACTGCACATTCTGGCGGGTGGTAATATGGCCTTTTTTCAGCGGCGTGTATTGCTCGGCCACATCGGCCAGGGCGTCGAGCTGGTCCGGGCTGACCCCGCCAAAGGGCAGCTTGACCCGGATCATCTGGGCGTTTGGTTGACGCTGACCGTAGACGCCTTGGCGCAGGCGAAAGCCCATGAAAACCGGTGCCTCTGTCTCCGCCCTCAGAAATTTTTGGGTCTCAGTGTCGAAGTCATCAAATTCCTGTTCAAGGATTGGAATGACGTGACCGGGGATGTTCTGGTAGACTTCTGGATTATCGAGTGCCCCGACTTTTACCTCTTGAGATGCCGGCTGGCTTTCCTGGGTTTCGTTTGTCATCTGTCACCTCCGTGAATGTCTATTAGTTCTATAGATATTGGGGGTAGTGTGATTATGGCTATTGCGGTGTGTATGTCAAGCCGGGGGTGTCTCAAGGCCGAGTTTTGACATTTTATTGCCTACAAATTAGATAGACATTATGAAACTGTCAAAAAAAGCGGAGTATGCGCTGCGTGCCCTGACGTGTCTGGGCGCGCCCGGGGCACCACCGGTGTTGTCCATTCAGGAGATTGCTGACCGGGAGAAGATCCCCAAAAAATTCCTGGAACAAGTCCTGCTCGCCCTCAAAAAAGCCGGTCTTGTCCAGAGCAGCCGGGGCAAAGCCGGGGGCTACACACTGCAAGCCGCGCCGGCCCGGGCCACCCTCGGCGACATTATTCAGGCGATCGAAGGGCCGTTTGCGCCCTTGCCGTGCGCGGATAGTGCGGCCCCGGTCAAGTGTCCGGATTGCCCCAGTTTGGAGCATTGCTGGCTGCGCGGAGTGATGACAGAAGTCGGGCAGGCGGTAGCGGCCGGCTGCGGTCGGTTTACGCTGGTCGATTTATGTCGGCGGGCCGCGGCGGGCCGGCGGCGGTCAGGCCAGGCCTTGATGTATGAGATTTAGGCCACGCTTGACTCTGTGGGCGGGCTTTCCTAATGTTCGCGCACAGGTTTTCACAGGTGGCTCGTACGCCACACGACAAGCAAGGGGGCGTGTATGGACCGCAAATTATTTGACTATCTCGCCTGACCGTTCGCCATGAGGACGAGGATCGTGCTCAAGGAAAAAGCTCTCGATTTTGAACGGATTCTTATCGACCTGCCCGGCAAGGAACAAAAACAGCCCTGGTTTTTGGCGCTCAATCCATACGGCAAGGTTCCGGTGCTGGTTGAAGAAGGTGCCTGGGTGGTTGAATCTGCCCTGTGCAACGAATACCTCGAAGAGCGATACCCCACGCCCCGGCTGGCACCCACAGATGCTCGGGACAAAGCCGAGATGCGTTTGTGGGTCGAGTTTTGTAATAGTCAGTTCGTTCCGCCGGTGCTGAGCATCATGTACGAAAAACGTAAACCGGCCGAAGAGCAGAATGCGGACAAAATCCGGCACAACCAGGAAAAGCTCGCAGCCCTGCTACCACACCTTGAGCAGCAGTTAGGCGGGCGTGACTACCTGATGGGTGAATACGGTATTGCTGACCTGAGCTTCACGCCTTTTCTGACCCTGGCCGAGCGGGCGGGCGTTGATTTCGACCTGTTTCCAAACGTTGCCATCTGGCATCAGCGGCTCAAACAGCGGCCTGGCTATGAAGAGGTGAAGATCGGGTTTGCAGCCTGAGAGGTGTCAGAGCCTCTGCTGTCCACGTCAATGAAACGCTCCGCCGCCCGCCGCCCGCCCGCTCCGCTTCTGAGCACGGCTCCGAACTATCCCCGGTGGCGGGCGAGCGGGATGGCGGCACTCAGCCTCGTCTTGCTGTCCGCCCCGCAGCTCAGCGCCCAGACGGCCAAGCTCTATCTGGACTCCGCGGTCGCGGCCATGGGCGGGACCGAGGCCCTGCTGGCAATTCAGAGCCAGCAGATCATGGCCTGCGGAGAAAACTTCGAACCCGCCCATGCTATTCGTCCCGGCGGCCCAGCGCCCAAGGTCTCGCGCTTCTGCTATATCCTGCTGCGCGACTTTGCCGGCGGCCGCTACCGCTATGAGTGGCAACGCGACACCTTTTTCCCGGTTCCAGACCGGTCAAGCTACACAGAAATCAGCGACGGCTACAGCGGCCTTATCCTTGGTGCCGATGGCCCACGCAGCCCCCGCCAGCGGCCGGCGTCGGCCGCCCGGATTGCCATGCGCAAAAAAGAACTTGGCCGGTCGCCCGTCTCGGTGCTGCTGACGGCTCTGTCCCGACAGACCTCGCTCCTGCGGCTGCGCGATCAGCTCATTCGTGGGCGGCTGCACCATGTGATCGCCTACGATGACGGCGGGAAATCGGTCGTGGCCGCCCTCGACGCCCGGACCCGCCTGCTGACCAGAGTCCAGTTTCTCGAAGATGATCCCCTGTACGGCGATAGCCACAACGAACTCTTCTTCGCCGATTGGCGGCAGGTGGGTGAGATCACAATGCCATTTTCCTCCCTGTGGCGGGTGAACGGCCAACGCATTATGACCGAACGAGTTGAGTCGATTGACAGTAACGTCCCGATTGCAGACGACGCCTTTGCGCTGCCGCCGCATATTGTACAGGCCGATAATGGCAGTCCGGCCCGGGGTGAATTGAGCTCGCACTGGCTGTTGCGCCAGATCGCTATGGCCAGCCCGGTGGATGAGGAGCAAACCCGGATTCGGATGCGTGATGTCGCCCCAGGGGTGGTGCATGTCACCGGAGGCAGCCATCACAGCTTGGGCATCGCCATGACCGACCACATCATCGTTGTGGAAGCTCCGCTGTACGAGGCGCGCTCGCTGCGGGTTATTGACAGCCTGGAGCGGCGGTTTCCCGGTAAACCCCTGCGGACGGTCATCAATACCCATTTTCATGCTGACCACGCCGGCGGACTGCGAACCTATGTCGCGGCCGGCATCAGCCTGGTCACCAGCCAGGCCAACGCGGCGTTTTTGCAACGGATTGTAGATGCCCCGCATACCGTTATGCCCGACCGTTTGCAGCACTCTCCGAGGCCGGTGGTTATTGAAACCGTTGGGCGGGACAAGAAAGTCCTGACCGACGGCCCCAGGACGGTCGAGATCTATCCGGTTGACACCTCGCACGCCGAGGGCATGTTGATGGTGTTTCTGCCCCAAGACAAGCTGCTGTTTGTGGCCGACCTGTTCTCTCCAGGCTCCCGGCGTCAGGTTCGAGCCGGGAGCCAGGAGGTGCTGGCGGCGATTGAAGCCTACGGCCTCGAGGTCAAGCGGCTGGTCGGGGGACAGGGCGGTCTGGCTCTCATCGCCGAGTTGTACCAGGCAGCCGATGAGTGAGCACGACGACTGGATGGCCCGGGCGCTTGACCAAGCCCGGTGTGCCGAGCAGGCCGGCGAGGTGCCGGTCGGCGCGCTGGTCGTCCGGGACGGCACATGTCTCGGCCGGGGTCATAACCGGCCGATCGGCCGCCATGATCCGACCGCCCACGCCGAGATTCAGGCCGTGCGTGAAGCCGCGCGGACGGTCGGCAATTACCGGCTGCCTGGCGCGACCCTGTACGTCACGCTTGAGCCGTGTGTGATGTGCATGGGGGCGCTCATTCAGGCCCGGGTCGGGCGGCTGGTCTTTGGCTGTCCTGATCCCAGGGCCGGGGCGGCTGGCTCGGTGTATGACTTGGCGCATGACGCGCGTCTGAATCACCGGATTGAGGTTGTGGCCGGGGTCCAGGCCCAAGATGGCCAAGCCCTGTTGCGGCGTTTCTTCCAGGCCAGGCGTACAGGCAGCCCGGGCTAAGGCACCGCTGTCCCAGCGCTCTTTACGCCTGTAACGGAAATGCCGTATAGTACACACTCAGCCGTGTGGAGAGATGGCAGAGTCCGGTTGATCGCGCACGACTCGAAATCGTGTATGCCGAAAGGCATCGGGGGTTCGAATCCCTCTCTCTCCGCCACCACGGATGACGCCCGGCTTGAACCGGCTCCCCTGGCAGGGGCGTGATCCTGTATACGAAGACGCGCAGCCATGGATATTGGAATCGGTATCGCCCTGCTGGCCGGCTTTCTGTCGTTTGCCTCTCCGTGTGTCTTGCCCATTGTACCCGGCTATCTGACGTTTATTACCGGCCTGAGCTTTGATGAGCTGAGCCAGGGGCGCTCACGGGTCATACTGGGCGGCCTGCTGAAGAGCCTGCCGTTTGTGCTGGGTTTCTCGCTGGTCTTCATTGCGCTCGGTGCCGGCGCGTCAGCGCTGAGTGTCCTGCTGCGCTCACATCTCGGTTTGCTCAAGGGTATTGCTGGCGCTGGGATCATGCTGCTCGGGCTTCACCTGACCGGGCTTGTTCCCATCCCCGGTCTGTCACGAGAGCGCCGTTTTTCCGGCCAGGACACGCCGCCCGGAATGGTCCGGGCGTTTGTTGCCGGACTGCTGTTCGCCTTTGGCTGGACCCCATGTGTGGGACCGATCCTGGCCGCTATTCTGGCCCTGGCGGCCACCGCCGAGACCCTGGGCCAAGGGGTGTTGCTGCTGGCCGTCTATTCGCTCGGTCTGGGCATTCCGTTCATCCTGGCAGCCGCCTTTTTGAACGGATTTCTGGCCATGTTTGGCGGGCTGAAAGCCCATCTGCGCCGGCTTGAGATTGCCGGCGGCACCTTGCTGATGGTGGTCGGAGTTCTGGTCTTCAACGACAAAATGTCGTGGCTCTCCTCCCGCCTGACGTTTCTCAACCCTGAAGAGTTGCTGGTTGCGACTGAGCCGGCAGCTCCAGCGGCGCACAACCCGGCTGAGAGCCGCTACGGCAGCTATAATTTCACCCTTACCACGATTGATAGCGAGCAGGTCAGCCTGGCCGACTATTACGGCAAGGTCGTCCTGGTCAACTTCTGGGCACCCTGGTGCGGCCCGTGTGTGGTTGAGACGCCGGCCCTGGTGCGGATGTATGACAAGTACAAGAGCCAGGGCTTTGCGGTCATTGGCGTCGCCCTCCAGAGCGAAGAGGACGGGGTCAAGCAGTTTGTTGAAACATACCGCATCCCCTACGCCATTGGTCGGGATACCGAGCAGGCCATCGGTCTGCGCTACCAGGTGTTTGCCCTGCCCAGCAGCTTTCTGTTCTCGCCCGACGGCAAGGTCAAGCGGGCCTTTACCGGGTTTATCGCCGAAGAAGCCCTCGAGGCCGAGCTGAAAAAGCTGCTGCCGGCCCCGCCACCGCAGCGTATGGCCCGTCAACCCTAGACAGGGTGGGGGGAAGAAGCATGATCCAGGGTATGTTTCACATCAATATCAAGGTGACCAACTGTGAACACGCACTCGGATGTTCCCACATGATGGGCTTCAGATTATAGCCTATGCCGACCGCCACAAAAAAACGTATCTACCGGGTCGTTTTCTCAAATCACGGACAGGTCTACGAAGTCTACGCCAAAAGTGTGAGCCAGGGCGGCCTGTTTGGCTTTGTCGAGGTCGAAGGGCTGATCTTTGGCGAAAAGACCAGCTTGGTCGTCGATCCTTCAGAGGAAAGCTTACAGCGTGAGTTTTCGGGCGTCGAGCGAACCCATATTCCCCTGCACACCGTTATCCGCATCGACGAGGTTGAGAAACGCGGCTCCAGCACGATCCGCGTCGTGCCCGAATCCAGCGACAAGGTTACGCCCCTGCCAACGCCGATCTACACGCCGACAAAGCCCGACAGCTAGACCCCGCTCCCCAAGGATGGAACGACAGGCATGAGCTGGCAGAAGGAAGTTGACGGCCTTGAACTCCGTCGCCGGCTGGCCCTCGAACACGGCGGTCCAGAGGCGGTCAAGCAGCAGCAGGCCAAAGGGCGACTGGCCATTCGCGAGCGTTGTGCCGGGCTTCTTGATGAGGGGTCGTTTCGTGAGCAGGGCCGGATTGCCGGCTATGCAGAAACCGATGACAGCGGCCAGTTGCGGGCCTTCTCGCCGGCCAACTATGTGCTCGGCTTTGGCAAGATCAACGGCCGGCCGTGTGTAGTTGGCGGCGAAGACTTTACCCTGCGGGGCGGCTCACCTACGCCGGCCGGCCTGCGCAAGAGCGTGTATATTGAAGAGTTGGCCGCCCAGTACCGCGTTCCCCTGATCCGCTTTCTGGAGGGCGGCGGGGGCAGCGTGCCGCGCGGCAAAGGCCAGGGCGGGGGTGACGGCGGCAGCGCGGCTAACGCGCCCCACCGCTTTCTGTCGGTCATGCGCGTCATGGGCGTGGTCCCGGTCGTCTCCGCCGCGGTCGGGGCGGTTGCGGGTCTGCCCGCGGCCAGACTTGTCGCCTCGCACTTTTCGGTCATGACCAAACATACCGCCCAGGTGATGATTGCCGGGCCAGCGATTGTCGAGCGGGCCTTTGGCCGCCTCTACAGCAAAGAAGAGTTGGGCGGGCCGCAGGTGCATCTGGCCAGCGGGGTGGTCGATAATGTGGCCGACGATGAACATGGGGTACTGGACCTGATCCGCCGCTTTCTCAGCTATCTGCCGAGCAATATCTGGGAGACGCCCCCGCTGGCCGACTGCAACGATGACCCCAACCGCCAGGACGAAGCACTGCTCTCAATCATTCCGCGCAACCGCCGGCGGGCCTATCCGATGCGGCGGATTATTGAGGCCGTTGTTGACCGTGGCTCGTTTTTTGAGCTGGCCCCGCAGTACGGACAGTCGCAGATCACCGGCCTGGCCCGGCTGAACGGTCATCCGGTCGGGGTGCTGGCCAACGATCCGAGGTGGTTTGCCGGGGCCATGACTGCTGCCGCCGCCCAGAAAGTACGTCGCTTCGTTGATCTGTGCGACACGTTTCACCTGCCGGTGGTGAGCCTGGTTGACGAGCCGGGTTTCATGATCGGCCCTGAAGCCGAACAGGCGGCCACCATCCGCCACGGCACGGCCACCCTGTTTGCCATCATGCAGTCCAGCGTCCCCTGGATCTCGGTCATTGTGCGCAAGATGTACGGCGTGGCCGGGGCGGCCCACTTTGCCTCGGGTGGCACAGTCCTGGCCTGGCCGTCGGCCGAGACCGGGGCGCTGCCGATTGAGGGCGGCGTGGCGGTGGCGTTTCGCCGCGAGATTGCCGCCGCGCCCGACCCGGACGCCAAGCGTCGCGAGATTGAGGAGCGCATCGCCGGCCAGCGCAACCCCTACACCCGGGCCGAGAACTTCAGCATCCACGATATGATTGATCCCCGCCACACGCGACCGTCCCTGTGTGACTGGGTTGAACTGATCCAGCCCCAGTTGAAAGCCCACCTCGGCCCCCGGGCGTATACAATCCGGCCCTAGCCGTGATGCGAGGAAGAACTATGAGCGTGACTTTGGATTGGCTCGGCTGCGCCACATTTCGGCTCAGCATTGACGGGCTGGTTGTTTTTCTGGACGCCTATATTGACCGCGTACCGAGCGCGGCCCAAACCGGCATGACCACCGAGGATGTGCATCAGGCCGACTGGATTGTGGTTGGTCACTCACATTTCGATCATCTGTACGGGGCTGAGCGAATTGCCAAAGCGACCGGGGCGACCATTATCGGCTCCTACGAGTCCATCCGCATCATGGCCGCTCAGGGCGTCCCGGAGGACCAGCTCATGCCGGTGGCGGGCGGTGAAAACATTCAGCTTGCACCACAGGTGACGGTCAATGTGTACCCCAGCCAGCACTCGTGTGTGTGGTCAAAGACGGCCATGCCGGACTCCGACGCGGTGTGTATCGGGGAGTTGGGCGTGACCTACCAGGAGCAGGCCGAGCGGCTCAAAGACTTATGGGCCCAGCTCAGCGCGCTGGGCGGGGAAGTACTCGAACACCTCAAAGTCTCGGCCCAGGGTGCGCGCGGCGACGGCGGAGCGCTGGTGTATCTGTTTGAAACGCCACACGGCTCATTGCTGTATCAAGACACGTCTGGACACTGGAGCGGCATTGTGCGCAATCTGCGTCCCGATGTGGCGATTGTTGCCGCGGCCGGTCGGGGTAACATCGACGGTGAGCCGATTCAGGGCTCGCTGGCCCAGTTTGTTGCCCGCCAAGTCGAGATGCTCCGCCCCCAGGGGGTTGTTCTGGGCCACCACGACAACTGGCTGCCAGGTTTCTCCAAGGCGATTGATACAGCACCGATTCGGCAGGAACTGGCCCGCTGGGTGCCACGGACAAAACTGCTTGAGATGGGCTATCTGGAGGCGTATCCGATTTTTGAGGGGTGAGCCGACGGGGCTGCTGTCGCCGCTTGACTACGTCGCTCGTCAAGCAGCCGGTGTAGCTCGATGTGGCGCTGGCGGCTGAGGCTGATGCGGCTGAGCAGGACCAGCGGAATCAGAAAGCTGGCCGACAGCCCCGGCCCGACAATAAAGCCCAGATTCCACACCACATCGGGGTTAAGCGTGCCCGGGGCCGCCCCTGGGTCCAGCCCGACCAGATCAATCACTATCCCGCCGGCCAGCTGCCCAAAGCCGGTGGTAGCCTTGGTGGCAAACGCCTGACCGGCGTAGAACACACCCTCTTTGCGCGTGCCGGTGTCATACTCGTGTTCGTCAATAATGTCAGCAACGATGGACGGGACCATGATCTGGGTCAGGACGAGGGCTGTGACCCCGACATAGCTCTGGGCCAGGGCCAGAGGAAACAGCCACGGGTCGCCGTTGGCCGGCAGGACATCGATCAGCCGCAGGCTGAACCACCAGCCGCCGTTCAGAATGGCGACGCCCAGCGCCAGCAGCAGAATCCGGCTTTTTTCCAGCCGCCGGCCGAGCGGTCTGACCAGGGCAAAGGCACTGCCGGTGGCCAGCAGAAACGGGATGGCGAACAGGGCGAGTTGCCGGGCCGAAAACTCCCAGAAGTAGGTGTTCACATACAGCAGCAGGCTGGCGTAGAGGCCGCTGCTGCCCAGCGCAAACAGCAGGGCGACAAACAGCCAGCGGAAGTTGTGGTTGCCGAGAGCGTGGTACATGTCGATGAACGGCTGGCGCAGGCGAAAGGTTTGGGGCGCGGCCGGCGGGACCGGCAGATGGGGAATCTCGCGCCAGGTGAAGATGCAGGTGAGCGCTCCGACGAGCAGCACAAAGCCGGCCGACAGGTTGCCGTAGACCGTGTAGTTCTCGGCGATAAGTCGTCCGTCTGTGCCGTCCTGGGGCTGAAACACAAAGGCCAGCGACAGGGCCGGCAGGGCCACGCCGGCCAGCCAGCCGAGCGAGGTCTTATAGCCCATGATGACCGACCGTTCTTCGTAGTCCTGGGACAGTTCTGCGCCGAGGGCGTCGTGGGGGATGGAGAAGATCGTCAGAAAGGTCCGCAGCAGGACCGACACCACGCTCAGCCACACAAAGGTGGTGAACTCGTCCAGATCCGAGGGGGGAGAGAACAGGAAGACAAACGACACGGCCAGGGGCACGAGGGCGGCGGCCATCAGCGGGTGTCGGCGGCCGTAGCGGGAGCGGTAGTTATCGGAAAAGGAGCCGACGATGGGGTCGCTGAAGGCGTCGCTGCACAAGCCGATCAGGGCCGCCAAGCCGGTCAGTGTGCCCGATACACCCAGGACCTGGGTGTAGTAGAACATCACAAAGTTGACGAAGGCGGCGTCTTTGGCGGCAAAGGCCATGCGGCCGATGCCGTAGGCGAGTTTGGTCCTGAGGCTGAGTGTCCGGTTCACAGGCGGTCCTTGGGCGGCATATTAGCCGGGGCTGGACTGGGCTTGTCAATGGGGCGCAGACCTTTTCAGGCCGGGTCCTCAGCCGTGCTTGAGCCAAGGCTGCGCGTTTTTGAAAATGACTGCCACGAACGTCAGGTCTCCGACATGTTCTTGCTCGGCCCGGAAGCCTGGGCTAGTTTCGCCGCGTGGAAGACGAAGGCAGAGCGATGCATCCAGGAAGGAGGACGATATGGACGAACCGCATGTCCGGGGCTGGCGCAAGCCGGCTGAGCAGGCTGGCGGCTTCCGTCATGCGGTGGCCGCTACGCAGTCCGACAGCCTGAGGGTTGAGGTGCAGGCCGGACCGTTTGCCTGGACCCTTGATGAGCCGCAGGCAATGGGCGGGCGGGGGAGTGCGCCGGACCCGGTGACAGCGTTTCTGGGCGCGCTGTGCGGTTGTCTGCTGCTGTCGGTGCAGATTACGGCCCGGGCCCGGGGGGTTCCGCTGGACGGGGCGACGATCTCGGCCAAGGCGAATGAAAAGGGCTTTGTGAAAACGATTGCGCTCAGGCTGACCGTCCGCAGCAGCGCGCCCCAAGAGCAGGTCCGCACAATTGTCGAGCGGGCGGAGAGGGGCTGTTACATCAAGGGGCTGCTCAAAGAGGCGCTTGATTACCGGCTGAGCCTGGAGCTTGAGATGGTCTGAGGGGAAGGGACAGGGCCGGCCTTGCGGGGGAAGGAGCAGGCTGCTGTTGCTGGGGCAGCAGCCGGTTGCCTGAAAACGGGGCAGGTCGGTGGCAGCTGCTCCAAAAAAGGCGTGCGGATTTGGGCATTTGGCCGGAGGCGATTTCGGCATCGTTCTTGCTCGTGTCATCTGACTGCAAGAAACATCTCACGCCGGCTTCACAGGTTTGTCACCAAAGAGACATGAAATGCAGCTAAGCAGAACAAAACACCGGCGGGAGTCACCTGGGTGACGAAGGCCGGCTTGAGGAGCGGCAGGCGGCTGCATTATCGTGCCTGCACGAGCAAGAATGGACAGGGAGAAGGAGACCAGAGCATGGCAGAGACGGCAATGAAGAGAGGGATGAACGAGTTCCTGACCGCCTGTACGGCCCTGTGTGTGGATCTGCCGTTCGCCGGCCTGCGGATGGGGCTGGGGATGAGCAACGAGAAGGAAGCGACTGAGGCGGCCTGGAAGGGCTATGACGCCACAGTCAGGCTCACCTCCACGGCCATTGATGAGCTGTACCGCAACCCGCTCGTGGGTCAGCTTGCGGCCTCGGCCCTGGACGGGATGCTGCGCGTCCAGAGGGCCGGCACTGCTCTGACCGGGGCAGCGTTCACCGGCCTGTGGCGGGCCGTCGGCCTGCCGACCGCGGCAGAGGTCCAGACCCTGCGCGAAGAAGTCCGCGCCCTGGCCGAGAAGAGCCAGCCGGTTGAGGTGCAGGTCAAGCCCAGAATCAAGCCGGCGGCCAAGACCAGCGAAGTGGTCCATCTCCACAGCAAAGTGGCCTAGCCCAGACGAGGACCGAACGATGTCTGTACTCACCGAACTTCCCAAATACTGGCTTGACGGCGCGGTGCGCGGCCTGCACGGCTTCCGCCGCGGGATTGGCGAAGCCTACCCGGCTGGGGAAGATCCGCCCCCGACCACCCCGTATGAACTGGTCTATGAGGGCGGCAAAACCCGCCTGCGCTACTATCCAGCGATTGGCCGGCCGCTGGCCACCCCGATCCTGATCTGCTACTCGCTGGTCAAGCGGCCCTTCATCCTGGATCTCCTGCCCGGCCGCAGCGTGGTTGAAACCCTGACGAAGAGCGGCCTGGAGGTCTATTTCATCGACTGGGTTCCGCCCACCCAGGCCGACAGTTGGCGGGGCTTTGACGCCTATGTCAACGGCGACTTGGCCAACGCGGTGCGGGCCATCCAGATCCGTGAGGGTGTCGATCGGGTGTCGCTGCTCGGCTACTGCTTTGGCGGCCTGCTGACCACCATGTACGCCGCCCTGTATCCAGACCAGATCAGGAATCTGGTCAACTTCACCCTGCCGTTCGACATGAGTGTGCGTGAGTTGCCGACCCAGGCCCTGATGGAAAAGATATCGCCCCAGACCATGAAGCTGATGACTGAGGTCTACGGCAACTGCCCGGCCTGGTTCATGAAAGCCTCGTTTGACGCAATGGCCCCGGTCCATCATGCACTGGATAAATATGTCGGCCTGTATCGGGGCAGGGAGAACAAGGACTATGTCCAGATGTTTGACCTGTTCGAGAAATGGATGAACAGCGATGTGCCAATGGCCGGCCAGATTTTCCGCGAAACGATTGAAGAGTTGTCCCGGAAAAACGCCCTGGTCAAAAACGAGTTTCAGATTCGGGGCCAAGCCGTTGATCTTCAGAACATCACCTGTCCGGTGCTGAATGTCATTGGCCAGCACGACGATGTGGTGCATCCCAAGTCCAGCCTGCCCCTCGTTGAGCTGGTCGGTGGTGAAGATGCGACCAACCTGGTCTTTCCGACCGGCCATATCGGGGCCGCGGTCAGCACCAGTGCCCAGAAAAAACTCTGGCCCCAGGTTGGCAGGTGGCTGCGTGAGCGGGACAGCCTGCTCGGTCACTGAGCGCCGTAGCGGGCGCTGACCCACCGCATCAACAGACAGGGCAGCCACTCCGGGCTGCCCTTTTTGATCGTGCCGAAGGCCGCGGCTTGCTTGAGCCCGGGCCGTGCGAGTGCTTGAATAGCGTCGCCGTCGGGCAGACTGGGGAACAGACGATGCGTGATGCGGACCTTGCCGTTCCGGCTCCGGCAAGCGACAGCCTTCTTGCCGACTATCAGCCGGCGGGGGGCTACGACGAGCTGTGCGTCGCGCCCCAACAGCCGCGCCCCCACTGGCAGTATGTCATGCGGGCGCTCGACAGCCTTGGCCGCCAAGTCCTGCTGGGCCGCGAACAGGAAGTCCGTCGCCGGCTGCACGAGGGCGGCGTCACCTATCAGTATGCGGATAGCCGGGGCAGAGGCCGACCGTGGGCGCTTGACCTGATTCCGGTCCTGCTGACCAGCCAGGAGTGGCGCGTTATTGAGCGCGGCCTGATCCAGCGCGCCGAGTTGTTCAACCTGATCCTGGCTGACCTGTACGGCCGGCAGCGGCTCATCCGGGACGGCCTCCTGCCGCTGGAGCTGATCTATGACCATCCCGGCTTTTTACGCGCCTGTGTCGGCGTCCGCCCGGCCTCCGAACGCTTTCTGTTTTCCTATGCGGCCGATCTGGTCCGCACCGGCGACCGCGGCCCGTGGGTCATCGGCGACCGCAGCCAGGCACCCTCCGGGGCCGGCTACGCCCTGGAGAACCGGTTGACCCTGGCGCGGGTCTTTCCAAGCCTGTACCGCGACGCCCAGGTGCATCGCCTGGCCCTGTATTTTCGGACCCTGCGCCACTCGCTGGCCAGTCTCATGCCCCGCCCGGAGAAGCCGGGGCGGACCGTGCTGCTAACGCCCGGGCCGGGCAACGCAGCCTATTTTGAACACGCCTCTGTCGCCCAATACCTCGACTACACCCTGGTGCAGGGCAGCGACCTGACCGTCTGGGACAGCCGGGTATGGCTCAAGACTCTGGACGGCTTGCAGCCGGTTGACGTTATCCTGCGTCGGGTTGACGACGCCTGGTGTGACCCATTGGAGTTGCGCAAAGACTCGCTGCTGGGCGTGCCCGGCCTCGTCCAGGCCACGCGCACCCGGCAGACCGCGGTGGCCAACCCGCTGGGTGTGGGCCTCCTGGAAAATCCCGGCCTGCTGGCCTTTTTGCCCGGGCTGTGCCGGGCACTGCTGGGCCAGGACTTGCGGCTGCCGTCGGTGGCGACCTGGTGGTGCGGCGGAGCGCCGGAATGCCGCTATGTGCTGGACAATCTGGACCGCCTGGTGATTAAACCCACCGGCCCGCATGTCGGCGCTGAAACTGTCTGGGGGGCGCAGCTGTCCGCGGCCGAGCAGGAAGCGCTGGCCAGCCGCATCCGGGCCAAGCCGCACCGCTATGTCGGCCAGGAGTTGATCGCGGCCTCCACCGCCCCCACGTTTGTGGAGGGAAAACTGCGCCCACGGCCACTGGCGCTGCGCAGTTTCCTGGTGGCGCGCGACGATGCCTATGTGGTCATGCCGGGCGGGCTGGCGCGGGTAGCCGCCGGCCCGGACGCCTGGCAGGTGTCGGACCAGAGCCGCGGGCTGAGCAAAGATATCTGGGTCCTGGCCTCAGAGCCCGAGCAGACGCTGAGTCTGCTGCCGCCGGCCGGCCGCTCGGTCGTCCTCACCCGCAGCGGCGGAGAGATTCCAAGTCGGGTGGCCGATCATCTGTTCTGGCTCGGACGCTATACCGAACGCCTGGAGGGCAGCGCCCGGGTGTTTCGAGAGATGCTGGTGCGGCTGCTGGACACCGAGGCTGTCCACCACGACCCCCACCTGCCGGGCCTGCTGTCCGCGGTGACCCATACGGCCGTGACCTGCCTGCACCTGACGGGCAACGGGGGCAAGCAAGGGCTGGTGGCCGACGAGCCCGAGCTGCTGGCGGTCATCCTGGAGCCGGCCCGCCCGGGCAGCCTGCGCGCGACCCTCGATGCCCTGTTGCGGGCCGAGCGGACGGTCCGCTACCGGCTGTCCGACGATACGGCCCGGGTGTTGCACACGCTGGACCAGGAACTCTCCCCGGGTCTGAGCCTGGAACAGACCGTGCAAAGTCTGTCGCGGGTGATTGATGGGCTGGCCGCCTTTACCGGGATGGTGGCCGAAAACATGACCCGGGGCCAAGGCTTTCGCTTCCTGGAGATGGGCCGGCGGCTGGAACGCGCCCTGCACACTATCAGCCTGCTGCGGGTGGCCTGCGAGATGGCCCCCGGCGGCCAGAGCCGGCTGTGGGAGGTGGTGCTGAGCATGACCGACAGCCGGCGGACCTATCGCCGGCGCTACGCCAGCCAGGTAGACGCCCGGGCCGTGCTTGACCTGTTGTTGCACGATGAGAGCAACCCCCGCTCGCTCGGCTATCAGTTGGGCCGCCTCCAGGAGCACGCCGATGGATTGCCCCGAAAGGCCAGCCTGCCCCACCGTAGCCCGGCCCAGCGCCTCGCCCTGCAAGCCCTGACCGAGTTGCGCACAACAGATGTCGAAGGGCTGTCCGAGGCGGTGTGGCCCGGGACGGTGTATGAAAAGCTGGCCGGGCTGTTTGGCCGGCTGGGAGGCCGGCTGCTGACCCTGTCCGACGCCCTGAGCCAGACCTACTTCAGCCACATTGAGAGCCAGCAGCAATTGACCGCACACCAGGCATGATCTCCTACACCGTCGTCCATACTACCCGCTACCGCTACAGCCTGCCGGTGCCCCACTGCCAGAATGAAGCCCGTCTGCTGCCGCGCTGCTCCGATCGTCAGCAGTGTCAGACCGGCCGGCTCCAGATCACCCCGGCCCCCGCGGTCTACGAAGAGCGCGAGGATTTTTTTGGCAACCGGGTGGTGTACTTTGCGGTTCAGGAAGCCCATACCGTGCTGGAGGTCAGCGCGGAGAGCGCGGTGACGCTCAGCCCTGCCGCCCTGCCGGCCCTGTCGGCCTCCCCGGCCTGGGAGGAGGTCGGCCGCGGCTTGGTCCATGCTCTCGATCCCGAGCGGCTGGCCGCCCGTCAGTTTGTGCTGGACTCAGCGCTGATCGCCGCCGGCCCGGCTTTTGCCGCCTATGCCGCTCCGTCGTTTCCGTCCGGGCGGCCTGTGCTCGAAGCGGTCCACGAGCTGATGCAGCGCATCTACCATGAACTGACCTATGACCCGCACTTCACCACCGCGGCCACCCCGGTCCACGAGGTCCTGGCCCACCGCCGGGGGGTGTGTCAGGACTACGCCCACCTGGCCATTGCGTGTCTCCGCTCCCTGGGTCTGGCGGCCCGCTATGTCAGCGGCTATCTCGAAACCGTAGCCGCGTCCGGCCAGGCCGAATCGGCATCCCTGGTCGGGGCCGCGGCCTCCCACGCCTGGGTGTCGGTCTACAGCCCCGGTCAGGGCTGGGTGGATTTTGATCCAACCAACAACCTGCTGCCAACCGAGCAGCATATTGTCCTGGCCTGGGGCCGGGATTACAGCGATGTGACGCCCCTCAAAGGCGTAGCGTTTGGTGGCGGGACGCACAGCCTGGAGGTGGCGGTTGAGGCCCGGCGGGCCTAGTTTCTGGTGCCTCGCTCGGGGCTTGGAGCAGGTGAAACTGTCCAGTCCTGCCGGCCCCACAGGGCAGAACCGATGGCCACCAGGGCCCGTCCCCACCGCCCACCCACGGGCGGGGAAGAGGGACACTGCGACACCCCAGAGAAGGAACCGCCTCACGGGGGCATTCAAGGCCGGGTGGCCGGGACTGGCAAGCCGCGGGCCGCCTTATTCCTCGGATGCACGGACCCCCGTAATCATGAAGTTCTGGCTGGCCTCCTGCCACTCCAGCCGCACCTGCCCGCCGGGAGACGGAAAATCGGCCACGACCGTCTGACCGCTCGCCCCCCGCACGAACTCGTCGCCGAGGGTGGTGACGGTAAACATGGCCCTGGCAAACTCCACGCCGTCGGCCAGCACCCGCACGGTGTGGGCACCGTCGCCCAGCAGGTTCCAGTTGAACAGCAGGCCAAAGCCGACATCGGCCCGGCCGTCGCACGAGCCGGCCCGGGGCACATCGGCCCGGCTCGTGCCGCTGGCCGCCACGAGGCGGTGCTCGCCGTCAAGCTCCACCTCGACCCGCCCGGCCTCGCATACCCAGCCCGAGATGACGCTGATGCCGCTCTGAAAAGACCTCGGGGCGGGGTTCTCCAACACGCCGGTCGGCCGCTCTTCCGCGGCCGGCGGGGGTGGGAGGTCAGCCGCCGGAGCAGGAGCCGCGGCGGGGTCGGCAGGAGCCAGCATGAAACTCTGGGAGGCTTCTTGCCACACCAGCCGCAGCGGCTCTTCGCCCGCGGTGGGGAAGTCGACGAGGGGGGTCGCCCCGCTCGCCCCCCGCACGAACTCGTCGCCGAGGGTGGTAACGGTAAACGTGGCCCTGGCAAACTCCACGCCGTCGGCCAGGGCGCGCACGGTGTGCTCGCCGTCGCCCAGCAGGTTCCAGTTGAACAGCAGGCCAAAGCCGACATCGGCCCGGCCGTCACACTCGCCGGCCTGGGACACATCGGCCCGGCCCGTGCCGCTGGCTGCCACGAGGCGGTGCTCGCCGTCAAGCTCCACCTCGACCCGCTCGGCCTCGCATACCCAGCCCGAGATGATGCTGATGCCGCTCTGAGAAGACCCCGGGGTGGGGTTCTCCAGGTAGCCCAGCCGCAGGACATCAACGCTCAGCACATAGGCCCCGGTCTGGTTCCCCTGGCCGGCCACGGCCAGCCGGTAGGTCCCGGCGGCGGCCGGCACAGCGAGGCGGAAGTTGGCACCGGCACCGCTGTTGTCATCGGTGACGGCGGCCAGCCCCGGCCCGGACAGGGTGCCGGTCACGTCGGTCTCGCCGGTCGTGCGGACCAGCAGCAGGCCGGCCCGCTCAAGGGTCACTTCATAGAAGTTGATCTGGCCCGGCTGGCTGATGTGGCCGCTCACGGGGGTGCCCGGGGTCACGGGGGTGCCCGGCTGGGTGGTACCGCCCGTGCCTCCGCCCGTGCCTCTGGCGGGGTTAGCCGGCCTTGTACCGCCCGTGCCTGCGGTGGGGTTAGCCGGCCTCGACGGGCCGGTGGGGTCAGGCTGTAGGCTGGCCACGCCAAAGAAGGAGAACTCGGCGACCTCGGCGCAGACTTGGCCGGCGGACGCCGTTGAGGGCAGCACGGCCCAGGCCGTGCCGTCAAAGCGCACAAGCCGCAGGTTGGCCGCATTGGTCAGGCTGGACGGTATGGGCAGACACACGCGCACGGGCGCGCTCAGCCGGCCGTGGACCGGCCTGTCGTCCACGGTCTGCGGAACGAGATCGACCAGGATGGGTGTGCTCCCGAAGTCAAGCCGGTCGGTTGTGCTGGTCGCCGCGGCCAGTGCCAGGGTGGCCGTGGGGCGGAGCGCGGGGGCCAAGCTGGCTGGTGCCCGGAAGTAG
Source organism: uncultured Binatia bacterium (SeqCode) (assembly GCA_965200965.1). Taxonomy (GTDB): domain Bacteria; phylum Desulfobacterota; class Binatia; order Bin18; family Bin18; genus JAAXHF01. Next base: position 205,095 of record OZ241744.1, read on the forward strand.
GTTTCCTCGACCTTGTTGACAGTCGCGGGTGAGGTCGTGCCCATGACCTGACCGGTGGGGAGGATGGGCGGCAGGGTAGCGGTCGTCTGTCGTTGCACACTGAGGGTGGCGGTGTTGCCGGAGATGCCGGGCTCTATCGTGATCGTGTCAGCGGTCATGGCTGTCAGGGACCCGGCCAGGGTGTTGCCGGTCCCGGTCGTCGCCGGGAAATCGGCGTCGCCGGTCCAGCCGCCCTGCCCGAGGACATCGGCCCCTCCGCTGCCGGTGACGATGTTGTTGTGGCCCCTGATTGTGACGGTGCTTGAGCTGGCCATGCCGCTGGAGCCGCCGAGGAAGACGAGCCCAGAGCGGCCGGCCCCGCTGACGAAATTGTCGTTCAGGGTGGCGGTGACGGTGTTCGAGCTGGCGGGGCCGGTGGCGGTGCCGAAGCGGGCTATGCCGCCAGACACAGCGATGCCGTAGGAGCTGCCCGACTCCTGCAAGATGGTGTTGCCTGTCAGGGTGGCGTTGACGCGGTTGTTGTTCCCGTCAAGCAGGCCACCCACCACGCTGATGGCCAGAGGGTCTGTGGACATGTTGTCTTTGATCTCGACGTCCAGTCTGCCGGACGAGGCCGGGGTGGTGGTGGCTAAGGCCCCCACGCAGCCGAAGTTGGAGCCGCCTATGGCCAGAATGCCGGGGGTGGTAGTGGCCGTGCCATTGCCGGCCAGGGTGTTGCCGGTGATGTAGGCATCCAGGGAGTTTCCGCCGTCAGCCTGCCGGGTACCGCAGGATTCAGCCACTAGCACGATGCCGCCGCCGGTGTTGTCGATAATGCGGTTGTTCTGAATAAAGACGTTATCAAAGGGAGGCGAGGTTATACCCCCAATTGAAAATGTAAATGATATGAGCTCACGAAAAAGAGGAGAAAGACCGTCAAAATTACTGGCGGCCAGGATGCCCGCAGCAGGCATATTGCGGATCGTCAGGCCGGTGAGGAGGGCGGATACAGTGACAGTGCTGCTGATGACCAGCCCATTCCCGTCGGCGGGGAGATTACTTCCGTCCAGCGTGATATCGGGCGTCCCGTCGTCATTGAGGTCGCCGTCAAGGGAGATTGTGTTTTCGCACAGATGTGGTAGTATGTCGGCCACGGTACCAATGTCCGGGCCGTCAAAGCTGAGGGTGAGGGTCTGACCGGCCAAGCTGCGATCAAAGGTGATGGTGTCCGGCCCAGGTGTCTTGTTGGCCCAGATCAAGGCTTCGCGCAGGGAGAGGGTGGAGGGGAGGGAGGTGGCGGTGATATTGGTCCCGCACGCATCGGTCGTGGGGTCAAAGGCGGCGAAGGGTCCCTCGGCCTTGTCCGTGAGCGTGTTGACGGTGAGCCTCGTGGACAGGTAAGGCGCTGATCTTGTGGCCACTTCCGTTCCTGCAGTCTCGCTGAAGACGAAGACATTGTCCAGCAGCAAGTACCCCAGTCCGCTCGGCACCGTGGGCTGCGCGGACAGGCTGTTGAAGCTGAGGTCCAGGTACTGCAGGTTGCTGAGGCCGGCGAAGAGGGTGCCGGGCAGGGTGGACAGGCTGTTGAAGCTGAGGTTCAGGTACTGCAGGTTGCTGAGGCCGGCGAAGAGGGTGCCGGGCAGGGTGGACAGGCTGTTGAAGCTGAGGTCCAGGTACCGCAGGTTGCTGAGGCCGGCGAAGTCGCCCGCTTGCAAGGCAAGTAATCTGGCTTCCTCAAATCTGGTATAAGATATCTTCAGAGAGAAGAGGGAGGCGAGGTGGGTAGTGGTGACATCACCGCAGGCAGACACGCCGGGGATCAGGGCGACAATAGCATCTCGGACCTGCGGGGTCCGGTCGCAGACGGGCGGGTTCGGCAAATGGGACGAACTCACCGCGGCAGACGGGCTGAGCAGCAGGACGCTGAGGAACAGCAGGCCAGATAGGAGAAAGCGGATACGTTGGGAAACGGGCGGGGGGGGGGGGGGGTAGTATACATTAGTGCCTTCCCAGAGGAGAGGATTGATCCCTGAATAGCAACATAGTTATGGTTTTGCAAGTCCCCGGGGGGAGAAGCGATGAATGCTGCTGTACAGCTGTACCTCATCCGCCACGGCCGGCCGCTGGCCGGATTTGGCGAAGACCCCGACCCCGGACTCGACGCGCTGGGCCGGCGGCAGGCCGCGGCCGTGGCCAACGATCTGCAAGCACTCGGCCCGCTCCCGCTTCTGACCAGCCCGCTGCAACGCGCCCGCGATACCGCGGTCCCGTTTGAGCGCATGTGGCAGTGCCAGGCACGCGTTGAGCCGGCGGTGGCCGAACTGCCCTCGCCCGGCCGGGAGTTGGCCGAGCGGGCGGCCTGGATTCGTCGCGTCCTGCGCGCTCGCTGGAGTGAGCTGCCGGCAGTGCATCAGGACTGGAGAGACCGCCTGATCGCGTTTCTGGGCGGCCTGCAAACGTCAAGCCTGATCACCACCCATTTTGTCGCCATCAATGCCGCGGTGGGCGCGGCAAGCCACGATGACCGCCTAGTCTGTTTTGAACCCGATCACTGCTCCTGCACGGTGCTTGAAGCGACCGCCGGCACGCTCTGCCTCGTGCGCCTCGGGCGTGAGCGACAGACCCCTGTCAACTGATCCTTGCCTTCCCTCGCCTTGACGACCCCCTGCGCCGGGTGATTGAAAGGGGGAAGACCGCCTGTCAGAGGTACAACAGGAGAGACGCGCGATGGCCACCCCCCAAGCCGTAGAGATCAGTCCGCTCACCTCGCTGACCGCGGAGACCGCCCCGGTGCTGGCCCAGCACCGCTTTGATGAGGCCGCGCTGACCCGCTACATGACCGCGCATATTGAGGGCTTCAGCCCGCCGCTGTCGGTTGGACAGGTGCGGGGCGGGATGTCGAACCCGACCTTCATCCTGACCGATGGGGCCGACCGGCGCTATGTGCTGCGCAAAAAGCCGCCGGGCACGCTGCTGCCCTCGGCCCACGCGGTCGATCGCGAGTTTCGGATCATCTCGGCCCTGTGGCAGACCGCGGTACCGGTCGCCAGACCCTATGCGCTGTGCCAGGACCCCTCGGTGCTGGGGGTTGATTTCTACATCATGGGCTTTGTTAAGGGCCGGGTGTTTCGCGGCTATGCCTTGCCCGAGTTGGAGCCAGACCAGCGGCGGGCGGTGTATGAAACCATGCTCGACACCCTGGCCGCAATCCACCGGGTGGACTTCCGGGCGCTGGGGCTTGCCGACTATGGCCGGGTCGGCGGCTATATGGGCCGCCAGCTCAGGCGTTGGTCCCAGCAGTACGCGGCCAGTAAAACAGACGAGCTGCCGGCAATGGAACGGCTCATGGCCTGGCTGCCCGAACATCTGCCGGATGACGATGAGACGACGATCGCCCACGGCGATTTCCGCCTGGAGAACCTGATCTTTCACCCGACCGAGCCCCGGGTGCTGGCGGTGGTGGACTGGGAACTCAGCACCCTTGGCGCGCCCCTGTCCGACCTGGCCTATACCTGCCTGCCCTATCATGTGCCGGACGATATCCGGGGCGATATCACCGGGCTTGATTTTGCCACCTGCGGCATTCCCTCCGAGCAGGAGGCCGTAGCCCGCTACTGCCGGCAGATGGGCCGCCCACAGATCGAACACTGGAACTTCCATGTGGTGTTTTCGCTCTTCCGGCTGGCGGCCATTGTCCAGGGGGTGTACAAACGGGCACTTGACGGCAACGCCAGCTCCCCGGAAGCCATTACCCGGGGCGAAAAATGCAGGCAGTTGGCGACCGCGGCCTGGGCCCTGGTTGAGCGCGGCGTATAAGCCAGGGAGAGACCCATGAGCGACGCCCTGGCCGAGCCGCTGCCGCTGATCTCGCTGACCACCGATACCGCCCCGGTGCTGGCCCAGCACCGCTTCGACCAGGCCAGCCTTGAGCGCTACCTGGGCCGTCACTTGGCCGACTTCAGCCCGCCCATGCAGGTCGGCCAGATTCGGGGCGGTATGTCCAACCCGACCTTTGTGCTGCGCGACGCGGCTGGCCGGCGCCATGTGCTGCGCAAAAAGCCGCCGGGCACGCTGCTGCCCTCAGCCCACGCGGTCGATCGCGAGTTTCGGGTCATCTCCGCCCTGTGGAACACCGCGGTGCCGGTCGCCAGGCCCTATGTGCTGTGTCAGGACCCGGCGGTGATTGGCACGGATTTCTATCTGATGGATTGTATTGATGGGCGGGTGTTGCGCGGCTATGCGCTGCGCGACATGGCACCGGCCGAGCGGACCCGGGTCTACGCGGCAATGGTTGAGACCATCGCCAGCCTGCACCAGGTGGATTTTCGGGCGGTCGGTCTGGAGGACTATGGGCGGGTCGGCGGCTATATGGCCCGCCAGGTTGGCCGCTGGACCAGGCAGTACGCGGCCAGCAAAACCGAAGACATCCCTGAGATGGAACGGCTCATGGCCTGGCTGCCCGAGCACCTCCCGGCCGATGACCAGACCACCATTTCCCACGGCGACTTCCGGCTGGAGAACCTGATTTTTCATCCGACCGAGCCGCGCGTACTGGCGGTGGTGGACTGGGAGCTCAGCACGCTTGGCTCGCCGTTTGCCGACCTGGCCCATAACTGCCTGCCCTACCATGTGCCGGATGAGAGCCGGGGCGATATCACCCGGCTTGACTACGCCGACTATGGGATTCCGTCTGAGGCCGACTATGTGGCCCGCTACTGTGTGCTGACCGGCCGCGACCGGATTCCGGACTGGCCCTTCTACATTGTGTTTGCCCTGTTCCGTATTGGGGCGATCATCCAGGGGGTGTACAAGCGTGGGCTTGACGGCAACGCCAGCTCGCCCCAGGCCCTTGGCTACAAAGAGCAATGCCGGCAGATGGCGGTCGCCGCCTGGGAGTTAGTCCGGCGGGGCCTTGAGTAGCCGCACGCTCACCCGGGGCGGGGAGAGAAAGATGTCGGCGGCGTTGCGAAGCGTGTCCGGGTCGGCGCTGTCGAGCAGCAGGCCGAACACCGACAGGCGGTGCGAGCCGCTCTCCAGACGCCCGATCTCAGAGAACTGAAAGCCGAAGTGGGGCAGCGCGCCGCCGTAATAGGCGCGTTGCTCAAGCTTGGCCAAGCCGTCCTCAAGCCGGGGGATGAGGACAAGCGTGCGGCCGCTCGGCAAACGTACGGCCGCCCAGCGATCGGGGCGCTTGTCCGGGACTGCCGGAGACCGGGAGCCGTTTGGCGGCGGATGCGCCCCGCGCCGGTCCAGAAAATCAAAATAGGCCGTAAACTCCCCCTCGGCCAGCACCAGCCGGGGCGGGATTTTCAGCTTGATCCGGGCGCTGCCCTCGACAAAATCGCGGTAGAACAGCAGATTGACCCGGCCAGAGGTGCGCAGGCCAAACGGCAGCGGCACCCAATAGCGGGCCTGGCGGATGACCCGGACCGGGCCCGGCCGGTAGCCGCGCAGGCCGCTGCGCAGTTCGGCCTCGGTGCGCCGGAAGCGCAGCAGGCCGCTCAGCAGGCGGACCTCAGCGTCGGCTTTTATCCCGGCTATGGTATTGGTTCCCAGGTCGCCCAGCCGCTCAACCGGGGCAAAATGGGTCGGCAGCGGCGCGTCAAAGGCCAGGGCGTAGCGCTCGGCATACACCCGGTCGGTGGCCGGGTCGTAGCGGGCGTAGGGTCGGGTGGTGGCCTGTGTGGTGGTTGGGGCAAAGATGCCCACATAGACGAAACCCAGCCGGCTGGGCTGTTCTCCAATCTGGACCTCGGCCCACCCCTCGGCCTGCTCGGGCAGGGCGGTCGGGTCGCCACGCTGGCCAAGGTCACGGTTCATCACCACAATGGCGTCGTTGGCGTCAAAGACCTCGGCCGGGTTGTCGCGCGTAGCTTTGGGGCCGTGGCTCACAATCCAGCGTTGTCGCTGGTCGCGTTCATCAACCTGAAACGGAATCGGGCCTGGGGTGTGGTCGTGGAAGGCGTAGACCCGAAAGGCAGCCAGGGGCCGGTTGTGGAAAAAGGGGGCGAGGCGGCCCTCGATGAGGCTTGCGCCGGGTGGTGGAGAGGGGAAGCCGGGAGCGGCCGGCAGGAGCAGGCCGGCGGCGAGCAGCAGGCGGTGGAGAACGATGGATCGGATCACCGGAACAGGTCGGCTTCGGCGGGGCGGATCAAGACCTGCCCGCTGCCTTCGGCCGGGATGTACTGGTAGCCACGGATGATGACGGCTGGGACGGCGGCGTTCTTTTCCATCAGCAGGCCGGCCGCGCAGGCGAGTTCGTCGGCAACCGAGATGATGGTGTGGTGCAGCTCCCGGCCCTGGAGGTCGTGGCCGCCGCGCAGGTCAAGCAGACCCGCAAAGCCTGAGACGCCTAGGGCAAACTCGACGAGGCCGTCACGCCACGGACGCCCAAAGGTGTCGGTGATGACAATCCCGATGGAGAGGTGGCGGCGGGCCCGGATGGCTAGGCGTATGTCCCTGGCCGAGCGGTCGGGGTCTTCGGGCAGGACGATGACGATATCGTCGCCGAGGGTGTTGGAGGCGTCAACGCCAGCGTTGGCGCACACCCAGCCCTGTTTGGTCTCGGTGATGACGACGCCGTTTTTCATCATGACGATGCGTTTGCTCTGTTGCAGGACGACCTCGACGATGCGCGGGTCTTTGTCCCACTGCTGGGCGATCTGGTGGGCAAAAGGTGAGGGGGTGACGGTCTTGAGATCGACCACCGCGCCCTCGGCCTTGGAGACAATTTTTTGACACATGACCAGGATATCGCCGTCTTTGAGGCCGACCTTGGCGCGGTCAATGGCGTTGAGCAGGAGCGAGACGAGGTCGTCGCCGGGTTGAATCTGGGGGATGTCGGGGATGGGGATGAGGGCGATGGTGCTCATAGCCACTCCTCAGAGCCGGTGTGCCGCTCGGCTCCCTGCCAGGGCAATGACTGTCCGGGCCAGGGCAATTGACGTGTCCATATCGGTCATGATCGTGTCGGTCACGCGAACCGTCAGCCCTTGGGCTTGCAGGCCGGCCTGGTGGGCCGCGTCTTGGGCGTCAATCACAAAAGCGTCCAGAAAGTCGGCGTACAGGCCGGCCACGCCAGCCGCGGAGGCTTCGATGCCAAGGCCGCTCAGCATACGGTCGGCTGGTCCCTTGATCGGCTTGCCGGCCACGAGCGGGTTGATGCCAACAACCGCCGCAGGGGTCTGGCGCAGGGCGTCTCGGACGCCTGGCAGGCCAAGAATCGGCCCGATGCTGACAAGCGGGTTGCTGGGCGGAAGAATGACCAGGTCCGCGGACCGGATAGCCTCACACACGCCCGGGGCCGGGCGGGCGTTGGCCAGCCCGCGCAGTTCAACTCGCCTGACCCGGCCCTCGCCGCCGCGTTTGACAAAATACTCCTGAAACGGCAGGGGGCCGGCTTCGGTGTGGACGACTGTGCGGACCGGGTCGTTGCTCATAGGCAGGACGGTAGCGCGCACCCTCCAGGCTCGGGCGATAGCCGCAGTGACCTGGCTCAGGGTCCGGCCCTGTCGCAGCTGCTGGGTGCGGAACAGGTGGGTCGCCAAGTCGGCATCGCCCAGACCGAACCAGGTCTCGGGATAATAGCGTTGCAGGGCGGCAAGACAGCGGAAGCTCTCGTCCGGCAGACCCCAGCCTTTGGCGTGATCAACGGCGTTGGCCAGCGTGTAGGTGATGGTGTCAAGGTCGGGGGAGACATACAGGCCGAAGAAGTCGTCGTCGTCGCCGGTGTTCACCACCACACGCAGCCTGGCCGGATTGATGGCGCACACCAAGCCGCGCAGAAAGCGAGCGGCCCCTACCCCTCCGGCAAGGGCGGTAATGGCGAGATCGTCACCGGCCGGCATGTGTCAGTGAGCAGCCGCCCGCTTCTCGCGTTCAAAGGGGTGGACATAGCGGAACTGCTCTGAGGCGGTCAGTTTGCGGTAGGAACCGAACTGCTCGTCTGGATTCTCGACCGTGTCAAGCGGGCTCAGCGCCTCGTCTTGCCCGCTGAAGACCGTCCGCAGTGTGTATGTGGTCCCGCGTTCGGCTGGGGTCCGGCCAATATCACGGATCAGACGGCGGAGTTCTTTGGGCGGGACGAGCTGTCCGTACTGGGCCCCGGCGGAGGTGGAAATACTCTCGTTGATGAGAGTCCCGCCCAGGTCGTTGGCCCCTACGTTCAGCAGATACTGGGCCAGCTTTGGACCCTCTTTGACCCACGACGACTGGATATTCCGAAAGGTCGGGCCGAGCATCAGCCGGGCGACGGCGTGCATCTTGATGACTTCCGTGCCAGTTGCCCCTTGGCGCACGTTTTTGACCAGTTTGCGCTGGTACATGGGCGCTTCCTGGTGAATCAGGGACAGGGGGACGAACTCGGTAAAGCCGTGGGTTTCCTTCTGGATGTCGCGCAGCAGATTCATATGCCTGACCCAGTGGAGCGGGGTCTCGATATGGCCGTACATGATCGTCGAGGTGGTCGGAATGCCGAGGCTGTGGGCGGAGGTGATGACCTCAATCCACTGTTGGGTGGTGATGCGGCCCGGGGCAATACGATCGCGGATGTCCTGGTCAAGAATTTCGGCTGAGGTGCCGGGCAGGGTATCGAGGCCGGCGTCCTTGAGGGCGGCCAGATAGTCGGGAATAGAGACTGCCGCCCGGGTGGCACCGTACAAGACCTCTTCGGGCGAGAAGGCGTGAATATGCAGGTCTGGGAGGGCCTTTTTGACCGCGCGGGTCAGATCGATATACAACTTGCCGTTCATCTTGGGCGGCAGACCGGCCTGCATACAGACCTCGGTGGCCCCCATGTCAACGGCCTCTTGGGCCCGCCGGATAATCTCCTGTTCGGGCAGAAAATAGCCCTCTTCCTCCCGATACTCCCGGCTGAAGGCGCAGAAGGTGCAGTGTTTGATGCAGACATTGGTGAAGTTGATGTTCCGGTTGACGACATAGCTCACGACCTCGCCGACCTGACGCCGGCGCATCTCGTCGGCAACGAGGCTCACGGCCTGGAGGTCAAGCCCGTTCGCCTGGCACAAGCGCAGTCCCTCCTGCCAGGATACTTCCTGTTCGTCCAAGGCCCGGTGCAGAATGGTGCTGACCTGGGGGTCAATATGTTCAAGCATACTCGCAAGACCGTTGGGTGCCATAGCAGGTCTCCTTAGTGGGGAGCGAAATTGGGGAGCGAAGAGTGTCAATACTTCAGACCGAAACAAGGACGGAGAGCACAGCCTGCTCAGGCGTTGATCTGGGCCTGCAACTCCTCGGTCCGCGGCCGCAGGGCCGGCGGCAGAAAGCCAGGCCGGTTGATATACTCCTGGTAGATGGCCAGCCGTTCACACAGCCTGAATCCCTCCTCCCGACAGGTCTGGGCCAGGGTGTCCAGATGCGGCCAAGCTGCTTCCGGGTTGACATAGTCTTTGGTGACTGGCGAGATGCCTCCCCAGTCGTTAATGCCGGCCCGCAGCAGGAGGCGATGATCGGCCGGGTTCAGGTTGGGCGGGGCTTGGATGTTCATCTGGCCGCCGAGCAGCAGCCGGGCGACGGCCACCGTTCTGGCCACTTCCAGGCTCTCTGGCTCGGGGGCGTCGGCCATGCGGGTATCGGGTTTGGCCCGGAAGTTCTGGATGATGACCTCTTGGATATGTCCGTATTGCTGATGGATGTCACGGATGGCCAGCAGGCTCTTGACCACTTCTTCGCGCGTCTCTCCGATGCCGATCAGAATTCCGGTCGTAAAGGGAATCTCCAACTCGCCGGCTTCACGGATCATCTTGACCCGTACCGCCGGCTCTTTGTCCGGGGCCGAAAAATGGGCCAAGCCGCGTTGGCGGAGCCGAGGGCTGATATTTTCCAGCATCAGGCCCAAGCTCACATTCACATCTTTGAGCCGTTGCATCTCGTCGTAGCTCAGGATGCCGGCGTTGGTGTGGGGCAGGATGCCGTAGGACAGGGCGATCCGGCACGCTTCGTAGACGTATGCGGTTGTCGTCTGGTGGCCGAGATCGGCCAGCGTTGTGCGGTAGACCCGAGAGACCAGTTCCGGCTTGTCGCCGAGGCACATCAGGGCTTCTTTACAGCCCTGAACCTGACCGCGGGCGAGCCACTGGCGGAGGTCGTCGCGGGTCATGGTCCAGGCCGCGGGATCGCGCGGGTCCTTGCGAAATGTGCAGTACGAGCACCGATCGCGGCACAGGTTGGTGACCGGCAGAAAGAGCTTGCGTGAGTAGGTGACTGTCCGCCCTTTGTGACGGTCACGCAACTCGCCTGCGGCCGCCAGTAAGGCCGGGAACTCCTCGTCGGTGCAGTGGATGAGGCGATAGCCCTGGGCGGCGGACAGCGGCACGCTCTCTTCTGTACGGGCGAGGAACTGGTCAAAGCTCAGAGAAACATGTTTGGAAACAGGCTCGGGCGGCATACGGCTCCCATCAATCAAAGCGAGAGGGTAGTCAAGGCGGGCCGGAATGTCAACCGTTGTGTGGCGATTTTCTCACTTCTCTGTGATATCACCTGTCTGCCGGCTTTTTGGGGCGCTTCAGCCCGTGTGCCGGGGCGTCGTCGCTGCCCCAGACAGCCGGCGACGGAGACGAACAAGGCCCACCGCGGTACACACCACGCCGAGGCCGAGCATCAGCCGGCCGCTCTCCAGCACGACACGGTAGAAGTCCAGCTTGGCCCGGGCGATCTCCCAGCGCTCACGCGCTTCGCTGGGGATATAGCGCTGAGCGCCACGAAAGACCTGGGCGGTCGCCGCTCTGACCTGTGGAGTCATGGCATCCAGAACTGCCTGGTACTCGTTCACCTTTGTCAGGGCGGTGACTGCGTTGCCTAAACCCAGCACCAGGAAGACCAGCCCGGCAATGAACAGGTAGTTTCGGGCCAGCAATTGTGTTATGCTCATGAAAAGCCCTCGCCCGGCCCTTAGCAGTCTCAAAGGGGGAGCGTCAAGGCGTCCAGTCCTTTTCCGCTGTGTGAGATAAGGAAGGCGAACATGTCGAAGGTGGTGCTGAGCCAGAGAAAGAACCGGGTCCGATGGATCACGATCAATCGACCCGAGCGGCGCAACGCCCTGGATAGCGAGACGGTTTTTGGGCTGAAGGAGGCCCTTGACGAGGCGGGTCGAGATCCCGACAGCCGAGTGATTGTGCTCACCGGGGCGGGCGGGGCATTTTCTTCGGGTGCCGACCTGCGGGCCGAGCGGTCTGAGGGTGGACCGCCAGGGGATGTCATGGAAGACGGTTTTAACGCTGTGATCCGCGCGATTTGGAACCTGCCCAAGCCGGCGATTGCGGCCGTTGACGGCGTGGCGGCCGGGTTCGGCTGTTCCTTAGCCTTAGCCTGCGATGTGCGCCTGGCCTCCTTGACGGCCCGCTTTTCGCTGATCTTCGTGCAACGCGCGCTCACCATTGATGGGGGAGCCAGCTATCTCTTACCCCGGCTGGCAGGCCTCAAAGGCGTGGAGATGGCGCTGACCGGAGAGGTCGTGGATGCCGAGCAGGCCGAACGGATGGGCTTGGTGAATCGGGCTGTGCCCCACGACACCTTCCAGGCCTACAGCGCCGAGTACGCGGAAAAATGGCCAAACAAGCCCCGCTGGCCCTGGCCACGATCAAGGCTTCACTCCACCACGCTTTGGAGCACAGCTTAGACGAGGTGTTGACCTCCGAGATGGCCGCGCAGCGGAAGATGGTCCGCACGGCCGACTTTCGGGAGGGACGGACCGCCTTTTTAGAGAAACGAGAGCCCCGTTACTCCGGCCGCTAGCGGCCGGTCGAGTCTGAGAAGAAGCCATGGCGCGTTTTTTTATCGTCGGAGATATTCACGCCTGTCCGGCCGAGCTTGAGGCGCTGCTGAGCACCTTAGCCCTTGAGGCCGAGGATCGGATCGTCTTTTTGGGCGACTATATTGATCGTGGACCTGGAGCCCGTGAGGTGATCGACCTGCTGTTAGGTCTGCGGGCCAGCCGGGTCTGCCGGCTGACATTCCTCAGGGGCAACCATGAGGATATGTTCCTCGACTTTCTCGGGTACGGGGGACTTCATGGTGACGCATTTCTGATGAACGGCGGGATCCAGACCCTGCACAGCTATGGCTGCTGGCCCGATGCGAGTTCAGCGGCCACGCGTATCCCCAAGACACATATTGAGTTTCTGCGCGGCTTAGCTCTCTCCTTTCCCAACCAAGGTCTCGGCCACGCTTCGGGTCACAATGTTGTGTGCGTCCACGCCGGTATTGATCCCTCGCGCTCACTCGCAGACCAACAGGCTGAACACCTGTTGTGGATTCGTCAGGAGTTTATCAATAGCCGTCACCCCCTCCCGTACACGGTGGTGTACGGCCACACGCCCCAGCCTGAGGTCTGCTTTCATCTGCCCTACAAGGTCGGGATTGATACGGGCCTTGTCTACGGAGGACGCTTATCCTGTCTTGAGTGGAACGGCAAGACCCTGTACCAGGTGGCAAAGGGCAGTCGGCAGGTGAGGGAATGTGATGTCAGCAAACAGTGGTCGGCGGCCGGATAGTGATGGCCGCTGAGCCTGTGGCCGAGCGGGCTTGCCGAGTTGGGTCATTGTCGGCTAATATCCCTGTCTGTCCTGCTAAGGACGCTGTGGCGACGTAGCTCAGTAGGCTAGAGCGAGGGTCTCATAATCCCTAGGTCGGCAGTTCGATTCTGCCCGTCGCTACGCTTCACTCCCGTGTAGACACCGCCTCAGAACCATCCCAAGGAGAACAGCTATGGATCCCCTCGCTATTTTTATGCAGACTGTTGCCGCGGTAGCCGTGCTTTTTGCCGCGGTAGCCGGGGTGGCTGTGCTGGTAAGCGGCAGGAAAGACTAACCCCCCAAGCCTCGGCCAAACGGCCAGGTCTCGCTTTTGGGTGGCGGAAGCTGAAGCGCGACCGGTCTGCCATTGGCCAGGATGGTTGTTCGGGTCAGCAGTTCTTGAGCCGAGAGTTCCTCATTCAGAAAGGCGTGCAAGGATTGTTCCGAGAAATAGAACCGTGCTTCGCTCGCTTCACCAACCTGACTCGGATCGTCAAGGGCCCGGTTCAGCTCCTCAAGGCTGCCGTAGGGTCTGGAGTAGTAGTGGAGGGCTAGCAGGATTCCGTCGGCCGGAAATTCCAAGGTCCGAAGAGCCAGAAATGACTGCGCTACAATTTTGGTCCACAGGTCAAGAAGCCGGTCGGTTTGACTCAGCATGAGAGAGTTATAGATCAGGCCGGTTTGCACCCGAAAAGTCAGGAAGGTCTGTTCTTGCCGGGTCTCAATACCGGTCACTTCCACAGATGCGGTGAGCAGGCCGCCGCTGCGTCTGGCGGTGTCGAGCAAACGGCCTAGGAGGGCGATCGTATCGGGTCCATATTTTTGGTGCACTTCCTGTAACAGTTCCGCTAAGCCTAGCGGGAGTGATTTGTTCCAGGGGGTTGGGTCGGCAGAAAAAGCCACGCCCGGGACACACAGGCTCCAAACCAGAAGGCCGGCGGACACACAGGGAAAGACGTATCTTTGCACAGCCCGGTATCATGCCAAGCTTCTTGCGGCTTCACAAGGGGCTGCACGGTCGGTGTATGGAAGGTCAAACCCCCCGTCTGAGGGTGAGAGCGCGCGGGCGTTTTTTGCCGCTTGAACGGAAGGTCAAAACCGCCCTGGCGCGGTTTTTTTGGTCCCCAGGACATGGTGGTCCGGGCAACCGGGCCATCCGTCTCGGGGTCGGGGTTTCGGGCGGACCGGACTCTGTGGCCCTGTTGAGCGCTCTGCTGGCCCAGCCAGACCGCCTGCACCTCAGCGTCCTCCACGTTAACCACGGGCTGCGGCCGGAAGCCGACCACGAGCAACGGCAGGTCGAACGGTTGTGTCGGCTGTGGTATCTGCCCTGCCTTGTGAAAAAACTGGACTCATCCCCTCCCCCGCACGGCCTTGAAGCCTGGGCGCGCAAGGAGCGCTACCAGTTTTTTGAAGCGGTGATGGAGCGAGAGGGGCTGGACTATCTGGCTCTGGCCCACACCCGGGACGATCAGGCCGAAACCGTGCTGTTTCGGCTCCTGCGGGGCGGTGCCCGGCGCGGCCTGAGCGGTATTCCGCCAAGCCGCGCGGTCGGAACGCGGGGGGACAAGCATCTCATTCGCCCGCTGCTGGACTGTAGCCGGCAGGAAGTCTTGGAGTATCTGGCCGACCACCGGCTGTCCTCTGTGACCGATCCCAGTAACGCCGACCTCAGCTATGCCCGCAACCGCATTCGGCACCGCCTGCTGCCTCTGCTGGCGACCGAGTTCTCGCCTCGCATCTCTCACCATCTGGTCCATTTGGCCGACACCCTACGCGAGGAAGAGGCCTGGCTCGAAACCGCTACGACCGCGGCTCGGCTGCGCGTCCAGCATGAGCGGGAGGGCGGTCCAGCCCTGGGCGTCCGGGCCTGGGTGGCTGAGCCGCTCGCCCTGCGAGTGCGGATCTTACGCCAGTGGATCGAATGCGCCGACCCCGGCCGCGAGCTTGGCTTTCTGCACCTTGAACAGGTCCGAGCCTTGGCAGAGGGGCGGGTTCGGGGTACGGTTGAACTGCCTGGCAGCCTTCAGGTCCGGGTTGAGCGTGGCTATCTTATTGCCGAACCAAAACGGTTCGTTGCCGAACCCTACGCCCACCCCCTCGTGTGTGGACAAGGGCTGAGGCTGCCCGCTGTTCCCCACGTCCCCGGCAGCGGCTGGCAATGTTGGCTGAGCGAGCCGAGCGCTTGGCACGCTTCGCCGACCCGGGTGCGGACGGCCGATCGGTGGCGGACCTTCTTTGACGCCGGGCTGCTGTCGTCGGGACTCAGGGTTCGGAGTGTGCGCCCCGGAGATCGCATTTTTCCTCTGGGCATGGCTGGCCGAAAGAAGATTCACGATATATTCAGTGACGCCAAGCTGCCGCGCCGGCTGCGTCAGATTTTTCCCCTGGTCGTTTTGGGGGATGATGCTTCTGATGTGGCGTGGGTACCCGGCCATGTCCGGGGGAAAACCGCGCTGGTGACGCCGGCCACGCGCTCGGTGTGTCAGTGTGTGGTCAGCCCATTGCCGGAGAAAGCGGAACTGTGTTAGGTTGTCGGCGCGTAACGGAAAGGGGCAAGGAGTGAACAAGGTTTCACACAATCTCGCTTTATGGCTGGTATTGGGGCTCATGATTCTCCTGCTGTTTAATTTATTCAGCCGCCAGCAGCCCCGGCGGCCCGAGGTCGTGTTCAGCGATTTCTTTGCCTACCTCAAAAACGGGGATGTCTCCGAAGTCACCATACAGGGACAGACGATTCACGGTCGCTTCAAGGACGCCCAAGGCTTTAAGACCTATGCGCCGCGGTATTATCCCGACTTGATGAGTACGCTGCACGAGCAGGGGGTGCGGATTACCGTCCGGCCCGAGGAGGGCGACCCGTGGTACGTCGCCGTCTTAGTCCAGTGGTTTCCGATGCTGCTCCTCATCGGTGTCTGGGTGTTCTTCATGCGCCAGATGCAGATGGGCGGGGGCAAGGCCATGTCGTTTGGCAAGAGCCGGGCCAAGGTGCTGACTGAGAATCAGCAAAAAGTCACTTTCAGTGATGTTGCGGGTATCGAAGAGGCCAAACAAGAACTGGAAGAGATCATCGCCTTTCTGAAAGATCCCAAAAAGTTTACCCGCCTGGGCGGTCGTATTCCCAAGGGCGTGTTGCTGGTTGGTGCACCGGGAACCGGAAAAACGCTGTTGGCCCGGGCCATTGCCGGCGAGGCCGGGGTTCCATTCTTCTCGATCAGCGGCTCAGATTTTGTCGAGATGTTTGTCGGGGTCGGTGCCTCCCGTGTCCGCGACCTGTTTATCCAGGGCAAAAAGCAGGCCCCCTGCCTCATCTTCATTGACGAGATCGATGCGGTTGGACGCCACCGTGGGGCGGGGCTGGGCGGCGGCCACGACGAACGCGAACAGACGCTGAACCAACTCCTGGTCGAAATGGACGGGTTCGAGGCTAGTGAGGGGGTCATTCTTATCGCCGCCACCAATCGGCCCGATGTCCTTGACCCGGCCCTGCTGCGGCCGGGGCGGTTTGATCGGCGGGTGGTTGTGCCCCGTCCGGATGTCCGCGGCCGCGAAGAGATTCTGCGTGTCCACAGCCGCCATGTGCCAACCGACGAGAGCGTTGATGTCGAAACTCTAGCCCGTGCAACGCCGGGTTTCTCCGGGGCCGATCTTGAGAATCTGGTCAACGAGGCCGCCCTGCTGGCCGCCCGCCAAAACAAAGAAAAAGTCAGCATGGAAGACTTTGAGTTGTCCAAAGACAAGGTCTTGATGGGAGCCGAGCGGCGCAGTCTGATCCTGATGTCTGAAGAGAAACGCAACACTGCCTATCACGAGGCGGGCCATGCGCTCGTCGCCGGACTCACCCCGGGCACCGATCCGGTCCACAAGGTCTCGATTATCCCGCGTGGCATGGCGCTCGGCGTGACCCAGCAGGTCCCGGTCGACGACCGTCATACCTTCTCCAAAGAGTATGTGCTCAAGCGTCTGGCGGTTATGTTCGGCGGTCGAGTGGCGGAAGAACTCGTGCTCGGTCATACCACAACCGGCGCGGGTGACGACATCGAGAAAGCGACCGAACTAGCCCGTCGTATGGTGTGTGAATGGGGTATGAGCGAAAAGCTCGGTCCGATGACGTTTGGGAAAAAAGATGAGCAGATTTTTCTGGGCCGTGATTTCACCCAGATGAAAGAATACTCTGAACAGACAGCGATTGAGATTGATACTGAGATCCGGCGGATCATCATGAACGCCTATGAGCGGGCCAAGGTACTGTTGCAGACCAATATTGAGGTCTTGCACAAGATGGCCGAGCAACTCCTGGAGAAAGAAGTCCTGGACGGAGCCGAGATCGCCGAGATGATTAAACTCTTCAGCAAAGATCCAAACGCGGTGAGCGGTCCACCGGCATCAGCCGAGGACTAGTCCGAAAGCTAAGGCCACCCATGCCGCACATCGTCCGTCTTGGCCACCGGCGCTCGGCCACTCTCCTCGGCGGATGCCCCCGCCTCAGCCGACAAACGCCGTCCCTGTCCGAGCGGGGTGTGGGAGCAGCAGCCTAAGCTCCATGTCCGATCTCTTCATTCAACTGCGCTGGCAAGACCTCCTTGACGTCGTCCTCATTGCCTGTGGGGTATACTGGATCATCCACCTGATCCGAGGGACTCGGGCAGTGCAGATGTTGGTCGGCCTCGTTTTCCTGTTTCTAACCTATCTCGGCTCTCAGGTTCTGGAGTTGTACACCTTGAACTGGATGCTGGACAACTTCCTCGGCTCTATCCTGCTCGTTATTGTTGTGCTGTTTCAGAACGATATCCGTCGGGCCTTGACCGAGATGGGGCGCGGGTCCTTGCTCGGGGCACATACCCGAAGCACATATGCCTCGGTTGTTGAGGAGGTGAGCCGGGCTGCGGTTTCGCTGGCCTCAAAACGGATTGGGGCGTTGATTGTCCTGGAGCGAGCCGTCGGGCTCAACGAGTACATCGGGGGCGGTACCCCGCTTGATGCCCAGGTGAGTAAAGAACTGCTGGGGAGTATTTTTCTGACCGCCTCACCGATTCATGACGGAGCGGTTGTCATTCAGGCCGGGCGGATTACCGCCGCGGGATGTTTTTTGCCGCTGACTGTCAATCTCGGCGTGAGTAAAAACCTCGGCGCTCGCCATCGGGCGGCAATCGGGCTGACCGAGGAAACCGATGCGGTTGTTGTGATAGTATCGGAAGAGGAGGGGGCGGTGGCATTGGTGCGGGAAGGGCGGATCGAACCTGACTTAGATGTCGGCACCCTTCGCGCCTCGCTCCTGCAGTTTTTTGTCCATGCTTGAATACGGCTTCCACCTCCTGGGGCGGGTCATCTTTCGGAACATCTTCGCCAAAGTGTTCTCTATAGTCTTTGCCGCCGGATTGTGGCTGATGGTGAATGCTGGAGAGCGGGATACCGAAAAGTCGCTGACCGTTCCGCTCGAATGGCGGAATCTGCCATCCCACCTGGTCGTAACCGGAGCCGAGGTTGATTCGGTCGATGTCCAAGTCCTCGGACCGCGCACCCTGTTGGGTTTACTCAACCAACCTAAGATTGTGCTGGATCTGACCGGGATGCGTCCCGGTCAGTCGTCTTTCCGGATTGGGGCCGAGCGGCTCAGTTTGCCGCGCGGGGTGCGGCTGGTGCGGATCAGTCCGTCTCAGATCAACCTCGATATTACCCGGATTGAGACGCGCACCGTGCCGGTCCATCTTGAGGTACAAGGCGAGCCAGCCTCGGGCTATCAAGCCGGCGAGATGGAACTCGTGCCCGACACTGTCGAGGTCACCGGTCCAGCTCCTGCTGTGGCCCGTCTGGAGTCGGTGCTGACCGAGCCTCTGCAGCTGAGTCGGCTGACCCAATCAACGACGCTTGATCTCGATTTGATACAGCCACAGGATGAGCTGTTGTCCTACAACTTGGCGCAGGTTCGCGTTCGGGTTGAGATTCAGGACGTGATGATCTCGCGCGCCTTCCAGCAGATCGCGTTGACCGTGCGCAATACGGACTTCCTTGCCGCGCTGTCTCCGACCACGGTCGATGTTGTTGCACGCGGCCCGCAGCGGGTGCTGGAACAGCTCCAGTTGAGTGAGCAGGAGGTCTTTATTGATGCGGCCGGACACGAGCCAGGCACGGCACCAGTCGCCATAACGGTGCTGGTGCCACCGGGGGTGGAGATTGTCTCCCAAGAGCCGAGAGAGGTGTCTCTAACCCTGACGAACGGGCGAGCCGCTCAGCCGGGTGAAGAAGACCCGGACGCTGGAGAGCATCCCGCCGGGGCGGGCGAACAGGAACAGCCACCAAAGTGAATGATGATGACTACCTCATCAGGAAGAGAGCATCGTTCACTTTGCACAGGTACGAGCGAGAGGGGCGGGCCTATGACAGACAATAGCAATGGACGGGGCGATGGGCACACGGGGGAACGCTTGTTTGGCACCGACGGGATTCGGGGGGTGGCCAACATTGAGCCGATGACGGCCGAAACGGCGCTGCGGCTCGGACGAGCGCTGGCCTATGTCTTTCGTAATACCCCGGGGCGGCATAAAATTCTGATTGGCAAGGACACCCGTTTGTCGGGCTATATGCTTGAGACCGCCCTGGCGTCCGGCATCTGTTCGATGGGCGTTGATGTGCTCTTGGTCGGGCCTCTTCCAACTCCTGGGATTGCCTTTCTGACCCGCAGCCAGCGGGCCAATGCCGGGGTGGTAATCTCTGCCTCGCATAATCCGTTCCAGGATAATGGGGTCAAAATTTTTTCGCGGGATGGGTTCAAGTTGCCCGACAGCATCGAAGATATCATCGAAGGGCTGGTCATAGGCGACAAGATTAACCATTTGCGGCCCACCGCAACCGCTATCGGCAAAGCCCTCCGGATAGATGATGCCCTAGGGCGCTACAGCGCCTTTGCCAAGACTACTTTTCCGCGTGAGTTGACCCTGGACGGGGTCAAAATCGTCATCGACTGCGCCAACGGCGCAGGCTACAGAGTGGCTCCCGAAGTCTTGACCGAACTGGGTGCACAGGTGACCGCGATCGGGGTTGAACCGGACGGGGAGAATATCAACGCTGACTGTGGGGCGCTCCACCCCTACCACGCACAACGCTTGGTCCGAGAGACTGGGGCAGACATCGGGCTGGCCCTTGACGGCGATGCCGACCGGGCCGTCCTGGTTGACGAGACCGCCGAGATTGTCGATGGTGACGCTATCCTGGCCATTGCTGCCGAGGAAAAGCTGCGCACCGGAAAACTCCCGTATAAGACCCTGGTGGCAACCGTGATGAGTAATCTCGGCCTTGAGATGGCGCTGCGCCGGATGGGCGGACAGTTGGTCCGCACCCCGGTCGGTGACCGTTATGTGGTCGAAGCGATGCGGCGGGGGGGGTATGTGCTGGGCGGAGAGCAGTCCGGGCATGTTGTTTTCCTGGACACCAATACGACCGGAGACGGTCTGATTACCTTTCTGTCGATCTTGGCCATCATGGTTCAGCGCCAACAGCCACTGTCCGAACTCAAGCGCATTATGCCGCACTACCCGCAACACCTCAGCAATGTCAGGGTGCGTGAGCGGCGCGACTTGGCCCGCGTCGAACCGATTGCTCTGACCATTGAGCGGGTAACTAAAGCGCTGGGCGACTCCGGCCGCCTGCTGGTGCGCTACTCGGGGACCGAACCCTTGGTCAGGGTCATGGTCGAAGGAACAGACGAGAGCCTGGTGCGTGGTTGCGCTGAGGAAGTGGCCGACGCGGTGCGGACACATTTGGGCGTGTCAGAGTAGGACAGCGTGACGTATCTGGTGACCAGCCAACAGATGCGTGAGCTCGACCGGCTCACCATTGAACGCTACGGCACGCCGGGTCGGGTGCTCATGGAGCGGGCCGGAGCCGGGGCAACGGCCCACTTGCTTGCGGCGTTTCCGCAGCTCCTGAGCGACAAAAAGCACGCTGCCGTCTTGGTGCTGGCCGGCAAGGGCAATAACGGCGGTGACGGCTTTGTCATGGCCCGCCTCCTCAAAAAACACGGCCTCGCCTGCGAGGTCGTCTTGGCTGCTAAGCGGGCGGCCGTGAGCGTCGATGCGCGCCGCCCTATGCTGGCCTTTGCCCGCGGCCGTGGGCGGATCACCGAATTGACGCAGCCGGACCAGCTGTCGCTGGTCCGGGACAAACTGAGGAGCTGTTGTGTGGTCGTTGATGCCCTGCTGGGGACCGGCCTCAACGCGCCGGTCCGGGGGCTGGCTGCCGAGCTGATTACGCTGGTCAATGCCAGCGGCCGGCCGGTGGTCGCGGCTGATATTCCGTCCGGCTTAGACGCCGACCGTGGACAGCCTCTAGGGACCGCGATTCGGGCCCAGCTGACCGCCACGTTTGGCTATCCCAAGCTCGGCCTGAGCCTGTATCCGGGGTTGAATTATGTCGGCCGTCTGGTCGTCGTCGATATCGGGATTGCGCCTGAGGCCTTGGACACAGTCCGGCCGATGGTGGGTCTGCTGAGTCCTCAAACAGTAGCTCATCTCCTCCAGCCACGTCAGCCCGAGTCACACAAGGGCAGCTTTGGACACCTGTTGGTCCTGGCCGGTGCCCGCGGCAAGAGCGGTGCCGCACTGTTGGCCGCCTCGGCCGGCCTGCGGGTTGGAACCGGTCTGGTAACGCTGGCCGGACCTGAGTCCCTCGTGCCGGTCTTTTCTTCAGCCCTGCTTGAAGCCATGACGGTCGGCCTGCCCGAACGCGCCGACGGCAGCCTGCGGATGACAGCAAAAGCACTGCACGCGCTGCTCCTGGATAGGACCGCCATCGCGTTTGGACCAGGTATTAGCGTCTCGGTCGACACGCTCAGGCTGACCCGCTGGTTGCTCAAGCAGAGCGAAGTGCCGCTCCTGATTGACGCCGACGGCCTGAACTGTGTGGCAGCCCAGCCCGACATGCTGAGGGCGGCGTCGCAGCCGGTCGTACTGACCCCGCATCCGGGCGAAATGGCGCGGCTGATCGGCACGGGCACGGCTGAGGTCCAGGCCAGGCGGCTTGAGATCGCCCGCAGTTTTGCCGGCCACTCCGGGTGTTATGTCGTCCTGAAAGGCGCGCGGACGGTGGTTGCCGCTCCTGACGGCTGGGCCTGGATCAATCCGACCGGCAACCCTGGTATGGCCAGCGGCGGTATGGGCGACGCCCTGGCCGGCATCATCGGCGGCCTTCTGGCCCAGGGCTATCAACCGGCCGAGGCGTGTCAGTTAGGCGTCTTTGTCCACGGCAGCGCCGGTGACTTGGCGGTCCAGGAGATTGGACCGGTCGGGATACTGGCCCGAGATGTTATTGACCGGCTGCCGCGCTCACTCCAGTCGCTCTCGGCTGTTCAGACCGACCGTGTCCCGTCCACCGTCCAGACGGTGCTTCAGCCATGAATGCCAGCCTGACTGTGCGAACTGTCAGTCCCCAACAGACCCGAGCGCTCGGCCGGGAGGTCGGCCAGAGCTTATTGCCCGGAGCCATTGTTGGCCTTGAGGGTGACCTGGGGGTTGGCAAAACCTGTTTTGTGAAGGGCTTGGCCACCGGCCTGGGGCTTGACGGCGACGAGATCGCCAGCCCCACCTTTACTCTTATCGCCGAGCATTATAGGGGGAAGGCTGCGCTGTTCCATATTGACCTGTACCGTTTGGAGGGCCTTGGGGCCGAGGATATGGAGGAGCTGGGGGTTGAGGAGTATCTGTTTGGCCGGGGGGTGAGCGTGGTTGAGTGGTTTCGGTTTCTCCCGGCCGAGTTGCTTGAGGAGTATCTGCTGGTGTCCTTGCGCTTTGGGCCGGCTGATGTCCGAATGCTTACGCTGACGGCGTATGGTGAGCCTTACCGACACTTGATACGCCGGCTTGAAGAAGCCTGCCGTTTTTCCTGCTGAAGACAGATCACATGCTTATTGTTCAGAAATACGGCGGAACATCGATCGGCTCGCCTGACCGAATTAAAGCGGTCGCCCAGCGGATCGCCGAAACCCGGAACGCTGGCCACCGGGTCGCGGTGGTGGTGTCTGCCATGAGCGGTGAGACCGACCGGCTGTTGGGCTTGGCTAGGCAGGTGACACAGCGGCCCGACGCCCAGGCCAGCGATCTCCTGGTTTCAACCGGAGAACAAGTCACCGTGGCCCTGCTGTCTATGGCTCTGAAAGACATGGGCTATCCGACCCAACCGCTGCTCGGCCATCAGGTCGCAATTACCACCGATAGCGCCTTTGGCCGGGCGCGGATCCAGCGCATCGCAACCGAGCGTCTGACCGGCGTGCTCAACAGCGGTGCCATCGTCGTGGTGGCCGGCTTTCAGGGGGTTGACGCCGCCGACAACATCACCACCCTGGGCCGGGGCGGGTCAGATACCTCGGCAGTGGCTATTGCGGCTGTGACCCGGGCCGATGTATGCGAGATTTACACCGATGTGGACGGCGTGTATACCGCGGACCCGCGCCTCTGTCCCAACGCCCGCAAGCTTCGGCGCATCTCCTACGACGAGATGCTTGAATTGGCCAGCCTGGGAGCAAAAGTTTTGCAGATCCGGGCGGTTGAGTTTGCCAAACGCCATCAGGTAGCGGTCCATGTCCGGTCGAGCTTTGCGCCGGACACCGGAACGTTTTTGGTCGAAGAGGAGCCGAGTATGGAAGATGTGATCGTCTCAGGCGTGACATCTGACCTGAACCAAGCCAAAATTACCCTACAGCAGGTTCCCGACCGGCCAGGTCTGGCGGCCAAGTTGTTTACCCCGATTGCCGATGACAATATTGTGGTCGATATGATCATCCAAAACGCCAGCGCTGAGGGCTATACCGACCTGACCTTTACCGTACCCCAAGACGACGTGCAAAGGGCGCTGAGCCGGGTTGAATCCATTGCCGAAGAGATTCAGGCCGGCGGGGTGACGTTCGACCCGCAGGTCGCCAAGGTGTCTATCGTCGGCCTCGGCATGCGCAGCCATGCCGGGGTGGCGTCGCGCACGTTTCAGGTCTTGGCCGGCGAGGGGATCAACATCCAGATGATTTCGACCTCAGAGATTAAAATTTCCATTGTCATTGAGGCCAAATACCGCGAGCTGGCCGTCCGCGTCTTGCACGACGAGTTTATCGCCCCGGCCCAGTAAAGCGCACCTGCTTCTCAGAGGTTCACCATGCAACGCATAGTCCTATACGATACCACCCTGCGTGACGGCTGCCAGTCCGAAGACGTGGCCTTTACTCTGGAAGATAAGCTGTTGGTCGCCCAACAGCTGGACAATTTCGGCATTCGCTACATTGAGGGCGGCTGGCCTGGCTCTAACCCGCGCGACGAAGAGTTTTTTAGCGCGGTCAAAAAGCTGTCTCTCAAACAGGCCAGAATTGCCGCCTTTGGCTCCACCCGTCGGGCCACTATCGCGGCCGCCGATGACCTGAATATCCGCTTGTTGCTCCAAGCCGGGACCCCGGTCGTCACCATCGTCGGCAAGACCTGGGATCTGCATGTCCGAGACGATCTGCGGATTTCACAACAGGCCAACCTTGACGTCATTGGCGACTCGATTGCCTATCTCAAGACCCGCGTGGATGAGGTCTTTTTTGACGCCGAGCACTTTTTTGACGGCTATCGGGCCAACCCCGACTATGCCCTGGCCTGCCTGAAGGTGGCTGCCGAAGCCGGGGCCGATGTGCTGGTCTTATGTGATACACGCGGGGGCAGCATGCCGCACGAGGTTCAGGAGTTGACCCAGGCAGCCGCCCGGCTGGGGAGCCGCCTGGGCATTCACTGCCACAACGACTGCGAGCTGGCCGTTGCCAACTCGCTGGCCGGCGTAGAGGGCGGAGCCAGTCAAGTACAGGGCACGATTAACGGTTTTGGCGAGCGGTGCGGCAACGCCAACCTGTGCTCAGTCGTCCCGAATCTCCAGCTCAAACTCGGCTACCAGTGTGTCAGCCCGGACCAGCTCAAGACTCTGCCGACGGTGTCCCGCACGGTGTACGAACTGGCCAATATCGAACCCCACAAACGCCAAGCCTATGTTGGTGCCAGCGCCTTTGCCCATAAGGGCGGGCTGCACGTCGCCGCGGTCCAAAAAAACCGCCAGACCTACGAACATATCGATCCCGAGCTGATCGGCAACCACCAGCGCGTCCTGGTCTCTGACTTGTCGGGCCGCAGCAATGTGATCTACAAAGCCAGGCAGTTCGGGCTTGACGTGGACAATACCGACCCCGCGGTCAAAACGATTCTGCGCGAGGTCAAACAGCTCGAAAACGCCGGCTTCCAGTATGAGGGGGCTGACGCATCGTTTGAGTTGCTGATGCAAAAAGCGTTGAACGGCAAGGTGCGCCACTTCCGTTTGATCGGCTTTCGGGTGATTGATGAGAAGCGCAAAGAGGACGAGCTCTCCCTGTCTGAGGCCACGATCATAGTCGAAGGCCCGGACGGGGCGGTTGAGCATACCGCGGCCCAGGGCAACGGGCCGATTAACGCCCTTGACCGCGCGCTGCGCAAAGCCCTGACCCAGTTCTATCCCCAGCTCGAAACAATGGAGCTGCTCGACTACAAGGTCCGGGTCCTGGGCGGAGACGCCGGAACCGGGGCAACGGTGCGGGTATTGATTGAATCCGGGGACGAACACAGCAAATGGGGAACGGTCGGGGTGTCGCCAAATGTGATTGAGGCCAGCTGGCAGGCGCTGGTTGATAGCATTGAGTACAAACTGTACAAAGATAAAAAGCGCACAGGCGAACCCGTGCCAGCCGAGGGGCCCGCTCCGTCGCGGGCCTGAACAGACTGATTTTTCCCGGCTTTCCATGCTTCGACGGACATACGACTGGGTCCTCGGCTGGGCTGACCATCGCTATGGCGGCTTGGCCCTGCTGCTGTTCGCTTTTGTCGAGTCGTCCTTCTTTCCCATTCCGCCTGATGTGCTGCTGATGGCCCTGGCCCTGGGCAAACCAGGGGCGGCTTTTCGGTTTGCCCTGCTCTGTTCGGTCGGCTCTGTTGCCGGCGGGTTGGGCGGCTATCTGATCGGCTGGCTCTTGATGGACGCGATCGGTCGGCCGATCATTGAACTATATAACGCTCAGGCCGCGTTTGCCGAGGTGCAGCAGCGATTCACCGACTATGGGGGCTGGGCCGTTGCCATTGCCGGCTTTACGCCTATTCCGTACAAGGTATTCACCATTGCCGCGGGAGCAACCCAGATGTCGCTGACGATCTTTGTGATTGCTTCGAGCCTGAGCCGCTCGGCCCGTTTTTTCCTGGTGAGCGGCCTGATCTATTACTACGGCCCGACCATCACGACCTTCATTGACAAATACTTCAACATCCTGACAATAGTCTTTACGATTCTGGTGCTGCTCGGATTTGTGGTTCTGGGCTGGTCCGGCTAGAGAATGGGAGAGCAGCGGTGAGAGTGAAGGAGTGGCGGTGCGGAGGCGGGTGGTTCTCGGGCTGGGGCTTATGCTGCTGTGGTGTGTGGGCCTGACGGCCTGCTCACGCGGGGCCAGACAGTTGGTTCATACTGTTCGACCGGGTGACACCCTGTCTGCTATCGGTGTGCGCTACGGCGTCCCCTTTCAGGACATTTCCCGGCTGAATGATCTTGCAGACCCGGATAAAATTGAGGCCGGTCAACGCCTGCGTATCCCCCACGGCGGGACCGACTCGCGCACAAGCGGCCGTCGCCAGTTGGCCGGCCGGGCCGTAAAGCAAAAGCCCGGCTCGCCCCGGCCGGCCCCGACCACGGGCCGTTTTCTCTGGCCGACCACAGGCGTGTTGACCTCTCGATTCGGGCCACGCAACAACAGCTTTCATGACGGGATTGACATTGCTGCTCCGGTCGGCACCCCGGTCGTGGCCGCCGCTCCAGGCGAAGTCATCTACAGTGGAGAGTTGCGCGGCTATGGGAAGGTCATTATTGTGCGGCACGGCAATGGCTATGCCTCGGTGTATGCCCACAACAGCACCCACTATGTGAAACAGGGCCAGTTCGTGAAACAGGGCCAGCGGATCGCCGCGGTCGGCAAGACCGGACGGGCCACCGGCCCCAACTTGCATTTTGAGATCCGACGCCATAATAAACCCCGGAATCCGCTCAAACTCTTGCCCTCGAACCGTCAGGTCGTCGGCAGATAACGCGCCGGAGACCGCCATGCTTGACCTCAAAGCTTATATCCGCAGCATCCCGGATTTTCCCAAACCGGGTATTGTGTTCCGTGACATCACCCCCCTGCTGGCCAACGGTTCAGCTTGGCGGGCGTGTATTGATCGCTTGGCCGAGCGCTATCAGAACCGGGTTGATACGGTCGTGGGGATAGAGGCGCGCGGCTTCCTGGTCAGCACCGCGCTCGCCTATAGCCTGGGCTGCGGCCTGGCACTGGTGCGCAAGCCCGACAAGCTGCCGGCGGCAACATTTGCGGCCAACTATGAGTTGGAATACGGCACCGACCGCTTAGAGATCCACCAGGACGCGTTTACGTCCGGCAGTCGCGTCGTGCTGGTTGACGATCTGTTGGCCACCGGCGGCACAGCCCGGGCTGCGCTGCAACTCATCCGTCAACTCCGCGGCGAGGTGATAGAAGTCGCCTTTCTGGTTGAACTGGCCACTTTGGGTGGCCGTCAGCATCTCGCCCCGCATGAGGTGTTTGCGCTGATGGAGTTCAATTAGCCGGTCCGCCCGCGACGCTCTGCCCGATCCTCCACCAAGCGGGCGCGCAGCGCCGCAATGTGGCCCGGCGTGGTCCGACAACAACCGCCGATCAGCGCCGCTCCGGCTTGCCGCCAAGTCCGAGCCGCGGCCGCAAAGTCAACCTCCAGGAGCGACGCGCCCCACCGTCGAGTCTGCCTGTCATAGCCCTGGGCACAGTTGGGGTAGACGATAAGCGGTTTGGCAGTGACCCCGCGGAGCGTCTCAAGCAGGGGCAAAACAGCGCTTGGGGAGGAGCAGTTTACGCCCAGCGCGACCACCTGGGGAAGGTCAACAAACGGGGCCAGGGCTTCCGCCAGCGGCGTGCCGTCACTGAGGTGGCGTCCATCCCGACAGCTAAAGCTGACCCAGGCCGGGCGGCCGGGCGTTTCGCACAGCAGGCCGGCCAGCGCCCGCGCCTCAAGCACGCAGGGAATCGTCTCGCAGGCCAGCAGGTCGGCCCGACTAGCAGCCAACACCGACCAGCGTGGCCGATGAAAATCGAGTAGTTCGTTCTCGCTCAGGCCGTACCTGCCGGTGTACTCAGACCCGTCGGCCCGATAGGCACCGCAGGGGCCGATACTGGCCGCAACCAGCGGTCGCAGGCGGCCGGGTCGATTGTCGGCCTTGGACCAAAACGCCTCGCGCGCGTTCAGGGCCAACTCGACCGATGTGCGGAGCAGCGCGACGGCGTGGCTGTGGCTATAGCCATGCTCCACAAAGCCGGGCAGGCTGGCCTGATAACCGGCCGTGATGATGCAGTCGGCACCGGCCGCCAAGTAGTCGGCATGGACCTGTTGAATAGCCTCGGGCGCGGTGTCTAACAGGCGGGCCGACCACAGCCCATCAATGAGTTGATGGCCGCGCGCTTCAAGTTCGGTTGCCAGCCCACCGTCGATAATCAGGACGCCGTTGCGGGCCAAAAAGGGCGTCAGCAGTGAGTCTGGAGGGGAAGGCACGGATGACCTGAACAGTGCTGGACAG
This sequence comes from uncultured Binatia bacterium (SeqCode), assembly GCA_965200965.1. Lineage (GTDB taxonomy): Bacteria > Desulfobacterota > Binatia > Bin18 > Bin18 > JAAXHF01. The sequence goes on from OZ241744.1 coordinate 233,243, forward strand.
AATTTGAAGCCCTACACGCTGAGGGTCTGGATCCCTCGCCGGGTTCTTCGTATCATAGCCGGGCGTCACCCACAACGGATGAAGGGCTGTCTGTCATGACGGGCGGGTGGTGAAGGCTCTGGCCGACGGGGTGCTTGTCATGGACCGGGGCCGTAGTGTGGAACGCGGCCCAGCCGACAAGGTCCTGACCCGTCCCCAGTACGCCTGCACCGAGCGGCTCGTGGCCGCTGTTCCCCAACTTGACCCGGGTTTGGCTGACCGGGATGATGGCCGACCGCTCGAGTGCATGAATCACCCCCAGAAAGGATAGGCGCTCGACTGTGGCCTACTTCCTCCTCATCGCTGTCGTCAGCCTGTGGGCCGGGAATTTCCCGGCCGGAAAGTTTGCCCTGACCCTGGTCGGAACCTTCACCCTGATGGCTATCCGGACAATATTCGGTGCCCTGGCCCTCAATCTCTTGGGCCGTCAGTCAAACCCGGACTGGTGGCGTGAAATCCGTACAGACCCCAAGAGCAGTCTCATCATGGCCTGCACCGGGGTCCTGGCTTCGGGCGGGCTGTTCTATGCCGGGCTGAAGATGACGTCGTCGTCCAACGCTGGCATCCTGGCCGCGGCCACGCCGATCTGGGTGACCCTGCTGTCGTGGCTGTTTTTGAGGGAGAAACTCAGCCTGCTCAATGGTGCCGGAGTCGTCCTGTCCTGGGTCGGCTTGGTAGCCATCATATGTCAAGGTTCGCTAGCCAATCTGCTCCGACGCTCGTTCAACTGGGGCGACATGCTGATTCTGGTCGGCCAGATCAACTGGGCGGTGTATACCGTCTATAGCCGGGTTGCCCTGCGCCAGCGCTCGCCTACCGCGGCGACGGCCAGCGCCTACCTAGTCAGCGCGGTCGCCCTGCTCCCGGTCTTTTTCTTTGAGGAGCCCGTACAACCGGCCTTTGAGTTCAGTCCGATTTTGCTCGTCGCCGTCGCCTATTTGTGTGTCCTGTCGCCCCTGACCAATCTGTTATACTATCAAGCCCTGACGCATATCAGTCCCCATCGGGCGGCCGTGTTCATGAACCTCATTCCGATCATCGTGCTGGTGTTTTCTGCCGTTTTTCTTGGCGAGCAGATCACCGCTGTGCATGTGTGGGGAACCCTCTTCGTGATTGGCGGGGTACTGATGACGACCCAACGCTGAGCTGCGTCGCCGTTTTCCCGATTGATTTCTTCTTCCTGCTGAGATATCTGGCTGGGGTGACGACCGACCGTCTTGTCCGAGGAAGCCATGCAGGAACCGTCCCGCGCTGTTGAGCTCAGCCACAAGACGCGGCCGGGAAAGACGACCCGGACGCGCCTGATCAAAGGCACAGCCATATTCTTGCTGTTCGTCTTTGCTACCTCCGCCCTCCAGGGCAACTTGGCGAGCGCTCTGGTGTGGATGAGCGGCGGGCTTGGTATCTGGATTGTGTGGAAGAGCTACACCCGCCAGCGTGAGCGGAGCGAGCGGCTGCACGAACTCGACATCATGTCGGACGCCGCGTTTTCCCGCCACGCGGCCGAGCTGTTGCGGGCCCAGGGCTATGCGGTCACTCCGCTGGTCCGCTCTCGTCCGCCGGGGGCCGATTTCCTGTTGACCCGGGGCGCTGAACGGCGGCTGGGGCGGGTGTGCCGACACCCCCGACCGCTCACAGACACGGTGGTCATTGAGGCACTGACCGCTGGCCACGCCCAGGGCTGTGACGGCGTGCTGGTCCTGGCCAACCAGCCGTTCAGCCTCCGCGCCCGGACGCTGGCCCGACGTGAGGGTTGTGTCCTGATCGATCGTGAGACCCTGGCCACGCTGGTCAGTCAGTATCGCCAGGGCCACCGGGTATTGGCCTTTCAGTCTCTCCACCAGGGCCGCGGCCGGCGTCGGAGACACCCCTGAGCGGCGCGGAGAGAGGCCAGATGCTCACCTTCGTTACTGCCAATGCCGCCAAAGCCGCCGAGCTTGAACGCCTGCTCGGTCGGGCGGTGGCCCACCAGCCGCTCCACCTGGACGAAATACAGGCCGTTGAGCTCGAGCCGGTCGTACGGCATAAAGCCGCCCAGGCCTACAGCGCTCTCCGCCGTCCGGTCCTGGTTGAGGATACCGGCTTGGCCTTTGCAGCCTGGAACGGCCTGCCTGGTGCCCTCATCGCCTGGTTTGTGCGCGGTCTGGGCAACGAGGGCCTGTGTCGCCTGCTGGACAGCCACCGTGCGGCAACCGCGACAACTCTGTTCGGCTACCACGATGGAAGCGCCTGCCAAGTGTTTGCCGGCAGCGTCTCGGGCACTATTGTCGCCTCCCCGCGCGGCAGGCACGGCTTTGACTGGGACGCGATCTTTCAACCCTGTGGCAGCGCCCACACCTTTGCCGAGTTGAGCGCTGCGGACAAAGACCGCTTTTCGATGCGACGGCTGGCCCTGGAGCAGATGCTCCGTTCAGGACTGGTGTCGGACTGCGCTTGAGTCGCATGGCCCACGCCTCTTCCCAACTCCTGTCCGAGATGTTGCCCCGGGTCAGTCGCTCCTTCTCTCTGAGCCTGCGTATCCTGCCGCCCAGCCTGCGCCCAGCGCTGGGCCTGGCCTACCTGTTCTGCCGCGCCGCGGATACGATCGCCGATACCGCGCTGCTGCCCCCAAGCCAACGCCTGGAGCAGCTTGAGCGCTATCGTCTGGCTTTTTCTCAGGACGATTTCAGCCTGCTGTCGGCCCTTCAGCACCAAGTGGGAGAGCGCCAGCACGGCGCTGCCGAGCGCGAGTTGCTGCTGAGCCTCGGGGCCTGCTTTGATCTGTTGTCCGGGCTTGGAGCAGACGATCAAGGCCGGATTCGTGAGCTGGTTCTAACCCTCACCCACGGCATGCAGATGGACCTCACGGTCTTTCCGGCTGAAGATGAGGCGGGCGGCCGCGTGGCCGCGCTCGGCTCCCGGCGCGATCTCGACCGGTACACCTATTATGTAGCCGGCTGTGTCGGCGAGTTCTGGACCAAGACCGCGGTCGCCCACCGTCCGGCCCTGCGCACTTGGCCGCTTGCGGTCATGGCCGAGTGCGGCGTCCGCTTTGGCAAAGGCTTGCAGTTGACCAACATCTTGCGCGACCTGGCCCACGACCTGCGTCTGGGTCGGTGTTATCTACCCCACGAAGACCTGGACCGGCTGGGGGTGAGACCCGAGGACTTACTCAAGCCGGCCAGTCTCAGCCGGATACAGCCCTTGCTTGACGAGTTGCTCGACCTGACCCTGGCCCACTATCAGGCCGGTTGGCGCTACACCCTGGCGATTCCGCGGCGAGAATGGCACCTCCGCTTGGCCTCCGCCTGGCCGCTGCTGATCGGCGGCTCGACCCTCAGCCGCCTGCGAGGGTCGTGTCGGCTGCTTGACCCCGCCGTCCGGCTCAAAATCACACGCTCCCAGGTGTACGGGATCGTGCTGCGCTCCCTCCTCGGGGTATGGTCCAACCGCGCCCTGCGACACCAGTACACCCGCCTCCGCGACAGACACCGCTGAGGGTCACGATAGCACCACCCCCGCAAGTACCCCGCACCTTGCCCGACTATTTACCCAACACAACAATCTTGCTAGCGTTCTGGGTGCCTTGAATCCGGGCCTCTACTCGGTCGTTCTCAACCTCACGTCTCTGCTATGCGGGGGCCGGAGCAAGGCGAGTTCTGGAGGAATTATGTCATATCATCGAGCGCTATGTGTTGTGACAGGTGTCGCCGGGCTGGTGTGGACAAGTTGCACCCCAACCATGCCGCCCCGGACGCGGACAGTCTCGGCCCCACAGCTGAGCTGTGAGCAGGCCAACCGCCTGGCCTACCGGGCGGTCCAGATCCTCGGCCATCCGGTGGAGTCGGTCTCGGTTGCCACCCCCGGCTCACCCGGCCATATTGTCGCCGGCAAGAATACCGAGGCGCGCCAGGGCGAGGGCGGCAGAGTCACCATCACCTGCGGGGCCAACGGGGCCACTGTCGTGCCCGAACGGGGCGGGGTGGCGGTCCCGTCGCTGATCGGTGCGGCGGAACGGCCCGGCGGCTTTCATAACAATTTTGCCCGGACCTTTGGCATCCTGGCCACCAACCAGGAGGCGCATGCGCAGCAAGGCCCCAAGGGCGGGCTGAATATGACCCTGAGGCCCTTTGACGGCTTTGAGTCACAGATTGAACTCGGCGCAGACCTGCCGGCCAGCGGTATCCTGCCGGTCAAGGTTGAAATCCACAACAACACCCCACGCCCGTATGGGATCGAGTTGGACAAGGTCTATCTGCGGGCTGCCGGCGGGGGGCGGGTCACGCCGGTGGCCGCGCCGCCGGCCGGCCAGGTCAAGGCCCTGCACGTCGATACCCTTCAGCCGGGCCAGCAGGTGAGCGGCTTTCTGTTCTATCCGATGGGGGCCTACAGTTCGGCCAGTACGATCCTGATTGACAAAGAGAATAACGAGCGCGAAGGCTTCTCGATTCAGTTTGAGCAGTAGCCCCTGCTAGAGCAGCTTCACCACGGCGGCGATCAGGCTGACTGCGACCACCATCATACTCCCCAGGCGCGGGCTGAGACGGTATTCCAGGTCTTTCAGGCTTCGCTCCAGGTCGTCTGTGGTGACAAGCCGGTCAGTGACCAATTCAGAAATGGCTTGGGCCTGGACCTCAGCCTGCTCTTCGGGCATACCGACAGGCGTGGATTTTTTCACAGAGGCGTGGGTATCAAAGACACTGGCGGAGAGTATAGGCGGACGGCGCGTCATTCACAATGGCTTGACCGCTGGCCTGCGTCGCAGCGCGTCCCAGGCCGAGGCCCCGGCCCCCAGCAGACTAATCCCCGCGGCGCACAAAAAGGTGACGGCAAAATTAGTCGCCTCCAGGACGAGGCCCAGCCCGATGGAGCTCAGGCCGACTCCGACATCAAACGCGCCCATCAGGGTGGCCAGGGCCGGGCCGCGATCGTGGTTGGTTGAGCGATCGACCACCTGGGCCATGAGTGCCGGCTGTACGCCGCCAAAGCCGAAGCCCTGCAGGACGGCCGCGCTCAGCATCCCGAACCGGCTGCTTGACAGGGCCAGGGTGGTCATGGCCACGGCCAGCAGCACCATGCCGGGGATAATCACGGTCGGCCGTCCAAAGCGGTCTGACAGCCGGCCGGCAAAGGGCCGTGAGATTACCACCGCAATGGAATAGACGGTAAAGAACAGGCCCGGGTTGCCGAGCTGGTGGGCCTGGACAAACAGGGGCAGAAAGGACACCACCGTGCCAAAGGTCATGGTCATGCAGGCCGCGATCAGGCCCGGAAACAGGGCCGAGCGGCTGAACAGGGGCGGGCGGGCGGTGGGGGCGTGGGGCGAGGCCGGAGGGCGGTGGGGTTCGCGCAGCAGCAGGGTGAGCAGGAAGCTGGCCAGGGCTAGGCCCGAGGCCAGCCAGAACAGCTTGATAAAGCCGATCGTGCCGACCAGATAGGCACCGAGGGCCGGGCCGATGGTCATCGACAAGTTCAGCGCCATGCCGTAATAGCCCATGGCTTCGCCCCGCCGGGAGGGCGGGGACAGGTCGGCCACAAACACGCTGGAGGCGGTGGTGTAGATGGCGATGCCGATGCCGTGAAAAAAGCGCAGCCCCAGCATGACCGACACCGAGCCGACCAGGGTGTACAGGGCCGGAGCCAGGAAGTAGATGCAGGTGCCGAGGCTCAGCCCGCTTTTGCGGCTCCACACGGAAACCAGCTGGCCCGACAGGGGCCGGGTCAGGACCGCGGAGATGGCAAACGCGCCCATAATCATGCCGACCTGGGATTCCGCCCCGCGCAATTCCTGGACGACGAACAGCGGCAGCACCGCAAACAGCAGGAACATGCTGCCCGAAAACAGAAACGCGCCTACGCACAGCAGTACATAATTGCGGGTGAACAGGGTAGCTTGGGGGGTCGGGTCCTGGGCTGACATCTCTCAGGCTGCCCGTTTCCCAGCCCCATGTGCAGCCCAGTTGGCCGGCCGGCTGGGCGTGGTCGGCGGCTCCAGACCGGTCTCGTGTTTGCAACGGGCCAGCAGCTCGGGCAGCGGAGGACCGAAGTCAAAGGTTTGGAGTTCGCCCCGCTGCTGGGCCAGCTGTTGTCGCAGCCGCCGGGTGGCGTCGTGATCGACCTGGCCGGTGTCTGGCGCGAGGACGATGCCGTACTCGCGCCGAGCTTTGTCAGCGGATACCAGCCCGCGCACTACGTCAAGGCGGACTGTCTCGGCCTGTCGTTGCAGCGGGTCTCCCCAGCCCCCGCCGCCGGCAGTCTGGTAGATCAATTGGTCACCGGGCGCAACCTTGATCTGGTCGCACTTGGAGGGCAGGACTTCTTGGCTGCCGCTGGCGCGCATCAGAATTTTTTTGGACCGCATGCCAGGCTTGCCGCCCAGGATACCCCACGGCGGGGTCAGCCAGCGGTCGTCGTGAATGGCGATCTCGCCCGGCTCCAGAAAGGTATACCATTTGTCAATGCCGTTGCCCCCGCGGTGCAGACCGGCCCCGCCCGAGTCCGTCACCGAGGCATAACGATCAACCCGCAGTGGGCAGTAGCTCTCCAGATACTCGGTCGGGATGTTGGTGAACAGCGGCCACCACGAATGGCCGTCAAGGCCGTCGCCGATGGGCCGGCCGGGGATGCCGCCGTAGCCGATCTCCATGATGAAGAAGAACTCCCCCTTGTTGTCGGTGCCGCTGTAGAGCAGGTGGGGACTGGTGCCGTAGCCGGCCGCGGTGGTCAGCTCGGGGCTTTTCTGGCCGAGGCAGCCGCTCATCACGTCAAACAGCCGGGCCAGGGTGTGGGTACGGCAGCCGAGCGGGGCCGGGAAGGTGGGGTGGAGCAGGGAGCCGTCGGGCAGCCGGGCCTCGATCAGGTCGTAGAAGCCATCGTTGAACAGAATCTGGGGGTCATAGACCATAATCAGGTAGACGCCGATGAACATCTTGAACATGCCTTCGTTCAGGTAGAAGTTGATCGGCCCCGCGGCTTGGGGGTCTGTCCCGGTCCAGTCAAAAACCGCCCGGTCGCCCTCGCGCCAGATGGTGAGTTTCATTTTGAACGGACCGTTGCCCAGCCCGTCGTCGTCAACATAGTCCTCAAAGGACTGCGGCTCGGTTGAGATATTGCGCCTGATGAGTGTCTGCATGGCCCGCCGGGTGCGGTCAAGGAGAGCTTGGCAGGCGGCCAGATAGGTGTCGCGGCCAAAGCGCTGGCACAGCTCTTTGATCCGCTGTTCCGCGGTCTTGCAGCCGGCCACAATCCCCATCAGGTCGGAGCGGTTCATGACCGGGAGGCGCACATTGTTGAGGATCAGGTTCAGGATGTCCTCGTTCAACTCACCCTTCTCAAACAGCTTGACCGGTGGGATGCGCAGCCCCTCGCCAAAGATCGATGTCGCGTTGGTCGGAAAGGAGCCGGGCAGCGGGCCGCCGACATCCATCTGGTGGCCGAACATGGAGGTCCAGCCGATCAACTCGTCGCCGTCAAAGACCGGGACCAGGATCAGAAAGTCGTTGAGGTGTGAGATCGCCCCGCCGCACAGATAGGGGTCGTTGAGCAGGATGACATCGCCGGGGTAGAGCGGGCGGTCAAAGCGGTCCATCATCTCCCGGATATACGAGCCGAACTGCCCGACGACCATGCGCCCGGTGGGGTCGCAGATCATGGGAAACTCGTCGTGCTGCTCGCGGATGACGGGCGACATGGCGGTGCGGTACAGCACCGCGTCCATCTCGTAGCGATAGTTCTTGAGCGCGCTCTCAATGATGTCGAGCGTGACCGGGTCAAGCTCCCGGTCTGGAATAGGGGCGATATTCACGCCGCGCATGGCAGTGCTCCTCTGTGTCTGGCTGTCCTAGCAGATGGGGCGCGTGGGGGGAAGGAAGCGCCGCCTGGCGTCCCTGTATCGCTCAGCATCAGCCGTCTTCAATACAGGGGTTCGTGTTCAGGGCTATACCGGACTCTCCATAGTCTCGGTCCGTTGGCTCTAAGCGTCTTTGCCTGCGGTCCGTCGGATCAATTCTTTCAGGGCCATGATGGTTTCTTCATGGCGGTGCTGCTGGGTGGCCATGCTCTCTTGGTGGCGGTGCTGCTGGGCGGTCATACTCTCTTCATGGCGGTGCTGCTGTAGGGCGTTCTGGGCGTCCCGGCTCGAATTGCTCTTGTTCATCATCCGCAGACCCCAGGCGATGAGCAAGCATTGGGACATACCGACTCCCAGGGCGACCCAGTCGCCGGCAGACATCCCGGGGCTGGCCATCGTCTCCAGGGCGGTGACGGCTCGTTGAGCGAGGGCGAGATATGGTTCATCCATGTGGCTGGCTTTCCTCTTGAGGTACACATTTCGTCAAGGCAGACCGTCCCCCCATGTCCGCAGTCATTTTGATTCCTGGCAATTGAATCCTCTCCGTGGCGAACTGCGTCCGGGATTTTTGCATCCTGGAGGCTGCTCATAACCGCTCTGTACGGCACGGTATTGCAGTCAGGAGAAGCCCGCTACAGGTTCAGGAGTTGCTTCTTTTTGGCCTGAAACTCCTCTTCGCTGATGATCCCGCGGGTCCGCAATGAGGCAAGTTTCTCCAGCTCGTCCAGTGCTGATACTGGAGTTGCTACGAGTAGGGCTGACGGCGGGCTGTGCTCAGGCTGCGTCACAGGTTGGTCCTTCTGGTGGTCCTTCAGAGAGGGGGTGTCTGGGATAGTTTAGGTTCTTCGGAAGCCGCCGCCGGAATGGGTGCGGGTGCTGGAGCAGAGTCAAGGGCGCGAGGTCCCTCCTCTGAAAGTAAACCTGTTGGTCCAGTTTCGATAACAGTCTCGTCTTTCAAGAAGAAACCCAGCAAGCGCGCCCCTGCCGCCCCGATACTCCCAAGGACGAGGAGGGCTGCAACGCTCAGGTCTGGACTATCGATTGCCACGACTAATATCAGAGCGATCCAGGAAAAAGCGAAGTACCGCGTTATATTCCAGCTTCGTCCGCCTCTACGCTCCTCGCCCGTTTTCAAATTACGGACAGACAAGTATACTGGAACCACAGCAACCGCGAGCAAGAATGATCCCAGCCCCATGCGTTGTTTTTCCGTGCATACACGTCCCAGCCTATCCATAGTCGCAATAAGGAGTGCAATAATCAAAGGCATACTCTGCTCCTTCCATGTGAGAGCACTAATCTCGCCCCAGTACCTGTTGAACTGCCAATCCTCTGGCTGTGGCGGTGTCCCAGAGGTGTTTTTGAGTTATAGCAATTTCTTTTGCCTTTGCCGCGGCGGCGGTTGCCTGCTCGGCCACGAATTGACTGATCTGGACGACACTGACGCTCTTCGTCGCCCTGTTGGCGAGAACGCCAACGGTGAGGCCGACTAATACGCCTGCGCCTGCTGGACCCCCAGCGGTTCCGACGAGTGCAACTGCCCCCAGAGTTGCCCCGGAGACAAGAGCGCCTTTGAGGTGACCGTCAACAAACTCTGCATACTCGCCCATCTGATGGGCTTTGTGAAAGGCTTTGGCCAAGCCCACGATGGTCACGACTATCAGCAGCGGGTTCCCGCTGATGGTGGCGGATATTCCCATGCTGCCGACGAGTCTGGAAAAGGATTCAGTATCAGCCCGATTCCAGTTGAGAGCCAGGGAGACGATACCGATTGTGCTGCCCAGCAGTTCGGCGGCATCGTAGGTATTCAGATCGGAAAACCAGCCTTTGGGGATATGGAAAGTCGAGTTCAGGCTTTCGGCTACTTGATCGAAGGTTGACTTGTCCCAAGTCGCCAGCGGGAGTCCCCTGGGAGTAGTCCCGTCTCTGAGGAGACCCTGAATAGTTCCCCAGGCTTCCTGTATGATGCTGTCATCGGATGAGGCCCCTCGGGCGGCGTTGAAGGCCCCGGCAATGGTATGCCCTCCGTCGAACAGCCTGTGGTTGCCGCCGCCTAGGTGCGTTCCTGCGTACCCAGCGTCCATTGCCTTGTCATAAATGGTTGCGCCCCCTTTGGCCATATTCTGTAGCAAATCATTCAGGTCTTTGGACAGGCTGCTGGCTAACAGCCCTTGGGTAGTCTCCAGCAATGCATCGGCAACGGAGCTGTTGCATCCCGGAGTTTCTTGGAATTCGTCCTCAGGTGTTCCGCCACGGCACCCGTTGCCTGTGACGCCTTTTGAGAAGCATCCTGAACGGAACCGGTGACTGAGGACGCGGCGTCTGCAATTTTCCTGGAGCCGATTTGCACTCGTTCCGAGGCCGTATCCGATACCTTTTTGGAAGTGTCACGGGCAGAATCCGCAACCGAAGAAGCGAGACCTCGCATTTTCCCAAGGCCGGCCGAACCTGTGGCAATAGCCGACGAGGCGGTATCCACGCTTTTTTTGGAAGTGTCCTTTACCTTGCCAGCCCATTGCGTAATTTTGCCGAACCTGTTGTTTTTGCCAGCCTCTTGGGGCGGGATTTCACACTGCATTGTTTTCGCCTGATATTCGTCAGGCACACCATCCAGAACCATCGCCAGGTAAGTGTCGGTGATGTTTTCTTCCAACTCTTCCAGCGTCTTGCCCCGGGCCGTAATCTCAGGATGTTCAAGGAGCTTGCCGAACCAGCATATTTCCGACTGCCAATAGATCAGGGTAAACTGCATTTTCATGTCTGCTCTCTCGTCACGCTTGGCCGGAGCAGGATATCGGTGGGCGGTGCTCCTCTGTGTCTGGCTGTCCTGGCAGATGGGGTGCGTGGGGGGAAGCCGGCGGCTTGAGGGATTACTCGGCCTCAAGCGGCGTCAGTTCGTCCGCGGCCGGCGGGCGGGTCGTCCACAGCCGGCCGGATTCGAGCGCAAACCACCAGCCGTGCAGGCTCAGTGTGCCGCCGGCGATGCGGTCGCTGATCCAGGGATAGGTGCGGAGGTTGTGAAGAGAGTGCAGGACGGCTTGGCGCTCAACCAGTGGGGCGTAGGCCGGCAGCCCCTCTGCGCTGACGTTTTTTGCGGGGTCGGCGGCCAGCCGTCTTAGCACCTGCTCGCAGACATCGCCGGCCAGGCTGAGCCACGCGCCGACGCATTCCAGTGCGGGCGCTCTGCCGGCGGCAGTGTCAATCAGGGCGCGGATGCCGCCGCAGTGGGAGTGGCCGAGCACGACGATGTGCGAGACCTTGAGGACTTTTACACCGTATTCGAGGGCCGCGCGCACGCCCTGGCCCAGGCTGTCGCCCGGGTCATAGGCCGGTGCCAGGTTGGCGATATGGCGCACGACAAACAGCTCGCCGGGCTGTGCGCCACACAGCAGGGCCGGGTCAACGCGCGAGTCGCTGCACCCGATCATCAGCACCTGGGGCTGCTGGCCGGCGGCCAAACGGGGCATGGGGCCGCCGGCCCCGTATTCGTTCTTACGAAAGGCCAGTGCTCCGGCCACGAGGTCGGCCAGTGGGCCGGGGAAGGGGGGGGTGTCTGAAGTCATGCAGAACTCGTAGTGCCTGGTTGTCCAGGGATTGTTGGCGTCAGAGCGGGGGAGGGGGGGGGTACCAGCGCTTCTTTCTCTCCTTGCGCCACTGCCAGAGCGGATGTCCGCGCCTCCACTCGGACACGCCAAGGTACCAGCGCTTCTTTCTCTCCTTGCGCCACTGCCAGGGAGCCTGCAATTGTCCCCATCACGCCTGCGGCCGAATCAAGATGTTGGCGTAGCGATCAAACGCAGCCGTGAAGTGGGGCAGGACGACGGTGGTGGAGTCCATTTCGGTGACAATGGCCGGGCCGGTGATCCGGTTGCCGGGCTTGAGCTTGGCCCGATCGTAGATCGGGGTGGGCAGAAAATCGTCGTCAAAATAAGTCCGCTGCTCGTCGGTCTGGGCGTGGGCCGCGTCCGGGCCGTCAATGGCCGCGGCGCTCAGGCTGAGGCGTGCCCCTTTGCCTAGGGCCACGGCCCGCAGGTTGACGATTTCGCAGGCCACGTCCAGCCGGAAGCGGTACAACTGTTCGTGCAGGGCGTGGAAGCGGTCGGCCAATATCCCGGTCCCGTGGGCGTGCAGGTCTTCGATCGTCATGGCAATTGGCAGCTCATAGCCCTGGCGGAAATAGCGCATGTCGGCGTTATAGAAGATGTCCTGCTGGGAGCGGGGGATGCCCTCACGCTCAAGCCAGCCGGCGGCCTCGTCGCCGAGTTCCTGGAGCATCTGTTCGACCTCGGTCGCCGGCAGTTGCTCCAGAGTCCGCAGCACGGTCCGGGCGAACTCTTCACGGTAGTCGGAGCACACGTCGCCGGTGGCGCACAACACCCCGGGTGCCGGCGGGATGATGACCGGGAAGGTGCCGATCAGGCTGGCCACGGCGTTAGCGTGTAGCGGGCCGGCCCCGCCAAACGCCACCAGGGCAAAATCGCGCGGGTCATACCCGCGCTGGACCGAGACCAGCCGCAGCGCGCCGTGCATGTTCTCGTTGACAATATCTATAATGCCCTGGGCAGCTTGGTAGACATCCAGGCCGAGGCTGCGGCCCACGGTCTCGACCGCGGCCCGGGCCGCAGCTTCGTCCAGGCGCATTTCACCGCCCAGCAGTTGCGGCGGCAGATGGCCGAGCACGACATTGGCGTCGGTCACGGTTGGCTGGCTTCCGCCCCGGCCGTAGCAGGCCGGGCCCGGGTCGGCCCCGGCGCTCTGTGGGCCGACCCGCAGGGCTTGGGTAATCTCCGGCACATGGGCAATTGAGCCGCCGCCGGCCCCAATGCTGCGCACATCAACCGAGGGAACTTTGATCGGAAAATAGCCCAGGGTAGTCTCGCGGGCGATGGTCTGCGTCCCGTCCTGGCACAGGGCCACATCGGTTGAGGTGCCGCCCATGTCCAGGGTCAGGATATTGTCAAAGCCGGCCGTGGTGGCGGTGAACAGCGCCCCGGCAACCCCGCCGGCCGGACCGGACATGACAGCGTAGACCGGGCGTTCCTGGGCCATGCGCAGGGTCATCAGGCCGGCGTCAGAGCGCAGGATATTGACCTCGGCGCGCAGGCCGTGGTCGTTCAACTGCTGGGCGAAGTTCCGCAGGTAGACCGCGACGCTGGGCCGGACATACGAGTTCATCACCGCGGTCAGCGCTCGCTCATACTCCCGGAACTCGGGCAGGACCTCAGACGAAGCGGTGACCGGCAGCTCGGGGAACATCTCCTGGGCAATGGTCTTGATCCGCTGCTCATGGGTCTGATTGGTGTAGGAGTTAATCAGCGAGACGGTCAGGGCCTCAATACCCTGGCCGACCAACTTGCGCAGCGTGTCGCGTAAGGCCGCCTCATCCAGCGCGGTGACGATGTGGCCGCGGGTATCGATCCGCTCCCTGGCCTCACGGGTGTATTCAATCGCCGCCGGCGGCTCGGGCTTCTGCATGATGATCCAGCCGGCCAGCGGGCCGGGCGTCCACGAGCGGGCCAAGTGCAGAATCTGGCGGAAGCCCTCGGTCGTAATCAGGCCGACCCGGGCACCCTTGCCCTCCAGGACCGCGTTGGTCGCTACCGTCGTACCATGCATGATGTGGCTGATCTGGGCCGCGGAGATATCGGCCGCTCGACACACCTTGTCAATCCCGGCCAGCACCCCGGCCGACGGATCCGTCGGGGTTGACGGGGTCTTGGCCCGTACTTGGCGGCCGGTGTAGTGGTCAAAAAGCAGCAGGTCGGTGAAGGTGCCGCCAACATCAACGCCGAGGGTCACAGGCATGGGAGAATCCGGAAAGCGCAAAACTGGTCTGGCATCGCATTCCCTTGCGTCGCACCAGACATGCGCTTATAGCCTGTCCGGCCGGGAAGAACAATGCGGAGGAGGCCGCGACAGAGTGCCCCTGATGACGGAAGGGCGGGCATGTGCTAGCCAGACAGGGCGAGCTGTGCGCCACCCCTATCTTGCTCAGAGGAGGACAGCGTATGAAATTCAATCTGTTCCTGCTGCCGACTATCCCGGCCACATTTGAAGAGCGTGAGAAACTCCGGCCGATCGGGCGCAATAACGACAAATATCAGGACCTCCTCAAAGAGGTCCGGGATATTGCCCGGATGGCCGAAGACCTGGGCTTTGACGCACTGTCCACCACCGAGCACCATTTTCACTCAGAGGGCTATGAAGCCTCAATTGCCCCGCTGCTGCTGTACACTGACTTGGCCGCCCGGACCGAGCGCATCAAGTTTGCCTCGCTGGGACTTGTCCTGCCGACCTGGGACCCGATTCGGGTGGCCGAAGAGATTGCGGTCCTGGATCACCTGACCAAGGGCCGCTTTGTGGCCGGTTTTGCCCGGGGCTATCAGGACCGCTGGACGAATGTGCTCGGCCAGCACTATCACGTCACTGGCGCGCCGATGGATGGCTCGGAGGTTGATGCCCACAACAGAGCGGTCTTTGAAGAGGTCTTCAAGATCATGAAGATGGCCTGGACCCAGGAGTCGATCCGCTTCAAGACCAAGTATTACGAGGTCCCGGCCCCCTACGAACACGGCATCCAGCGTTGGCCAGTAGCCAAAAACTGGACCGCCAAATATGGGGCTGAGGGCGAGGTGGATGAGCATGGGGTGGTGCAGCGCATCTGTGTTGTGCCCAAGCCCTACACCCAGCCCCACCCGCCGATCTGGCAGCCCTTCTCGGTCAGCGAAAAAACGATCCGCTGGTGCGCGGCCGAGCATATCGTGCCCTGGATTCTGATTGCCCACCCGCCGTCGTTCCGCGATCTGTGCGAAGCCTACCGCGACGAAGCGGCCAAGGCCGGCCGTCAACTGGCCCTCGGCGAGAGCGTAGGGGCTTTCCGCTCGGTCCATCTCGGCGATTCCTACACCGAGGCCTACTCTTTGGGCGCGGCCTGTCAGGGGGCCGGCTTTATTGAGTATTTCTCCGGGTTCGGTTTCTTTGAAGCCTACCGCTTCCCCGGCGAGACGACCCCGGTGCCCACCACCTTTGAGCGCATGGTTGAGTCCAAGTACGCTCTGGTCGGCACGGTAGACACCGTCAAGCGTGAGCTTGAGGCCCTGTACAAGAACAGCAAGGTGGAGTGGTTCGGCTGGTTCTTTGACCAGGGCCTGATGCCCTGGGACGAGACCAAGCGTCAGTTGGAGATTTTCGGCAAGGAGATTCTGCCCGAGTTCAGGGACTAAGATCAGTTGGTCAGGCTTCCTGTCCCAGCAGGCAGAGGGCTAACGCCGCGTAATTTTAGGACCGACATATACAACATACAGTGGTCCGTCCGCAGTGACGGGCCACGAAAAATGAATGCGGAGCGGGGGACGACGGGAATTGACCTTCCCGTGCCAAGGGCAGAACAAAGACTTAAATGTCAGTTCTCTTCGGAAATCATTCTTCTCGGTTTCCGATGAATCAGAAAACCACGCTCTTTCTCCGGTGAAGTATTCTTCGTAGAGCCTATGTCCTTCACTGGTGCGATTCCCCTCTGCATCAAAGCACATCTTGAGATGGTCTAGCGTCTGGAGACGGTCGAGTATGTCTTGGGCGGCTTTACGGACGAAGGGGTGTCCCTGAAGGCGCTCAAAGCAATCTGAGCAAAACACTAGTCTCGTACAGCGAGCCTTTGACACGTCCGCCAACATGGCCCACGACGTGATTGGAGCGGGGGCGGCATATAAGGCGGCTTCCAGTGCATCGGCGTCCCGATAGTTGGCGACTTTGACCGTCTCCGCTTCTTCGTCGCTCCTCCACCATTTCACCACGGCAGGGGAGAAGTCCCACGAAGACGGAATCAGACTCACCAGACTGGTTTTGATCCCGTCCAGGCAGCGATATGCCGCCTCTCCGACAGCGGTGTCAGTAACGACTGTTCCGTTGCATTCGAGGTATTGATCGGGGCTATGCCTCAGCTGGTCATCGTCCCAGAACGGCCCGCGGCGGGTCCACCACGACATCACGGAGCGTTGTTCATCTCTGGTCAAGTGCTGAATCGCCCGCGACAGCGGCATTTCTGGGGCTACCTGAACGGTCGAGAGCGTTCTGTGACAATAGAGTTCGCTCCCATACCGTTGCGCCGTTTTGCGGATAACCATAACCCGTTTAAGCGCAGTGCAGAACTCGTCAAGATCGTGAAACTGTCCGTGGATTGACAGATCGTTGACCAGGAGTTCCACTATGAATCCCACCCCGCGAAGTAGGTCATATCCTTGTCGAACTGATCGAAGAACCCCTGCGGCCAAGGGTCAATGTTGCCTGTTCTATCCAGGAAGGGGCTCACCACTTGCGGGCCATCGTCTTCCCGCGATTGAAAGAAATGAATCGAAACCTGCTCGGCTGGCAACCGGCCCGCTTTGACCGCACGCCGAATGCCGTTCAGTATATGGTCGCTGTGGGTTTCCAGAATGACTTGGACCCCCGCTTGGGCGACATCTGCCAAAAACTGTCCCATTAGTGCTTGTCCGGCAGGATGGAGATGGACCTCCGGGTTTTCGATCAGCAGGATGCCCTCGCGGTTTATCGACAGAGCCGCAACTACGATAGGCAAAACCTGGGTAAGCCCGAATCCTGTATGGGCAGGACGGTGGAAGTCGGTCTCGTTGGAAGTGCGAATCCCCAGTGTAACAGCGTTCGCGTGAGGGACGGGAGTGAGCTCCAGGCGACATCCGGGGAAGAACATCTGCATCCGCGCCTCCACTTGTCGAAGCAGTCCTCTGTTCGGAACATCCGGTAATGCAAGCGTTTCGCAGATGTGTTCGTCGCGTTTGGAATACAAGACGCTTACCGCCCGTTCTCCAGACGCTCCCACCACCGGCGTAACCCGCAAATCGTCCATTTTGTACACCTCCCGTGGGCCAAGCCTCTCCGCTGTGAGATAGGTCAGATTTCTCAGACGCTCGGCTAGAGAAGGTGGCGTATCGGACGGAAGCAGGTAATGAAGCTGTGTCGGAGCATCTGTTTTCTGGCTGGCCGTGACTACGCGCTTGACGGCCATAGACATTTCTGAACGCTCGCCCATGAAGAGCCATTGATAGGGGGTCTCTCCGTCCACTAAGCCGATCTCGCAACTCTGCCGACCGTGTACTTGGTCCACGATATCGGATACGGCACCGAGTTGAACGGCCTCGCCGTTAAGGATGAGGCGTAGTGACCATTCGCGGTCACGCATTGTCTGGTGCAGCAAGACAACAGCCTGAAGTACCGAAGATTTTCCCGAGGCGTTAGTGCCTGACAACAAGGTCAACGGAGACAAGGGAAGATGAAGCCGTTCGAAACATTTGAAATGTCGCAAGTCAAGCTGGGTAAGCACCAAACACCCCCTTGAACATCGCAGTGGCGGTGGAAAACCGGGACCGAACTTGCCGAGAAGAATTTGGGCCATATGTGATGGCTTTTACAAACTCCTCGTGGTCGTCCATCAGCGAGTAGAATGCGTTTCTGAGGGCCTCTGCGTGAGACTTGACTATCTCTTCCGGGTATCGTGACAACCCGGTTGACATCACGTCCCAAAGCGAGGCGTTCAGAACACTCCGTTTATCTTGTCTGTTTTGGTGTTTCCTGAACGCATGACGGTCGAAGATTTCGTAGTTATTTGCGAGACTTCTCCGAAACTCATCCGACAGGTGCGACAGAGCACTCTGATTCAGAGTGTTCATTTTCTTGAGCGCTTGCGCGAGAAAATCGTCCATGTCCCCTTTGTATTCTTCGACAGGAAGGAGCTGGAATGCACAAAATCTGTTGACGAATTCACGGTCACGCATCGTTTGTCTGTTCAGGCTACGGCCTGTAGCTTGCGAGAAAATTTCTGTGGTCGTCTCGGTTTTGAGGAAACGAGTCGCCTGACCCATGTACAGGCTATTACGCATTTGCTGCCGGCTAAGGGGAATTCCACCGTTCACACGCTCAAAAATGTCCAAGCGGGCCCGGTCCGGTACCTTGGCATCCATAATGTAGAAGATCAGATTGCAATCCTCGATACGGTTTTGGAGCCTGGGCGATAGATCACGAAATTGCTTGTTGTTTAGTTCATTCTTGCTAGGAATTGATAGGCGTAACTCGTCATCGACGAAGCGCTTGAAGGTGAACAGGCGTTGTAAACCGTCTACGACTACCATTCGCCCTTGGTCGTCCTCTGCCAAATAGAAAACCGGCAGGGGAATACGCATCAACACGGACTCAATGAGCTTGATCTGTTTGTCTTCCGGCCAGATAAAGTCTCGTTGAAATTCCGGGTCCATGATGTAAGCGCCTTGCCCAATTCTTCGCATAACATCGTAAATTGTGCGATTTTCCTGACGGATTAACACCGTGTCTATCGGATAATCGGAGTCCTCCGGCGAAACGTCATCCTTATCGCCAAGACCCTCGGGTTCCTCTGGAGTAATATCGGGTTGTTCAGTCATTTTTCGGTCCTTTCTCGAGCTTCCTGCATAATAGATGCCTTTGGATTCTCCCGCTACCCCTGCCACCGATTCCTCTTCTCCGTCATAGCAGCTTCCATATGATGGGCTTTGCGTAAGGCTGGCAGTATCGGTCCCGGGTTGGCCACGATCGCGCCACCCGGGGTTGCAGGCGACCCCGGCAGCCCGCTGCCAGCCTCCTCACGCAGGCGCTCAATCAGGCTGACCGCCTGTGCGGTGCGACCGTTGGCCAGCAGGGCCAGGGCGAGCAAACGTAAGCCGCGCGGGGTGGCCTGAAGCTGACAGGCAGCCTCGGCCCAGGCCAGGGCTTCGGCAGCCCGGTCTCCGTCACACAGGGCTTGGCGTGCCTGTTCACGGAACTGCCAGGCTCGTGCCGCCAAGCGCATGAGCGGGTCCAGATCGGTCCCACACCGGGCGCAGACAGCCGTCCCGCGCCACGCCGCCCGGCAGGTCGGGCAGTGCGCCTCTGGCAGTGATGAACGCTGAACAGGTGAGGGCGTGGGGTCTGACATGACGGGGCTAGGCTTCTTCAACATAAAACACCAGATCGGTGAGCTGGACGGTGGCCATGTGGAGGTGATTCCAATCCTGCATCCTCAGCGCCTCCTCAATCTGTTGGTGCAGCCCGAGCGCCTCGTGTCGGTCTTCGGGCGTCATGCTGTCCAGCAGCCGACGGCTGCGCTCTAACAGGCGGCCGGCGGCAAACACCTGTTGGCGCAGCGCTTGGTTTTCGTGGTCCTGGGCGGTTTCTGGAAACGGGAACGATGGTCTTGTTTGGCCTTGGTGGTTATTATCGTTCGCCTGTGTCGCCGGCTCAGTCTGGCCGGAAGGCGTCCCCTCCTGCTCGAAGGCTTCGACCGCAGCGGCGCGGTCTTGGGCTAAGACCGCGTGCATACGCTGGCGGGCCCGGGCCAGCTCTTCGGCCGACATGGCGGTCGTCGCACCCTCAATCGTAATGTGCCGGGCCAAGCCGGTGCGCTTCTCAATCGCGGTGACTTTCAGAATCCCGTCCAGATCAAGCTCCATACGACACAGCACCTCATTGCCGGCCGGCACGCGGGACAGCCCTTCCATGCAGAAGCGACCGACCAAAATGTTGTTTAAGGCGTCCGGGTCGTCGCCCTGATAGACCGACACCTGCCAGTCAGTTTGCTCGTCAAGCATCGTGTGATAGGAGTCGGTGCGGCTGACCGGCAGGGGAGTGTTGCGCCGGATAATCGGGTGGTAGCAGTGTTCATACGGCCGGCCGTCAAGCACACCGAGGTGCGACGGACCAAAAGAGTAGGGCGAGATATCGACCAGAATCCGATCTATATTGTGGCCGGCGAGGCGGGCACCTAACACACCAGCCCCAAAGGCGACACACAGCTCGGGCTGGAGGTCCTGGTGGGGGACGAGGCCGGTCTTGTCCTCGATCAGCTGGGCTGCCAGCGGCGTGCGGCTCGCGCCACCGACGAGCAGCACCTCGTCAATCTGCTCTGGCTGCTTCCCCGCGTCGCTCAGCGCCCGGTACACGCTGTCCAGGGTGGTTTCCAGCAGAGGCTGGATCAGCCCTTCGTACTCCGCCCGGGAAATTTCCACATCAAGGTGGACCGGGACGCCGTTGCGTTCGGCCAGGTGCTCTTCCCGAATGTAGGCGTAGGGCGCAAAGCTCAGGCGTTGTTTGGCCTCCTCAACCGTATACAACAGGCGGGTCATGGCGGTGGGGTCGGCTCGCAGGTCTGGGCCGCCCGACTCGACAAACCGGTCGTGGACCCAGTCCAACAAGCGCTGGTCAAAATCATCGCCACCCAGATGGTTGTTGCCGTGGGTGGCGATGACCTCGGTGATCTCGTCCTGGACCTGAACCAGAGACACATCAAACGTCCCGCCGCCCAAGTCATAAATCAGGACCGTGCGGTCTCCCCGCCGGTCGGTGCCATAGGCCAGGGCTGCGGCGGTCGGTTCATTCAGGAGGCGGACGACATCGAGACCGGCGATGTGGCCGGCGTCGCGGGTGGCCTGGCGTTGAGCGTCGGAGAAATAGGCCGGCACGGTGATAACCGCCCGGGAGAGTGACCGGCCCAGGACTGTCTCGGCGCGTGTTTTGAGGCCGTGCAGGATCAGGGCTGAGATTTCCGGCGGGGTATAGCTGTGCTGGCCCAGTACGAGTAGTTGGGTGGAGCCCATCAGGCGTTTGACCGATTTCACCGTCCGGTCTGGATAGAGGGGGTATTGATTCCGGGCCGGGCTGCCGACCAGGACCCGGTTGTCTGGGGCGAGGCCGACGACTGAGGGCATGATCCGCTCGCCATTGACGGCCAACACCTGGACCTTGTCGCCGACAATGGCCGCGACCTCGGAGTTGGTCGTGCCCAGGTCAATGCCGAGGATAATGTCGTGTGTCATAGTCCTTGTCAGCGTCTTTCTCCGCGGTTTCTCCTGTCCCACTCCTCGCGACCTGGACCTCGGCAAAACGCAGGACTTGGCCGTTACAGGTGTAGCCGGGACGGATGACTGTGAGCACCGTGCCGGAGGCTGCGGCGGTAGTGTGACTGACCGCGGCCACCCGCATCAGATTAGGATTGAACGCCGCGTTGAGACACCTGATCTCGTACACATCCAGCCGTCGCAGCAGATCGTCGAGCCGTTCCTGGGCCAGCTGTGTGCCTTTGACGAGGGCTTCAAGCACCGGACGTTGGCCGAGCCGGGCGCGCAGCCCGCGGAGGCTGGCGAGCCGCCGCTCGGCCTCGGCCAGATTGCGGCTCAGGTGGTCGCGGACCTCAAGCAATTCGGAGACGAGTTCGGTACGCGCCTCGCGCCGTGCCCGGCCCAGTTGGCGGACCAAGTCCTGGCCGGCGGCCGCCGGCTCGCCGTGGGTGGTCGGCCCGGTCAGTCTGTCCAGGGCTTGGCCGAGTTCGGCGTGTAGCCGGTTGGTAGCCCGGCCTTGCAGTTGGGTTTCGCGGGTCAGCGCGCTTAACTGTCCGAGCACGGAAAACAGGTCGGGGGCTGGATCAGGCGAGGCCATACTGTCGGGGGCCAAGCCCGGGGGGGCTGGCTCTGCCCGGTCGAGCTCGTCAAGCCAGGCGTGAACGGTTTCAATGAGGCGCTGGCGACGGTCTGGAGCGCATCCGCTCATCGTCCTGACTCCCGCAGGATATGCAGCCACGGCCCCGGGCCGACGTGCCGGCGTTCGTCCGGCATGAGAGCAAGCAGGTCCTCAACCCGGGCCAGTGGAGGCGGACCGAACAGGCGAGAGGCGAGCCGTTTGTCGGCATCCTGAATCGCCTCATACGCCTCCCGAATCTGGGCAAAGCCCCGCGGGTCTCGGTCCGGCGGAGAGCGTCTGAGCGCACGGAGATAGGCTGCCCGAACGGTCTCATCGTCGGCGCTGTCTTCAATATCGAGAACGGTAAAAGGGCTGAGCAGAGGCGTACTTTCCAGCGCAAGCGGGGAGAAAGCCCAAGGCAGGGCCTGGTGTGGCGCGGCCGGCTTGTGGGTGAACATCTGGCCGGGTCGGTGGGCCTGCAAGCACGGCGGCCTCGGGTGGCGGCGTTCGACCTCAAGCGTCAGGTCTATTTGCGCTTGGCTGGGCGGCCGCTTATCGTGCCGGCCGCCGGGTGCCAAGGCACCCAGGGCCAGTGCGGCCTGGCCGGCCACCTCCCCGTCCTGGGCTTGGCTGGCCAGCTCACGCGCCGCCCGCAGGCAGTTACGCGCGCGGCTTTGGTGAGGCTGGGCGAGCGAACCGCTCAGGCTTTGGCCGCGGGTCAGCAGAAAATGGCGCAGGTGAGGTTCTGGGGAGTCCAGCCCGTGACCGGCAGCGATATAGGTCAGGGCTGGCCGGCCGATGGCCAAGCCGCCGTAACACAGGGCGTGCAGCTGAGCCACTGAGGCCCTATCCAGGTTTTTTTCAACTTGGCTGACAAAGCTGTCGGGTACGGCTAGTCGACGCTCCAACGCGCCAAACAGGGCGCAGACCCGCGCCAGCCCCTCGACCGCCTGTGGGGGCGAGACCCTGGCTGAGCACTGGGGCCGAGACACTTGGGTAATCTCACTCACCGCGGCGAGGATCAGGGCGTGCAGGGCCGGATTATTCACCGCGCCGGCTAGGGTTCGGGCCAGCGCTTGGGCGGCAGCGGTATCAGCCCTCTTGTGGGCCAGCGCCCAGTTGAGGGCCAGCAGATAGGCTCTGATATCGCCGTCGTTGGCCCGTGGCTCTTGGGCCAAGCGTTCCAGATCGGCTAGGGCCAGCCCGGATTTAGCGTCCTGAATCCGCCGCTCGGCGCTGGATAACAGGAGCCGAAACCGGCTGTGCTGCAGCTGGGGGTGGAGGCGATTGAGGGCTTCCGCTTTAGCCACAAAACCGAGCGCTTTGCGGAGCGCGCCCCGCTTTTCCGCGGCCGCAATCAGGTAGAGCAGGGGCTCAAGGTCGTGCGGATAGGCGGCGTGCCAGACCTCGGCTTCGGCCTCGGCCCGCCTGCCGTCGCGCCGCTCGTAGTAGGCGAGCAGGGCACGAAAGACGCACGCTCCGAGTTGGGGTGAAACACCCCCGACGGCCTGACGCGCACGGTCAAGCAGGCCGGCCCGATCGAAGACGGCCGGCAGTTCGCCGGCGCGGATCACCCGCCGGAGTTGCTGTTCAGAAGCCAGACCGAGATCGTCCAGCATCTGGGGCCGATCGGACGGGAACAGCTCGCTCATACGCAGCAGAATATGAACGGTTTCTGGAGCGCTGGGCAACAGCCGACCTGCGGCGTGGGCCGCGCTGAGGTAGGTGTCCCACACCAGCAGCGCTCTGTCCCACTGGCTGTGCTCAAGGCTGAGGGCGGCAAGGCGCAGCATCTCGGGGTCAATGTTGTGGCGGCTGATGAGGTCTATGAGGCCGGCTGGCAGCCCCTCATTCCGCTGCCAGTGGTGGAACACCGTCCTGATAAATGTGTATCTGTGGTCGGTAGGAAGGGTGGCCAGCCACGGCAGGAGGTGGTGCAGGGCGCTCAAGGCTTGGTCTTCGTTGTGAGCGCTCAGCGCTTGGCCGAGCTGTCTGAGTTGACTGCGTCGGGCATGATTGCCGGCGCTGACTCGCTCCAACAGGGCCGCTCGATGAGCACCGGGGTCGGGAACTCCTGCCTCAGCCGGGAACTCCGTTTTCCCCAGCAAGGCGCGCAGGATAGGGACCAAACGGCCCGGACCGGAATCGGCCGGTATACGCGCCAGATTGGCTTCGGCCAGCTGATCGGCGCGTCGATAGAACGCGTCAAGCGCGCGGATGAGTAACTTCCAGGGTGCCAGTGGGGATTGGCGCGGAATAGTGTCCAGGCAGGCCAGGGTGCCTGTCGGCAGCGGAGCGGTGGTGACAGCCCTGAACATCTGCCGAACGGTCCCTGCCTGGCGTCTCAGCGGGTGCTCAGCCGGCAGGTCGGCTAACTGGCCCGGGTCGGTCAGCCGGTATTGGATACGGGCTTCCAGTTCACGGCGGCGGTCTGCCCGGGCGCTTGCCATCTGGCTGATCAGTGTGCTGAGGTCACGACTCGTGCGCCGGGCGAGCGGGGTCACAGGCTCACCACAGCCAGTGCGTCTTTTTCGTTTGGCCATGAAGCAATTCTTTAGCCGGTCCCCCGGCCTGGGTGCAAGATGAATGAGGAATATGGTGGTGGCGGTCATTGGCTTTGCCTACTGGTGGGACCGGCGGACCGTCATCTGGGAAGCGCGGCGGGAAGCGATTGAGTTTATAGAGAAAGAGGGCGTGTTGCGGCGTCTGCTTGACGCCGGCCCAGGAAGACCCGCGGCTGGCCACTGCGCTCAAGCACTATAATCTGCGCTGAGACGAAACCGCCTGGCGGGCGGCGGAGAGCGTGGCTACGACATAGCCCTGCTGATCCTCGGTCAGTTCTGGATAGATGGGCAGGGCCAGAGATTCCCGAGCGGCCGCCTCAGCCTGTGGAAAATCACCTTCTCGATAGCCCAGCCGGGCAAAACACGCCTGGAGATGGAGCGGCCGTGGGTAATACACCGCGCTTGCTACCCCGTGGTGGTGTAAGAAGTGGCGCACCCGGTCGCGCTGCGGCAGCCGAATCGTAAATTGATGATAGGTATGACCGGGCACGTCCCGGGGCGTGGTGAGCCAGTCCAGGAGTCCCGCGGCCTCAAACAGCCGCCGATACCGGGCGGCATGGGCCCGCCGCTTGGCCGTCCAGGCCGCCACATAGGGCAGCTTCACCCGCAGGACCGCCGCCTGCAAGGCGTCCAGCCGGAAATTTCCACCAAGCACGGTGTAGTCGTCTTTCTGAGTGCTGCCGTGGACGCGCAGGCTGCGCAGGCTGTCGGCCAGCCGTCTATCATCGGTGACAACCATACCGCCGTCGCCAAAGGCACCTAGATTTTTGCTCGGAAAAAACGAAAAACAGCCCATTGCAGTATCCGTTCCAACGGGCCGGCCGTGTGGGTCGGTGGCACCGATGGCCTGAGCAGCGTCCTCGATAATTGGAATGTTGCGCGCGGCTGCCAGCCGCGCCATATCTTTTAGATCGACACACCGACCGTATAAGTGGACCGGGATGATCGCTTTTGTCCTGGCGCTGAGTGTAGCCGGGACCGCGCTGGGGTCGATATTGAAGGTCTGGGGGTCAATATCGACAAAGACCGGGCGGGCACCGAGCCGAGCGATGACGCCGGCGGTGGCAAAAAACGAATACGGTGTTGTCACCACCTCGTCGCCCACTCTGACATCGAGCGCCATCAGGCCGGCCAGCAGGGCGTCGGTACCCGAAGACACGCCAACCCCAAAGCGGACCCCGCACAGGCCGGCTACATCCGCCTCCAGCGCCTCTACCTCTGGACCAAGGATAAAATGCTGCGCCTCACATACCCGGTCAATCGCTGCCTGGATTTCAGACGCGATACCCGCGTACTGGGCTTTGAGGTCTACGAGTGGAATCTTCACGGGGCGCTGCCGATCTTTTCTTCAGATAGGGGCTCAGGCTGGCGAGCTGACTGTGATCCTCTGTCGAAGCCGGCCTATCTCGCGCCAGAGCCTTTCAAAATCCCGGAGTGTGATTGGGCGGTAATGGGCGAGTGTATTCCGAATCTCGCGTGTCAATTCCGCTGGCTGTAGTAGGGGTCGTTCCCTACGAAGAGAGCCACAGTTCCTGAAGAGGTGGACGAGATGGCCCCATTGGCAGGCGAATGGACTGTCTCGGACTGCATCAGCTTCCTCCGCAATGTCTGGCGGACACCACCGCAACGGCCAGTCTTCCCCATACTGCTGACTGAGATGGCGACAGATAGAAATCCTTATATCGTCAATCAAAGGAAGCGCGAGATTTGTTTGTCCACGCCACAAGCGGTGCTGCAAGTCTTCAGCGCGTCCCAACAGGGCCAGAGCGGCGGCGTGCAGCTCGGGGCCATATTCCGGCGTCCAATTGAGAACGCCGTGCGCCCACAATTGATGCCAACGGGACGGGGGGAGGTGAGGAGAATGTATGCCGGTGAGAGTGGGCAGAAAATCTTCAATGTCCCACGCTTGCAAGATGTCTGGTGTCCAGCCACGCTGTTCCCCGAATGCCTGCAAAAGAGGAAGAAGCTGCTCGCAGTCAAGGTGGAGACAGTCCCATAGATATTCAGCTAGAGCGATGTCGTTTCCCGTGATAGCCGGGACGAGATGTTCCCGCCAGCGGTGGAGAGGGGAGCATTGGCTGTCCGCGTTTTCCGAACGGCACAGTATCTGTATTTCCAAAGCTGAGGGAAGTCCCCACCAGTAATGTACCGAGAGATGGAGGTCGCTTTCAGGAACTCGGTCGGGGAGGGCAGGTCCCGGGGTGAAGATACTTAGGGCTGGAGGGTCAAAATTGCGATCAGAGAGACTTTTACTGGTCTGTGTCCAGTCAAGGACAAACTTCACCCAAGTCTTTCGGTCAGGTTCGGGCAACTCTTCAAATCCTTTCAGATGGATTATCTGGGGCAAGTCCCCGGAAATCATCAGGTTTGCAACACTTCGGGGGCTTGAGGCTTCTGGCCATTGGACATCAAGCGCTTCGCCAAGAGCTATGACCGGACGCTCCTTGCTTGGCAGCTCCGGGAGCACAATTTCTTCAACATAGAAATCTTGCCGGAACAAGCGCCCTTCCAATGCGGGCCATAGGTCTATGGGTTCTGCCCCTGTTGGAAAGAGCACCAAGTGACTGCGCCTTGTAGAGAGGTCGTCAAACAGGGCATCCACAAACCGCTGAACGCTTGGTGCGTGCATAAGCGTATCTGTCAACATGCGCTCAGAGGAAACGGAGGAGAGTTGGTTCGACAGAGAGCTGGCCGTCCTGCCGCTCAATGCAGCCGAGCCGTTGCAGGTATTCGATTGCAGTATCGCATTTGTCGGATGAGAGAACGGCAAGGCCATCGCTGTCTTGAATGTCTTGTGGATCAATCAACTCAACCGGAACTTCCGGCCCGTTTTTTTCGATGAATTTGAGAATCCGACGCGCAGTGTCGTGAAGTCCCAAAGAGTTCCTGAATGTCCGAGAAAGTTCCGAAGACGGCTCTTCGAGCTCTTCGCTAATGGTCTCCGCAGCAGGGCGAGGATCGTCCTGGGTGCCGCAGCGCTCGAACAGAACATCTAAAAGATATGGCCAGCCGCCGGTGTTCTCCAAGACGGCGCGACACACATCGTCTGAGTCCATTTTCCTCTGTTGGTCTAAGCGTTGACGCAGGCCTGAGAGATTCCAGCGTCGGGGAAAGGTGACCACATCGACCTGATCCTCAATATCCCGGCGCTGCTGGCCTGGCAGAGAAAGCCAGTTCCAGGCCGCCCCTGGGTCAAAGATGAAGAGGAGGCGCAGCCAGCGTTTTTTGCTGCGCTGGTGAGCTTGACAGGCTTTATGAGCGGCTCTTACGCTCTCGAACAGAGCGGTGTTCGTTCCTCGAAAAGAACCGTATAAGATCAACCGCTCATGGTTTTTGTGGGAGGCTAAATATTCCCTGATCCATTTTTCCAGCCTGGCGCTATCGAGCTCTGTTGGAGGGATTTCTTGACAGACCCCCTTAGCCTCCGGCAGCTCGGCCGGGATAAAGCTACGGAAGGCCGCCTCGATATGAGCTAGCCCGAGAGTTTCAGAGGCAAAGACTAGACCAACACCAAAGCGAGCCGCGTTCAAACTGCGTCCCTGAGCGTAGGTTAAGGGACTATAATCTCGTCCCTGATTGTCGAGCAGGGCGTGGTGGCTATCGGCGTCAAACCGCTGCTCTGGTTCCTTCTCCGACAGGGCTAACAAGTGGTCTTCAATATCGGTTTCCGTACCAACGAGGCGCACGAGATTCGGACTGCGTAACCGATAGGAACCAGTGGCGTATCGGACCAGAACGCCTAACCCTGTCATCTCATCCAAAAGACCTCTGAGTTGGTCGGAATCGACCTTGTTGAACCCTTTGGGCCACCAGTCCCGCACCAGTGCTGACAGGTCTGCCGGAGTGTAGGCTTGAGCATAGCCGTCCGATTGTTCAGTTTGGTCAAGAATCATAGCCCAAACTATTGCCTGATAGCGTGAATCAAGGGCCAGAGTCCATTCGAACCGTTCTCGGATTCTATCGCGCACCTGCGGTAGCAGATAGACTCGCTCCACATTGCTTTGGGCAATAGGATAGGGCGGGGACATACCCTGTTTCCGTAAGCGTTTGAGGAGTTCATCGCAGAAGAGTTGGATGAGGCCCGGATGATAGTTGGTGTAGGACAAAATCCGTAGGACCGTTCCAGGGGTGTCAAACCGATAGCCAAGAACTTCAAGTGGCTCACGAATAAGCTGTTGAGCGACGGTCGGTTCCAAAGGGCCGACTAGCAGTGGGGTGCCGAAGTGAGCAAGGGGCTGATTGGGGATGCCTTGGAAGCGTTGGACGTTGTGCAGACCAGCAAAAACTACCTTGAAACGCCTGTCCGTGGCCTGCATAAGAGCTCGCAGACCTTCCACAACCTGGAAGCCACCCTTGGCGTCAGCATCCAGAAAATTATCGGCTTCATCAAAGAGCATCAGGACCAGCCGTTCGGCCTTTGCTGCTATCGCCTCCCGAGCATGACGCTGCACTTCTTCCGGTTTGTCCGTGGTAATTGCGCGTGGCAAAAGCTTGAGTTCCTTCAAGCCGTCCCGAACCTGTCCCCATAGGGTTTCTGGGGCAACTGAGTCCCCGATCAGCTTGATGTCTTCAACCCAGGCGTACCGCTGTCGTTCAGGATGGTGAAATTCACGGCGGACATGCTGCAAAAGGGCTGATTTGCCGAGTTGTCTGCCACCGTAAACAAGGCAGCTTCCAGAAGGCCGTTGCAGTTCCCGCACCATTGGACTACGGCCAAAAAACATTTCTGGTGGCACATTTCCGGCCTGGAAGGGTGTGTAGGGATTGACGGCGGAGAAGGGCAGCGTACACCGTAGAAAAACAGGCAAACGGGCATCGCGTTCTTGGGCCAGAAACACGAGCAGTATTTCGTCTAGGACAGCAACAGTGAGGTCCTCACTGCGAACTCTCCGGCTATAATCGCGTCGCTGACGCTCGGTCAAGCGACCCAGATAGAAAACAAGGACACTGTGGGTATCGAGGCGCAAGTCTCGCAACCAGGCACTTATTGTGTCAGCACCTGGCCTTTCCCATACACATACAATATCGTAGCGTCCGCTGGTTTGTGAGCCAAATTGAGGGATGGGTTTGGTCAGACCGCTGGCCGACATCCGAGCTTGAATATGCACCCATTCCGCGCCTCGTTGGATGTCGTCAAGAGATGGATCAGGTTCGAGACGAAAGCCCAGATATCGAAGCAAAACGGGAAGATTTTCCGAAATTCTTGGACCTCTGACTCTTCCTTGTTTCAAATCGGTCCAAGCTTTAATGGCTTGGATTGCCTCGTCACGGCGTCTTTCTGGCGTCTCACCAAATTTGATGCCCGCGATAGAGGAGCCACGCTTGATGTTTCTGCCAACCAGCCGCAGATTCATCCCTTGCCCTTGCAATGAGTCTACAAGCTGTGGCACAGCCTCAAGAAACTCCTGCAACGCATCACGACTCGACGGAGGAGAAAACAACTCTTCGTCAAGCTCTCCGCCCCCCTCAACAACTTCTGTGAGATGCGCCACACATTCCTCAGCAACCCTGGTCTCCCGACGGTCCAGACTGGATTGAACAAATTTCCCGATATCTTCCAACTTGGCCGAATCAATCCGGTTGGCGAGGCGTGGCTTGAGCTCATCCCATTCTTTCTGGAATTCTTTCAGCCGCACATGACCAGCTTCTTCCAACTGCTTATTGATCCGTTTGAGTTGGTCGTGCTTTGGTCCGAAGTGTGGAATTGTATTGGCCTTCAGCGCTTCAATGATCCCTTCATACTCGGATCGCTCTCCCGCACTTATTCCGTCAACCTCAGCGTGTTCAATTGCGGCTCTGGTCTCTGATATAGCTGTCCGCAGCCCTTCCTGTGAGCCTTCTAATGCCTCCTGATATGCCTGACGTTTTACGGAATGATCGGGTTCATCAAAGGCGTCCAGCATTGTTTCCACAAAGCGATAGTCTTGTGCACCCAGCCAACTATCGAAAGCTGCCTGAAGGGAATGTTGCTCGGCGATTGCTTTGCAGAGCGTCGAAGCAACCCGGGGCAGGGCTGTGTGAGTGGGCTGTCCGCTGTCTTCCCGGGGAATTTTCGGGAGCCATAGCAGGAGCCTGCTGAGAGCGGTTGGGAGGCTATCGGTATTTCCATCGAACCACTCCTGCTGGCGAGTCGAAGGCTGAACAGGCTGTTCCGGTAAGCGTGTTTTGAAGTTGTTGGACCGAGCGGAGCAAACACTGGGCCGCAGCGCGAATCGGCTGAGGCTGGACTCGACTACTCAATTCTTGAAGGGCTTGGATGATTTCGGGGAGGGAACCCTGAATCTGCGAACGGACCTCGTTCGTCATCTGCGAGAAAGAGTCTTCTCCACTCTGAGGTTCCTGTTCGCGCTCAACGCATTCACACCAATGTCCGGCTAGGTCGCAGGCTTCTTGGACATTATGAACGATTTGCTTGAGCGCCGTTCCATCAATTCTTTGGGTTCCTCTAGCTACCTTGTGGATATAGGTGGTGACATAATCATCTTTCTCCCACTGTTGCAGATTCTTGCGTACCTCATTGAGCCTCCTTTGATCGTTTTCTGTCACTGGGAAAAGAAAGGCATGCATAGCTCCGCCTGGAGCTGTCATGCGTCGCCATACATTGGAGGCTCGCTGGTATCCTGTCCGCCGCAGAGGTGCCTGTTCTAGCCATCTTTTGGCTGCCTGCGTGGCTTCTTGGAGGGATGCTCTGTGCTGTTCTATATCGGCGACACCGAAGAGATCAGCCAGTCGTATAGACCTCCCCCAATTTGTGAACATTTTGATAGCGTCGACGACTCCGGCCAGATTCGGGCATATCTTAGGGACGCTGAGCCATGTCTGAATCCCCGTGCTCGGCGCGAGGAGACTGGCCCGCAAGGCTGCTGACAGGCCCAGAAGTTTCTGAGGCTCATCCTCAAATGGCCGGGCGTCCCTGATAATGTCTCTGAGATCATCAACAAAGGCTTGCGAATTGGGCAAGAGTTGGCGAGCCGCCTGTACCGCGGCAATTAACTCGGGGGGGACGGGGCAGGGCTGGCCCAGCACCGGCCACGCCCGCGCCAGCCAATAGGCAGTGGGCAGTGTATCCTCGGCAATCAAGGTCCATAGGAGTTCTGTCCAATTTTTCGGGTCAGGAAAAGTCTGGAGTTGGCGGGCAATGGCTTGAATGTCGGGATTTTCGGTCCCGGGCAGGAAGATATCCGAAGGGGATATCCCTGATTTGTTGCTCTGGTCAGGATTGGGGTCGGATGGATGGAAGTTGTCAGGAGGTGATTCCTCTAGCCTGTTCTCGTCCATCTGAGACGAAGTTGCCCCGTTTTTTCCTTCTTCTTCGCGCCTCTCCTCTTGACCGGGTTCTGGCCTTTCCTCTCTCTCTGCCGGCGGCTCAGAAGAAGCGGATTCGGGAGCAAGGGAAGGCTCGAGCTTATCCGCTTGCAGAACTGTGGGGGTTCTCTCTGTTCCAGATGAAGGGGCAGCGGCTTCTTGGGGCAAAACTTGCTCAGGCTGTGGTAGCGGAACGGGCTTGTCGGACGTTTCTGAGCGAGATTTCGAGGGAGTGCCGGCGGCTCCGCCTCGGCCTGGTGTTCCTGTCCGTTGTGTGGCTGGGGAAGGCTGTTCGGAGGAGGGGATGAACAACTCGGTGAGGCGTTCATGGATTTTCGCAATCTCCTCCTCCAATTCCCCGGCCTTTTGGTCACGCAAATGCTTCTTAGCAAGCGTAGCAGGGCGAGGCTGTCGATCATACTTGTAGTACTCAAGCAGTAAGGAGCGGAACTGCTCCGTGCTTTGCATGGCGGTGGTTATGTGGGTCGTGGGACACCTCTCTGCCGCCCACTGAGAGACATCTCGCATGTCAAAAAACCCCAACATTTCTCTTGCTTGGGGGGTGGTGAGATCGCCCAGCGCTTTTTGGAGGCGTCCCCGCTGGTCCCGACGCTCCTGTTGATTCTTCTCGTATAACTGCTGGAGTGTCTCCAGAAATTGAGGGATAGCTTCCCAGTCGGGAGCTGCCAGGGGTAATTCCTGAACCGTCTTGAGCAAGCCATTCCAGTCTATGCGCGGTTGGGGCATCACTGTTTGTGGTTGCTCTTGAGATGCAGTTGCGGACGCCTGAGACGGGACTGAGCTTGATGGGGCTTTCATCGCCTCCCCTTTCTCTCTTCCAAGCCAAGAGAGCAGAGAGACTACACTTTTGTTCAGTGGTTCACAATACTTATGCCGCATCGCTCATGTCAACTGCGTTCGCCGGCTGACCCAAGCGTAGCATTGAAAAGAGCGTGGGCATCTCATTGCTTTTCCAGGGTAAAATGCAAGAACGCAACACGCGTTCTCTGACGGCGTTTCTCTACAAGGGACAAGAAGGTCAGAGCCAATCCGCAAGCTCGTGTGAGCCAAAGAAAGCGTTACGGTGGCGATGTTGCGGGTCTAATAGCGCTTGCGCCAGATAATATCGGCGCTGCTGGAGCCTTTGGAGTTGGCGCTTGTCCGCAAATCGAGGTCAGGCGTAATCTCGTAGTCAATCGCCACTTCCTGGTCCTGTTCGCCGCCGATGCTGTGGGTGGCGGAAATGCGCGTTTTGCGGGTGAGCGCGCGCCCGAAGCCGATGTAGCCGCCGGAAAAATCCAGGCCACTCAGGTCAATGCCCAGGGCGTCCAGGCCAAGGACATCGGAAACCGATTGTCTGAGCTTTGCCGCGGCATAGCTGCTGGCCAGCGCCACGGCCTTTTGTTGCAGGTCAATCTCCTCGCCTTTATCCAGCGTGCTGGCGGGCTTGCCAAACAGCAACAGCGCCAAAATATCGGCCTGCTCCAAAGACGGCGTGCTGCGTAAATCCAGCGTCGGTGCCTCGCCCGTGCCGCCGACCACCGCGTCAACCACATAATCGTCATGGGTATATCGAGCGAGGATATCCAGCCGCGGATTCATCCGGGTCTCTTTGGCAAAGCTGATGGTTCCCCTGTTCAGGACGAACCGACGACCCTGGAAGCCGGCCCAGCCGTCGGCCAGTTGAATAACCCCGGCGAGATACGGTGCCTCGTCCGGTTTTTTGATGACGGCGACCCCTCCGCCTACAGTGATATTGGCGCTTTGATGCTGGAGGCGGGCGGTGTGGCCTAGGTCCAGCGTCACGTCCAGGGCAAGAGTGTTCAGCCCCGCGGGGGAGCGGGCCGTCTCCGCGTCCGTCCCGCTGTGGTCGGGCTGGGGCGCGCCGGCACCCGGTTGCACGACAATAGTCTCATCGTGGTGCAAAGGCTGAGCCGAGAGAAACGACAGTTCCGGGCGGAGCGTGGCCTGCCGTACGCTGATGTGGCCCTTGAGGTGTGGAGCGGTGAGCAGGCCGCTGGCCGTGAGTTGGCCGTCAACCTCGACCCGGTACCGGTGGGTCCATATCGCCGGCCAGCCGTCTGCCGTAAAGCTCAAGTCCAGGGCTTGCGGCCGGTAATCCGCCAGTTCAATAAGCCCGACCCCGCTCAGGCTGCCGCCGCCGGCTGTGGCCGTTAGTTGGGTGATGTGGAGGTGCCGGGGGCTCAGGCGGCCTGTGAGGCTGATCGGACTCACGGCAAGTCCCAGCGGTTTGACTGTGGCCCGGCCATCTTTCAGGCCAAAAGTGCCGGTCAGCAGTGGTCTGTCGACCGGCCCGCTGGCGTCCAGATCGAGATGAAGCGTACCGGCGATGTCGTCCGCCACCCTGCCGCTGAACGCGTTGAGAGAGGCGAGGTTGAGGCCGTCTGAACGAATGCCCACATCCAGATCGCCGAGGACGGCGGCCCGAAGACCCCGGGCCCAGCCGAGCGACACGGGCAGGCTGCCGTCGGCGTGCAGGGCGTGGTTCTCGTCCTGATGAAAGATGAACTGAAGGCGGGCTTTTTTGTCTTGGTAGTGGATCGTGGCGCTCAAGCCTTGGTAGGTCTGACCGGCAATCTGGGCTTCGCGCACGGCTGTGCTGCCGGCGATGGACGGAGCCTCGGCAGTCCCGGCAATCTGGACATGGGCCGAGAACAGGCCGCGTATGCGCGGCTGGCGGGGCAGCAGGCCGGCGAGTTCTTTGAGCGAAACGTCTTGAATCTGGAGCTGCAAATCCTGGCGACCGGTCGTGGCCAGACTGCCCCGCAGGATGATCTGTTGATCTGGCTGGTCGTGTTTCGCCAGGGCAAAACGGTCAAGCTGGATGCCGCCCGCCTGATAGTGAACCCTGGCCGCTTGGGTCAGCCGCCAGGTGCCGAGCGGCAGAGCCACAGACAACTCCTGGAGTTGGGCCACAATCCGCTCCGGCTCGGCTACAATGTGCGCCCGGAGACGGTGCTGACGCTCAGGGGTCTGCGTAGCGGTGAGGCGGAGATGCAGCCGGTGGTCCTGGCCGGCCTTGGATTGGCCAGGAGCAAGTTGCACATCGCCGCGGAGCGTTTGCAGGGCAAGCCCGGCTTGGAGATCGCTCAGCCCGATAGTGAGGCTGGCCTGGGGCTGGGGCTGGCCAAGCCGCGTGGCGGTAAAGTCGATCGCGGCCGCGGCCAGCGACAACTCGGCCAGCCGTACAGCCTCGGCCCTGAGCTTGCCCTGGGTCCGAATGTTGCCCGGACGGCCCTCGGCCATTCCCTCCAGCGTGAGTCGCCCCGAGCCTTCCCGACCAGCTAGGCCCAACCAGGGGGAGAGCCGATCAATCTGGAGCGAGTAGGACAAACGGCTGCTGTGGTCAAGGGCCGTGTCCAACTCCCCGGCGATAGTCAGCCGGGCGTCCGGGGTGAGCAGCGTCGCCTCTGAGATGTGGACTTGTCCACCGACTATGCGGGCGACGAGCCGGCCGTGGGTGAGGTCCAGCCGGCCGAGCCGGGACGGCTGAAGCGTCATCTCTACTCGGGTGTTCAGGCTTGGCAGCGCGAGGCCGGTCCCCTGGAGTCTCCCGCGCAGTTTGAGTGCGCCGCTGATCACATCGTGTCCGGCCGCGGCCAGCCGGTCGGCGGCAAAGTTGAGGCTGTACTCGGGGGTTTCAGCCAAGGCCAGCCGGCCCTGCCAGGTGGCGTGGCCAAGGCCGCCGGTCAGCTCTCCGCTAAGCGTGGCCGTCCCGTTGGCCAGCCGAGCCTGAACCGAGACGGTTCCCAACTCGACCCCGGCTAACTGTAGCCTCTCGCCCCGAAGGTTTGTCTCGGCCTCAAGCGCAGACACGGCCGTGCCGACCCCACGGCCACGCAGGCTGCCGTGTATCAGCCCGCGGACACCGCCGAGCGTCTCGTCTGCCGTGTCCAGCAGCCGGGTCAGATCGACATGGGCCAGCCTCAGCGTTCCCTGATAGCGCGGGGGTTGCTGGCTGAGGTCAGCCTCGGCCTGGGCATCAAGCGTCGCCCCGGCCGTCTTGAGGTGCAGAGTCGCCTGCAAATCGCCCGGGCGGCCTGTGAGCTGCACCCGTCCTGCTATATCGTGCTTGAGTGGCAGCCCGGGCGCGAACTGGAGCACATCGGCCAGCCCGATTTTTTCCAGGCTGAGTTCAAGAGCAAGGCCGAGTTCGGCTGTGCCCACATTGCTGAGCTGGCCGGTCAGCCGAAGCCGGGAATGGTCTGTTGTGAGGCTGAGTTGGTGCAGCCGGACTGCGGGCGGGGCGGTGCCGTGGTGGTAGTGAGCAGTGGCTTCGACGCCCAGGGGCGGAATACCTTCGGCCAAGGCGTGCAGGCTCAGCTGACGGATGTCGACGTCAAGGCCGCTTGGAGTGATATCGAGCCGAGCGTCGAGACGCAGAGCGTTCAACTGACAGCTTTGGTCCCCGCGGCTCAGAGCGATCCGCCCATTCTCTATGGTCAGGTTTTCCAGGCTGATGATGAGGCTCGGCGGGTTCCGCGGCCCCTCCTGGGTAGCTGACGAGACGGCTTCGAGCAGCTTGACCCCGCCCCCGTCACTCTGGGCTATGCGCATAAACGGTCCGACGAGCGAGATGTCCGAGACCTCCAGCCGCTCCTTGAACAGGGACAGGAGCCGATACCGGGCGGTCAGCCGGGGAATGTGGATCAAGGTCTCGCCCCGGTGCTCAAGACGGAACTGATGCACAATCAGGGAACCCCACAGCGTGCCTTCAAGTCGCTCAAAGCTGAACTGTCCGACGAGGCTGGTGTTGAGGATGTCAAGAAGGTGCTGGCGGGCCAGGGTGCGAAACTGCTCAGTGCGCACAAACACCAAGCCGCTTACCATGACCAGCCCGAGCAGCAGCCCGAGCAGCAACAGGCTCCGACGCAGGATTGTCCACACGGTCGCCATCACCCAGCAGAGTCCTCAGAAGAATTGTCCCACACTGAAATGCGGCTGCCAGAGATTATCATCAGAGGGCGGGTCAAAGGGGAAGCCCACCTGCAGCTGGATCGGGCCGAAGCGGGTAGCATAGCCAAGGCCAAAACCGGCGGCAAACCGCAGGGCATCAATCGAGATATCGTAAGCCCGGGCCTCAAGCTGACCGAAATCGACGAACACGGCCCCGCTTAGCGCCTTCCACACCGGGCGGCGGAGTTCTACCGATCCTTCGATCAGGCTCAGGCCGCCGAGCGGGTCGTCCGAGCGGCTCAGCGGTCCGAGGCGGCGACGACCGTACCCCCGCACACTTTTCTCGCCGCCGGCGTACAGGCGTTCGGAGAGGGGCAGGTTTGTCACCGGGCCAAAGGCATCGGCCAAGCCGACTTTGAGGCGGCTGGCCACCACCGTCTGCCAGCCGAGCGCATAGTATGTTTTGGCCTCGGTCGTCAGCGTATAAAAGTGGTAATCCGGGCTGCTGGTTTGCGCAAAGTTGAGCGACACCACGCTGCCCCGTTTGGGGTCCAGCCGGTCTGTGGTGGTGTCCCAGGCCAGTTCCAGGACGGGGCCAGAGAGCAGCCCCTCACGTTCAATGCCGCCGAGAGCGCGGATCGTTGACGGCGAGATATTATTCAGTCTGGCGAACTCCAGCCGGTAGCCGACAGCCCCGGACAGGTTGGAGGAGAAGCGGTGTTCGAGCCGGGGCCGAAAGCGGGTGTAGTTCAGCAGAAAGGTCTCTTCGTCTTCCTGGCCCTGGCTGAGGTCGAGAACCAGCCGAGCGCGTTTGGTCAGGAAATGGGGTTGGACGAGTTGCACCCCCAAGGAGCGGGTGATGGACGAGAATTTCAGCAGCACCGACAGACGCCGCCCGCCGCCAAGCCAGTTCCGGTGCTGCCATTCAATATAGCCGCGGAACTCATCCTCAGTGCCATAGCCCAGACCGAGCTTGAAATCTCGTGGTGGGCCTTCCTTGACCCGTACCCGCAGCGGGACCACCCGGGGCCGGCCGTTGGATTGGGTCGGGGCAATCTGGACGGAATCAAACAGGCCCAAGTCCAGCAGGTTTTGGCGGGTCGCGTTCAGAGGCTGGAGAGAGAACTGCTGGCCGGGCAGGTAGGTGAAGTCCCGTCTGAGGAGTTGGGGGGCGATGCCTTCCAGACCCTCAATATGGGTCTGGCCGAAAACGGTCGGTGGGCCGGGACGAATCCGGTAGCGCAGGTGGGCGGTTCGCTGGTCAAGGAGCAGTTCAGCCGCGCGCCTGACCTCGGTCCAGCCATAGCCGCGGTCAAGAAAAAATGTCTTGAGTTGGGCTGCGGCCGCCCGGTAGCCGTCCTCGGTAAAAATGTCACCCTGTTTGACTGGCAGGTCGGGGAGCCGGGTATCAGAGGGCGGCGCGTGTTGGTCTGGTTGGGAGGGCTGTCTATCAAGTTGAATATCCACCCGTCCGACCCGGATCGGCTCCCCCTCGTCAATACGAATACGGAGACTGAGCAGGCCGCCTGCACCGCGGTCCCAGAGACGTTTTTCCTGGCGGGTCAACTCGTAGTGCAGGGTCGCATGATAATAGCCGTGGGAGCGATACAGACGGGTCAGGCGCTTCAGATCAAGGCTAAAGGCGACCGGATCAAACAGGGGGTGGGCGCGCCACGGCGTATACCACGGGCGGGCCTCGGTGGTCAGAGCCGCCCGCAACTCGGCTTTGGCGAGGCGCGTATGACCGGAAAAGCTCAGCCCGCCCAGCCGCCATTGCCGGGCCGGATCAAGGTCGTCAAGGGTGAGGGCAAAGGCCGGCGGAAACAGCCCGCCCACCAGCGTCGCCACCAGACAGACCAGCAGCAGCCGTCCCGGTGCTGTACACCCTCTTCGCGGATACATTTGCACCTCTTCATATACCCCGGACGAGCGTCTGTAAAGCGTGGTCAGGCCCCTCAGGCTTGCGGTCGGCGGGCGGGCTTTTGATAGACAGGACGGGACAAGACAGCCAACCACCATGATTGAGGAGACTCATATCTCCGCGGGAAACGCAGAACCCGCCCACCACCAGGCTCCGGTACAGTTGGCGATGGGAGATGCCGGTTGGCTCCGGTTCCTGTTCCTGCTGAGCGACACCCCCGTTCGATGATCTCCGTATTCTTCCTGCTGTCCCTTGCCCTCTATGCCTACGCCGTAGCCTGCATCTTCGTGCCGCTCTTCATGCTCGGGGTGCTCGCGTACGGTAAGGTCCCCCTCGTCTACAATCGTCAGGAATTACAGTTCTTGCCACCGTCAGATTTCGTCATTGTCAAATTTCGTGACTATAGCGTGGTGTACCGCCGCCATAGCGGCGACTCGGGGTAACTACTCGGGGGAGGCCCATTCCACCTCCCAGCCCCGGCCAGCCGCAGTGACCTGCCCGGTGCGGAGACGCGCCAGAGGGTAGGCGGGCAGCCGCACCGTCGCCAGACACTTGTCAGCAAACCGCGCCGCCTGCTGCACATGCGGCAGGCGGTGCCGCCACCGGTGGAAGCCGAAATCCAGGGCCGCAAACCCGAAGGGCCGCCGCGCAGCGGTCAGCACCGCCCGGTCCCGGGGGAAGACATGCAGGAAGAAGCGCCCCTGCGTGTCCGCCCGCTGACACCCCGCTTTGACATAGGTCAGGGTCCGCCCGTCCAGGTAGAGGGCAAAGTCAGAGCGGGCCACCGGCGGGGCCGCCACCGCTGCCCGGTATGTCGCCTCAAGCAGGTCGGTCGCGGTTACGCCAGCAGCCGACCACGCCAGGGCGACGTGCCAGCGATCCACTCCCTCGGGGACGAACAGGCGGGCTTCAAGGGTTTGGATCGGATAGGGGGGCAGTGTCCGCCGGATCAGACACGCCCCGTCAACGCGGACCCCGTAATCGGGAAAGATGAAGTTCAGGACCTCAGTGCCTGGCACTCGACGCCACGCGGGGCGGTCGGCAGCGGCAGCGTCAGCGTCAGCGGGGTCCACGGGCACGACATGGACCACGAAGCGCCCCCGCACATCGGCCGGCCGGCAGGGGGCCTTCACCCAGGTCAGGGTGGTCCCCTCCAGGTACAGGTCGAACGCCGAGCGGAGGAGGGGCGGCCCGGCGGTGGTGGCCCGGTAGAGTTGCTGGTAGCGCTCGACGGTGGCCGCGTCCACCAGGGCCGGGTCGCTTGCGCTCACCGTGAGGATGGTGTTGTTGTAGACTTGGCGGGTGTAGACAACGGGTGCGAAGGGGCGATCAAGGCTGTCTCTCCACCCAGTGAACACATGAGAGGTCACATGAAAGTCTCCCTCCTCCTCCATTCCGTCGGCGAAGACAATGCGACGCCGGGCTGCCTTGGGAAGGATGTCCCAGTTCCTTATGTGACGGCCGGTGGGATGGCCATTGGGACGGCCCGACGCCAGAGAGACAGGTGAAGTGGGATAGCGCTGGAGCAGATATTCCAGCCCCTCCCGGTACACCGTCCCCCAGTAGTCCATGTCATACTGCCCACGCAGGTACTCGGGCGTACTCCGGTCCACCAGCCGGTTGAAATAGAGGTGCTGGTAGGGATGAAGCCCAACCATTTCGATGACCACGCCAGCCAGACCAGCTACGGCCAGGCCATAGACACCGGCCCGCAGGGCTGGCCAGCGGCATACGCCAGCCAGCCGCCGCAGACCGGCCACGGCCAGCAGACACAGCGGGGCGTAGAGGAAATACATCTGCCGCCAGTTGTGGTAGACGTTGGCATTGAGGACGATGACGGCCCCAACGGGCAGGAGCACACAGGCCACGAGCAGCCCCTCAAAGCGGGTGGTGGGGTTGCGGAGCCACTCGCCGGGGTGGGTCAGAGTCTGCCGGAGCACACCAGCCGCCCCGATGAGGCTCAGCAGCAGCACGCCCGGCGGGGTGGTGATGGCCAGCCAGGTCGGAATGTAGTGCGCCGGAAGGTCCGGCCAGCGGATGACCTCGCCTTGAAAGAGCATAGTAGGACGGTGAGAGTGCTGGGAGAGAACTGCAATCGCGTCAAGCAGCTCCAGCGGATTGCCCCACAGATAGGGCGAGACCGCATACAGCGTCAAGACACTGGCCAGCCCGAACACCCCCAGCGTCCTCCCCACCTGCCGCCGTTCCGCCCGATTTCCCGCTCGCACCCAATCCACTACCCGCATCACCATCACCGCCACAAACAATCCCCCGCCCATGATGCGTAAGTTCGTTGCGACCCCCACCCCTACCCCACACAGCGCATACGCCCCCACCCCCCCCCGCTGCCACGCCCGATGAATCAGGGCCAGACAGCCCAGGAAGGCCACCAGGAAGGGGATGTCCTTGGTGTTGACAAACGAGTGGGCATACAGCCGGGGATGGAGGACGAAGAGGCCGAGGGCCAGCAGGGCCAGCCAGCGGCTGCCGAACAGCCGGGCGGCCAGCCAGGCCGCGCCCCCGCCGCCGGCCAGAAAGCAGAGGTGGGTGAGCAGATGGCGGCTCAAGTAGATGGCGCGGCTGTCGGTGAGGCCGAGCAGCCGCTCAACCAGGACCAACGGCACTTCGAAGACAATGCCGTAGTAGCGGTTGTGGGGGGGACCGGGGGGGCGCAGGGTCTCGGTGTCGCCCAGCGCATAGGCGATTGCCGCCTGGCCGATCCCGTGTTGCTCCTTCTCGTCCCACCCCACCCCGTAATCGTCAAGGACGGCCAGGCCCACCACGGCCAGCACCGCCAGGGCCAGCAGGACACTGTGGGCGGCCACGAAGGCCACCGCCGCCGTGGACCAGCGGCCCACGGACCGGGGGACAGAGGTCACGATGAGCCTGCCCAGGTGGGCGGCCATGGAGGTGCCGCCAGCCGTGCCCCGAATGTCAGCCGGCCTCAAGAGCGTGCTCCCGATGAGGCCGGAACGGGCCAGCCCACCTGATCGGCCACAGGAAATTCAACTGCCCAGACCGGCTTCTCGCTGGCGACCTGCCCGGTGCGGAGCCGTGCCAGAGGATAGGCGGGCAGCCGCACCGTCGCCAGACACTTGTCAGCAAACCGCGCCGCCTGCTGCACATGCGGCAGGCGGTGCCGCCACCGGTGGAAGCTGAAATCCAGGACCGCAAACCCGAAGGGCCGCCGCGCAGCGGCCAGCACGGCCCGGTCCCGGGGGAAGACATGCAGGAAGAAGCGCCCCTGCGTGTCCGCCCGCTGACACCCCTCTTTGACATAGGTCAGGGTCCGCCCGTCCAGGTAGAGGGCAAAGTCAGAGCGGGCCACCGGCGGGGCCGCCACCGCTGCCCGGTATGTCGCCTCAAGCAGGTCGGTCGCGCGCACGCCAGCAGGTGCCAAGTCAATGCTTACTCTCCAAAGATCGGGTCCCCCGGGGACGAACAGGCGGGCTTCAAGGGTTTGGATCGGATAGGGGGGCAGTGTCCGCCGGATCAGACACGCCCCGTCAACGCGGACCCCGTAATCGGGAAAGATGAAGTTCAGGACCTCAGTGCCTGGCGTTCGCCGCCACGCGGGGCGGTCGGCAGCGGCAGCGTCAGCGGGGTCCACGGGCACGACATGGACCACGAAGCGCCCCCGCACATCGGCCGGCCGGCAGGGGGCCTTCACCCAGGTCAGGGTGGTCC
The DNA here is from genome assembly GCA_965200965.1 of uncultured Binatia bacterium (SeqCode). Classification (GTDB taxonomy): domain Bacteria; phylum Desulfobacterota; class Binatia; order Bin18; family Bin18; genus JAAXHF01. The sequence continues at coordinate 274,980 of OZ241744.1, forward strand.
CGTCCAGGTACAGGTCGAACGCCGAGCGGAGGAGGGGCGGCCCGGCGGTGGTGGCCCGGTAGAGTTGCCGGTAGCGCTCGGCGGTGGCCGCATCCACCAGAGCGGGGTCGCTCGCGCTCACCGTGAGGATGGTGTTGTTGTAGACTTGGCGGGTGTAGACAATGGGTGCGAAGGGGTGATCAAAGCGGTCTCCCCACCCAGTGAACACATGAGAGGTCACATAAAAGTCCCCCTCCTCCTCCATTCCGTCGGCGAAGACAATGCGACGCCGGGCTGCCTTGGGCAGGATACCCCGGTTCATGGTGTACTGGATGCCGGGACGGCCGCTGGGACGGCTCGGCACTAGAGAGACGGGTGAGGCGGGATAGCGCTGAAGCAGATATTCCAGCCCCTCCCGGTACGTCTGTGAGCGGTACGCTTCGTAGTACTGCCCACGCAGGTACTCGGGCGTGTTCCGGTCCACCAGCCAGTTGAAATAGACATACTGATGAGGATGAATCCCAACCATTTCGATGACCACGCCAGCCAGGCCAGCCATGGCCAGGCCATAGACACCGGCCCGCAGGGCCGGCCAGCGGCACACGCCAGCCAGCCGCCGCAGACCAGCCACAGCCAGCAGACACAGCGGGGCGTAGAGGAAATACATCTGCCGCCAGCCGTTGTGGACATTGGCATTGAGGACGATGACGGCCCCAACGGGCAGGAGCACGCAGGCCACGAGCAGGCCCTCAAAGCGGGTGGTGGGGTTGCGGAGCAGCTCGCCGGGGTGGGTCAGAGTCCGCCAGAGCACGCCAGCCGCCCCGATGAGGCTCAGCAGCAGCACGCCCGGCGGGGTGGTGATGGCCAGCCAGGTCGGAATGTAGTGCGCCGGAATAGCCGGCCAGTGGATGAGTTCGCCTTGAAAGAGCATAGTAGGACGGTGAGGGTGCTGGGAGAGAACCGTGAATGTTTCGACCACCTCCAGGGGATTGCTCCACAGATGGGGCGAGACCGCATACAGCGTCAAGACACTGGCCAGCCCGAACACCCCCAGCGTCCTCCCCACCTGCCGCCGTTCCGCCCGATTTCCCGCCCGCACCCAATCCACCACCCGCATCACCATCACCGCCACAAACAATCCCCCACCCATGATGCGTAAGTTCGTTGCGACCCCCACCCCCACCCCACACAGCGCATACGCCCCCACCCCCCCCCGTTGCCACGCCCGGTGAATCAGGGCCAGACAGCCCAGGAAGGCCACCAGGAAGGGGATGTCCTTGGTGTTGAAAAACGAGTGGGCATACAGCCGGGGATGGAGGACGAAGAGGCCGAGGGCCAGCAGGGCCAGCCAGCGGCTGCCGAACAACCGGGCGGCCAGCCAGGCCGCGCCCCCGCCGCCGGCCAGAAAGCAGAGGTGGGTGAGGAGATGGCGGCTCAAGTAGATGGCGCGGCTGTCGGTGAGACCCAGCAGCCGCTCAACCAGCACCAGCGGTACTTCGAAGACAACGCCGTAGTAGCGGTCATAGGGAGGGAGACCGGGGGGCGCGTGCAGGGTCTCGGTGTCGCCTAGCGCATAGGCGATTGCCGCCTGGGTAATTCGGCGTTGGGCTGTCTCGTCCCACCCCACCCCGTAATCGTCAAGAACGGCCAAGCCCACCACGGCCAGCACCGCCAGGGCCAGCAGGACACTGTGGCGGGCCACGAAGGCCACCGCCGCCGTGGACCAGCGGCCCACGGACCGGGGGACAGAGGTCACGATGAGCCTGCCCAGGTGGGCGGCCATGGAGGTGCCGCCAGCCGTGCCCCGAATGTCAGCCGGCCTCAAGAGCGTGCTCCCGATGAGGCCGGAACGGGCCAGCCCACCTGATCGGCCACAGGAAATTCAACTGCCCAGACCGGCTTCTCGCTGGCGACCTGCCCGGTGCGGAGCCGTGCCAGAGGATAGGCGGGCAGCCGCACCGTCGCCAGACACTTGTCAGCAAACCGCGCCGCCTGCTGCACATGCGGCAGGCGGTGCCGCCACCGGTGGAAGCTGAAATCCAGGACCGCAAACCCGAAGGGCCGCCGCGCAGCGGCCAGCACGGCCCGGTCCCGGGGGAAGACATGCAGGAAGAAGCGCCCCTGCGTGTCCGCCCGCTGACACCCCTCTTTGACATAGGTCAGGGTCCGCCCGTCCAGGTAGAGGGCAAAGTCAGAGCGGGCCACCGGCGGGGCCGCCACCGCTGCCCGGTATGTCGCCTCAAGCAGGTCGGTCGCGCGCACGCCAGCAGGTGCCAAGTCAATGCTTACTCTCCAAAGATCGGGTCCCCCGGGGACGAACAGGCGGGCTTCAAGGGTTTGGATCGGATAGGGGGGCAGTGTCCGCCGGATCAGACACGCCCCGTCAACGCGGACCCCGTAATCGGGAAAGATGAAGTTCAGGACCTCAGTGCCTGGCGTTCGCCGCCACGCGGGGCGGTTGGCAGCGTCAGCGGGGTTCACGGGCACGACATGGACCACGAAGCGCCCCCGCACATCGGCCGGCCGGCAGGGGGCCTTCACCCAGCTCAAGGTGGTCCCGTCCAGGTACAGGTCGAACGCCGAGCGGAGGAGGGGCGGCCCGGCGGTGGTGGCCCGGTAGAGTTGCCGGTAGCGCTCGGCGGTGGCCGCATCCACCAGGGCCGGGTCGATCGCGCTCACCGTGAGGATGGTGTTGTTGTAGACTTGGCGGGTGTAGACAATGGGTGCGAAGGGGTGATCAAAGCGGTCAAGCCACGCGCTGAACATGTGATTGGTCACATAAAAGTCCCCCTCCTCCTCCATTCCGTCGGCGAAGACGATACGGTTCCGGTCCGCCTTGGGAAGGATGCCCCGGTTCCTTATATAATGGCCGGCGGGGCGGGCATTGGGACGGCCCGGTGCCAGAGAGACGGGTGAGACGGGTTGGCGCTGGAGCAGATATTCCAGCCCCTCCCGGTACGTTGTCCCCCAGTAGTCCATGTCATACTGCCCACGCAGGTACTCGGGCGTACTCCGGTCCACCAGCCGGTTGAAATAGAGGTGCTGGTAGGGATGAAGCCCGACCATTTCGATGACCACGCCAGCCAAGCCAGCCACGGCTAGGCCATAGACACCGGCCCGCAGGGCGGGCCAGCGGCACACGCCAGCCAGCCGCCGCAGACCGGCCACGGCCAGCAGACACAGCGGGGCGTAGAGGAAATACATCTGCCGCCAGCCATTATAGACATTGGCATTGAGGACGATGACGACCCCAACGGGCAGGAGCACGCAGGCCACGAGCAGGCCCTCAAAGCGGGTGGTGGGGTTGCGGAGCCACTCGCCGGGGTGGGTCAGAGTCTGCCAGAGCACACCAGCCGCCCCGATGAGGCTCAGCAGCAGCACGCCCGGCGGGGTGGTGATGGCCAGCCAAGTCGGAATGTAGTGGGCCGGAATGGCCGGCCAGTGCACGACCTCGCCTTGAAAGAGCCTAGAACCCATGTGAGGATACTGGGAGAAAACCGTAAACGTTTCGACCACCTCCAAGGGATTGCTCCACAGATGGGGCGAGACCGCATACAGCGTCAAGACACCGGCCAGCCCGAACACCCCCAGCGTCCTCCCCACCTGCCGCCGTTCCGCCCGACTCCCCGCTCGCACCCAATCCACCACCCGCATCACCATCACCGCCACAAACAATCCCCCACCCATGATGCGTAAGTTCGTTGCGACCCCCACCCCCACCCCACACAGCGCATACGCCCCCACCCCCCCCCGCTGCCACGCCCGGTGAATCAGGGCCAGACAGCCCAGGAAGGCCACCAGGAAGGGGATGTCCTTGGTGTTGACAAACGAGTGGGCATACAGCCGGGGATGGAGGACGAAGAGGCCGAGGGCCAGCAGGGCCAGCCAGCGGCTGCCGAACAGCCGGGCGGCCAGCCAGGCCGCCCCCCCGCCGCCCGCCAGAAAGCAGAGGTGGGTGAGGAGATGGCGGCTCAAGTAGATGGCGCGGCTGTCGGTGAGACCCAGCAGCCGCTCAACCAGCACCAGCGGCACTTCGAAGACAACGCCGTAGTAGCGGGTGTTGGCATGGACGGGGGCCAGCAGGGTCTCGGTGTCGCCCAGCATGTAGTTGACCGCCGCCTGGGCAATTCGGCGCTGCATTGTCTCGTCCCACGCCACCCCGTAATCGTCAAGGACGGCAAGGCCCACCACGGCCAGAACCGTCAGGGCCAGCAGGACACTGTGGGCGGCCACGAAGGCCACAGCCGCCGTGCGCCAGCGGCCCACGGACCGGGGGACGGAGGTCACGATGATCCTGCCCAGGTGGGCGGCCATGGAGGTGCCGCCAGCCGGCTCGGCAGCCGTACCCCGAATGTCGGCGGGCCTCAAGAGCGTGCTCCCGATGAGGCTGGAACGGGCCAGCTCACCTGATCGGCCACAGGAAATTCAACTGCCCAGATCGGCTTCTCGCTGGCGACCTGCCCGGTGCGGAGCCGTGCCAGAGGATAGGCGGGCAGCCGCACCGTCGCCAGACACTTGTCAGCAAACCGCGCCGCCTGCTGCACATGCGGCATGTAGTGCCGCCACCAGTCAAAACCAAAATCCAGGACCGCAAACCCGGCTGGCCGCCGTGCAGCGGTCAGCACGGCCCGGTCCCGGGGGAAGACATGCAGGAAGAAGCGCCCCTGCGTGTCCGCCCGCTGACACCCCGCTTTGACATAGGTCAGGGTCCGCCCCTCCAGGTACAGGGCAAAGTCAGAGCGGGCCACCGGCGGGGTCGCCACCGCTGCCCGGTATGTCGCCTCAAGCAGGTCGGTCGCACGCACGCCAGCAGCCGACCACGCCAGGGCGACATGCCAGCGATCCACGCCCCCGGGGGTGATCAGGCGGGCTTCAAGGGTTTGGATCGCATAAGGGGGAAGCGGGCACCGGATCAGACACGCCCCGTCAAGGCGGACCCCGTAATCGGAAAAGCCGAAGTTCAGGATTTCAATGCCTGGCCCCGACCGCCACGCAGGGCGGTCGGCAGCGGCAGCGGGGTCCACGGGCACGACATAGACCACGAAGCGCCCCCGCATGTCGGCCGGACGGCAGGGCACCTTCACCCAACTCAAGGTGGCCCCCTCCAGGTACAGGTCAAACGCCGAGCGGAGGAGGGGTGGCTTGGCGGTGGTGGCCCGGTAGAGTTGCCGGTAGCGCTCGGCGGTGGCCGCATCCACCAGGGCCGGATCGCTCGCGCTCACCGTGAGGATGGTGTTGTTGTAGACTTGACGGGTGTAGACAAGGGGTGCGAAGGGGAGATCACGGCTCTTGTCCCACGGGCTGAACATGTGATCGGTCACATAAAAGTCCCCCTCCTCCTCCATTCCGTCGGCGAAGACAATGCGACGCCGGTCCGCCTTGGGAAGGCTACCCCAGTTCCGTATTTGATAGGCGGTGGGACGGCCGCTGGAATGGCCCGGCACCAGGGAGACGGGTGAGGCGGGATAGCGCTGGAGCAGATATTCCAGCCCCTCCCGGTACGCCGTCCCCCAGCGTCCCTCGTCATACTGCCCACGCAGGTACTCGGGCGTGTGCCGGTCCACCAGCCGGTTGAAATAGAGGTGCTGGTAGGGATGAAGCCCCACCATTTCGATGACCACGCCAGCCAGGCCAGCTACGGCCAAGCCATAGACACCGACCCGCAGGGCCGGCCAGCGGCACACGCCAGCCAGCCGTCGCAGACCGGCCACGGCCAGCAGACACAACGGAGCGTAGAGGAAATACATGTGCCGCCAGTTGTTATAGACATTGGCATTGAGGATGATGACGGCCCCAACGGGCAGGAGCACGCAGGCCACGAGCAGGCCCTCAAAGCGGGTGGTGGGGTTACGGAGCCACTCGCCGGGGTGGGTCAGAGTCTGCCGGAGCACACCAGCCGCCCCGATGAGGCTCAGCAGCAGCACGCCCGGCGGGGTGGTGATGGCCAGCCAAGTCGGAATGTAGTGGGCCGGAATGGCCGGCCAGTGAATTGCTTCGCCTTGAAAGAGCATAGTAGGACGGTGAGAGTGCTGGGAGAGAACTGCAATCGCGTCAAGCAGCTCCAGTGGATTGCCCCACAGATAGGGCGAGACCGTATACAGCGTCAAGACACTGGCCAGCCCGAACACCCCTAGCGTCCTCCCCACCTGCCGCCGTTCCGCCCGATTTCCCGCTCGCACCCAATCCACCACCCGCCCCCCCACCACCGCCACAAACAATCCCCCGCCCATGATGCGTAAGTTCGTTGCGACCCCCACCCCCACCCCACACAGCGCATACGCCCCCACCCCCCCCCGCTGCCACGCCCGGTGAATCAGGGCCAGACAGCCCAGGAAGGCCACCAGGAAGGGAATGTCCTTGGTGTTGAAAAACGAGTGGGCATACAGCCGGGGATGGAGCACGAAGAGGCCGAGGGCCAGCAGGGCCAGCCAGCGGCTGCCGAACAGCCGGGAGGCCAGCCAGGCCGCGCCCCCGCCGCCGGCCAGAAAGCAGAGGTGGGTGAGCAGATGGCGGCTCAAGTAGATGGCGCGGCTGTCGGTGAGACCCAGCAGCCGCTCAACCAGCACCAGCGGCACTTCGAAGACAACGCCGTAGTAGCGGTCGGAGGGGGGACCGGGGGGGCGCAGGGTCTCGGTGTCGCCCAGCGCATAGGCGATTGCCGTCTGGGCAATTTGGTGCTGGGCTGTCTCGTCCCACGCCACCCCGTAATCGTCAAGGACGGCCATGCCCACCACGACCAGGACGGCCAGGGCCAGCGGGATACTGTGGGCGGCCACGAAGGCCACCGCCGCCGTGCACCAGCGGCCCACGGACCGGGGGACAGAGGGACGCCCGCTTGTCATTGAGAGACTCCCGGCAGGGGCCGCCCAGCCCCGGCTCGCTCCGGTAATGCCACGTCCATCTCCCAGCCCCGGCCAGCCTCAGTGACCTGCCCCGTGCGGAGCCGCACCGGAGGATAGGCCGGCAGCCGCAGCGTCGCCAGACACCTGTCAGCAAACCGCGCCGCCTGCTGCACAGGCGACATGTGGTGCCGCCACCGTTGGAAGCCGAAATCCAGGACAGCAAACCCGAAGGGACGCTGAGTAGCAGCCAGTACTGGCGAGGCCGCCACCACCGCCCGGTACGTCGCCTGAAGCAGGTCGGTCGCGCGCACGCCAGCAGGTACCAAGTCAATGGTTACTCTCCAAAGATCGGGTCCCCCGGGGACATGCAGGCGGGCTTCAAGGGCGTGGATCGGATAGGGGGGCAGTGTCCGCCGGATCAGACACGCCCCGTCAACGCGGACCCCGTAATCGGAAAAGTCGAAACGCAGGATCTCACGGCCTGACTCCTGCAGCCACGCGGGGCGGTCGGCAGCGTCAGCGGGGTCCACGGGCACGACCTCGACCGCGAAGCGCCCCCGCACATCGGCCGGCCGGCAGGGGGCCTTCACCCAGGTCAGGGTGGTCCCCTCTAGGTACAGGTCGAACGCCGAGCGAAGGAGGGGCGGCCCGGCGGTGGTGGCCCGGTAGAGTTGCCGGTAGCGCTCGACGGTGGCCGTGTCCACCACGGCCGGGTCGATCGCGCTCACCGTGAGGATGGTGTTGTTGTAGACTTGGCGGGTGTAGACAACGGGTGCGAAGGGGCGATCAAAGCGGTCTCCCCACCCAGTGAACGCACGAGAGGTCACATAAAAGTCCCCCTCCTCCTCCATTCCGTCGGCGTAGACAATGCGACGCCGGGCTGCCTTGGCAAGAATGTCCCGGTTCCTTACTTGATAGCCGGTGGGACGGCCGCTGGGACGGTCCGGCACTAGAGAGATGGGTGAGGCGGGATAGTGCTGGAGCAGATATTCCAGCCCCTCCCGGTACGCCGTCTCCCAATAGTCCATCTGGTACTGCCCACGCAGGTACTCGGGCGTACTCCGGTCCACCAGCCGGTTGAAATAGAGGTACTGATGGGGATGAATCCCAACCATTTCGATGACCACGCCAGCCAGGCCAGCCACGGCCAGGCCATAGACACCGGCCCGCAGGGCCGGCCAGCGGCACACGCCAGCCAGCCGCCGCAGACCGGCCACGGCCAGCAGACACAGCGGGGCGTAGAGGAAATACATCTGCCGCCAGCCGCCGTAGACGCTGGCATTGAGGACGATGACGGCCCCAACGGGTAGGAGCACACAGGCCACAAGCAGGCCCTCAAAACGGGTGGTGGGGTTGCGGAGCAACTCGCCAGGGTGGGTCAGCCCCCGCCGGAGCACGCCAGCCGCCCCGATGAGGCTCAGCAGCAGCACGCCCGGCGGGGTGGTGATGGCCAGCCAGGTCGGAATGTAGTGCGCCGGAATGGCCGGCCAGCGGATAACCTCGCCTTGAAAGAGCATAGTAGGACGGATGGGGTGCTGGGAGAGGACTGCAATCGCGTCAAGCAGCTCCAGCGGATTGCCCCACAGATAGGGCGAGACCGCATACAGCGTCAAGACACTGGCCAGCCCGAACACCCCCAGCGTCCTCCCCACCTGCCGCCGTTCCGCCCGACTCCCCGCCCGCACCCAATCCACTACCCGCATCACCATCACCGCCACAAACAATCCCCCGCCCATGATGCGTAAGTTCGTTGCGACCCCCACCCCCACCCCACACAGCGCATACGCCCCCACCCCCCCCCGCTGCCACGCCCGGTGAATCAGGGCCAGACAGCCCAGGAAGGCCACCAGGAAGGGGATGTCCTTGGTGTTGAAAAACGAGTGGGCATACAGCCGGGGATGGAGCACGAAGAGGCCGAGGGCCAGCAGGGCCAGCCAGCGGCTGCCGAACAGCCGGGAGGCCAGCCAGGCCGCACCCCCGCCGCCAGCCAGAAAGCACAGGTGGGTGAGCAGATGGCGGCTCAAGTGGATAGCACGGCTGTCGGTGAGACCCAGCAGCCGCTCAACCAGGACCAGCGGCACTTCGAAGACAACGCCGTAGTAGCGGTTGTGGGGGGGACTGGGGGGGCGCAGGGTCTCGGTCTCGCCCAGCGCATAGGCGATTGCCGCTTGGCCAATCCCACGTTGATACTCCTCGTCCGGCCCCACCCCGTAATCATCAAGGACGGCTAGGCCCACCACGGCCAGCACCGCCAGGGCCAGCAGGACACTGTGGCGGGCCACGAAGGCCACCGCCGCCGTGCCCCAGCCGGCCACGGACCGGGGAACGGAGGGACGCCCGCTGGTCATTGAGGGACTCCCGGCAGGGGCCGCCCCGCCCCGCCTCGCTCCGGCAACGCCACGTCCACCGCCCAGCCCCCGCCCGCCTCAGCGACCTGCCCGGTGCGGAGACGCGCCAGAGGATAGGAGGGCAGTTGTACCGTCGCCAGACACTTGTCAGCAAACCGCGCCGCCTGCTGTACATGCGAAATGTCATGCCGCCACCAGTCAAAACCGAAATCCAGGACCGCAAACCCCAAGGACCGCCGCGCAGCGGCCAGCACCCCCCGGTCCCGGGGGAAGACCTCCAGGAAGAAGCGCCCCCGCGTGTCCGCCGGCTGACACCCCGCTTTGACATACGTCAGGGTCCGCCCCTCCAGGTACAGGGCAAAGGCAGAGCGGGCCACCGGCGGGGCCGCCACCACCGCCCGGTACCGCGCCTCAAGCAGGTCGGTCGCACGCACGCCAGCAGCCGACCACGCCAGGGCAACGTGCCAGCGATCCACGCCATCGGGGGCGACCAGGCGGGCTTCAAGCGTTTGGATCGCATAGGGAGGCAGCGGGGGCCGGAGCAGACACGTCCCGTCAAAGTGGACCCCGTAATCGAAAAAGTCGAAATGCAGGATTTCAATGCCTGGCCCCGGCCGCCACCCGGGGCGGTCGGCAGCGGCAGCGGGGTCCACGGGCAGGACATAGACCACGAAGCGCCCCCGCACATCGTCCACGCGGCAGGGGGCCTTCGCCCAGCCCAAGGTGGCCCCGTCCAGGTACAGGTCGAACTCTGAGCGGAGGAGAGGCGGCCCGGCGGTGGTGGCCCGGTAGAGTTGCCGGTAGCGCTCGGCGGTGGCCGCCAGCCGGTTGAAATAGAGGTGCTGGTAGGGATGAAGCCCAACCATTTCGATGACCACGCCAGCCAGGCCAGCTACGGCCAGGCCATAGACACCGGCCCGCAGGGCCGGCCAGCGGCACACGCCGACCAGCCGCCGCAGACCGGCCACGGCCAGCAGACACAACGGGGCGTAGAGGAAATACATGTGCCGCCAGCCGTCGTAGACATTGGCATTGAGGACGATGACGGCCCCAACGGGCAGGAGCACACAGGCCACGAGCAGCCCCTCAAAGCGGATGGTGGGGTTGCGGAGCAACTCGCCGGGGTGCGTCAGAGTCTGCCAGAGCACACCAGCCGCCCCGATGAGGCTCAGCAGCAGCACGCCCGGCGGGGTGGTAATGGCCAGCCAGGTCGGAATGTAATGCGCCGGAAGGTCCGGCCAGCGGATGACCTCGCCTTGAAAGAGCATAGGAGGACGGCGAGGGTGCTGGGAGAGGACTGCAATCGCGTCAAGCAACTCCAAGGGATTGCCCCACAGATAGGGCGAGACCGCATACAGCGTCAAGACACTGGCCAGCCCGAACACCCCCAGCGTCCTCCCCACCTGCCGCCGCTCCGCCCGACTCCCCGCCCGCACCCAATCCACCACCCGCATCACCACCACCGCCACAAACAATCCCCCGCCCATGATGCGTAAGTTCGTTGCGACCCCCACCCCCACCCCACACAGCGCATACGCCCCCCCCCCCCCGCTGCCACGCCCGGTGAATCAGGGCCAGACAGCCCAGGAAGGCCACCAGGAAGGGAATGTCCTTGGCGTTGAAAAACGAGTGGGCATACAGCCGGGGATGGAGGACGAAGAGGCCGAGGGCCAGCAGGGCCAGCCAGCGGCTGCCGAACAACCGGGAGGCCAGCCAAGCCGCGCCCCCACCGCCGGCCAGAAAGCAGAGGTGGGTGAGGAGATGGCGGCTCAAGTAGATGGCGCGGCTGTCGGTGAGACCCAGCAGCCGCTCAACCAGGACCAGCGGCACTTCGAAGACAACGCCGTAGTAGCGGTTGTGGAGGGGACCGGTGTCGCGCAGGGTCTCGGTGTCGCCCAGCGCATAGGCGATTGCCGCTTGGCCTCTCCCACGTTGCGACCCCACGTTCCACGCCACCCCGTTCCTATATTCCCGATCCCCGTCCCACAACACCCCGTAATCGTCAAGAACGGCCAAGCCCACCACGGCCAGCACCGCCAGGGCCAGCAGGACACTGTGGCGGGCCACGAAGGCCACCGCCGCCGTGCCCCAGCCGGCCACGGACCGGGGAACGGAGGGACGCCCGCTGGTCATTGAGAGACTCCCGGCAGAGGCCGCCCAGCCCCGCCTCGCTCCGGCAACGCCACATCCACCGCCCAGCCCCGGCCCGCCTCAGCGACCTGCCCGGTGCGCAGCCGTGCCAGAGGATAGGCGGGCAGCCGTACCGTCGCCAGACACTTGTCAGCAAACCACGCCGCCTGCTGTACATGCGAAATGTCATGCCGCCACCAGTCAAAACCGAAATCCAGGACCGTAAACCCCAAGGACCGCCGCGCAGCGGCCAGCACCGCCCGGTCCCGGGGGAAGACATGCAGGAAGAAGCGCCCCTGCGTGTCCGCCCGCTGACACCCCGCTTTGACATACGTCAGGGTCCGCCCCTCCAGGTACAGGGCAAAGGCAGAGCGGGCCACCGGCGGGGCCGCCACCACCGCCCGGTACCGCGCCTCAAGCAGGTCGGTCGCACGCACGCCAGCAGCCGACCACGCCAGGGCAACGTGCCAGCGATCCACGCCCCCGGGGGCGATCTGGCGGGCTTCAAGCGTTTGGATCGCATAGGGGGGCAGCGGATGCCGGATCAGACACGCCCCGTCAAGGTGGACCCCGTAATCGGAGAAGTCGAAATGCCGGATCTCACGGGCTGGCCCCGGCCGCCACCCGAGGCGGTCGGCAGCGGCAGCGGGGTCCACGGGCATGACATAGACCACGAAGCGCCCCCGCACATCGGCCGGCCGGCAGGGGGCCTTCACCCAGGTCAGGGTGGTCCCGTCCAGGTGCAGGTCGAACGCCGAGCGGAGGAGGGGCGGCCTGTCTGTTGTGGTCCGGTAGAGCTGTTGGTAGCGCTCGGCGGTGGCCGCATCCACCAGGGCCGGGTCGATCGCGCTCACCGTGAGGATGGTGTTGTTGTAGACTTGGCGGGTGTAGACAATGGGCATGAAGGGGCGATCACGGCTGTCTCTCCACCCTCCGATCATACGACTGGTCAGAGAAAAGTCCCCCTCCTCCTCTATTCCGTCGGCGTAGACAATGCGACGCCGGGCTGCCTTGGGAAGGATGTCCCGGTTCCTTATGTGATTGCCGGTGGGATGGCCAGCGGGACGGCTCGACGCCAGAGAGACAGGTGAAGTGGGATAGCGCTGGAGCAGATATTCCAGCCCCTCCCGGTACGTTGTCCCCCAGTAGTCCATGTCATACTGCCCACGCAGATACTCGGGCGTGTGCCGGTCCACCAGCCGGTTGAAATAGAGGTGCTGATGGGGATGAAGCCCGACCATTTCGATGACCACGCCAGCCAGGCCAGCCACGGCCAAGCCATAGACACCGGCCCGCAGGGCGGGCCAGCGGCATACGCCAGCCAGCCGCCGCAGACCAGCCACGGCCAGCAGACACAGCGGGGCGTAGAGGAAATACATCTGCCGCCAGCCATTGTTGACATTGGCATTGAGGACGATGACGGCCCCAACGGGCAGGAGCACGCAGGCCACGAGCAGGCCCTCAAAGCGGGTGGTGGGGTTGCGGAGCCACTCGCCGGGGTGGGTCAGAGTCTGCCAGAGCACGCCAGCCGCCCCGATGAGGCTCAGCAGCAACACGCCCGGCGGGGTGGTGATGGCCAGCCAGGTCGGAATGTAGTGCGCCGGAATGGCCGGCCAGCGGATGACCTCGCCTTGAAAGAGCATAGGAGGACGGGTAGGGTGCTGGGAGAGGACTGCAATCGCGTCAAGCAGTTCCAGCGGATTGCCCCACAGATAGGGCGAGACCGCATACAGCGTTAAGACACTGGCCAGCCCGAACACCCCCAGCGTCCTCCCCACCTGCCGCCGTTCCGCCCGACTCCCCGCCCGCACCCAATCCACCACCCGCATCACCACCACCAGCACAAACAATCCCCCGCCCATGATGCGTAAGTTCGTTGCGACCCCCACCCCCACCCCACACAGCGCATACGCCCCCACCCCCCCCCGCTGCCACGCCCGATGAATCAGGGCCAGACAGCCCAGGAAGGCCACCAGGAAGGGAATGTCCTTGGTGTTGAAAAACGAGTGGGCATACAGCCGGGGATGGAGCACGAAGAGGCCGAGGGCCAGCAGGGCCAGCCAGCGGCTGCCGAACAGCCGGGAGGCCAGCCAGGCCGCGCCCCCGCCGCCAGCCAGAAAGCAGAGGTGGGTGAGCAGATGGCGGCTCAAGTAGATGGCACGGCTGTCGGTGAGACCCAGCAGCCGCTCAACCAGCACCAGCGGCACTTCGAAGACAACGCTGTAGTAGCGGTTGTGGGGGGGACCGGGGGGGCGCAGGGTCTCGGTGTCGCCCAGCGCATAGGCGATTACCGCCTGGCCGATCCCGTGTTGCTCCTCCTCGTCCCGCCCCACCCCGTAATCGTCAAGGACGGCCAGACCCACCACGGCCAGCACCGCCAGGGCCAGCAGGACACTGTGGCGGGCCACGAAGGCCACCGCCGCCGTGCCCCAGCCGGCCACGGACCGGGGAACGGAGGGACGCCCGCTTGTCATTGAGAGACTCCCGGCAGAGGCCGCCCAGCCCCGCCTCGCTCCGGCAACGCCACATCCACCGCCCAGCCCCGGCCCGCCTCAGCGACCTGCCCGGTGCGCAGCCGTGCCAGAGGATAGGCGGGCAGCCGTACCGTCGCCAGACACTTGTCAGCAAACCGCGCCGCCTGCTGTACATGCGAAATGTCATGCCGCCACCAGTCAAAACCGAAATCCAGGACCGCAAACCCCAAGGACCGCCGCGCAGCGGCCAGCACCCCCCGCTCCCGGGGAAAGACATGCAGGAAGAAGCGCCCTTGCGTGTCCGCCGGCTGACACCCCGCTTTGACATACGTCAGGGTCCGCCCCTCCAGGTACAGGGCAAAGGCAGAGCGGGCCACCGGCGGGGCCGCCACCACCGCCCGGTATTTCGCCTGAAGCAGGTCGGTGGCGCGCACGCCAGCAGCCGACCACGCCAGGGCAACGTGCCAGCGATCCACACCCCCGGGGGTGATCAGGCGGGCTTCAAGCGTTTGGATCGCATAGGGGGGCAGCGGGTGCCGGAGCAGACACGCTCCGTCAAGGCGGACCCCGTAATCGTAAAAGCCGAAATGCCATATCTCACGGCCTGGCCCCGGCCGCCACCCGGGGCGGTCGGCAGCGGCAGCGGGGTCCACGGGTATGATATGGACCACGAAGCGCCCCCACACATCGGCCAAGCGGCAGGGGGCCTTTACCCAGCTCAAGGTGGTCCCGTCCAGGTACAGGTCAAACGCCGAGCGGAGCAGGGGCGGCCCGGCTGTTGCGGCCCGGTAGAACTGCCGGTAGCGCTCGACGGTGGCCGCATCTACCAGGGCCGGGTCGCTCGCGCTCACCGTGAGGATGGTGTTGTTGTAGACTTGGCGGGTGTAGACAACGGGTGCGAAGGGGCGATCAAAACTGTACCTGTGATCGGTCACATGAAAGTCTCCCTGCTCCTCCACTCCGTCGGCAAAGACGAGGCGACGCCGGTCCGCCTTGGGCAGGATAACCCGATTCATGGTGTAGTGGATGCCGGGACGGTCACTGGAATGGCTCGGCACTAGAGAGACAGGTGAATTGGGATAGCGCTGGAGCAGATATTCCAGCCCCTCCCGGTACGCCATCCCCCAATACTCCATGTCATACTGCCCACGCAGATACTCGGGCGTGTGCCGGTCCACCAGCCGGTTGAAATAGAGGTGCTGGTAGGGATGAAGCCCCACCATTTCGATGACCACGCCAGCCAGGCCAGCCACGGCCAGACCATAGACACCGGCCCGCAGGGCTGGCCAGCGGCACACGCCAGCCAGCCGCCGCAGACCAGCCACGGCCAGCAGACACAGCGGGGCATAGAGGAAATACATCTGCCGCCAGCCATTGTAGACATTGGCATTGAGGACGATGACGGCCCCAACGGGCAGGAGCACACAGGCCACGAGCAGGCCCTCAAAGCGGGTGGTGGGGTTGCGGAGCCACTCGCCGGGGTGGGTCAGAGTCTGCCAGAGCACGCCAGCCGCCCCGATGAGGCTCAGCAGCAGCACGCCCGGCGGGGTGGTGATGGCCAGCCAGGTCGGAATGTAGTGCGCCGGAATGGCCGGCCAGCGGATGAGTTCGCCTTGAAAGAGCATAGTAGGACGGTAAGGGTGCTGGGAGAGGACTGCAATCGCGTCAAGCAGTTCCAAGGGATTGCCCCACAGATAGGGCGAGACCGCATACAGCGTCAAGACACTGGCCAGCCCGAACACCCCCAGTGTCCTCCCCACCTGCCGCCGCTCCGCCCGATTTCCCGCCCGCACCCAATCCACTACCCGCATCACCATCACCGCCACAAACAATCCCCCGCCCATGATGCGTAAGTTCGTTGCGACCCCCACCCCCACCCCACACAGCGCATACGCCCCCACCCCCCCCCGCTGCCACGCCCGGTGAATCAGGGCCAGACAGCCCAGGAAGGCCACCAGGAAGGGAATGTCCTTGGTGTTGAAAAACGAGTGGGCATACAGCCGGGGATGGAGGACGAAGAGGCCGAGGGCCAGCAGGGCCAGCCAGCGGCTGCCGAACAGCCGGGCGGCCAGCCAGGCCGCGCCCCCGCCGCCAGCCAGAAAGCACAGGTGGGTGAGCAGATGGCGGCTCAAGTAGATGGCGCGGCTGTCGGTGAGGCCGAGCAGCCGCTCAACCAGCACCAACGGCACTTCGAAGACAACGCCGTAGTAGCGGTTGTGGGGGGGACCGGGGGGGCGCAGGGTCTCGGTGTCGCCCAGCGCATAGGCGATTGCCGCTTGGCCTCTCCCACGTTGATACTCCTCGTCCACCGCCGCCCCGTAATCGTCAAGGACGGCCACGCCCACCACGGCCAGCACCGCCAGGGCCAGCAGGACACTGTGGGCGGCCACGAAAGCCACCGCCGCTGTGCACCAGCGGGCCACGCCCCGCAGGACGGAGGGACGCCCGCTTGTCATTGAGGGACTCCCGGCAAGGGCCGCCCCGCCCCGCCTCGCCCCGGCAACGCCACGTCCACCGCCCAGCCCCGGCCCGCCTCAGCGACCTGCCCGGTGCGGAGCCGCGCCAGAGGATAGGAGGGCAGTTGTACCGTCGCCAGACACTTGTCAGCAAACCGCGCCGCCTGCTGCACATGCGAAATGTCGTGCCACCACCATTGGAAGCCGAAATCCAGGACCGCAAACCCGGCTGGCCGCTGCGCAGCGGTCAGCACCGCCCGGTCCCGGGGGAAGACATGCAGGAAGAAGCGCCCCTGCGTGTCCGCCCGCTGACACCCCGCTTTGACATAGGTCAGGGTCCGCCCGTCCAGGTACAGGGCAAAGTCAGAGCGGGCCACCGGCGGGGCTGCCACCACCGCCCGGTATGTCGCCTCAAGTAGGTCGGTCGCGGTCACGCCAGCAGCCGACCACGCCAGGGCGACGTGCCAGCGATCCACGCCCCCGGGGGCGACCAGGCGGGCTTCAAGGGTCCGGATCGCATAGGGGGGCAGTGTCCGCCGGATCAGACACGCCCCGTCAAGGCGGACCCCGTAATCGGAAAAGCCGAAGTTCAGGATTTCAATGCCTGGCCCCGACCGCCACGCAGGGCGGTCGGCAGCGGCAGCGGGGTCCACGGGCACGACATAGACCACGAAGCGCCCCCGCACGTCGGCCGGCCGGCAGGGCACCTTCACCCAGCTCAAGGTGGCCCCCTCCAGGTACAGGTCAAACGCCGAGCGGAGCAGGGGTGGCCCGGCGGTGGTGGCCCGGTAGAGTTGCCGGTAGCGCTCGGCGGTGGCCGCATCCACCAGGGCCGGGTCGCTCGCGCTCACCGTGAGGATGGTGTTGTTGTAGACTTGACGGGTGTAGACAAGGGGTGCGAAGGGGAGATCACGGCTCTTGTCCCACCCGCTGAACATGTGATCGGTCACATAAAAGTCCCCCTCCTCCTCCAGCCCGTCGGCGAAGACAATGCGACGCCGGGCTGCCTTGGGAAGGCTGCCCCAGTTCCGTATTTGATAGGCGGTGGGACGGCCGCTGGGACGGTCCGGCACCAGGGAGACGGGTGAGGCGGGATAGCGCTGGAGCAGATATTCCAGCCCCTCCCGGTACGCCGTCCCCCAGCGTCCCTCGTCATACTGCCCACGCAGGTACTCGGGCGTGTGCCGGTCCACCAGCCGGTTGAAATAGAGGTGCTGGTAGGGATGAAGCCCCACCATTTCGATGACCACGCCAGCCAAGCCAGCCACGGCCAAGCCATAGACACCGGCCCGCAGGGCGGGCCAGCGGCACATGCCAGCCAGCCGCCGCAGACCAGCCACGGCCAGCAGACACAACGGGGCGTAGAGGAAATACATGGGCCGCCAGCCGCCGTAGACATTGGTATTCAGGACGATGACGGCCCCAACGGGCAGGAGCACGCAGGCCACGAGCAGCCCCTCAAAGCGGGTGGTGGGGTTGCGGAGCAACTCGCCGGGGTGGGTCAGAGTCTGCCAGAGCACGCCAGCCGCCCCGATGAGGCTCAGCAGCAGTACGCCCGGCGGGGTGGTGATGGCCAAGCAGGTCGGAATGTAGTGCGCCGGAATGGCCGGCCAGCGGATGAGTTCGCCTTGAAAGATCATAATGGGGCGGAAAGGATACTGGGAGAAAACCTTGACCGCGTCAAGCAGCTCCAAGGGATTGCCCCACAGATAGGGCGAGACCGCATACAGCGTCAAGGCACTGGCCAGCCCGAACACCCCCAGCGTCCTCCCCACCTGCCGCCGCTCCGCCCGATTTCCCGCCCGCACCCAATCCACTACCCGCATCACCATCACCGCCACAAACAATCCCCCGCCCATGATGCGTAAGTTCGTTGCGACCCCCACCCCCACCCCACACAGCGCATACGCCCCCACCCCCCCCCGCTGCCACGCCCGGTGAATCAGGGCCAGACAGCCCAGGAAGGCCACCAGGAAGGGAATGTCCTTGGTGTTGAAAAACGAGTGGGCATACAGCCGGGGATGGAGGACGAAGAGGCCGAGGGCCAGCAGGGCCAGCCAGCGGCTGCCGAACAGCCGGGAGGCCAGCCAGGCCGCGCCCCCGCCGCCGGCCAGAAAGCACAGGTGGGTGAGGAGATGGCGGCTCAAGTAGATGGCGCGGCTGTCGGTGAGACCCAGCAGCCGCTCAACCAGCACCAGCGGTACTTCGAAGACGACACCGTAGTAACGGTTCTGGGAGGGACCGGGGGGGTGCAGGGTCTCGGTGTCGCCCAGCGCATAGGCGATTGCCGTCTGGCCGATCCCGTGTTGCTGATCCTCGTCCGGCCCCACCCCGTAATCGTCAAGGACGGCCAGACCCACCACGGCCAGCACCGCCAGGGCCAGCAGGACACTGTGAGCGGCCACGAAGGCCACCGCCGCCGTGGACCAGCGGGCCACGCCCCGCAGGACGGAGGGACGCCCGCTTGTCATTGAGGGACCCCCGGCAGGGGTCGCCCAGCCCCGCCTCGCCCCGGCAACGCCACGTCCACCGCCCAGCCCCGGCCCGCCCCAGCAACCTGCCCGGTGCGCAGCCGCGCCAGAGGATAGGAGGGCAGTTGTACCGTCGCCAGACACTTGTCAGCAAACCGCGCCGCCTGCTGTACATGCGGCATGGCGTGCCGCCACCAGTCGTCAAAACTGAAATCCAGGACCGCAAACCCCAAGGACCGCCGCGCAGCGGCCAGCACCCCCCGCTCCCGGGGAAAGACATGCAGGAAGAAGCGCCCTTGCGTGTCCGCCGGCTGACACCCCGCTTTGACATACGTCAGGGTCCGCCCCTCCAGGTACAGGGCAAAGGCAGAGCGGGCCACCGGCGGGGCCGCCACCACCGCCCGGTATTTCGCCTGAAGCAGGTCGGTGGCGCGCACGCCAGCAGCCGACCACGCCAGGGCAACGTGCCAGCGATCCACACCCCCGGGGGTGATCAGGCGGGCTTCAAGCGTTTGGATCGCATAGGGGGGCAGCGGGTGCCGGAGCAGACACGTCCCGTCAACGCGGACCCCGTAATCGAAAAAGTCGAAATGCAGGATCTCACGGCTTGGCCCCGGCCGCCACGCAGGGCGGTCGGCAGCGGCAGCGGGGTCCACGGGCACGACATAGACCACGAAGCGCCCCCGCACATCGGCCGGACGACAGGGGGCCTTCACCCAGCTCAAGGTGTCCCCGTCCCGGTACAGGTCAAACGCCGAGCGGAGCAGGGGCCGCCCGGCGGTGGTGGCCCGGTAGAGTTGCCGGTAGCGCTCGACGGTGGCCGCGTCCACCGGGTCAAGCACGCGCTCGGTCGCAGTCACCCCAGCAGGGCTCCACTCAATGTCGACGTGCCAGTCAATGTCGACGTGCCAGCGATCCATTCTCGCTTCCTCGGGGGTGATCAGGCGGACTTCAAGGGTTTGGATTGGATAGGGGGGCAGCGGGTACCGGATCAGGCACACCCCGTCAAGGCGGACCCCGTAATCGAAAAAGTTGAAATACAGGACCTCAGCGGCAGCGGGGTCCACGGGCACGACCTCGACCGCGAAGCGCCCCCGCATATCGGCTGGCCGGCAGGGGGCCTTCACCCAGCTCAAGGTGGCCCCCTCCAGGTACAGGTCAAACTCTGAGCGGAGCAGGGGCGGCCCGGCGGTGGTGGCCCGGTAGAGTTGCCGGTAACGCTCGGCGGTGGCCCCGTCCACCACGGTCGGGTCGATCGCGCTCACCGTGAAGACGGTGTTGTTGTAGACTTGGCGGGTGTAGACAACGGGTGCGAAGGGGCGATCACGGCTCTTGTCCCGCGTGCGGAAACTGCGGTCGGTCGCATAAAAGTCTCCCTCCTCCTCCTCCACTCCGTCGGCAAGGATGATGCGACGCCGGGCTGCCTTGGGCAGGATAGCCCGGTTCATGGTGTAGGCATGGATGTCGCTATAGTCCGGCACTAGAGAGATGGGTGAGGCGGGATAGCGCTGGAGCAGATATTCCAGCCCCTCCCGGTGTGCCGTCCCCCAGGAGTACAAGCCATACTGCTCACGCAGATACTCGGGCGTATTCCGGTCCACCAGCCGGTTGAAATAGAGGTGCTGGTAGGGATGAAGCCCCACCATTTCGATGACCACACCGGCCAGGCCAGCCACGGCCAAGCCATAGACACCGGCCCGCAGGGCGGGCCAGCGGCACACGCCAGCCAGCCGCCGCAGACCGGCCACGGCCAGCAGACACAGCGGGGCGTAGAGGAAATACATCTGCCGCCAGCCATTGTAGACATTGGCATTGAGGACGATGACGGCCCCAACGGGCAGGAGCACACAGGCCACGAGCAGGCCCTCAAAGCGGGTGGTGGGGTTGCGGAGCAACTCGCCGGGGTGGGTCAGAGTCTGCCAGAGCACGCCAGCCGCCCCGATGAGGCTCAGCAGCAACACGCCCGGCGGGGTGGTGATGGCCAGCCAGGTCGGAATGTAGTGCGCCGGAATGGCCGGCCAGCGGATGACTTCGCCTTGAAAGAGCATAGTAGGACGGGTAGGGTGCTGGCCGAGGACTGCAATCGCGTCAAGCAGTTCCAAGGGATTGCCCCACAGATAGGGCGAGACCGCATACAGCGTCAAGACACTGGCCAGCCCGAACACCCCCAGCGTCCTCCCCACCTGCCGCCGTTCCACCCGACTCCCCGCTCGCACCCAATCCACCACCCGCATCACCACCACCGCCACAAACAATCCCCCACCCATGATGCGTAAGTTCGTTGCGACCCCCACCCCCACCCCACACAGCGCATACGCCCCCACCCCCCCCCGCTGCCACGCCCGGTGAATCAGGGCCAGACAGCCCAGGAAGGCCACCAGGAAGGGAATGTCCTTGGCGTTGAAAAACGAGTGGGCATACAGCCGGGGATGGAGCACGAAGAGGCCGAGGGCCAGCAGGGCCAGCCAGCGGCTGCCGAACAGCCGGGAGGCCAGCCAGGCCGCGCCCCCGCCGCCGGCCAGAAAGCAGAGGTGGGTGAGCAGATGGCGGCTCAAGTAGATGGCGCGGCTGTCGGTGAGACCCAGCAGCCGCTCAACCAGCACCAGCGGTACTTCGAAGACAACGCCGTAGTAGCGGTTGTGGGGGGCACCGGGGGGGCGCAGGGTCTCGGTGTCGCCCAGCGCATAGGCGATTGCCGCCTGGCCGCGCCCGCGTTGCAACTCCTCGTCCACCCCCACTCCGTAATCGTCAAGGACGGCCAGGCCCACCACGGCCAGGACCGCCAGGGCCAGCAGGACACTGTGGGCGGTCACGAAAGCCACCGCCGCCGTGCCCCAGCCGGCCACGGACCGGGGAACGGAGGGACGCCCGCTGGTCATTGAGAGACTCCCGGCAGGGGCCGCCCAGCCCCGCCTCGCTCCGGCAACGCCACGTCCACCGCCCAGCCCCCGCCCGCCTCAGCGACCTGCCCGGTGCGCAGCCGTGCCAGAGGATAGGCCGGCAGCCGCACCGTCGCCAGACACTTGTCAGCAAACCGCGCCGCCTGCTGTACATGCGGCATGGCGTGCCACCACCAGTCGTCAAAACTGAAATCCAGGACCGCAAACCCGGCTGGCCGCCGCGCAGCGGCCAGCACCGCCCGGTCCCGGGGGAAGACCTCCAGGAAGAAGAGCCCTTGCGTGTCCGCCCGCTGACACCCCGCTTTGACATACGTCAGGGTCCGCCCCTCCAGGTAGAGGGCAAAGGCAGAGCGGGCCACCGGCGGGGCCGCCACCACCGCCCGGTACCGCGCCTCAAGCAGGTCGGTCGTGCGCACGCCAGCAGCCGACCACGCCAGGGCAACGTGCCAGCGATCCACGCCCTCGAGGGTGATCAGGCGGGCTTCAAGCGTTTGGATCGCATACGGGGGCAGCGGATGCCGGAGCAGACACGTCCCGTCAAGGGAGGCCCCGTAATCGGCAAAGCGGAAGGGCAGGATCTCACGGCCTGCCCCCGGCCGCCACCGGGGGCGACCGGCAGCAGCAGCGGGGTCCACGGGCACCACATAGACCACGAAGCGCCCCCGCACATCGGCCAAGTGACAGGGGGCCTTCACCCAACTCAAGGTGTCCCCGTCCCGGTACAGGTCAAACGCCGAGCGGAGCAGGGGCCGCCCGGCGGTGGTGGCCCGGTAGAGTTGCCGGTAGCGCTCGGCGGTGGCCGCCACCACCGGGTTAAGCACGCGCTCGGTCGCAGTCACACCAGCAGGGGTCCACTCAATGTGCCACTCAGTGTCGACGTGCCAGCGATCCACTCTCGCTTCCCTGGGGGTGATCAAGCGGACTTCAAGGGTTTGGATCGCATAGGGGGGCAGCGGGTGCCGGATCAGACACGTCCCGTCAAAGTAGGCCCCGTAATCGGAGAAGTCGAAATGCAGGATCTCACGGCCTGCCCCCGGCCGCCACCCGGGGCGGCCGGCAGCGGCAGCAGGGTCCACGGGTATGACATCGACCGCGAAGCGCCCCTGCACATCGGCCGGCCGGCAGGGGGCCTTCACCCAACTCAAGGTGGCCCCCTCCAGGTACAGGTCAAACGCCGAGCGGAGCAGGGGCCGCCCGGCGGTGGTGGCCCGGTAGAGTTGCCGGTAGCGCTCGGCGGTGGCCGCCACCACCGGGTTAAGCACGCGCTCGGTCGCAGTCACCCCAGCAGGGGTCCACTCAATGGCGACGTGCAGATGCTCTATGTCCCCGGGGGCGATCATGCGGACTTCAAGGGTTTGGATCGCATAGGGGGGCAGCGGGGGCCGGAGCAGACACGCCCCGTCAACGCGGACCCCGTAATCGAAAAAGTCGAAATGCAGGACCTCACGGCCTGCCCCCGGCCGCCACCAGGGGCGGCCGGCAGCAGCAGCGGGGTCCACGGGTATGACATCGACCACGAAGCGCCCCCGCATATCGGCCGGGTGACAGGGGGCCTTCACCCAGGTCAGGGTGGCCCCGTCCAGGTACAGGTCAAACGCCGAGCGGAGCAGGGGCCGCCCGGCGGTGGTGGCTTGGTAGAGTTGCCGGTAGCGCTCGGCGGTGGCCGCATCCACCACGGTCGGGTCGATCGCGCTCACCGTGAAGATGGTGTTGTTGTAGACTTGGCGGGTGTAGACAACGGGTGCGAAGGGGAGATTACGGCTCTTGTCCCGCGGGCTGGACATGTGAAAGTCCACTTCCTCCCCTATTCCGTCAGCGAAGACAATGCGACGCCGGTCCGCCTTGGGCAGGATAGCCCAGTTCACGGAATACTCCGCTAGAGAGATGGGTGAGGCGGGATAGTGCTGGAACAGATATTCCAGCCCCTCCCGGTACGCCGTCCACCAGTAGTCCATGCTGTACTGCCCACGCAGGTACTCGGGCGTATTCCGGTCCACCAGCCGGTTGAAATAGAGGTGCTGGTAGGGATGAAGCCCCACCATTTCGATGACCAGGCCAGCCAGGCCAGCCACGGCCAGGCCATGGACACCGGCCCGCAGGGCGGGCCAGCGGCACATGCCAGCCAGCCGCCGCAGACCAGCCACGGCCAGCAGACACAGCGGGGCGTAGAGGAAATACATCTGCCGCCAACCGTTGTAGACGCTGGCATTGAGGACGATGACAGCCCCAACGGGCAGGAGCACGCAGGCCACGAGCAGCCCCTCAAAGCGGGTGGTGGGGTTGCGGAGCCACTCGCCGGGGTGGGTCAGAGTCTGCCAGAGCACACCAGCCGTCCCGATGAGGCTCAGCAGCAGCACGCCCGGCGGGGTGGTGATGGCCAGCCAGGTCGGAATGTAGTGCGCCGGAAGGTCCGGCCAGCGGATTGCCTCGCCTTGAAAGAGCATAGTAGGACGGTGAGAGTGCTGGGAGAGAACTGCAATCGCGTCAAGCAACTCCAAGGGATTGCCCCACAGATGGGGCGAGACCGCATACAGCGTCAAGACACTGGCCAGCCCGAACACCCCCAGCGTCCTCCCCACCTGCCGCCGTTCCGCCCGATTTCCCGCTCGCACCCAATCCACCACCCGCATCACCACCACCGCCACAAACAATCCCCCGCCCATGATGCGTAAGTTCGTTGCGACCCCCACCCCCACCCCACACAGCGCATACGCCCCCACCCCCCCCCGCTGCCACGCCCGGTGAATCAGGGCCAGACAGCCCAGGAAGGCGACCAGGAAGGGGATGTCCTTGGCGTTGAAAAACGAGTGGGCATACAGCCGGGGATGGAGGACGAAGAGGCCGAGGGCCAGCAGGGCCAGCCAGCGGCTGCCGAACAGCCGGGAGGCCAGCCAGGCCGCACCCCCGCCGCCCGCCAGAAAGCACAGGTGGGTGAGCAGATGGCGGCTCAAGTAGATGGCGCGGCTGTCGGTGAGACCCAGCAGCCGCTCAACCAGCACCAGCGGCACTTCGAAGACAACGCCGTAGTAGCGGTTGTGGGGGGGACCGGGGGGGCGCAGGGTCTCGGTCTCGCCCAGCGCATAGGCGATTGCCGCTTGGCCGCGCCCGTGTTGCAGACCCTCGTCCACCCCCACCGCGTAATCGTCAAGGACGGCCAAGCCCACCACGGCCAGGACGGCCAGGGCCAGCAGGACACTGTAGGCGGCCACGAAAGCCACCGCCGCCGTGCCCCAGCCGGCCACGGACCGGGGAACGGAGGGACGCCCGCTGGTCATTGAGGGACTCCCGGCAGGGGCCGCCCCGCCCCGCCTCGCTCCGGCAACGCCACGTCCACCGCCCAGCCCCCGCCCGCCCCAGCGACCTGCCCGGTGCGCAGCCGCGCCAGAGGATAGGCGGGCAGCCGTACCGTCGCCAGACACTTGTCAGCAAACCGCGCCGTCTGCTGCACATGCGGCAGGCGGTGCCGCCACCAGTCGTCAAAACTGAAATCCAGGACCGCAAACCCCAAGGACCGCCGCGCAGCGGCCAGCACCCCCCGGTCCCGGGGAAAGACCTCCAGGAAGAAGCGCCCCCGCGTGTCCGCCCGCTGACACCCCGCTTTGACATACGTCAGGGTCCGCCCCTCCAGGTACAGGGCAAAGGCAGAGCGGGCCACCGGCGGGGCCGCCACCACCGCCCGGTATCGCGCCTCAAGCAGGTCGGTCGCACGCACGCCAGCAGCCGACCACGCCAGGGCAACGTGCCAGCGATCCACGCCCCCGGGGGTGATCACACGGGCTTCAAGCGTTTGGATCGCATAGGGGGGCAGCGGATGCCGGATCAGACACGCCCCGTCAAGGTGGACCCCGTAATCGGCAAAGCGGAAGGGCAGGATCTCACGGCCTGCCCCCGGCCGCCACCGGGGGCGACCGGCAGCAGCAGCGGGGTCCACGGGCACCACATAGACCACGAAGCGCTCCAGCACATCGGCCGGCCGGCAGGGGGCCTTCACCCAGCTCAAGGTGGCCCCCTCCCGGTACAGGTCGAACTCTGAGCGGAGCAGGGGCGGCCCCGCGGTGGTGGCCCGGTAGAGTTGCCGGTAGCGCTCGGCGGTGGCCGCTACCACCGGGTTAAGCACGCGCTCGGTCGCGGTCACGCCAGCAGCCGACCACGCCAGGGCAACGTGCCAGCGATCCACGCCCCCGGGGGTGATCAGGCGGGCTTCCAGGGTTTGGATCGCATAGGGGGGCAACGGATACCGGAGCAGACACGTCCCGTCAAGGGAGGCCCCGTAATCGGAAAAGCGGAAGGGCAGGATCTCACGGCCTGCCCCCGGCTGCCGCTGCCACCCGGGGCGGCCGGCAGTGGCAGCCGGGTCCACGGGTACCACATAGACCACGAAGCGCCCCTGCACATCCTCCGGCCGACAGGGGGCCTTCACCCAGCTCAAGGTGGCCCCCTCCAGGTACAAGTCAAACGCCGAGCGGAGCAGGGGCGGCCCCGCGGTGGTGGCCCGGTAGAGTTGCCGGTAGCGCTCGACGGTGGCCGCGTCCACCGGGTCAGGCACGCGCTCGGTCACAGTCACCCCAGCAGGGGTCCACTCAATGTCGACGTGCAGGCGCTCTATGTCCCCGGGGGCGACCAGGCGGACTTCAAGGGACCGGATCGGATAGGAGGGCAGCGGGTGCCGGAGCAGACACGCCCCGTCAACGCGGACCCCGTAATCGAAAAAGTCGAAATGCAGGACCTCAGCGGCAGCGGAGTCCACAGGCACGACCTCGACCACGAAGCGCCCCCACATATCGTCTGGCCGGCAGGGGGCCTTCAGCCAACTCAAAGTGGCCCCGTCCAGGTACAGGTCAAACACCGAGCGGAGCAGGGGCGGCCCGGCGGTGGTAGCCCGGTAGAGTTGCCGGTAACGCTCGGCGGTGGCCGCATCCACCAGGGCCGGGTCGATCGCGCTCACCGTGAAGATGGTGGTGTTGTAGACTTGGCGGGTGTAGACAACGGGTGCGAAGGAACCGTCCCTGTGAGAGGTCACATAAAAGTCCCCCTCCTCCTCCACTCCGTCGGCAAAGATGATGCGACGCCGGGCCGCCGTGGGCAGGATAGCCCGGTTCCTGGAATGCCTCACTAGAGAGATGGGTGAGGCGGGATAGCGCTGAAGCAGATATTCCAGCCCCTTCCGGTCCGCCGTCCCTATATCCTCCGTGCCATACTGCCTACGCAGGTACTCGGGCGTATTCCGGTCCACCAGCCAGTTGACATAGAGGTGCTGGTAGGGATGAAGCCCAACCATTTCGATGACCACGCCAGCCAGGCCAGCCACGGCCAAGCCATGGACACCGACCCGCAGGGCGGGCCAGCGGCACACGCCGGCCAGCCGCCGCAGACCAGCCACGGCCAGCAGACACAGCGGGGCGTAGAGGAAATACATGTGCCGCCAGCCGCCGTGGATGTTGGCATTGAGGACGATGACGGCCCCAACGGGCAGGAGCACACAGGCCACGAGCAGCCCCTCAAAGCGGGTGGTGGGGTTGCGGAGCAACTCGCCGGGGTGGGTCAGCCCCCGCCGGAGTACGCCAGCCGCCCCGATGAGGCTCAGCAGCAGCACGCCCGGCGGGGTGGTGATGGCCAGCCAGGTCGGAATGTAGTGGGCCGGAATGGCCGGCCAGCGGATGACTTCGCCTTGAAAGAGTACAGGAGGACGGGTGGGGTGCTGGGAGAGGACTGCAATCGCGTCAAGCAACTCCAGGGGATTGCCCCACAGATAGGGCGAGACCGCATACAGCGTCAAGACACTGGCCAGCCCGAACACCCCCAGTGTCCTCCCCACCTGCCGCCGTTCCGCCCGATTTCCCGCTCGCACCCAATCCACCACCCGCATCACCATCACCGCCACAAACAATCCCCCACCCATGATGCGTAAGTTCGTTG
Organism: uncultured Binatia bacterium (SeqCode); assembly: GCA_965200965.1. GTDB lineage: Bacteria > Desulfobacterota > Binatia > Bin18 > Bin18 > JAAXHF01. Next base: position 302,496 of record OZ241744.1, read on the forward strand.
CGACCCCCACCCCCACCCCACACAGCGCATACGCCCCCACCCCCCCCCGCTGCCACGCCCGGTGAATCAGGGCCAGACAGCCCAGGAAGGCCACCAGGAAGGGGATGTCCTTGGTGTTGAAAAACGAGTGGGCATACAGCCGGGGATGGAGCACGAAGAGGCCGAGGGCCAGCAGGGCCAGCCAGCGGCTGCCGAACAGCCGGGCGGCCAGCCAGGCCGCGCCCCCGCCGCCCGCCAGAAAGCAGAGGTGGGTGAGCAGATGGCGGCTCAAGTAGATGGCGCGGCTGTCGGTGAGACCCAGCAGCCGCTCAACCAGGACCAGCGGCACTTCGAAGACGACACCGTAGTAGCGGTTGTGGGGGGGATCGGGGGGGCGCAGGGTCTCGGTGTCGCCCAGCGCATAGGCGATTGCCGCTTGGCCGATCCCATGTTGCTGATCCTCGTCCCGCCCCACCCCGTAATCGTCAAGGACGGCCAGACCTACCACGGCCAGCACCGCCAGGGCCAGCAGGACACTGTGGCGGGCCACGAAGGCCACCGCCGCCGTGGACCAGCCGGCCACGCCCCGGGGGACAGCGGTCACGATGATTCTGCCCAGGTGGGCGGCCATGGAGGTGCCGCCAGCCGTGCCCCGAATGTCAGCCGGCCTCAAGAGCGTGCCCCCGATGAGGCCGGAACGGGCCAGCCCACCTGATCGGCCACAGGAAATTCAATTGCCCAGACCGACTTCTCGCTGGCGACCTGCCCGGTGCGGAGCCGTGCCAGCGGATAGGCGGGCAGCCGCACCGTCGCCAGACACTTGTCAGCAAACCGCGCCGCCTGCTGCACATGCGGCAGGCGGTGCCGCCACCGGTGGAAGCTGAAATCCAGGACCGCAAACCCGAAGGGCCGCCGCGCAGCAGTCAGCACCGCCCGGTCCTGGGGGAAGACATGCAGGAAGAAGCGCCCCTGCGTGTCCGCCCGCTGACACCCCTCTTTGACATAGGTCAGGGTCCGCCCGTCCAGGTACAGGGCAAAGTCAGAGCGGGCCACCGGCGGGGTCGCCACCGCTGCCCGGTATGTCGCCTCAAGCAGGTCGGTCGCGGTCACGCCAGCAGCCGACCACGCCAGAGCAACGTGCCAGCGATCCACTCCCTCGGGGACGAACAGGCGGGCTTCAAGGGTTTGGATCGGATAGGGGGGCAGTGTCCGCCGGATCAGACACGCCCCGTCAACGCGGACCCCGTAATCGGAAAAGCTGAAGTCCAGGACCTTAACGCTTGGCGTCCGCCGCCGCGCGGGGCGGTCGGCAGCGGCAGCGGCAGCGGGGTCCACGGGCACGACATGGACCACGAAGCGCCCCCGCACATCGGCCGGCCGGCAGGGGGCCTTCACCCAGGTCAGGGTGGTCCCGTCCAGGTACAGGTCGAACGCCGAGCGGAGCAGGGGCGGCCCGGCGGTGGTGGCCCGGTAGAGTTGCCGGTAGCGCTCGGCGGTGGCCGTATCCACCAGAGCCGGGTCGCTCGCGCTCACCGTGAGGATGGTGTTGTTGTAGACTTGGCGGGTGTAGAGAATGGGTGCGAAGGGGAGATCACGGCTCTTGTTCCGCGCGGTGAATGTGTGATTGATCACATGAAAGTCCCCCTCCTCCTCTATTCCGTCGGCGAAGACGAGGCGACGCCGGTCCGCCTTGGAAAGGATGTCCCGGTTCATGGTGTGTTGGACACTGTGATGGCCCGACGCTAGAGAGACGGGTGAGACGGGCTGGCGCTGGAGCAGATATTCCAGCCCCTCCCGGTACACCGTCCCCCAATACTCCATGTCATACTGCCCACGCAGATACTCGGGCGTGTGCCGGTCCACCAGCCGGTTGAAATAGAGGTGCTGGTAGGGATGAAGCCCCACCATTTCGATGACCACGCCAGCCAAGCCAGCTACGGCCAAGCCATAGACACCGGCCCGCAGGGCGGGCCAGCGGCACACGCCAGCCAGCCGCCGCAGACCGGCCACGGCCAGCAGGCACAGCGGGGCGTAGAGGAAATACATCTGCCGCCAGCCATTGTAGACGTTGGCATTGAGGACGATGACGGCCCCAACGGGCAGGAGCACACAGGCCACGAGCAGGCCCTCAAAGCGGGTGGCGGGGTTGCGGAGCCACTCGCCGGGGTGGGTCAGAGTCCGCCAGAGCACACCAGCCGCCCCGATGAGGCTCAGCAGCAGTACGCCCGGCGGGGTGGTGATGGCCAGCCAGGTCGGAATGTAGTGGGCCGGAATGGCCGGCCAGCGGATTGTCTCGCCTTGAAAGAGCATAATGGGACGGTGAGGATACTGGGAGAAAACCTTGACCGCTTCGACCACCTCCAAGGGATTGCTCCACAGATGGGGCGAGACCGCATACAGCGTCAAGACACTGGCCAGCCCGAACACCCCCAGCGTCCTCCCCACCTGCCGCCGTTCCGCCCGATTTCCCGCTCGCACCCAATCCACCACCCGCATCACCACCACCGCCACAAACAATCCCCCGCCCATGATGCGTAAGTTCGTTGCGACCCCCACCCCTACCCCACACAGCGCATACGCCCCCACCCCCCCCCGCTGCCACGCCCTGTGAATCAGGGCCAGACAGCCCAGGAAGGCGACCAGGAAGGGAATGTCCTTGGTGTTGAAAAACGAGTGGGCATACAGCCGGGGATGGAGGACGAAGAGGCCGAGGGCCAGCAGGGCCAGCCAGCGGCTGCCGAACAGCCGGGAGGCCAGCCAGGCCGCGCCCCCGCCGCCGGCCAGAAAGCAGAGGTGGGTGAGCAGATGGCGGCTCAAGTAGATGGCGCGGCTGTCGGTGAGGCCGAGCAGCCGCTCAACCAGCACCAGCGGCACTTCGAAGACGACGCCGTAGTAGCGGTCATGGGGAGGGAGACGCAGAACAGCGTCGTCGCCCAGCGCATAGGTGATTACCGCCTGGCTGATCCCGCGTTGATCCGGTTCATCCCACGCCACCCCGTAATCGTCAAGAACGGCCAAGCCCACCACGGCCAGGACGGCCAGGGCCAGCAGGACACTGTAGGTAGCCACGAAGGCCACCGCCGCCGTGTGCCAGCGGCCTGCGGGCCGGGGGACCGTAGCGCTCACCATTCGCTGTTCCAACATGCAAGGCGCTCCTGGGCAGAGGACTCTTCATACACCCGAAACGAGGGGCTGTGAAGTTGGGGAGACGGGCTGTACAACAGCCTGGAGATGAGGGACGGACAACGCCGAAGTCTCGACAATCTGTCGGGTATTGTGTAGGCCATCTCAGACGCCTCTCACTGCCCGCTGTGTCTGCTGTGGCCGGGGCTGTTGTCCAACAGAGGGGGCTTTTCGGAAAGACAGTGCCCAGATAGGATCAGGGCCACGCGTGGCGAAGGAGAGTCTTGTGCAGGATATCCAGGCGATACAGACGCAACTGGGCGAAGAGTTGGCCGCGGCAACCTCGGAGCGTGAACTTGAAGCTGTCCGGGTGCGCTACCTGGGTCGTAAGGGCGTCGTTACCCTGTTGCGAAAAAACGCGGATTTTTCACGCATGACCGCGGACGAAAAAAAGCGCTTCGGCCAGCAGTTCAACCAACTCAAAGGCTTTGTCAGAGACCAGCTTGGCCAGGCCCGGGCCGAGCGGCAGGCCAGTCTCCAGCCGCAATGCAGTATTGATATGACGCTTCCGGGTCTGAATAATCGCAGCGGCCATCTGCATCCGATCTCACTGGTCCAAATGGAACTGGAAGAGATCGCCCGGGCGATGGGGTTTCGGATTGAGACCGGCTATCACGTCGAGACCGATTTCTACAACTTTGAGAGCCTGAACATCCCCAGCGATCATCCGGCCCGGGATATGCAGGACACCTACTGGCTGACCAACGGCATGTTGCTCCGGACCCATACCTCGGCCAACCAAGTCCGCGCCTTAGAAACCTGTGGCGTGCCGCTGCGGGCAATTTTTCCAGGCCGCTGTTTTCGCAACGAGGCCATTGACGCCAGCCACGAAAACACCTTCTACCAGCTCGAAGGGCTAATGGTCGATACCGATATCTCGATCGCCAATCTGATTGCGATGATGAAGACCTTGTTGACGGCCGTCTTTCACCGCGCGGTCACAGTCCGGCTTCGGCCCGGCTATTTTCCCTTTGTCGAGCCCGGCTTTGAGCTGGATATTCGGTGTCTGATCTGTGACGGCCGCGGGTGTGCCACCTGCAAACGCTCGAGTTGGGTCGAGTTGTTGCCGTGCGGCTTGGTCCATCCCCGGGTGCTGGAGTTTGGCGGTGTTGACCCCGACCAGTATAGTGGCTTTGCGTTTGGCCTGGGCCTGACCCGGCTGGCGATGATGAAATACAACATCCCTGATATTCGGCTGCTCAACGCGGGCGACCTGCGTTTCGGTGAGCAGTTTCCGGCCTCGGTCTAAGCCCATGAAGATCTCACTCGAATGGATTTCCCAATACGTTGATGTGTCCGACATTGCCCCGGCCACGCTCGCCGAGCGGCTGACGATGGCGACGGCTGAGGTCGAAGCGGTGGAGACGCTGACCCGCAGTCTGGACGGGGTCCGGGTCGGCCGGGTAGTGTCGGTCGAAACCCTGTCCGATGCCAAGTCCTTTGTCCAGATAGAGTGCGGGGCCGATACGTTTAGCACGGTATGCGGCACGCCCGAGGTGCGGCCGGGTATGACCTCGGCCTTTGCTCCGGCCGGAACGCGGCTGGCTAACGGGCAGCGTGTAGAGGAAAGACAGATCGGCGGCCGGCCCAGCCAGGGGGTGTTGTGTTCGTCCGAGGAACTCGGCCTAGGTGGCGGGCGTGGCGGGATTTTGGACCTGCCCGAGTGCCTCAGCAGCGGCCGTCTGCTGGCGGAGCTGATTCCCCCCACCGACGCGATTCTTGAGATCGATAATAAGAGCCTGACCCACCGGCCCGACCTGTGGGGCCACTACGGCTTGGCCCGCGAGGTGGCCGCGGTCTTGGGCCGGCCCTTGCGACCGCTGGAGCGCGCCGACCTGTCGGTCTATGACGCCCTGCCGGCCTATCCGCTCAGGCTTGAAGACGTGGAAAACTGCCCCTGCTACTGCTGTCTGGAACTCGGGGTGGCTGCGGTGCCGGCACCGCTGAGCATTCAGTACCGGCTGCACGCCCTGGGACAGCGGACGTTTAATATCCTGGTTGACCTGACCAACTATATCATGCTTGAACTCGCCCAGCCCATGCACGCCTTTGACGGTGCCCGGCTGCACGCCGTCCGCATCGCTCCGTTTGGCCGCACCGCCATCTTTGCGACCCTGGACGGCCAAGACCGGGCCATGCAGCCGGACGACCTGATGATCTGGAATGAACACGAGCCGGTGGCCCTGGCCGGCATCATGGGCGGGCTGAACAGCGAGGTCGGCCAGGGCACGACCAGCCTGCTGCTGGAGAGCGCCAATTTCAGGGCGGCGCGCATCCGCCGCACCGCCGCCCGCCTCGGGCTGCAAACCGACGCCAGCCAGCGCTTTGAGAAACAGCCGCCGCCGGCCACGACCAAGCTGGGCATTGAGCGCTTTGTCCACCTGCTGGGCGAGGCCGGCCTCACGCCCGAGGTCCGCTCGCGCCTGACCTCCGCCGGTGAGTTGAAAGACGCCGTTCGGCGGCTGAGCATCCCCAAAGACTTTTTTGATCGGCGGATCGGCAACCCCATCTCCGGTGAGGACATGGTCTCTATCCTGAGCGCCCTCGGGTTTGAGGCCGAGATGGACACGGATGAGCTGCGGGTCGGTATTCCGCCGTTTCGGAGCGAGAAAGACATCTCGCTGCCGGTGGATATCCTGGAGGAAGTTACCCGCATTCACGGCTATGACAGCATCAAACCCCGGCTGCCGGACTTTTCGGCCGACACCGTAGCGTTTGACGACAGCCTGCGGACCGAGCACAAAGCCCGGCGACTGCTGGCTCAGGCCTACAAATTTTCAGAAATCCACACCTACAGTTGGTTTGATGAAACCTGGCTGAAAACCATCGCCTATGAACCGCCGGCCGCCCTGCGGGTGGCAAATCCCAGCGCTGAGCACAATGTGCGGCTGCGCACCAGCCTGATTCCCAATATCCTGGCCGTGGTCAAGAAAAACGCGCCGCACAGCGACCAATTCCGTATCTTTGAGCTGGGTCCAGGCTATTGGGCGGTGGGAGAAACCGGGTGCCGGGAGGGCGTGCTGTTGTCTGGAGCCAGCTTTCAGCACGACAAAATCGCGCCCCTGGAAGACCATTTTCGGACGGTCAAGGGCGCTCTTGAAGCCCTGGCCGGCCAGTTGAATGCGGGGGAGTTGGATTTCGTGCCGGGGACCGAGACTCCTGCGCCGTGGCAGACCGCCGGCAGCCATGTCCAGATAAGCCGGGGGGCGAAGCCGGTTGGCAGCCTCGGCTTTGTGACCGGCCCGTTGTTGACCGAGCTGGCCGCCAAGGCCCAAGCTGTCTGGTTTGAGCTCGATTTCAGGGCTGTGGACGGCCCGCTGTTTCCCGAGGTCAGCTACCTGGCCGCCTCTCGGTATCCGGGCTCGTGGTGTGATTTTTCCATTGTCGCCCCGCTTACGACCAGCTTTGCCGAGCTGCTCCGCACCCTGGACGGCTTCTCGCATCCTTTGCTCAAAAAACGCGAGTTTGTGAGGCGCTATACCGGCAAAGGACTTGACCCGGGCCTGGGCAGTTATACGTTTCGGTATTGGATCGAATCACCCGAGCGGACCTTGAGCGGTGAGCAAATTGAGGTCTTCCAGCAGGACTATCTCGCTTTCCTGGAGGCCAGCGGCCTGCACCTGCGCTAGGCGAAGACACGGGCTATGGAGACGGTTTTCAGCGGGATTCAGCCCTCCGGTGAGATGCACCTCGGCAACTATCTGGGGGCGGTCCGGAACTGGGTGGACTTACAGGATCAGTACCAGTGTTTTTTCTGCGTGGTTGACTACCACGCCATCACCCAGGACTATGAGCGCGACGCCCTGTCCCGCCAGACCCTGGAAATGGCGGCCGATCTGATCGCCTGCGGCATTGATCCGGAGCGGTCGGTCGTGTTTGTGCAGTCGAGCGTGGCCGAGCATACCGAGCTGTGCTGGATTCTCGATACGGTCACGCCGTTTGGCGAGTTGGGACGCATGACCCAGTTCAAGGACAAAGCCGCCAAGCAGGCGGATAATATCAACGCCGGGCTGTTCAGCTATCCAGTGCTCCAGACGGCCGACATCATTCTGTACAAAGCCAGCCTGGTGCCGGTCGGCGTCGATCAGGTCCAGCACCTTGAGTTGGCGCGTGAAATTGTCCGCCGCTTCAACAAACGCTGGGGCGACTATTTCCCCGAGCCCCAGGCCCTGCTGTCCGGCACGCCAAAAATTCTGGGCCTGGACGGACAGGCCAAAATGTCGAAGTCGCTCGGCAACACCATTGCCCTGGGCGAGGCCGACGAGCCGATTCGCCAACGCTTGGCCACCGCGGCGACCGACCCGCAGCGGGTGCGGCGCACAGATCCGGGTACCCCGGAGGTGTGCAACCTGCATACCCTGCACACCTTCTTTTCAGACGAAGAGCGTCTGGAATGGGTGCGGGCAGGGTGTCGCACTGCCGCTATCGGCTGTGTTGAGTGCAAGGCAGCCCTGGCCGATAATCTGATCGCCCATCTACGGACCATCCGCCAGCGCCGGGCCGAGTTCCAGGCACAGTCTGGCTGGATTGAAGAAATCCTGCGTGAGGGTGCCCGCAAAGCCCAAGCGGTTGCCCGACAGACGCTTGCCGAGGTCCGGGAGCATATTGGTCTGTGGGGATAGAGACCAGGGTGAAACGCTCCAGTTCTTTGGATCTCCGTTGTTTATCAGCGAGGGGTGCTGCTCTGGCTCGGTCTCCAGCTACAAGGCGCATGGAGGAGGGGCATGGGTCCTCCCGCGGCGGCGGTTTACCTAGGCGTTTTCGATGCTGCCGGGCGGGGCTTTGGCCGTGAGCTAGGTCGGTCTCTTTTTTCCAGATCGGCCAAAAAACCGTCCCGCCAGGTCTGGGCGGTACGCTCATGTACCCGCGTACTCAGGGCGCGCCAGCGCTCACGCCGTTCGGCCAAATCCATGTTCAAGGCCCGGTTGAGGGCGGAGGCCGTCCCGTCAATATCATACGGATTGACAATCAGGGTTTCGATCAGGTCTTCGGCGGTGCCGCAGAATTGGGACAGGAGGAGTACACCGGGGCTGTCGGTCTGAGCCGCAATATACTCTTTGGCGACGAGGTTCATGCCGTCCCGCAGAGGCGTGACCAGACACACATCGGCCTCGCGGTAAAACGCGGCCAGTTCCTCTTGGGCGTAGGACCGGTACAAATACCGCACCGGAATCCAGTCGTCCTCAGAGTAGCGTCCGTTGATCTCGCCGACCAAGCGATCAACCTCGCGCTTCTGGGTGGTATATTCCGGCACCCGGGTGCGTGACGGGGCTGAGATCTGGGTCATGGACACCTGGTCGCGCCACGACGGGTGGCGATCCAGCAGTCGGTCAAAGGCCAGCAGGCGCTCACAGATGCCCTTGGTGTAGTCGAGTCGGTCAACGCCGAGCAAGATGCGTCGGCCACGAACCATCTTGCGCAGTTTGGTGGCTTGGCGACTGGCCTCGGGACTCTTGGCCCACTCGGCAAAGGTGTCGGGGTCGGTACCAATCGCGTAAACCCCGAGCTGAACCCTGGCCGGGCCGTGGCGATAGAGCCGCCCGTCAAACCTGCCGCCCAGCTCCGACTCGAGGGCGTCGGCGCAGTTTTTCCGGTAGCGTTGGGTATGAAAGCCGACCAAGTCATACGCTTCCAGGTCTTCCAGCAGGGGGCGGGAATGGGGCGAGATGGTCAAGATATCGACCGGCGGAAACGGAATGTGCAGAAAGAACCCGAGGCGTCCTTCCCAGCCCAGCCGTCGCAGCTCCATGCCCAGGGGGATGAGGTGATAGTCGTGGACCCAGACTAGATCGTTCGGTTTGAGCAGCGGGGCGAGGTGGGCGGCAAAATAACGGTTAATGCGCCGATAGGTGCGGTACTCGCTGCTGACAATCCGCACCTGGGCCGGAAAGCTGTGAAACAGCGGCCACAGGGTCCGGTTGCAAAAACTGACATAAAAATCGTGGACTTCTTCCTCTGACAGATTCACGGTCAGGAGTTGGACGGGGCCGATCTGGCGCTTCTGGGGGGCGCTCTGTTCTCGGCGGCGGGTGGCTTTGCCGCTCCAGCCAAACCACATCCCGCCGGTTTCCAGCAGGGCCGGCCGCAGGGCGCTGACCAGACCGCTGGCCGGCTGGTTGCGGGCGTCGGTCGGCGTCTTGGGGGTTGTCAGGTCTGGCGTGCGGTTTGAGACCACGACCAAACGGCCGCTCATTCTTGTTGGCATGCTGATGCTTGCTCCCTAGCTGGTCACACATTCAGGCGGAAGTAACGAAAACCGCCGCCACCCCGCCAGTGGACCGCTTTTGACACCCCGCTCTGATCGGTTCCGTCAATAACCCGCCGGAGGCGGGGAAGAATGTGCGAGTGGCACTGCGGACCGTTGTCAATCAGCAGCCAGCGCCGGCCCATCTTCTGGGCTACCGCCCCGGTCGTGCCCGAACCGGCAAAGGCGTCCAGCACCCACTCGTTCGGGCTGGTCGCCATCCCGATGATGCGCTTGAGCAGGGCTTCGGGTTTTTTGCCGTTCAGAAAATCGACGCCGCCCTCATCGCCTAGGCCGGTCGTTTTGATATCCGCCCAGAAGTCTCCCGGATGGACGGTCAGGTAATCATCGGCAAATAAGACCCGCATACGGGGCTGGTCAGCGGCCGGGTTGTAGTCGGCTTTGATGATGTAGAGTTTGCGCTGCGGCGTCTCTACCGTGAAGGCACCGCAGGGGCTGGGCAGCCCGGGGCGGCGGCGGTCGGCCAGACGCTTGGCCGTCGCGCTCGTGGCGCAGGTTCGAACGATCCGCCAGGCGTTCTGGTAGTGCCAGGCGTGCTGGCCGGTCCCGGTCGGCGCTTCCCGCCGGTAGACGCTCTCGGCCGGCTCAAAGCGAAACCGGGCGCAAATCGCGTCGGCGTGTCGGACCTCGGCCGGGCGGCGGTCCGGGTTGGCGATAATGGCCTTGAGGCACCGCACATTGGTATAGCTCGTCTGACCGACCGCCAGGTTATACTCGTGGTCCCAGCCGCCCTTGCGCACCCGTTCGAGGTGCAGGCCACGAATACCCGACTTGCCGGCCAGGATGATATACTCCTTGAGTCTGGGCAGGCCACCGTATTTGAGGATGTTGGCCATTTTGACGCCGGTTGGTTCGGCCATTTTGACGCACACCACCTTGAGGTTGCGCTCCTCGAACAGTTCGGCCAGCAGCAGGTACAGGCGGACAAATTCATTGTCGTCAATCTGCACCGCCAGCAGCCCGTCGCCGCGCAACAGCGCGTGCAGCAGGCTGAGGCGCGGCCGCATAAAGTCCAGCCAGCGCGTGTGCCCTGGGGAGTCGTACAGGCTGCCGGCGGTAGTGTAGGGCGGGTCAATGTAGACGCATTTGACGGTCTGGCTGAACTCGGGCAGCAGCGCTTGCAGGACCGGTAGGTTATCGCCGAAGATCAGACGGTTGTGGTCCGATTCGTGGCGCAGGCTCTGCTGGGAAGAGAGGTAGGAGTAGCGGGGATCTTCCTGGAGGGTCGAGAGAGGGGGAGAAGGCGACGATGTCATGCGTGCCTCAGTTGTGTCAATTGACTGGCTGAGATGACTATAGCCGAGCTGACCACAAAACCCAAGGCGATGACAAGCGGACGGTCTGCCACACATTGACAGTCAAGGCACCAAGCGATAGGCGTGGGGTGCAACAGCACCCACACAAGGAGCAGGCCGCATGGACAAGCTGCGTGTCATCTCGGCTGACTCACATATGACCGAGCCGCCTGACCTGTGGACCGTTCGGCTGGACAGGCGGTTTCAGGAGCAGGCCCCGCGAGGTGTTCGCCGTCCGGACAAGCCCGGTCATTTTTCCACCGCGCCCGGTATCACCCCGTTTCCGGTGGCCGGCGGGTTTTCAACCGGGCGGGGCGGCGAAGCGCTCAAAGCGCATCTGAACAGTGGCTACGAAGTGGCCCGCCCAAGCGGCTGGGACCCGGTCGAGCGGCTTACGGATCAGGACATCAACGGGGTCGAGGCCGAGGTGCTCTATACCATCCCGGGTTTAGCTCTGTTCCAGCTCAGCGATGTGGCGCTCCAGCAGGCGTGCTTTCGGGTCTGCAACGACTGGGTGGCCGGGTTTCGCTCCCACAGTCCAAAATGCCTCCATCCGGTTGCCCTGATCCCGCTTGAGGAGATTCCGGCCGCAGTTGCCGAACTGCACCGCGTCGCCAAGCCGGGCCTCAAGGGCGGGATGATCCAGGGCCGCTCCGCGAAGCCCAGCGACTATGCCCGCCGCCAGGTCTGGGCCACCTTTCAGGACGACCCGGTCGGTCCGGCCAACTATCGCTTCTTTGGCGCGGAGAACTGTATGTGGACCTCGGATTTTCCGCATACCGACACCACTTGGCCCAACTCACGCCGGGTCATTGCCCGGGACTTTGTCGGCGTACCGGCCCGCATCACCCGCAAGATCGTGTCTGAGAATGCGGCCCGCCTGTGCCGGATTGAGTTGGAGTAGTCCGGGCCATGCCCGTCCGGCGACAGTCAGACTGCGGCCTGCTCGGGCTTGGCGTCACGGACCTCTGCCGGTACGGGTTTGATGTCCCATACCAGGCCGACCCACGACAGCATGACAATGATGTAATAGGTGAGATCAATTTCCCACCAATAGAAGCCCTGCCGGGCAGTGTTGGGATAGTGGTGGTGGTTGTTATGCCAGCCTTCGCCAAAGGTCAGCAGCGCCAGAAGAAGATTGTTGCGGCTGGCGTCGGGCGTCTTATAGCGGCGCGTGCCGACAACATGGGCCACCGAGTTGATCGTGTAGGTGATGTGGTAGAGAACGACGGTCGAGACAAAGAACCAGACCAGCATTTGCAGGCCGCTGGTGCCCAACTCGGCGGGCAGGAAGACCCCCAGGAAAAACACGGCCGTGCCGGCCAGAAAAGAGACCAGCAGGTCAAAGCGGTCCAGAAAGCGCAGTTCCGGGAACTTGGCAAAATCTGGAATGAGCCTGAACTTGGTGGGAAAGTTGACCGGGGCCGTAAACCAGCCCATATGACTCCACAGGAAGCCGTGCTGGACGGGCGAGTGGGCGTCTTCCGGCTGGTCGGAATGGGCGTGGTGGTGGCGGTGGTGGGCGGCCCACCACAGGGGGCCGCGCTGGATGGCCGAGGTACCAATCACCCCGAGCAGAAACTGAAACCAGCGTGAGGTCTTAAACGTCCGATGCGAAAAATAGCGGTGATAAAAGCCGGTAATGGCAAATGTCCGCAAGACATACAGGAAGCCGGCCACCGCCACCGCCGGCCAACTCCAGCCCACCCAGATCACCCCTACGCACATCAGGTGGATGGCGATATACGGGGAAATGCGAAACCAGTCGGGGCGTTGCTCGCCTTCCTCTGATGATGAAACGAGCGTTTTCGACCGGGCCTCAGCGTCAATGTAGTGTAGAAATGTGTCAACAAACGGAATGCGGATCACTGTGCTCTTCTCCCTCAGCCTCACCCTGGGCGTGCCTGTTGTGTAGCAGACCTCTGCGGACCGTGTAAGCGGGCCGGTTGCCGGGTCGGTCCCTATCTACCAGCCAGGCAAAGGAAGTCAATCACACCCGGAAAAAATGTCGGTCCTCCTGGAAATCAAGTGGCCGGTTTCCTCCCTCAGTACTGGAAGTGTATGAGGACAACTTGAGCAGGAGCGGATATGTCTCGTGGTCTTATGATCGCTGGCTTGGCACTGCTGGGTGGCGTGCTGGGCGGCATGTATGTCCTCAGTACGCCACGCCAGCCGGAGACGGTCCGGGCCAGCCTGTCGGTGGGCCAGGCGCTGGGGGGTGATACGGCCGGTTTTGCCCGGGCCACCACGCCGCGCGCACTGTCGTTCCCGCACGATCACGGACCGCATCCCGCGTATCGAACCGAGTGGTGGTATTACACCGGCAATCTTCAGACCGCCGGCGGTCGTCATTTTGGTTTCCAGTTGACCTTTTTTCGGTCGGCCTTAGCCGCCGAGGTGGCAGTTCGTGAGTCTGCCTGGGCAACGGCCCAGGTCTATATGGCCCATCTGGCGCTGACCGATGTGGATATGGGGCGCTTTTACGCCTGTGAGCGCTTCAGCCGCGCCGCCCTCGGACTCGCCGGGGCGCGGGCCCAGCCGTTTCAGGTGTGGGTCGAAGACTGGTCGGCCCAGGCCCAGGACCCGGACGGTCTGCCGGTGCGCTTGCAGGCCGGGCAGGGTGAGATTCGCCTTGATCTGCAACTCCACAGCGCCAAACCGCTTGTCCTGCACGGCGACCGGGGGCTGAGTCAGAAGGGGCCAGGGGTGGGGAACGCGTCGTACTACTACTCGCTGACCCGGATGCCGACCCGGGGAACGATTCGTATTGCTGATGAGACGTTTCAGGTCAGCGGAGCGAGCTGGATGGACCGCGAGTGGAGTACCAGCGTGTTGGGAAAAGACTATCGTGGCTGGGACTGGTTTGGGCTTCAGCTGTCTGACGACAGCGAGCTGATGTTTTTTCGGCTCCGGCGGGCCGATGGCCAGCCCGACGGGTTCAGCAGCGGAACCCTGGTCCGGCCCAATGGCGAGACCCTGCGCCTCGGCCAAGCCGATATCCGGGTTGAGGTGGACGACTACTGGCGCAGCCCGCGTGACGGCACCCGCTATCCGGCCGGCTGGCGGTTCCAGATTCCCGCCGAGCGGCTGAGCTTTGAGCTGCGACCGTATGTGGCGGACCAGGAACTGCCGCTGTCCATCCGCTATTGGGAGGGGGCGGTGGCACTCCGGGGCCAAGTCGCCGGCCGACCGCTGGCCGGCCACGGCTATGTTGAACTGACCGGCTATCACAGCCCCTCCCCCGGGGTCTCGGGCCTGGTCCGCTCCCCGTAAGCGACGCCATGCCAACCTTTACCCACCGTTCGCGTATCCCAGCCCCGGCCGAAGCGGTTTTTCGCTGGCACGCCCGGCCCGGGGCTTTTGAGCGCTTGGTGCCCCCCTGGCAGCCGGTCGAACTTGTGGAGCGGAGCGGGGGCATTGAAAACGGTGCCCGGGTCGTCCTGCGCCTGCGGCTCGGTCCCTTTTCCCGGACCTGGGTCGCCGAACATCTGGACTATGAAGCTGACCGACAGTTCCGTGACCGCCAAGTGCGCGGACCGTTTGCCCGCTGGGAGCACACCCATCGGGTCGAACCGGACGGAGACGCGGCCTGCTATCTTGAGGACCGGATCGACTACGCTCTGCCCTTTGGGCCGCTTGGCGCGGTGTGCGGCGGGGCGCTCACCCGGCGTAGCCTTGACCGGCTGTTCACCTATCGGCATACCATGACCCGGCAGGATATGCTTGCCCATACCGCTACACAAGGAGGAGTGCCGATGCACATTGCCGTGACCGGAGCCAGTGGACTGCTCGGCTCAGCACTGCTGTCTTTTCTGAGCGGCGGAGGACACCGCCTGACACGGCTCGTCCGCCCGGGGGCTACCGCAGGGGCCGCGGCTATTGAGTGGGACCCCCAGACCGGGCGCTTGGAAGCGGGTGCCCTTGAGGGCCTTGATGGGGTGGTGCATCTGGCCGGGGAGAATATCGCCGCTAAGCGCTGGACTGCCGGACAGAAAGCCCGCATCCGGGACAGCCGGGTTGCCCCGACCCGGCTGCTGAGCGAGACCCTGGCCAAGCTCTCGAGGCCGCCCAAGGTCTTGGTGTGCGCCTCGGCCATTGGATTGTACGGCGACCGCGGGGCCGAGCTGATGGCAGAGGACAGTCCGGCCGGCAGCGGATTTCTGGCCGAGGTGTGTGAGGCGTGGGAGGCGGCCAGCCAAGCGGCCCGGGACGCCGGCATCCGCACCGTGCTGCTGCGCATCGGCGTTGTACTCAGCCCGGCCGGTGGCGCACTGGCCAGGATGCTACTGCCGTTCAGGCTGGGAGCCGGCGGCGTGATTGGCACTGGAGAGCAGTACTGGAGCTGGATCGGCCTCGACGATGTCGTGGGCGCGATCCATCATGCGCTGCTGACCGCAACGCTGGAGGGGCCGGTCAATGCCGTGGCTCCACAGCCCGTCACCAACCGGGAGTTTACGAAAACCTTGGGCCGGGTCCTGAGCCGGCCGACGCTGCTTCCCCTGCCGGGATTTGCCGCCCGGCTGGCCCTTGGCGAGATGGCCGACGATCTGCTGCTGTCCAGCACCCGGGTTGAACCCGCCCGGCTGCTGGCCAGCGGTTACAGCTTTCGTCATCCAGAGCTGGAGGGCGCACTGCGCCACTGTCTGGGCAAGTGACTAAGGATAGATGCCGCGCTGGGTCATGGCTGCGGCTACCCGCTCAATAGCCAGCACCTGGGACGCGGTGCGGCTGTCGATCCGTTTTTCACGCGCCAGGCGGGAGACCTGCTGAAAGCCGCGGACCATGATCTGACGCAGGCGCTCATTGATCTCGTCTTCGGTCCAGAAGAAGGATTGCAGACCCTGGACCCACTCAAAGTAGGACACGCTTACCCCGCCGGCGTTGCACAGCACATCGGGGATAATAGACACCCCCCTGCTGATCAGCATCTCGTCGGCCTCCGGGGTAAGCGGGCCGTTGGCCCCTTCGGCCACGATCTGGGCCCGAACAGCCCCGGCGTTGGCCGCGGTAATCTGGTTTTCCAAGGCACATGGCATCAACACCTCGCACTCCAACTGGAGCAACTCGGCGTTGCTGATCGGCTCGGCCTGGGGGTAGCCGCTGACCGTCCCGTGCTGACGCGCATAGCGCAACAGCTCGCGGCAGGCTAGCCCGCTCGGATTATACACGCCGCCGCCGCCGTCGCTGACAGCAATAATCCTGGCCCCGCGTTCCTGGGTCAGATAGGCCGCCGGTGCCCCGACCTTTCCAAAGCCCTGGACCGCGACCCGCGCGCCCTCAATGGGGATTTTTCGGCGCTTGAGGGCTTCGAGGGTGGTAATCATGACGCCCCGTCCGGTGGCCTCGCGCCGGCCCAGCGAGCCGCCGATGACCAGGGGTTTGCCGGTCACGACGGCCGGCACGGAATAGCCGTGGTGCATGGAATAGGTGTCCATGATCCAGGCCATCTCGCGCTCGCCGGTGCCGACATCCGGGGCCGGGATATCGCCCTGGGGGTTCATCAGCACGCTGATTTCGGTCGCATAGCGGCGGGTGAGGTTTTCGAGCTCCCGGACCGACAGGTCCTGCGGATCACACACCACCCCGCCCTTGGCCCCGCCGTAGGGAATGCCCAGCACCGCGCATTTCCAGGTCATCCACATGGCCAGGGCGCGGATCTCGTCCAGGCTGACGGCGGGATGGTAGCGCAGCCCGCCTTTGGTCGGTCCCAGGGCGATATTGTGGTGGACCCGGTAGCCGGTAAACGCCCGCACCGACCCGTCGTCCATCTCGACCGGGAAGTTGACCGTCAGCTCGCGTTTGGGCAGGCGCAGATGGGCGACAATGCCGGGGTTGATGTCCACATACTGGAGGGCTTTGTCAAACTGTTGAAGCGCGGCTGCATACAGATTCCCGGTCATGCTTCCCCCACGAACCTGCACGATCCTGGACCGTCTCAGTTCAGGCCGTAGCAGTCCAGGACATTTTTCCCCAGCAGTCCGGGCCGGGCCGACTCCGGCAGCAGGGAGACGAGTTCAATCAGGTTGGGAATGTACTCGGGCGGATGGTCGGAGTGGGGAAAGTCGCTGGCCCAGAAAAACCGGTCTTCGCCCACAAAGGGAATCACCCCGGCGACCGAGCGCTCGTCGGGGTCGCCTGAAATCCAGCACTGCCGCCGAAAATACTCGCTGGGCTTGTTTTTCAGCGGCACGCTTTTGCCCAGCGGCGACTCGTAAGCGGCGTCCATGCGCTCAATCCAGTAGCCGGCCCAGCCGGCCCCGACCTCCAGGACAATGACCCTGAGGGCCGGAAACAGGTCAAACACGCCGTACTGGAAGAGGGTAGTGAAGCCCTCACGGATGACGTTGCCGAGGGCAACGTTCTGAAAAAAGGCGGTGTCTTTGCCGGTCATTTTGCCGAAGCGGGTCGGGGCGGCCCAGTGTGGCTCAAACGACGGATGAATGCCGAACGGCAGGCCAAGTTCCTCGGCCGCGGCAAAGATACGGTGATGGTCGGGGTGACCGTGGGCCTTGCGACTCCAAATGAATGGCGGGGCGAAAAAGCCCTTGACGCCGTCTTTGGCCGCCCGGCGGAGTTCGGCCTCGGCCAGCTCGGGCAGCCCAAACGGTATATGGGCAATCGGAATCAGCCGCCCGCCTGAATCCGAACAGAAGTCCACGATCCAGCGGTTGTAGGCCCGGGCATAGGCCATTGACAACTCCAGGTCGTCGCACTCCGGCTCCCACAGCAGCCCCAGGGTCGGATAGAGAAAAGCGCGCTCAATGTTCTCAATATCGAGACGCCGCAGGCGCTCCGCGGGGTCCATTGAGCCAAACGAGGCGTTATCAACATAGCCGCTGCCGGTCGGCTCGCGTTCGTAGCGGAAGCCGCCGAGTTGGTCCATCACGCCCAGGCTTGACGGGGCACCGCGGCGGACCATTTTGCACGGCTTGCCGTTGACTTCAAGGTATTCAAGGCCGCCGTCGTCCTTGCGGATGCGAACCGCCCGGTCGCGGTAGTGCGCTTCCAGATATTTTTCCCACAGATCCGGGGCTTCCAGAATATGGCCGTCGGCGTCAACCGCCCCGGACATGGGCAAACTCGGCAAGTGTGGAGGTGTCATTGTCCCTCTCCTTTCGGCGCAAGCAGTAGCAGTACGATGAAAAGCATACCCCGGCCAACTTTTGAAGAGCCCCGGCCGGCCAGGAAGGGCGGCCGGCCTGTTTCCCTCGGTCTGCGCCTTCGCTAGGATGGGCGGGAGAAGGAGAAGCGCTTATGCCTGGACCGCTTGCTGGCTACCGTGTCGTTGATGTGACGCAGATGTTGTCTGGCCCCATGTCAACCATGATCCTGGGCGATCAGGGGGCAGACGTGATTAAGGTTGAGCCGCCCGGGGGCGGGGACCTGACCCGCGCCTTTGGCAGCAAGGGCATCTCCCCTACCTTCACCATGATTAACCGCAACAAACGCTCGCTGGCCATAGACCTGAAGCACGAGCGGGGGGTTGGGCTGCTCAAACAACTGGTGGCCGGGTCGGACGTTTTTGTCCAGAACTTCCGACCCGGGACAGTCGAGCGCATGGGCATCGGTGAACCCGCCCTGCGCACGGTCAAGCCTGAGTTGATCTATGTCTCGATCAGCGGCTTTGGCGAGCTCGGCCCGTATACGCACAAGCGGGTGTATGATCCGGTGATTCAAGCCCTGTCGGGCCTGACCGATATCCAACGCGACCCGGTGAGCGGCCGGCCCAAGATGATGCGCCTGGTCATTCCAGACAAGGTGACGGCGCTGACCGCGGCCCAGGCAATCACCGCCGCCCTGCTGGCCCGGGAGCGGACGGGCAAGGGCCAGCATGTGCGGCTGGCAATGCTGGACGCGGTGGTGTCCTTCCTGTGGCCGGAGGGCATGGCCGCCCACACCTTTGTGCGTGATGGCGGAGCGGCCCCACGACCGCCGGACACGCGCGACCTGATCTTTGAGACAGCCGACGGCTATATCACTGCCGGCGCAATGTCGGACAAGGAGTGGGCCGGCATGGTCCGGGCGCTGGACAAACCGGAGTGGCTTGAAGACGAGCGTTTTCGCACCCCGGCCAGCCGGATGAAGCACGCCGAGGCCCGGCTTGAAATGACCGCGGAGGTCATCAAAACGCGGACGACCGCCGAGTGGCTGGCCCGTCTCGATGCCGAGCAGGTGCCGTGCGCACCAGCCCTCAGCCGCCGGGAAATGCTGAACAACGAGCAGCTCCTGGCCAACCGGCTGATCGTCGAGGCCGAGCACCCGCACGTTGGCCGCACCCGCATGACCCGCCCCGCGGCCCGCTTTGAGGCAACGCCGGCCGAGCTGCGCCTGCCGGCCCCCATGCTGGGCGAGCACACTGAGCAGGTCCTAACCGAGCTGGGTCTGTCATCAGCCCAGATCACCGACCTGCGGACCACTGGCGTGTTCGGCTGAGTTGACCGGCCACGACTGTGGCAGGATTTTCCCTCCTGGTGCCAAGCCCGGCTCTGACAGACAGGGGGCCCGGCCGCGGCTTGACCCCGGCGGAGTTTCTGAAACACTCCCCAGACATGGCTTCTCCGCTGATCGAACTGCGCCGCTTGACCAAGGTGTACCAGGAGGGCGAGCGGTCCCATGCGGTCTTGCGTGAGGTCAACCTGACGCTTCGGGCTGGCGAGTTTGTCGTCCTGGTGGGGCGCAGCGGTTCGGGAAAATCAACCCTGCTGAATCTGATCAGCGGGATCGATAGGCCGACCTCGGGCGAGGTGGTGGTGTATCCCGGCCCGGCCGAGCGGAGGCCGTTGTCCCTGGCCCGGCTCAGCGAGCACCACCGCACCCTTTTCCGCCGGCAGCATATCGGCTTTGTCTTTCAGTTTTTTAATCTGCTGCCAACGCTCAGCATTCAAGAGAATATCCTGCTGCCCCTGGAACTGAACGGCTGGGACACGGCGCGGGCCGAACAGGCCTGCCTGGCCATGCTCGACCGGGTCGGTCTGGCCGACCGGGCGGACGATTTTTCCGATCGCCTGTCCGGCGGTGAGCAGCAGCGGGTGGCGATTGCCCGCGCCCTGGTGCATGAGCCGCTCTTGATTCTGGCCGATGAGCCGACCGGCAATCTGGATAGTGAGACCGGCCGCACGGTGCTGGATTTGCTCGACCGTCTGACCCGCCAGGCCGGCAAAACCCTGCTGATGGTAACCCATAGCCAGGAGGTCATCGGCATGGCCGACCGCATTTTCCGTATCCAGGACGGCCATCTCTCCGAACGACCGATGGGCGAGTTGCGATGAGCCGTGTCCTGTGGCGGGCCAGCCGGCGCTATCTGCTCCACCATCGGTGGCAAATGGGCCTGTCTTTTGTGGGGGTGGCCCTTGGCGTGGCGGTTGTGGTGGCCATTGACTTGGCCAACAGCAGCGCCGAGCGCGCCTTTTTCCTGCTAACCGAAAGTGTGGTAGGCCGGGCTACGCATCAGATTGTTGGCGGCTCGAGCGGGATTGCCGAGGAGATTTTTCGCGCTGTGCGGGTTGAGGCCGGCGTCCGGCTGGCGGCTCCGGTGGTGGAGGGCGATGTGGCCGCACCCGACTATCCGGGCCGGACCTTTCGGGTGTTTGGCGTTGACCCGTTTGCCGAAGCTCCGTTTCGGCCCTACTTGGCGCAGCTGAATGCCCAGACTGCCCTGGTGTCCTTTTTGACCCGACCGGCAACCGCCATCATGTCGTATGAGACGGGCCGTCAGCTTGGTCTGAGCTTGGCCACCGGCCAAGACGGCGCGCAGGCCGAGCGGGGCAACTCCCTCACCGTTCGGGCCGGCGGCGTCCGGCATCGACTCAGCATTATCGCCCTGCTGGAGCCGGCCGATGAGCTGAGCCGCCGGGCGCTGAACAGCCTGCTAGTGGTCGATGTGGCGACCGCCCAGGAGCTGCTGGGCATGACCGGGCGTTTGAGCCGGATTGATCTGATTATTCCGGGTGGGCCGGTCGGCCAGGCCGAGTTGGACAACATTCGGTCGGTGCTGCCGCCCGGTGCCGAGGTCCGCAGCGCGGCCGCCCGTTCGCAGTCAGTGGCCCAAATGACCCGCGCCTTCAGTCTGAATCTGAGCGCGCTGAGTTTATTAGCCCTCATTGTCGGTATGTTCCTGATCTATAACACCATGACCTTTTCGGTTGTCCAGCGTCGCCAGCTCATTGGAACCCTGCGCGTTGTCGGCGTCACCCGCCCGGAAATTTTTCGCCTGATTGTGGCCGAAGCCGGTCTGCTCGGTCTGCTCGGGACTGCCGCCGGACTCGCCTTGGGGGTTGTGCTGGCCGAGGCGCTGGTCCGGTTGGTGACCCGGACGATTACCGACCTGTACTTTGTCCTGAGCGTGCGCGAGCTGACGATCAGCGGACTGGGCTTGCTCAAAGGGCTGGGTTTGGGCCTCGGGGCCAGCCTCGTAGCTGCCCTGGCCCCGGCGGTGGAGGCCACGGCTACCCAGCCGCGGGCGGTGCTGAACCGCTCGACCCTTGAAGCCCGGTCGCAACGGGCCGTCCCCCGGGCGGCTGTGGCCGGCGTGGGCCTGATGCTGCTCGGGGCAGGTATCCTGCTGCTGCCCAGCCGCGATCTGATCCTGAGCTTTGCCGGCCTGTTTGCGCTTTTCCTGGGCTGTGTCCTGGTCACGCCAGCGGCCGTGGTTGGCGTGTTGCGGGCCGGCCTGCTGTTGCTCGGGACGCGGGCGGATATTGTCGGACGCCTGTGTATGCGCGGTGTGCTGGCCTCGCTGAGCCGGACCGCGGTAGCGATTGCCGCCCTTATGGTCGCCGTGTCGGTGACGGTTGGGGTGGGCATCATGATTGAGAGTTTTCGGCAGACGGTGGCCTACTGGCTGGAAAACGCCCTTCAGGCCGACATCTATATTGCTCCTCCCAGCTTGGTGTCGCGCTGGAATGAGGGCCGGCTGGACCCGGCCCTTGTCGCCCGTCTGTCGTCCGCCCCGGGGGTTGAGGCGGTGCGTGTCTATCGGCGCGTGTCGGTGGAATCGCCAAGCGGCCGGGTCCAACTGGTCGCTCTCCAACTCGAGAGCGGCCGGCAGACCACATACCGCTTCATTGAGGGCCGGCCGGAGCTGGTATGGCCCGCCTTTGAGGCAGAGCAAACGGTCATCATATCAGAGCCATACGCCTACCATCACCGGCTGCGGCTGGGCGAGCAGGTCCGCCTGCGGACCGACCGGGGGCTGAAAGATTTTCGGGTTGTCGGAATTTTTGCCGATTATGGTTCGGACCGGGGGCTGGTGATGATGAGCCGGCGGACCTATGAGCGGTTTTGGCACGACCGTGGCGTATCGTCGCTGGGGCTGTGGCTGGGTCCTGGACGGGATGTGGCGGCAATGGTCGCGTCGCTGCGGCGGCTGGTCGGCTCTGAGCAGGAGGTCGTGATCCGCTCGAATCGGGACTTGCGGCACGCCTCGCTGGAGATTTTTGACCGGACCTTTGCCATTACCTCGGTGCTTCATCTGCTGACAACCGCGGTGGCCTTTATCGGCGTGCTGAGCGCCCTGATGGCCCTCCAGCTGGAGCGCGAGCGCGAACTCGGCGTGCTGCGGGCGACCGGCTTTACGCCGCGTCAGGTGTGGGGCCTGGTTACGGCCCAGACCGGCGTGATGGGCCTGTTGGCCGGGCTGTTGGCCCTGCCGGTTGGCCTGATGCTCGCCTCGGTTCTGGTGTTTGTGATCAACCGGCGCTCGTTTGGCTGGACGCTGGAGTTGGAGATTGCCCCCGGCCTGTTTATCGAGGCGGTGGTCCTGGCCGTGGTGGCTGCGCTGCTGGCCGGGGTCTATCCGGCCTTCAGGATGGCCCGGACCCCACCCGTGCTGGCCTTGCGAGAGGAGTAGAGCAGGGAGGGAGAGGCATGGGCAAACGGGCTGTGCCTACGGTGTTTTTCTTTATCGAAAACCTTGGGGCTGGGATCTGGGTCGGTGCCCTGGCGGGATTTGGTTTTGCGGTGGCCGGCAGCGTCTTTGAGGAGGCACCGAGTATCACCGTGGCCGGGCATATCAACGCCGTCATTCTGGCCAGGCTCAACCGCCTGGAGGGCATGGCCGCGGCCTGCATGGGGCTTGGCACGCTGTACTTTGTGTTGCACACGGCAGAGCGCAGCCGGCTGCGGCTGGCCAAGGCCGGGCTGTGGCTGGTGATGCTGGCCGGGTTGCTGATATACGCCGGCCCGATTGCCGACCGGCTGGAATATCTGCGAACGGTTGAGATCCAGGATTTTGATCACATTGACCCGGCCAAACAGGTCTTTCGTGCGGAGTTCGCCCGCCTGCACGACTGGTACAGCCGGCTGGTCAAAGCCAACCTGGCGCTCGGGCTGGGTTTTGTCTTCCTGTCGGCGTGCGAGAGACGGGCGGCCAAGGACTGAGGCGGCGCGCTCGGAAGTCATCAACACGCTGAAAGCGCAGGAAGCGTTCAGCGGTTTCCTGTGGCCGCTCCATCATCGGGATATGGCCGGTGCGGGGCATGACCACCGCTTCGGCGTTCGGCATCAGGGTAAGTGGAAGGGCATTGGCCTGTATGTGAACTGCGTGGGCCGGGGCAAGGGCCTGTAGGGCTTTGCCGACCTTGATTCCTCGTATATTGCTCAGTATGCTGGCGATGTGCCGATTGGCAGAGATGAGTTCATTCAGAAAATCGCCAAGGGCATGGACCTGCCCGTTGCCCTGCTCGAACGGCTGACCGCGCCGCGCGCCCCGGGCGATACGCAAGACGGCGGCTGGCGGCTGTCGCGTATGCCGCGCATGGATGAAATTGAGGAGTTTCACCTTGAAGCGCGCTTTGCCTCCGCCGGTTGGCGCACCGCCCTGCGCTCGTTCATTGAGGACTGAGGGCAGGGCGAGAGAACTCCAGGCGAGAATCCTCCCCGGGGTGTCCTCAGGGCAAGAGGCCAACCGGAGAGGGCCTGCTTTTCCCCTCGCAGAAATACAGTGCCTTGAAGCTGTCCATTTGCTTGATCTTGTCTATCAAGCTCTTTTCCAGTTGCGAACTGGCAACATTCCTGACCAGCGCTTTGGCGTCTGTCCCGGTCAGCCGCAGGACGAGGTAGTTCGCAATGGCAGAGAACAGAGATGTATTGAAGTCTTTCGCCTCCTGCGAAGCGAGTACGAGCGAGACGCCGTACTTGCGGCATTCCTTTGCCATAGTGGGGATAAGATTCAATCGTGAAGCCCGATGCGCTTCGTCAAATATCACGGCATGTGTGATCCGCTCCTGAATGCCTCTGCGGAACATGTCCTTGTAAAGACTATAGAAGACGAGGGACGCAAAAGCCCTCTGTAGGTTGTCATTCTGTGTGGGGTGAATACGAATAACGACCGGCCGTTCGCTCTCCCACAGGCTCTCGTGGGATTCCTGGATATCGAAGAACCCGTAGTCTTCAAGTTCCTCCAGACGCGCAAGCAAGGTGTGCAACCCCTTGTCCGGCTTTGGGTGGCTCCGTAAAATCTCCATGAAGCGCTTGAACTCTGGTTCGCGCCTGTCTGCCGGAACTGTGTCCGGGTCATCCCATCCGGCTTCATCGAAGCTGTCTTTGATAGCCTTTCGGATGCGTTCTCCCTGGATGTCTCCCAACTCGGGGAAAATCGCCATGAAGATGTCTCGTAATGCCCCGGCTACATCGAGGTAGGCCATCCGGGATTCCCGCCCCAGAACCTGTAATGGGTTGAACCCCAAGCCGTGGAAGTCAATGAAGCGCACCGATCCAACCAGGCGTTCAAGCCTCTCGTCGATATCCTGGTGATAGGAGAAGACAATCGGTCGAATACCGGCCGCAACCATCTGCTTGCACAGGTTCAGAAGACAGGTGGTCTTCCCCATTCCCGGCAGGCCGGCAACCAGGAGATGCGGATTCCCCTGCACGGTGAGCGGCCATCGGACCTCGGCGTTTGTGAAGATGTCCGTGCCTAAACAGACCGAAGGCGTCTCATCAGACCTTTCCAGTTTTCCAGCAGACGTATCACCGGGAGCGCTTGCGACCCGTACTGTGACATCCAGGCCGCCGCCCGGCCCTTGATCCTCATGTTCCGGGGGTACTGAAGGTCCTCCCATTCCCTGTTCGCTGTCGTCAGAGGGACGGGCGACTGAATTGCGACGGAAATCCGCATCGGACAGAAGCCCGGAACCAACCAGAAATATCCGCATATCCCATCCCGTCGGCGAAATCTCCAGCGGATGGTGGCCGGTGTATTCAGGGCAGAAGACCCACCCACAGTCACTCCCTCCCACCTCCGCAAAGGCGTAGTCCCCTCCCTTTTCAATCATTCGATCGATCTCGGAGACAATGGCTTCATGCCGATCGTTCGACAGGGCATGCCGGTGCGCTTTGTCAGCGTAGAAGCGTAACACACGGGCCAGCTTGGCGCGTCGGATTGCCCTGAAAGACGCACAATCTCCCTCGTGACCGTACCAGTCGTCCCAACGCTTCCGAAGAGATTCCACTTGCTTGCGAATGCTGTAGAGCAATTCCGGCGTTCGCGCAGCCCGGAGATGCCGACGATATTTCACCTCTATGAACTGGAAACGCAGCCCTTTTCGGGGAGCCATTGACACATAGATGAGGTCGGGGCGTGACTCCTTTTCCTCCTCATTGCCTGCTTGTCTGTTCAGGGGAGGGAGCAGATCCCGAACATCGTCAACGGGAATGATGAAGCCATGCTGGAGCGATACCCAGCAATCGTCATGCCCCGAAGTCTGACTGCAATTGGCGTGGCAGACCGCGAGCGCGATGAGTTCCGAAGTTGGCGGTTTCTGGCCGGTGAGACGAATAGCCAAGCGTCCACTGAGCGCCTTGAGGTGTTCCATGAGGAAGGCTGCGTTTCGCCGACTGCGGCTCAGCCCCATCTGGTCAAGGGCCTCATCAAGCAGGCTGCGAATCTCTCGCAGGTTGCTGGTTGAGGTGATCAACTGGAGGCAGCCCAGGTCTTCGCGTTCTGGAACACAATCAATAACATAGGCGTCATAGATGTCCTTATTGTCCCGGGGCGAATCAAAGTATTCGATGCCGGCATTCCGGTCCAGGGTGATGACCCAGTCGCACCGCCGGTGGAGATCTCGAAGGCTGTCCGCTTTGTCGGGCGAGATTTCCGTTGTCAATACTGGTGATTGCGCTGGGCTGCCGATGTTTCGAGTAACCGCCTTCTGTAAAGCCTGCTGCAAGCGCATCAAGCGGTCAGTGTGCGCCCGGTCTGACGGATGTTTCTCTCCATCTTTTGAGGCTGGAATGGCGCTATGCCAGAGGGGGGACGGTGTGCTTGCGTAAGCCCTTTCGAAGAAAGAGAGCAGGCCGAACGCATACAATGATCTGGGCCTTGGCAGCGGACCTTGGGGCATGACGCGAGACTCAAACGTGTCGAACGCAACGGCGAGATGAGCCGCCGTCTCGGGGGCCGGTTCGCTCTTGCGCGCCCAGCGCAGTTTGGGCAGGTTGACCCCACCCGGGAAGCTCAACGATTCCAGCATCCAGGAGTCATCTTGAGACAACACGCCCGCGCCTCTGCGACGTTTCTCCCGTGCCTCCGCTATGAAGCGCCCTGCAATCCCACGCTGCTCCTGTGAGGGGTATAACTCCAAGACAAAAGCGGGCGTTGTCTCCTGCGTGTCCTCATCCGAATCTTCATCGTCCGGGGCGCTACGGTAACGCTCGTGAACACGGCCGAGCGAGCGGGCCACCGTAGCGCCATCGCCGGCCCTGAACGCGTTAATCTGAAGCGGTCCCAACGCATTGTGGCATTCCAGATACTTGACGATCTCGTTCCCCAAGACCGTAGCGCTCTGCCTGCCTGCCGTTGGCGCTGTGTCCGCGGTTTCGCTCTCGCCCAGAGCACGGGCGAGAATCGCTATCGCGGCCTTCGGCTCCTTGTCGTCATCGGGAACCATACCTACCGCATGAAAACCGAGTGTATCGGCGAAAACAAAAGACTGCCCATTGTGCAGGCCGGGCAGAAAGGCCGGGAATAGAGCGCCGTCGAGGCCGGCGAATTCGTCTCGAATGTCTCTGGGGGGCCTCTTCTGGGCAAAGGCTGCGTGTAAGACCAGGTTGTCGTAGGCCACCTGCCAAGCGATACGCAAGGGATGGCTTGGCAGGACAATCAGCCCGATTGTCCGACCGGAAAGCGACTGTACTTCGACCGTATGAGCGAGCGCCAAAGATGGCGTGCTCTCCTCCAGGAGAGCGGCCCAGGCCAGCAGATAGTCCTTAACTGTGTCAAAAGCTCTGGCCTTCTCGTCGTAGACCTGACCGACGCCGCCACCCGAGGCGAACCGTTCGGCCATTTTCCGGCTGGCAGTCGCGGCGCGGTCCCATAAATCTCCCGAGGCGGATTCAGGGCGGGCAAAGGGGACAAATTCGCATTCACCAGCCCGCGTACCGGAAGCGCGGACTTTGACGCGCCAGCGTCCGAGCTCTCCCTTTCGCTCGCTCCACTGTTTCTCTACCTCACCGATCAGGGGGGGCCGAAAAACCCGGAAGCTCTTGCCACGCTGTGGTGTTCGCAGCAGGACGAAACCTTTTGAATCCACCGGGAGGTCGCTCGTGGAAGAGGCGAGAGCCGAGACCATCTCTCGATCATCAAGTTCAATAAGCCCCTCGCTGAATGTCCGAACCTTTTTTCCGACTCCGACTAGATCGTGTTCGGGTGGCGAGCCGAAGCGAATGGTGAACTCCTCACTCTCTTCTGGTTCAATCGAGTCGTTGCCAAGTACAGACACGACGACCTTGGCGGGAATACGCGCGTCCTCACTCAGCCTCGAGAAGTCATCATTGCTGAACCTGCACTTTTCCTCTTTCCCGGCAGAGTGGGCAATGTCCCGGGCGGCCAGTTCCTCATCCATGCCTGTAGTGATGACAACGTGATAGTCTACAGCGTCTTTCTTCAGGTTCGCTGGCCGCGCCTTCCACCTGATTTCAAGCTTGGAGTAGTCGCCTGTCCGCTCGGCATCGGGTTTCATGATAAAAGCCGGAGGGTCTTGGGGGTCGCCTTCTTCCACTAGCCCCGACCACTTGGCGATTTTTCCGATTCTGTTTCGCCAGGGCGATAACGCAATGCTCTGAATGGCCTGCGTACTTTCCTCAGTTTTCAATGCGCCGACCCACAGATGTTTCTTGTCCCTGAGTTCCGCCAGAGCATCGAGAAGTGGCTTTGTCGCCGCTGAGTGCAGGAATCGTTCCAGGTCATTGACTTGCCGCTCGGTGGGGTGCGCCAGCCTCAAGGATGCAATTCGCCTGACCGGGGTGAGGCCGCCTGCCTCTGTTCCCAACAGGCGATCCACAAACAGGCGTGAGTCATCCAGCTCGTCCTTCGCCTCTCTCCCTTCGGATTCCTCGACAGGCCATAGACCGAGGAGGTGCAGATACGCACCGGGATGGCTCTTGTCTGTAGCGATGCGACAGAGAAAATCAAACTCTGTCCACAGCGAGACGCTGAAGCGGTGGCCGTATCCCCGCGCTTTTTTGACCGCGTGTTCGGCATAGGGCTGGTATTTGCTGAACAAGTCGTTTCGGACCGTGCCTTTAGCCACCCGCAATGCCCCAGCAAACAGACTTTTCTCGTTCACCTCACGCCCGGCGCTGTAGATGCCGTCCATACCCGCCCCGGCCCGCTCCGTATCCACCAGGAGCAGTGTTGCGTCGTCCTTTGTTTCGCGTATCTCGACGGCACGGTCCGCGCTGATGGTTCTCTCCTCTTCATTGTCCGAGTCTGCAACACAGAAAACCTGCCAGCCTTGTGGCGCGAAGGAAGGGTCTTTGGCCAAGGTCCGCACCACCTCGGGTGTCAGGCAGCGCACGAACGCCATAGCTCCGTTTTCAGGCTTTCCAAGTACCTTCTCGAAAGACTGCCCAAGGATGCGTGGGTGCAGCTCGGTCCATTCCATATCAGTCCTCTGCTGTCGGTTCAAAGCGTGGCTCTAAACGCTTCATTGCTTCGGCATCGTTGACGCCCACAAAAAGGCCCAGGTCGCGCAAGCGTCGCTCCAGAATCCCGCGGTTTGCTTGCAAAAGGTCATTGGAAATCGTCATCCCGGGGGGAGCCACGTCTACGCAGAATCCATAGCGTTCACGGAGCGTAGAGAGGAATTCTTTGAATGAGAAAGGCCGGACGCCAGATTTATTACCGCTTCGCAGGGTGTGGCGGTGGACAAGGTAATCCAGAACCGAATCGGTGAAGACCAGCGAACGGATTTCGCGTCGTCTTCTTGTTCCCGTTCCGGTGACGTTGCGCGTTGTTGTTCTCTTTGCTGCAAGTCCGTTCGGTCGTCCTGAGAGAAGGCTTGAATCGATCATTAAGCTAAGCTTTCCCTGGACATCTTTCCTATCTCGTAAAGAGATGAGCGTTTCAGCGAGACGCCAAACCGGATTGTCCTGGCTTTCACTCCGCAACATCTCCGCCGCCTCGGGATAATCCTGCTCCAGTTGTTCTGCCACTTCCTCAGTCTTTTGGTCGATGCCGTCGAGAATCAATTGTGCCTCAGCGCGTCGCTCGTGAAGCAGTTCACCCAGCATATTAAGCCACTCGGTGGCATATGGCCGAGTTGGGATTTTGATCTTCTTCATCTTTCGAGAGGTGCGTACATAATGGTCCAGCAGTCGAAGCGCCATCAGGATGACAGGAAACCGTTCAAGACGCCGCATGAGATCATCCGACGATTGTTCGGCAAGCCCTCTCAAGCGACGATTCACCCCATTGGAGCAATCTACGAACAGACGCGCAGGCTTCTGTTCGCCGCTCTTGCAGACTTCTCCCTTCTCTTCCCACTCAAACAGAATCTCGACCGTACTTGTGAGAATGGTTGTCATCCCAACCGCAATACAGGATTCCAGCAGTTCCACAAAAGCCTGGCGAGGAATGACGCTCGCATATGAGCGGACGAACCGGCGGATGTCCTCGGAGAACACCTTTGCCGCCTTTTCTGCAATAGGATGTTGATTCGAGATTTTATCTCCCTCGCTCCCTCGCAGCTTGTCGGGTGCGTCTCCTAGTTGCTGGGCCAACCGAATCATCAAGATCTGATCCACCCCGACAGAGGTCTCTTCCTTGAATTGGTCTGATTTAAGATTGCTCGCTATGTCGCCCTCTTGCACCATTCCTTGACGAAACGCGCGTAAAAGAACATTCTCTTCATAGCCTGTACCAACGGGGAACCAAGTTTGGGCTCCATCGTGATTCTGCTGGACGTGTTCACTTTTCTGGTCAGCCAGCATTGCCACGATCATCTCCGGGACAGAGCGAAGGTTGGCCACACTGTCGGGAAGATCCACCCAACTCGCCATGTAATGGGCTGGCGCAACACGCTGGACCTGTTTTTTCCTGCCAAGCGCGTAGTTTTCATTGTCCAGGCAGAAACAGAGGAGAAGGTCACCAAGGATGGCTTTTTCGGTCTCGCCCTCAAATCCCTCAAACTTGTCGCTGTTCTGCGTAAGCGTGTCCGCTATGCGCTCAATAGTGGCCGCCTGTTTGCACTGTCTGGGGGCTCCTTCCTGCGGGCCAAAGGTTTCAATAAATTTCCCTTTGCCCCGACGATGACCAAAGCGAAACATGTAAAACACGGCTGGAAGAACTGCGGACAGATCAAAATCCTGGACCCCAACCGGCAGGGCTTTGTCATAGTTGCCCGTCCAGAGCTCGCGGGTCATTTTGGAACCGAGAATATCTCTGACAAGAGGGTGGGCGTGGGCTGTCGTGGCCGGCATTTCTAGTCTCCCTGTGGAAGCTGACGGATGATTATCGGTTGCTGTGCACCTGATTCGGTGCGTTTTATGTTGGCTGCTACTTCGTAGATCGCCTCATCCTGCATGGGATTCCAGGCAAAGATGTGACTCTCATCCTCACGGACGAGACGCTGTACGAAAATGGAGAGCTGAGTAAAAATGTCGTCCGTTGAGACATCGCCTAATTGATATCCGTCGCTCAACTCCAAGAGAAGATGGAAGAGTTCGGCACCCAAGCGCAGCCGTTCTTCTCTTCTGTCTCCATAGCGGTAGAGCAGAATGGCCTGCCGGTGCAGCCGGTCGAGTCCCGCTGTTTCAGGGGGCAAGTCGGCTTCGAGCCGAAAGGCACGCAAAGGTTTCTCTACCCAGAACGCCGTTTCTGTGGGTGTTCGGGGCGTAATGCGTAGCTGCACCCCTGGCCGATCGAGCGCTTGGGGCGGAAGGTCTTCGAGCCGTGAAATGCCGTCACACAGACGCTTACAGAGCTCGGCTAGTTCTTGCGGGTTCTTTTCAAGCGGCAGATCTCGAAACAGTCGCAGATGTCTGCCCTGTGCCAGACCGAGGGCATGGGGCTCACCGGCACTCTTTTCAATATGTTCCTCTGTCCATTCAAACCAGGCCCGACGCCTGGCTGATTCCCGAGACAGGTCTTCGTAGTGAGGCGCTATAGTGCGGCTGTCTGGAGAAGACGCGCGAAGCAGATGCCGATCAATCTGCGGATGGGATTCAAGAGCAGGATCAAAACGGGCCAGTTCGCGCAACACCTCACCTTGGCGTCCAGACGAATCCGGGAAGAAGGCCCGGTCCCAATAGGACATGGGGGCCTCAGAGCCGCCATGATAGTCGTCGCAGAAGTGAATCCCGAAGAGGATGTAGACCAGAGCGGCGCGCAGCTCGCGGGCCGTAATGTGCGTCTCCCCGCGCAGATGAACCGCCTGCAAGGCTTCAAACAGCCGTTGGCGGGCGCGAGAGCGAATTGCTTTGTCTGCCATGCCGGGAAGTCCGTCCGGGCCGAAAATCCGAGTCGCCCGGAAGACTTCGCAGCGTTCCTGGGCCGAACACGTTTGACACGGCTCCCAGATTTCAGACGCTTTTTCACCCCCATACAAGCGATCCAGCAAGCGCTCAAGAAAGCTGGTCTCGATTCCCCCTGTGGTCCGGGTAATGCCACCGACAAGCGAGCGTTGGTTCAGGCTGATGAACCGGATGTGGGATTCCCGGACGCCGGTTTTGCCTCCCAGAAGATCGTATAGTTCCTTCGTTAAGGGTGTTTCAGTCCGGCACGCTTCAATCCACTCCAACAGACGTCCATCGTTAATCGCCAGAAGATGTGCGATGTCCTCGCTGGGCCGGCTTTCCTGGAACGGTTCCAGGAAGGCATCCAGCAGTTCATCGGCGGAGCGTCCCCGCCAGGCCGCCGAACCATCGAGATTCATGCGTATAAACAGACCGTCGTCCAGGTGCCCTTCGAGAATGCGCTTCTGAGAAGTATGCTCGCCAAGCCCGAGGCGGGTCGCAAGACGCTGAAGCAGTGCTGTTTTGCCATCGCCGGCGTTTCCGCACAGGATGACAAGCCGGACCTGTCGCTTGCGAATAGCGTCATCCAGGGCCTTTTGCAAGGCCGTTTCAACGTAAGTCTGAGCGGCGAATTCGGTATCAAGACCGCGCGTTTCACGATTTCCCCACCGCGAACCTGGATAGGATTGCAGCAGAGACCGCAGCCACTCTACCCTGTTTTCACGCCGTTCCACGCGAGGGCCGGCTGCCCCTTCGGCACTTGGGGACATTCTCTGTTGCGGCTCTTCGCCCTCCGTTTCGGTCTGCGCCTCCTTGAGAGCAGTCAGCGCCTCGGCGGCCGACCCGAATCGCTGGTCCGGGTCAGGATGCGTCGCCCTGTTCAGGAAATTGACCAAGATGGGGTACTCCGTATGGTCCACCCCTTCCCAATTCAAGCCGCGTTTCTTGGCGTGAGCGCCGTTGTAGTGGAACGGCTGTTTGTCGAAGACCACATGGAAGAAGCTGGCCGCCAGAGCGTAGATATCGTCCGCGGGCGAAGCCGGCCGTTTGTCCTGATAGGAGGGCGAGCAGTACAGGACGGTGCCGGGAGCGGTGACAGCCTCTCCTATCTTAGCGACAAAATCGTAATCCGTCAGCACAAGATCGCCGCCCGAAACGATCATGTTGCGCGGGCTGATGTCGCCATGCACGAGGCCATTGCTGTGGAGTGTATCCACTGCCTCGCACATGGTACACAGCCAGCGGACAGCCAAGGCTTCTCCGCTCTCCTGGTGGTCTTCGGCCAGCAGTGTGAAGACGCCGGCAAAGGAGTCATGGAGCGGTGTGCCTTCGACCCAGTTCATCAGCGCGATGAAATTGTTCTCTTGCCATTCACGAGCAATTTCGAAGATCGTAGAAAGCGCTTCATGTTGGCCAAGATGCGAACGCGCCAGCCTGTAGGCTTTCAGCACCCGCTCGCCTGTTTCTGCATTGTGCCCGACCTTAGCGACGTAAGTTCCAAGGTCTTCTTTTGTAGACCGGTCGATTTGCACCACCTTGAACGCTGTCCCTATACCGCCGGAACCGAGGCGTGTGACAATCCGATAGTCATTGTCCCGGAAGCGTACGCTCTGCTCTTCGGTCCAGAACTGGGCGGGCGGTGGAGTGGATGGGGGGGCAGATTCGCCAAGCAGTTCGGAGAGCGACGATTCCAGGTCTTGCAGGGTGACGCGCGCCTCGGGCTCTTCTGCCAAGCCTTTAGTGAGCGTTTCCACGGTCTGTTGGCTCGTCTCATCGTCCCGTCCCTGAAACAACGCGATCAGGCAAGCGCAGAGCGAATACACGTCTGAACGATGATCCGCTACGCCCAGACCCTGGGCGCGAACTTCGGGAGCGACCGTGGTCTCCCCTTCTCCAGTCGGAGCGTCGGCGGAAGCCACACTACTGTCCGCCAGAATCTTCGTACGCTCAAAGCCGGTCAGGATTGGTGAGTTGTCGTGTTTCACGAGAATGGTCTTGGGAGTGAGATTCCGATGCACCATAGGCGTCTCTGCTTCGTGCAACGCACGGAGAGCGCACACAGCCCCTCGAGCAAACACCAGCCGAGCTCTCGTCTCCCATGAAACGTCAGACGCGCGCTTTTCGATGCAGGGGGCGGTGGGGTCAAGCACCGTGAAGAAAAACAGCTCGCCCGCATATCCCGGCACAGCTTGAAAGGATTCAAGGTAAATGCGCGGTGCCCAGGCGTGCAATTGCAGCCGGTGCAGCGCCTCGTATTCTCGGCGGGCTTTCTTCTCGGCGTTTGTTTCATTGCTCGCGGACAGGTCATACAGGTGCAGGATTACCCGGTCCTGTCTGGCGGGCTGAATGCCCTTGTAGACGCGATGAAACCGCTGATCTTTGGGGGTCTGAAGTTCCAGGTTGATATAGCCGGCGAGTCGCCGCAGCGAACCGTCCAGGGCAACAGCGCTCTTTGGCTCCAGGAAGCGAGCCAGCTTTGTCACTTGCTGAGGAGAAAGCGCGGTTTGGGAGTCAAAATCGAGCGCGGCTTTCCAGTTCTTCAGCGTGTTGAATTGGACGCCGCGAACAGTTGTCCCCGCAAGCTTCCTCAGCTTGGAAGATTCCTGAGTCAGGAGGAACGCCCCGTCTACATGGGGCAAGGTCGGAACGATTTTGCGGAGCGTCGTGCCGATTTTGCGCGCCTTGTTCGTTACTCGTTCAGCCTCCTGATCGGCGAGTTCCATGTGTCTATCCGTCCAATGTTTGACCTCAATGACCCGGACGCCTGGGGGGCCGATTGCGACAATGTCGATTTCATCGGATTGGAGTTGGTGCGTCATGGAGAAAGCCAGATTCGTCAGCAACACCCATTCATCGGTGCCTGCTATGGATTGCAGACGAGACTCCAATTGAGCGAACGCAAGGCATTCGCTCTCATTGGCGGCTGGTCCACATGGAAAGACGGTGACTTTCATCTCCTTGTCTCTGTTCGGTCAAAATAGTTCCTGCCCAGGCTGCTCATGGCCAGAGCCCTAGCACACCAGCCCCCTCTCTGCCAGCCTTTCCCTCTGCTCCGAAAACAGAAAGCGGCTGCCGCTCAGGGGCCGGCCAACTGGCACAACCGCACCCTGTGGACCGGCAATAACCTCGATATTCCGCGAGGCATGAACGCCGCCTCCGTAGACCTGCTCTACTTGGACCCACCGTTCAACAACAGATATTTCGGAAAAGGACAAGGCCAAGCGGGCCAAGTCCGTCATGGCGAGGGTGGTGCATATCTGCTACAGCTATGCCCATGCAGGTGATTGGACATCGAGGGGCCGCGGCCCTGGCACCCGAAAATACATGGGCCGGTTTTGACGTGGCGGTCTCTCTGGGGGTTGACGCGATTGAAACCGATGTACGGGCGACCAGCGACGGAACACTGATCCTGCTCCACGACGAACGGCTGGCCCGGACCACCAACGGTCAGGGCTTTGTGCGGGAAACGCCGTGGTCGGTGATCAAAACCCTGGACGCCGGGGGCTGGTTCGGGGCCGAGTTTCGCGGGGCCCGGGTGCCGCTGTTTGGCGAGACCCTGGCCCGCTATGGCCGGCGGGTGCCGCTGATCATTGAGATCAAGCAGCTTGACCTTGAGGTGCGGGTCCTGGAGCTGGTCCGGGAGCAGGGCCTGGTGGACTCAGTCGCTTTTACCTCGTTCTATTTTCCGGTCGTGCAGAATCTCAAGCTGCTGGCCCCCGAGGTCACGGTCGGCTTTCTGGCCTCTGATGTGCAGGAGCAGACTGTTGAGCGGGTCCTTGCCGCCGGACTTGACCAGTTCTGTCCTCCGGCCAAGGCCATCTCGCCCGAGCAGGTCCGCGCTTGGCAGGGCCGGGGGCTGGACATCCGGGCTTGGGGGGCACATGACCCCGAGCTGATGCGGACGGCCATTGCCGCGGGGGTGGACGGCATGACCGTGGATTTTCCCCACCTGCTGCTCAAAGCCCTGGGCCGCCGGCCACCTCAAGGGCAGGGGAAGGGCTAGGAGGAGGACGCGGCGAGCTGTTCCAGCTTGCTCCGGATGCTCTGGACGAGGCTTTCGTATGAGGATTTGTTGATAATCCGGTTGAATTGGGTCCGGTAGTTGCGGACCATGCTGACATTTTCAATCACGACATCGTAGATGAGCCAGCGCCCTTTGACCAAGTGCAAACGGTAGTTCAGAGAGAAGGTTTTGTTCAGCGAGGGGGCTGTCACCCGAGAATCAACCTCGGCATAGGTGCCGTCAATGTACTCGCGGTCGAAAAAAAATTCGGTATCTTCGCGGTAATTGTCCAAGGTGCTGCTGTAGGTTTTTTCAACTAAGTCTATGAAAAGGCCGATAAACTCTTCTCGCTGTTCTTCTGTCCGGTCACGCCAGTGAATCCCCAGGGTTCGTTTGGCAATTTCCCGGGAGTCAAACTGTGGCAGGGCAAGATCACGGACTCTTCTGATGCGCTCTTCGCGCTGTTCCGGGTCCTGATAGGCTGGGTCCTGGAGAATGACAATGATCTTCTGCATGGTCGTCTGTATGGCGTTCAGGGGAGAATCGCCGGCTGAGGCCGGGCCGGGAACAGCCATACCGAGCAGGCCAAGACAGAGGATCAGGGTTCTCCCCACAGTTTTCATGCGACCTTCCCCAGCGTCCATCTTGCCTATTCCTCAACCGCGTTGGCCCGCCGTTGCAGATAGCCATCTTGAACCGCCCCGTACAGATCAACCGAGACGAGCTCAACCTGTTCAAAGAGGTCCAGGTTGAGGGAACGAAAGTTGACCGCGTTGGCGACGGTCAGGCCGCCCTGGCTGGCAAAGACTTCCGGGAAGGGCAGGAGATAGGTCATCGGATTCATCGCGCTGTCAACGACAAAGCCAAAGGCGTCGCGAACGCTTGAGGGGCCGTAGAAAGGCAGCATCAGATACGGCCCGCTTGAGATCCCGTAGTGGCCGAGCGTCTGGCCGAAGTCTTCGGTACTCGGCTGCCAGCCGAACAGATCGTCGGCCACGTCAAAAAAGCCGACCCCACCGAGGATCGTATTGACCGCAAAACGGCCGACTTCACGGCCGGCTCCGTCAATTTTTCCCTGGAGTGCGCTGTTCACAAAGCGCGGCAGCACGCCCAGGTTTTTGAAGAAACGATCAATGCCGCGCTGACCCGGCTCGGGAACCACTTCGGCATAGCCGGTCGCCACCGGTCGTAAGACATATTCGTCAAGCTTGAGGTTGAAGGTGAACATGGGCTGGTTAAACGACTCCCACGGGTCGGAGGGCATCTGGGCTTCATACGGCTCTTGCGGAGTTTGGGCCGGATTTTGGGCAAAGGCCGGAGAAGGGCTGAAGATCAACAGGATGAGGAGGGGGGCGGTGATGAAGGCGGCAGACAGGCTCTCCCTGTTGACTGTGGCACTGTCGCTGGTATGAGGCCGAGCGGTATGGCGCATTGCTTCCTTACTCAAGACCCAGGTCAAACGTGCCGGCTGCCGCCGCGCTGTCGGCTTGGCTGGCCGCGTTCAGGCTGCCGAACAGGAATTGGCCGACGATGTCAAAGATATCGACCGGAGGCTCGGTGTGCTGAATCCGGCCCCCCGGGCTGATTGTTTCGGCTGCCGGCCCAATTTCAATCTCAATAAAGCGCTCGCCAATCAGGCCGGCCGTCTTGATCGCCGCCCGGCTGTCCTGGGGCAGTTGAATATCCGGCTGGATGCTCAGCGTTGCTTGGGCTTTTGTCAGTGTGTCTGTCAAGACCACCGACTCAACCCGTCCGATTTCTACCCCGGCCACCTCAACCCGTGCGCCGCTCTGCAAGCCGCCGGCGTCGGAAAACTCGGCCGTGACCCGGTAGTACTGCGTCCCGGCGAAGCTGACCTGACCAAACTGCAAGGACAGATAGATCAGACCGCCTATGACCAGCACGACCAGCCAGCCGACCAGGAGTTCTGCGTCAAGTTTCATCTTACTGCGCCTCAATCGGCCCCTGGGTGCGACCGTTTATGAACTGCTGGACGACCGGGTCGGTTGAGTCTTGCAGTTCTTCAGGCGTGCCGGCTGCTACAATGGAACCCTGATTCAGCATAGCGATATGTGTGGCCAGTGAAAAGACCTCCGGGATATCGTGGCTGACCACAACCGCAGTAAAGTTGAGCAAGCCGTGCAAGTCAAGAATGAGTTGGTGGATGGTGTTCACCCGAATGGGGTCAAGGCCGGTGGTCGGCTCGTCAAACAGGACGATTTCGGGGTCGGTCACCAGTGCCCGGGCCAGTGCAGCCCGCTTGCGCATGCCGCCTGACAACTCAGATGGGAATTTTGCATCTACGCCGGACAGGTCAACCTGGGCCAGCCGTTCGTGTACCCTGTCGCCGATCATGGCTTCTGTCAGGCGCGTTTTTTCGCGCAGCGGAAAAGCGACATTGTCGTACACCGATAGCGAGTCAAACAGGGCCCCGCCCTGGAACAGCATACTGAAACGGTCTCGCACCCGGTTCAGGGCACGGCCGCGCAAGGCGCTGAGCTCGACATTATCGACCCACACCCGTCCGCTGTCCGGCCGCAGCAGGCCGATAAGGTGCTTGAGCAGGCAGCTTTTGCCCGTCCCGCTGCTGCCCACGATCACAAAAATTGTTCCGGTTGGGATCTCAAGATTGATTCCCCGCAACACATGCTGGGAGCCGAATGACTTATGCAGGTTGTGAATCCGGATCATATCGTATCAGAACAGCAGTGAGCCGAGGAGATAGTCCCAGACCAGGATCAGCACCGAGCACATCACCACGGCCTGGGTCGTGGCCAGACTCACCCCCTCAGCCCCGCGCGCCGCATAAAAGCCTTTGAAGCAGCACACCCAGGCCACAATAGCGCCAAATGAGAACGATTTGTATATCCCGGTCCACACGTCGTGCGAGGTCACCGCACTGGCCATCTGCGAGAAATAGCTGCCAACGCTCACCCCCAGCAGTTGCACGCCGACCACATAGCCGCCATAGATACCGACCACGGTAAAGATGCTGCTCAGGATGGGAAAGGCGATCAGGGAGGCTAGAAGAATAGGCACGGCCAGGTACTTCACGGGATGAATGGCCATGACCTCAAGCGCGTCAATCTGCTCGGTAATGCGCATGATGCCCAGCTCGGCGGTAAGGGCTGAGCCGGCTCGGGCGGTAATCATCAGCGACGACAGGACCGGACCAAGTTCAAGAATCAGCGCGAGGCCGACCATCGGGCCGAGCGCCGCCTCGCCGCCAAACCGTCGCAGTGCAATATAGCCCTGGAGGGCGATGACCATGCCGGTGAACGCGCCGGTGAAGATAATCAGCAACAGAGAGCGGGCACCAATGAAGTACAGACGGCGGAGCAACTGCTTGAGCCGCAGCGGGGGCAGGAAAAGATGGGCCAGGACGGTACTCAGAAAGAGCCCCATGCGGCCCATTTCACGCAGGGTTTCCAGTGAGAGCCGCCCGCAGGCGCGCACCACGGGGG
Organism: uncultured Binatia bacterium (SeqCode); assembly: GCA_965200965.1. GTDB lineage: Bacteria > Desulfobacterota > Binatia > Bin18 > Bin18 > JAAXHF01. The sequence continues at coordinate 341,418 of OZ241744.1, forward strand.
TGAACATCAAGGCTCCTTATCTGCCGCTGTTGCCTGTCGAGTCAGCTGGGGAACGGTCCGTCCGGGTGGCAGACTGTATACGGCGGCGAAACCCCTAGCATAGCCCCAACTTTTCCTCAAGGGAGCGGGCCGGGCCGGGCGGCCCGCCGGCTGCTTGAATATCTTGGCAAAGCGCGCTAACAGGACATGGCCGTTCGCGTCTGGACTGTGAGGAGGAAGTGTTATGGTCAGTACAGCCGAAACGGCGGGGCAAGCCCGAGAAGAGCCGCACACGGCGAGCAGTACAAAATGGGCCCAGTTCCGTACTATCCTGAGGCGTCACCAGGGCGGCAAGCTGCTGTTGATCCTGACCGGCTACCCCGACCCTGACAGTATCGCCTCGGGTTTAGCCTACCAGTTTTTGGGCGGCGAGTTTGCCATTGAGACCACCCTGCTGTGTTTTCATGAGGTCAGCCACCAGGAAAACCGGGCGATGGTCAAACGCCTGGAAATTGACCTCGTCCTGTATGACGAGACGTTTGACCTGGAACCCTACGATTTGTATGCCTTTGTCGATACCCAAAAGACGGACACGCCGATTTCAGATCGCTTGGCCGGCAAAACCTTTGTGTCCTTTGTTGACCATCATAAACGACTTGGCGAGGTCTCGGCCGAGTTTGTCGATATCCGCGAAGATGTCGGCTCGACCTGTGCCATTTATGTTGAATACCTGCGCGCCCAATACCCGAACGGCCTCGATCCGAGTGAAACCGCTCAAACCCGTCTGGCCACGGCCCTGATGCACGGTATTCGGACCGATACGATGGCTCTGCTTGAGGCGACGCGTCTGGAGTTTGAAGCCGCCGCCTATCTGTGGCCGTGCGTCGATCAGGCTCTGCTCAAAAAGATTTCCGACCAGTCCTTAGCCCCGGCGGTGATGGATATGATCCAAAAGGCGCTGGAGAACAAGCAGGTTTTTGACAGCCTGATCCTGACCAATGTGGGCTTTGTGCGTCCCGAGCACCGTGACGGGATCCCGCAGGTGACCGAATTTTTACTGCAACGCGACGGCACCGACACGGTCTTGGTCTTTGGTATCGTTGCCGGCAAAACGGTTGACGGCTCGCTGCGTACCCGCAGCGATACGATCACTCCGGATACGTTTCTGAAGAAAGCCTTTGGCGTGGACGAGTCAAAAAAGAGCTACTACGGCGGGGGGAATATCAGGGATAAAGGCGGATTCCAGATTCCCCTCGGCTTTCTGGCTCAAACGACCGACCGTGATGGCTTGTACAACATGGCCTGTGGGGTTATCCAAGAGCGCTTTCTGGAGGCGCTCGGCCGCAAAGAGTAGGGTGGGCCTCTCAAACACAGCCGAAACAAAGGAGGGCCATATGGCAGAACACGAGAGCGGTGAACTGGTCTATGATATTCCGGCCGCAGTCAAGGGACAGGCTGCCATTGACCCGGACACCTACGAGCAGCTGTATCAACGCTCGGTAGACGACCCCGAGGGGTTCTGGGCCGAGCAGGCGGACGCCTTTGTGAGTTGGTTCAAAAAGTGGGACACCGTCCTGGAGTGGGATTTTCATACGGCCCAGACCAAGTGGTTTCTGGGCGGGAAACTGAACGTCTCCTACAACTGCCTCGACCGGCACGTTGAGGCCGGAGCCGGGCGACAAACGGCGCTTATCTGGCAGGGCAATGAGGCATCGGAATCGCGCCAACTGAGCTACGCCGAACTGCTGGATCGGGTGTGCCAGTTTGCCAATGCTCTGAAAGCCTTGGGGGTCAACAAGGGCGACCGCGTTTGCATCTATATGCAGATGATACCTGAACTGGCTGTCGCCATGCTGGCCTGTACCCGTATCGGCGCGGTCCATTCGATCGTGTTTGGTGCCTTTTCACCCGACTCTTTGCGGGACCGCATCCAAGACTCGAGCTGTAAGGTCTTGATTACCCAGGATACCGGCTTACGCGGAGCCAAAAACGATATTCCGATGAAGGCCAACGCCGACGCCGCGGTTGCCGACTGCCCCTCAATTGAAAAAGTTGTGGTCGTGCAACGGACCGCTCACCCGGTGGCCATGCAGGCCGAGCGCGACCTGTGGTGGCACGCACTAGTCGCCGAGCAGTCCACCGACTGTCCGCCCGAACACCTGGACGCTGAGGACCCACTGTTCATCCTGTACACCTCCGGCTCAACCGGCAAACCCAAGGGCGTGTTACACACCACCGGCGGCTATCTGGTCTACGCCTCAATTACGCACAAATATGTGTTTGACTATCGTCCCGGCGACATCTACTGGTGTACCGCGGATATCGGCTGGGTCACTGGCCACAGCTATATTGTCTATGGACCGCTCAGCAATCGGGCCACGACAATGATGTTTGAGGGCGTGCCCAATTACCCGGACTTTGGGCGCTTCTGGCAGATCGTGGAGCAGCACAAGGTCACTATCTTCTATACTGCCCCGACCGCCCTGCGGGCGCTGATGAAAGAGGGCGACAGCTGGCCGGAACAATACGCTCTGTCCAGTCTGCGTATCCTGGGCACGGTTGGCGAGCCGATTAAAAGCCCCGAGTGGCACTGGTATTACCGGACCATCGGCAAAGAACGCTGCCCGATTGTCGATACCTGGTGGCAGACAGAGACCGGCGGCATCCTGATTACACCCCTGCCCGGAGCGACCAAAACCAAGCCCGGTTCGGCCACCCGGCCGTTTTTTGGTGCCCAACCCTGCCTGGTCGATGACCAGGGCAAGGAACTCGAGGGCAACGGCGTGTCGGGCAATCTGTGCCTCAAGTTCCCCTGGCCGGGCATCATGCGGACGGTGTACGGCGACCACGAGCGGTTTCGCCAAACGTATTTTTCCATGTATCCGGGCAAATACTTTACCGGCGACGGCTGCCGGCGGGATGAGGACGGCTATTACTGGATTACCGGCCGGGTTGACGATGTCATCAATGTCTCAGGCCACCGCTTGGGGACCGCCGAGGTTGAAGGTGCGCTGGGCAAACATCCAGCGGTGGCCGAGGCTGCGGTGGTGGGCATGCCCCACGAGCTGAAAGGCCAGGGGATCTACGCCTTTGTGACGCTCAAAACCGGCCAACAGTCCTCCCCGGACCTGATACAAGAGTTGATTGCCACCGTCCGTCGGGAGATCGGCCCTCACGCCAGCCCAGACAAGCTCCAGTTTGCCGAGGGCTTGCCCAAAACGCGCAGCGGCAAGATCATGCGCCGCATTCTGCGCAAGATCGGGGAAGGGGCGCTTGATCAGCTCGGTGATACCTCCACTCTGGCCGACCCGTCGGTGGTCAATCAGCTGGTGGCCGGCAGACAGTAGGAACAGTTCGGCGAGCGGATTCCCCCCTTCGCCTGGCAGCAACAGCATGGCGCTTCGTTTTCATAACACCCTCACCGGCAGAGCCGAGGAGTTCGTTTCCCTGACCCCCGGCAAAGTCGGTATGTATGTGTGCGGGGTGACGGTCTACGACCGCTCGCACCTTGGACATGCGCGCGCCCTGGTGGCCTTTGATGTCATCTACCGCTACCTGCGCTTTCTGGGCTACGAGGTCAGCTTTGTGCGCAACTTCACCGATGTTGATGACAAAATCATCAACCGGGCCAATGAGCGGGGGATATCGGCCCGGGAGCTCTCCGAGACCTGTATCCGTGAGTTTGGCGAGGACATGCGGGCGCTGGGCTGTCTGTCGCCGACCGTGGAGCCCCGGGCCACGCGGCATATCCCCGACATGATTGACCTGATTCAGGATTTGGAAGCCAGGGGCCTGGCCTATGCGGTTGGGGGCGATGTGTATTATGCGGTTGATCGCTTTGCCGCTTATGGCAAGCTCTCGCATCGCCGGCTCGACGATATGCTGGCCGGTGCCCGGGTGGAGGTCAATGAGCGCAAACGGTATGCCCTGGATTTTGCCCTGTGGAAGGCCAGCAAGCCCGGCGAACCCGAATGGAACAGCCCCTGGGGCAAAGGGCGGCCCGGCTGGCATATTGAGTGCTCGGCCATGAGCAGCCGCTATCTGGGCCAGCCGTTTGATATTCATGGCGGTGGGGCGGATCTCATCTTTCCCCACCATGAGAACGAGATTGCGCAGTCCGAAGGCGCGCAAGACCGTCCCTTTGCCCGCTATTGGCTACACAACGGTATGGTCACCGTTGAGGGCGAAAAGATGTCGAAATCGCTGGGGAATTTTCTGACCATTGGCCAAGTGTTGGAATCGCACGCGGCCGAGACCTTGCGGATGGTGTTGTTATCAACCCAGTACCGTATGCCGCTCGATTTCTCGGCCCGGAAGATGGACGAGGCCGCCAAGAGTCTCCGCCGCGCCTACCAGACCCTGGCCCGTATTGACCAGGCACTCGGGTCGGATGCCGAGCGGGAGCAGATCCCCCATCGCACCGCGGACCGGGCCACAGACTCTCCAGTCCTGAGCCGCTTTCAGGACGCTATGAATGACGACTGCAACACCCCTCGGGTGCTTGGCGTGGTGTTTGAGACGGTCCGGGAGGCCAACCGTCGGCTTGACGCCGGCCAACTTGGCACGCTGGCCCACCTCCGCCAAGACCTCACCACCATCGGCGGGGTGCTGGGAATGTTGCAGGAGCCGCCCGAACAATTTTTGCAGCGGGCCCAACAACAAGGACTAGCCACCACCAGCCTGAGCCCGCAGATGATCGAACAACTGATCGCCGACCGAGTTGCGGCCCGCAAAGTGAAAGACTTCAAAAAAGCTGACGCTATCCGCGATCAGCTCCACGCCCAAGGGATTGTGCTCAAAGATTCTCCAACCGGAACGACCTGGACCGTTGACCCCGGGCGAATCCCTCCGCCCTCCTGGCGTCCGCTCCTGAGCAGGTAGTTGCGGGAAAAAATTGTTGCATTATTGCTGGGGATATGCTCGTTGAAATACCACTCGGCCTGCCACTCCGCAGGGGAAGTGTGGACGGCCGGGGCCTCAAAGGTTGTGGCGTGGGGAGCCTGCATATCGACCATCACCGCTTGGGGCATGAAGGCCCACTCGTCGCTGTAGTTGTACTGCGCGCCTTCGAGCGGGTTGATGGGATAGCGGTCGTGGGGCTTGTCGGTATAGGCGATGCTGCGCAGGAAGACCTTCCACAGATCACCCTGGAGGTCGTAGATTTCCTGGATCACCGGGGCAAAGAACTCTTGATCGATATACAGCACCCGCTTGGAGTAGGTATAGCGTCCGCTATAGCCGACAGGGGTGGCTTCGACGACCCACACCCGCCGTTTCTCCCACGGCACGCAGGGCAGGGCGGCCAGGATACCCCGATTCTCGTTCTGGGCCGCGCACCAAGCCGATGGATCGCCATATTTGTCGCTATGCACCACGGCCAGGATGTCCTTGTCGGCCAGCACCCGGAAGTCCCAGAAGCTGAGCTTGGCACTAAAGCCTCACCAGGAGTCCAGGTCAACATCCGTCCGCCACAGCGGAGTACTGCGGTCAACAATACTCACCCGGTGTACGCGGCGCGTCTCAGGAATATAGACGTAGGTGTCGTCAAGCGCGTCCGGGGCCTGGTAGCGGAAATACAGGATAGCGGTGCCCTTGTGATCGTTGGGGAGAAACGCGGGACCGATCAGATTGGTGTGGCTGACGCCCCGCGCGTGGGGAATGACGGGTTTGGGCTCGCTATACAGGCGACCGGTCCACATCAAGCGCCGCCACGGATAGGAAAAGGTGCGTTCAAGCTCTCCTCTGGCGTTCACCGTCTGGGTCGTCGAGTCTGTGCCAAAGTTGTCAATACTGAACGGCGCATACTCCTGGTTCCACATAATTCGAAAACCGGCCAGGGGATCGTTGAGGTCTATAGACGGAAAGGGACAGCCGGCCACATAGTTGATCAGCCGCCGTCCATCGCCGGACAGGCTGACTTGGCTGGAGAATTTCTCGGTGGCTTCTTCGTAGGCTTTGGGCCACACCACCCTTTTGGTGGCAATGATCCGCATCGGCATGCCCTGCTCCAGCATCCAGCGGGTCGCCGGGGTGAGGAGGGTTTCGGCTTGCGAGACGCTGTTTCTGGTGATGGTATCGCCGGCAGAAACCTCAGCCCCACACGGGCTGAGCAATCCGATCAGCCACAGGCTGAGTAGTCCAAGCCTTGTCGTCCACGGCTCCGTCCATACGATCTTGTGCATCTCAACTCCTCTGCTTGTCGTTTCGCAAGGCTGTCGTATCAAAAATTGTGGGCTTGGTGAATATCGCGGAGAGGAGGCGGCTGCCGACAAAGGACTCTGCTGAGGCGCTGGCCGGGCCTGACCAAAAGATGCTAAGCTGGCCGCCGTGCGCGCCCGTAGCTCAATGGGATAGAGCGCCGGGCTTCGAACCCGTAGGTTGGGTGTTCGAGTCACCCCGGGCGCGCTTTTTTTTTTTGGTCGCTGCGCGACGGCAGACCCAATGAAAAAACTCTTTGAACGTCTCAGCAGACGCCCCGCCCCGCCCGCGTCTGCTCCAGCCGAATCCCCGCTCCGGGAAGAAGAGCCGCGCCTCTCTCCTCCTGTGGCCCGCAACAACTATGTCGTTGTCATCCTCGACAGCTGTCGATTTGACGCGCTCATGACCGCCGCGCCCAAAGCGCTGCGCTGTCTCGGACAGGTCGAACGTCGCTGGAGCTACGCGTCGTGGACCGCGCCGTCGCACTATAACCTGCTGATGGGCTTATTGCCCCATTCCAGTCCATCGCGGGTGTACGCTTCGGAGTACTATAAGCGGGATTTTCTGAAATATAACGAGCGCTTGGGAACACGCGAGATCGCCTTCAAGAGTTTGATCCCGGAACTCTTCCTGCCCAGCTTTCTCAAACACACACTCGGCTATCGCACCCACGCCCTGGTCTCGCTGCCGGTGCTGAATCCGGCCACGCCGCTTAACCGTGATTTTGATTCGTTCACCCTCATGCCCACCCACAACGATATGGCCGCCATGCTTGAGCGGATGACCTTTGCTGCTGAGCGCCCGTCGTTCTACCTGTTGAATGTCGGTGAGACTCATTATCCCTACGCCTTGCCGGACGAACCCGAGGCCAGGTGGCCGAAGATTCATGGCGTGCATGGGGTTTTTCAGCACCTTGACGAGATGCTGGTCGGCGGCAAGCTGCGCGGGGAGGATGGCAGAGCGCAATTTTTTGATCAGGAAGCACTTGACCAACTGCGGGAGCGGCAGATTGAGGCCGTGCGCTACCTTGACGGGGTTTTCACCCGGCTGTTTGACCTCGTTCCGGCCAATACCTACATCACCGTCACCGCCGACCACGGCGAGTTGTTCGGCGAGGCCGGCTATTTCGGCCACGGCCCCATTCAGCACGATAAGGTCTACGAAGTGCCGTTTGTTGAGGGCAAGCTGCGCTGAGCCAGTGTGAAGCCGCGGTGAAAAACCCCACAGTTGTTGTTGGCCTGGTTCTCAGCCTGGCATGTGGCTATGCTGCCGTCCGGGGGGTGGAGTGGCCCCCCGTTCTGGCGGCGATGGGGCGCATCAATCCGCTCGCGCTGCTTGTACCGACCGCCTGGTACAGCCTGTTTTTTGTGTTGCGGGCCTATCGCTGGCAGCGCTTTGTCGCTCCGCTGGAGCCTCTGCCGGTCGGCCCTTTCTTGTCGGCCACGCTGATCGGCTTTATGGCCAACAATGTCCTGCCCTTGCGCCTCGGCGAACTCATCCGCGGCTATGCCCTGTCCCGCCTCACCCCGGTGCGGCTCAGCACTGCTCTGGCCACCGCTGTTCTGGAGCGCGTCTGGGATGTTTTTGTGGTTGCGCTCCTGCTGGTGTGGGTCCTGCCCCGCTTTCCGCTGCCGGAAGGGCTGGTCCGGGCCAATACGCTCCTGCTGGCCCTGGGCGTCGGCTGTCTGGTCGCAGGCTGGTGGGGGGTCCGGTACGCCGGCAGCCTGCGGCTGGCCTGGCTGCCCGAGCGGCTGGCCGGCCTGGTACGGCATGGTGTTGACGGGCTGCGCGCACTCCAGCATGTCTCGCTGCTGGTCCACACGGTCGCCCTGTCCCTGGCGATGTGGCTGAGCGTTGCCGGCTACTACTGGCTGTTGTTGTGGGCGTGTGGGATGGACCTGCCCCTTGAGGCCGGCCTGGTGGTGATGCTGGTGGTCGCGGTTGGGGTCGCGTTGCCGGCCGCCCCGGGCTTTGTCGGCACCTTTCAGTATGCGGTCGTGTTTGCCCTGTCGTTGTTTGCCGTTCCGCAAGAAGCAGCGCTGAGCTTCTCCATTATTGCCCACCTAGCCCAACTCCTGCCAGTTATTCTCGCCGGCTTCATTGCCCTGCTGGGATCGGGCCTGCCTCTGTGGCCGACCCGTTTGCTGCCGGCGAAAGACGGCTGAGACGCATATCCACCACCAGACTGCCCGGCGGCGGTTTGATGGGTGCCTCGGCAGCGACCGATGTGATCGGCAGGTGGGCAGAGTCCGGTGCCAACTCCCGCAGCAACAGGGAGACCATAGCCGGAGGATTCCAGTCTGGGAAGGAAGAGGGCAGCCCGAACTCATAGCGCGCCGGCGGCGCGAGCGTATCCTGCCATCTGGGACGGACCACATAGATGCTGCCCGCCTGCGCCAGATTCCCCTGCATCAGTTGGGAGCCCATGAACCCCAACTCCCGGACCTGTGGTGTCACAACGGAGGTCTGCACCTGCCAGGTTGCCAGCAGCGCACACACGCTCGCCACCCCTCCCGCTGCGGCATTTGCCCAGACCGGGGACAAGGTGCATCGTTTTGCCTTCCTCCCGACCGGATACGACGATTCACCCTTGGAATGCCGCCACCGCAAAGCATAGCCCCGCAAGGCCAGAAACGCATACACGATAACAAGAGCTGTGAGGCTCAGCAGGCTCCGATACGAGGCCCAGTTCTCCGCGACCACCAGGTTTGGCGCGTAGCTCAGCGGCAGGAGTGCCCCAGCCAGACCCAGTTTTCCACAGCGCTCTCTCCAGGTCCCCCGAAAATACAGCAGTAGCCCACTGGGGATGAGGCCAGCCATAGCCCAGGCGATGCCCACATCCACACTCCGGTGCAAAGGCGAAGGAGCAGACCCCTGTCCTGACAAGATCCAGTACCCAGGGGACAGCAGAACGAAGTGCAGCGCGTTGGGCAGGGCTTTACCGCAAAACCAGACGACTTTGGCAGGGATATCCTGAACGAGGCCGGTCCGCGCGGGATAGCCCGGATAGACGACTGCGGCCAGTGCATACACGCCAAACCCCAACAGCAGCCCAGCCATGCCAATCAGCAAGTAGAGCCGCAAGCGACGGAGCATATCACCCAGCGGTGTGTCCGGTTTCAAGACAACGATCGCGGCACAAACCCAGAAAAACATGGCTGCGGTCTGATGGAGGGTGAGGGCGGCAAGCAGGACCAGGACCGAGCCGGCCGCAAGCAGCCATTGCCGTGCGCGCCGGCGTGTTGCGAATGCCCTCTCGCCCAGCAGGAAGGCAAGCCCCGAGACGAGCGCGGCAAAGGGATAGAGTGCCACGCTCGCCCAGGCCGCGCAGACTTGAAATGGCAGGCTGCTCCCGATAATCACGCCCACGCAAAAAGCCTGAAACCTGCTCCAGCCGCTGCGGGTGAGTATCAGGAACACGAGCCAAGCCACCAGTCCGATGCCAACAACCCCCACGAAGCGGGCATAGCGCAGGTCCTCAATATGCGTTGCCGACTGTAAGAAGAGCCGGGTAGCCAGGGCGTAGAGCGGGCGGCCCTCTCGCATCTTCTTTGTTATTGACCATCCATGTGGCCCGCCGGCCAGATCGTGATAATCATCAAGGAAGGCATAATCCGTATGCAGCACCGGACTGTAGACCGTCAAGAAAACGGCCAGAAAGAGGCCCAGGGCGGCCCAGTTTGCAACCCGCGCTTTCATAGAGGGCCGGCAAGCTAAACAGGTATGGTGCCACTTTGAAAATGGGGCTGAACTTGGGGCGGATTGATGGTATGGAAGGACAATGCCACTCAGCCTTGACATCGTCCTTCCCTGCCTCAACGAAGCACACAGCCTGCCCCGAAGCGTCCCGCGGCTGCACACCTTTCTGTCAGCACACATGTCTGCTTACGAGTGGAGCATTGTCATTGCTGACAACGGCTCTACCGACGGCACGCGTGCCGCCGCCGCGACGCTGACCGAAGAACTCCCGGCTGTACGCACGATACACTTGGCGCAGCGGGGCCGCGGGCGTGCGCTGCGCCAGGCGTTTGTGGAAAGCCAAGCCGATATCGTCTCTTATATGGATGTTGATCTGTCTACTGATCTGGACCATCTGCCGACGCTGGTGGAGGCAATTGCGGACGAGGGATACGATATTGCCACTGGCTCACGGCTCTTGCCCGAGTCGCAGGTCAGGGGCCGCTCGCTCGTCCGCGAGATCACGTCACGGACCTACAGCCTGCTGTTCCGCGTGATGTTCTGGACGCCGTTTCGAGATGCCCAGTGTGGCTTCAAAGCCATGAGCCGTGGCGTGGCCAACGAGTTGGTCCCGCTGCTGCGAGACAACGGCTGGTTTTTCGACTCCGAGTTGCTCATTCTGGCTCAGAAGTGTGGCTACCGGATATGTGAGTTGCCGGTGAACTGGACAGACGACCCGGACAGCCGGGTTCACGTCCTGCGCACGGCCTGGGAGAATGTGAAGGGTCTGTTCCGTCTCAAGTTCGGCGGTGTAGAAAAGGCCCGCCGGCAACTGCGCGCCGTCGGCAGGGCCCAGATGTGACCCTCTTCCATCAAGCACATCGTGATGTGCCGCTCTTGTGGCTGGGAGTCGGATCAGGCGTACTGTATGGCGTACTGACCCGGCTGAGCTACGCTTTCGTCTATGGGCAGGGGCATCTTGAGCGTCCCATTCTTCTCTTTGTGGCGGTCTACGCCGGCATATTTGTCTGCTATTGCCTGGCTGTCTGTCTGCTGCTGAGTTGTCCCGGCCAGCAGGCAGCGGGCCGGACGGTCTGGCTGATCGTGGGCTTTGGGCTGCTCTTTCGCGTAACCCTGTTCTTCTCTCAGCCGATTCAGGAGGACGACTTCTACCGCTATCTGTGGGATGGCGCGGTCGTTGCCGAGGGCCTGAATCCCTACCAGTTCGCCCCGCTCAGCGTCCGGCAGCCGGCGGACCCGGCCGGGACATCCCTCCAAGCCTTTGTCCGGCTCGCCGAGCAAGATGCCCGGCTGGCGTTTGTGCTGGCCCGGGTTAATCATCCCCATATTCCGACCATCTATCCGCCCCTGGCTCAGGTCGTCTTTGGCCTCACCGCCTGGGTAGCGCCCGGCAGTGTGAGCGCCCTGCGGCTGGTCTTTCTGGCGTGTGATCTCGGTCTGTGCGGCGTGCTGCTGGTGTTGCTGCGGCATCTGGCGCTCAGCCCGCTGCTCTTGGTGGTGTACGCCTGGTCCCCGCTGGTCATTAAAGAAACCATGAACTCAACCCACTATGATGTGGTGCCGACCTTCTGCCTGGTCCTGGCCGTGGCCCTGATGGTCAAGGGCCGGGGCGTGCTGGCCCAGCTCAGCTTGGCCGCCGCGGCGCTGGCCAAGCTGTATCCCCTGCTGCTCGTGCCGGCCTTCTTCGCCCGCATGTGGAAAGTCCACGGTCAGGCTCACGCCCTGCTTGGCCTGTCCGTAGCCGGGGCAGCCCTCATTGTCGGCTACGCCCCGTTTTGGCAGGTCGGCGGGGCGCTGTGGACAGGAACCCGCACCTTTGTTGAGCAGTGGCAGGCCAATAGCCTGATCTTTCCCGGTCTTGTGGCGGCGATGGGTGAACGCTGGCTGGCAAACGGCCTGGTCCTTGCCGTGCTGGCCTGGGCCGTGCTCCTGCTCAGTACGCGGTCACAGATGGAGGACGATCGGCAGTTTGTGGGCGGCAGTGGGCTGCTCTTGGGCGTACTGTTCCTGCTCAGCCCGGTTGGCAATCCGTGGTACTTTGTCTGTCTGGTCCCCTTTCTGACCGTGTTTCCCCGCCGCTCGGGGCTGCTCCTGTCCGGTTTGCTGTGCCTGTATTATGTGTCATTCTACTACCGCTACCGGGGCCGGCTGGAGACTTGGCATATCTGGCTGGAATATGTCCCGTTCTATGGGCTGCTGGCCTGGGAATGGTGGCGCGGGGAGTACGCCGCCGCCGGCAGGTGGAGACCAGCCCGAGACCCTGCAACGGAGCTCAGCGCCTAGGCTTTCCATGGGACGGACTCTGCATATCTTGGGGCCGGCCGGAGTGCTGGCCTGTCTTGTGCTCTGTGTTGCCGGCGGGAGCCGGGCGGCTGAGCCGCCGAACCGGACAAGCCCGCTGCGCGTTGGCGGGGAGCGGGTGCAGGTCTTTGGCTGGATTTTTCCCCAGCGCTTTAATGCCGCTCACGGACCTCAGGCCGGCTATCACTTCCTGGTGTGGCAGAACGGCACATCGCCCCACGCCCTGATCCACACCCCGGTTGATGCTCTCGACTTCCACGCCGCGCTGCTGCAGCTGGGCGCACAGCCGGGCCGGCGGCTGCCACTGGCCGCCTGGAGCGGCCGGCCTGAGCATCCGGCCTCGCACCAGACCGTGACCGGCAGCCGGCTCGCCATTCGGGTCTCCTGGCCGGACAATCCCGCCGGCATTACGCTCGATCAGGTCTTCACCCGCGGGCCTCTCAGCCTGCGCTTTGGCGGCAACCGGGACCGCTGGTTCAACCGCATCCCTTTCGCCCCCCGTCCGGGCTGCCTGGTCTGCCTGTACAGCTGCCCGAGCGGTAAGGTGAGCAATGGGGCGCTGAGTATTGCCGACTACATGGGCAGCCCAGCACGATTCAGGGCCGATAGCGGCCGGCTCCCGCCCGATGGCACGCCGGTTGTGGTCAGCTTTGCCCTCCAGTCCTGAGCCATGCCCGACCCGTTCCCCCGCCTTGCGGTCATCATTCCGGCCCTCAATGAGGAGCGTGCCTTGCCGCGTGTGCTGGCCGACCTGCCGCGCGACAGGCTTGAAGAGATTGTGGTCGTTGACAACGGCTCATCGGACAGGACAGCCGCGGTCGCCCGCGCCGGCGGGGCAAACGTGTTGCGCGAGGCGCGCCGCGGCTATGGCTGGGCGTGCCTGGCCGGCATTGCCCACCTCAGGGCCAGCCAGCCGGACATTGTGGTCTTTGTGGACGCCGATTACAGCGACCATCCAGATGAACTGCCCACTCTTATCGCCCCGATTGTCTCGGGCGAGTACGATATGGTGATTGGCTCGCGTACCAGGGGCGGGGCACAGCCCGGTGCCCTGCTGCCGCACGCCCGTTTTGGCAATAGCCTGGCCACCTTGTTGATACGGCTGCTGTACGGCTTTCGGTATACCGACCTGGGGCCTTTTCGGGCACTCCGTTTTCGCTCCCTGCTCGAGCTGGGCATGATGGACCGCAGCTATGGCTGGACGGTTGAGATGCAGATCAAAGCCATTCAGCACGGACTGCGGATTACCGAGGTCCCGGTGCGCTACCGCCGGCGTATTGGCGTCTCAAAGGTCAGCGGCACGCTGAAAGGTACGCTGCTGGCCGGCTCTGCCATTCTGTGGACGGTGTTTCGCTACGCCTGGAGGCGCTGATGGCCGAGACGGAATGGAATCTGGGCTTTGCCTATGCCGAGGTCGTGACCCGGCTGGAAAAAATGCTGGAGCGTCGGCAACTCGCCTATTGTCGCCAGACAAGCGATACTGAGGTCCGCTTTGAGGTCACACTGCCGCCCGGTCGGGGCCGGGCTGAGTTGGTCGCCCGTCCGCTCGCGGCCCCGGGCCGGCCGGCCCTGCTCCAGGCTGTCCGCCAGCGGACCCTGCTGAGCATCCGCTTTGAGGAGCTTGAGCGGCAACAGCGGTACGCCTTTATGCAGGACCTGGGCCTGGCCTTTCTGCGGGTTGGGGGCTGATGGACATCTCGGTCATCATCCCCACCCTGAATGAGGCGACGACGATTGCCGCCACCCTGGGCCGTGTGCGCGACAGTGGGGCGTGTGAGCTCATTGTGGTTGACGGCGGCAGCGGTGACGGCACCCCAGAGTTGGCCCGGCCTCAGGCCGACCTGGTGCTGTCGGCCGGCCGGGGACGGGCCAGACAGATGAATGTCGGGGCCAGGGCGGCGGGCGGTCAGGTGTTGCTGTTTCTGCATGCCGATACGCTGTTGCCGCCCGACTTTCCGGCGCTGCTTGAACACGCTCTGCGTGACCCCCAGGTCGTGGGCGGCCGCTTTGATATCCGGCTCGACGCCGAGGGCTGGCCGCTTCGGATGGTGGAGACGCTGGTGAATATCCGATCTCGGCTGTCGCGGATTGCGACCGGCGATCAGGCGATTTTTGTCCGCCGGCAGACCTTCCTGGAACTGGGCGGCTATCGTGAGATCGAGCTGATGGAAGACCTGGAGCTGAGCTATCGGCTCAAGCGGCGGGGCAAGCTGACCTGCCTGCGCGAGCGGGTTGTAACCTCGGCCCGACGCTGGCAGCGGGACGGTATTGCCCGGACCATCGTGCTGATGTGGGCACTGCGCCTGCTGTATTGGGTCGGCGTGCCGCCGAAGCATCTGAAGACGTTTTATGCCGATACGCGCTAAGGACAGGGAAGGTCCCGGGCCGGCCGGAGGCAAACCGTGTCCACAGCCTCGGTCGGCCTACTCCAGGGAACCCTCGTAGAGAGCCATCACCGTGTCGAGAAACCTGAGCCCGTCCTCTTTTGAGCGTTGGAAGGAGTTGCGGCCAATAATCGAGCCAAACCCGCCGCCCTCACGGATGGCTCGGACTTCGCCAAAGAACTCCGCGTCGCCTTTGGCCGGGCCGCCCGAGAAGATTACAATCCGCTTGCCGCTGAACGCACTCTGGACAACGTGGCGGATACGGTCGGCCAAGCTGTCAATTGGCACATGGTAGCGCTGGTAGGCTTTTTGCGCCTCGGCCAGCTCGATGTGGGCCGACGGCGGTTTGACCTTGATGATATGCGCCCCGAGCTGGGCCGCGATCTGGGCGGCGTAGGCCACAACGTCAACCGCGGTCTCGCCGGCTTTGCTGAGGTCGCTGCCGCGCGGATAGGACCACACCACAACGGCCAGCCCCTTGGATTTGGCCTCTTTGGTGATCTCGCGCAACTGCTCATACATGGTTTGGGCCGCGGACGAGCCGGGGTAGATGGTAAAACCCACCGCGGCGCAACCCAGCCGCAGGGCGTCATCAACGCTGCTGGTCACCGCGGACAGGGGGTCTTTTTCGTCGTGTAGCACATCGTGGTTGTTGAGCTTGAGAATGGTGGGAATCCGATCCAGAAATCTGTCTGCGCCGGCTTCAATAAATCCGAGCGGGGCGGCGTAGGCGTTACAGCCGGCGTCGAGCGCGAGTTGAAAATGGTAGTCGGGATCATAACCGGCCGGATTGGGGGCAAAGCTGCGTGCCGGACCATGCTCAAAGCCCTGGTCAACCGGCAGGATGACGAGCCGGCCGCTGCCGGCTAAGCGGCCGCTGTTGAGCAGGCGGGCGATATTGGCACGGCTGCCTGGATTGTCACCCGCATACCAACTGAGAATTTCACGAACACGTTCGGTCATACGACTCCCTCCCGTATCTCCCCCGGCTGAGCAGGTGGGGATGCTGCGCGCGGGGGGTGTGTCATAGTGCGTTGCCATGAAAAAATTGAGCGGCCGTCTGGTGTGAGTGCGGCCGTGGGTCTCCTTGCTTACTGGTAAAACGACTCAGCGGTCTGCACATCCTGGGTACTGCCGATGATCAGCGGCGTGCGTTGATGGAGGCTGTCGGGCACAATGTCGCGGATGTCCCGGCTGCCATCACTGGCCCGACCGCCGGCCTGTTCGGCCACAAGCCCGAGCGGGGCGGCTTCGTACATGAGCCGCAGCTTGCCCTTGGCGTTCTTGGGGTCGGCCGGGTACAGGAAGACGCCGCCTTTGAGCAGGGTGCGGTGAAAGTCGGCAACGAGGGAGCCGATATAGCGGCCCGAGTAGGGCCGCTTGGTGGCGCTGTCGCTCTCTTGCAGATAGTCGATATAGGCGCGGGTCTGGGGGAACCAGGTGTTGCGCCGGCCCTCGTTAATGCTGTAGGTTGAGCCGCGCTGGGGGATGCGGATATTTTCGTGAGAGAGCAGAAAGTCGCCAATGCCACGGTCGAGCGTGAAGCCGTGTACGCCCTGGCCGGTGGTGTAGACCAGGGTGGTGCTGGGGCCGTACAGGGCGTAGCCGGCCGCTATCTGGCTTCGACCGCGCAAATGCAGCGCTTCAATGAGATCGGTGCCTTTTTTGCCCTGGGGGCGGCGGTGGATCGAAAAGATAGAGCCGACGGTTACGTTGACATCCAGATTTGATGAGCCGTCGAGTGGATCAACAAAAATCACATATTTGCCCCTGTCCTCATTGCCCTGAATCGGGGCCGGCTGTTCCATTTCTTCGGACACGACCTCGGATACGAGCTGACCGTTGGCAAAGGCGGCCAGAAAGGCGTCGTTGCTGATCTGGTCAAGCTTTTGCTGGACTTCCCCCTGGATATTGATCTCGCCAGAGGCACCCAAAATGTCTGCCAGACCGGCCCGGCCAAGCTCCCGGGCAATCGTTTTGGCCGCAAACGCGATTTGCGACAGCAGCATGGAGAACTCTCCGGTTGCGCCCGGATGCTCGCGCTGCTGCATCAGCAGATAACGGGTCAGTGTAATGCCGGTACTCTCCATCGTTGCACCCTCCCGAAAAACTCCCTCTTTCTCTTAGTGTACTATAGCCGGGCGCGTTGGTCCAAAGGGGGGAGATGAAAACCCCGATGCCGGGTGGGGCCAGTGATGGGGGAAGAGGGCGGCCGGGCCTCTTCCGGGCTGAAGTTCAGTTCTGGAGCCGGCGCTCAGGGCTTCAGGAATTGGCTCACAATGTCGGCCACCCGGTGGGGCTGTTCGAGCAGCAGGCCGTGCCCCGAGCCCGGAACTCTGAGCAGCTGAGCGCCGGCAATCCCGGTCTGAAAAAGCGGGCCAAGGGTGGGCGGGGCGAGCTTGTCCTGCTCAGCCCAAATGATCTGGGTTGGCGCGGTGATCCGAAACAGCCGCTCTTTGAGCCGCGGGTTATACAGACAGGGCGGTTTCCAGCCCAGCCTGGCGGCGACCATCTGGGCTTTGTAGAACAGGAAGTTTGCCGCTGGAGACATGTCGTCGGGGATGGCTCCTCGTGCTAATTCGGAGTGTGGGTCTTGAAAGATCAAATCGCGCACTTCGTGCTGACCGCCCTCGGCTTTTGGCGTGACGGCATAAAAGAAATTGCCGATCCGCGCCTCGGGCGTCGAGACCCCGAGCGGGTTGATGAGCGCCAGCTTGCGCAGGCGGTGCGAGTAGCGGCTGGCAAACTCGGCAGCCACCCAGCCGCCTAAGGACGCGCCGACCAGATTGACCGTGCCAAGCCCCAGCGCATCCAGCACATCGAGGCAGAAAAAGACCGCGTCTTCGATGGTGTCAAGCTCGTCAAAGCCCTCGCTGTCGGCATAGCCGGGCAGGGCTGGTGCGTACACGGCAAACGCGGTGGCCAAGGCGTCGTGGAAGGCGGTGAAGCCGGTCGGCTCGGGCAGGCTGTGAATATCGGCAAGCACGCCGTGGAGATACACCAGGGGCGGACCGTCGCCGCCCTGTAAGAGTTGAATCGTACGACCACGGACACGAAGCGTCTCGATTGTCAAAGCCATGATATGTCTTTCCTGTCAGGCGTGGGCTTCGGGTTGAGTGTGGACTCCGGGCAACCCGACAAACGCGGCATCGGCGTGTTTGCGGACATAGGGAAAGACATCCGTGGCCAGGAACTCCATGTTTTTGCGGGTCAGATGGTCGGGCAGGCTGCCGAACTGGGGCAGGGCGAGGATGTTCCCGACCTTGAACTCGAGCACATAGCGCAGCAGTTTTTCGCGCACGGTCTCCGGGCTGCCGATGAGGACCGAGCCGCCGGCCTCGACGTCGTCCCAGGTGGTGGCGTGGCCGAGTTGCCAGCGGGCATGACCGCCGCCGGGGTCGTTCAGTTTTTGCAGCCGCTCCAGTGATTGCAGCGAGGTATAGCCCGGCGGCATCCATGTCCGCCCCTTGCCGGCAAACCCCTTGAGGAGTTTGTCAATAAAATACCAGATATGCTCCTCGGCCTCCTCGCGCGCTTTTTGCTCGGTCTCGGCCACATACATGGGTACCAGCCAGCCCAGCATTTCCGGGTGGTAGGGATGTTTGCCGACCCGCTCAACCGTCTGCTGGAAGAAGGCGGCGTTCTGGCGGAACGATTCAACGTGGGAATAGGTCAGGGCGGCATAGGTGAAACCGCGCTCGGCAACCAGTTCCATGGTTTCTACGCTGCCCACGCCGGGAATCCAGATGGGCGGGTGGGGTTGCTGGACCGGGCGTGGCCACACATTGCAGTACTGGAGCTGAAAATGCTTGCCGTCCCAGCTGAAGGGGCCCGGGTCGGTCCAGGCTTTGACAATCAGGTCGGTGGCTTCTCGAAAACGCTCCCGGGCATAGGTCGGGTTGATATTGTAGGAATAGTATTCCGGGCCGCCGCCAACCACAAACCCGGCGTCAAACCGACCCCGGAACATATTATCCAGCATGGCAAACTCTTCGGCGACTTTGAGCGGCACTTCGTGCAGCGGCAGCCCGTTGCCCAGGACCATCACCCGGGCGGTCTGTACCCGCTGGGACAGGGCCGCGGCGATCAGATTGGGCGAGGGCATAATACCGTAGGCGTTCTGGTGGTGTTCGTTGATGACCACCCCGTCAAAGCCGAGTTCGTCCGCATAGGCCAGCTGGTCAATGTACTGATGGTAGACCTGCGGGCCACGCTCGGGGTCAAACAGGCCATTTGAGCAGGTCACCCAGGCCGTGTCGTAGTGGTCCTCAAAGTTGTCTGGCAGGTGTGGCCAGGGCATCAGATGGAACATCCAGAATTTCATCGCGCCTCCTCAGTGAACGAGCGTTCAGCGGTGGTCTACCACAGCCACCCGGCCTTGCAAAGGGCTGGCTCCTTAGATAAAATCTCTTGCGTAAGACCCGCCTGAAAAAAAGCCCCGTAGGATGTCTCTCTCGCCTTGCACTCGGCAAGGGTTCCTTGTCTGCATTCTGATGCTGGCACTTGGAACCCGCCTGTACGGCATAGGCTGGGGTGGGCCGTTTGTCTACCATCCCGACGAGCGCCTGGAGGTTGGCCATGCCCTGCGGATGGTGGCGACTCGAGACCTGCACCCCCACTTTTTTCTCAAGCCGACTCTGTTTCTTTACATCCAGGCGGCTGTTTTCTCTGTCGTGCAGTATGTGGCCGATACGCCTGTGTCTGAGGAAATGTACAGCCGGGGGTCTGTGTCACCGGACCCGCCGGCCTCCGCTTTCCTGTACCATTGGTGGGGCCGTTGTATCGCGGCCGTGGTCGGCGGTTTGTCGGTGCTGCTTGCGTATGCGATAGGCCGGCGGCTCTACCATCCTGGTGTGGGCCTGTGGGCCGCGTTTTTTCTGAGCATTACGCCGCGCCACGCCCTGGAGTCGCACTACGCCGCGGTTGACGTGCCAGTGACCTGTGTGTGCCTGCTGGCCCTGTTGTTTACCGTGCGGGCTTTTCAGGCTGGGGAACGCAAAGACTGGGCCCTGGCCGGCCTGTTAGCCGGATTTGCCGCATCCACAAAGTATCCGGGCGGCCTCATCGTGCTGGCGTGTGTGGTGGCCTTGCTCCTCTCGCCCCCCCCCCCCGCACCAGGCTTTTTGACCGAACATTCCTGCTCGGCAGTGCCGGTATTGGGGCTGCATCTCTCATTGGCTTTGTGCTGGGGACCCCTTACGCCGTGCTTGATTTTTCTCAGTTCTTTTGGCATGGGATTGCCTACGAATGGAACCATTACAGCACCGGCCACCCTGGACAGGAAGGCACGGCAAATCACTGGTGGTATCTGCGCAATACCTTCTTCCACATCCTCGGACCTTCCCTAGAGCATTCCGGCCCTCGTCGGGCTTGTGCGAAGCCTGCTTCGCCCTACTCGACAGGGGTGTGTCCTCCTCAGTTTTCCTCTGCTGTACTTTCTTTTTGTCTCCTCTTTTACCGTCCGCTTTCCACGTCAGATGATGCCGCTCCTGCCGTTTGCCGCGATCTGGGGCGGGCTGGCGTGTGACATGGCCGGGCGGTGGCTGGCGGAACGCTGCCACGCCTGGGAAAAGCCGGCCTTGGAGCGATTCATCATCCCCGGGCTCGTGCTGCTCGTTGGAGTTTCGCCCTTCTGTATGGTTCTCCAGGATAGTTATCGTTTCTCTTTGCCTGATACCCGCTCTGTCGCTTCTGAGTGGATTGAGAAGAATCTTCGTAGGGGCACTCTGGTGCGTGAAGAGTTTACCCCGCAGGTACAGAATCTTCCCGTCTCACAAGTGCGCTACGATCCCTGGGGCATCGCCAAGCGGGAACTGGAGGCATGGCGGGCAGAGGGAGTGAGATATCTGATTGTCAGTTCGTATCTATACGGGCTCTATTTTACCGACCCCGACAAGTATCACAAAGAGGTAGAAGGGTATCAGCGGATTTTTCAGCTCCCCCTGGTAGCCGAGTTTGTGCCCGGTAAGACGCTCCGGGGACCGCGTATTGGCATCTATGCGCTTGGCGAGCCAGGAGCGCGCTGAGCTTACTGGGCTTTGTGGGTGCAGGCCGCGGGGAGCATTCTTGCTTGTCAGGCCGACGCAGTCGTGCTCCGCTCCTTCCCGCTGGCCAGCTTCCAGCGGTCGCCAAGTTCCTCAGAGACGGCAAGCAGGGTCTCACGCAGGCTTGTGACCATCTCGTCGATCTGCTCTCTGGTGATGATCAGCGGGGGACACAGGGCGATGATGTTGGCCCCGCCCATGCGGGTCAGCAGGCCGCTGCGCAGCGCCCTCTCCCACACCCGGGCCACTACCTTGGTCTCAGCGGAAAACATCGCTTTGGTCTGTTTGTCCCTGACCAACTCAACGGCTGCCACCAGCCCCTTGCCGCGCACATCGCCGACAATCGGCAAGTCCTTGAGCGTGGCCAGCACCTTTTGCAGATAGCGGCCCTGCTCACGGGCTTTCTGTACCAGCTTCTCGCCTTTGATGATCTCCAGATTGGCCAGTCCCGCGGCGCACACGGTGGGGTGGCCGGTATAGGTGTAGCCGTGCCAGAACGCTTGGTCGCCGGCCTTCAGAAAGGTCTGGAACATCTCTTCCTTGAACAGCACCACCCCGAGCGGTAAATAGCCGCTGGTAATGCCCTTGGCCGAGACCAGGATGTCGGGGCCAACGCTGGCCGAGGCAAACATGCTTCCGGTCCGGCCAAAGCCGGTGATGACCTCGTCACACACCAGCAGGATATTGTGCCGGGTGCAGAGTTCACGGATTCTGGGCAGCCATTCCTTGGGCGGAACGATCACGCCGCCCACGCCCTGGATTGGTTCGGCCACAAAGGCACCGATCGTTCCGGCTCCTTCGCGTTTGATGATCCGTTCCAGTTCATTGGCACAGTCCACCTGACAGGCGGGGTAGGTCTTGCCCAACTCACAGCGGTAGCAGTAGGGCCGGGCCATGTGGATGACGCCGGGCAGCCCCGGCTCAACCTGCTCGTTGAACAGCCCGATGCCGGTCAGGCTGGCCGCCCCGCTGGAGGTGCCGTGGTAGCCCTGCTTGAGCGTAATGAACTTGGTCTTCTTCGGCCTGCCCTTGGCCTTCCAATAGGCCCGAACAAGGCGAATCATGGTCTCGTTTGATTCGGAGCCACCCGAGGTAAAAATCACCCGCCGCAGGCCCCTTGGTCCAATTTTGACCAGCTTGGTGGCCAACTCAACGGTCGGGGCCGAGGTCGGTCCGATGAGGGTCGGGGCAAAGGCGAGCTGATCCATCTGCGCGGCAACCGCGCGGGTAATTTCTTTGCGACCGTGGCCGACATGCACATTCCACAGCGAGGCCAGCCCATCGAGATAGCGTTTCCCATCCATATCCCACAGATAGACGCCCTCGCCCCTGACAAAGATGGGCAGGCCGCGCTCTTGGTGCATGCGCAGCGGCACAAAGCCATGCACCAGATGAGCCTTGTCCTGTTGCTGTAAGGCTTTGGCCTGTTTGCTATTGATAGGGGTCGCCGCGGTAGTGGACCGGGGGCGGAGTGGAATAACCGTGGCCGATTTTTTTGCTGTGTGTGACATGCCCTTCCTCCCTGTGGCTGACGTTGCGCCTGCCTGCGCATTGACAGCGTGCTCTTTTGAGGCACTATACTCCTTCTGTTCCATTCTTCTAATAGCATCTTCTGGGAGCGGAGGAAGAGATATGAAAACGCGCCGCCTGGGCCGAACCGGGCTCACAGTGTCGGAAATTTGTCTTGGAACGATGACCTTTGGACGCCAGTGTGACGAAGCGTTGAGCTTCGCCATTATGGATACCGCGCTTGAGGCTGGGGCTGATTTTTTTGACACCGCGGATGTCTATCCGGCCGGCGGGGACGCCTCAACGGTCGGCCGGACCGAGGAGATTGTCGGCAGGTGGCTCAAGGGCAGACGCGGGCAGATTGTCCTGGCCACCAAGTGCTGGGGCGCAATGGGGCCGTATCCGAACGACCGCGGCCTGTCCCGCAAACACATTCTGGCCGCCATAGACGAGAGTTTGCGCCGGCTGCAAACCGACTACATTGACCTCTACCAGGTCCACGCGCCGGACCCTGACACCCCGCTGGACGAGACCCTGGCTGCGCTTGACGATGTGGTCCGGCAGGGCAAGGCACGCTACATCGGGTGTTCAAACTTTCAGGCCTGGCTCCTGGCCAAAGCCCTGTGGACCAGCGATATGCGCCGGCTGGCCCGTTTTGACTGCGTGCAGCCGCGCTATAATATGCTGTTTCGGGAGATCGAGCATGAACTGCTGCCGCTCTGCCGCGACCAAGGCGTCGGCGTTATCCCCTATAATCCCCTGGCCGGCGGCTTTCTGACCGGTAAGCACCTGGGCAGCCGGGCCGACCAAGCGCCCTCGGCCAATACACGCTTCGCCCTGGAGGGCCAGGCCGGCAAAAGGTACAAGCAACGCTACTGGCAGGAAGCCCAGTTTGCCGCGGTGGCTCACCTCCACGAGTTCTTTTCGACCCGCAACAAGCCTCTGACCCAGGTCGCCATTGCCTGGGTCCTGGCCCAGCCCGGGATTACGGCCCCGATTGTCGGCGCGACCTCGCCCGAGCATCTGCGTCAATCGCTGCCCGCGGTTGAGTTGAGCCTGGACGAAGAGGAGATGGCGGTGTGTGACGCGGTGTGGTTTGCGCTGCCCCGGCGGGCCGACCCGGCGGTCGCGCTGCGCTAGACCCCTCACAGCATTTCGTAAAAGCTGCCCTCGCCGGGCACAAACAGGCGGCTGTAGAAGCGCATCGCGTAGGAGTCGGTCATGCTGGCCAGGAAGTCGCAGATCACCCGTTTGCGGGCCGGCTCATCGCCCTCACACAGGGCGCGCTGATAGTGCTCGCCCTGCTCTTCGGGCAGCAGGCCGACCGATTCCCGGCCCTGGTCAAGGACCTCAAACAAGCGCTGCAAGACCTCTTTGCCCTTGTAGCTCAGGGTGTTGACGCGCGGGTTGCGGATCACCTTCTGCGATTCAAAGGCTTTCAGCACCTCAATCCGCACCCGCTCGGAGAAGGCGGCGTCAATGCGTCCGTCCGACTGGCGGCTGACCGTGGTGGCAAAGGCGCAGATGAGATCGCGGGTCAGCATCTTATGCGATGGCTGGCCGGCCGCACGTTCCAGAGATTCGAGCTGGGCCGCAATCTGGATGAGGACCGCCCGGACCGTTTCGGCGTCAATCGTCTGTTGCCAGGCGGTGAGCGCGGCGTTGACCTCGGCAAGCAGCCCCTGGACCGGAACGCGGTGAAAATCGGCCACCGTGACCAGCCCGGCCTGGAGGCTGTCTTCGAGGTCATGCACCGAATAGGCGATGTCATCGGCCACGTCCATAATCTGGCACTCCGGGCTGCGCTGCCGGCCGCTGCCAGTCGAACGGGTGATAGCCTCAACCAGCTCACGGTCTGCGGCGTAATAGCCCTTGAGCGGTTCGTGCCGGGCCGGCACCAGGATCTGGGGATCAAGACAGGTCTTGTACTTCAGCAGGCCGTCGAGGCTGGGGTAGGTGAGGTTCAGGCCGGCGTAGGCGCTGTGTTTGCGCTCCAGGCGGGTGACGATGCGGAAGGTCTGGGCGTTGCTCTCAAAACCGCCGCAGTCGCGCATGCAGGCGTGCAGCAGGCGTTCGCCGGCGTGTCCGAACGGCGGGTGGCCGAGGTCGTGGGCCAGGCAGATCGTCTCGACCAGGTCGGTATCCGCGCCCAGCGACAGCGCAATCCCCTTGGCGATCTGAGCGACTTCGAGCGAGTGGGTGAGGCGGGTCCGAAAAAAATCGCCCTCATACACCCCGAACACCTGGGTTTTGCCCTGGAGGCGACGGAAGGCCGCGGAGTGAATAATCCGGGCCCGGTCGTGCTCAAACTCGGACCGTCGGTCGTTGGCCGGCCGGGGCGGCTCCGGGGTGTGCCGGGGGGCGTGTGAGGGACGGGCAAAATGCACGAGGCGGCCTCCTTTTGCTGGCCGCTCAGGATACACATGGGCGGGTGCTGTTCGCAAGCACCTGAACCCCTCAAAGGCTGGACATTCTCCCTGGAGCGTGAATAATAATTCAGTGGAAATTGAAGAGAAAATACGACAACTCGCCGATAAGTACGCTTCCAATCCTGAGGCTCGTGTGAAGCAGCGTGTGGAGGAAATGGAGGCGGACGATAAGATCCATCGCTTGATCTATCGCCTACTTGGTGTAACCGATGAGGAAGGGAATCCCATAGATGTCTACCAGAACAAGGGACGATTTCTTTACAAATACGCGGGGTCATTTCTGGAAGAAGCGACGCAGCTTTGCTTTCGAGAGCGGTATCCAGACTCTTCTTCGACCCGAATACCGAACACGTTGGGACTGCGCCCTGAGACGTTCGAGATTGATTGCCTTGTTGAAGACCGGGACGCCATAGAGATTAAGTGGCGTGACGCTCCAACGGATGGCGATCATATCACCAAAGAGCATACGCGGATGCAAAACATCAAAGCTGCTGGATACAAGCCCATCCGTATAATGTTCTACTATCCGAATCGAGAGCAGGCCCGGCGAATCCAGAACACGCTTGAAACCCTCTACACTGGCGCGGGCGGCGAGTACCACAGCGAAAGAGCGCGTTGGTTTTCCCACACAGAAGCCTATCCTCTTGATGAAGCAAATTGTGGAACTCGTGACGGATGAAGGGGATTGGGTGCTAGACCCGTTCTGTGGCAGCGGAACGACGCTTGTTACGTCAAAACTCCTAAAGAGGAACGCAATAGGGATTGATATTGCTGGGGAAGCAATCGAATTGGCGAAACGAAGAATCGAAAGCCCTATTTTCACGGAATCGCTTCTCCTTCAGAAGGGTCGGGAATCATACCGTCAGCATGAATCTGCTGTCGCTGCCCATCTCGTGGGCGTCGCCTACACGCCTGTTCATCGAAACAGAGGCATTGATGGCCTGTTGAAAGAAGAAATCGACGGTTTCCCCGTCTTCGTTCGGGTCCAGCGTGAAGAAGAATCTCTCGGTCAGACCATCGCCGCTTTGAGGAAGGCGGCAAAGGATAAAGGCGCTTGCAGGCTCGTCGTTGTCGCTATGCGGGCAGATTTGATCGAGGACGATTGCTCGGCAGACATAGAAGTTATTCCATCGACCGCATTGGCATTGAATGCCTGCACAAGCAGGAGAAGGTCGAGAACGGCCCGGCGGTAGCCAAGCCCCCCCCGGCTATGCTCTAATCCCTCCCCGAAACAGGAGGGCTGCCATGTCGATTGAAACCCTGATGGACAAAGCCGCGATTGTTGGCGTTGGGCACACCGAGTATTCCAAGGACTCGGGCCGCAGCGAGATCAGCTTGGCCATTGAGTGCATTCGGAACGCCGTTGACGATGCCGGCTTGCAGACCCGCGATATTGACGGCATCGCCAAGTATACGATGGACAATAACGACCCGGTCGAGCTGGCCGCCCACCTTGGGGTGCCCGATCTGCGCTTCTTTGGCGAGGTGGCCTACGGCGGGGGCGGTGGTCCGGTCGGCTCGGTCCTGCTGGCGGCTATGGCGGTGGCGACCGGCATGGCCGAGACGGTCATCGCCTTTCGCGCCATGAATGAACGCTCGGGCCGGGGCACGCCCCGCTTCGGTCAGGCCGCGGTCCGCCGCGGCGCGCCGGGGGGCGGGGCCTACCTCGAACCCTACGGGCTGTTCAGTCCGGCCCAGATGGTTGCCCTGGCGGCCCGTCGGCATATGCACCTGTACGAAACCAGGAGCGAGCATTTTGGCGCGATTGCGGTTGCCTGCCGCGCCCACGCCCAGACCAACCCCAACGCGGTCATGCGCGACCGCCCGATCACGCTCGAAGACCACCAGAACTCGCGCCTGATCGCCGATCCGCTGCGCCTGCTCGACTGCTGCCTGGAGACCGACGGCGGGGCCGCGGTGGTGATTACCAGCGCCGAGCGGGCCAAAGACCTCAAACACAAGCCGGTGTTCATTATGAGCGGCGGGTTTGGGGCCGGCGAGTGGAACACCCAGCGGGTGGTCAAGGACATTGAAAGCCGCGAGACCGAATCAACCGTGGTGGCCAAAGCCATGTTTGGCCGCGCCGGCATCAGCCATGCTGACCTCGATATGTGCTATCTGTATGACCACTTCACCCCACTGGTCCTGATGGCCTTTGAAGAACTCGGTTTTTGCAAGCGCGGCGAGGGTGGCCCGTTTGTGTCGGACGGCAAGCTGCTGTGGCCGGACGGCAGACTGCCGTTCAATACCAGCGGCGGGAATCTGTCGGAGGGCTACATCCACGGCATGGAAAACATTGTCGAAGCCGTGCGCCAACTGCGCGGACAGGCGATCAATCAGGTCCAGGACGCTGAGATCGCCCTGGTGACTTCGGGTAACGGTGTGCCCAATACGGGCATGATCCTGCACAACTGACTAGCCGTCTGGCCGCGGCCTATAGCCCGGACACTCCAGGACCGGCAGACGGGGGTATCTGGCATACCGCCCGTCGGTCTGCTCGGCCCGCAGGCAGTACAAAAATCGTGAGCCTTTTGCGCTGATAATCTTGCGCGCGTAATCACAGCTGTGGCATAAGCCGGGTGGCGGCGGGGCTGGTCGGTGTGTGTCCATGCGTCCTGCTCTTAGTCTGGCTTGACCAGCGGTCTGAGGTCGGCCGCCAGTTGGTCCAGAAGAACACCGAGGTTGTGGCTCATGGCTTCAGCCACCGCGGCGGGATTGCGCCTGACAGCTTGGCGGCTGACCGCATAGGACTCAAACCAGAACGGCGTGCGCTGCGGGGGGCGGCTGAGCCAGACCTCAAGGCCCAGGGCAGCTTCCCAGGTCTGCTCGCCGTCAAGCTCCTCAATGCGCCGCACGGTCCCGCCCAACACATAGTCGGCCTGCCCGTCGGAGCTGGGAAAGACCTTGGCGAACAGCCCGCTGCTGCGCAGATACCGCCGCGTCCAGTCTGTCACCTGCTCGGCCGGTGAGCTGGCCCAGCGGTGATAGGTATAAAAGGCGAGTTGATACGGCGACGGGCGGTAGACCAGTCGGTGCTGGTCGTAAGGCTCATGGGCGCTGAAGGTCCGGACCACCAGGCTCGGAGCGGCGTTTGTGGCTGGCTCGGGCGGGAGCGGCAGAGTGAGCACATAGTAGTGGACTGCGGGGGCCGGCCGGAGCGGGCCGCAGCCGGCCAGGAGCAGGCCGCACAGGCACAAGAAAACGTGGTGCGGGCGATTGGATTTCCAGAATACCGTCATGGATCAGGAAGCTCTCGCGGCGGCCGGTTTTTGCCCCAGATGAGGCCGGCCGGGTCGGTCCGGATCGTATCGCTGGCCTCTTTCAGGTCGTGCGAGGCCGCGGCCAGGTTGGTCAGCAGCTGGTGCAGTTGGGGCCGGTTTTCGACCACCAGCTCATCAATATGCCGGGTCAACTGGGCGACCTCATCGGCCAGCCGGGCGGTCATTTCTGCGGTGTGGCGGATCTGGACCAGCATGGTCTGGCCGTCCCGAAAGAGTTCGCCCCGGACCTCGTTGATAGCACTGGTGGTATGCCTGATTCCGGCGGCCGCCTCGGCCAGATTCTTAATCATCGCCCGGAGGGCCAGCTTGGTCTCCGGCGTAGCAATGTCGCCGAGCGAGGTCCGCAGATTCTCGGCCAGGGCCGACATGCTGTGCAGAAATGCAGCGAGTGCCTCCCGGTTGCGTTGGCTCAGCAGGTCTTGTTCAATACGGGTCAGGGTGTTGATCAAGCGCTGGGCAATTTCGCTGGCCTGGTCCCGAAACTCCTCAAGGCCGCCCTCGCGGACCACAATCGTCCCGCCGGGCTCCAGCAAGGGGGCGTCTGCCGAGCCGCCCTCAAGCTGAACAAATCGAATCCCGGTCACAAACGACCCGACCAGATGGGCGATAGTATCGCGCCGGACCGGCGTTCCG
Source organism: uncultured Binatia bacterium (SeqCode) (assembly GCA_965200965.1). Taxonomy (GTDB): domain Bacteria; phylum Desulfobacterota; class Binatia; order Bin18; family Bin18; genus JAAXHF01. The sequence continues at coordinate 369,875 of OZ241744.1, forward strand.
GGCTGGAGTGCGATGATGACTTGGGCGCGCGGTGGCGTCTCTGCGGTCAGGCGCAGGGCCTCCACCTTGCCGACGGTGACGCCCTGATACTCAACCGCGGCCCCGGGCAACAGCCCGCTGACCGACCGGGTGAAGTAGATAGCGTAGGTATCGACCGGCTGGAAAAAGCGTGAGCCGGCCAGCCACAGAATGGCCGCGGCAAACAGAAAGAAGCTGAGGGTGACAAACAGGCCGACTTTGAGTCGGGTTTTGCTATGCTCCATCAGCACTATCTCCGGTCAGGCGGTCAAGCAGCTCGTGCCGCACCCTGGCCCGCCGGGGGCGACGATCAAAAAATGTCTGGACTTGCGGCATATCCAGGGCCTGGACCTCGGCCAGGGAGCCGGCCGCCAGCACCTTTCCATCGTGCAGCATCACGGCTTGATCTGCAATCATCTGAATGCTGCCCAACTCGTGGGTGACAATCAGAATGGCCATGTCGAACTGGGCTTTCAGACGCAGGACAAGTTCGTCAAGCTCCCGCGCCGTCACCGGGTCTAAGCCGGCCGACAGTTCGTCGAACAGGAGCAGGGTGGGGTCAAGGGCCAGTGCGCGGGCAACCGCGGCGCGTTTTTTCATGCCGCCGCTCAGTGCGCCCGGCAGCAGCCGGGCGGCGTGTTCGAGGCCAACCAAGGAGAGTTTCATCCGCGCCAGCATCCGGGCCGTTTCCGGCGCTGCCCCGGTGTGTTCGGTAATCGGCAGCATCACATTCTCTTCTACGCTCATTGAGTTGAACAGCGCCCCGCCCTGGAAGGACATACCGACATTGCGCAAGATGGCCTCTCGGTCCTCTTCGCCCGCCCGGTGGAGGTCTTGGCCGTCGATCAAGACCCGGCCTGAGATGGGGGTCAGCAGGCCGACGATATGGCGCAGCAGGGTTGTTTTGCCGCAGCCGCTGCCGCCCAGGATAACGGTAATTTCTCCGCGCCGGGCCTGCACATTGACCCCGCTGAGAACCGTGCGGTCGCCATAGCCGGCAACCAGATTTTCAACAACGACATAGGGAGGCTCGGGGCTTGGCATCGTGCTTCGTCCGCAGGTTACGACAGATAGAAAAAGATGGTGGTAAAAATGGCATCGGCCAGGATGCAGAGCACAATTGACGTTACGACCGAAGCGGTGGTACTGCTTCCCACGCCCTCTGCTCCGCCCTGGACATACACGCCGCGATAGCAGGCCACGAGCCCGATCACGCCGGCGAAGACCACGCTCTTGACCATCCCGACTACGAGGTCCCCTATCAGCAGGGCTTGAGCGGTCTGCTGTACATAGTTGCGGCTGCCCAGGCCGAGCAGGAGAACGCCGACCCAGTAACCGCCAAAAATGCCGGCCAGATTCGAGAGCACGGTCAGGCACGGCACGGCGCACAACAGGGCCACGACACGGGGCAGGAGGAGGAAGCGGCCCGGGCTCAGGGCCATGGTCCGCATGGCGTCAATCTCCTCCGATACGACCATTGTGCCCAGCTCCGCGCTAATGGCCGAGCCGCTGCGACCCGCGACAATGACCGCGGTAATCAGCGGTGCCATTTCGCGGGCCATCGACACGCCGACGAGGTTGGCAATATAGATGGCGGCCCCGAACTGGCGCAGCTGACTGGCCGCGTTGAGGGCCAGCACCGCGCCGACCAGAAAGGAGAGAAAGGTGACAATCGGGATGCCTTCAATGCCGATCTTGACGAGCTGTTCTCCGGTCCGGTCCCATTTCACGCCCTTGCCGCGCCACGGCGCAATACACAGCCAGTAGGCCAGCTCGCCGATCATATCCAGCAACCGACGCCCGGTCGTCAGCAGGGCAAGCGTCTGGTCGCCCAGCTGCTCAAACAAAGACAGCCGGCCCCGGGCGACCTGGGGCCGGCTGAGCAGATCCGCCTCAAGACCGCTGAAAGCCTGACGTACTCCGGCAGACAGACCTGTAAAGCGGACCTTCAGCCCCCGGGCTTGGCACTCAACAACGATCTGTAACAGGCTGGCCGACTCAAGGCTGTTCATCTGTTGGAGGTCACGACAATCGAAGACCACGCGCGAGCCGGTCGGGGCGTGTCCGAGGGTGCGCCGAATCTCCTTGAGCTGCCGCCGCAAACGCTGGCTGGCGTCTGGACCACGGGCGGCCGCTTGAGGGTCCGTCGGCAACATACGGAATTCCAAAGTGCTCATGGTGCCGGTCGCAGCCTTTCTTGGGTACGCTGGGTCAGCCGTCCGGTCCATCCTGGCATGGGATAGGGTGATCGCGGTACCCTTGTACTGTCCCGCTCACCTCTCTGATCGTGTAGCACAGCTCGCATTGACACGCTCCCCCGCCTTGCCTAGACTCGGGGCTGTCCGTGTGCCGTCGGCGGCTTGGCCGGCGGCAAACCACCACCGCAGCATGGCGACACAATTCGAGGATGGAGCAGGCTCATGTTATGGTGCGACAAGCTCGTCAAGCGGGTGTCCGGTTCGCAGTTGATTAACGATTCCAAGACACCCTCAGGCCGGGTGCATGTCGGCGCGCTGCGGGGCGTGCTGATCCACGACGCCATCTTTCGGACCCTCAAAGACCAGGGTATCCCGGCCCGCTATACCTTTGGTGTTGACGACTATGATCCGCTTGACGAGCTGCCGGCCGGCCACGCCGCGTTTTTCCGCCCGTATCTGGGAGTGCCGCTGTGTCAGGTCCCGCCGCCGCCGGGCTCTTCGGCACCGGATGTGGCCGAGCATTATATTGGGGAGTTTTTTGACATCTTTCGGGAGTTGGGGGTTGAGGCAGAAACCTACCGGATGCGGGATATCTACCGATCGGGGCAGTTTAACGAGGCGATTGATGCCATCCTGCACAACGCGGACAAGGTGCGCCGGGTCTACAAAGATGTCAGCAACTCCGATCGCCCCGACACTTGGTATCCCTTCCAGGTGGTGTGTGAGACGTGTGGACGGATCGGGACGACCGAAGTCAGCGACTATGACGGTCGAGAAGTCAGCTACACCTGCCGGCCCGCTCTTGTCACCTGGGCGACGGGCTGTGGACACACCGGCAAGGTCTCGCCTTTTGACGGCCGGGGCAAGCTGCCCTGGAAGCTGGAGTGGACGGCAAAGTGGCAGACCTTTGGCGTTACGATTGAAGGCGCGGGCAAAGACCACAATACCAAGGGCGGCTCTCGCGACGTGTCAGCCGCGTGTCTGCGGACCATTTTTGACCGGCAGCCCCCGCTGAATATCCCCTACGAGTTTTTCCTGGTCGGCGGGGCCAAGATGAGTTCGTCCAAGGGGATTGGCGTGTCGGCCCGGGACATGGCCGATTTTCTGCCACCCGAAATGCTCCGCTTTCTGATGATCCGTACCCAGCCCAAGCAGCCGGTGAATTTCTCGCCGGACGAAAAGTCGATCATCAAAATTTTTAACGACTTTGATCGGCTTCATACGCGCACGCATCACGAGCTCACAGTATCGCCGGATGACAAGCGGGTGTATCAATTGTCACAGATTGCGTCCCAGGGCGATTTCTACGCCGTCGACTTTCAGCTCGTCGCAACGGTTGCCCAACTGCCCCATCTCGATCTTGCCGGCGAGGTTGAGAAGCGCAAAGGCACTCCGCTGACCCAGCATGAACGCGCTCAGCTCGCCCGCCGCGCCCAGGCCGCGGGCTACTGGCTGGAGCATTACGCCAGCCCGGAGGAGCGGATCGTGCTGCAAGATACGCTGCCGGAGCGGGCAGACGAACTGACCGCCAGCCAGCGCGCCTTTCTGCACCACCTCGCCGACCGCCTGCCGGGTGTCGTGTGGGAAGACAGCGCCTTGCAGACTGCGGTCTTTGATGTGGCCCGCCTCACGCCGATTGCGCCGGCCCGGGCCTTCAAGGCCCTCTACCGGGTCCTGCTTGACCGCGACTCAGGCCCCAAGGCCGGCAAGCTGCTGGCCTTTCTGGATCGGGGCTTCCTGATGAAGCGCTTTCAAGAGTTGGGCTACAGTCAGGAGCAGGTCTGGCAAGAGACCGGTCTCACCCCGGCTGACTTTGATGCCTGGCTGGCCGAGCATCGAGCGCGTATCACCCGCTTCAGCACTGAGGCTAAACTCGGCCAAGTCCGGCCTGAGGCAGTGACACGGCTGGGGGTTGTTGAATATACTGTTGAGCTTGACGACAGCAAAACGCATATGCGGCGCGTCGTGCTGGGGGAGTTTGCCGAACGGGTGGCCTTTGAGGCGGCGGTGCAGGAGTATGTCGGGCAGGAGCAAAGCACACCACACCACGAGGGAGATTGGCGATGACAGCTTCCGAGATCAGAGAACACTTTGCGAGCCTGTCGTATGCGTATGAACAAGACATTCGCAAACAGCCTGATGATTATCGCCATAGAACGTTTCGCACCGGATGGAGCCGAGTTGTAGACGGTAGGGTTTATGCGGAAAGGAGCCTAAGGCGGCTCACATGGGCCAACGTTTTGGTTCTCAGCCTGATGAACAAATTGACAAAGCATTTCAAGTGCTGGCCGACGATTCTGGACGGAAGCCCGGAAGCCGGCCACAAACAAACTATATAACTACTTCCCCGCTGAGATCGCCGAAAAGAGCGATCTGCAAGAAGGAAAGAAGTGCCAGATCACTGCCAACAAATACGAACGCAATCCCGAGGCTCCTGGGCAGTGCCTCAAACGCTATGGTGCGAAGTGTTGCATTTGCGACTTCTCATTTGGGGACGCATATGGCGATGTCGCCGAGGGCTTTATCCAGGTGCATCATGTCAAACCGGTGTCGGTGAAAAGAGGAACGGGACATAAGGTTGATCCAAGAAAAGACCTCCGCTTCCCGGTTGCCGGCCCCGAGCCCAGCCAGCAGCGGCGCGCTGGGCTGCCAAGCAGCTGGCCATGGGAAGTGCCTAGTCTGCCATCAAGAACAGCATCTCCTCAATCGTATCTCTTCTTTGTCTTCCGGGGTCGGGTCTTCTGCTGTCCGCTCTTCTGCCTCCAGGCTGAACACTTGAGAGGCGGATGTACTGATGAGCCGCGTTCCGGTTATTGTATATCGCCGTGAGACAATCATAGTGATCAAGGAATCTGCCGTACATGAACCGACAGACTGTGCCGTGTAGACGGGGCTGCTACGGCGTCCACTCAAAATAATTGCGCAGGTTGTCTGACTCGCGCTGCTGACAGGCAACGGCGATGCGCAGCTTCTCCAGGTGCTGTTGGATCATTTTTTCGCCCCCTTTGACCGGATGGGCGGCAAAGAAGGCCGCCACATCGGCTTCGAGTTCGGGCGTGATCAGACCGGTAATCCCCTCGCACATACGCGGGATGGTGCTGTCCGGGTAGTGGCGCAGCATGTCGTCCCAGTTGTCTTTCAAGAACTGCCAGGCGCGCTCGCGCCGGTGGGTGTTGAGCAGCAGTTCGCGCATAAGAAAGGGCGCGTTCTGGGTACGGACCTCGCTGTTGGTGGTCAGCGCGAGCGCCCGCTCAAACAGCTCGGACGGCTGAAAGGCGGCCAGGGCAAACAGGTAGCGCATCTCCTCCTGGGGGGTCGTGGCCGTCTTACAGGCGGCGTAAAACTCGCCATAGTCCGCCTCAGTGCCGCTATGGGCCACGATCGAGACCAGCGCCGGGACGAGGTTGGGATCGACCGAGGCGCTGTCGGACTTATACGCGACATAGCGGGCTCGCGCCTCGGCTTGGGTGGCGCGGTCGTTACCCAGGGTGCCCAGTGCGTTGAGCAGTTCCCCGCGGAGCTGACCGACCAGGGCATCTTCTCCGTCGGCCGGCTGCCAGCCCAGACGCCGTATGCTGGGACCGACCAGACTGTGGACCCGGGCGTGCAGGGCCGGGCGCTGAGCGGGGTCAAGCAGGCGGTTGAGGTAGCGGAGCGAGCCGAGAATGGCGCTCCAGACAGTATGCTCGGTTTCGTCCTCGAACAGCAGCAGCAGGTCCATATAGTCGGCCAGGGGGGTGAGACCGGCCAGGGCGGCGGCCCAGGTATCGTTGACCAGATTAAAGCGTTCGACCGCGGACAGATTGTCGTGGACAGTGCCGGTCAGCCGCTTGAGCAGGTCCGGGCTGTAGCGCACGCGATAGAAGCCGTGACCGTCGGCGTTGACCACTACCCAGTCTGGCCTCGCCGGGAAGTTGAGGCGGACCTCGCCTTCCTCCAGCAGAACGGTTCGGGTCAGTTCCTGACCGCCGCTCCTGGCTCGAATGGACACGGGTACCTGCCAGCGCCGGCCCGCGTCGGCCTCAGCCGGGAGATACTGGAAGATATGCTGGGACAAGACCAGTGTGGTGTCTTCAACTGTGGCCGAAATCAGGGGATGGCCGGGCTGAAACACCCACGAGTCCATCATGCTGCGCACCGGCTGCCCGGCCGACTCCTCAATGGCGTTCCACAGGTCGGTGGTCTCGGCGTTGCCGTAGGCGTGCTTGTGGATGTAGTTGCTGATGCCGGACCGGAAGGTCTCTGGACCGAGGTATTGTTCCAGCATGCGCAGGACCGCAGCACCCTTTTCGTAGGTCAGCGTGTCAAACATGCCGGCCGCCTCGTCCGGGTGGCGAACCGGAAACTCGACCGACCGGGTGCTCTGCAAGCCATCGATCTGGAGCGCTGCGGCACGCGACACGGCAAAGCTCGTCCAGCGCTGCCACTCGGGCTTCCAGTCATCAACGGCTATCATTTCCATGAAGGTAGCAAACGCCTCGTTGAGCCACAGGCCGTTCCACCATTTCATGGTGACCAGATCGCCGAACCACATGTGGGCGTTTTCGTGCGACACCACATCGGCCACCCGTTCCAGCTCACTCCGGGCCGCCTGGTTTTCATTGACCAGCAACGCGGTCTCACGGAAGGTAATGGCCCCCAGATTCTCCATGGCACCAAAGGCAAAGTCGGGAATGGCGATCAGATCGAGCTTGTCGCCCGGGTACTTGCGGCCGTAGTAGCGGCTGAAAAATGCCAGCGAGGCGGCCCCGATGGCCTGTCCGAAAGCTGCCAGGTGGCCCTTGCCCGGCACCGCCCAGACCCGTAGCGGGGTGCCGTCAATGTCGGTCGGCTCGGTGGCCTCGAACTCGCCGACGATGAAGGCGACGAGGTAGCTCGACATTGTGATCGTGTCGGCAAAGACGACCTCTTTTTGCCCTGTCGGCGGGAGGGGGGTCTCGCGTACAATTGCCGTGTTGGAGATGGCGGTAAGGGCAGCGTCAATCACCAGGGTGACCTGAAAGACCGCTTTTATGGCCGGCTCGTCCCAGCACGGAAAGGCGCGGCGGGCGTCGGTTGATTCAAACTGGGTCGAGGCTAGGACCTTCTCCTGGCCGTCGGCCGCGGTATAGGTGCTGCGGTAAAAGCCCTTGAGCTTATCGTTGAGGATACCGCTGAAGGCGAGGGAGAGCGTCCAGGTGCCGGGGGCCAGGAGCTGGGGAAAGTGGAAGGTTGCCCGTTCGTTGGCGCTGTCGAGGCTGACCGTGCCGGCGAGTGTCCGGCCGTCCAGGCCGCTGACCGATACGCTGTGAATCGTCAGTTCGATAGCGTTCAACACAATCTCGCTGACCGGCTCATGAATGGTAATAGCGACAGTCTCCTCCCCGGCAAAGGTAAACGCGCCGAGGTCTGGGATGAGACGGATGGCGTAGTGTTGGGGGCTGACGCTGGTGGGTAGCTTATAGGCCGGTGTTGCTGTCATACTAGGCTCCATATACGGGCGGTTTGGGCCCAAGCCTTAGCAGAAACCGGGTCCTCTTGGCAAACCGCGGCCTGAACGATATGGACAGGGGAGAGCGCCGGCGGACGGGCGTTCTCTGCACGACGGAGGGGGATATGGCCAACGAGTACGAGAACGACACGGACCTTGATCGTGGGGTCATCACCGAGACAGAGAAAAAGACCAAAAAGCCGCCCCTGTACAAGGTGCTGTTGCACAACGACGATTACACTACGATGGAGTTTGTCGTCTATATTCTCCAGTCGGTCTTTAACCACGACGCCACCAAAGCCACCCAAGTCATGCTGCATGTCCACCGCAAGGGCCTGGGGGTGGCCGGGGTGTATACCTACGAGGTGGCTGAGACTAAGGTGGACAAGGTCCACGCTCTGGCCAAGCAGTACGAGTTTCCCCTGAAGTGTAGTATGGAAGAAGCCTGAGCCTGCGGCCGCCCAACACGACGGCTGAAAAGAACACAGCTTCCCGGGCCCGGCCCGTGGAAGGAGTGGAGCAGAGAATGCAAATTAGTCGGGAATTTGAAAGTGCCCTGACCTTGGCCATTAAAGAAGCCAGACGCCACCGGCACGAGTTTCTGTGTCTTGAGCATGTGTTATACGCCCTGTCGTTTGACGAGGATGTGGCCGAAATTATCCGCAGTTGCGGCGGGGATGTGGAGCAGCTGCAAAAGGACTTGCTGAAATTCTTTGAGGAGAACATCGAGTCCTTGCCCGAAGAGAGCGATGTCGATCCGCAGCAGACCTCGGGCTTTCGGCGGGTGTTGCAGCGGGCGGCCATGCATGTCCAGTCCAACGGCAAAGATATTGTCGAGGGGCGCAATTTCCTGGTCGCGCTGTTCCGAGAAAAAGACAGCCACGCCCTGTACTTTTTACAAAAGCAGGGCATCAGCCGTCTGGATGTGCTGAACTACATCTCGCACGGCATCTCCAAGGTCCAACCCGATGAGGAGGACGAACCGGCCACCGGACCGGAGACTGACGGCCCAGACGAAGAGGGCGAGGCCCGCCCGGCCAAAGATCCGCTCAAGGCCTTTACGGCTGATCTGGTCCAACGCGCCAGAGACGGCGAGATTGACCCCCTGATCGGCCGCGAGGTCGAGGTCGAACGCACGGTCCATGTGCTGTGCCGGCGGCGCAAGAACAATCCGGTCTATGTGGGCGATTCCGGGGTAGGAAAAACGGCCATCGCCGACGGGCTGGCGCTTCAGATTGCCAACGGTGAGGTGCCCGAGGTGATCAAAGACGCCAAGATATACTCTCTGGATATGGGCGCGGTGCTGGCTGGCACGAAGTTTCGTGGCCAGTTTGAGGAACGGCTGAAAGCTGTGCTGAACGCGCTCCGGAAAGATCCAAACGCCATTTTGTTTATTGATGAGATTCATACCATTGTCGGGGCCGGGGCAACGAGCGGCGGCTCAATGGACGCCTCGAATATCCTCAAACCCGCCCTGGCATCCGGGAAGCTGCGCTGCATTGGCGCGACGACCTACCACGAATACCGCAGTTATTTTGAGCGTGACCGCGCTCTGGCGCGGCGCTTTCAGAAGATCGAGGTCCACGAACCCAGTATCGAAGACGCGGTCAAGATTCTGGAGGGCCTGAAATCGTACTACGAGGACCACCACGGCGTGTCCTACACCAACGACGCGCTCAAGGCTGCGGCCGAGTTGTCGGCAAAATACATCAACGACCGCTTCCTGCCCGACAAAGCGATTGACGTCATTGACGAGGTCGGGGCGGCCTTCAAGATCAAAACGAGCACCAACGAGGCCAAGGTTATTGGCGAGACCGATATTGAGGCGGTCGTGGCAAAGATCGCCCGGATTCCGCCCCGCAGCGTGTCAATTTCCGACAAGGATCGGCTCCAGCGGCTCGACGCTGACCTCAAAAAGGTGGTCTTTGGCCAAGACCCGGCCATTGCGGTGATTGTCCGAGCCATCCGTCTGGCCCGGGCCGGCCTTGGTCAGCCAGAAAAGCCGGTTGGGTCGTTTCTGTTCTCCGGCCCGACCGGGGTAGGCAAGACCGAGGTGGCCAAGCAGTTGGCCCAGACCCTGGGTTTGCAATTCCTGCGCTTTGATATGAGTGAATACATGGAGAAGCATACGGTCTCACGGCTGATCGGTGCCCCGCCGGGCTATGTCGGCTTTGACCAGGGCGGGCTGCTGACCGAGGCGATCACCCGCAATCCCCATTCGGTGCTGTTGCTGGACGAGATCGAAAAAGCCCACCCCGACCTGTTCAACATCCTGCTCCAGGTCATGGACCACGCCACCCTGACCGACAACAACGGCAAAAAAGCCGACTTCCGGCACGTCATCCTGATTATGACCAGCAATGCCGGGGCGCGCGAAATGGCCGCCACCGCGATTGGTTTTGGCGAACAGTCCAACGAGGGCAAAGACCAGCAGGCGATTGAAAAGCTGTTCAGCCCCGAGTTCCGCAACCGCCTTGACGGCATTGTCCACTTCCGGCCCCTGCCACCCGAGGCGGTTGAGCGGGTGGTGGACAAGTTCATGAAAGAGCTGATCGATCAGTTGGCCGAGAAGAGTGTAAGCATCTCTCTGACCGACGATGCCCGTCGCTATCTGGCCGAAAAGGGCTATGACAAAACCTACGGCGCGCGCCCTATGGCCCGCCTGATTCAGAGCGAGGTCAAACAAGTCCTGGCCGATGAGATTCTGTTCGGCCAACTCCAGAACGGCGGCACGGTCGAGATTGACTTGGGCGAAGACGGTCTGGCGTTTCGTTATCAGTCCCGGACGGCTGCCAAGACGGACAAAGCCGCGCCGGCCGAGTCGGCCCCGGAGGTGGTCAGCGACCAACAGGACTGAAGAAGTTATCGGACTGCCTGTTTCAAGAAACCTTGCCTGGCATCGTCTGGCCTGTGCCGTGCTGGGTCGGCTGGCGGTGTGTGTCGGCTTGGCACTGAGCAGCTTGGCCGTCGCCGATGGGTCGTGTGTAGCACGGTCCGCGTGCCCTGCCACCGATCCGGCTGAGTTGGGCAAGGGGAAGCTGCTGGTGGCCGGTCGCCAACTCGCCGACCCCAACTTTGCCCAAACGGTTGTGCTGCTGCTCGGCTATGGGCGGCTGGGGGCACTCGGCGTCATTATCAACCGTCCCACCGCGGTCCGGCTGTCCGATGTCTTGCCCGACTCTTTCCGCGTCACGCCCCAGGCTGGGGTGGTGTACAGTGGCGGGCCGGTCGCCACCACCGCCATGCTGCTGCTGTTTCGCGCCGAGCGGTACCCTGACGAGACCGAGCACATCTTTGCCGATGTCTACCTGAGCGGCAGTCAGACCGTGGTAGAGGACAAGTTCGCCCGGGGCGGCCTGTTTCGGATGTATGCCGGTCATGCCGGCTGGGCTCCCGGCCAACTCGACAACGAGGTTGCCAGGGGTGACTGGCACATCGTCCCGGCCGATATCGACACGGTGTTTCGCAAACCCGCGGAAAACATGTGGTCTGAGTTGATTCAGCGCGGCACCGGCCGTTGGGTGAACTTTCAGCCGTCGCTCTTGGCGGAGCTTGGCCGAGGCTGAACAACTCGACACCCGCCACAGACCGGAGGGGAGACGCTGCATGAATGCCTTGGAAGAGGGCACTGAAGCCCAGCTTGACTTCAAGAAGTTAGCCAGTATTGCCGCCAAAGGGCTGGACGTGGTTCCGGTCGTCCTGCAACACGCCCGGACGGGCGAGGTGTTGTTTATCGGCTACGCCAACGAATCGGCCTTGCACGAGACCCTGCGCCGCAGCCAAGCCGTGCTGTGGTCAACCTCGCGCAACGAGCTGTGGCATAAGGGGGCGACCTCGGGCGATGTGCTTGACCTCGTTGAAGTACGCCTTAACTGTGAGCAGAACTCGCTGCTGTACCGCGTTCTGCCCCGCCGGGGCGGGGTGTGTCATACCAAAGATCGCTACGGCCAGACCAGACCGGGCTGCTACTACCGGCGGATTACACGGGGCGGCGACGGCCTGGAGTTTGTGGAATAGGAGGGAAGCGTATGGAGATCGGCGTTTTCAGTTTCAATACCGAAGACACAGTGGCGGCCGATGAGCTGGCCAGAGAGTGCGAAGCGCGGGGGTTTGAGTCGCTGTGGCTGCCCGAGCACACTCATATTCCGGCCAGCCGGGCGTCCCCCTTCCCGGGCGGCGGCGAGTTGCCCCGGGAGTACGCCCATATGTCCGACCCCTTCATTGGCCTAGCCGCGGCCGCGGCGGTGACAACTCGGCTCAAACTTGGCACTGGCATCTCGCTCGTGACCGAACACGACCCGATTGTACAGGCCAAGCAGGTCGCCTCGCTGGACCGGATTTCAAACGGGCGGTTCATCTTTGGCATTGGTGCCGGCTGGAACAAAGAAGAGATGGCCAACCACGGCACCCCGCCGGGCAAGCGCTGGCAGGTCCTGACCGAGCGCGTCCAGGCCATGAAAGCCCTGTGGAGCCAGGATGAGGCCAGCTATCATGGCGAGTTTGTGCAGTTTGAGCGGGTGTGGTCCTACCCCAAGCCGCTGACCAAACCCCACCCGCCCATTCTGCTGGGCAGTCTGAGTTCGCGGCTGGGCCGCCAGCGGACGGTTGATCTGTGCGACGGCTGGATTCCGGTTGAAACGGTGATTGACGACATGCCGGCCGCCATTGCCGACCTGCACGACCGGGCCAGGGCCGCTGGCCGCGACCCGGCCTCCATCCCCATCTCCTTCTTCCTGGTCCACGCCCCGGGTCTGGACCGCCTCGAACGCTACAAAACACTCGGCGCGGTCCGCACCGTTGTCCGCGCGCCCACCGCCGGCCGCGACGCCGTCCTGCCGTTTCTGGACACCTACGCCGAGTTCGCCCGCCGGCTGGCCTGAGGCGATAAAGGTCTTCCGCCCATGAATTTCAACACTGCCAACATGACGTTTCGTCAGCTTATGGGAAATGGGCTGAGCTATCGCGTTCCGAAGTTTCAACGCGACTATTCCTGGGGCCCCGACGAGTGGGACGATTTATGGCAGGATATTGTCGGGCTGTCCGGTGAGGACCCAGAGCCGGTGCATTACATGGGCTATCTGGTGTTGCAATCCGCGGACAGCAAGCTGTTCGATATTATTGACGGACAGCAGCGTATGACGACGCTTAGCCTGTTGATGTTGGCCGCGATAGCGCATCTGACAGACTTGGCGGTGCCGGACGATCCGGCTGACCCGCAAAATCGACGGGCTGAGCAGTTACGGAGCACCTACATCGGCTATCTGGACCCGGTGAGCTTGGTCCCGCGCTCCAAGCTGTCGCTGAATCGCCACAACGATCGTCTCTATCAGGACTACCTCGTCCCCCTCGATCGGTTGCCACAGCGGGGGTTGAACGCCTCGGAACATCTCTTGCGCCGGGCATTTGCTTGGCTCAAGGAGCACATCAAAGACCAATCGGGTAAGGATGGGCAATCGGTGGCCCGCTTTGTCGATGTGACAGCAGACAAACTGTTTTTTACCGTCATCACAGTCGCGGACGAGTTAAACGCCTTTAAGGTTTTTGAGACGCTGAACGCGCGTGGGGTGCGCCTGTCCGCGACCGATTTGTTGAAGAACTATCTGTTCTCTGTTGTCTCGCGTGGCGGTGCGCATGAAGCGGAGATCAAAACGCTGGAAGAGCGCTGGGAGGGGATCGTCGGACTGCTAGGCAGCGAGAGTTTTCCCGAGTTTTTGCGTGTCTTCTGGAACAGTCACAACCGGCTAGTGCGGAAGGCGGATTTGTTCAAAACTATTCGTGGCGCGATCACGGACAAGGCCGGGGCGTTTGAATTGATTCGCGCTATGGATCGGCACGCGCGGGTGTACACGGCTTTGCGTAGCCCAGAGGACGGCTCTTGGACACACAAGGAGCGCGCTAACCTTGCCTTGTTGCAGATGTTCAATGTGCGTCAGCCCTTGGCCTTACTGTTGTCAGCCTTTGATCGGTTTGCGGAAGCCGAGCGGGCCGAGTTTGCCCGTCTCCTGCGGGCCATCGCTGTCGTGTCGTTTCGCTACAATGTGATCTGTGGTCGCAAGAGCAATGAACAGGAGGCGGTATATAACCATATTGCTCGGGAAATTTCGGCGGGCCGTCTTGGCAATGCAACAGCCGCGATTGAGGGACTGCGAGACGTGTATCCAGGGGACGAGGAATTCAAGGCAGCGTTCGCGGATAAGGCGCTGCGGACCACCAGCAGCCGGAATAATAAGGTCGTGCGCTTTATCCTGTTCCAGCTCGAAAAGAAGTTATCTGGAAAGGCGTTTGATTTCGAGAGCGCGAAATACGGCATTGAGCATGTGTTACCGAAGAATCCCGGCGAGGACTGGGAACAGTTCGATGAACAACAGCGGGAGGCGTTTACCTACCGTCTGGGGAACCTCACGCCTCTGGCAACTGCGGAGAATCGTGAGTTGGGCAATAGGGGATTCTCCGAAAAGCGCCTCGTTTACCAGACGAGTGAATTCGCCCTTACTCAGAAACTTGCCGCAGACTTTGATGCCTGGACCGTGGAGAAAATTCGCTCTCATCAGGAGTGGATGGCGAAACAGGCGACCGGCCTATGGAGAATCCATCTCCCTCTGAGGAGAAGGACGCTTATGCGTGACCAACACACGCATCACTCAGGACATCCGCGTGCTGAGCACAACCATCGTGGCTAGGACCGCACGGCGCTGTCAGGCGGGTAGGAAGCGAAGCCGCTGTTCACGGTTCCTGGGGCGTTTCCTCACACAATTCCACAAGCCAATCGCCTAAAGTATCCCGGTCAACCAACTGACACTGTGTCGAGTGAGCCACTCCCTTGCCCCTTTTGTACAAGAATTATTGGTCACGACCATTGCGGCGTTGCAGCCATAGTGTTCCTTTCCTGCCACGGCATCACTCACCGCTCGGCGTGAGACTCGATTGCTGTAGCGCTTCACCTGCACCGCGTATTTCTTGTCCCCCCTCTCGGCGACGACATCCACCCCCATATCTCCCGCCTTCCCGCAGATTCTTTTTGGCTATCTCGATCTTTTCAGTAAGTTCTTTTTCCCGCCGGCGTCTTTCCTGCTGTGCGCGGAGTTGTTCTAATTCACGGCGTTCTTCTAACTTGACCTGGAAGATAAAGCCGAAAATCGCTTCCATTATCTGAACTCCCGCTCGCTGTGAAAAGTTCTTGTACCAAGTCAAGGACGGGATCGGCTGACGGTGGCATCTCAGCCGGCGCATGAGCGCCGGTCTCTCTGTATGGACGCGAGGCCGGCGAGCCAGGATGATGAGGAACGGCTTATTTGGTGAGGCGGATGAATTTTTGCAGGACGTGGCCGTCGAGCGGGATGAGGCCCTGGCGTCCGCCGGCGCTGTAGTTCACCTCGCCGACGTACAGGTCGCCGCGCGAGTCGGCCCAGATGCCGTGCGGGGCGTAGAAGTTGCCCGGCTCCAGGCCGTGCTCGCCAAAGCGGTGCTGGACCTCGCCGTCGAGGGTCAGGACGCTGACGCACGACGGTGGCTCGTGGGGGGGCACTGCTGCGCCCAAGCCGTTCGGCATATTGGCCACCTTGAAGCCTAACTCGGCCACAAACAGGTTTTCGTCGGCGTCAATATACAGGTCGTCGGGCCGGCTCACATGGGTCCATTCGGTACGGTATTCGCCCTCGCCGCTGAAGACCTGGATGCGGGAGTTCTCCCGGTCGGCGACATAGACCGTGCCGCGGCGGTCAACCGCTATCGAGTGCGGGAGCTTGAACTGACCCGGGCCGCTGCCCGGCTCGCCCCAGGACAACAGCAGCTCGCCGGCGGCCGAGAACTTATGCACCCGGGCGTTGCCATAGCCGTCGGCAATATACATGGCCCCGTCCGGGGCCAGGGCGACGTTAGTCACCATGTTGAAGGGGCCGGCGGCCTGCTGGACCGGGGTGGTCCAGGCTGTGAAGCCGGTGTCGGCCGGCGTGTCTTTCTGGCCCAGGGTTTTGAGCAGGGTGCCGTCGGGCCTGAACAGGCGGACGGTATGGTCAAAATTGTCGGCGCAGTAGATGGTATCGTCCGGGCCGATACAGATGCCGTGGGCGTTGGTGAACACGCCTTCGCCCCAGGCGTCGAGAAACGTGCCGTCACGGTCAAAGACAATCATCGGGTGCTCCCCGCGGTTGAAGGCGTACACCCGGTCCTGGGAGTCGGTGGCCACGCCGGCCACCTCAACAAAGGACCAGCCTTCGGGCAGTTGCTCCCAGCCTTCGATGACTTCGTATTCGACTTTATTTGTGCCAAGTGCCATGTGAATCCTCCTCCTCAGGGGACGCGCTGATCGAGCTGGATCACGATCCCGTCGGGGTCTTTGAACAGGGTGGTCAGGACCTTACGGCCCGGGGCTTCGCCGTAGGCCACGCTGTCAAAGACCTTGGGGGCCAGGACGATGGGCACGCCGGCGGCCTTGACCTTCTCAAAGGTCTCTTCGAGGTCGTCCACCCAGAAGGCGAAGTGATGGATGCCGACCTGGGTCAGGTTGATCGCCTGACCCGAGGTCGGGCGGTTCTGGGACAGGACGATAAAGGTGGCGTCCGGGCCGTCTTCCCAGCGCAGATACACCCCGTGGCGGCCGTGCTGCTCCGCGCCGGTGACGGTCTGGATCATGCCGCCGGGGTTTTCGTTGGGGTCGTCGAGGCTGACGTGCAGGCCGAGCAGGTCGCGGTAGAACTTCAGCGACTTGGCCATATTGCTGACGCCAATAGCGATGTGCGACGTGGCTCTGATTTTCATGCCTCCCTCCTTTGCATAGGCGCTTGTGCCTGGCAGCTATGACACGCTTTATGGCCGGCGTCCAGACACCGGCCGCTCAGCCGGCGCAGGCTCGCGCGCGGCGGATCAGGCGGCTTTTGAGTTCGGCGAGGCGCGTCTCGAGCCTCAGCGGATAGGGCTGTGGATCGCTGAGCCGTTTGACCGCCGGGGGGAGACGGCATACATTGCCGATCCTAATAAGCATCTGTCCCTGACATCCTGATCGAGCCACAGGGGGGTGGAAACTAGGTCAAATGCTGGATACCCTGTTTGTCAGAACCTTCAAGTCCCTGGAGAACGTGACGGTTGACTTGGGACGAGTCAACGTCTTCATTGGTGCCAACGGCAGCGGAAAGAGTAATCTTCTGGAGGCTTTGGGAGTTCTCTCCGCGGCGGCTGATGGCAGAGTTGATGACCAGACTTTGCTGGCCCGTGGTGTCCGTCCTGGCCTTCCCCTATTCTACAAATCTGCCTTTCCCGCCAAATCCAGGAAGAGAATCCATCCGCATCTGTATTTCGCAGCACACGGCGCGCAAGCCAGATATGAAGTCTCGCTGCATAACCCCTTGAAGCTGAGGGAACCCGCCCCCTGGAGATTTAAGACAGAGCGGTGGGAAGATGACAATGGGACAAAGCTCGTTGGACGTGGCCCCCGAGGCCCAAAGACGAATACCGAACGGGGACTCGCTGCGCTGAAGGCGGGAGACCTTACCGCTGGTGCCGCCTTGGATCTGTTGACGTTGCTGCAAGGCTACGTCATCTTTTCGCCAACAACGCCTATATTGCGTGGGGTTGTCCCGGAAACGCAGCCGAGACATCCGGTTGGCGTGTCTGGAGGAAACCTGCCCCGCGCGATCCTGGGATTGCTGATGCAACGCCACCGCGATAAGCACAGCGAGCGGATCTGTCAGGACACATTAGAACTTGTGGATTGGGCTGCAAGTTTTAGTGCAAGCGCCGCCAGCCGACTTCCACTCTCTCCGACTGCGGCAGCGTCGAGAGTCGTGCTTCGCTTTCGTGATCGGTTTATGAGAGAGGATCGAAACGTCCTCTCCGGTTATGACGTTTCCGAAGGTGCTTTGTACGCCCTGTTTCTGGCGGTGATTGCAGGCCACAAGGGCAGTCCCAGGCTCTGTGCGGTTGACAACGCGGACCACGGCCTGAACCCCCGCTTGGCCCGGGCGTTGATTGAACGCCTGTGTCAGTGGTATCTCACGGCGGAGGAGGCACGTCAGCTCTTGCTGACGACGCACAACCCGTTGATCTTGGACGGGCTGCCATTACAGGATGGGCGGGTACGATTGTTTACCGTGTCCCGGACCAGTACAGGCCGCACTGCTGTCCGGCGTGTGGTCGTTGATGACGCTTTGTTGGAAAGGGCGGAGCAGGGTTGGACCCTATCGCGTTTGTGGGTGATGGGACATCTGGGAGGTGTGCCGGATGTCTGATCCGCTGCGTGTCGCTGTTGCCGTCGAAGGACCCACCGATGCCATTGTGCTCCAAGCGATCCTGAGTGCTGTCCTGCCGAATGTCGACTTCGAGTTCCAGACGCTACAGCCGGAAGGCTCCCTTGCCTTTGATACGTCACCATCCAGCCGAACCGGTGTTGGATGGGCTGGAGTGTATCGTTGGTGTCGCCAATCGGCCTCCGAGGGTGGCGGTTCCGTGTCCGGCTCTTCGGCACTGTTGTACCATGATGTGTTGATTGTGCAGGTGGATGCGGATGTGGCGAGTAAAACATACCCCGGTGGCGGTATTCGGAATGCACCGCGCAAGGATCTGCCCTGTGACCAACCTTGTCCACCGCCTAGCAGAACCACAGACGCCCTGCGGACGGTTGTTCTTCGCTGGTTAGGAGAGTCCAACACTCCACCACAAATTGTTTTGAGCACGCCGTCGAAGAATATCGAAGCGTGGGTGATTGCGGCGGTCTGGCCGGAGAATGCTCTGGTTCATCGAGACGATTGGGAATGTCGGCTCAATCCGCAAGACCAACTGAAACGGCTGCCCAAGGGAAGGCGGTTCGAGAAACGTCAGGACGACTATAAACGCAAGCAAAAGGAAATGCAGGACGGGTGGCCGGATGTGTCAGCAAGGCTGACGGAGGCTGGACGATTTGAAGCAGAATTTATAGCGGCCATAAAAAAATCTGAGGAGATGCCCGGTCAAGTGGTGTAGGCTCGCGCGCGGCGGATCAGGCGGCTTTTGAGTTCGGCGAGGCGCGTCTCGAGCCTCAGCGGATAGGGCTGTGGATCGCTGAGCCGTTTGACCGCCGGGGGGAGACGGCTGAGTTGATCTTGTGCCCGCTGGCGAATCTGGGCCGGCCCTGGGCTGGTGTACACGGCTTTGCCCTGACGCACGACGGGCAGCAAGAGATCGCTGACCGTCATCCGGCCCGAGAAGGCAGGCTGGGCCGGGTTGGCAATCCCCAGCCGGGTGTCATACACGGTGTCGCCGACAAACGCGCCGTCGGTCTGATAGCGTCGCGCCTGAAGAATGCCCGGGGTAGTGGTTTTGTCGTCTTCTTCCGACAGCTTGACTTTGTACTGCCAGGGCTGGCCCGGGCGGCGCACCGCACCCAGCTTATAGACCCCACCCAGGGCCGGTTGGGGGTCGGCTGTCACCAGCTTCGTGCCAATCCCCCACACATTGAGCGGGCTGCCCTCGGCTTTGAGGCGGGCAATGGCGTGTTCGTCGAGGTCGTTGCTGCCAACAATGAACGCCTCGGGAAACCCGGCCTCGTCCAAGATGGCGCGCGCCTCAAGCCCGAGCTGAACAAAATCGCCCGAATCCAGGCGAATGCCGGCCAACTCGTGGCCGTGGTCGCGCAGCCAGTGGCCGACCCGAACCGCGTTTCGTACCCCCGCCCGGCTGTTATAGGTGTCAACCAGAAAGATGCAGTTATTGGGCATGGCACACGCATAGGCTTGAAAGGCTTCGCGTTCGGTGTCAAAGGCCATGACCCAGCTATGGGCGTGGGTGCCTCTGACCGGAATCCCCAACAGTTTTCCGGCCAACACGTTTGAGGTGGCGGCGCAGCCGCCGATGTACGCGGCCCGACTTGCTGCTAGCGCACCGTCGATACCCTGGGCCCGGCGGAGACCAAACTCGAGCACCGGCTCTCCATTGGCGGCCACACATATCCGGGCCGCTTTGGTGGCGATGAGGGTTTGAAAATTGATGAGATTGAGCAACGCGGTTTCGATCAGTTGGCCTTGGAGAAGCGGGCCTTGAACGCGAAGCAGTGGCTGGTTGGGAAAAACGACCGTGCCTTCGGGGACAGCATCGACCGAACACGATAAGCGCAGCGCGTGCAGGTAGGTGAGAAACTCGTTGGGAAACAGGGCGTTGCCGTCGTTGCCGGTCAGTCCGGCCAAGTAGGCGCGGTCCTCGGCAGTAAACTGAAAGTGGGTGAGGAAGTCGAGCGCATAGGCCAGACCACCGGCCAAGCTGAATGCGCCCCCAAATGGGTTGTGGCGAAAGGACAGGTGAAACACCGCCTGGGCATCAGCCAGGCCCGACCGCCAATAGCCGTAAGCCATAGTGAGTTGGTACAGGTCGGTCAGCAGAGCCAGGGAGGGGCGGTAGAGTTCGGACGGGATGTTCATCGCGCGGTCAAGACCGGTCTTATTCCAGGTTGGCTTCAATCAGCAGCGGGCCCGGGGTCTGAAATCCATAGCGCAGGGCGTCGTTCAGCTCCTCGGCGCTATGCACCGCCCGGGCCTCAACCCCAAAGCCTTCGGCCAGCTTCACAAAATCAAACACCGGCGAGTCCAGGCCAGTCAGCGACAGGCTGGCTTGGCCCGGGGTGATCTTGGCTCGTTCCAGCTCCCAGCGCAAAATGGAGTAAGCCCGGTTTTTACAAATGATAGAGGTGACGTTCTGTTTTTCGCGGGCCATCGTCCATAGTGCCTGGATGGTGTACAGGGACGAGCCGTCGCCCTCGAGGCACACCACCGGCCGGTCCGGGGCCGCGGCGGCCGCCCCGGCTGCACACGGCAAGCCCTGGCCGATCGAACCGCCGGTCAGAGCCATATAGGTGAAGGCCGGCGCACCGGCGGCCATTGGATAATAGGCAAAGCCGGCGGTCGCTCCCTCGTCCATCACAATCGCGTTGTCGGGCTGGAGGGCGGCCACCGCCTGGCACATGGTGAGCGGCGTCAGCGGGCCGGTCGGCGGGGCAGGGCGGTCGGGGGTAGGGGCCTGGCGTTCCGGTGGGGCGTTGAGGGCATCGGCCAGGGCGATGACCGCGGCCGTGGGATCGACCGCGGTACCACACACCTCAATCAGTTCGGCCTCTTCAGCGTACAGACCGCTGCGGTTGTTGGGATAGCCAAAAAAGGCCACCGGCTTTGCGGCTCCGGCCAGCGCCAGGCTTGTATACGGCTCCAGGACTTGGCGGGCGGCCTCTGGGGCGTAGGGGATTTTGTCCGGGCAGATCAGCCCCCGTCCCCGGTCCTGGACCGGCGGAAAGGTCGGGGCTAAGACCTTGCAGCCGGTGGCTTGGGCGATCCGGTCGGCGGCCCGCAGGCCCGCGGCTCGTAGCGCGCTGCCGCCCAACACCAGGGCTGCCCCGGATCGACTGAGGGCCCGCGCCGCGTCCTCGACCGCCTTGGGCTGGGGCGGGGCCGGTTGCGAGAGCGTGGGTTGGGGGAGGGGGGAGCTGAGCTTGGCCCACTGCATGTCGCCGGGCAGGATCAGCGTGCCCGGGCCGCTCGGCCGCCGGGCGGCTTTGGCAATCACCTCGGCCATGTCCGCGGCCACATCCTCCAGCTTGGCTGGGGTTTTGACAAAGTGAGCCATCGGCCGGGCCAGGGTGGCGATATCGGAGGTCAACGGCGCGTCCGCGGCGATATGCCAGGTGGCGTGCTCTCCAACGACCGAAACGACGGGCGAGTTGGCTTTGCGGGCGTTGTGCAGATTGGCCAAGCCGTTGGCCAAGCCCGGGCCGAGGTGGAGGAGGGCCAGGGCTGGCCGGCCGGTGATCCGGGCATAACCGTCCGCGGCACCGGTACACACCCCCTCGAAGACGGACAGGACCGACCGGATTTGGGGACAGCGGTCAAGCGCTTCCACCAGATAGAGTTCGGTCGTGCCTGGATTGGCAAAGCAGACATCAATGCCGGCCGCGGCTGCCGTCCGAATGACCGCCTCTGCCCCGGTCATTTTGGCGCGCGGTTGTGTCGCAGTGCGTTCGGTCGCCATAGCAACTCCTCCTCTCTCCGAAACCATGCTGGACAGGGGCCGGGGAGTCAACCGTCGGGGGCCCGGCCGGGAGCCTGGACAGGCAGGGAGATTTTTGGCACTTTGCTCTACGCTGCCATGCACCTGGAAACCTTCAAAGTCTTCTGCGATGTGGTTGAAACAGGCAGTTTCTCGAGGGCCGCGGCCAAGAACCTGCTGACCCAATCCGCGGTCAGCCAGCAGATCCGCAGCCTTGAAGCCCACTATGACCGGCAGCTCGTTGAACGCACGCGGGGCCGCATCCGGCTTACCCAGGCCGGGGAAGCCCTGTACCAGGTCGGCAAGCAGATATCCCAGAAGTACCGCGAGATTGAAGAGGGGCTGCAAGCGCTGTCGAACGCGGTGGCCGGCAGCGTGCGTGTGACGACCGTCTACAGTGTTGGGCTGTATGAACTGTCGGCCCCGCTCAAGCGTTATCTCCAGACCTTCCCCGAGGTCGAGGTTCACCTTGAGTACACCCGGGTCAACAAAATCTATGAGGATGTGAGCCGCGGAGACATTGACCTGGGTATTGTGGCCTATCCCAACAAACGGCCCCAGATTGTGGTCACACCGTTTCGGGAAGATCGGCTGGTGCTGGTGTGCGCCCCCCAGCACCCGTTTGCCGCGCTCGACAGCCTGCCGATGAAACAGCTCGACCGGAAGCAGTTTGTCGGCTTTGAGCGTGATATTCCGACCCGCCGGGCGCTTGACCGGATCTTTCGCCGCCACCATGTCCGGGTCCAGTACACTACCGAGGTGGACAATATCGAGACGGTCAAGCGGATCGTCGAACTCGGCTCAAGCCTGGCCATCGTGCCCGAGCCGAGCATCGCCCAGGAGGTCCAGAATGCCACCCTGAAGGTGATACCGTTTGCCGACGAGGTGGTAATGCGACCGCTGGGGATTATCTCCAAGCGGGGCCGGCGTTTCACCCCCGCGGTCCAGGAGTTTGTGAACTTCCTGCGGGAGGTGTCAGGCTAGCGGCAATGTCCCTGGAATGTGTCCGTGGCGTCAGCCCCAGACGTAGCGTGCAGCTTTGGCCGGCGGGTCTCTGGTCGTGCTGACGGTCCTGGCCTTCCACAGTTGTCGGGGGTGGTGGTAGGGAGTTGACGGTGTTCAGCGTGCGGATTGTCATAGACTGGACCGTGTGGGTCCGGCTGCTCGTGGCCCCGTCGAGCTATCTGTTGGTGCTGGCTCTGCTGGCCACGGGAATTGCCAAGACGGTCAGCCTGCTGGCCCTCCGGCCAGCGGTTGAGTGGTGGGCACTGCCCAGCGCAGTCTTGCTTGACTGCGCAGTGTTCATGGGGCTGGCGGGGGCCTTTGCCTGGTGTGAAGCGTCTGTACGCTTCGCCGCCTGCGTGACTGTCCCCGTGGTCGCGGTCGTGACTGTGGTGGCTGCCCTTAACGCCGTCTACCTGACTGGTACCGGCGAACAGTGGAGTTGGTTTATTATCGAGATACTCGTCAAGCAGTCGGCTGAGGCCGAAACGGTAGTGCGCGGCACTCTTACGCCCCTGCTCGTGGTCTGGCTTGGGCTGGTGGTCATGCTACTCGTTTGTATGTCCCTAGCCCTGCGTCTGCTGCTGCGGCATCACACGGGAGCCTGGTACCGGCGCGGTCACGGTCGGGCGCGGGCCTGCTGTGCGTGGCTGTTGGCCGTGCCGGCCGCACTGCTGAGCTACGCGCTGCCCCCTCCGGGTTCGGGCGGCGTGCGCAGCCTGGAAAAGAATGTGCTTGTCACTATCGCCCGGACCGCGGTCCGCCGGTTCGACACGGGCGGCTTCACCGGCTATGAGCACAAGCGCTTGGTGAGCGACACCGCCATAGATGCCTTCGCGTCGGGCGCACGTCCAAATGTGCTGTTTTATTTGCTTGAATCGACGCGCTACGACCACACCTCATTGGCCCCAGTCGGAATGCGACAGGCCGAGACGCCGGTCCTCGCCCAGTTAGCTGCGCGGGCCGTGGTGGGCCATCAGGTCCGCGCCGTGTTGCCGCACACCACCAAGTCGCTGTTCTCGATACTGTGCGCGCGGCTCCCCACGATGCAGCGGGGCGTGATTGAGGTTTCGCACAATCCGGGGCTTCAGTGTCTTCCGTCTATCTTGCGGCGCGCCGGCTACCGCACGGCGTTTTTTCAGAGCGCGTTCGGCTCCTTTGAGCAGCGGCCACGGCTGGTCAAGAACTTCGGTTACGAACACTTCGAGGCGTGGGAGGACCTCCGGGGTGCGGGAGGGGGAGAGGTCCTCGGCTACTTGGCCTCGGAAGACGACGCGTTAGCCCCGGCGTTGGCCCGTTGGCTCGACGCGGGTGACGGTTCGCACCCCTTTTTCGCCACGCTCCTCACCTCGGCGGCCCACCACCCGTACCCAGTTACCACGCAAACTCCGCTCGCGCCTCGCCGGAGGGCAGCCGACTGAGACACCGGCGCAGCGCTACGCACATCTGGTGGAAGAAGCCGACCGGGTGTTGGGTCTTCTACTCGAGGTGTTGCGCGAGCGGAAGCTCCTTGACGACACCCTGATCCTGGTGGTCGGAGACCACGGCGAGGGATTTGGCGATCAGGTTGTGCTCCACCATGACAACAACTGGTTTGAAGAAGGGTTGCGGGTCCCGCTGGTGTTGGCGGGACTTGGCATCACACCGGGGCGCATTGACCAAAATGTCAGTCTGATTGATATCACGCCTACGCTGCTCGCCCATTGGGACATAGAGATTGTGCCCGAGTTGCGCGGCAGACTGTTGGGACGTGATTTTCTTGAGCCCGGGTTTGACACCCGCGGGATCCCGCGTTTTTTTGGCTGTTCCAGTGCCATGCGCTGCCGTGGTTTCGTGCTTGATCGGTATAAGCTGGTCTATATGCCGGAACACGATGAGACTTGGGTTTTCGACTTGGCCGCCGACCCCGACGAGCGCACGCCCCGCGTGGCCGATGACGATCTCCTCAAACATGTTGGGCGCTTGCACACACTCATTGACGGCCATCGCACATCTGAGTGGCGGATGGTGTATGAGGAGGTTGCCTATGGTGACTGGCTCTGTCCCGAGGGGGTGGATCAATGTTGGCATCCAGAGGCGACGGATGTGCGGTATCGGCTCAAGGTTGAGGAGGGCAAGCGGGCTTTTGACCCGCTTGGAGTGAAGGCGTGTGGACATTTGGGCTTCTCCTGGCTGGAAAGTCCTGATTCCCCTGCAACTGTGGTGAAATGCAAGACGAACGGGTTGTGGTGAGCGATGCTGCTGTGACCAAGTGCATGAGGAAGACAGCGCCCACGAGGTGAAGCCTTGGGACTATAGTCATGCTTGACCACGTTACGCTGGTACGGTTGGCTGGTCAGTGCGGACCTGGAGAGCGGCCCCGAGCGGCGGGGTCGGGCTAGACAGGTCTGGTGAATTTTGGCATCCTGACATGTGTTCCGACTCTGTATGAATTGAAGAAGGCTTTGGAGTAGCAGGCTATGACACGACAGAAAATTGCGCTGATCGGCGCGGGGAATATCGGGGGCACCCTGGCCCACCTGTGCGCCCTCAAGGGGCTTGGCGATGTGGTTCTGTACGACGTAATTGACGGTCTGCCCCAGGGCAAGGCGCTCGATCTGCTCGAAGCCGGCCCAATTGAGGGCTATGACGTGAACCTGACCGGGACTACCAGTTATAGCGACATCCAGGATGCCGACGTGTGCATCGTGACCGCCGGCGTGGCCCGCAAGCCGGGCATGAGCCGGGATGATCTGCTGGGCATCAACTGCAAGATCATGCGCGAGGTCTCGGAGAATATTGCCAAGTATGCGCCGCAGAGCTTTCTGATCGTGATTACCAACCCGCTCGACGCGATGGTAACGCTGGCCAAACGGGTCACCGGCTTCCCCAAAAACCGGGTCGTCGGTCAGGCCGGGGTGCTGGACTCGTCGCGCTACCGGACCTTTATCGCCCAGGAGCTAAAGGTGTCGGTCAGAAATGTGACGGCTATGGTCTTGGGCGGCCACGGTGACGACATGGTGCCAGTGCGCAGCTACTGCCAAGTCGGCGGTATCCCGATTGAGCGGCTGATCCGGGCCGAGCGGCTTGGCGAGATTGAGAATCGGGTGCGTCAGGCCGGCGGCGAAATTGTGGCTCTGCTCAAGACCGGCTCGGCTTTCTATTCGCCGGCCTCGGCCGCGGTTCAGATGACCGAAGCCTATCTGTACGACAAGAAACACATCCTGCCCTGCGCCGCCTACCTCGAAGGCGAGTATGGGATTGAGGGGGTATATTTTGGCGTGCCGGTGAGCATCGGGGCCGGGGGGGTTGAGCGGGTGGTGGACATTGCGCTGAGTGACAAAGAGAAGCAGGAGATGCAGGTGTCGGTCAGCCATGTGCAGGAACTCGTCGCCGCTATGGATACGGTGTTGGCGCAAAACGCCTAGACGCGAAGGGAAGATATGGCACCGGTGCATGACATTCTTATTGTCGGGGGGGGCGGAGCCGGGCTTCGGGCCGCTATTGCCGTGGCCGAAATCAACCCGCAGCTTGACATCGCCCTGGTCTCCAAGGTCTACCCGATGCGCAGCCATACGGTTGCGGCTGAGGGCGGTACGGCCGCGGTCATCAGAGACAACGACAGTATCGAAGATCATATTAACGATACGATCACCGGCTCCGACTGGATGGCCGACCAGGATGCGGTTGAGTTGTTTGTCAACGAAGCGCCGGCCGAGCTGATCCAGTTGGAGCACTGGGGTTGCCCGTGGAGCCGTGAGCCGGACGGCCGGGTTGCAGTGCGGCCGTTTGGCGGGATGCGGATTGAGCGGACCTGGTTTGCCGCGGACAAGACCGGCTTCCACCTGCTGCACGCCCTATTCCAGACCTCGCTGCAATACACCTCAATCACCCGCTATGACGAGTGTTTTGCCACCAAGCTGTTGGTTGAGAACAGCCGCTGCCAGGGCGTGACTGCGCTGGAGATGCGCACCGGCATGGTCCAGCCGGTGCTGGCCAAGGCGGTCATCATGTGTACTGGCGGGGCCGGTCGGATCTTTCCCTTTACGACCAACGGGGCGATCAAGACCGGCGATGGCATGGCCCTGGCTTACCGGGCCGGGGTGCCGCTCAAAGACATGGAGTTCGTCCAATACCACCCGACCGGCCTGCCGGGGACAGGCATCCTGATTACCGAGGCGGCCCGGGGCGAGGGCGGTATTCTGGTCAACAAAGACGGCTACCGTTACTTGCAGGACTACGACCTGGGCAAGCCGCTGGATGTGAACGACCCGGCCCATCCGCAGAAACGGACGATGGAGTTGGGGCCGCGTGACAAACTGTCGCAGTGCTTTGTCAAAGAGCACGACAAGGGCAACACCCTGCCAGGCCCCTACGGGAATGTGGTTCACCTTGATGTCCGCCACCTTGGCGAGGAAAAAATCGACAAGAAGATCCCCTTTGTCCGCGAGTTGGCCAAGAACTATGCTGGGATTGATCCGGTCTATGAGCCGATTCCGGTCCGGCCGGTGGTGCATTACATGATGGGCGGGATTCATACCGATATTGAGGCGGCAACCCCGCTGCCGGGCCTGTTCGCCGCGGGCGAGTGCGCCTGCGTCAGCATCAACGGGGCCAACCGGCTCGGCTCAAACTCGCTCACCGAACTGCTGGTGTTTGGGGCCCGGGCCGGCCGGGCTGCGGCGACCTTTGCCCAGGAACAGCCGGCGTGTGACACCTCAGCTCTTGAGACCCAGGTGAGAGACGAGCAGACCCGCATTGAGCGCCAGTTCATCACCAAGACCGACGGCGGCGAGCGGATTGCCAGCCTGCGGGCCGAGATGACGGCCACGATGGAGGCCGGGGCCGGCATTTATCGGACCCGGGACTCGCTGCAAGCCACCTGCGACAAGGTGTCCGAGTTGAAAGAGCGCTTTGCCAATATCACCCTGGACGACCGCAGTTTGACCTTCAACACCGAGTTGACCGCAGCCCTGGAGTTGGAATGTATGCTGGACATAGCCGAAGCCGTGGCCTATTCAGCGGTCGCCCGCACAGAGTCGCGCGGCTCTCATCAGCGCACAGACTACCCCAAGCGCGACGATGACAACTTCCTGCGTCACTCAATGGCCTACCGCGCCGCCGGCCCGCCGCGCATAGAGTACCGGGATGTGGTCATCACCCGCTGGCCACCCGCGGAACGAAAATATGGAGATTGACAATGGCTGAGCGCAGCATCACGCTGGAGGTCTTCCGCTACCGGCCGGAGGCCACCCCAGAGCCGACCTTCCAGACCTACACCGTGCCCTACCGTGAAGACTGGGTTGTCCTGGACGCCCTGAACTATCTCAAGGACGAGGTAGACGGCAGTCTGTCCTACCGCTGGTCGTGCCATATGGGCGTCTGCGGCAGTTGCGGCATGATGATTAACAACGAGCCTAAGCTGAGTTGCGCGGCTTTTCTCAGAGACTACTACCCGGACCCGGTCCGGGTTGAACCACTGGCCAACTTTCCGGTTGAGCGGGATTTGGTCGTCAACATGGACGACTTCATGGCCAAACTCAAGGATGTCCAGCCCTGGATCATCCGCGACGAAGAAAAACCGGTTGCCGAGGGCGAGTATTTGCAGACGCCGGCCGAACTGGCCAGCTATAAACAGTTCAGCATGTGCATCAACTGCATGCTGTGCTACGCCGCCTGCCCGGTGTACGGCCTGGACTCGTCTTTTGTCGGCCCAGCGGCCATTGCCCTGGCCCAGCGCTACAACCTCGACTCCCGCGACCAGGGCAAGGACGCCCGGCAAGAGGTCATCTCCAGCCACGAAGGTGTGTGGGAGTGTACCTTTGTGAGCGAGTGTTCTGTGGTCTGTCCCAAACATGTAGACCCCGCGGGCGCAATTCAGCAGGCCAAGGCGTCCGGGGCGATTGACTGGTTTAAGTCCATGCTGCTGCCGAGGGGGTCGCAATGACTGAACCCTACCACCGCCCGATATCCGCCAGCACTTGGTGGCTCGCCAAGCGCAACTATGTGCTGTTCATGCTGCGCGAGTTGACCAGCGTGTTGATCGCCGCCTTTCTGGTGGTCTATCTCAGGCAGCTTGGCGCGCTGGCCGAGGGGGCCGAAGCCTACGCCGCCGCGGCAGAGCGGCTGGCCTCACCGGGCTGGATTGTTTTTCATCTCCTGGCGCTGCTGGCCGCCCTCTACCACAGCATCACCTGGTTCAACCTGACCCCCCAGGTCATTATTGTCCGCCGGGGAGAAGACCGTGTGCCGCCGGTTGTCATCGCCGGCTCCCACTATCTGGCCTGGTTGGTGGCCTCGGTGGTGGTTGCCTGGATTGTTCTGTAGGAGTTGACGATATGGCCAAGTCGGGCGAAGCGTTTTGGTGGTCCCTGTTTTCTGCCGGGGGAATGGTTGCCGCTCTGCTGGTGCCGATCCATATCGTGCTGGGCGGCCTCGCCGCTCCCCTGGGCTGGGTATCCGCGGAAGACTTGGCCGGCCTAGCCTCCCATCCGCTGGCCAAGCTCTATCTGCTGGTCTTCTTCTCATTGACGTTTTTCCACTGTGTGCATCGCATCCGCCATACCCTGTACGATACGGGCCTGCGCGCCTACCAGACACCGATTGCGGTCGTCTGCTATGGCGCGGCCATCCTTGGCACGGTGGCGACTGTCTTTGTCCTGCTGGCGATTTAGGCGAAGGGGTGTGTATGAAAACGAGAACCGAGACGGATAGCATGGGAGCAGTCAAGGTTGCCGCTGACCGCTACTGGGGTGCTCAGACCGAGCGCTCGCGCACCAACTTCCCGATTGGCGTTGAGCGTTTCCGGTTTACCCGGGCGATCATCCGGGCGATGGGCGTGCTCAAGAAGGGTGCGGCCCTGGCCAACGGCGAACTGGGCCAGTTGCCCCAGGACAAGGTAGACCTGATCGTCCGGGCGGCCGACGAGGTGATCTCCGGCACGCTTGACGAGCACTTTCCGCTGGTCGTCTTCCAGACCGGCTCGGGCACCCAGACTAATATGAACACCAACGAGGTCATCTCAAACCGGGCCATTGAACTGGCCGACGGGGAGATGGGCTCAAAAAAACCGATCCATCCCAACGACGATGTGAACCGTGGCCAGAGCTCCAACGATACCTTTCCGACCGCCATGCACATCGCCGCGGTTGAGCAGCTCGAAGATGTGCTGATTCCGGCTGTCAGCCAACTCGCCGCCACCCTGCACACCAAGTCCGAGCAGTTCAGCGATGTGGTTAAGGTCGGTCGCACCCATTTGCAGGACGCTACCCCGATCACCCTCGGCCAGGAGATCGGCGGCTGGGCCGCCCAGCTTGACGCCGCCTTAGCCGATGTGCGGCGGACTATTCCCGGTCTGTGTGAGCTGGCGATTGGCGGGACCGCGGTCGGCACCGGCCTCAACGCCCATCCCCAGTTTGGCAACTTGGCCGCGGCCAAGATGGCGGCCGAGACCGGCCGGCCGTTCATCTCAGCCCCCAACAAGTTTGCCGCCCTGTCGGCCCATGACGCGATGGTCACGGCCAGCGCCTCGTTGCGCACCCTGGCCGGGGCCTTAATGAAGATCGCCAACGATGTGCGCTGGCTGGCCTGCGGCCCGCGGGCCGGCATTGGCGAGATTTTCATCCCCGAGAACGAACCGGGCTCGTCCATCATGCCCGGCAAGGTCAACCCGACCCAGTCAGAGGCCCTGACGATGGTTGCCGTGCAGGTGTTCGGCAACGATGCCGCGGTGGCCTTTGGCGGCTCACAGGGTAACTTTCAACTCAATGTGTTCAAGCCGGTGATGGTTCATAACGTGCTGGAGTCGGTCCAGCTTATTGCCGACGCCTGCCGGGCCTTCCACGACCACTGCGCGGTCGGCATTGGGCCGAACAGGGAGCGGATCGACAGGCATCTCCAGGAATCGCTGATGGTGGTGACTGCCCTCAACCCCCATATCGGCTATGAGAAGGCGGCGGAGATCGCCAAGAAGGCGCATCAGGACGGCTCAAGTCTCAGGCAGGCGGCCCTGGCCTTGGCCCATGTGACGGCTGAGGAGTACGATCAATGGGTCCGACCCGAAGATATGGTCGGACCCAAGGGCTGAGGCTTAGACCGGCAGCTTGGTCATCACCTGCAGGGTTTCGTCTTCAACGCATTCTTCAATCGCCGGGGCCCATTTCTGGAACTCCGGGTCTTGCGACGCCCTCTCCAGGGTGGTTTGAACGGCGTTGGCGTCGGGCAGTTCCCACACGTCAACAACGGTGTGTAGACGCCCGATGACGTTGAAGTAGCTGCCGTGCAACTTCCAGCCGCCGTGCTTCTCCAGCAGCGGGGCCAACTGTCCGAGCACCTCGGTAAACTTCTGAACTTTGCCCGGCCGCAGCTTGATATGAGCAAACAGATAGGCCATAGCGCTTCCCTCCCTGTGTGGAATGATAGAGCGACACTAGCCAAGCAGAAGCGCATCGTCAAGCTGCGTGAGGCAGCCGCGGGAGGCTGAGGGGGTGATCGGAGACCGTCCGCCAGATGTTCCTCTCTCCCTTTCCACTTCGGCCCTTTGTCCAGTGACTGCAAATACCACGGTTACGAGCCTATTTGAGTGCTCTCCCTGATTTATCGTCACAATGAAACCGGCCTTGGTCTGTCGTGCTGCGGGCGCTATCATCCGCTGTCATGCGTCGGATCGTGGACTTTTTGCTTGTCGGATTCTTCGCTCTTCTCGTTTCGCTCGTTGATGCCCGCGCGGGGTACCGGGTCGGGCAAGGGTACCCGGATGGAGGAGTGCCACAACACGACCCATTGGCCGCCCTGAGCGCTACTGCAGCAGAGATCCGGGCGGCTGACCTCCAGTTTCATATTGAGACCTTAGCCTCTGAAGAAATGGCCGGGCGGCTGACCGGCACGGCCGGCGAGCGGGCGGCGACGGCCTATGTGGCCGCCCTGTTTGCAGAGTTTGGCTTGGTGCCGGCCGGCGATGCTGGGGGCTATTTTCAGTCCTTCCCTTTTACAGCTGGGGTTTCGCTTGGACCGGACAATGGGCTGATGACGGTTCTTCTCGTCGGAGAGGGTCAGGTGCCGGCGTTGCCTGAGCAATCCTGTGAGATTGATCGGGACTGGCGTCCGTTGACCTTTTCCAAAACCGGCGATTTCGCTCCCGCCGGCGTGGTGTTTGCCGGCTATGGCATTGTGGCTCCGTCGGTCAAGGGTCAGCCGGCCTATGACTCGTACAGCCATCTCGATGTCAGTGACAAGTGGGTGCTGGTCTTTCGGTATATGCCGGAAGGCATCAAGCAGCAGTGGCGCTCCCATCTCAGGCGCTATGCCAGTCTGCGTCGGAAAGCCATGCTGGCGCGTGACCGGGGCGCACGCGGGCTCATCATCGTCAGCGGACCTAACGCCGGGGTCAAGGATCAGCTCGTCGGCCTGTCGTTTGACGCCTCGCTTACCGGGATGAGTATTGGGGCGCTGTCGGTCACTGATGCGCTTGCGGCCGCTTGGCTGCGGGCTGGTGGGAAAGACCTCAAGGCCCTCCAGGACGCGCTGGATAGGGGCCGGCCGACCGCCGGCTTTGAGCTGGCTGGGCTGTGGCTGGCCGCCCGAATCGATATTCAACACGAGAAAAGAACCGGCCGTAATGTCCTGGCGCGGCTGCCGGCGGATGGGCCGGCCGGGCGTCGCCGGCTGGTCATTGGGGCGCATATCGACCATCTCGGTACCGGCCACCGGACCGATTCGCTGGCCGGCGACGAAGAAAGAGGCACCATCCATTACGGGGCTGACGATAATGCTTCCGGTGTGGCCGGTCTGCTGGAGATCGCCCAGTATCTGGCCAGCCAAAAAGCCCGACGGCAGCTCAGGCTACAACGCGATGTGGTGTTTGCCGCCTGGTCCGGGGAAGAAATGGGTCTACTGGGGTCAAGCTATTTTACCCGGAGCTTCGAGGCCGAGGCCGCGCAAAGACCGGCCGCCTACCTGAACATGGACATGATCGGCCGCCTGCAAGACAGCCTGATTCTCCAGGGGCTTGGTTCCAGTTCGGTCTGGCCCGGCCTCGTTGAGCAGGCCAACGCCCGGCTTGGGCTGCCTCTGACCCTGCAAGACGACAGCTATCTGGCGACCGACGCCACATCGTTTTATCTCAAGCGGGTGCCGGTGCTGAGCGCATTTACCGGCGCGCATGAGGACTACCACACGCCGCGTGACACGGCTGATAAAATTCAGGCCCGAGGGACAGAAAAAATCACCCGGCTGATGGCGACCCTGACTGAGACCTTAGCCACCCGTAAGGATGTGCCCGACTACCGGGAAATGGACCGACCGGCCCGTCACCTCGGGCGCGTCGGTCTGCGCGCGTATCTGGGCACAATTCCTGATTATGCCCAAGGGGATAGCGCCGGCGTCAGGCTGGCCGGGGTGGTCAAAGGCGGCCCAGCGGCCCGGGCCGGTCTGCAAGGCGGGGATATTATTATGCGGCTGGCCGGCCAGACGGTAGAAAACATCTATGATTATACCTATGCGCTGGACGGCCTACGGGTTGAGACACCGGTCGAGATCGTTGTCCAGCGGCACGGCCAGGAGGTGGTCTTCAGCATCACCCCCGGCTCCCGCGACTAAGGCCGCGCCGCTCTTGACCCCCGTTCGGTTTCCGTGTTACCGTAGAAACCGCCCGTAAGGCCCTCGGAGGGTGGCCTCAGAGGGACAGCGGTACGCGGCTTGAGAGGGTTGCATGAGCCCGCCCCGTTTGATTACATCGGAATGGTTTGATGCCGTGCTGTTTGACCTTGACGGAGTCCTGACGGCAACCGCAAAGGTTCATGCCGCATGCTGGAAGCGTGCGTTTGACGAGTTTCTCCGCCGCCGGCCCGGGGCCTTTGTGGCCTTTGACCCGATCAGTGATTACCTGCGCTATGTTGACGGCAAGCCGCGCTATGAGGGAGTTCAGAGCTTTCTTGCCGCCCGCGGCCTGTCTCTGCCCTATGGCAGCCCGGACGATCCGCCCGACCGCCAGACGGTGTGTGGCCTTGGCAATCGCAAAAACACCTTCATCCAGACGGTTCTCGCCTCGGACGGGGTGGAGACCTATCAGGACGCACTGAGCTTGCTGCGGGCCGTGCGCGCCGGCGGCCTCAAGACCGCGGTGGTGTCGTCAAGTCGCAACTGCGGGGCCATACTGGAGGCGGCCCGGATTGCCGACCTGTTTGAGTTGCGGCTCGACGGCCGGCGGGCCGCTGAGTTGGCCCTCAAGGGCAAACCGGCCCCCGACACCTTCCTGGCCGCGGCCCGCCAGCTCGGCGTTCAGCCGCCCCGGGCGGTGGTGATTGAAGACGCGCTCGTCGGCGTTGAGGCCGGCCGGACCGGTGGTTTTGGCTTGGTGGTCGGGGTGGCCCGCGGCGAAGCCGAGGCCCTGCGAGAGCACGGGGCCGATATTGTGGTCAGCGACCTGAAGGACCTGATCGCCCATGATTAGCCAGCCCACCCCCAGCCTGCCGCACAGCGTCTATCCGGTGGACGAATGGAACATTATTGAAAACCGCTACCATCCGCAGTTCCTGGCCAGAACCGAGACGCTGTTTGCGCTGAGCAACGGCTACCTGGGCCTGCGCGGCTGCTTTGAGGAAGACACTCCGGTTGAGCAGGACGGCACCTTTGTCAACGCCTTTTACGAGTCGTGGCCGATTGTCTACGGCGAGGAAGCCTACGGTTTTGCCCAGACTGGCCAGACGATTGTCAACCTCCCGAACAGCAAGATCATCAAGCTGTACGTTGATGACGAACCGCTCTCGCTGCGCTACGCCAGCCTGCTGAACTACAGCCGTACGCTCGATATGCGTGCCGGTACGCTCAACCGTGAGTTGCTGTGGGAGACGCCGGCCGGCAAGCGGGTGCTGATCAAGTCGCGCCGCCTAGTGTCCTTCAGCCACCGCCATCTGGCGGCCATCCGCTATCGGGTGACGGTCTTGAACGCCCCGGCCCCGGTCGTCATCTCCTCCGAGCTCGTCTATCGGCATAGCGTCCCGGACACCAGCAGTAATGATCCCCGCAAAGCGCGGGACTTCCCGGAGCGTCCGATCCTGCCCGAGCAGCACTACGCCCCGGAAGGGAAAGAGAGGCGGGCAATCCTGAGTCATGCCACCCGTCGCAGCCGGATGAAAATTGCGTGCGGGATTGATCACAGCCTGGAGACCGTCTGCGCCTCCTCCCACACCAGCGTGGTCGGGCCAGACTCCGGCAGTATTGTCTTCAGTATCGAAGCCCTGCCCGGCGAGCCGATCATTCTGACCAAGTACATGACCTATCACACCTCCAGCTCAGTCCCGGCCAGCGATCTGTGTGCCCGGGCCGAGCGCACCCTTGACCGGGCTGTTGAGCACGGCTTTTCCGAGTTGCTGGACAGCCAGCAACTCCACCTGTACGACTTCTGGCAGCGCAGCGATGTGCAGGTTGGCGGCCAGCCAACGATCCAGCAGGCCGTGCGGTTCAATCTGTTTCAACTCTGTCAGGCGACCGCCAGAGCCGAGGGGGCCGGCGTGCCGGCCAAGGGGCTGACCGGCCAGGGCTATGAGGGCCACTATTTCTGGGACGGAGAAATCTACATCGTCCCGTTTCTGATCTACACCACGCCCCGCATCGCTCACAACCTGATCAAGTTCCGCCACGAGAAGCTGCCCCACGCCCGGCTGCGGGCCCGAGATCTCAACCTGCGCGGTGCCCTCTTTCCGTGGCGGACGATTAGCGGCGAGGAAGCCTCGGCCTATTACGCCGCCGGCACGGCCCAGTACCATATTGACGCCGATATCATCTACACCCTGCGCAAATATATTGAGGTCAGCGGCAACACCGGGTTCTTGCAGGACACCGGCGTAGAGATGTTGGTCGAGACCGCCCGGATGTGGTGCACGCTGGGGTTCTACTCTGAACGAGCCGGCGGCACGTTTTGCATTCACGGCGTGACCGGGCCGGATGAGTATACCACGGTGGTGAATAACAACGCCTTTACCAATCTCATGGCCCGCGGGAACCTCCGCTACGCAGCCCAGGCGGTAGCCGCTCTGCGGGCTGAGAAACCCGGCTGGTATGCGGCTCTGGTGGACAAGACCGGCTTGGCTTTTGAAGAGATTGAGGAGTGGCGGGCTGCGGCCGAGCGGATGTATGTGCCCTACGACCAGGAACTTGGCATCCACCCCCAGGACGACCACTTTCTGGAGCAGGAGCCGTGGGATTTTTCCAAGACGCCAACCGAGAAATACCCCCTCTTGCTGTACTACCATCCGCTGATGGTCTACCGCCGCCAGATCATCAAACAGGCCGATGTGGTGCTGGCCATGTTTCTGCTCGGCAACGAGTTCAGCCTGGAGCAGAAAAAGCGCAATTTTGACTATTACGACCCCCTGACGACCGGCGACTCATCGCTGTCGGCCTCCGTCCAGAGCATTGTTGCCTCAGAAATCGGCTATGCCGAAAAAGCCTACGCATACTTCCGCTATGCCGCTTTCATGGACCTGGCCAACGTCAGGGGCAATGTGCAGGACGGTATGCATCTGGCCTCAATGGGCGGCACCTGGATGGCCCTGGTGTACGGCTTTGGCGGGATGCGCGACTACGGCGGCCACCTGTCGTTTGACCCCAAACTGCCCGTCCCCTGGGAGCGGCTGAGATTTCCCCTGACGGTCCGGGGCATGAGCCTCGTGGTCGATATTCAGCCCGAGACCGTAACCTATGTGCTGCGTCAGGGGAGCGAGTTGACGATTTCCCACCAGGGCCAGGAGGTGCGGCTGACCATTGGTGTGCCCCGCTCCTGCCCGCTGCGTCCGTCTCCGCTCCCGTCTGCGTTAGCCGCAGCCGGAACATAAACAGATGGCGCACTACGAAAGGAGGCCCTATGAGCAAAGAAGTTGTGACTCCCGCAGGTATGGAAAGCTATTATACGCGCTTCCATTTTGCCCCGGCGATCAGAGACGGCGATCGCCTGTTCTGCTCTGGCCAACTCGGCAACGGGGCCGATAACGCTATGTCGGATAATCCCGAAACCCAGTTCGCCCAGGCGTTTGAGAATGTCAAAGCCGTGCTGGAGCAGGCCGGGGCCTCGTTTGACAGCGTGGTCGAAATGACGACCTTTCATGTTGGCTTGCAGGAACACCTGGGGGCGTTTATGAAGGTCAAGGATCGCTATGTGGCAGAGCCCTATCCGGCCTGGACCGCGATTGGTGTGAGCGAGCTGGCCTTTCCAGATGCCCTGGTCGAGATCAAGATCATTGCTCGGCTCAGCGCCTGAGCGGCGATGAAACAGGCGGTCTATCTGGCCGGCCTGCTGGGGCTGATCGTTCTGCTGTGGCCCAGTCCCGTCCTGTATCCGCTCAAGCTGCTGGTGGTATTCTTTCATGAGGCGTCTCACGCCCTGGTCACTGTGCTGACCGGCGGGACAGTTGTGTCCCTGGAAATTGACCCCCAGCAGGGCGGGCAGGTGTGTGCCAGCGGCGGCAACCGCTTTCTCAGCCTGAGCGCCGGCTATCTCGGCTCCCTGGCCTGGGGGTTGGCCGTGTACCTGCTGGCGGTCAAGACCCGCCGGCAAAAGACGCTCATGGCCCTGCTCGGCCTGAGCGTAGTCGGTATCGCCGCGGCTTATGTCCGCGATCCCTTCACTCTGGCCTTCTGTGGGCTCACCGGACTGGCCATGCTGGGGCTCGGCCGCTGGCTCAAGCAGCAGATCAACGATGTTCTGCTGCGTCTGGTCGGCCTGACCAGTATGCTGTACGCGCCGCTGGATATCTATAGCGATACGATTGCCCGGGCCGAGTTGCGTTCAGACGCCCGCATGCTGGCCGAAGAGTTCGGCGGCGCAACTGTGGTATGGGGCGGGGTGTGGATAGCGATCAGCCTGCTGGCTGTCGTGTATGCGCTGCGCTGGAGCCTGCGGACAAGGCCCCGGGCCGACCTGTAGACAAGCCGCCGAGGGCTTGGAGGGCCAGCTCAGCTCTCGTCGCCGAGTGGTAGGATGTGGTCTTCGAGCAGACGCAGGGTCTGGTTTGCAATAGGTGGCCTCTGAGCGGACCCTTCGGTACGTCGCAGGTAATAAAAACGCTGTGGGCCGCTGGGGGTGGCCTGCAAGACCTGTGAGACAACCTGGAAGCGCTGCGCCCGCGGCCGGCCACCCGGCGGTGTATGGGTCACACACTGTCCAATGCGATATTTGAAGTTTGCATCGGGTTTGGCCATGAACTCCCTCCAATCTGCCGCCGCTATGACCACAGGGAAGGGGGTCCGGGCTGGCCTGATATCAGAGGCGGCTGAGAAGCATCTGTCTAGCGTGCGGTTGGTCAGATTCGGACATCACAACTCCCCTCATCGGTGATAGCCCTATTGTAAGAGTTTTGATGCACAGCACAAGCACGGGTCTGTATACTTTGCCGGGATACGGCGATATCATCCTGCTCACCCGGCCGGCGATCTGGCCGCTCTGGAGGTGGTCGTTGGCCATGCCGGCTTGATCGCCCGGTTGCCTGGCCTGTACATTGCTCACTCAATGGGCGACCGAAAAGACTGCGACTACACGGGCGAGGCGGAGGCGGAGATGGCGGATGTAGGGTCTGATTTAGCATCTGAATTGAGTCGCCTGGAGGGGCGATCGTATGGCTCGTACCGGGAGCTGCGCGGACGGACATATGGGCTGGGAGCCCAGCGGCTGAGCTTTGAGCATGTGCAGGGCGACCCGTTTGCCGCACCGAGTCGCATTCGAATTGACATCCCAAGCCCCGGCCTGCCCGAGTGGGCCTGCCGCGGTGCCGGGGCCAGCCGGGCCGCGGCCGATTTTGTGCATCGGGCGGTCATTCGGGAGTTGGCCAGCGCGCGCCGCAAAACAGGGAGTGGCAAAAGCGGTCTGCTTGACATTCTGCCGGTTGGTCAGCAGGTGCTGGAGCGAACCGCAGTAAGGCTCAAGCAGGACGGTGGCCTGCGGCTGCGCCTGAGCGTTGGGCTGCCGGCGGCCGGCCGGCGGATTCTGGGCCATGAGGCGGCAAGGCTGCTGACCGGCCGGCTGCCGCAGACGCTTGGCCGGGTCCTGGCAGGTCTCGACCACCAGCGGCTCGCCCACCATGTGCAGACGGTTGAAGATCAGCTGGCCTTGCGCCACCAGCTCGGCCCGCACGGCTTGGTCGCCTTTCTGGCCGAGGGCAGCATCCTGCCCCGCCACAGCGGGGCGGACGATCGGCCGCTCGGCGGAGCGATTCCGCTCCAGGTTCCGCCGGCCCTGGCCTGTGAGCTGCAAGCCCCCCACGCCGGCCGGCTGCGCGGGCTGGGCGTCCGAGCCGGGGTGACGCTCATCGCCGGCGGTGGCTATCACGGCAAATCTACCCTGCTGGCAGCCCTGGCTTACGGGGTGTATGACCACATTCCGGGCGATGGCCGCGAGCGGTGCGTGACCGTCCCGGGCGCGGTCAGCATTCGGGCCGAGGACGGCCGCTCTGTCCGGGGGGTTGATTTGCGACCGTTTATCACCGCCCTGCCCCTCGGTCGCCGCACAGACCGCTTTGACACCGCGGATGCCTCGGGCAGCACCTCGCAGGCCGCGGCCATTGTCGAGGCCCTTGAGGCCGGCGCGAGTGTGCTGTTGATCGATGAAGACACCGCGGCGACCAATTTCATGATCCGGGATGCCCGGATGCGACGCCTGGTGCCGGGCGACAAAGAGCCGATTACGCCCTATCTCGACCGCGTTCGCCAGCTGTGGGACGAACACGGGGTGTCTTCCATGCTGGTCGTCGGCGGGGCCGGCGACTATCTCGACGTAGCCGATTGGGTGATTCATATGGACGAGTATCGGCCTCGTGATGTCACGGCTCGGGCCAAAGAGATCGCCCTGTCCCTGCCCCAAGTCAACCCTCGGCCGCCCGGAATGTGGCCGCCGGCCGCGGCCCGCCGACCCGACCCGCGCAGTCTGGACGCTACTCGGGGCCGAAAGGCCGAGCGGGTGCGCAGCGTCAAAACCCGGACGATTGAGTTCGGCAGCGAAGAGATCGATGTCTCGCTGCTGTTTCAGTTGCTTGACCCGGCCCAGTGTCGCATGATCGGGGATGTGTTGCTGGAGTGCGCCCGAGGCCTGTGTGACGGCCGGCACAGCCTAGCCGAAATCCTGGACCAGATTGAGACGTGCATTGACCACGAGGGTCTGGAAGCCCTGACCCAGCCCGGCTTTGGCGACCGGGCCCGGGCCCGGCGTTTTGAGATTGCCGCGGCCCTCAACCGGCTGCGCAGCCTGCGCCTGATGCCCTGAGAAGCCAGTGCCTCCCGCCCCATCCCATGCGACTAGGCGTCTTGCAGGGTGGCGACCCCGGGCAGCTGTTTGCCCTCCAGGAACTCCAGCGAGGCTCCACCGCCGGTTGAGATATGCGTCATCCGGTCGGCAAGACCGGACTGCTTGACCGCCGCGGCGGAATCACCGCCGCCAATAATCGTGGTTGACTGCGTGAGCTCGGCCATAGCTCGGGCAATGGCAACGGTACCGAGCGCAAAAGGCGGTATCTCAAACACGCCCATCGGGCCATTCCAGACCACGGTGCGGGCGTGTTGCAGGCCGGCTGTAAAGCGGGCGATGGTGCGGGGGCCGATGTCCACAATCCGCCACCCGTCGAGCACGGCATCAACGCTGACGGTCTGGTGTTGCGCCCCAGCGTCCAATTGGTCGGCAATCCACACGTCCTCGGGCAGCATCAGTGTGTCACCGGCCTGCTGGAGCAGACCCCGAGCCAGCTCAAGGGCGTCGGCTTCAAGCAGCGATTGCCCGACCGCTTTGCCCTTGGCTCTGAGGAAGGTATTGGCCATGCCCCCACCGATGAGGAGGCGGTCAACCGTGTTGAGCAGCCGCTCAATCACGCCGATCTTGTCCGACACCTTGGCCCCGCCCAGAATGGCGACAAAGGGGCGGTCGGGCGCGGCCAGGACCTTACCCAGAACGGTGAGCTCGCGTTCCATGAGCAGGCCGGCCACCGCTGGCAGCCAGGCTGTCACCCCCGCGGTTGAGGCGTGGGCCCGGTGGGCCGAGCCAAAGGCGTCATTCACATAGACATCGGCCAGGCTGGCGAGTGCCTGGCAGAAGGCTGGCTCATTGGCCTCTTCCTCGGCATGGAAACGCAGGTTTTCGAGTAGTAGCAGATCGCCCGGCCGCAGGGCCGCGGCCTGCGCTGTGACTGCCGGACCGATGCAGTCAGACGCCATCTGGACTGGCCGACCGATCAGCTGGCCCAGCCGCTCAGCCACGGGTGTCAGGCTGTAGACGGGCTTGGGCCGGCCGTGTGGTCGGCCCAGGTGAGAGCACAGGATCAGTTTTGCGCCCTGCTCAATGCCATACTCCAGGGTCGGCAGGGCGGCCCGGATGCGGGTGTCGTCGCTGACCCTGCCACGCTCCAGTGGGACATTGAAATCGACCCGGACCAGGACGCGCTGGCCGTCAAGGGCGAGATCACGAAGAGACTTTTTCGGCATCGGCTTTCCCCTCCAGGACCGCATCTTTCTTGGCTCCAGTCTGCGCTTTGGGCCGCGGGACATCTGCCTATAGCCACGCTTCTCCCCTGGGTCAACAC
Source organism: uncultured Binatia bacterium (SeqCode) (assembly GCA_965200965.1). Lineage (GTDB taxonomy): Bacteria > Desulfobacterota > Binatia > Bin18 > Bin18 > JAAXHF01. The sequence goes on from OZ241744.1 coordinate 411,094, forward strand.
CGGCAATTGATCTGGAGGGAGGGAGACGGATAGGCTAGAGGCCGTGCGTGGGGCAGTGCCCCGCCTGTCGGTCCAAGGCTATGCCACGTCTCACGTCTCTTGCCTATCCCCTTGTCCTGGTGTTGCTCAGCGCCGTCGTGTTTATAGGACCGCTGTTTTTTGTCGATATTGTCGGCTTCAACGAGGCCCAAGACGGGCTGCGGCTGCACGCTTTTGTCACCTCAGAGGACCCGGGAGTAGGGTGCTGGCTGTTTCCCAGCGTGCGCAAGCCGCCGCTGTTCTATTGGCTTGGGGCCGGTGTCGTCTGGCTGCGGGACGGGGCGCTGGACGCGCTGTCAGCCCGGCTGCCCTCGGCCCTGCTGGCTGGCGGCGGGGTGCTCATGCTGGTGTGGCTGGGACGGCTGGCGGTCGGTCCCGTGGCTGGCTGGCTGGCGGCCGGCGTCCTGCTCACCGCCCCCCTGTATGTTGAGCAGGCGCGCATGGCCCGGCCCGATATGGCGCTGTGCTTTTTTGTCAGCCTGAGCCTCGGCCTGTTTTTTCTGGCCCACACGCGCCAGCAGCGGCCGCCCGCCTGGCTGCCGCTCGTCCCCTACGGCTTTGCCCTGAGCCTGCTTGGGGCGGTGTTCAGCAAGGGACCGCTGGGAGCGGTCCTGGTTGGCCTGCCGGTCCTGGCCTTTGCCGTGTGGCGGCGTGAACTCGCCCCGCTGCGGCTGCTGGGTCGGCCGGGACCGGTTCTGCTGGTGCTGGTCGTGGGGCTGGGCTGGTACGCCGGGGTGCTGTGGTGGCAGCCCGAGCGCTTCTGGGCTGTCCAGATTGGAGAAGAGAATCTGGGGCGCTTTTTTGGCCGCATTGATGTCATGTCGCCGTTCTATTACCTGGATGTGATCTTTCTCCGTTTTGCGCCGTGGAGTGTAGTGTTGCCCGTTGCGGTGTGGCGGGCCCTGCGGTCCCAGCAGGACGGCCCGGTTTTTGTGGCCGTGTGGTGGACGACGCTGACGGTGTTCTTTCATCTGGCCGCCTATAAACGCGCCCGCTACCTGCTGCCGGCCTTTCCGCCGGCCGCCCTGTTAGTCGGCTGGTGGCTGGCGAGCTCCGCTCCTGGCCTTGCCGCCCGCTGCCGGGACTGGCCGGGGTGGCGTCCGCTGCTCCAGTTGGCTTGGGGGGCGGGGCTGCTGGTCCTGTGCCTCGGCCTGTCTGTTCTGGTTTCGAGCCAGTCCGAACAGCAGACGGCCTGCCGGCTGGCGTTGGCGGTGTTTCCCTCCCGGGTTACCGCCCAGCCGGTCCACTACTGTCAGTGGCTGGGTGGGCAGTTGGGTCTGGGGCTGGGCGGCTGGGCGGCGTGTGGGCTGGCCTTCGGCGGGGCCGTGTTTACGCTCCAGCGGGGACGCCTGGCCGGGGCGTTTGGCTGTGCGGTCGCCGGCCTGCTTGTCTTTCACGGCCTCATACAGCCCTCGTGGCTTGCGGTTGAGAGCCGGGCGCGTTTTCCCCGGGCCGTGGTCCACCAAGTTGTGCAGCACACCTACGGCCGCGGCCCGGTGTTTGTGGTCCGCCCGCTGACGAGCGCCCAAGACCCCGATGTGGCAGCCCTGTTTCATATTCAGCAATACGTCCACATGCGTGAGCTGTGGTGGCCGCCCGGCCAGCCACCGCCGCCCTTGGCCGCCGGTGCCTATCTTGTCCCGGCCCAGCGCCGGACCGAGATTGCCGGCTACCCGCCCGGCCAGTGGCAGGAACAGCAGGTTACAACGGGCCGACCCTGGACATTTGCCCTGCTGCGCTACCGCCCCGGGCCGCCTCTCTAGAAAAATGCCTCAGACGCCTGTATAACCGGGCCATGCGGATTGTGCGCGGCGATATTGACGGATTTTTTGGGCTGTTTGTCGATAATCTGATCCAGCTCATGCTAATTGCCGTGCTGGGCGTGGTGGTGTGCGGCTTTCCACCCGAGCTGATAAGCGGCCAGATTCTGCCTGGGGCGGCCCTCTCGATTCTGTTCGGCAATGCCTTCTACACCTGGCAGGCCCGGCGTCTGATGCGGCAGACCGGGCGGGACGATGTGACGGCGCTGCCCTACGGCATCAACACCCCGAGCCAGATTGCCTATTTTTTTCTGATTATGGGCCCCATCTATCAGGCGACCGAGAACCCGACCCTGGCTTGGCAGGCCGGCCTGTTTGCGTGCTTCCTGAGCGGCGTTCTGGAAGTGGCCGGCGCGTTTGTCGGCGACTGGCTGCGCCGCTATACCCCACGGGCGGCCCTGCTGGCTGCCCTGGCCGGCATTGCCATGACGTTCATTGCGATGGGCTTTGTGTTTCAGATCTTTGCCAGCCCAGCCATCGCCCTGCTGCCAATGCTGATGATCCTGGTCGGCTATGCCTCGCGCACATCCCTGCCGCTGGGGCTGCCGAGCGGACTGGTGGCCGTCTTGACCGGCATCGGCCTAGCTTGGCTGTTGCGCGCCCTGGGCTGGTCTGTGTTTGAACCATCGCCGGCCAGTTCCTCGTTTGGCCTCCATGTCCCGCGCCCTGTGCCGGGCGATCTATTTGATCTGCTGAGCAGCGGAGAGGGCTGGAAATACCTGGCGGTGATTGTCCCGATGGGCCTGTTCAATGTGATTGGCTCGCTCCAGAATCTGGAGAGCGCCGAGGCGGCCGGCGACCGCTATGAGACGCGCCCGTGTCTGCTGGCCAACGGCATTGGGACGCTGGTCGCCGCCCTGTTTGGCAGCGCTTTTCCGACCACCATCTATATTGGCCACCCGGCCTGGAAGGCGATGGGTGCCCGGACGGCCTACTCGATGCTCAACGGGCTGGTGGTCACGGTGCTGTGTCTGCTTGGCGGGATTGGGCTGGTCTTGCAGTTTGTCCCGCTGGAAGCGACGCTGGGGATTCTGCTGTGGATCGGGATCATGATGACTGCCCAGGCTTTTCAAACCGTCCCGCAGTCCCACGCCCTGGCCGTGGCTTTTGGGCTGCTGCCCTCCCTGGCTGCCTGGGCGCTGTTGCTGATCGAGACCAGCATTGGCAAGGCCGGCTCAAGTCTGTACGCGGTCGCGCCGACATTTGGGCCGCAGCTGTATATCCACGGGGTGATCGCGCTCAGCCAGGGTTTTGTGCTGAGCGCGATGATCCTGGCCGCGGTGCTGGTGTACGTCATTGAGCGCGAGTTTCTGCGCGCCGCGGCCTGGACTGCGGCGGCCGCGGTGTTATCGCTGGTCGGCCTGATCCACGCCTATGCCCTCACGTCGACCGGCGTCCAGAATGTGTTTGGGCTGGCCGCCGCCCCGAACTTCGCCGTAATGTACGCCCTGGCGGCCGTACTCCTGGTCGGCCTGCACCTGCTGGGGCCTCGAGAAGAGGGCGGCTAGGGGCCGGCCTCTTCTTTTGTGAGGAAAACGGCCAGGGCAGACGCCAGCAGACGGGATATGGGCCGCTCCTGTCAGTGCAATGGCACGCACGCCGGGAATGACTTGGCTGGCAAACAGTTCAAGGTGGAGTTGGACCCAGCTGGCCGGCAGGCCCGGCGGCAGGGTCCAGGAATAGTAGTGGGTCAATGGCGTTTCAGCCGCGTAGTCGCGGATCATCCTGATGCAGGTGTCCACATCGACAATGTGCAGCAGACCGAGTTTGCGCAGGTGGGCGCGGTCGCGGATGGTCTCCGAACAGAGGCATTCCGGCCTTGGCCGACCACTCGGCGTAAGCGTTGATCTGACAGGGCACTCAGTCCGGCTCTGGCAGGTCATAGCTTGCGGCGGGGGCGGGGGCCGGCAGGCCGAACCAGCCCTCGGTGCGCTGGCAGACACGGACGAGCAGCAGCATGACCGGCACTTCAATCAGAACGCCGACCACGGTGGCCAGGGCCGCCGCGGAGGACAGCCCGAACAGCATGGTGGCGGTGGCGATGGCCACCTCAAAGTGGTTTGAGGCACCGATCAGGGCGGACGGAGCGGCGTCCTGATAGGACAAGCGCAATACCCTGGCCAAGCCATAGGTAAGACCGAAGATCAGCACGGTCTGAATGAACAGCGGGATGGCGACCCACACAATCGTCAGCGGGTTGGCCACAATCACCTCACCCTTGAGCGAAAACAAGACTACCAGGGTCAGCAGCAGGGCCACGATGGTGACAGGCGTGAGCAGGGGGAGAAACCGCTGGCTGAACCAGACCTCGCCCTTGGCACCGATAATCCAGCGCCGTGACCAATACCCGGCCAGCAGCGGCAGGACGACATAGACGCCGATGGACAGCATGAGCGCCTGCCACGGGACGGGCAGCCGGCCGACCCCCAGCAGGAACCCGCCCAGCACGCCGTACAGCACCAGCATGGTCAGCGAGTTCAGGGCCACCATGACCAGGGTCAGGCCGCTGTTGCCCTGCGCCAGATGGCCCCACACCAGGACCATCGCCGTACACGGCGCAACCCCGAGCAGGATGCAGCCGGCCAGATAGCTCCGCCACAGGGGCACGGCCAGCATCCTGACCCCATCAACCAGCACCACTTCTCCGGCCCCGTAGAAGCTGCCAACCGGCAACGACAGGCCGAGCGGCAGCTTCACATAGTCAATCGCCTCGGGGCCGATGAAGCCCCGGAACAGCACACCCAGACACAGGGCGGCAATGGCGTACATGCTGAAGGGTTTGATCGCCCAGTTGACAAACAGCGTCAGGCCGACCGGCTTGGCGTTGCGGCTGGCGGTGGCAACCTTGGCAAAGTCAATTTTGACCATGATCGGGTACATCATGAAGAACAGACAGACCGCAATGGGAATAGAAACGACCGGAGCATTGCCAACATAGAGCGCCATGCCGTCCAGGGCAGTCGCCAGCCCGGGCACGGTCCGGCCCAGGCCAATGCCGCCAAGAATGCATAGGCCGACCCACAGGCTGAGGTAGCGTTCAAAGATGGACATGTCCCGGGTTGAGGGGCCGGCGGGTGTTGGGTGTGACATGGCGGCTTGCCTCTAGCGACAGCACTGATCCGACGCTTGGTTGGGCGTTGGCGTGTCTTCGGGAGCCCTGAAGACCTCGCTGTCGCCCTGGAACTTGTAGAACTCCCACAGCAGGCCCTCGGGGTCTGTGGAGTACACCGTGCTCTTTCTGGCGTAGCAGCAGGTCTCATCCCGAATGACCTCGTCGGCCAGACCCTGGGGTTCGAGGCGTTCCAGCGTCTCTTCGACCTCGCCGAGGTCCATCTCAAAACCGACATGGTTCAGCCGCTCGGTCGCCTCTGGGGCTTCAAACAGGACGAGTTTGATCGGCGGCGAGTCCAGGGCAAAATTGGCATAGCCGGGCTTGCGTTTGTTGACCGGCGCACCCAGCAGCTTGGAATAATAGCCAATGGCCTCATCAAGGTTGCGGACATTCAGGGCAAGTTGGAAGCGCATAGTCTCCTCCTTTCCTTACGGAGCCTCAGCAGCATACATGCAGAGAGGGTTCTTGGGGCTCAACACCCCGGCAGCAGTTTTCGGTTAAGAACGCGAGCAAGGCGTTCATCGTCTCAAAGTTGGCCTTGTAAATGAGGGAGCGGCCCTCGCGCCGACACAAGACTGTGCCGGCATGTTTGAGCTCCTTGAGGTGGAACGACAGGGTCGCGGCCGGAATACCGAGGGTCTGTCCGATAGCACCTGCGGCCAAGCCCTCTTTTCCGGCCCGAACCAGCAGGCGGAAGATGTCGAGGCGGGTTTCCTGGGCCAGGGCTGACAGGATGCTGACGGTCTGTTTGTTCTCCATATTTCCAACATAGTAAAAATATGGAAAATGTCAAGTCCCAGCGCTGACTGTGGGGCAGGCTGTCGAAGCGTAGGCCGACAGCCTTGCGCTTCAGAAGGGTTCTTTGCAGGGCCGCAGGTCAATTTCCAGCGACCAAGCGGTCGGGTGCTGGGTGTGGAGATACCAGTAGGCGTCGGCGATGGCGTCGGTGTTCAACATGCCGTCCTCGCCCTTCGTGTTGATATAGTCCGGGAAGCGCGCATGGATCATATCGCCGTTGACGCCGCCGTCGATAATGATGTGAGCGACATGGATGCCCTTTGGCCCCCAGTCCCGCGCCATTGTCTGGCACAGGGCACGGAGGCCGGCTTTGGCCGCGGCAAATGAGCCAAAGGGCGGCTTGCCGCGCAGCGAGCCGCTTGCGCCGGTAAACAGCAGTGTGCCCCTGCCATGTGGCAGCATCCGGCGGCCGGCTTCCCGACCGACCAGAAAGCCGCCAAAGCAGCCGACCCGCCACACCCGCTCAAAAAACTCGGCCTCCATGTCCAGGATGTCCTTCAGAAAATTATTGCCGGCATTATAGACCACCACCTCAAGCCGGCCGGCCTGTTCCGCGGCATCAAACAGACGAATCACCTCGGTTTCTTTGGTGGTGTCGGTGACGACAGCCCTTGCCGCGCCGCCGGAGGCGATGATCCTGCTGCTGACCGCGTTGATCTTTTCGGCGGTGCGGCCGGCGATAAGGACATGGTAGCCCTCGCCGGCAAATCGTTTGCACACTGCCCCGCCAATACCGAGTTCTGCGCCAACGCCGACAACAATAGCCGTTTTCTGTTCGTCCATAGCAAGTCCTCCCATGCTCTCCGGTCAGGCTTTGGCGCTTGGCCGCTGTGTGATCGCCTCGTACCAGCGCGCCAGATGCGCCCAGGCCGGATCAGGATAAAACTGAGACTCGGCTATAAAGTCAATGCCGACCATGAGGCTGATGTCTGCCAGCGAAAAGGCCGAACTCAGCCATTCGCTGTGCTGGAGATGGGCGTTTATCAGGCTGAGGCGGGCGGTGAGCACCTCGCCGGCCTCTTTGACGACCGCGGTGTTCTGCACAACGCCCCGGGCCGCAAAATGCGGGCTGGAATGCAGAAAGCGGCGCGTGCCCTGGAGAATCACCCCCAGCTCGGCCCGCCGTTCCCAGACCCGGACCAGGGCCCGGCTGAGGGGGTCACGGCCCAGCAGCGGGGGCGAGGGCTGGAGTTCTTCCAGGTATTCAATAATGGCCAGGGATTCTGGAATGACCGTGCCGTTGTCCAACTCCAGAATCGGAACAGCACCAAATGGGTTGCGCTGTAAAAATTCCGGGCGGCGCTGCTCCCCACCCAGCAGATCGACCGGCCGCAGGGCCGGCGAGAGGCCCTTTTCGGCACAATAGACACGGACCTTGCGACAGTTCGGCGACAGGGGATGATCGTATAGCTGCATGAGCACTTCCTCTGCGTGGCGACGCTGTGCCTGGGTGTGTCCCAAAACGGACCGGAATGCAAGCCTTTTCTTGTGTTGGGGGCCGGCGCGTGCTATGGCTGAGTGACGAGGAGAGACCGCATGACACACCACACCGTTCTTTCGAGCGATTCGCACCCTGGTGAACCCCCTGACCTGTACGCCCAGGGTATGCCGCACTCAGAGTCAACTTGGCCCAAGTCGCTGGAGTTTTTGGACCGCATGTTTGCCGGTGTGCCTGACGACGAGCGACGGCAGCTGAGCTGTGACAACGCGGTCAAACGGTTCCGGTTCGACCTTGGGTAAGGGCTGAAGAACAGGCCGGGACAGAAGGGCCGCCTTTTTCTTGTCTGGTGTGGCGCTCGGCCCCGAGGCAGGAAGGATCATGCCGACCCGGAGAGCACACCCGCTCGTCAGCAAGCCCGACCCTCACTTGGCGGACGGCTCGCCGTGGCGGACGGGGCCGGGAAGGAAGCGCGGTGTCATCGCCAAGGCGCTGGTCACGCTGTGTCTGTCCGCGGCCGTCGCGCTGCTGGCATATGCGCGGGTGGACACCCATGTGAAGCCCTGCCTGGAACAGCTCTGGCAGGCGTTGCACCGCGGCTGAGTGCTGCGCCTGCCGAGCAGGGCCGGCTCAGTCGTCCTGCCGAATCTTGACGGTCAGTTGCTGGCGTCCCCACTTGAGCGCTTTTTTGCGGGTGGAAAAATACACATCGAGCCGATTCGGGCCTTTGATGGCGCTGCCGATGTCTTCCACCACGCCTTTTCCGTAACCGGGGATTTTCATTTCCGTGCCGTAGGGGTAGTAGCGCGTATCCGCGGCAATGGTGCCCTTGCCGGCCCTGGTGCCGCTGGAGGTGATGCCCACCCGTTTGCGTTTGCCCTTATTGGGGCCGCTGGCAACATAGGCGCGCCAGAACAAAATGCGCCCCCGTCGCCAGTTGGTGCTGATCTTGTCGGACGAGTAGGCGGTCACGACCATCTGGCGCTCGACATAATGGGCGCAGCCGGCCAAGCACAGCACGGCCAGCAGCACGACCACACCGAAGCGGCTGAGCGGCGGCACGCGCCAAGTCCCCTGTGCTGCTGCCCTCTGACCTGGGCGGACCAAGACTTTCCTTCCCATACTCCACCTCCCTCTTTCCAGCCACCTGGGGCAAAGTCTGTCTGGCTCACGGCCTCATCCAGCCCGAAGGTCGGATGCGAGAGCCTGACAGTCTAGCCAATCGGCGTCCGCGGTTCCAGTCAGGCGCTGGCGAGAAGGACAGGCGGGCAAGGGCGATATTGCCGCCCGACAGGATGATGGCCACCCGCTTGCCGTGTATATTGCACCGTGAACCCGGCAGCGCGCCCAGCGGGACCGCGGCTGAAGGCTCGACAATAATTTTCATCCGCTCCCAGATCAGCCGCATGGCCCGGATGATATCTGCCTCGCTGACCGTCACAATGTCGTCTACAGCCTCCCGGATGATGCCAAAGGTCTGTCGCCCAGTGAGGTCAGCAGCCCGTCGGCAATGGTGTGGGGATTGACCGACGGAATAATATGACCGGCCCGCACGGACCGACAGGCGTCGTCTGCGCCCTTGGGCTCGGCGGCTATGACGCGGGTGTGTGGAGACACGGCGCGGAGCCGCCACCGCCAAGCGGGGTCAGGACAAGGTCCAGGTCGGGCATATCTTCGAGTATCTCCAGGGACGCGGAGGCTTGGCCGGCGATAAGGTGCTCGTCGTTGTAGGGCGGAATACAGATCGCGCCGGTTTCGGCCACGATCTGGGCCAGCCGGGACTTTCGGGCTTCAAGAGTTGGGGCGCAAAACGTGATCTGCGTCCCGCAGCCGGCAACCGCAGCCTTTTTGACCTGCGGGGCAGTGCCCGGCATCACTACATAGGCCCGGACCCCCCGCAGTTGGGCGGCCAGGGCCGCGGCGTGGTTGCCGGAGGAGTGGGTGGCAACGCCCGCGGCCGCGGCTTGGTCGCTGAGGGACAATACCGCGTTGGTTGCCCCGCGAATCTTGAAGGCCCCGCCTTTCTGGAAGTTTTCGCACTTGAAGAACAGCTGGGTGCCGACAATACGGCCAGTGCCGGTACAGCGCAGAATCGGCGTGCGGTAGATATGGAGACGGATGCGGCCTGCGGCAGCGCGGATGTCGGTCAGGGTGGGAATCAAAGCCATTGGCAGCCTGCTCGTCCAGGAGCGTGTATCAGCGGCTCATCCCGCCAGCACCGTGCAGGGTCGGAACAGGCCCATTGTGATACTCCTTCCTCAAATCACTCCCTGGTCTTTGAGCGCCTCGAGCCGGTCGTCGGCCAGACCGAGGACCTGGCCATACACCTCTGCGTTGTGTGCGCCCAGTTCCGGGGCCGGCTGGTCGAACTGCACCGGGTTTTGGACAAACTTGATCGGCATGCCAAAGCCTTTTACGCCCGGCATCGGGCCGTGGGTGGGGTGAGACAGGGGCACGACCATGTCCCGGGCCGCCAGATGTTCGTCTTCCAGCAGTTGCTGGGGACTCAGGACCGGGCTGGAGGGCACCTCATGCGCCTGAAGGATCGAGACCGCCTCGGCAACCGTGTGCCGCGCTATCCAGGCCTGCATAAGCTGGTCAACCTCGGCCCGGTTCCTAATCCGGTTTGACAGGTGGGCGTAGCGGGGGTCGCCCTTGAGGTCTTCGCGGCCAATCGCCCGCAGACAGTTTTCCCAGCCACGGGCGGTGACGGCGCACACCGAAACATGGCCATCCGAGGCGTCGTAGACATTGAACGGCGCTCCGCCGATGTGCGAGTTGCCGCGACGAACCGGAATTTCTCCAGCGTTCAGGTATTCGACCAGCTCGGGCAGAAAAAAGAAGGTCCCGTCCTGCATGGAGATATCGACCCACTCGCCTCTGCCGGTTTTGTCCCGGAGTTGCAGGGCGGACAGAATACCTATGACCCCGAACAGCGGGGCGGTGGTGTCGCTGATGGCTGCCCCGCAGCGGACCGGGTGGCGGTCGGGGAAGCCGGTGACGCTGCTAATCCCGCCCATGGCCTGAATAATCGGGTCGTACGCCCGCCACTCGCTGTAGGGGCCGGTCTGGCCAAAGCCCGAGATGGAGCACAGGATGAGGCGCGGGTTGATGTCCTGGAGGATGGGAAAGCCGAGTCCCATCTTGTCCAGCGTGCCGGGCGAGTAGTTCTCAACCACAATATCGGCTTTGGCGCACAGCCCTTTGAACAGTTCAATGCCTTGGGGTGAGCGGAGGTTGAGGGTCACGCTTTTCTTGTTGCGGGCCCGATGCAGGACCATCAGGCCGATGTCGTCGTTGGTCTGCTTGGTGAGGCTGGCACCGTGGGGGCCGGCGTAGGGGGGGCGGTCACGGTGGCCTTCGCCTTTGCCCGGGGGTTCGATTTTGATGACCTCAGCCCCCAAGCCGCCCAGCAGCAGGGTGCAGTAGGGGCCGGCCAGGAAACGGGTCAGGTCAAGGACAAGCAGATCGTGTAGCGGCTTCATATTCCCTCCTCCCGACTGATGAAGCTGGGGAGAGCAAGAGATTCCTCATGTTGACCCCTTATGCACGCGCCTCCAGCGGATACAGCCGCAGGGCGTTATTCCACATGATCTTGCGTTTGCTGTCTGTGGAAACACCGGGCAGGCCGGGCAACTCCTGGGACGCGCTGGCATAGTTGCGGCCTTCGGGGTGGCCGAAGTCGGTCGCGGTCACGATGTTGTCATCACCCATCACCTCAATGACCTGTTTGATGCCGGGGTCGTCCTGGTTGGCCGCGATGTAGCACTGACGCTGGAAGTAGTCGATGGGGTACAGTGTGAGACCTGGATTTTCCAGGTCGCGGAAACCGCCCTGGACGCCGGCATCCAGGCGGTCGATCCAGAACGCCGCCCAGCCGGCCCCGGATTCGAGACGCACGACGCGCAGTTTTGGATGGCGTTCGAGCACCCCGCCCATAATCAGGGCCGCACTGGCAATCATATTGCCCAGAGTGAAGGCCATAGTGCCCTGGATGGAGCGTAGCCGGGGCAGGTAATAGTACAGCATCTCGTCCGCGGCCTTGCCGGCTCCAACGTGGATGGCCAGCGGCACGTCAAGGTCCTCGAGGGCGCTCCACAGCCGATCGTACATCCGGTACTCGCCGACCGGGGTGGGGTTGATGTGGACCGCCTTGAAACCAAAGTCTTTGACACACTGCCGGGCCTCTCGGACCGCCTCGTCAGGATCACGCAGGTCAATAGACGCCGCGCCAACGACCCGGTCACCGGCATTGGTACAGAAGTCGTGCAACTCGTTGTAGGCCCGACGGTAGGCGGCCGCGGTGACGGCTTTGAGCTGAGGGACCGCGGTCACATACAGGCCGACGGTTGGGTGGACAACCATATAATCAATACCGGTTCGTTCCAGGTCCAGCTCATACAGGTCGGGCGGAAAGCCTTTGCGGGCAAAGCCGGCATAGGCCTCATTGTGCTCGCGCATGACAATACGGGTGCCGGCGTCGCCCAGGGTCGGCTGGCCGTTGGGCATCGGGTCTCGGCCAAACGGCATCACAGAGTCCCGGTCGCCGTGGGCCGCAGGGATGGGCACCGAAATGCCAGAGCCGGGCGGCTGGCCCTGATGGTCCGCCCACGCCCGCGGCATTTCGGAACGAAACGAGGCTTCAAGATACCTCTCAAACAGGTCGGCCGGTTCGAGGAGGTGCGTATCGCTGTCAATAAAGTTCTACCCCTGGTACAGGACTCTCCTCCTGTGGCGGGACGCGGCCACTATGACCGTCTCGGCCTCGTCAAGTCAAGAGATGTGGGCCGCCCACGCCGGTCGGCCGTGGCCCTGGCCAACCGGCGCAACTGGCATCTGCCCGCTCAGTCAGATATAATAGGCATAGTAAGGAGAGACGTGTTTGTTGACATTTCCCGAACTTGGACTCCGATCCGAATTGCTCCGCGCCCTTGATGACGCCTGCTACACGGTTCCAACGCCGGTCCAGACTCAGGCCATCCCGGTTGTGATGGATGGCAAAGATCTGCTGGCCTGTGCCCAGACCGGGACCGGAAAAACCGCCGGCTTCCTGCTGCCCATTCTACACGAGTTGGCCCGCACCAAAGGCCCTCGGCTGCGGGCGCTGGTCCTCAGCCCGACCCGTGAGCTGGCCGCTCAGCTCGGTAAGAGCACCCTGACCTATGGAAAATATCTCCAGCTTCGTTCGGCGGTGGTGTTCGGTGGGGTGGGGCTTGGACCACAGATTGAACAACTGGAGCGGGGCGTCGATCTCTTGATTGCCACCCCGGGGCGGTTGCTTGACCATATGCAGCGGGGCAACTTGGCCTTTCATGCCCTGACCGCGGTTGTGCTTGACGAGGCCGACCGGATGCTCGACATGGGGTTTTTGCCCGATGTGCGCCGTATCCTTGACGCCCTCCCGACCGAGCGTCAGACGCTGCTGTTTTCCGCTACCATGCCCACCGAGATTGAGCACTTGGCCTACGAGGTGATGCAGTCTCCAGTCGTGGTTGACATCGGTCCTAGGGCCACACCGGTTTCGACCGTGCGCCAAGTGCTGTATTTGGTTGAGGCTGAACGGAAGAGCGCCCTGCTCCACTATCTCTTACAGCGAGGACGGATGCGCCATGTGCTCGTCTTTACCCGGACAAAAAGCCGGGCCGACTGGCTGGCCCGCCGGCTGAGCCAGACCGGCCGCCAGATAGAAGCCTTACACGGGGATAAAAGCCAAGGGCTCCGCACACGCGCCCTGGACGGCTTTCGGACCGGGCAGATCGATGTGCTGGTGGCCACCGATGTGGCGGCCCGCGGGCTGGATGTGCAGGGTATCTCGCATGTCATCAACTTCGATGTACCGCAGGTCGCCGACGATTACGTCCACCGGATCGGTCGGACCGCCCGCGCCACCGCCCGCGGCGACGCGATCTCACTGGCCTGTCTGGACGAACTGAGTTGTGTGCGGGCAATTGAGCACAGCCTCGGCGTTGAGATCCCGCGCAAAATGGTGCGTGGCTTTGAGCCGGGCACTCTGACCGTGCGCCAGTTTACCCAGCCCCAGGCTTCCCGGGCGGCGCGGATTGCCAACGGCGCGATCCGGCACTTTGCCCCGCGCGGCCAGAAAAGGTGGTAGCTGGGCCACCTCATCTTTCCGGCTGGCTTTCGTCAGTTCCGGGTATGCGCGGCTCCGGCTGCCACGCTCGGAGAAGGGCTCGCCCGGGGCCTTTCAGCCGCGTTGCGACATGGTTGCTGCATAGCGTTTGATTTCGGCAAACAGCTTAGGGGTTTCTTCATCGCTTGCTGATACCAGACCGTACAAGACATGGGTGCCCAGCTTGTCAAAGACATCGGCCACCGCCTCGGTGGCGTCTGTACCGACGAGGCAGCTGATTTCGAGCTGGCTGAAATCGCGGCCGGCGTCGGCCATCAAAGACCGCAGTTGGTCGAGTTTTTGGCCAATAGCGTCCGGCATCAGCCCCGCTGGTTGCCAGCCATTGGCACAGCGGACGACACGCCGCAGGGCGGCCGTGCTGTTGCCGCCGACCCAAATTGGCGGGTAGGGTTTCTGGACCGGGTAGGGGCCAAAGTTCACGTCCCGGTCAATGGTGACGAACCTCCCCTCAATCCGCGGGTGGGCGTCTGTCCACAGGGCTTTCATGACCTCAATGTATTCGTCGGTCATGCGCCCTCGCTCGGCAAACGGGGCGTTCAAAAAGTTGAACTCCTCTTCGATCCAGCCAGTACCGATGCCGGCAATAATGCGCCCGTTTGAGAGCGTGTCGAGGGTGGCGAGCATTTTTGCTGTCACCGCCGGGTGGCGATAGGGAACGATGAAGACGCTGGTTCCGAGCCGGACGGTGGCGGTGAGCGAGGCCATAAAGCCCAGCATGGCAAAGCAGTCCGGCCAGTGCTGCTCCTGATACATGTGGATTTGGGGGTCTTCGACCGGCAGCGGAAACCTGGAGTTGATTTTGCGCGGCGGCAAAACATGGTCTCCGATCAAGATCGACTCATAGCCCAGTTCTTCCGCCAGCTGGCAGACATCTCTGAGCACGGCCGGGTCGGTGACAGAAACGCCGTTAGCCAAGTGTAAACCGTATTGCATGTGGGGCTCCTTATTTTTGTGCGGGTTGTTGTCAATCGGTGGACGCCAGCCGGCGGCCGGACGTGCGTAATACGTCCCGCCCTCTGTCTGATATGGATACCCGTCGCTGCCAGATGCCGCGGGTGTGGACATAGCCGAGCCGCTCTAAGCGACTGACGACCGCTCCCAGGCTTGTGGTCTGAAGGCCCAGCGTCCGGCCTAGCTCGGGCAGTGTTGTGGCCTGATGGACGGTGTGTTGCAGGACGGCGAGCCCGAGCGGGTCTTCGGTGGCCGTGGCCGGTCCCTGCCATCCCTCGGGCGTGAGAGCCAGGCTGAAAAAATCCGGCCCCCGCAGCGACCGCCGTCGGACTAGTCCGTGCGCTACCAGGTCCTCGACCAGACCATGCGCCCGGCTGCTGTCCACGGCCAGGAAGTCGATGAGTTCGACCATATGGGTGTAGCCGTGCCGCAAAAGTTTGAGCATCTGCCGGTGCGAGTCGTTCAATACGGCCACCGCTGAGCCTTGCGCAGCCTGAGGTTGGGCGAGGGAAATGCCCACGATGAGCGGCAGCATAAGCGCGGTGCCGATGATGACCGTGTGGGTTGACCAGGGGAGGAGGCCGAGCAGGCGCAAGCCCTCGTGGATGAGCATACCGATCATGCCCAGCAGAGCCGCCCAAAATGCGCTGGCCGCGGTCATGCCGGACCAACTCCGGCCAAAAAAGAAGACCAGGGCTGCCGGTCCCAACAGCGCACAGCTGATCCCTAGCAGCAGGTACGGGCCGCCCGGATAAAAGCTCATGGCCCAGATGGCCACTCCGGTCAGCACGGTCAGGATACGGCCCATGCGCAAAGCCTCGGTGCTCGATGCCTCGGGCCGCAGGAAGCGCTGATAGATATCGCGCACCAGGGTGGCGGTGATGCCCATATGCGCATTGCTGGTCGTTGAGATGGTGGCGGCAAAGGCGGTCACCAGACCCACAACGGTCAGGCCGGGCGGAAAATCCCGCAGCAACATGCCGTAAGCACTCATCGGGTTCGCCTGAGCCAGGAACTCCTGGCGGTACAGGCTGCCGGCGTACAGACCCAGCACACCCAGGGCGGCGTGGACGACCACGGCCACCAGTATGCCACCAATCAGATATTGGTAGCAGGCTACTGCTTCGGTTCGAGCCGAGGCCGCCCGCAGCCAGTAGTAATTCCCACCCCACTGGATAAACATGCCGAGGACGAAAAAGACCGTCAGCATGCTCGGGTAGCTGAGTTGGAACACCGGAAATGTGCCGTGTATACCCTGGCTCAGCGGGGAATTGGTCACAAACGCGGTCTGAATGCTGTCCCGGCCGCCAAAGGTCCAGACGCAATACCCGGCCAGTGCTGGAACGAGGAGAAAGCCGAGCACCACCTGGACCACATCGGTCAGCGTTAAGGCCCACAGGCCGCCCAAGATGATGAAGATCACATGACCGAGCAGCACCAGGCTGATCATCAGCCACAGGGGGGCGTCCAGAAAGCCGACCAGAATGAGAGCCATAGCCACAATGTTCATGGCCACGACTCCGGTCAGGCCGATCAGCGAGGCAATGCTGACGACGAGCCGGGTGCGGGCGTCAAAGCGGACTTCCAGCCACTCGGGCAGGGTATAGGCCCCGCTGCGGCGGATGTAGGGACTGGCCAGCAGACCGTAGATACTGTAGCCGAGCAGCATCGGCAGGGTGACGCCCCAGAGCCAGCCCACGAAACCGTACTGGATCGTCAGGCCAGGAATGATGCTGGTCACACTGCCGGCAAAGGCCACCCCGCAGATGCCGGCCACCCCGGGAATGATACTCACCTGGCGGCCGGCCAGCAGGTAGTCGGAATCGGTCGTTACCCAGCGTTTGGCGTACCAGCCCAAAAACCACAGCAGGGCGATAAAGATCAGGACGGAGATGCCGGAGAGAAGCATGACGATACCTTGCCGGCCGGGGCCTAATGTGACACCCGGGCGCGGGACTGGTCAACATAGCGTTGCAGCATCATCTGCATCGTCTCAGCCGGCTGAATGCCAATCAGGGGGAACTCGCCAAGCATGAAGGTCGGATAGCCGACGACGCCGAAGGCGCTCGCCTCGGCTTCGGTCTCTTGCACCCGTTGGCTGAAGGTTCCGGCCCGCAGGGCGTCTTCAAACTCGGCGACGGGGAGTTCGAGAGCTTCAACTACCTCAAGCAAGGTCGCCCGCTCGCCAATATCCCGGCCCGCCTCGTATATCGCGCTGAACAGGCTGTGGTGGTAGGCGACAAACCTGCCCTGAGCCCTGGCAAACTCCGCCCCTTCGAGGGCGGCGGCCGAGTCGAGCCAGCGGTCCGGCACCCGCAGTTCAACTCCGGTCTCACGCGCAACCCGGAGAATTTTGCCTCTGGCTTCATCACCGATCATTTCGCCGTTCTTCCAGCCGTGGTGGCGGCGCGTGATCTGGACGCCTTTCCACAGCAGCTCAATGTCGAGTTGGCCGTCGAGCTGTTCCATCACCTTTTTGGCTATATAACACAGGGATGACGCAAAGTCGTAATAGATTGGGATGATGACCCTGGGCATTGGGGGATTCCTCGCGCTGGCTCGTCGCACACTACCGCCCGGAGCGTTGCCCCGGCAAGAGGTGTGGCCTGGACGCTGGAATTGTCTGGAATCATCGGCCCTCCGTGGAGAAGGATCGCCATGAAAGTCGGACTTGTTGGGTTTGCCCGGTGTGGAAAAACGACGATTTTTAACGCCCTGACCGGGCTGAGTGCCGATGTCGGCGGTTTTGATGCACGGGCGGCCATCGCGGTCGTCAAAGTCCCCGACCCGCGGGTTGACGCCCTGGCCGACATCGTTACACCAGAGCAAAAAAAGTACGCCGAGGTCAGCTTTCTCGATTTTCCGCCCTCGGCAGAGCGAAAGGCCGCGCTCGATACCCGCTCGCTGGCCCAGATGCGCGAGCTTGAAGCCTTGGCCCAGGTGGTGCGGGCTTT
The DNA here is from genome assembly GCA_965200965.1 of uncultured Binatia bacterium (SeqCode). Taxonomy (GTDB): domain Bacteria; phylum Desulfobacterota; class Binatia; order Bin18; family Bin18; genus JAAXHF01. The sequence continues at coordinate 428,357 of OZ241744.1, forward strand.
TGATGACCCTGCGGCGACCGTGCTGGCCGACCCGCTGCGCGATTTGCGCGGGTTTCACGCTGAGTTGATTCTGGCCGACATGGGCGTTGTTGAGAAACGCCTTGAACGCCTGCGCAAAGAGCGGGGCAGGGAGCGCGAGCAAGCGCTGTTAGAAAAGTGTTCCCGCATCCTGGAACAGGAGAAACCGCTGCGCGGGGAGTCCTTCCTGCCCGAGGAGCAGCTCGCCTTGGCCGGCTTTGCCTTGCTGAGCCACAAGCCGCTGCTCGTGGTCTACAATGTTGAGGAGCGCGCGTTGCAGAGCCCCCTGCCGGCGGACATTGCCGCCTATGCCGAAGACAACGGTCTGCGCATTATTCCTGTCTGCGGCAAGCTTGAGATGGAGATTGCTCAGCTTGACGAAGACGAGCGCGACCTGTTTGTGGCCGACCTCGGGCTGGAGCAGTCGGCCCGTGACCGCTTTATTCGGGCTGCCTATGCAACTCTCAATCTGCTGAGCTTTTTTACCGCCGGACCGAGCGAAGCCCGCGCCTGGACCGTCACGCGGGGGACGACCGCGGTCAGGGCGGCGGGGAAGATTCACTCGGATATCGAGCGTGGCTTTATCCGGGCCGAGGTCATTGACTACAACGATTATCTGACCTGCCGGGGCGAGGTCGGCTGTCGACAGGCCGGCAAGATGCGCCTTGAGGGCAAGGACTATGTGGTGCGCGATGGGGATGTGGTGCATTTTCGGTTTAAGGTCTAGGCCGACTGCTGGGCGTAGTCCTGGCGGTAGATTTTGACAAACGCCATAATCGTTCCGAGGACGACCGGCCCGAGGAACATCCCCAGAAATCCATACGCTTGCAGCCCGCCCAGAATCCCGAAGAACAGAAACACGGTCGGCAGCTTGGCCCGCCCACCGATGATGAGCGGCTTCAGAAAATTATCTACCATGCTGATCACCAACGTGCCGTACAGCAGCAGGCCGATTGCCTGGCCCCACAGGCCGGAGATGGCCAGATAGGCCGCGCAGGGCAGCCACACCGCGGCGGCCCCGCCTATTGGCAGCATGGCACAAAAGGCCGACAGACAGGCCAGAAAAAAGCTGAACGACAGATCGACCGCCCAAAACCCAATCCCGGCCAGCACGCCCTGGGTCGCCGCGGTGGCGACCATGCCCTGGACCACCGCTGACACGGTGTCGTACAGCCGGGTGAAAATCGCCTCCTTATGGCCCGGCTCCATCGGCAGCAGGTCGCGGATAGTGTGATACAGTTCCTCGCCGTCCCGGAACAGAAAAAACAGGCTGAAGCTCATCACCACAAAGCCGAAGAGAAAGCGGAACACATTTTGGGCCACGTTTCTCAATTGTTCCAGGATGTACTGACTCAAGGCGTTAGCACCCGCCAGCACCAGCCCCGGCAGGTCAATATCAAAGGCTTCGACCTGTGGCCCCCAGCTTTGCCACACCTGGCCCAGAGACGTATCCTGCCATCTCGACAGGGTGCGTTGCAGCTCGCCCGACTGCACGGCCTGGCGGACCTGGCGATAGAACTCGGCCACCTCCTGGGCCAGCACGCCGGAGAACAGCACAACCGGAACCGCAACCAGCATCACCACAAAGAGCGTCATGCCCAGCGCGGCCAGCGTGCGCTGGCCCCGACACAGGCGCAACACCAGTCTGTAGAGGGGATAGAAGGTCAGGACCAGAATGACGGTCCACACGAGTGGGACTAAGAAGATCGCAAACAGGGCGTAGAGTTGAAACAGGAGAAAGATAAAGGCGGCAAAGAAAAACGCGGCAAACAACAGTTGTCGATTCACGGCAGAATTGTCGTCTACTTGCGGCGCGCTTGCAAGGCCGGGCCGTGTGCAGCATATGTCCCCCCGAGCAAAGCGAGCGGCGCTTGGGCCTGTCCAGCCTCTTTCATTCCCCCTCGCCCTCCTGTAGCCTGTGACACCCGATGAGGATCAGACGAATGCCTGAGCTGCAAAACGCCCCCGCTGTCCCTTCTCCTGTCCGGTGGAACCGCCTGATGAGGGACGGTAATCTGTACGCGGTGGCCTGCATCTGTCTGCTTCTCGTTGCCGCCGGCCTGCGCTTCTACGATCTGTCAGAACGTACTTTGTGGTATGACGAGGCTGTAGCGGCCAATAATTCAAATGGTACATTGAGACAGGCCGTCTTCTATACTCGCCATGGCAATACCTCGCCGATACTCTACCCCCTTATCTTGTGGGTGATTCAGAAAGTCGAAAGCTCGCCGTTCAGCGTGCGTATGGTGCCGGCCGCGGCGGGCGTTCTGATGATAGCAACGCTTCTCTTCCTGCTGCCCCGCGTCGGCGTCAGCCGCAGGGCCGCGTTTCTAGCGGCCCTGCTGGCGACTGGTTCCAGCGGGGCAGTAGGCGAAGCCCGAGAGGTGCGGGAATATTCTGTTGACGCGCTCGTGGCCGCGCTGCTGATAATCGGCCTGCTGGCACATCTCAGAATCGGGGGGGGGGGCAAGAAAGAGCGCTCTCCTGTGCGTGTCTCTCTTTGTAGCGCCCTTGGTTCAGTATGGCTTGGTTCTTTTCAGCCTCGCAGTCATTGCGACTGGCGGAGTTGAGCGATTTGTATTATTCCAAAGAGAAGCGGGGTCACGCACGAGGCGGCCGCGTTCCAGCAGGCGGAGGAGGCGGCCTGCTGCCGGTTTGATGTGGATATGTAAAGACCTTTGCCTGCCCGGCGTGTGCTTCGCCGTGGGATGCGCCATAAGCTGGATGATTACCTTGCGTTTTCAATTAGATGAGCGCGAGCGGGTCATGGGCTACTTGTCAAGATATTATTACGAGGGAGCCTGGAATGATATCAGGGCGATTCTCGATTTTGCGCTCTCTCGAACATGGGATCTGTTGACGTGGAGCCTATCGGAAATAGGCTCGATAGTGGCTCTGACCGCGTTGGGGACGGCGTTCCTCATCGCCGCCTTCAGGCGCTTGCGCGTTGGGACGCTTCCGCTCCTGTTCGCGTTTTCCCTTGCAATAGCAGTGTCCGCGGCGGTGCTGCGGCTGTACCCTCTCAGTGACACACGTCACTCAGTGCATTTGGCCCCTGTCATTTTCGTGACCTGTGGTCAAGCGATTCATTTCGTGGCGATCAATCTGCCTTTGCTCGCGCGCCGGGCCTGGGTGGCTTTGACTGTGGGGCTAATCGTCCTCGCCCAGGCAAATACCCTCATTGGCAGCAGTGTATACCAACCCCGTAGAGAGAACAAAGCTGTGCTCCGTATTCTGGAAGAGAGGGTGACGAGAGATGATATAGTGTATATATCCGCCGGTTCAGTTCCGACCATATTGTTTTATCAAAAAGAGAGACGGGGCAATTACTACTACGGAAGTCGCTGCACCTGGGGAGGAGCCGAAGCATGTATACAGGAATTGCTCAAGCTCCCCCAGGACAGGAGAGTCTGGTTAGTTTTTCTCCAGGAGGGAGGCATAATAATACAGAAAGAATTGGAGCGCCTGGAAGAACGAGGGGATGTTGAGCGCATCGTGACTGATCTCTGGCTTACTTCCAATATCCACTCGGTCGCGGAAGTCAGCCTGGAGGGCTCACCGGAATGACCAAGCCCTCCCGGCCCCATATCGCGGTTATCGGCGGCGGCTTCTGTGGTCTGGCCGCGGCTTATGAACTCGGCCGGCTGGGTATCCGCGCCACTGTGCTGGAGCGCGAGGCCGAAGTCGGCGGGCTGGCCGGCAGCTTTGCCGTCGGCGGTACGCGCTTGGAGAAATTCTACCACCACTGGTACGCCCATGAGGCCCACGTCAGGCAGCTCATTGAGGAGTTGGGTACCGCGGACCGGGTGCTGTTGCGCCCTATACGCACCGGCACCTACTACGCCCACTCCTTCTTCAAGCTCTCAACGCCGCTGGACCTCCTGCGCTTCTCGGCCCTGCCGTTCCCGGACCGCATCCGGCTCGGGCTGCTGGTCTTGCGTTCGCGCTGGGTGCGGGACTGGCGCAGCCTTGAAGACCGCACGGCCGCGGACTGGCTGCGGGAGATGGGCGGCGAACGGGTCTATCGGGTGGTCTGGGAGCCGCTCCTGCGGGGGAAGTTCGGCGACTTGGCGGAAGAAGTCGCCGCGGTCTGGTTCTGGAACAAGCTCAAGCTGCGGGGCGGCAGCCGCGGCAAGGGCGGAGCGGAACAGCTCGCCTACTATCGGGGCGGCTTTGCCGCGCTGGCCGAGACGCTGGCCGAAGCCATCCGGGCCGCTGGCGGAGAGATCCGCACCAGCACCCAGGCCGTCGGCTTGCAGGGAGCGGCCGGCCGGGTGACCGGAGTGGTCACGCCAGAAGCGGTCCTGGGTGCCGACGGGGTGATTGCGACGACGGCGTTGCCAATTGTCGCCGACCTTGTTGAACCGCATGTCCCGGGCGCGTATGTCAAGCACCTGCGGCGCATCCGCTACTTGGCCAATGTGTGTGTTGTCCTGGAACTGGACCGCAGTCTGTCAGACCTGTACTGGCTGAACATCAACGACCCCGGCTTCCCCTTTGTCGGGGCCATTGAGCACACCAATTTTGAACCGGCCTCAACCTACGCCGGCCGGCATATCGTATACCTGTCGCGCTATCTGCCCGAGACCGACCCTTTTTACCACATGCCAGAGCCGGCCGCGGTCGCCTTTACCCTTGACCATCTGCGGCGGATGTTCCCCGAGCTGACGGACGATTGGGTCCTGGCTGCCCACATCTGGCGCGCCCGCTACGCGCAACCCGTGGTTGAGCGGGGCTATCGTCGGCTGATTCCAGGGACGCGCACACCGGTGGCGAACCTGTGGCTGGCGAGCATGGCGCAGGTCTATCCACAGGACCGGGGCACGAACTATGCGATCCAACAGGGCCGGGAGCTTGCCCGCACGGTCGCCGCGGGTCTGGGTGCCGACTGTGTGGCCACGCCCTAGGCTGTCCGGGCAAACAACGCTTGCCACGCTCCCCCGGCCAGGGCGGCGATGAAATCCCGGTCGCCGGCCAGAAAGTCATAGTCGGGCAGATGCTGGGGTTTGACCCAGGCCACAGCTTCGAAGACCCGGTTGCGGGCGACCCCGGTGTATGACGGCACATGAAAAAAGGTGAGAGCAACACGGCGTCCGTTGGGATAGGGGTGCTGGGTGCGTAGCATCACCCTGCCGATGGTGGCGGTGATGCCGAGTTCTTCTTGCAACTCGCGTCGCAGACAGGCCGCGGCGCTCTCGCCGTCCTCGGCCTTGCCGCCCGGAAATTCCCACTTGAGCCCCTGCTGAGCGTCGGCCCTCCGCTGGCAGATCAATATCCGTGAGCCACGGGTCAGTACGCCAACAGAGACACGAACAGCCCCGGCCACGGCCTAGTTGAGCTGCGCCATGGTGCGGACCATGATCGCTCGCACCGCCTTGGCGTCGTCGGCTTTCGGTGCCAACTGGAGGTAGCGCTGAAAGTCGCGCACCGCTGACTGCTGATGACCCATGCGGTGATGGATGGCACCCCGGTCGCGGACCTCGACCGGGTGGTCGGGAGCCACCAACAGGATGCGCTCCACCACACTCAGGGCACGCTCGAAGTCCTCTCTCTGGGTGTAAATCTGTTTCAGATTGCGCAACATACGCAGCAGAATATCTTTTTTACCGACCGGGGCGAGGAGCTTGGGGAGTTGATCAATGAACGGGTTGTGCGGGCCGTACATGCTCCGCAGTTTGTCCGCCATCTGCTCCTGGCTGACCGTGCCGCCACCCTGGAAGGGGTCAAGGACGGTCTCGCCGTCCGGCCCCTCGTACTTGACCACAAAGTGACCGGGAAAGCCGACCCCAACGAGCGGCACACCAAGACGCTTGCCAACCTCAATGTACACCAGCGAGAGTGTAATCGGAATGCCGAGCTTGCGGTCAAGAACTTCATTGAGAAAACTGTTGCGCGGGTCGTGGTAGTCGGTCTGGTTGCCGGCCAAGCCCTCTTCCTGAAACAGGACCGTGTTCAGGGCCCGGATGATATCGGCAAGGCTTGGGGCTTCGGACAGGCGGGAACGGACGCTGGCCGCCAGCGCGTCGAGACGCTCGAGATAGGCCGCAATATCCAACTCGGGCTGTTCTTCCTGGGCGATCAACAGGGCGGCTTCGGCCAGATTCAGGTCTTCTTCCGGGCCGGACACCAATTCTTTGAAACGGGCGCGGGCGGGTGAGGGCATAGGCACCTCTCTTTTACTGTTTTTCTCCCTGTATACTGCTTTGGGCCTCGGGCGTGCAAGAGCAGGGAGCGCTTGTGTGTCGGCCCTGAGCCGGATACACCAACAGCACAGGAGGACGCGATGGCACTGGCACGGATTCCACGCTATGCGGCAACGGGGATGAGTCTGCTCTCGTTTGACAGCCTGCCTTCGGGGGTGACGGCCGAGGTCGTGCCGCTCAAGGCTGCCGACCGGGGCGAGTCAAAAGGGGTGTTGTACACCCGGGGCGGAGAAAGAACGGTGGTGTGTCTGATGCACCCGCGGGCCGATATGAGCCGCCACTATGCGATTCCATCTCTGCTGGAGGCCGGCTATGCCGCGTTTGGCCAGGAGGGCCGCTGGCCCAATAATGACATTGCCTGTTTGCATGAGATGCTGCTGCCGGATATTGCGGCCGGGGTCAGCTATCTCAAACACGAACGGGGCTTTCAGCGCGTGGTGTTCATTGGCAACAGCGGGGGTGGCTCGCTGTACAGCTTCTATCAGGCCCAGGCGGTGACTCAGCCGCCCGGGCGGCTGACCGTGACCCCGGCCGGCGACCCCTACGACCTGAACCGCTTTGAGCTGCCGCCGGGCGACGGCCTGATTATGCTGGCCGCCCACCTCGGCGAGGGCACATTCATGCAGACGGCTCTTGATCCGTCGGTGACAGATGAGGACGACCCGCTGTCGTGCGACCCCGAGCTGGATATGTACAACCCGGCCAACGGCTTTCGTGAGCCGTCCCAGCCGAGTGTGTACAGCCCGGAGTTTGTCCAGCGCTACCGGGCCGCTCAGACCGCCCGGGTCGCCCGGATTGATGCCATTGCCAAACGTTTTATTGAAGAGCAGCGCTATTTTCGTGACCTGATACGCCAAGACAATTTTGACGGCCTCGCACTGGACACCCGCACCTTTATCAGCCGCCGGTCGCTGGTTGGCCGCTATATGGCAATCCATCGGACCGAAGCCAACCTGAGCTATACCGACCCGTCTCTTCACCCCTCAGCGCGTGACTATGGCTCGCTGTGGTCGCCCCGACCGGACCTGTTTAATTATACGGAGGCCGGTTTTGCCAAATATCAGACCCCCCGGGCGTGGCTCAGCAACTGGTCGGGTTTGTCGGCTCATGCCTCGGTGCTGGACACTATCTGTCAGGTGAGCATCCCCACCCTGGTCATCAACCATAGCGGCGACCATGCTATTTATCCGGCTGACTCTGAAGCCGCGTATCGCGCCTCCGCGGCCAGCGATAAACAACTCCACCACGTTGACGCCGATCATTTTGGCTATCCCCTGCCGTCCACACCCAACCGGGGCGGTCGCAACGCCTCGCTCAAGCTCATTACGGAGTGGCTCAAAGAACGCTTCCCCGGCCGCTGAAAAACCCCATTCCGCTCGCTTGACTTTGACCCGGCATCCGGCCTAGAGTCCAGGCAGACCAAGCACACCGGGAGGTACGCACTATGAGCGCAGAAAACAACAAACAACTCATCCAGAACATGTTTGCCGAGCTGTCGAAGGGCAATGCCGAGGCCTTCCTGGGGAATATGGCCGATGATGTAGAGTTCACTCTTATCGGCTCAACCAGATACTCCGGGACGTTCAACGGCAAAAAAGAGTTGATCGAAAAGCTGCTCACTCCTCTCAGTACCCAGCTCGAGAGCGGTATCACCATTACCCCGAGCAATTTCATTGCCGATGGCGACTTTGTGGCCATGCAGGCCAAGGGCAAATCAACCACCAAGTCCGGCAAGCCGTATGACAACACCTACTGCCAAGTCTTTCAGGTGGTGAACGGGAAAGTCCAGCGGGTAACTGAGTATCTGGACACCGAGCTGGTGACCGAGGCGTTTGGCAAGTAGGCCGGCTTTCTCCTCCCCCAGAGGGCGGGAGGCCCGGCCTGACGGCGGCTTCGTGACCAGCAGTGAGCGGCTGGGGGGAACCTTTCTCCAGCGTGGATGGAGGGGTATGTCTATAGTTCCTGACCGGACAACACTGACCGGCAAAATCTTTGCGCCGGTCACATATACCATTCGTGAAGAAGATATTCGGGACTATCTGCCAGTGGCCGGCGAAGACAAGCGGGCCTTCCAAAGCGAGGCAGACTCGCGGGCAGGCGGCTACGGCGGCTGGGTGATCCCGCCGTCTTTTGGCCCATATGTGGCTGTGATCAGCATGTTGCGCTCGTTCGACTGGCAGCGAGACTTTTTCATGGACTACAAGACAGATACCGCCATGTTTGGCGAGCAGGAGTTGGAGTACCGGCGACCGCTGTATGTAGGCGAGACCTTCACCGTCCAGGGCCGGGTGTCCGATGTGTACGAGAAAACGGGCAAACGCGTGTTTGATGTGATCTGGGTGTCGTTTACTGCGACGGACGAATCCGGGGCAACGGCGTTCAGCGGTACCCAGTCCTATCTTGTCTTCAAATAGGGAGCCGGGCATGGACAGGCGCCCAAAAGTGTATTTTGAAGACGTGGCTGAGGGCATGGACATCCCCAGCGTGACCTATGGGCCGATGGACCGCTACGCCTATATTCCGATTGCGTTTATTCTGCGCGACCCCAACCCGCTCCACCTCGACCGGGGCTACGCCCATGAGCGCGACTTGCCCGATGTGGTCCAGCAAGGGCCGCTGAACGAGACCTTTTTGTACCGCTTTGTGACCGACTGGCTGCATGACCCCTGGGATCTCCGCCGGACCAAGGTCCGCTTTGTCGGCAACGCCTTTCCCGATGACATGTTGACCTGCCGAGGGGCCATAACGCGGACCTACCGGAGCGACGACGGTGAGCCACGGGTCGATTGCCACATCTGGCAGGAAAATCAGCACGGCGAGCGGATTTTGAGCGGCGAGGCCACGTTTACCCTGCCGGAGAAGAGATAGGACGCTCTGGTGCGGCAGAACGAGAGGCGAAAGGAAATACAGACGAACCTCAAAAGTCTCGTAGAGAATAACGACACTCCTCAAGGGCGTGTCTTTGACCTGACGATCCAAGGGCTGATCGTGGCTTCACTGATCTCCTCCTCAGTAAATACACTTCCCACCTTGTCTCAAACGACCCTCACCTGTCTGTCTCATACTCAGGTCGCCATCGTGGCGATTTTTACAGCGGAATACATTCTCAGAATTGTTGTCGCTGACAGCAAGATTCGGTTCATGCGGAGCTTCCAGAATTCTGCGTCTGCTGAGGCTTTTTCACATGTTCAAATTGTTTCGCTACAACTCAGCAATTGAACGCTTTCATCGGGCGCTCATCCTCGTCAGGGAAGAACTGGTCCTCTTTTCTATTGTCTCTGCCATGTTGCTCTATTTCGCAGCAGTGGGCATTTACTGGTTTGAGCACACCGCCCAGCCAGAGGCTTTTTCTTCGGTCTTTCAAGGTTTCTGGTGGGCAATAGCAACCCTGACGACAGTAGGCTACGGTGACATTTACCCTGTAACGACAGGCGGGAAGGTGTTCACGCTCCTGGTCCTGGTGATCGGCCTTGGTGTCGTTGCCGTCCCAACGGGGATTGTTGCCGCGGCGCTGTCCGCAGCCCGCAGCCGTGATCCTGAGTCGTCGCCACCTCCAGCGGATCACGGTGACAATGAGCGCCGTCCTGTCCGCTGAAAAGCAGCGCCTGCGAGCCTTGCTGCGGACGCAGAGGCGGAATCTGACACCGGGCCAAGTCGCCGAAAAGAGCCGCGTTATTGTTGAGCGTCTGTGCGCCTTTTCTCTCTTTCAGAACGCCAAGCTCATCGTCAGCTACGCCTCAGACGCCAACGAAGTCCAGACCGAAGCGGTGTGGGATGCGGCTCAGCCGAAGGCCGTCTATTACCCGCGTATCAGCGCCGACCGGACCCGGCTCGACTTTGTGCGGCGCTCTCCAGATGAGCCGCTTCTTGTCGGCCTGTTCGGGATTCGGACCCCCCCCGGCAATGAGCGCTTGACAGCCGGGCAGGCCAGAGACGCTATTGTCCTCACCCCTGGCCTCGGCTTTGATGTCCAGGGCCGTCGCCTAGGCCGGGGAAGGGGCTATTATGACCGGGCTTTTTGTCATCTCTTGGCCGGCGCGGTGCGGGTCGCCCTGGCCTATGATCATCAAGTCCTGGGGCGCATTCCCAGTGGGCCGCTCGACGAACGGGTCAATTGGATTCTTACCGAGAGTCGGCTGATCGACTGCCGGGCAAACCCGCGTCGCAAGCGGCTTGAGTTCTGAGTCGGGGATGTCCTGCCCGCCCTTGTCTTCCCCGCCACTGCCCGATACGAATGTCCGTATGGCAGCCCGTCGCTTCTCTCGTCCTGAGGAGGTCCTCGCGCGCCTGACCAAAGAGCCGCTTGCCGCCCTGTATCTGTTTCATGGTGATGAGGCGTATCTAATCGATCGGGCGGTTGATCTCGTCCGTCGCAGTCTGCCCGAGGCGGCGGTCCAGACCTTTTACGCCGGCCAAGACCCGGTTGAGGCCCTCTTGGAGGCCTGGGGGGCGTCATCTTTATTCGCTCCTCAGACCCTGGTGATCCTGCGCAGCGCCGAGCAGCTCAGAGACGCCGAACGTGAGCGGCTGGCCCGGGAAGCCGAGCTCCGGAATGCGAGCCAACCCCTGGTAGTGTGTGCCCACGGTCGGCTGGAGTTGACCCGGAAGTTTTTTTCGCGGTGTGCAAAAACGGGCTTTGCCGCGGAATTTCGCCGGCCTTTTGCCAACCAGATGCCGGGCTGGGCGCAGCGCTTGGCGCGTGAACGACGGCTGTGGCTGAGTGACGAGGCGGCGCAATTGCTGGCCGATCTGATCGGTCCCGATCTGTTGTCGCTGTCCACCGAGCTGGATAAGGTGGCGACCTTTGTCTTTCCCGACACCGATATTGATGTCCAGGCGGTGGCGATCTGTACCGGCGATGTGCATCAACACAGTGCGTTTGAGCTGGCGGATGCGCTGGGCCTGCGCGACCGGAAAAAAGCCTTGGGCTTACTGCGCCGGGTCTTGACCGATGAGCGGCAAGCTGTGCCGGTCCTGCACGCCCTGGTGGGGCATTTTCGTCGCCTGTGGCAGCTGCGCGACGCCCAGGACCAGGGGCTGCCGGAGTCTCACATCGAGCGAACGCTGGGCCTGCGTGGGCAGCGTCTGCGGAAACTGCTGAACCAGAGCCGCCTCTACTCTGCCCCGGACCTGCGCCGGGTCTTGCACCGGGCGGCCGCGCTTGATCGGCGGCTCAAGTCGGCCCGGACTTCGGCCGGGGTCCTGTTTGATGCCCTCGTTTTCGATATCTGTACACGGCCACGGTAAAAGCGAAGCCTTCCAACACAGCCGGCAAAAGGCCCTACCCGGACCTCCATCGGGAGCGAATGAGCAACTCCACTTTGCCCTTTTTTACCCAGACCGAGGCAGGACCAGCACCCGATCGGGCGGCTCAGCCGCCTGGGTCGGGGTCAGAACTGAAACACCTTCTGGGAGCGGCACAAAACGCCCCGCTCAAAGCCTCGGCCAAGGAGTTGAATGCTGCCCTGCCGCTCGAGTTTCATGAGGAGAGCCTCACCCGGGCCCTTGACCTTGTCCGCGGGCGGGCGTGAGCTCCTCGGATGAGGAGTACCGCAGTCGCCGCGGTATTGGACAGGCCCGCTGGTTGTTGGTCACGCGTCAGCAGGGGCAGGACCCAGTCCCCAGGGGGGGTCTTGACCAGGAGTTGCCGGGCATGGGGCTAAAGAAAACCCGACAGTGCTACAATCCCGTGTGGGATTGTCCCGCGGGTGATGAGGCGCGGGCTGTCGGGATTCCGGTAGTGCCTGGGTCCTCCCAAGCGACTACCCCACTTTGGGTCGTCGGCCTAGGAGGCCACCACCTCACAGCTCACCATCGTAGTACACATCTTTGGACCACCTCCTTTCTTGGCGCACCCGCTGCGGGGCCAGAAACCGCTGTACCAGGAACCGATCGCCAATACCGGCCCGAGGCTCGGTCCACTCCGTCCTGCCGTATTGCAGGAAGCGGAGCGTCAAGGCCTGTGTCTGCCTGACCGAACAGTTCCTGCCAGTATACGTCAAAACACTCACGAGGTCCAGCTTTGTCCGCGCCTTGCCCTTGCGCAAAGCCGGACCACACTATACTCTAAGCTTTGACGTATGCCATACTTTCACGCTGTTGCGCTTTTCGAGTGTCGTGGGCCGTCCTTACAGGAAATGGACCGGACCGCGGCTTCCCTGCTGGCGTCGGTCTCCCACCGACGGCTCCGCTATGTTGAACATGAGACGGTTCCGGCCGCGGCCGGGCCGGACGTCAGCCTGCCACATTTTACCGTCTTTGCCGACTTTGATGTCGAAGCTCATAGCGAGGAAAAAGCGGCCGAGCTTGTGGATGAGGTGCTTGACGCCGTCTCAAGCGATGCCCTCCAGTATTTTTCCCACGGCCTTGTGTCGGGCGAGCAGCGGGTTCGCCGCTCGCGGCCGGCGGCTGAGGACGATGAACAGGAGACGAACGGTGCGCCACGCGGCGGGCGGAGCGGACGACGACGTGGGGGCCGCGGGCGGGGGAGAGGCTCAAGGGCTGAGACACCGGCCGTCAGCCCGACGGCACCACAAGACCTGCCGGCGGACGGCGGTGCTGAGCAGGACAACCCACCGTTAGCTGCGGCAGACGACAGTGCCATAGAGGAAATCCCGGTTGACGCTCCGCCGGAAGAGATCCCGGTCGAACCTGAGCCGTCGCGTCCTCCCTCTCGCAGCTCGGCCTCCATGCAGGTCAAAACGACTGTTACCCTGCGGGCGTCCGAGTTGCCGGCCAGCGGTGATGCTGACGAGTTGATCGCTCTGGCCACGACCGAGGCGCGTCGCCAACATCCAGACTTGCCCGGCGATGCCCCAGAATCGGATGTGTCCTTGCTGCCCTGGGGTGAGACGGTTCTGACCCTGAGTTGGAGCTACGACCTGCCGGTCCCGTCGGCCCACAGCAGCGACTGAACACCTCTCTCCCTGGCCGGCACATTGTGCCGGCCGCCACCGGTCTGAAGCGCTGTACAGCGCTCTTTCACAGCCGCCGCCCGGACTGTCTTGACGGGCGGGAATACCCGCTTGTGTACGACCCGCCGGCCCTGGTTCTCGCTTTTTCCCGGACCGAGTGCTACACCACAGAACGATACTGGAGGGATCGTATGGAAAACGGGAATCCGCTGCCGCCCATGTTGGACGATGTCACCGTGCTCGATTTTACCCAATACCTGGCCGGGCCGACCGTGACCCGACTGATGGCCGAAATGGGGGCTCATATTATCAAGGTTGAACAAGCCCCGAGCGGCGACCCGTCGCGTGCCCTGCCGTTCATCAAAGATGGCCGCAGCGGGTATTTTGTTCAGCAGAACCGGGGCAAACGCAGTCTGTGTCTCGACTTTGCCAAGCCGCAAGCCCTTGACCTGCTGCACTCCCTTATTCCCACTGTTGATATCGTGGTTGAGAACTATGGCCCTGGCGTACTGGAGAAGCGCGACCTGGATTACGCCGCGCTGAAAAAGCTCCATCCCAAGCTCATCATGGTCTCCATCTCGGCCTTTGGCCGCAAAAGCCCGCTGTCGCATCGGGTCGGCTACGATCTGATCGCCCAGGCATTTTCCGGCATTATGCACATGACCGGAGAGCCGGACGGACCGCCGCAGTTTGTCGGGCTGGGCATGGCCGATGTCAGCAGTGGCGTCCACGCCTTTGCCGCCCTCGGCTATGCCCTCTACTACCGCGACAAGACAGGGGTCGGACAGCACATTGACCTGGCCATGATTGACGCGCTGTACCACATGCACGAGGTCAATCTCCAGGTGCATAGCCTGAGCGGTGGAGCCTATGTGCCACAGCGGACCGGTGCCCATCATCCGCTGGTGTGTCCGGTCGGCACCTTCAAGGGTCCCCAGGGCTGGATCGTGATTCTGGTGCTTGACCGTCAGTGGGAGAATCTGTGTCAGGCCATGAAGCGGCCCGAGCTGATCACCGATCCACGCTATGCCACCGGCCCCGACCGGGCGACCAACCAGAAAGCGCTGATCGCCACGCTTGAAGCCTGGCTCCAGAGCTTTCCCGACGACGCAGCCGCCCTGCGGGCCCTCGAAGAACACCGGGTGCCGTCCGCGCCAGTCATGTCGATTGTAGACACTATCCACCACGAGTATTTCCACGCGCGTGACATGGTGCGGACTGTGCCAGACCCCATTCTGGGCGAAGTCACCATTCCCGGCTTTCCGCTGAAATACTCGGAGTTTCCAGCACCCCCCGAACTGCACGCGCCGCTGCTCGGCCAGCATAACGCCGCGGTACTGCACGACCAGCTCGGGTATTCCTCAGCCCAGATAGCCGTGCTGGAAAACGCGGGGGTGCTCCACCGCGGCGATACCTGAGCGAATCATCAGAAAAGGAGGCCACCAATGGCACTGATCCCCGCTGAAGCAGTCGAAATTTTTGGCTCCGGCGTGTTGCGCGCCGAAGGCGTGGTCGTAGACAAAGAGGGCAATGTCTGGGGCGGCGGTCGCCGCGGCCAGGTGTATAAGGTCAATCCCGACGGGGTGGTCCACGAGTTGGCCCAGTTGCCCGACCGGGCGATTCCCAACGGGGTCACGCTCGACCGTGAGGGCAATTTTGTGTACTGCGATCTGCGTCATAAGGCGGTCATGCGGCTGTCGCCTGAGGACGGCACGGTCTCCATGATTGCCGACCGTGCCGGGAACCTTCCGCTTTCCATCCCCAACTTTGCCAGTTACGACGCCGAGGGCAATCTGTATGTCTCAAACTCCAGTACGCAGGAGGGCAGCAAGGTCTTTGGCGAGTTTACCAACCCCCAGCCCAATGGGGCAGTAGTGCGGATTCGGCCCGACGGCCGGGGCGAGGTGGTTGCCACCGGGATGTATTTTGCCAACGGCACGGCCATTGACCCTAACGAAGACGCGGTCTATGTCCTGGAGAGTTCCCGCAACGACTGTGTCCGTATCCCGATCAAAAAAGACGGGACCTTTGGCAAGCCCGAGATCTACGCCAGCGGCTTCCCGGCTCTGCCCGACGGCATGGCCTTTGACGTGGACCGCAATCTGTACATCACCCTGCCGGGGGTGCCGACCGGCGACAAGCTGGAGCCCCGCAATACGGTCATCAAGGTTGATACCAAGGGCGAGTGGACCGCGCTGATTGACGACCCCGAGGGGGCCAAGCTGAGCTTTCCGACCAACTGCGCGTTTGGCGGACCCGATATGCAGACCTTGTACCTGGCCAACCTTGAAGGCGAGCATATGAACAAAGTCCACACCCCCTTCCGGGGCCATCGGCTCTACCACCAGCGATAAAAGGGCCGGCCCATGCACGCAAGCGACTCGCGTATTCTCACCACCCATGTCGGCAGTCTGCCCCGCAGCCCGGCCCTGGCCGAGCTGCTGATTGACCAGGAGCAGGGCAAAGCCAAGGTCAAAGAGGGGACGACGGTACAACGCACCCCGATTATTGGGAGGGACGAGAGACGGGTGAAAGAGGCTCAGCAGACGGTCCACGCACTCTTTTACTCGCCGAATCACGCATTGATCTCAGTGGCGTATTTAAAGAGGGGTATGGAAGGGGCCAGACATGTGGCCCCACGCTGAGCATAAGACGAGGGTTTTCAGACGCTCAGTACCAGCGCAGAAGAGGACCGTGGGTGCTGAGCATCCAAGCGACGCGGAGCACTGTCTTCCTATACTCCCACTATGTTGGCCGTCCAGCCTTTGTCTTTATCAACCGTAGTGGCCGAGATCTTCTGGGCGGCGTAATACGCCACCAGTCCCAGGGCGTCTTTGATCTGCAAGCGCCCGATCGGCCCCGAGCTATAGGTCACATTCAGGATGTTGCGGGCGGGGTCAATGATAAACGCCGCCGGCTGGATGATATTGCGCTCCTCTTCGTACCAGCAGGCCAGGGTGTTGGCGGTGGCCGGGCCGTCCACGCCGTACAGCACCGGAAACCGCAGGCCCGACTTCTCGACCGTCCGCCGGGCTTTGTCGAGCGGGTCGGTGGAGATGGCGTAGAGCGAAATGCCGGCGGCCTTGGCCTGCTCAAGATTGGCCTGGTAATCAGCCAACTGCTGATCGCAGAACGGTCACCAGTGGGCCCGATAGCTCAGAACAATAGCGTAGGGGGTGGAGATATCGGCCGGCAGATTGACCGTCCCTCCGCCTACGCTCAGACCGCTGATGGCAGGAAAAGGATCACCGGGGTGGAGACGTTTCATAGCTGCACTCCTTATCTCGGACGCACGCCAACTCAGGGGCGGGCGTCACGCGTGGTCCCAGCCATAGCCCCAGCCCGGCGGCGAGTCAAGGCAAGGCGCGGTCTTCTGTCACCGGGCGGCCTTGTGCTACACTCCGGTCCATGACTCCCCCATCGTCCCCGTCGCCCGAGCCGAGCGTCCTGGCCTCCTTCCTGAAGCTGACCCGCTCGGCCTCCTCCATTCTTTTTACGGCCGTGCGAAAGGTGCCGGTCCTCGTCGTCTGCGTGCTGGTCCTGGCGGTTTTATACTACCGCAACCCGTCCCAGTTCCAGGACACTGCACCGGCTGAGCCGGCCCAAGCCAGCGTCGCGGCTGAGCCGCAACTTGACGCCATAGTCGGAGCATGGTTGCAGAACGGAAAGAAGGAGCCGGCCCAAGCCAGCGTCGCGGCTGAGCCGCAACCGCCCCCTGAGTTGACGGTCGGACAACAGGCCCTGTGGCTGTGCGTGCAGCGGGTGGATTCTCACCTGACCGGCGGCGTGTGGTCGGATATCTACTACGGGATGGAGGCCACACTTGACGGAACGGCGGTGACGGTCAAGGTCACCGAGAAATGGAAAACGCTGTCTGAGAGCCGGCAAAAAGACTTGGCTCAGCTGCTGGTCGATACCTGGCTCAAGACCGGACAAACACTCCAGGTCCTCCGCACATCTCAAGAAACGCCCGCTGTGCTCATCCAAGCCTCGGGCGAGCCGTTCCGCGAGATTGTCATTCAGCGCCTGCCGGACGAGCAGACGGTGGCGGCCTGGAAGCCGGCCACCGGGGTGCAGCTTTTTGACCCCCAGACCGATGTCTAGCCTCAAGCCCCCTTTTTTCACCATCAAATGGCAGCCGGCGCAGGCCGGGCAGCCGGCGGCTGTGATCATGCTTGACCAGCGTTTGTTGCCGACCCGCGAGGTCTACCGGACCTATACCCACTATCAGGGGGTGGCCCGGGCCATTCGCGCCATGATTATCCGTGGCGCTCCGGCTATTGGGGTGGCTGCGGCCATGGGGCTGGCGCTGGGCGCACGGCAGCTCAAGACCAGCGACCGGCCGGCCACATTCGGTCGCCTGTGCCGGATTTTTGCCGCAACCCGTCCCACCGCGGTCAACCTGTTTTGGGCAATTGAGCGGATGCGGGCCGTCTATGCCCAGACGCATGAGGCTGGCCGGGCGCGCGTATGCCAGCGGCTCGAACACGAAGCCCTGGCTGTGTACGCCGAAGATGTTGCGGTCAACCGTCGCCTCGGCCACTACGGGGCGGCCCTGATTCCATCCCGGGCCGCGGTCCTTACCCACTGTAATGCCGGCGCTTTGGCCACGGCCGGCTACGGCACGGCGCTCGGAGTGATTCGAGCCGCCTGGGAGCAGGGCAAAAATATCTCGGTCTTTGTACCCGAGACGCGTCCGTTTTTGCAAGGTGCCCGGCTGACGGCCTGGGAACTGAGGCAAGAAGGCATTCCGGCGACCCTGATTACCGACAACATGGTCGGCCATTTTCTGCAAAAAGGCGCTATTGACTGCGCGATTGTCGGCACCGACCGGACCGCGACAAACGGAGATGTGGCCAATAAAATCGGGACATATACCAGCGCGGTGCTGGCCGCCCGGCACGAGCGGCCTTTCTATGTGGCGGCACCGACCGCCTCGGTTGACTTGGCCTGCCCGTCCGGTGAGCATATCCCGATTGAAGAGCGCTCGGCGCGTGAGGTGACGCACATCTTTCGCCAGCAGATCGCCCCGAGCGATATGCCGGTTGCCAATCCGGCCTTTGATGTCACCCCCCATGCCCTGGTCAGCGCAATTATTACTGAGCGTGGGGTTGTGCGCGCCCCGTATGCCGAATCCTTGCCGCGGGTGGTACAAGGCCGTCCGTCAAACAAAGCGACCGCCTAGCGGCTCGCCCCTGTGTGCGCTGGCCAGGTCTTGGGCCAGCCGCCGATGGGCGGCGCAGCCGATGACCTCGCGTGAAGCCGGCCGCCCTTGCCGTGATTTCTGCCTCAGCGCCGCAATCCGGCCGGCCGCGTCTGCCAGCCGTTGCCGGGAAAGAAGCCCGGCTTGGAGCGCGTGCCGGCAGGCATCGCGGGCCTGCACGGCGAGTTCTGTGGTCTGACACACCAGCAGCAGGTCGGCTCCGGCGACCAGGGCCAGGGCCGCGGCCTGCTCAACACTGCGGTGGCGAACGATCGCGCCCATCTCCAGGTCGTCGCTGACCACCACCCCGTCAAAGCCGAGTCGCTGGCGTAACAGGGTGGTGATAACCGGTCCTGACAGGCTGGCCGGCCGAGTTGGATCAAAAGCCGGGTACACGATGTGGGCGGTCATGAGCATCTCAATCTGTTCGGCACAGACGCGGCGGAACGGCAGCAGATCGGTCTGCTCAAGCAGACAGGCCGCCCGTTCGTCGCTGGGTAAGTCCTGGTGTGAATCGATCTGCGTTGCTCCGTGACCGGGAAAGTGCTTGCCGCACGGAATGACGCCAGCCTCGCGCAGACCGCCGGCGAAGGCGCTTCCCAGGGCTGCTACCTGCTGCGGCTGGGCTGAAAACGCCCGATCTCCAATGACGGCATTGGCCGGGTTGGTCAACACGTCCAGCACCGGGGCAAAATTGATGTCAATCCCCACCGCCCGCAATTCCCGTCCCATCGCCTGTCCGACCCGATAGGCTGCCTCGACCGGCTGGGGTGCGTCGTTTTGGAGCAGCCGGCGGGCCGGCGGGAAGTGGGTAAACGGCGCAGCCAGCCGGTGGACCCGACCGCCTTCGTGGTCGATCGCAATCAGCGGCGGGTTGGCCGGGTTCAGGCCGTGCAACTGCTGGCACAGGACGGCCAGTGTCTCGGGGTCGCTGTAATTCCGACCAAACAGAATGACCCCGCCGGGACGCAAATCGAGCAGGAGCCGCCGGGTAGGCGGATCGAGAGCGGGCTGG
This sequence comes from uncultured Binatia bacterium (SeqCode), assembly GCA_965200965.1. Classification (GTDB taxonomy): domain Bacteria; phylum Desulfobacterota; class Binatia; order Bin18; family Bin18; genus JAAXHF01. The sequence goes on from OZ241744.1 coordinate 447,710, forward strand.
GGAATGCCGACCATAAAAAGCTGGCCCAACTGCTCAGACGTATCCACAGGATGAGGCTAGCAGGCCCGGGCCGGCAAGAACAGCCGCCTCAGCCCTCTGGACAACAGAGCACAGAATATGCTATCTGCACGCGCGTTGCGTCTCTGTGTTGTCCTTCTCACCCCTGAACCAAGGGGCGAACGCAAGACGGGCGGTGAAGGCACCGACCCGGCGGGAACTGAGAGGGGAGCACGGACATGCCATAAGGCCGCTTGGATCCAATCGGACCGAGACGGACGGCCGTCGGAATAGACAGGGGACAGAGGAGGCGTGGGCCCTGCGTTGTCAGTGGCGCGTTCGTATCCTCGGCTTTCTCCCCATCTTCTTCCCAGCCCTCCGGCGTCGGTTCGAGCCGCAAGGAGGGTTTGTGTATGCAGCACGCCGCGCCAAAGGTCACTGTTCCCGAACTCCAGCGTCTCAAAACAGCCGCCACAAAGATCACGGCTCTCACCGCCTACGATTATCCGTTCGCCCGGATTGTTGATGAGAGTGGGGTTGACATCATCCTGGTTGGCGACTCGCTGGGGACTGCCGTGCAGGGGGCCGATACCACCCTGCCGGTGACGCTGGACGAGATGGTCTATCACACCAAGCTGGTCAGCCGGGCCCGGCCGCGGGCGCTGGTTGTGGCGGACATGCCGTTTCTCACCTACCAGGCCGGTATCTGCGCCGCCATTGCCAACGCTGGCCGTTTACTCAAAGAGGGCGGGGCCGAGGCAGTCAAGCTGGAGGGCGGGGTCAATGTCCAGCGGGTGGTCCGGGCCATCAGCCACGTTGATATCCCGGTGATGGGGCACATCGGCCTGACGCCCCAGTCGGTGCATCGGATGGGCGGCTTCAAGGTCCAGGGGAAAAAGCCGGGCCGCCGGCCTGGAGCCCGGGAGCGTTTGCTGGAAGACGCCCAGGCGGTGGAGGACGCCGGGGCCTTTGCGATTGTGCTTGAAGGTGTCCCGCTCGATTTGGCCCAGGAGATAACCGGGCGCTTGTCTATCCCGACCATCGGCATTGGCGCTGGCCCCTGGTGTGACGGACAGATCCTGGTCCTGCACGATCTGCTCGGCTTGGGCGGGAAGTTCTCACCCAGGTTTGTCAAGCAGTACGCCGACCTTCAGGCTGTGATTTCCCACGCTGTCGGGGCCTATATCGAAGATGTGCGGGCCGGAGCCTTTCCGCTCGACGTGCACTCTTTTCACTAGGCCGGGGAGCCGATCATGCACCTCATTCAGCGTGTCTCCGACATGCAGGGCTGGTCAGACGCCCAGCGTCAGGCCGGCAAGAGAATTGCCTTTGTGCCGACCATGGGCTTTCTCCACGAAGGACACCTCAGCTTGGTGCGAGAAGCCAACACAGTGGGCGACCTTGTCGTAGTCTCGATCTTTGTCAACCCCATGCAGTTTAACCAGCAGGCCGATTTTGCGTCCTATCCCCGGGATGACGAGCGGGACCGGCGCTTGCTCGCCGAGCTTGGTACCGATGTGCTGTTTAACCCCGATGTCTCAGAGATGTACCCCGACGGCTATCAAACTGCGGTCGAGGTCGAAAAGCTCAGTCAGCCCTTGTGCGGTGCCCACCGGCCGGGGCATTTTCGTGGGGTGACAACGGTGGTGGCCAAGCTGTTCAACATGGTCAAGCCCCACACCGCCCTGTTCGGTGAAAAGGACTTCCAGCAGTGCGTGGTGATTAAACGCATGGTCAGGGACCTGAATTTTGACCTGGACATTGTGGCCGTGCCGACCGTTCGTGAGCCGGACGGGTTGGCCATGAGTTCCCGCAACGCCCGGCTCAGCCCGGCCCAGCGGCACACCAGCCTGTGTATTGCAAGCGCGCTGAACAAGGCCCAACAGTTGGTTGCTCAGGGCGAACGGCAGGCCGCGACCATCCTCCAGGTCGTGTACAACACGGTCGGCGGCACGGATGACACGCGCCTGGAATACGCCTCGCTGTGTGACCCTGAGACGCTGGAGGAGGTTGAGACAGTGACCCGGCCGACGCTGTTGGCCATTGCCGCCTGGGTCGGCGAGGTGCGACTGATCGACAACCGGGTAATCGGCTGAGCATGGCCAGAAAACCACACTCCAGCCCGGGCCAGAAACTCATCTGCGCCAACCGTCGGGCCCGCTTTGAGTATCATATTGAGGAAACCCATGAGGCCGGTCTTGTCCTGACCGGCGCAGAGGTCAAATCGCTGCGTGAGGGGCGGGCCAATCTGAACGACAGCTTTGCCCGGGTGACCCGCGGCGAAGCCTTTTTGCTGAACGCCCACATCAGCCACTACGAACCGGCCCACCACTTCAGGACCGACCCTGCCCGGGCGCGTAAACTCTTGCTGCACAAGAAAGAAATCCTGCGCCTGATGGGCAAGGTCCAGGAGCAGGGCTTGACCCTTGTCCCGTTGCGTCTATACTTGAAGAACGGCAAGGCCAAGGTGGAACTGGCGCTTGCCAAAGGCAAGAAGCTCTACGATAAACGAGCCACTGCCCGGGAGCGTGAGGTCAAACGCGACTTGGCCCGAGCCATGCGCAGACAGGCCGGCTAGGGAAGCGCGCTTGCCACATCTCAGACGGGGGCGACTTGGTTTCGACGGGGGTGAGAAAGCCAAAGCTGCGTGCCGGGGTTCTGTCTTTCCCGTAAAACAGGCAGGCTGCACTTTACCTGCAGACGATTCTGAATACGCTCTGGCTGCCTAGCGCGGCCAGCGTCTCACCGGTCCGTGCCCGTAGGGCCGGCTGAGGCGTCGCAAATCGGGATACGGCCGCTCCCCTGCCGGGAGGTAGTGGCCCGACAATGTTTCCGGCTGGCCTCGGCGCATCCTGCGTGTGGGAGACGCCGAGGCGAGATAAAAACACGCGCTACGCATGTAGACGCTTTCGGTGGCCCACTCTCGGACGCGGGTTCGATTCCCGCCGCCTCCATTCCTTCCACACCAGACTACACAGCGAGACGCCCGGCACAGCTCAAGGGCTGGACGGGCCGGGACAGGGCCGACTGTGTTTGCTATGCTTGAGCCGACCCAAGCAGATGAGAGGACCCCAGCTATGGCAGAGCGCATGTTTGGCATGAACAAGGCGTTCATCTCCGAGGTCACTCCCCCAGCGGGGCTCTCAGGGCCGGCTTGGTGGTTTGCCTTTCACCGCAACCGCCTGCTGGTCTGTGTGACGGACCGCGGCGGCTTGGCCGTGCCGTCTGCCGAGCGCGTCGAAGAACTCGGGGTGAGCGCTACCCAGCGGCACTATCTCGGGCGCTATGAGGGCCGGGCGTGTTACGCGCTGGATGTGGCAGAAGAGGCGGCTCCGGGCGGCATGGACTTCAAGGATTTGCGCCGGGTGTACGCCGGGCTGGACGAAGACCTGTTTGTGCTGGCCGGGCGGGCGGTGCAGATTGTGGAGTGGGACCGCACCCACCAATACTGTGGCCGGTGTGGCAGCAAAACCTGCACCAAGGACAATGAGCGGGCCAAAGCCTGCCCCGAATGCCAGTTGACGAATTTCCCGCGGCTGTCGCCCGCGGTCATCATGGCGGTTGAGCGGGGCAAGGAGTTGTTGCTGGCCCGCTCATCACGTTTTCCCAGTGGCCTGTACAGCGTCCTGGCCGGTTTTGTTGAGCCGGGCGAGACCATTGAGGAATGTGTGGTGCGCGAGGTCAAAGAAGAGGTCGGCATCAGCGTCGGCAAGGTGCGCTATGTGGCCAGCCAGCCGTGGCCCTTCCCCAACTCGCTGATGCTGGGGTTTAGTGCCGAGTACCTCTCCGGCGAGATTACGCCCGACCCGGTCGAGATTGCGGAGGCCGGCTGGTTCACTGCGGACGCCCTGCCGTCCATCCCGGGCCGCATCAGCATTGCCCGGCGGCTGATCGATCGCTTTGTGGCAAAGCAGGCGCGGCAAAAGCGGTGAACTCAGCCGGCAATTCGTTGCCTGGCCCGCGCAACTGTTTGGATGTGCGCTAAGCTGGCCCGGAGATGCTCGAAGAGGAGAGATGACGGCATGGACCGTGTGTTTATCTATTGGGACAATTCCAACATTTTTCACGAGGCACAGCGTCTCGCCGAGTTGCGAAACGAAGGCCCTCACGCCCGCTACCGGGTGCGTATCAACTTTGACAATATGCTGCGGCTAGCCCATGCCGGCCGGCCGCTGGAGAGGGCGTTTGCCGCGGGGTCTGTTCCGCCCGAAATGCGCCAGTTGTGGAATCGGATGGAAAGCAACGGGGTGGAAGTCCGGCTATTTGACCGCGGCGGTGCGGGGCGAAGTGAACAGGACATACCCGACCAGGTGCTCCAGTTGCGGATGCTGGAGGACGCCCTGGATTACAACGGCGACCCCGGCATTGTGGTGCTGCTGACGGGCGACGGAGCCGGCTACTCTGAGGGAGCAGGCTTCCACAGTACCTTGGAGCGGATGCACCGACGCGGCTGGCGGGTGGAAATTCTGTCGTGGGCGCATTCCTGCAATCAGCGTATGCGCAGATGGGCCGAGCAGAACGGCGTGTTTGTCGCTTTGGACGACTTCTATGAGTCTCTCACCTTCATGCAGCCGTCCAGGCCGGGGGATGAGTTTGCGCCGGCGCGTGACGCTGCGGAACTGGACATGTCGCAGCGTCCCAGGGCGTGATTGCCCAACGGGACAAGGGGTATTCGAGGGCGCGCCTCCAAGCTGAAACTCCCCATCGTGTAGGTCGGGTTAGCCGCAAGGCGTAAGCGACATGTCGGCTAACCCGAACTTACAGGCGGAGATGGTGGAATGGGAATCGGCGGCTGTTGTTTAACCCACCTCTTTCCTTTGTCGCTGGCGATGAATTTCAAGGAAGGTGAATGCTCGAAAATCAAGGTCATCAAGTGATATGCAGTTAGAACATCGTTTTGTAATCCCTGATCTTCTTCAAGAAATTCCACCTTTACCCCGAGTTCCTGGAGTTTTGCCGTCCCAATCCTCTGACCATGAACATGAACTTGGCCGTAGCAGGGCATATATTCTGCGTTGAAATATGACGCAATTTCACCGGCTTTCCTCTTTCTCTCTTGCTCATCGCTGATGTCTTTGAGCATTCTCTTACTAAGCCAGTTTGCCACCAACTCCTTACTGTATGCCAAAGCCTTTTCGGCTTCCAGGACGAGCGAAGGTCCCATATTCTGCAAAACAGGTGCCCAGAGGTGGGCTAATTTCGTGTCCTTCTCAATATCCTCTCTTGCCTTACTAAAGCCCTCCTGAATCGCCCTGGCCGAGTACGTTTCATTTCCAATGCCAAACTGAGGATCAATTGGCCCGAGCTGGCTCTGCCTGCCGAGCACCAGTAGATCGCTTGCAAGGCTTATCATTGCCCCAGCAGACATAGCCAAATATGGCACAATCACCTCAATTTGGTCGAACTTGGAATGGAGGTATTCCACTATACTCTCAACAGCGTTCGGATCTCCTCCCGGAGTATGGAGGAGCAGCACGAGCCCCCTCTCTGTCGGCGTGTCGTAAAGTGCATTCATGAAACCGTTCATGTCTTCTCTGGTAATAGATACCTTCTCGACAGCCTTTTGCAGAAATGCAGAGGCGTAGAAGATCACAGCAGCACCGCTACGACGCCTTGAGATGGCACCCAAATGTTTCTTCAACTCCGTATCAAGCCAGTCAGGGTCCTTCTGAGCTGTAAAGGCTTTTAGCAATTCACTCCAGGAAGCCATGTTTAGCCCTTTTGTTTGACGCGAATAGTGTCTGTCGTTAGGGGATGTTCCAGGCTGGGAGGCTGTGGGTGTACCACTGGGGTCTCCTTCCGCGTTGGCAGCGCATAAAGCTCGCTCACCTCCACATACTGCTGGTATTGGCTTTTCACCTCTTCCAGGGTTTTCAGGTAATCCGCCGAGATTTTTTCCCTTTCAGCTTTTTCAGACATGGCGTTTCCCTCCTCTCGCTCAGAGAAAATGTATCTATCTAAAGGTTGGAAATGTCAAGGACTCTCGCCCCACATCCGCCCGACCGCCGCGCCTATCTTCCGCTCCATCCGCTCTACCAACTCCCGGTTGGTGGCGACAAGGGCTTGCTCAGCCTCAATCTCGGCAACGATGGTTTGCTGGATCGCGAGAGACGGCAGGGGAATCTTGTGTTCCTCAACTACCGTCTTACGCATAGATGGCGGTTGAGCGGGGCAAGGAGTTGTTGCTGGCCCGCTCATCACGTTTTCCCAGTGGCCTGTACAGCGTCCTGGCCGGTTTTGTTGAGCCGGGCGAGACCATTGAGGAATGTGTGGTGCGCGAGGTCAAAGAAGAGGTCGGCGTCAGCGTCGGCAAGGTGCGCTATGTGGCCAGCCAGCCGTGGCCCTTCCCCAACTCGCTGATGCTGGGGTTTAGTGCCGAGTACCTCTCTGGCGAGATTACGCCCGACCCGGTCGAGATTGCGGAGGCCGGCTGGTTCACTGCGGACGCCCTGCCGTCCATCCCGGGCCGCATCAGCATTGCCCGGCGGCTGATCGATCGCTTTGTGGCAAAGCAGGCGCGGCACAAATAGCCGGATTTTGGGCCTTTTTCCATTTGACCATGATCTCTTGACCTGAAGATACGCTCCGGCTATACCGAGCGTATCTCTTCTGTGGCCCTGCGTCTTGCGCGCAGGGGCAGATAAGGACAGCGATTTCATGTCCGCAGAACCATCAAACAAAGCCCTCCATCTTCCGAGCCTTTCAATCAAAGGCTTTCGCGGGATCAAGGAACTCTCGATTCCGCGTTTAGGCCGCGTGACGCTGTTCGTGGGGAAGAACGGAGTTGGCAAGACGACCCTGCTTGATGCCGTCCGGGTCTTTGCCGCGCGGGGCCGCTATTCTGTGCTCGCGGATATACTGCGGCAGCGCGATGAGCTTACCGACGCCATTCATGAGGACGGTGGCGAAATGCTCGTGCCCAATTGGGAGGCTCTTTTCCACGGTTGGCATTCCTCGCCAGATGAGCCTATTTCAATAGGTCTGGAGGGAGAAACGTCACCGCTCTGTATAAGAACTGTTCCAATCAGTGAAAGAAATCTGGCGCAATGGAGGAGGGGTATTCCTGAACATTTCCTAGATGATGATATGCAGGCGCTCAAGATCGAGTGCCAAGGCGCAAAGCAAGAAATACCAATAGGCAACTTGGGGGGCCGCATCCCATTCCGTTTCACACGTCGGGTATGGCGGAACGATGAAACCCAACTGCCCTCCGAAATCCTCTGCGAGTCTCTGGGACCGAGCTTGCTGAGCAATGCGGATGTGGCGCGGTTCTGGGATAAGGTAGTGCTGAGAGATGACGAAACCCCGGCCACGCGAGCGCTGAGACTGATCTTCGACTCCGTGGACCGTGTTGCGGTGATCGGTGATGATAGAAGGACACGCCCTTATTACGGCCGGCGGGCGCTCGTAAAGCTCAAAGAGCGGCCGGTTCCTTTGAAAAGCCTGGGCGATGGAGCCGTGCGCCTGCTCGGCGTCGCCCTGGCTCTCGCCAACAGCCAGGGCGGCTTTCTGGTGATTGACGAGGCCGAGAACGGTATCCATTACTCAGTGCAGCACGATTTCTGGCGCATGGTCCTGAGAACGGCCTATGCGAATAATGTGCAGGTTATCGCCACAACCCATAGTTGGGACTGCACGGTAGGCTTTGCCCAAGCGGCCGCGGATGTGGAGGAGGTCAAAGGCGTGCTCATTCGCCTTCAAGGGGACGGCGACCAACTCCGCGCCGTGGAATACTCCGAGGACGCTCTCAAGACTGCTGCTGAGCAGGGCATTGAGGTCAGATAGCCGGTGAATCGCCCTCCTTCGTCGCCACCGGCCCCCCGTATTCTTCTGGTTGAAGGGGACGACGACAAACATGTCGTCCGGTACATCTACATCCGCGATCGTTCTCAATCCCCATCAACCTTTTGTATTAAAGCCAAGGGGGGTATTGACCAATTGCTTCTGTCTATTGGTCCTGAAATCAAGGCACCAAGCCGGCAGGTTGTTGGTATTCTTGTTGACGCAAACAACGATTTGGCCGCGCGTTGGGACGCTGTAACAAAGCGGCTTCGGGATGAGAATATCAAAGTGCCTGAACACCCTGATCCAACGGGGACGCTCATAGATACGAAGGGCAAGCCCCGCGTTGGTATCTGGTTGATGCCGGATAATGAATCGCCCGGCGAGCTTGAAAATTTTGTTGTGCAAATGATACCCCGTGAGGACCCGGTGTGGCCGTTGTCCCGGGACTATATTGACGGGATTCCACAAGCAGACAGAAAGTTCTCAGCGAAGAAGGAGTTGAGAGCGCAGCTTTACGCTTGGCTGGCCGCCAGGGAGGACCCCAGGCGCATGGGCTTAGCCATTGGTGCGGGCAATTTGGGAATTGATGGGGACCTCAGCCAGAAATTCGTTGACTGGCTCGCGCGTCTGTTTGGATAGGGGCCGGTGTTGGGCGTCCTTAGTCATGTAGGTCGGGTTAGCCGCAAGGCATAATCCGACTGGCGGGTGGAAATTCTGTCATGGGCGCATTCCTGCAATCAGCGTATGCGCAGATGGGCCGAGCAGAACGGCGTGTTTGTCGCTTTGGACGACTTCTATGAGTCTCTCACCTTCATGCAGCCGTCCAGGCCGGGGGATGAGTTTGCGCCGGCGCGTGACGCTGCGGAACTGGACGTGTCGCAGCGGACGGTGGCTTGATTGCGTAGCGTTCCGGCGATACTCGAAGATTCAACGAATATGTTGCTAAGAGGCTTCTTGCTGGAACTGTTGGTAAACCTCAAAATGGAAAATGCGTGCAGACACTATTTCGGACATGGGGATGACGATCTGAAAATCCTTATAGACCAGACTAGGGCTTGGTGACGGATCGTCAAGAGATTCCAGAATTACACGAGCGTAATCGTTCGTAATTTCTAACTCCTGAGTATCTTTATTCCGATAACCGCTGGCAATGGGGATCAAGGCAATATCAGATTCACCTTGCCTTGTTATCCCGCTCTCAAGAGCAAAACCGATATAGGACTTTCCGCTTCTTAGGGAAATTTCTACAACCTTTTGTTCCTCAATTGATTCTGAGATGAGCAGTTCGATGAGATCGCCACTTTCTCGCGCCATTCTCCGAGCCGCCTTTTCTTGGCTGTAGAATTGGTTACCTGCAAGGGGCAGCACAAATCCCAAAAGGACGCTTAGTGCGGCGGTACCAGAGTATGGAAATAGTGCATAAGACTGCCATGTTTCACTAACCTGCGGAAAGTGGTGATTGAGGCAAAGAACAATTGCGCGTGCAATGGCGGCCAAGACGCTACCTGCGATGGCGGCCCGAAAGAAGACATGGTAACCTGAATCGCGGAGCGCACCGTAGCTCGTAAAGTGCAGGTGCGTGAGAAACCAGTATCCCCCAAGAGTGGGGATCAGAAACCACCCAAGGCCCAAGAAGCGTACCTCCCGACAGAATGACTACTTCGGCTTCTCTGAACGGTCTTCCACAGGCCCGTCAGATGCCTTCCTCTTGAGAGGAAGCTTTGCCGCTTTGTCGATGATAGCCCGCGCCTTTTTGCTGCGAAGCAATTCGTCGGCTTTGACATACAGCCCACCTCTCGGAGTTCGGACGTGGATTTTTGGTCGGTCGGACGGTGACTCCTTTGACATGGTAGCCTCTCCTTTTCGTTCGCAATTATCACCTAGGGGGGCGCGCCTACTTTCCTTTTCGCCATTATTCCTCCCACTCATAACCCCAGGAGCTTCTTTGCCGCTTCAGTTGCAACAGACGTAACAGCGGAGGTGATTGCTTGACCTATAGCCTCGCTTGATTTTTTAAGGAGCTTTTTGTAGCGAACTGAAGCTAGCTCTGTCCTTGGAGAATCTTGGGTCAGCTCAGAAATGGACTGTTTGAGGATATTCCGGTCTTCTTTTGATAGCTCCTCAATTTCGTCAACAAGCTCCTGAGCGGCAGATATTTTCTGCTGGGTCCACGGCAAGGGATTGCCGCAGTTATGGCAGTAGTTGGGGGGGGAGATAATTGGTGGCAACGACAATACCAGGAACGAAATAGTCGCCTCTTATATTTGTCGAACAGTTCGGGCATTGAGTAACTGTTTCTGCCCCACACTTCGGACAGTGTTTGCTGCACATTTCTGGGGCTCTCTCTATGGAGTCAGTGGTGTAGTGGCCGTTTAGGCAAACTTCTGCTGTAAGATATCGTCCCATCATTCAATTCCTTCCCAGATGGAGATTCTACCGCCAACATAGACCATCATTTACGCCTCCGGCAAGGAGGGGAGTCCTCACCCCACACCCGCCCGACCGCCGCGCGTATCTTCCCCTCCATCCGCTCCACCAACTCCCGGTTGGCGGCGACAAGGGCTTGCTCGGCCTCAAGCTCGGCAACGATGGTTTGCTGGATTGGGAGAGACGGCAGGGGAATCTTGTGTTCCTCAACTACCGTCTTACGCATAGATGGCGGTTGTGCGCCACTGGCCCACCGTGAAAGATCGAATCCTATCAGCCAAGTATGAAGAAAAGGGGATGAGAGCCTTCCGGCATCGGGTGCTATGCCCATGACATTGTTGTCGTATGTTGAGGGACAGGTGAGGATGCGTTTCTTGTTGGTAGCGATGGCGGCACCAATTTTGGGAAAAATGATCGTCCCGGCTGGAAATGTCTTGGCCTTGAGTCTCCGAAGAACATCGCTGGATACTACATTATTCCATGAAACAATCCGCGTCTCGTTGCCGGGTAGGTTCATGTCACTGACCTTTAGAAAAGGAATTTTCCCATCGGTCTTGCCTTGATAAGCCGTAGGAAAGCCAAACCCACTTTCAACGGAAGCCACTTCTTTGATTGCTACTACCGGCCAAGCCGGATCAACTGGAATATGGGGCCGGTAGTTGTCAATCACCGCCCGCGCCCCGTCCATCACCCGCCGGTAGCCCTCAATCTCCGCCACCAACTCCCTCTGCACCTCCAGCGGGGGCAGGGGAATTAAAAATTCGCCAAGCGACTTTGCATTGATTCCAGCTTGTCCAATCCACCTATGGGCGTATTCGACAAAAAGACCTCTTTGCCATGAACCATGAAGCACGAGAGCAAGAAAGCTGGCCTCACAACGATTTGAGTCAACACGAATACGGGTGATATGATTAGAGAAGCCACCTCGGATTTTCTCAGTAATCAGACAGGTTTTGCCAACCAATTCTTTGCTATTGGTGTTGTTAAAGAGAACATCGCCTGGCTTTAATGAATAATCCTCTCTCCTAGCGTAGTCCACTTCTCCGATAGTCTTTAGTCCCAATCGGGTAAACATCCCTCCTTCAGTTATGTTCATGGGGCGTATATGTGGTACACCATCTGTGTCTGTCTTCGCTCTTCCGCAGGCAAAACCAGTCTTGATCTCCAAAGCTATTTCTCTTAGCGCCACCAGCGGCCACTTGGCGCGCTGCGGCCTGCCTTCCCGATACCGCTCCCCGCTCAGGTTATAGTCCCCGTCCGCGGCAAGGCGCGCTTTCTCCACCACCCGGCCCAGCGTCGGCCTGAAGTCGGCCAGCGGGGTCGCTGTGCGCAGACGGCCCAGATAGTCGGCCAGTTCGGCCCGGGCTTGGGGCAGGTCGTTGGCGGCAATGGGCCGGCGTTGCGCGCCCAGGTCGTAGCCGTCGTGGGCCACGCTGAAGAAGGCGATGTGGTCGGTCTGCCTGGCCAGCGCTTTGTCCAGAATCAGGATCGAGGTCTTGACCCCGGAGTAGGGCTGAAACACGCCGGCCGGCAGCGAGACCACAGCAACCAGATACTCCTCGACCAGCTGCTTGCGGAGCTGCGTATAGGCGCGCTGGCTCTGGAAGATGACGCCTTCGGGCACAATGACGCCGGCCCGGCCCCCGGGCGTCAGGTGCTCGGCAATATAGGCCACAAACAACACTTCGCTGCGCTTGGAGTTGACTGCGAACCGGTTGTGGGGCCGGATGCCGCCCTTGGGCGACATGAACGGCGGGTTGGCCAGGATGACATCCGCCCACTCGTGCCAGCGGTCCTGGCTGGTCAGGGTGTCGTACTCAAAGATGCGCGGGGCCACAAAGCCGTGCAGATACATGTTGACCAGCGACAGCCGCACCATGTCGGGCGAGATGTCGTAGCCGGTGAAGTTGGCCGCCAGCCGGGCCCGGTCGTCGGGGCTGAGGCGGTCGTGGCCGTGGGCGTCGGTGTTGGCGGTGCGGATGTGCCTGTAGGACGAGATGAGGAAACCGGCTGTGCCGCAAGCCGGGTCAAGCACCCGCTCGTCCTTCTTCGGGTCAAGGACCTCCACCATGAAGTCAATCAGGTGGCGAGGGGTGCGGAACTGGCCGGCCGCCCCCTGCGCGCCGAGCACCGACAGCAGATACTCAAAGGCGTCGCCCAGACGCTCCGAATGGTCATAGCGGAACTCGTCAATGACCTTGAGAAAGGCGCGCAGGGTCTCGGGGTCACGGAAGGGCAGGTAGGCGTTGGTGAAGATGGCCCGGAACAGGGGCGGAATGCCGGGGTTCTCGGCCATCCGGGCCAGGGCCTCGGTGTACAGGGTGAGGGTTTCGTGACCGCCGAGGCCGGGGCGCATCAGCCGAGCCCAGCCGTAGCCGGCGAACTCGCCGGCAAAAAAGGCCCGCTCCCCGCCCAACTCTTCGGCCTCGGCGTCCATATCGTCCATGAACTTGTAGATCAGGGCAATCGTGATCTGCTCCACCTGGCTCTTGGGGTCGGGCACTTTGCCGACGAGAATGTCGCGGGCGGTGTCAATCCGGCGGCGGGTGGCGGCGTCGAGCATGGTCCTTCTCTTTCATGCGGAGCAGGCAGCTTCACAACAAGTTCACAAACTCTTCTCCCTTGAGTTGTGTCTGTCTAATGACGCTTCGCAACGTTCCTCTGTCCAGTTCTTTGTGGTCAGGAACACGGACCTGCGAGAAAGGATGGTCACGCCGCAGAATCATATGACTGCCGTGCCTGGCAATGGCTTCGGACTTGGTTCTTTCCTGACTGATGCAGCCGGATAAGCTGGGACATTCGGCAACCCAGTAACCATCTTCGCCTGGATACACAATCACCTGTCTCATGCTTTATACCTCTCCTTGCTGAGCATTCCCGGTTCCGGTCCAGCATACCTCAGACGACAAACTGATTCAGCGCCACATAGTCCTTCACATACCCAGGGATCAGGGCGCGGTAGTCCCGGGGTACGGCCCGGTAGTCCCGGCTGGAAAAGGCCGGGTTGGTGGCGAGAGCGGTGAACTGCCGCTGGTCAATGATCTGGCGCAGGCCGGCGTCGCCGACATACGCCTTGAAGTAGTGTTTGAGGGCCGGGACGGCCGCGGCCTCGGCCGGGGTGTGGTCGGCGACAAACTTGACAAACTCCTCCTCAAGCAGCTCGTCCCTGGACTTGAAGCGGGGGATGAGGCCAAAGACCTTCTCCAGAATCTCGCGCAGGCTCAGCCGGCGGTCCACCGCCGCGGCTTTGCGCAGCTTGGCCAGGTTGTAATAGTCCTCGGGCTTGTCAAAGACCTCGCGGGTCACATAGTCAATGACGCGCTCCCACTGGCCGGCCTCAACCGCCCGCGCAATGGTGGTGTCCTCCCGCACGGTGTCGGCAAAGCGGTCAAAGAACATCCGGTCTATCTTCATCCCCTGCGGGCCGATGGTCTCTTCAATAAGGCCCTCCAGGCTATCGCCGCCCAGATGTGCATACTCCCCGACCGGCGGGGGCGGCTCCGGCCTGTCGCCCTTGCCGGCCCGCAGCCGGGGCAGCTTCAGCACCTCGTCATAGTTGAACTCGGTCTCAAAGTATTCGCAGTTGCCAAAGAAGTCGAACAGCTTGAAGGCGGTCTTGTCGGGCCGGACGACCTCGGCCTTGAGGCGGTCGTCAACAAGCTGCTCAAGAAAGTTATGGCGGCGGGTGCCGCGGCCCTTGATCTGGACAAAATCGGTCGGCGAAAAGAGCGGTCGGAACAGGCTCAGGTTAAGCAGATCGGTGCAGTCATAGCCGGTGGTCATCATGCCGACGGTTACACACACGCGGGCCTTGCTGGTCCGGTAGGCCGGCAGGAAGTTGCCCGAGCCGAGCAGGGTGTTGTTGGCAAAGTTGATGGTGAACCGCTGGGCGTCCGCCACCTGAGACGTGACCTGTACGGCAAAGTCGGACTGGTACTTGCCGGGAAACAGGCGGTCGGCCATCTGGTTGAAGATATTGGCCAGCTTGGCCGCGTGGTTCTGGCTGACGGCAAAGACAATCGACTTGCCGACCTCGCCGCTGACCGGGTCGCGCAGGGCGTGGTCCAGAAAGGTCCGGCAGAAGAGCTGGTTGGTGGCGTCGGAGAAGAAGCGTTTTTCAAACTCGCGTTGCTTGTAGCGCTCCTCCTGGTCCCGGCCAGCGGTGTCGCTGAAAGAGATGACAAACCCCTCGTCGGACAGAAGCTGGGTGGTCACTTCGGTGCGGGCATCAACCACCGTCGGATTGATCAGATAGCCGTCCTGCACGCCGTTGAGCAGCGAATAGCGGAAGGTTGGCTGGCCGCTCTGGCAGCCGAAGGTGCGGTAGGTGTCGAGCAGCAAGCGCCGCTCGGCCTCGCGCTGGTGGTTGGTAGGCTGCCGGCCGCTGCCTTTGAGGTAATCGCGGGGCGTGGCGGTCAGACCCAGCTTGTAGCCGACAAAATAGTCGAACACCGCCCGGGCATTGCCGCCGATGGAACGGTGGGCTTCGTCAGAGATCACAAGGTCAAAGTCGGTCGGCGAGAACAGCCGGTGGTACTTGTTGTTGAACAGCAGGGATTGGACGGTGGCGACGACAATATCGGCCCGTCGCCACTCGTTGCGCCTCTCTTTGTAGATGACGGTACTGAAATCCGCGGCCAGCAGCGTGCCAAAGACCTTTTTGGCCTGCTCCTCCAGTTCCAGCCGGTCCACCAGAAACAGCACCCGCCGGGCGTTGCCGGAACGCAGAAACAGCTTGATGACCGCAGCCGCGGTCAACGTCTTGCCGGTGCCGGTCGCCATCTCGAACAGAAAGCGGTCGTCGCCAGCCTTGACCGCCCGCTGCACCGCGTGGACGGCGCGGAGCTGATAGGGGCGCAAGAAACGCAGCCCCTTGGCCTGAAGAAAGGCCGGCTCAGACGCATAGCCGGGCCGCTGGCTGAGCACGATGTAGTCGTCGCCGACCGGCTCATCCACTAGGCGTTGGGGGCTGGGCGCGACCGTCCGGTAGCCGTCCACTGACTCGGGGCTGGGAAATGCGGTGATGAGGTGCGGATTGCCGCGTTCCAGGTCCCAGAAGTAGTGCAGGTTGCCGTTCGACAGGATGACAAAACGGCAGTTCAGCGAGCGGGCGTATTTGCGCGCCTGCTCCTTGCCGACCAGCGGGTTCTTGGTCTCTGACTTGGCCTCCAGCACAAGCAGCGGGAAGCCCTTGGCGTCGAGCAGCACAAAATCAACAAAGCCCCTGACGGTGGTATTGAAATCTTCGCCAAGGGCGTTGAGGTCGGACCTCTTGAGTGCGACCTGCGGTTCCAGGCGGATGTTGGCCGGCTTGTCGCCATCGGCAAAGAACCGCCAGCCGGCCGCTTCGAGCAGCGCGTTGATCTTGATTCGAGTGGTGGCTTCGTTCATGCCTTCACCGGCTTTGTGGCACGCGCTTGACATACCGCTCCTTGCAGGTATGCACGCATAGTGCGAGGAGGCCACGGTCTTGTCAAGGAAAATACGCATCCCTCAACTGGCCGTCTTTGTCGGCTGTGGCGTGGCCGTCCTGACGCTGGGTCTACTCGAGGCCGAAGAATGGCTCAGTATGCAGGAGTACGGGCTGTTCCAAAACGTCCAGGCCGGGGTGCTGGGCCTGCTGGGCCTGTGGCGGGCCGAGGGAGAGGCTCGGGCGTTCTGGATTTTTGTCCTGGGCTTTGCCTTCTTCTTTTTTTGGCGGGAACTGGATCTGGAGTTTTTTGAGGACCGGATGTTTTCATGGGCCTATCTGTTTCGGGACAGCGTGCCGCCTTCCAACGCGACTGGGGTATCCGGATTTATGATCGGGCCACCAAAGACCCGTATATTGAAGAGGCGTTTGAGCTGCTGGGTGGCGGGCCTTTGTCTTGCCCATCGTGGCCTTGAGGCGGGCTGAGCCTGAGAGTTGGCCAGACCGCTCCCGACGACGGTCAGACGGGTCAGCCGTTCGCCCCGGACAGGCGGCCGGTGTGTTGAAAAAATGTCTGCTGAGGCAGTATCGGAAGATGCGATGTTGGACAAGAGAGGCCGGGGAACGAGCAGTCTGAACAGGGGAGGGTGTGCGTGTGAGCCAGGCTGAGATCGTGTTTGAGCGACAGGGGCCGGTTGGGCTGGCGACCTTCAACCGGCCAAAGTTTCGGAACGCCATGACCTGGGCCATGTATGAGGGCCTGCTTGAGGTGTGTGAGCAGGTCGATGCCGAGGCTGACAAAGGAAGCGGTCCGGCGTTTGCAGCACTACCGGCGCAGCCTGCTGGAGGGCGAACTGGGTGAAGACCTGATCCTCCGCGCCTATATGAGCCAGGATTTCCAGGAAGGGGTCAGCGCGTTTTTGAACAAGCGCAGACCCGTGTGGCGGGGCAAATAGTCAGGCTGCGGCCCGCGCCGACATTTGCCCTGAGCGACGGACGCGACGCCTGCCGCTCGGCCAAGAGGCGGAGCAGATGAAAACTGCCACAAAACCGGGGAGTGCAAGCCCTCAGAGGGTATAGGCGTTCTCGCCGTGCTGGGACAGGTCGAGACCGAGGTCTTCGTCCTCTTCATCTACTCGCAGACCGACTATCGAGTCCACTATTTTCAGCAGAACAAAGGCAACCACAAAGCAATACACCATTGTGGCCACAACAGACACAAGCTGAGTCCACAGCTGGCCCGGATTGCCGTATAGCAGCCCTGCGCCGGCCGGGTTGACGGCTGGCGAGGCAAACACGCCGGTGAGCAGCGCGCCGACCGTTCCGCCCACACCGTGAATCCCGACCACATCGAGCGAGTCGTCGTAGCCCAGGCGGCTCTTGACGTTACGGCCAGGAAACACAACACCCCGGCGATGGCACCAATGAGCAGCGCGGCCAGGGGCGTCACAAAGCCGGCTCCTGGAGTAATCCCAACCAGGCCGGCCACCGCTCCGCTGGCCGCGCCCAGGACGGTCGGTTTGCCGCGGACCGCCCATTCGGTGAACATCCAGCCCAGGGTTGCCGCCGCCGCGGCCGTGTTGGTGGCCACAAAAGCGCTGGTGGCGACGGCGTCCGCGGCCAGGGCGCTGCCGGCATTAAAGCCAAACCAGCCTACCCACAGCAGGGCGGCTCCGACAACGGTAAACGGCAGATTATGCGGCGGCATCGGCTCCCGGGGATAGCCCCGCCGCTTGCCCAGGACGATTGCCGCGGCCAGGGCCGAAACGCCCGAGCTGATATGAACCACCGTCCCTCCGGCAAAGTCCAGCGCGCCGAGATCGCCTATCCAGCCGCCGCCCCATACCCAGTGGGCCAGCGGATCATAAACAAAGGTGGCCCACAGGACCATGAAGACCAGGAAGCCGCTGAACCTCATGCGGTCGGCAACGGCCCCGGTGATGAGGGCCGGGGTAATAATGGCAAACATCCCCTGGAAGATCATGAACGCCTGGTGGGGGACGGTCGGAGCATAATCGCTCGGCTCGCCCCCGACCCCGACCAGCCCCAGCCAGTCAAGCCCGCCGATGAGACTGCCGATGTCCGGGCCAAACGCCAGGGTATAGCCCCATAACACCCACTGCACACTCATCACAGCCATCAGGATAAAGCTCTGCATGATGGTTGACAGGCTGTTCTTGCGTCGGACCAAGCCCCCATAGAACAGGGCCAGGCCTGGGGCGGTCATCATCAGGACGATAGCCGAAGATGTCAGCAGCCAAGTGGTATCTCCGCTGTCAATCCTTGAGGTCTCTTGGGCCGCAGCATGGCCTGCACCAAACGCCAAAAGACCGAGACAACCCGCCAATCCCAAAGCAGAACGTCTCCCCATATGGATCATGTTCCTCCTCCTTTTGAAATACAGGCGCGCGGCCAGTACGCCGACGAGGCCCAGCGGTTCTACTCAGCAAAGGGGATGCCAGGCGGAGACCGGGAAACTGGGCGGATTTGTGTCCCTCAGCCGGACTTCTTCTGGGTAAATCATAGGCATTGCTGATTTTTTAGGCAAAAGGCCGGGAAAAGCAAGTTCAGCGCAGGGCAAGAGCACAACACTGGAACCGGCCCGGCGGCACTCGGACACCGGGCGTAGTGCGGGCGGTATGGAGACGGTATAGTACGGGCGAACGGGATGGCTTGGCGATTGACGATGGGCGCTGCATCTGCTGACAACACTGCGCAGGACGGTCGGAACAAGCTGCGGTCCGAAGACCGTGCGGTCCATGACTGGTATCAGTTTGTGCTGTCTTACCCGCCCCATCTGGTGCGGGATTATCTGGAGCAGTTCGGCCTGCCAGCCTGTCAGACTGTCCTTGACCCCTTTTGCGGGACTGGCACGACCCTGGTTGAGTGCAAGAAACTCGGCATTTCCAGCCTGGGGATCGAATCCAACCCAATGGCGCATTTTGCCAGTGCGGTGAAGCTTGACTGGTCGGTCAACAGCGCTGTGCTGTCGGACTATGCCGGCACGGTCGCCGCGGCGGCCAAGCAGACCCTGGAACGACAGGGCATCAACGCCCAGAAGGCTCTTCCGCTGCAAGGACTTCCCGCTGAACAGCAGAAACTGCTGCTCAAGGATTCCATCAGCCCGCTCCCCCTGCATAAGACCCTGGTCCTCTTGGACGCGATCGGCCGCGCTGGCGAGCGCCAGTTGGCACAATACGGCCGCTTGGCGCTGGCGAACGCGCTGGCGCAGCGCATCGGCAATCTGAAATTCGGCCCGGAAGTGGGAGTTGGCCGGCTCAAGACCGACGCGCCGGTCATTGACGCTTGGCTCGACGGTATGCGGACAATTGTCCGTGACCTGCGGCTCCATGCCGACAGGGCCGGGGTGGCGGCTCAGGTCCTCAAGGCTGACTCCAGACAAGCCGGCCAACTCCTGGAGCCGCAGTCTGTGGACGCGGTCATTACCTCACCACCCTATCCAAACGAGAAGGACTACACGCGCACAACCCGGCTGGAGTCGGTTGTCCTTGGCTTTATCCGCGATAGACAGGAATTGCGCGCACTGAAACATGGCTTAGTCAGGTCTAACACGCGGGGTGTGTACAAAGCCGATACGGACGATAGTCAGGTTGCCGATCATGTCGAGATACAGAACATTGCCGAGGCCATTGAGCAACGTCGGCTTGTCTTGGGCAAGACTTCCGGCTTCGAGCGCTTGTACCCGCGCGTGACCAGGCTGTACTTTGGCGGAATGGCGCGGCACCTTGCGTCGCTGCGGCCTGTTCTCAGACCAGGGGCGCGGCTCGCCTATGTAGTGGGCGACCAGGCGTCTTATCTGCGCGTCATGATTCGGACAGGGCGGCTTCTTGCCGACTTGGCCCACTCTCTGGGCTATGCGGTCGTCGGGAGCGACTTGTTCCGCACCCGGCTGTCAACAGTGACCGGTGAGCAGCTTCGGGAAGAGGTCGTCCTGCTGGAATGGCCGGGCGGCTGAGGCCAGAGAGGAGTATAGTATTCGTTCTCGGAACCGTTATGCGGCGATTATGGAGGAAATTTTCCACGCCAGGTTCAGACCCGGAAAACGCGAAGTGGAATTTGCACGAGAAGATATTGCTACTTCCGCCTCTCGACTAAACATTGCTCTGCCGAAGAATCCGGGCGATCTGATCTACAGCTTCCGATACCGGACAGAACTCCCATCAAGTATTCTGGAGAAAGCGCCCGACAACGAGACCTGGATCATTCGGGCGGCGGGAAGAAGCGAATATAGGTTCGTCTTGGTGAGGGATGTACCGCTGACACCAAACCCGAACCTCGTGGTTGCAAAGGTCCCCGATTCGATACCGGGAAACATTATCGCCTGGTGCCGCCGGACGCTGTGACGCCCGAAGATTTGGGCAGATACAGGCGACGCTTGTCTGACGGCGCGTAACAGGGAGAAGCGGCTTTTGCCCTCTTAGGTGAGGCGCTCCCTCAGAGCGTAGCCGGAATTGACAGCGCTGGGCTGAGGCTCTATGATCGCCTGGACACGGTCGGGAGAGAGGAAAGATGCCTCTCTTTTTTTGTCGTCTCCTGACCGAGCGGTTAGTCGCGCGGAACATGACGCGCACCAATGAGACACAATAGCTGCCTCAAAAGCGCCGGGGGGCGGGTCTTGGGAGGAGCTTCGGTTGATAGCGTAAGGGGAGGTGTTGCATGATTATCCAGTCCAAGACAATCCAACTTGATACAAAAACCCGGGTCCAACTATTTGACCTGACCCAACAGGTGAAGCAGTTTGTGGCTGAGAGTGGCGTCAGGAATGGTATGGGCGTGGTGTCAACCCTGCATACCACGACCGGGGTCTTTTATACCGAGACCCAGGCTGCGCTATGGGATGACGTGGATGCCTTCCTGCGCCGGCTTGTGGCCGACAAGACGGGCTATAAGCATAACGATCCGGCCCTGTCCGACTGTGAGCGCAAGAACGCTGCCGCCCATCTGCGGGCCATCATGCTGGGCGGCTCGCTGGCCCTGCAAGTGGAAGACGGAGCGCTTGTGCTCGGCCAGTTTCAGCGGATTATTTTTGCCGAGCTCGACGGCCCCCGTCCCCGCTCGGTGCGTATGCAGTTTATGGGGCTTGGTGACTCGCCCCAGGTCCCTGTCGGTCGCGGACAGCAGTTCGAGCGGCAGAACGGGTTGTAAAAGAGTAGAGCGGTTTCGCTCTGAGCGGGCGAGGGAAGGTGATGAGAAAGCTGGCCGTTCTGGGCTCAACCGGTTCCATTGGGGTGACAACGCTCTCTATTGTAGAGCGGTTTCCCGAGCACTTTCAGGTAGTGGCCCTCGCTGCCGGCCGCAATGTCGCCACATTGGCGGAGCAGGTCAGGCGTTTTCAGCCCGAGCTGGTATCCCTGACCAATGAAGACGACGCGCGCGCGCTCAAAGACCAACTGCCCCATTTCCGCGGCACAATCCTGTGTGGGTCAGAAGGGCTCCTGGCAACGGCCACCTATCCCGAGGCCGACATACTGATGGCCGCCCTCGTTGGAGCGGTCGGACTCCCGCCAACCCTGGCCGGGGTGCGGGCCGGGAAAACCATTGCGCTGGCCAACAAAGAAGCCCTGGTCATTGCCGGCGAGTTGATGACGCGCGAGGCAAAACAGTCCGGGGTGAGCCTGTTGCCGGTAGACAGCGAGCACAACGCCATCTTTCAGTCACTCCACGGTCATCCCCGTGAGCGGCTCAAACGCATTCTGCTGACTGCCTCAGGCGGCCCGTTCCGACAGCGTCCGACCGCTGAACTGGCCAAGGTGAGCGTTGCAGAGGCACTCCAGCATCCGACCTGGAAGATGGGCAACAAGATCACGATCGACTCAGCGACCCTGATGAATAAGGGCCTTGAGGTGATTGAGGCGCGCTGGCTGTTTGACCTGACACCCGAACAGGTGTCGGTGATCGTCCATCCCCAGAGCATTGTCCACTCGATGGTCGAATATGTTGACGGCTCGGTGCTGGCCCAACTCGGGATTCCCGATATGGCCGTCCCCATCTCCTACATTCTGGCCTATCCCGACCGTCTCCCGCTCGATCACTTGCCCGGTCTGGACCTGACTGCGGTGGCCCGGCTCGAGTTTTTTGCGCCCGATTTTGACAAATTCCCCTGCCTCCGCTTGGCCTATGCAGCCCTGCGGCAGGGGGGGACGTGTCCGGCGGTACTCAACGCGGCCAACGAGGTGACGGTTGAGTATTTTCTGAACGGGCAGCTCCGTTTCCCCGATATTGCGGCGCTCAACGAGCGGGTGCTACAGGCCCACGCTCCCTCTCCGGCAGCCGACCTCGACAGCCTGCTCGAAGCCGACCGCTGGGCCCGCTCCCACGCCCGGCAACTTATCGCGCGTTTACAGCCCGGGGCGGCGGCCTGAGCAGTGCAGAGAAGCGCGCGTAGCGAGACAATCCCAAGAGTACACGGTGAGTCAGACCCCGCCCCGACCCGAGGAATACGGTCTCTTCGCCCCCTCTCGTCCCGCGGCTTCGCTTGCCGAAGCCTACGCCTACTGCCGCCGGGTGACCCGCCAGAGTTCCTCAAACTTCTCCTACGCCTTTCGTCTGTTGTCCAAGGATCGCCACAACGCCTTATGCGCCACCTATGCCTTCTGTCGGTTCATGGACGACATCACCGACCAGCCCGACACGCTGATGGACGCGCCGCCCCGCCCCGATTGCGCCCCTGAAACCGCGCCCCATACGCGCGCCGAGACCCTCGCCTGGCTGCTCAAGCTGTGGCGGGAAGAACTCGACTATTGCTATAATCAGAGACCGCGCCATCCCATCTCCCAAGCCCTGGCCGACGCGATCCAGCGTTTCCCGATTCAGCGCCAGCACCTGGCCGGGATTATCGACGGCGTGGAGATGGACCTGCACCGGACGCGCTACCAGACCTTCGATGAACTGCGTGACTACTGCTATCATGTGGCCAGCTTGGTGGGGCTGATCTGTATCGAGATCTTTGGCTACCGTAATCCCCACACCCCGGACTACGCCATGAACCTGGGGCTGGCACTCCAGTTGACAAATATCCTGCGTGACGTGGGCGAGGACGCCCGGCGGGGGCGGATTTACCTGCCGGCCGAGGACCTAGCCGCCTGCGGCTATAGCGAACAGGAGTTGTGTGCCGGGGTGTACAATGAGGCCTTTGTCCGGCTGATGAACTTTGAACAGGAACGGGCCAGGGCATACTATCGGCAGGCCACGGCCACCCTGGCCGACGAAGACCGCCGCAGCCTGGCCGCGGCCGAGGCCATGCACTTCATCTACCGGCGTCTGCTCGACGAGATCACAGCCCGGAAGTTTCAGGTCTTTGGCCGGCACATCCGCCTCAGCAACTGGTGTAAAATCAGGCTCGCCCTGTACGCTTGGTGGCGGGGCCGGTTCGGCTGGTGAGACACTTCAGGCCACCGCCTGGAGTGTCTTGCCGCGCGACCCGCTCGGGCGGTCGTGATCAGGGATGCAATCGGCAATATTGGTCTTGCCGTAACGCGAGCCCGGAAACAGCGATTTGATGGCAAAAGCCACTTGGCCCATGATCTGCTTCACGCCTGTTGTGTTCTCCGCATTGCTGATGGGAGCAAGCCGCACCAAGGCCCCGTTGGCCTTCTTGCAGACCTGGAAAAAGAACTGTTGTTTTTTCCCCGGTTCAATGACCAGGGCTTCGAGGAGCAGCTTGCTGCAGTCGGTATTGGTGTAATACTCGCTGACCCGCTTAGTGCCGTCCGGGTCTCGGAGAAACATCTCTGGCCGACGAATGATGCTCTGACGCAGGTCAACCGATCCCAGGATGGTGACATCTGGCATCAACCCTCCTCCTTACGCTGACAGGCTGGTCGCAGAGTGCTCAGTCTCCCGTCCCCTTCAGCGTGTGATATCCTCACCGGCGATGAAGACCATGTGCGTGTCTACCCCTCTCTGTTGAGAGGCCCTACTCCAGCCGTCCTGTGTGCCCCGGTCAAGTCTGGGCCGTACGGCTCGCCGGGCCACCGAGGGCGATGGGCCGGCCACCACTTTACAGGTCCCAAGGCGAGAGGATATAACCGCACCCATGGGCGGTCCGCCCGGTCGCTGGACATCTTAGATTGTCAAGGAGGGCCATTATGTTTTCTGTTCCCCCACCAAGCCAGCTGGAGCATACCAGCCCGCACATTACCACAATCGAAGACGCCATTGAAGAAATCCGAGCCGGCCGGATGATTATTCTGATGGACGACGAAGATCGGGAAAATGAAGGCGATCTATGCATGGCGGCCGAGGCGGTCGCACCTGAGACGATTAACTTCATGGCCAAATATGGCCGGGGTCTGATTTGCATGCCGATGGCCGAGGAGCACACCGACGCTCTGGGTCTGTCCATGATGGTGGACAACAACACGGCACCGCTGGGGACCGCCTTTACCGTCTCCTTTGATGCTAAAAAAGGTGTTGGGCGGGGGATTTCGGCCGAGGACCGAGCGACGACGATTGTCGCCGCAACGCAGGACGGTGCGCGGTCTGAGGACTTTGTCGTGCCCGGCCATGTCTTCCCCCTGCGCGCCCGTCGGGGAGGGGTGTTGGTCCGCACCGGCCAGACCGAGGGGGCGGTTGATCTGGCTCGCTTGGCCGGTTTCAAGCCCCTGGGCGTGATTTGTGAGATCATGCGTGATGACGGTACCATGGCCCGCCTGCCAGACCTGGAAGAATTCGCGGTCACCCATGATCTGAAAATTGCGACCATTGCCGACCTCATTCAGTATCGGCTGCGTCACGACTCTCTAGTCCATCACGTTGACGAGGCCCACCTGCCGACGCGTTCGGGAGGAAGGTTTGTCGCCCATGTGTATACCAGCGATGTTGATGACCAGGAGCACCTCGTGCTGGTCAAGGGCGAGATTTCGCCCGACGAGCCGGTCTTGGTCCGGGCCCATACCGAATATGTGTTTGGCGATGTCTTCGGCTATAGCGCAGCCAACACCAGCGTCCTGCTCAGACGCTCGATGGAAGTGATTGAGGCCGCGGGAAAAGGGGTGATTCTCTATCTCAGACAGGAGAGGCAGGGGGCGCAACTCCGCCGGGAAAACGCGCCGCCGGGAAAACGTGGCCGCAAGGGCGCTGACTCCGGGCCGGGTTCGCAGCCGAGCGACTTTCGCGATTATGGGATTGGGGCGCAAATCCTGCGCAGCCTTGGCGTGCGCAAGATGCGTTTGCTGACCAACTCACCACGGCGTCTGGTCAGTCTGCCTGGCTATGGGCTGGAGATTGTGGAGTGTATCCCGCTGAACGAGACCACACCCCCGGCCAGTCCCAAAAAGAATTCGGCGTGTGCGCGCCAGACCCAGGCCTCGGCGTAGGCTGTGCCACCGGGCGGAGGCTGGAGAAGGACGACATGCCCAGCGCTGACGGCTTGGCAAGGACAACCGCGGCCGGCCAGTCGATCCGGGCCGTGGCCGCAGTGAGCACCCGGCTTGTAGATGAGGCCCGCCGTTGCCACCGCACAGCCCCGACTGCCAGCGCCGCGCTTGGGTCGGACGCTGACGGCCGGCCTCCTGCTGGGCAGTCTGTTGCGGGAAGACGAGACCATCTCTCTCCAGTTTGTCGGCACAGGCCCGTTGCACGGGATTCTGGTTGACGCCAACGCCCGGGGTGAGGTGCGTGGCTTTGTGTCTCAGCCGCGGACTCATCTCCCCTCCCGCAACGGCAAGCTCGATGTCGGCGCTGCGGTTGGCAGCGGGACCTTTGTAGTCATGTGCTCTCAGCCCTGGCTCAGCGCTCCGCACCGCAGCATTCTGCCCATTGTGTCGGGCGAAATCGGCCAGGACGTGGCGCACTACCTGCTGAACTTGGAGCAGATTCCCTCGGCGGTCAGTCCAGGCGTGTTTGTCCGGCCCGACGAGAGTGTGAGCGCGGCGGGTGGCTTTGTGATCCAGGCCATGCCCGGGGCAGCAGACGAGCTTGTCGCGCGACTCGAAAACACCGTCACCGGGACCCACCCGGTCAGCGACTTGGTGCGCCGCGGTGCCACCCCCCACGATATCCTGCATGAGGTCGTGGGCGCGTTCAGCCTGTCCGTGGTCGAGGAACACGAGGTGCGGTTTGTGTGCCGGTGCAGCCGGGACCGTGTCCTGGGCGGCTCTGAGTGCTCTAGGGCACGACGAAGTCCGGGACTGGGTGGACAAACAGGGCTTGGCCGAGGTCACTTGTGAGTTCTGTAACACACGGTTTGCGGTGGAGCGGACTGGGTTGGAAGCGCTGCTGAGAGGCTGAGGCCGACCCCCTGCACCGAAAGGTCGGCAGGACGCTTCCCCGGTTCAGGCCAGTTGTCGCAGGGAGCGCTGCAAGGCTCGCCCCATCACCTCCAGGGGAGCCGGCTGTCCCGTCCACAGGGAAAAGGCGAGCGCGCCCTGGTGCAGCAGCATCCGTCTGCCGTCCAGTGCTGGACGGCCAACAGCCCTGGCGCGCCTGAGGAAAGGCGTATGCTCAGGCCGGTACAGCAGGTCGTAGAACAGGCAGCTGGCCGGCGTTGCGGCGTAGGCGAGGGGCGGAAACTCATCGCCGTGGAGACCCACGGAAGTCGCGTTAATGACGAGCTCTACCCCGGCGAACAGGGCTGGGTCGCGCAGGGTGTCGAGCGGCAGGGCCTCAAGCCGCGTTTTTCCTGCCGGCTGGGAGGCGCGGATGAGTTTGCGGGCCTTGGCCTTGGTGCGGTTCACAATCTTGACCGCGGCGCACTGTGCCCGGATGAGGGAGACGAGTACGGCCCGGGCCGAACCGCCGGCACCAATCAGCACGACCTCAGCCCCGCTCGGGGCGAGACCGCTCTCTTGAAGTGAGTTCACAAAGCCGCGGCCGTCCGTATTATCGCCGAACATCTGTCCGTCCTGATGCACCACCGTGTTCACCGCGCCGCACAGTTCAGCTTCGGGGCTGAGGGTGTCGAGGGAGCGGATGATCCGCTCTTTGTGCGGGACGGTGACATTGATGCCGTGCAGATTGAGGGCGCGAATGCCGCGCGTGGCTTTGGCCAATTCGCCGGGGCGGACATGGAATGGGATGTAGACGTAGGGCAGCGCCAGGGCTCGAAAGGCCGCATTGTGCATGGCGGGTGAGCGGGTATGGGCGATCGGGTCGCCGAAGATGCCGATAATCCGGGTTTGCCCGTCGATCGTCTGGCGCGCCATAGCTTGGCGGTCCGGGCCTTAGGTCGCCGCGGCCTTGCGCGCTCTGCGCGGCGTCTGGCGCGGCGGCGCGGGTGGATTGTGGAGGACGGCGTGGGCCGCGGCTAGGCGCGCAATCGGCACCCGGTAGGGCGAGCACGAGACATAGTCAAGACCGGCCCGGTGGCAGAACTCGACCGAGGCCGGGTCGCCGCCGTGTTCTCCGCAGACCCCGATTTTAAGGTCAGGTTTGGTCGCCTTGCCTTTGTGCACGGCCAATTCGACCAGTACGCCAACCCCTTCTGTGTCCAGA
This sequence comes from uncultured Binatia bacterium (SeqCode), assembly GCA_965200965.1. GTDB lineage: Bacteria > Desulfobacterota > Binatia > Bin18 > Bin18 > JAAXHF01. Next base: position 474,783 of record OZ241744.1, read on the forward strand.
GAGACAAAGGGGTCGTTGGCGAAAATGCCCTGGCTAACATAGTCAGGCAGAAACTTCCCCGCGTCGTCACGGCTGAGACCGAGCGTCATCTGGGTCAGGTCGTTTGTTCCCAGGGAGAAGAAGTCGGCCGCAGCCGCGATATCGTCGGCTCTCAGGGCGGCCCTGGGGACCTCGATCATTGTGCCGACGGTGTAGGGGATTGTCAGGGCGTGGCTGGCCGTCACAGCTTCGCACACCTGCTCAATCCGGGCTCTCAGGATCTGCAACTCTTTCTGAAAGCCGACGAGGGGAACCATGATTTCTGGAAAAACTGCGGTGTTCTCCCGGGCCAGTTCACACGCGGCTTCCATGATGGCCCGCGTCTGGACCTCATAGATCTCTGGATAGGTGACGCCTAGGCGACAGCCGCGGTGGCCGAGCATCGGGTTGAGTTCGTGCAGGACAGTGCGCTTGACCCGCAGGCGCTCGGCGGATAGGTTCATTTTTCTGGCCAGCGCAGCGATCTCATCGTCGGTGTTGGGCAAAAACTCGTGCAAGGGCGGGTCAAACAGCCGGATTGTCACTGGCAGACCGGCCATTGCCCGCAGGATGCCGATGAAATCGGCTTTCTGCATGGGCATGATTTTATTCAGGGCGCGGATACGGCCGGCGGTGCTGTCGGACAGGATCATCTCGCGCACGGCGTCAATCCGGTCGCCCTCAAAGAACATGTGTTCGGTCCGGCACAGGCCAATGCCCTCGGCCCCAAAGGCGCGGGCCGTCTGGGCGTCGGCTGGTGTATCGGCGTTGGCCCGGACCAGGAGGCGGCGGCGGCGGTCGGCCCAGGCCATGAGCGCCTGGTAGGCCGGACTTTCAATTTTCGGCGCGCTGGTCGGGACTTGGCCCCGGAAGACCTCGCCGCTTGCTCCGTCAAGGGTGATGAACTCGCCGGCGTGAACAACGAGGTGCTTGGCCGGGATGCGGAATTCCTGTCGCTCGTAGTCAATGTCGAGGGCCTCACAGCCGACAATAGCGCATTTTCCCATGCCGCGACTGACTAGGGCGGCGTGGGAACTGGCCCCGCCGCGGGCGGTCAGGATGCCCAGGGCGGCGTGCATGCCGTTGATGTCTTCGGGCGAGGTTTCGAGCCGGACCAGGATCGTTTTGCGGCCGGCCTCCGCGGCCGTTTCGGCGTCTTGGGCGGAAAATACCACCTCGCCGCTGACCGCACCAGGGGAGGCCGGCAGCCCTTGGGCCAGCAAGTCTTTGGGCGCGTCCGCGGCCAGGGTCGGGTGCAGCAGCTGGTCAAGCTGGGTCGGTGCCACCCGAAGAATGGCGGTGGCCTCGTCTATCCGCCCTTCGTAGACCATGTCGGCCGCAATCTGTACGGCTGCGGCGGCCGTCCGCTTGCCGGCCCGCGTCTGGAGCAGCCACAGGGTGCCGCGCTCTGCGGTAAACTCGATGTCCTGGGCATCGGCGTAGTGGTCCTCTAAAACCCTGGCGACCTCCTGGAGCTGGGAGAAACACTCGGGCATCTGTTCTTCGAGAGACGGATACTCGGCCCTGCGTTCCTCCTCAGAGCGTCCTTCACGCTGGGCGCGCTGGCGTGAGGCGGCCAGGGTCAACTGCTGGGGGGTGCGGATACCGGCGACCACATCCTCGCCCTGGGCGTTCAGCAGAAAATCTCCGTTCAGTTCGTTCGCGCCGGTCGAGAGATCCCGGGTAAAGGCCACCCCGGTAGCGCAGTCTTGGCCCAGATTGCCAAAGACCATTGCCTGGACGGTGACCGCAGTGCCCCACTCGCTGGGGATATTCTCGATCCGCCGGTAGGTCACGGCGCGGGGGTTATTCCACGAGCCGAACACCGCCCCAATCGCTCCCCAGAGCTGATCGTGCGGCTCTTCTGGAAAGGTGACATCGAGGCGGTCGTGGATCAGACGCTTGAAGGCGACGACGAGCTCCTGGAGGTCCTGGGCGTCCAAGTCGGTATCGTTGTCCACCCCTCTCTGAGCCTTTTTCTGCTCAAGCAACTGCTCAAAGGGGTCAATGTCGGTCTTGGAGGCGGGTTTGAGGCCCAGCACCACGTCGCCGTACATCTGCACAAAGCGGCGATAACAGTCATAGGCAAAACGCGGGTCACCGGACTGCCGGATCAGGCCCTGGACGGTGGTATCGTTGAGTCCGAGATTGAGCACCGTATCCATCATGCCCGGCATGGACACGCGCGCGCCGGACCGGACGGACAGCAGGAGGGGACGCTTGGCATCGCCAAAACGGCGTTTGATAATACGCTCAATACGTCTCAGGCCGGTACGGACCTGGTTGGGCAGCTCTTCTGGATAGGTCCGTCCATGCTCATAGTAATGGGAGCAGACCTCGGTGGTGATGGTCAGACCGGGCGGGACGGGCAGACCTAGGCCGGCTATCTCGGCCAGATTGGCTCCTTTGCCGCCCAGCAGCCAGTTGAGGCTGGCCTTGCCGTCGGCTTTGCCACCGCCGAACGAATAGACATACCGCTTCTCGCGGGAGGTTTTTCCGCTGCCGCTCGCCTTCTCCATGACGGTCTCTCTCCTGCCCCACTCCCGAGACTTAGGCTGCCCGATGGCCGCTGATGGCTTCTCGCGACCCTTCAAGCAAGCCGGCGAGATGGGCCTGTTCACGCTCTACCGTGGCGAGCCGATTTTCTCCCGCGGTAAGCCGGTCTGCCAAGCGCTCTAAGCGCTGGACAAGCGCACGATGGCTCGTCAGGATCAATCCGGCCAGTGCGGCACCAACGGCGCACACGGTCAGCAACACGGAGGTCATGTGGTATCCCTTCTTCGGTCTGCTCTGGCCCCCATGGGGTTCCTATCATATCGGGCCCGGTCCGGGCTATCCCCCCTGTACGCCGACCTGCTCCAGAAAAGCCAGAGATCTCAGGGGTCTGGTGAGATGCGGGGACAGCAGGCGGGTGACAAGCGCCGGCACTTCATTCCTGGTCCGAAGCGATATCTCGGCTGGCAGCGCAGTCTGCGGAGCGTAACAGGTCCGCAAGACCGCGAAGGTTTCCTGGGACAGCCGCAGTATGGTTCCGCCGTGTCCATGACAGCGCGGACACAGCAGGCCGCCCAACTGGGACGACAGGGCGAGGCCCACGCTGTCCCAAGCCTGATCGGTCAAGTTCGTCCCACACTGTTGGCAGGTGGTGAAGTTGGGCGCATAGCCGACGTGGCGCAGGATTTGCAGGGCAAACAGCGAGGCGAACAGCGGCGATAGCCTCGGCTGCGCTTCAAGAGTGCCGAGACCGTCGAGCACGAACTGATAGAGGTCCTGTCCGGCCTCGCGTCCGGCGGTCATCACATCCGCCAGCTCGACAATATAGCTGGCCAGGGCAAAGCGCTCCAGGTCACGACTCGGCCGACGAAACGCCTGTATCAGTTCAGCGTCAAGGAGAAACATCAGATCCTCCTCGCTCCGACCCGGCCGGAAGCGCAGCCGGATGTGGCTGAACGGCTCAAGTACGTTGACAAAGCGCCGTCGCGAGCGTTTTGCGCCTTTGGCAATGACGCTGATCTTCCCCCAATCGCGTGACAGACAGGTCACAATTGTATCCGATTCGGCGTAGGGGCGGGTCCGCAGGACAATGGCTGGGCTGCGTTCTTCTCTCACCACATCTTATCGTATCTTGCTGATAATCCGCTTGACAGTCCACCGGCGGGTTCTTAGGTTTTGTGTACGATGATTCATCAGTTCCTTCCGAGCATATCCAACACCATATACGAGGCACAACATGCAGAAAACCGACCACAATGAGAGCAAGGTGGGGGTGGAAGAGAACGACGAGCGCCGGCAGGCTGAGGAAGCCGCGCCGTCCGCTGGAGAAGGCACAGCCGCGGCTCAGCAGGACGACTTGGCCGCGGACGACGAACTCAGCGCGCTGCGGGCCGAACTGGAGCAGAAAGAGGCCGAAGCCACGGCAAACTATGAGCGTTTTCTGCGTGAGCGGGCCGAACTGGAGAATTTCAAACGCCGTATGCAGCGGGAGAAGTCCGAGGCGCTGCGGTTTGCCAATGAGCCGTTGGTACGCGACTTGCTACCGGTGGTGGATAATCTGGAACGGGCCATTGTCCACGCCCAGGGGGGCGGGAATGGCCAACCCCTGATAGAGGGCGTACAGCTCGTCTTGCGATCTTTTGTAGAGGTCTTGGAAAAGCACGGTGTGACGCGGGTGCAGGCAACAGGTGAACCCTTTGATCCGGCCAGGCACGAGGCAATGGTCCAGGTCGAGAGCGAGGAGCTGCCCCCCAATACCGTGATTGAGGAGCACACCCCGGGCTACAGTTTGTACGACCGTTTGCTGCGGGCGGCCCTGGTCAGTGTATCAAAAGCCCCCGCTGGAGAAGACAATGAACAGGACTCCCCGGACAAAAAATCTGAGGACTGACGGTTGCCAAGCTGTCGGGGGGTGATTAACTACACCGAAGAGGCGGACGGGGGAGCGGTTTTCTCCGAAGGAGACGAAGGCATGGCAAAGATAATTGGAATTGATCTGGGAACCACAAATTCGGTGGTAGCGGTCATGGAAGGCGGTGAACCAACGGTCATTACAAACGCCGAGGGCAGCCGTATTACGCCGTCGGTGGCCGCTTTTACCGACGGCGGCGAGCGCCTCGTCGGGCAGATCGCCAGACGCCAAGCCATTACCAACCCAGAGAATACTATCTTCTCGATTAAACGCCTGATGGGCAACCGCTACCAGGACCCGATGGTCGCCAAAGCCAAAGATGTCCTGCCCTACCGTGTGATCGAATCAGACGGCGACGCCTGGGTCGAAATCCGCGGCAAGGAATATAGTCCACCGGAAGTCTCGGCCTTCATCCTGCAGAAGATGAAGCAAACGGCCGAAGACTATCTGGGCGAGAGCGTGACCGGGGCCGTGGTTACGGTGCCGGCCTATTTTAACGATTCCCAGCGACAGGCCACCAAGGACGCCGGCCGGATTGCCGGGCTGGACGTCGAGCGCATTATCAACGAGCCGACCGCGGCGTCGCTGGCCTATGGTCTGGATAAGAAGAGCGATGAAAAAATTGCGGTGTTCGACCTGGGCGGGGGAACGTTTGATATCTCCATCCTGGAAGTCGGCGATGGCGTGTTCGAGGTAAAATCGACCAACGGCGATACCTTTCTGGGCGGCGATGACTTTGACCAGCGGGTCATTGACTATCTAGCCGACGAATTCAAAAAAGACCAAGGTGTAGACCTGCGCAGCGATCGCATGGCCCTCCAACGGCTCAAAGAGGCGGCCGAAAAGGCCAAGTGCGAGTTGTCGTCGTCGATGGAGACGGAGGTCAATCTGCCGTTTATCACGGCCGACCAGAGCGGCCCCAAGCACCTGACCATGAAGTTGTCTCGGGCCAAGCTGGAAGCCTTATGCGCCGACCTGCTTGACCGACTTGAGCAGCCGTGTCTTACCGCCCTCAAGGACTCTGGTCTGTCCGTCAATCAGATCCAGGAAGTTGTCCTGGTCGGCGGCATGACGCGTATGCCGGCCGTCCAAGAGCGGGTCAAGAAAATCTTTGGCAAAGACCCCCATAAGGGCGTCAATCCTGACGAAGTGGTAGCTATTGGCGCGGCGATTCAGGGCGCGGTCCTGACCGGCGATGTCAAAGATGTGCTGCTGCTGGACGTGACCCCGCTGTCGCTGGGCATTGAGACGCTGGGCGGTGTCTTTACCCGGCTGATTGAAAAAAATACTACCATCCCGACCAAAAAGAGCCAAGTGTTCTCCACCGCGGCCGATAGCCAGACGGCCGTAACCATCCGCGTCCACCAGGGAGAGCGGGAGATGGCCAACGACAACAAACTGCTGGGCCAGTTTGACCTGGTCGGGATTCCGCCCGCCCCGCGTGGCGTGCCCCAGATTGAGGTGATGTTTGATATTGACGCTAACGGCATTGTCCATGTGAATGCCAAAGACCTCGGTACCGGCAAAGAGCAGTCAATTCAGATCACGGCCTCAAGCGGCCTGTCTGAAGCCGAAATTCAGCAGATGGTCAAAGACGCCGAGGCCCACGCCGATGAGGACCAACAGCGCCGGGAGCGGATTGAAGCCCGCAACCAGCTCGACTCGTTGATCTACTCCACCGAAAAATCGCTGACCGACTCTAAGGACGATGTTGACGCCGAGGCCGCCGGCAAGATTGGGGCCGCGCTGGAAAAAGCCAAACAGGTCTTGGACAGAGACGACCTTGAGGCCCTCAAAGCGGCCAACGAGGAACTGACCCAAGCCTCGCACAAACTGGCCGAGGCGATGTATGCGCGGGCGGCCAAGGAACAGCAGCAGGCCAAGCCGCAGGACGGGGCAGCCGGCCCGCCGCCTGGCAGCGGCAGCGATAGTCAGGCCAAAGACAAAGAGAATATCGTAGACGCTGACTTTGAAGAGGTGAAATAAAAGGGAACGCGAACAAGCAGCGCCTCTTAGGCCCCCACTTCTCCAGGCCGGAAGAGTGGGGGTTTTTTATTGAGCGCGCAGAGGACAGGGCATGGCATCAGCAGACTATTATGAACTGCTCGGGGTCAGCCGCAGTGCGAGCGAGGATGATCTCAAAAGGGCCTACCGCAAAGCCGCTTTGAAATATCACCCCGACCGCAACCCCGGGGATAAAGCCGCCGAAGAGAAATTCAAAGAACTCTCCGAGGCCTACCAAGTCCTGAGCGATAACGAGAAGCGCGCCCAGTACGATCGCTACGGGCACGCCGCGTTTGAACAAGGTGGTATGGGTAGCGGCGGTTTCGAGTTCAACGGCAATTTTGAGGATATCTTTGGCGATATCTTTGGCGATATCTTTGGCTCCGGAAGCCGCGGTGGACATAGCCGCGCCCGGCGGGGAGAAGACCTGAGTTACAGCCTGACGATTTCTTTTGAGGAAGCCGCTTTTGGGACAGAAAAAACGATCTCCATCCCCCGCGCCAGTGCCTGTCAGACATGTCAGGGCAGCGGGGCGAAACCGGGCAACCGGCCGGCGCGGTGCTTGAACTGCCACGGAACCGGACAGGTCCGGTTTCAGCAGGGCTTCTTCACCATTGCCCGGACATGTCATCAGTGTGGCGGCCAGGGCTCGCTTGTGACCGATCCCTGTCCAAGCTGTCGAGGCACCGGCTCGGCACGCAAGACCTCGACCCTGCAAGTCACAATTCCGGCCGGGGTCGATACCGGCTCGCGCCTCAAACTGCGTGGGGAGGGCGAACAGGGCCCGGGGGCGAGCGTGCCCGGCGATCTGTATGTCATGATCCAGGTGCGGCCCCATCCCCTGTTCGAGCGGTCAAATAACGAGGTCGTGTGTGAGGTACCGATCAGCTTTCCGCAGGCCGCCCTCGGGGCGGATATTGAGGTGCCGACGCTCGAGGGCAAGCTCAAGATGAAAATCCCTGCCGGGACCCAATCGGGCAAACTGTTTCGTTTGCGCGGCAAGGGCATTGTCGACCTGCGTGGCCGTGGCCGTGGCGACCAACTCGTGCGGGTGACAGTCGAAACGCCGCATAAACTGACCAGCCGCCAGCGGGATCTGCTCGAAGAGTTTGACGGCCTTGGCACAGAGGATAGCGATGGTCATCCTCTGAGCAGAGGATTTTTTGATAAGGTTAAGGAACTCTTTGGCTGAGCCGGCCGACGCGAGAAGCCCCAGATGCAGATTGCCGAGCTTGGCGAGTTCCTGTTTCTTCGCCGTCTGCGCGATCGGCTGCCGGCCGACCCACGGGTCAGCCTTGGCGTAGGTGACGACTGCGCGGCTCTCAGCCTGCCGGGGACGACCCTGCTGACCACCGACGCCTTGGTCGAAAACGTTCACTTTCGGCGTGAATGGACCTCTCTTGTCAGCCTGGGGGCCAAGGCGTTTGCGGTCAATGCCAGCGATATTATTGCGATGGGCGGCGAACCGACATTCGCTCTGCTGAGCGTCAGTATTTCACAACAGGACACGGTTGAGGAGTTGGACGATTTTTTTGACGGCTTTCTGGCCGCGGCTCATAAGCGTCAGGTGGCCTTGATTGGCGGCAACATGAGCGCCGGGCCGTGCCTCATCGTATCGGTCACCCTGCTCGGCCACGCGCCGCACGGGATTGTGACCAGGGCCGGGGCACGGGTCGGTGACGATGTGTATGTGACCGGCACCCTGGGCGACGCCGCTCTGGGCCTGCGGCTCTTCCAACAAGGCCGGGACGACGCCCTTGCCCAAGCCCCCAGGGCACGCTTTGTGTGCCCGCGGCCACGTTTTGAGGTGGCCCGGGAGATCAGAGCTCGGGGGCTGGCAACGGCGATGCTTGATGTGAGCGACGGGCTGCTCCAGGACCTCGGCCATATGTGTGAAGAGAGCCGTGTCGGGGCGCGGATTGAGGCGTCCCGCCTGCCCCTGTCCGATGCCTATCGCGGTCTCCTCGGTGCCCGGGCCTGGGATGTGGCGCTGACCGGCGGCGAAGACTACGAGTTGTTGTTCTGCGTGCCAACTGGCCGGCAGGCGGTGCTGCAAACAGTGGCTGAAGCCTGCGGCTGCGCAGTCACCCGGATCGGCACGATTGTCCCAGAGCGAGACGGCCGCCAAGTGCTTGATGCAGCCGGCAAGTCGTACACCCCGACCGGGGCCGGCCACGACCATTTTCGCCGCGCCTGACAGGCTGGATATGGACAGCGCTCGTTTGCACGACTTATTATCCCGGGTCAAAAGCAGGCAGGTGGCGGTCGAGCAGGCCGTTGAAGCGCTGAAAACCCTGCCCTTTGAAGACCTCGGCTTCGCCCGCGTTGACCATCACCGTGCGCTACGCGCCGGGTTTCCCGAGGTCATTTTCGGTCAGGGCAAAACCGCGGCCCAGATTACGGCGATTGCCCAACGCCTCATCGTCAGCGGCCACCGTGCCCTGATCACCCGTCTTGAGGCCGATAAGGCGGATGCGGTCCGTGTCCTGCTGCCGGCTCTGTGCTACTACGCCGAGGCGCGCGTCGCTATCCTTGGGCAGCGGCCAAGCCCGCCGCCCGAACAGGGACACATCCTGGTGGCTGCGGCCGGAACAGCCGACCTGCCGGTCGCTGAAGAGGCCGCGGTGTCGGCTGACCTGCTGGGCAACCGGGTGGAACGTCTGTACGATGTGGGGGTGGCCGGCCTGCACCGCCTGCTCAGCAGCCTTGACCAACTCCGGGCGGCCAGCGTGTTGATTGTCGTGGCCGGCATGGAAGGGGCCTTGCCGAGTGTGGTGGGCGGACTCGTTGACCGGCCGCTGATCGCCGTGCCAACCAGCATCGGCTACGGCGCGAGCTTTCATGGACTTGCGGCCCTGCTGGCCATGCTCAACTCGTGCGCGGCCGGCATCACCGTAGTGAATATCGATAATGGCTTTGGTGCCGCGGCCGCGGCGACGCTGATGAATCGCCTGACGTGTCACACAAACGCACGGGCTCCGGCTTAACCCAAGGGCGGGCGAAACGCGCCCTCCGGGTCGGCTCGCTGACCTCGGCGGTGGGCGGGAGCTATGTCTGGCACGCTCTCACACAGCTCTTCCAATCCGCCAACAAAAAAGAGCAGGCGCTGTTAGACCTGCACCTCAAAAACGCCCTGCGTGTTGTTGAGCGTTCACGCGAGCTGCGCGGGACGTTTATGAAGCTCATCCAGATGCTCAGTATGCGCGGCGATCTGCTGCCGTCTGAGGTGGTGGATGTCTTGTCGGTCGTCCAGTCCTCTGTGCCGCCGATGGACTCCGCGCTCATTCGGGCCCAGGTCAAGGCAGAACTCGGCTCCTGGCCACACCAATTGTTTCAGCGCTTCGAGCCTGAGGCCTTTGCCGCGGCCTCGCTCGGTCAGGTTCATCGGGCGAGACTCAAGAACGGCAGGGAGGTGGTCGTCAAGATTCAGTACCCCGGCGTGGATACGACTGTTGAGCACGATTTGAAAAATACGCGGGCCCTGCTCCAGACCCTGACGCTGCTTACCCGCGATATCTTGCGCCAGCGGTTTGAGGTGGATGAGATCTGTCACGAAATGACGGCTCGGCTGCGCGAAGAACTCAATTACCTGCACGAAGCCGAGAATATCAAGCGCTTTCGGCGTCTGTTTGCCGATGATGAAGAACTGCTCATCCCCCGGGTCTTCCCCAAGTTTTCGTCCCAACGTGTGCTGACCATGGAGTATATTGACGGCTACAGCTTCCACGACATTCTTGCCCCGAGCGTTGACAAAGAGCTGAAAGACTGGGTGGCGATCAAGTACTTTCAGATCACCTGGCGACAGATTTTTGACTTTGGGGTGCTGCACACCGACCCCCAGCCGGGGAACTATCTGGTGACCTATCACCCCAAACTTGCCATGCTTGATTTTGGCAGCGTGCGGGTCTTTCCCCCCACGATTCGGCGCACCTATCTTGCTCTAGCGCGGGCCATTATTGAGCGCGATGAACAGACCATGACGGGGTGTTTTGTCTCGCTCGGCTTCCTGGACGCCGACGCTGATCCGGCCCCGCTGATCCGGATCATGTACCTGATCTTTGAGCCGGTGCTGGAAGATCGCATCTATGACCCGCACGATTTTCATTCGGCCGAGAAGAGCGTTGAGGTCACGGCCATCAGCCTTGAGCATCGGATCTTCAACGCACCCGGACACCGCCTGTTTCTGGTGCGTGCTTTGCTCGGTTTAGAAGCCTATGTGCAGCAGTTCCGAACGGTGATAAACTGGCACCGGCTGTTCTGGGAGTGTATTGAGCGCAGCGAAGCCGCGGCACGCTACGGCTCTGCATCCGTGGACACGCGCTGCTGAAATGTCGCCATCGCCTCCCGATGCCCGGCCAGAATCAACGTATCGGTGGCGTGCAGGGGTTGGTCGGGCTGGGGCAGGTAGTCGCGTGGGCCCGTGTTCCCGGTCGTCCGGACGGCCAGAACAGTGACATTATAGCGGGCGCGCAGGTCAAGTTCTTTGATCGTTTTGCCGCTGAAGGCGGCCGGCAGATGGAGCGCGACGACCGTATACTGGGGCGACAAGGTGAGGGCGTTGCGACGCTGGGACGAGCCGAGCGGCAGGGTCCCCAGAAACTCTTTGCGCAACACCTCACGGTTATACAGGTCAACCACATCCTGCTGGGCCACCACCCCGACCACCTTGGGTACCGCGCCCGACTCCACCACCGGCAGCCGCTCTGTAGCGCTGCCACTAAACTTTTCCAGGCACGCGGCCAGGGTTTCGCCTGGATAGGCCATGACCGAGACCGGCTGGGCCATGTCACGCGCAATAATCAGCCCGCTGAGTTCCCCGTCGTTCAGAAAGCCCTTGATATCGTGGAGATGAATCGCCCCGGTCAGGCGGCTGTGCTGATCAACCAGGTAGTAGTTAGGTTCTTGGGAGTCCAGAAACTTATTGACCACCTCCTCAAAGGCGGCTCCCTCGGCCAGGGTCGGGGCCGGGCTACGCATGACATCGGCGATGTGGAAGGATTGCATGACCGTCTCCTCCCTGCCCCGGAGCAGGGAGATGCCTTTGCGGGAGAGTTTCAGGGTATAGATGGAGTGGGTGTACAGATAGCGGGCGGTGACGGTACTCAAGGTACACGCAATCATCACCGGCAGAATAATCTGATAGTCTCCGGTCAGTTCAAACAGCATGAGAATGGCGGTGACCGGAGCGTGGGTCGTGCCGGCCACGACCGCGCCCATACCGACCATAGCGTAGGCTTCGGGCTCAGCGGCTAGGCCGGGCAGGACCATGTGGACGGCGTGCCCGAATAACCCCCCAGCCACCACGCCCAGAAACAAGGACGGTGAGAAGATGCCACCCGACGCGCCCGAGCCGAGGGTGGTGCAGGTGGCGATGAGTTTGATGCCGAACAGGACGGCCAAAAACTGCCATTCGGTCGCCTCGTGCAGCAGGCGATACATGGCCTCAAAACCCGTTCCATACACCTCGGGCCAGTACAGCAGCAGGCCGCCGACGAGCAGGCCGCCGACAGTCGTCCGCAAGACTGGCGGAATGGGGCTGTGATCAAACAGGTCCTCACTCTTATACAGGACGCGAATGAAGATGACAGCTACGAGTCCCATCAGGATGCCGAGCAGGGCGTACAGGGGCACCTCGCCATAGTGCAGCAAGGAGTACTGGGGAATCTGAAAGGCCGGGACGTTGCCCAGATACGCGCGTGAGACCGCGGTCGCCAGCACAGACGAGAGCACAATCGGTGCAAACGCTGGAACGGCGAAATTACCCAGAATCACCTCCAGGGCAAAGAAGGTCCCGGCAATCGGGGCGTTAAAGGTGGCCGCAATTCCGCCCGCCGCCCCACAGCCAACCAGCGTCCGCACCTGGTCTGGGGACAGCCGCAGCATCTGCCCGCAGCTCGAACCCAGGGTCGAGCCAATCTGGATGACAGGACCCTCGCGGCCGGTTGAGCCACCCGTGCCGATCGTTACCGCTGAAGCCACGGTTTTGGCCAGCGCCACCCGGGCTCGGATGACACCCCCCCGGAGGGCGACGGCTTCCATGACCTCTGGCACCCCGTGTCCCTTGGCCTCAACCGCCCAGCGGGTGATAATTGGCGTGACCAGCAGGCCGCCGATAGCCGGCAGACACAGCTTCCAATACCACGGCAGGGTCGGGAGTATGGCCAGCGGAGAGGTTGAGCCAAGGGCGATTTTCTGGACAAGGTGGAGCAGTTCGTGAAAGCCAATCGCCACCACGCCGACGAGCAGCCCAACCACACAGGCCAGCACAATGTTGACGCCCTGCTGTCGGGTTTGCAGCAGGGCCAGGAGTTTGTGGGTGAGAGGGGGTTCGGGGGGGGCTGTCTCGGCCATGACGTATTGTGTGCTATCCGTGTCGCCTTGTCCACTTTGGGGGCGTACGCTTGACTTTCCTGGACGAGCGTCTATCCTGGTAGACATTGCCTGAGAGGAGGTGATTGCTTCATGGCAGGTGTTCGGGTGAAAGAAAGCGAACCCATAGAAAGCGCCATCCGCCGTTTTAAGAAGCAGTGCGAGAAGGCCGGTATTCTCCAGGAACTCAAAAAACGCGAGCACTATGAAAAACCGAGCGTGCGCCGCAAACGGAAAGCCGTCGCCGCCAGAAAACGTGCCTTACGTCGGGCCAGCCGTTCGTTCTACTAGTTCTCCCTGAGTTGCCCCGCCCGTGCTGCCTGTCTCCACATCCGCCCGGGTCTTGCTGTACGCGGGGTACGGCGGCTGTCATCAAACCCCGCAGATCGAGAGGTCGCCCGCATGGCAGACCGGATCCCCGAGGCTAGCTTGGCCGAGATCCGCGCCCGTATCAGTATTGTTGACCTGATCTCGGGCTATGTCGCCCTGAACAAAGCGGGCCGTAGCCATATGGGCCTGTGTCCTTTTCACGCCGAGAAGACCCCGTCCTTTAGCGTGCATGAGGAACGCGGCTTTTTTCATTGCTTTGGCTGTCAGGCCAGTGGCAGTGTGTTCACTTTTGTCTCCAAAATTGAGGGCCTCACCTTCCCGGAAGCAGTGCGCCGGCTGGCCAAACAGGCCGGCGTAACCCTGCCGGCGAGCCGTGACCCCCAGGCTCAGGAAAGCGCCCGTCTGTACCGTCTCAACGAACTGGCCAGTGTCTATTTTCAGCGCTGCCTGGCCGGCCCCGGCGGGGGCGGTGCCCGACGATATGTAGCTCAACGCGGGCTCCAGCCCGAAGTGGTCAAACACTTCCGGCTGGGCTTTGCTCCGCCCGGCTGGAATGGTCTGGTCCGCTTTTTGACCGCTCAGAAGGCCGACCTGCGCGCCGCCGCGCGGCTGGGCCTCATCGGCGAGCGAGAGGGGGGCGGCTATTATGACAAGTTCTGCCAGCGTCTGATGTTTCCGATTACCGATGTGGTCGGCCAGCCGGTCGGCTTTGGCGGACGGCTGTTGCCCCAGGCTGAGCAGGCCGGGCAGCCCTCGGCAGCGCAGCGGTCGCCCCGCTCCTCGCCCAAATACATCAATTCGTCGGAGTCTGCGGTGTATAAAAAGGCGAGGCTGGTCTACGGCTTGGCCCAGGCCAAGGCCGCCATCAAGAGCCGTGAGCGCGCCCTGCTTGTTGAGGGTTATATTGACCTGCTGGCTCTTGTCCAGCACGGCTATAGCGAGACGGTTGCCGTTTTGGGAACGGCCCTGACGCTTGATCAGCTCAGGCAGCTACGTCGCTTTACCCGCGAAGTCTATCTCTTTTTTGATGGCGACGAGGCCGGACGACGGGCGGCAACCCGGGCCTATCCCCTGTGTCTGGACGCCGAGGTGAACGGTCGGGGAATTTTTCTGCCCCAGGACGAGGACCCCGACTCCTTTGTCCGCGGACACGGCCGGGCTGCGCTGGACGACCTGATTGAGCGGGCCGAGTCGCTCCAGGATTTCTATCTGCGTCGTCACTCTCTCCCCCCCGGAGCGTCTGCTTTTCAACGGGCGCAGGCTGCACGCGAGGCGCTTTCCGAGCTCAAACCGAGCGATATAGTGCTCCGAGGGGCGCTGCTGACGCAGCTCGCCCAGCACTTTGGGGTGCATGAAGAGGAGCTCCGCGGCTCGGCAGCGGACACCTCACATCGCCCGCCGCCTGCGGCCCAGCGCCGGCCTCGTCGTCCGCCTGCTCCCTCTCCCCAGGCTGTGGTGGAGACGGAGTTGCTGTATCTGATGCTCATTGACCGCCAGCTCGCCCTGCGGGCCGCCAGTGAGGGCCTTGTCGCCGCTTTTCAACACTGGCCGGCGCTGGCCGCAGACCTTGTGGCGGCGTGGCAGGAACACGACCAGATTGATGTCGGGACTGTGTTGGACACCTTCCCCCAAGAGCTGGCAGGACTGGCCGCCCGGGTCAGCCGGGCCGATGTCCAGGAGCCGTCCGATGCGGAAACCGGGCAGCGCGAACAGATGTTCGCCGATTGTGTCCGGCGGCTGCAAACCACCCGCCGCAAATCCGCCCGTGAACAGCTCCAGCAACAGATTCGGGAAGCCGAGCTGAGGGGCGATGACGAGGCTGTCCGCCGCAGCCTCCAGCAGCTGCAACGGCTGGGATAGGAAAGGTGAGGAGAAACACGCGAGCGAGCAGTAGGCATCCTGCCGGGCGTGTGCTATGAAGGAGCGCAGTTCAGGCCGTGTCAGGGCCCATAGCTCAGTTGGTTAGAGCGGCCGGCTCATAACCGGCTGGTCCCAGGTTCGAGTCCTGGTGGGCCCATATGTTGAACTCTTCGCTCTCGACCCGTTCGACATCAGGAGACAAGCGAAAGGAGATATTCGTTGGCCACACAGACCGAGGTGCTGGCTGCGCTTCAGGAGCTTGACCAAGGGCTGCATCGCAAAGCACAGCTTCTGCAAGCGTTGCGTCAGCACCTGACCGCTATTGGATCAGAGATAGAGCACACCGAGCAGGAGGCGGCAACCCAATACCAGAAGGTGCAGGAGCTTGAGGCCCAGCGCCGTGACATCGAAGGGCGGCTTGAACTGGAAGAAGACAAAATCAAGGAAAAGCGGGTCCGCCTGAACCGCATCCGCAATGAGCGGGAAATGCTCGCCGGCCAGCGAGAGATCGAACTGATGCGAGAAGAAAAAGGCACGCTGGAAGAGAGCGCCCTGCTGCTGCTTGAACAGATAGAACACGAGAACGAGGGCTTGGTGCAGAGCCAAGCCCGCTTGGCAGAACTCAAGGTCCAGCACCAGCAGGAAGTGGAGCGGACGGACAGCCAGATCGTGGCCCTGGAACACGAATCGCGGCAGCAGCGCGAGGAGCGCAACGGCCTGATCGGCTCTCTTGACCCAAGCCTCCAGAGCCGCTACGAGCGCGTCTTCGCCAAATGCGGCGAGCTGGCCGTGGTGCAGGTTCAACAGGGGACCTGCCAGGGCTGCCACATGCGACTTCCGCCCCAGCTGTGCAATCAGCTCCAGAGCAGTCAGCTTCAGCAGTCTGAAAAAATTTATTACTGTCCGCACTGCACGCGGATCATCTATCGGCCGGAGTCTGCTGAGGAGGAACCCGATGCCTGACCCGGGCCGTCAGTGTGAGAGGAGATTACATGGTCGCGGGCCTGCCCGCCAGGTTCGAGGAAAGTCCGGACTCCTTGGGGAAGGGTGGCCGCTAACCGCGGCCGGCCGTGAGGCAGGGAAAGTGCCACAGAAAAGAGACCGCCGGAGTGGCCCCGGGCCGCTCTGAGCAAGGGTGAAAAGGCGAGGTAAGAGCTCACCAGGTCCCTGAGACATTGGGGACGCTGGGCAAACCCCACCCGGAGCAAGACCAAATAGGAAGGAGTCCGTTTGCGGACAAGAGCTACCCCACTCTGCCTTCCGGGTTCGGTCGCTGGAGCGGTGCGGCAACGTGCTGCCAAGAGGAATGACCATGACCCCGGCGTGTTGTGCCGGGGAACAGAATCCGGCTTATCGATCTCCTCTCCTCCCCCACCACCAGTCGCTCGGGAGAGAACCCATCGTCATGCCAGACCACAGCGTCCGACCGATCCAGGCTTTGCCCCGTCTCCTCTTACTGTTGCCCTGTTTGCTCCCGGTGGGAAGCGGACTCCAGGCCGCCCAAAGCGCGGTCGTTCAGGCCGTATCGGCCACCTCCGAGCAGGTCTCCATTGTGCTGTCTGCCCCGACGAGCTTCCGGTACGCGGGTCTGAAGGCCGACCCGGCCCACAAACGGCCACACCGCTGCTATGTGGACATTGCTCCAGCCGGGCTGGGCGAGCGTATTGTGGCGAGCATTGAGGTCCGGCGTGGGGTGGTGCAGCGCGTTCGGACAGCCCAGTTCCGACCAGACACCGCCCGGATTGTGATCGATCTGGCCGACGCCCGCGCCTGCCAGGTTCAGGCCCTCACCAACCCCTACCGGGTCGTCGTTCGTATTGAAGGGGCTGCAGCCGTTCCGCGGCTGACCCAACTAGCAGCCATCGCCAAGGCTTCGCTCAGCGACATTGCCCTACCCCTGGCCGTGCCCGCGGGGCCGCGTCACACACAGACGGCCCCGCCCTTCCACCCCGTCGGCTCGTCCGAGCCACATATGACCCTGTCGTCAGGACCGCCCGCAGCTCCGCCGGCCGTGACACCGGCACCCCAGGCTGCACCATCGCCCCTGGTGAGACAGCCAGAGCTTGGGCCAGACCCCGAGCCAGCCCTCGGCCACGGCCAGCTTATTCCCCTGGCCGAGGCCTATCGTTTGGCCATCGACAACGAAGAGCGGATCAAGATCGCCAGCCACGAACTGGGCAAAGCCCGCCTGCTACCGTGGCGGGCCATCGCCCAGCTCACCCCACGCGGTGATATCCAGGGAACCTATACCCGCAATAAAGACGAGATATCGTTTGTGGGTGGCAATATCCTTCCGCCCGGAGCCGAAAGCCTCTTTTCGACCGGCTCTGTGATTCGTCCGCTCGATCGCTGGACGGGGATTTTTCGGATCACCCAACCCATCCTGGAGCCGGCTTTTTTTGCCACTCGCCAGCTGAGCAAAGCGGCCGTCCGAGAGAGCGCCGAACGCTATGCGTTCACCGTCCGGGAGGTATTGTTCGGCGTGGCCCGCGCCTATTACGGCGTGCTGCGCTCCCAGGCCCAGGCACGCATTGCCACAGAGACCTTGGGCCTGGGCCAGGACGAACTGCGCCAAGCCCAGGTCCGCTTCCGGGTTGGCGAAGTCACCAAGACCGATGTCTTGCGGGCTGAGGTGGCCGTTGAGCAGGCGCGGCGACAGGTGGTGACAGACCGCAATCGGCTCAGGCTGGCCTTCACGACTCTGGCCAGAACGATTGGCGTGCCTGAACCGCTGGCCGTGGCCCAGCCTGAGCCGCTGGCCTACAGCCCGCTGCCCTACGAGCGGCTGTTGGAGCAGGCCTATAGCCAGCGCCAGGATTTGCGCGCCCAGGAACTCCTGGTGGAGGTTGCCCGGCAGCGGAAAAATCTGGTTCTTGCCCGCTATGCTCCGCGGGTGAATGCCCGCTGGGAGTTTCCTCGGCTGGACGCCGAAACCTTCGCCGAGCGGGACAAGTTCTGGACCCTGTTTCTGAACTTTGAGGTTCCGCTGTTTGACGGCGGGGCGCGGGAACTGGATTTGATAGAAGAAAATAAGAATCTCTTCCAGGCCCAGTTGCGTGTTGAGCAGTTTCGCAAGGACATTCAGGTCGAGCTCAGAGACGCCCTGCTGACCGTTGAAACGCTCGGCTCGACGCTTGACACGCTGGAAAAAGAGGTCAACCTGGCTCAGGAAAACTACACGATTACCTCAAAACAATACCGTGTGGGCTTGGCCACCAGTCTTGACCTCAACACCGCCCTGAACGCCCTGAATCAGGTGCGGACCCAGCTGACCGACCAGACCTACGCCTATCAGATCGCCCTGCTGCGCTTGCGGCAAACGACCGGGGTGTTTGCCACCGACTATCTGCCTCAGCGCTGACCATTGACCAGGGTGATGAACTCTTCGCGGGTCGCCTGCTGGCTGCGGAAGGAGCCCAGCATAGCGCTGGTGGTGACAATGGAGTTCTGTTTCTCGACCCCGCGCATCCGCATGCACAGGTGTTCGGCGCGGATAATCACGCCTACTCCCAAGGGGTCTAAGCCGTCCATAATCGTGTTGGCAATCTGGGTCGTCAAGCGTTCCTGCACCTGCAAGCGACGGGAGAATACCTCGACGAGGCGTGGAATTTTACTCAGCCCGACAATATGGTGTTTCGGAATATAGGCCACGTTGGCGCGGCCAAAAAAGGGCAGGAGGTGGTGCTCGCACAGTGAGTAGAAATCAATGTCCCGGACCAGGACCATCTCTTGATAGTCTTCCTCGGTGAAGATCGCCTGACCAATGACCGCTCTGGGGTCTTGGGCGTAGCCCCGGGCCAGGTACTCAAAGGAGCGGGCGACCCGCTCAGGGGTTTTGGCCAGCCCCTCCCGCTCGGGGTCTTCGCCCATGTATTCGAGAATCTGCCGAACGCTGGCTTTGAGGCCGGTGGCGGCCGTGTGGCTTTCGGGCTGGGCCACGGCCTTGTGGGGGGAGCCGTTTTTGCGTGAGTGGACACGCGGATTACCCATCGATCTATTCTCCTCCTTGCGGGGTGAGGTTACATCCGAAACACGCCAACCTGATGGTCGGCAATGGGGGCGTTGAGCGACATGGCAATACTCAGGCCAAGCACCGTGCGGGTCTCTTGCGGGTCAAGAATGCCGTCGTCCCACAGGCGGGCGGTCGAATAGTACGGGCTGCTCTCTTGCTCGTATTTGGCCAGGGTCGGGGCGCTGAAGGCCCGCTGTTCGTCGAGGCTCATGGTCTGGCCGGCCGCCGCCAGCTGTTGCAGCTTGACCGCCAGCAGCACGCCGGCCGCCTGCTCGCCGCCCATGACCGAGATGCGCGAGTTGGGCCACATGAACAGCAGCCGGGGCGAATAGGCGCGGCCACACATGCCGTAATTCCCCGCCCCGTTTGAGGCACCGATGATGACGGTGAACTTTGGGACCTGGGCGTTGGCCACCGCGTGGACCATTTTGGCCCCGTCTTTGGCAATCCCGCCCTGTTCATATTTTTTGCCGACCATGAAGCCGGTAATGTTTTGCAGGAACAGCAGCGGCACCTTGCGCTGAGCGCACATCTCGATGAAATGGGTGGCCTTGAGCGCGGACTCTGAGAACAGCACGCCATTATTGGCCACAATGCCGACTAGATAGCCATGAATGCGGGCGAAGCCGGTCACGACGGTCTGACTGTAGCGGGGCTTGAACTCGTGCAGGCGGCTGCCGTCAACCAGACGGGCAATCACCTCATGCACATCGTAGGGCAGCCGGATGTCGTGGGGAATGACCCCGTACAACTCGGCTGGATCATAGGCCGGGTTTTCGGGGGCTTGGCGGTCAAGCGGAAACTTCCGGGGACGGGGGAAGTTCTCAAAAATTGAGCGGGTTATGGCCAAAGCGTCCTCGTCGTCCTCAGCCAGATGATCGGACACCCCTGAGATGCGGGTATGGACATCGCCGCCGCCCAGTTCCTCGGCCGACACTTCCTCGCCGGTCGCCGCCTTGACCAGTGGCGGTCCGCCCAGAAAGATGGTCCCCCGGTTTTTGACAATGATGTTTTCATCAGCCATAGCCGGCACATAGGCCCCGCCGGCCGTACACGAGCCCATCACAACGGCGATTTGCGGGATGCCCCGGGCCGACATGCGGGCTTCGTTATAAAAGATGCGGCCAAAGTGCTCGCGGTCGGGGAAAATATCGGCCTGGAGGGGCAGATTGGCCCCGCCAGAGTCTACCAGGTAGACACACGGCAGACGGTTTTCCTGGGCAATTTCCTGTGCCCGCAGGTGTTTTTTCACGCTGATCGGATAATAGGTGCCGCCTTTGACCGTTGCGTCGTTTGAGACAATGATGGCTTCCCGGCCCTGGATCAGACCGATGGCGGTCGCAATCCCGGCCGATGGTGGATCGTCGTACATTCCGGAGGCGGCCAGCGGTGAGAGTTCGAGCAGGGGGCTGTTCGGGTCAACCAGGGCTTCGATACGCTCGCGGGCCAGGAGTTTGCCGCGGGCTGTGTGCCGCTGGCGGGAGGCTTCCGGGCCGCCCTGCCGGGCTTGGCCAAGCCGCTCTTTCAACTCAGCCACCAAACTGCTCATGTGTTCAAAATTGGCCCGAAACTCTGGGCTGTTTGGGCGAACTTTGCTTTCGATACGGTCCATGCGCAGGGGTGTCTTTCTGGTCATGCCGGCCAGGCGGCATGCTAGGCAAAGTGCGGAATAATCGCCGTGCCGTACAACTCAATCTGCGGGATGAGTTCGTTGGGCGGCACAATCGGCCACAGCACAAACTTGGAGCAGCCGATATCGACATAGGACTGCACCTTGTCAATACATTCTTCCGGCGTCCCAATCGCGCACCGGGCGACCAGAGCTTCCTGGGGCAGGGGGAAGCCCTGGAGAAAGCGGCCGGCAATGTCCTGGGCGCGTTTGCGGTCTGGGTCAACGCAGCTCAGAATCAGCACCCCAGCCTCACGGGGGTCAATCTCGCGTCCGTACTGCTCGCCGTAGGCCCGCAGCTTGTCCATACCGGTGTGGAATTCGTCCGGGCTGACAAACGAGGGAAACCAGCCGTCGCCGTAGCGGGCGGTGCGTTTGAGAGCCTGGTCGGTCTTGCCGCCAATCCACACATCGAGCGTCCCTTTTTTGGGCCGGGGTTCGATGGTGACATCTTCAAAGTGGTAGTACTGGCCCTCAAAACTGGCGTGCGGCTCGGCCCACAGTTTGCGCATGACCTGCACGCCTTCTTCCATCCGTCTGGCGCGCTCGGACGGATCAATACCGCTGGCCAGACAGTCCTTGGGGTTGGCACCGATGCCAACCGCCATGATGACCCGGTTCTTGCCGCCCGAAATATAGTCCAGGGTGGCATAGGTTTTGGCAACCTGGACGGGATCACGGGCGGGCAGGGTGAGCACGCTGGGGCCCATTTTGATCTTGGTGGTTCTGGCCGACCAGGCCGCCATCACGCAGCTGGTATCGAGCGAGGGGTTTCGTGATACCACATGATCGGACAGCCAAATCGAATCAATGCCGACCGCTTCGGCACTGACCGCATAGTTGAAGATTGTATCCGGGTCTGGCATGCCAAGTTCCCACAGCCCAAAGCCGATTCCAATTTTTGTTCCGCCCATGTTTACGCCTCCCGTTGCAGGTCTGGCCACCAACCTACCAGAAAGGGGAGGGGGGAGGGAAGGTGCTTGTGGGCCGGGTGGCGCTCGGTCAGCAGAGCGATACCCCTGGGCGCTCAGAAGGCTGCCGAACCCGGGGTGCGGGGAAAAGGAATCACATCGCGGATGTTTTTCATGCCGGTCAGATACATCATCATGCGCTCCAGCCCGAGGCCAAACCCCGCGTGCGGGGCGGTACCGTATTTGCGGAGTTCCAGGTACCACCAGTAGCGGTCTGCCTGGAGTCCGTTTTCCCGGAGCATGTTGAGCAGCACATCGTGGCGTTCCTCGCGCTGGCTGCCGCCGATGATTTCTCCGATCCGTGGGACCAGAACGTCCATAGCCCGGACGGTTTGGCCGTCGTCGTTGCTGCGCATGTAAAAGGCTTTGATCTGCCGCGGGTAATCGGTCACGATAATCGGCCGGCCAAACACCTGTTCGGTCAGATAGCGTTCGTGCTCGGCTTGCAGGTCTACCCCCCACGATATGGGGAACTCCCAGCCTTGCCCCTGGTCCGCGGCCCGCTCCAGCAGCCGGATCGCTTCGCCGTAGGGCACACGTTCAAACGGGCTGTTGACCACATGATCGAGGGTCTCCAGCACGCTGTTGTCGATCCGCTGGTTGAAGAACTCCAGCTCAGAGCGGCAGCCGTCAAGCACAGCGGCAATGATGTATTTCAGAAAGTCTTCAGCGACCTGGCAGTTGTCGTCAAGGTCACAGAACGCCATCTCCGGCTCAACCATCCAGAACTCGGCCAAGTGACGGGGGGTGTTGGAGTTCTCGGCCCGAAACGTCGGCCCAAAGGTGTAGACGTTTGAGAAGGCCAGGGCAAAGATCTCGGCTTCGAGCTGGCCGCTGACCGTCAGAAAGACCGGCTGGCCAAAAAAATCCTGGCTGTAATCGACCTGCCCGGACGGCGTGCGGGGCAGATTGAGAAGATCGAGTGTGGTGACGCCAAACATTTCGCCCGCTCCCTCGGCGTCTGAGTTGGTGATAATCGGGGTGTGGATATACACAAAGCCCCGCTCCTGAAAAAAGCGGTGAATGGCAAACGAGAGCGTGTTGCGGACCCGAAAGACAGCCCCAAAGGTATTGCTGCGCGGTCGCAGGTGGGCGATATCGCGCAAGAACTCCATGCTGTGGCCCTTTTTCTGGAGCGGGTAGCTGGTCGCGTCGGTAGAGCCGTAGACCTCAATGGCGTGGGCGTGCAACTCAAGGGTCTGGCCTTTGCCGGGAGACGCTACGAGCTCACCGCTTACCCGGACGCACGAGCCGGTGCTTGCCCGGCTGAGCGTGTGGTCGGCAATCCGATCTGCCTCGGCCACGACCTGGAGCGTCTCAAAACACGAGCCGTCGTTCAGTTGGAGAAAGTGGACGCGCTTGCTGCTGCGGTGGGTTCTGACCCATCCACACGCCTCAACTGCCGTGCCGACCGGCTTGGCCAGCAGGTCCCGTATTGCCCTGCCTCTCTCGATCATCCCGCGACTCCTTGTTCTGGCGGACATAGTACGCCGTGCCAGGGGGAAGGACAATCGTCACGGCAAGGAGGGGGGTTGACAAGGAAGTTCTGCGTTGACGCCTAGGACGAATCTGTTAAGCTTCGGACTCTGTGGAGCAGTCGCCGCAGCCGGGCTAGGCTGGCTGCTTTCCAACAAGGAAGGAGATGAGATATGACACAACCAAACTGAGCAAACCGGACGCTGTGGGCTCGGGGATAATCTCGACATCCTGCGGGGTATGAACGCGGAGGCGGTAGACCTGATCTACCTTGACCCGCCCTTCAACAGCAATCAGACCTATGCCGCCCCCATCGGCTCCGAAGCGGCCGGCGCGGCCTTCAAAGACACCTGGACGCTGGATGATGTAGACGTGGCTTGGCACGGCGAGATTGCCGAGCAGGAGCCGGCCCTGTACGCGATCATTGACGCTGCCGGCCTCAGCCACTCGCCGGGCATGAAGAGTTACCTGATTATGATGGCGGTGCGACTGCTGGAGATGCGCCGGGCTGGGAGCATTCGAAAATGAAACAAGGAAACCTATACTGATATTTATATTTGATATTCCTTCCTGGTGTGGTAGGCTGGTCTTTCCGCAACGAGGATGACACTATGAAGGAGACCTATACAGCAGTCGTGAAGCGGTCAGGTCCCTGGTGGATCGGATGGATTGAGGAGATTCCCGGCGTCAATTGCCAAGAACGGACGAAAGCGGAATTGCTCACTACCTTGAAACTTGCGCTGCAAGAAGCCTTGGAGTTCAACTACCGGCGAGAAGTACGCGAGGCCGCCGGCGAGGGGTTTGAAAAAGCGGCCATCACCGTATGAAACGCGCGGAATTTCTCCGGCATCTCCGCAGGAACAGATGTAAACAGCAGCGGGAAGGTCGGCGGCATTCGTGGTAGTGCAATCCCGATCAGAACAGATACTCGGCGGTTCCGAGGCATAACGAGATTGACAATAACTTGGCGCGTAAAATTTGCAAAGACCTCGGAGTGCCTGGCGTCAGCTAAGCCCCTTCAAATGATGCCGGTCGTTCAGCAATACCAGACGCCACAGGGAAAACAGACCGAACCGGCCGAAGACAAACGTGCCGTGCGAGGCCAAGCCAATGCGCAAATGATGGATATGGCCCAGATCAAGACCGAGGGCCGCGCGCAGAATGGCGGCGATGGTCATGGTGTGGCTCACGACCACCACCGAGCCGCTGATTGCGCGCTCTCGTACTTGATCGACGGCCGGCTGGGCTCGGCCCTGTACGGCTTGAAGCGTCTCGCCGCCCGGCGAGGTGTGGGCCGGGTCTTGCTGCCAGCGGTGGAAGAACGCGGTGTTATCGCTCAGCAGCCGCGTACCGGTCAAACCTTCGAGGGTACCCTGGTCCCTTCACGCAGGGCGGCGACAGGCTGGCAGGCTAGGCCGTGCGGGGCAGCAATCCGACGCGCGGTTTCCAGAGCGCGTTGCAGGGGGCTGGACAGAATCAGCTCGGGCCGCTTGGCAGCAAAGCTGTGGCCCAGGGTGTCGGCCTGCTCCAGCCCTTTTGCCGTCAACGCGATATCGGTGACGCCCTGACAGCGGCCGTCACGGTTCCAGCCGGTTTCGCCGTGACGGACGAGGTGAACGCTCAGCAGGCTTGGCATGAGGGGTTCAGTAGATGACCTGCTCTTCGGTCAGCCGGGCAACCTCCTGCTCGCTCAGACCCAGGATTTCCCCAAAGACATAGGCGTTGTGCTGACCCATGACCGGGGCCGGCCAGCGCAAGGCCCCCGGCGTTTTGGACAGGTGAAATTGATGGCCTTCATACGGAGACGGTCCCATCTCCTGATGGTCGAGATATTGAAACATACCCCAGGCGGCTAGGCGGGGGTCCTGGTGCAGGTCCAGGCAGTTCTGGACCACGCCGGCCGGCACGCCGGCCTGCTGCAAACGGTCTGCCGCGGCCTCTGCTTCCTGCTCCGCGGCCCAGGCCGTCAGCAGTTCGTCAAGGGCCGGGGCGTGCTCAAGGCGGAGCGTCTGGGTGCTGAAACGTGCCTCGCTCCCCCAAGAAGGCTTGCCCAGTGCCCGGATCAAGCCCTGCCATTGAGCGTCACTGCTGACCGAGATGGCCAGCCAACGGTCTTCTCCCTGACAGCGGTAGACCCCGTGCGGGGCGGACCGGAACGAGCGGTTGCCGTCACGGTTCAGCACCCGGCCGTTCACTTGGTAGTTGAGCAGGGCCGGCGACAGAAAGTGCAGGGCGGCTTCGTACTGGGCCATGTCGATGTACTGGCCCTTGCCGGTCCGCCGCCGATAGTCGAGCGCAGCCATGAGCACGGTCGCCCCGAAACGGGGGGCAATGAAGTCGG
This sequence comes from uncultured Binatia bacterium (SeqCode), assembly GCA_965200965.1. GTDB lineage: Bacteria > Desulfobacterota > Binatia > Bin18 > Bin18 > JAAXHF01. The sequence continues at coordinate 500,238 of OZ241744.1, forward strand.
TGTAGGCACCGTAGGGCGGGGCTGGGTCACGGTCGGGCCAGCCCGAGATATGGTAGAAGCCGGTCAGCGAGGCCATCAGATTGCCAAAGCCCGGATATAGCGCGTGAGGTCCGGTCTGGCCCTGCTGACAGGTTGAGAGCATGATCAGCTCTGGGTTGATTGTGCGCAGATTGTCATAATCCAGCCCCCAGTTGCGCATCGCCTTGGGAGTAAAACTCTCAATTACAACATCGGCCCAGGCGACCAGTTTCCCGGCCAGTTCCCGGGCTCTGGGCTTGCTGAGGTCGAGGGTGATACCGTGCTTGCTGGTATTGAAACTGGCAAAGAACTGGCTGCGGTTGAGGCCGGGCTCCCCGTCCGTCCAGGGCGGGGCTTGGCGCAGAATATCGGGCCGGGCGCGCGACTCGACCCGGACGACTGTCGCCCCGTGGTCGGCCAGGTATTTGGCGGTAATGGGACCAACGCCGACCCAGGCGAAGTCGGCGACTTTAATGCCATCAAATGCGTAGCGACGATCCATAGTCTGCCTCCGCAAGGGCTTAGATCGCTCCGACCGCCCGCAGGCGGGCGAGCTGCTGGCGGTTGTAGCCGAGCAGGCCGGTGTACATCTCGGTGTTGTGCTCGCCGATATGCGGGGCGCGGCCGGCAATCGACAGCGGGGTGCGGCTCAGTTTGGCGAATGGACCCGGGTAGGGAATCGTCGCGCCCAGGTCTTCGTGCTCAACCGGTACAAAAAAATTGCGGGCAGCCAGCTGCTCGCTGGCGGTAATGTCCGCTACGGTAGCAACCGGGGCGAGCAGGATGCGCCGCTCCAGGGCCCCGGCGTAGATCTCGGCCTTGGTCATGGTTTTCAGAAAGGCAGTAATGGCCGACTCAATGGCGTCAATCTCCCGCTGGACTTCGTCGCCCCTGGCGTTCATAAAAGTCGCCGGTCCCCACTCGGTCCAGTCTTTGTCCAGCATCCACTGCGGGGCCATGCCCTTTTCGTCCATCCAGTCAAGAAAGGCTTTGAGCGAGGGGGTCAGCGGGCCGCCGGCGACCAGGAGGGTGATATAGCCGTCTTTGCAGGCAAAGACGAGACGCTGGCGCATGCCTTCAGAGCCGGCAAAAACGCCGTTCCGCTCGACCGAGTTGCCGTGCAGGATGGGAAATGCCTGCTCGTTCATCAGCGTCCAGACCACGCAGGCCTGCATATTGACCACAACGTGCTGGCCCTGTCCGCTCAGTTCACGCGGATAGTGGGCGGTCATGGAGCCGACCGCGGCTTCGGCGCTGGCGTGAAAATAGCTCTGCAACAGGTTGATGCGGGCCGGCCCGCGGTCTTTCTCGCCCATGATGGCCATGCCCCCGCCGGTTGCCCAGGCGATCAGATCGTCGGCCTGCTGGCCGCGGCCGGCTTCGGTGTCGCCAAACGGGGTGATGGAGGTCAGGATGATGCGCGGGTTGCACTGTGCCAGCGCTTCATAGCCCAGCCCCAGTTTATCCAGATAGCCGACCGGAAAGGTCTCGATCACAAAGTCTGAGGCGGCGACCAGCGCCTGGAAAACGGCCCGCCCGTCCGCGTTTGTCAGGTCGAGGGTGATCCCCTTTTTCCCTGCGTTGTAGGCGAACCAGAACAGGCTTTTCTCAGGGTCTGCCTCATCGTGATAGAACGGCGGTAGGGTCCGAGCCGCCTCCCCGCCCGGCGGCTCCACCTTAATTACCTCAGCGCCCATGTCGGCCAGCATTTTTCCGCACAACATGCCTTTTTCGTCGCTCAGGTCAAGGACACGGTAGCCGGCCATCAGTGCGTTGGGCAGCGGACCGTTTGAGGCGGATGTCGTCATTGCGTGGCTCCTTGTGTTGGATGTCATTGCGCGCCGGCGGCCCGGAGTGCCGGGCAAACTGTACGGCTGAACCGCGTGCTGAGTCAAGCACGCTGCCTCAGGGCAAGAGGGCAATAATCCGCACCGGTGCCCCTGAGCCGCCGGCGATTTTCATCGGGAGAGCGATCAGCAGCGCCCCGGTTGGCGGCAGCCGGTCCAGATTGGCTACATTCTCCAGCCCGGGCAGGTTGGCTGCGTGAACGATCTGATGCGCCCCAAAGTCGGACGACTGGCCATAATCAAGACTTGGCGTATCAACACCAATCGCGTCAACGCTGCGCTGGGAGACCAGAAAGCGGGCGGCCTCGTCAGAGAAGCCCGGAAAATGCAGATTGGCCACATCGCCGGGCCGGTCGGTGCCGAGGTAGCGCTTTGTATCCGGCCAGCGTTTGCCCCATCCACTCCGCATCAGCACGATGGCACCGGCCGGGATGGGACCGTGGGCGCGTTCCCATCCCGTGATATCGGCCACGCTCAGCCGATAATCGGGGTTGGTCGCGGCCTGAGCCTCGACGTCAATCACGACTGCCGGGCCGATGAGTTGTTGAACCGGCACCTCGGCCGCGGTCCGCTTGCCCTCAGCAAAATGGATCGGGGCGTCCATATGGGTGCCGCCGTGTTCCGCCAGGCAGATATTGTTGGCTGCATACCAGTAGCCGGCTGCGGTTTGGCCGACAGCGACAACCTCGAGTTGAAACGGCTTGGCCGTTGGCCAGAAGATCGTGTTTTCGTCGAACGCATAGGTGAGATCAATCACCTTGTTGTCGTCGATATCCCAGCCGGCCCACACCCCGGGGGCCGACAGCCAGCCGCTCAGAATGACGGACAGGGTAAAAGTACCGCAGATTTTCAGGCAGCCCGACATGCGCTTTCCTCCTGTGTGTTGCAATAGCGCATGGACAGCCAGCCGACAAGCGAGGCCGCGATTGACAAACCCCAGGAGCCAGCAGGATAATCGGGGCCCCTATTTGCCCTCGGCTCCTCGCCCTGAGCACAGTAAGGAGGAAGCAATGGTTCGGCAGTATACATTCCCCCAGTTGGAAAACGTGATTTTTGGGGCCGGCGCGCTCGATCGCGTGCCCGGCGAACTCGACCGTTTTGGCAAGTGCCGCGCCCTCGTCCTGACCGGCCACAGCCTGTCAACCACAACCGATCTCATCCAGCAATTTGAAGCCATGCTCGGCGAGTGCTGGGCCGGAACGTATACCGGCTGCAAACAGCATGTGCCGAGCCACACGGTTGACGAAGCCCTGGCTCTGGCCCGCGATCGCGGGGCCGATTCGATTATCAGCTTTGGCGGTGGCAGTCCGATTGACGCGGCTAAAATTGTGGCCCTGGAACTGTTGGAAGACGGCCAGAGCCAAGCCGATATGCCCCAGATCGCCATCTCGACAACCCTGTCCGCGGGGGAGTTCACCCCGTTTGCCGGGATTACGGATGAGGAGACGCGGGTGAAAGGGCTGCGGGTTGATCCACGGATTGTTCCTAAAACGGTCGTGCTTGACCCCCAGGTGACCCTGCCGACCCCGCAACAGCTCTGGACGGCCACCGGCATTAAGGCACTCGATCATGCCATTGAGGCCCTGTGGTCGGTCAACCCCCAGCCGGTGTCTGACGCGCTGGCCATGGAAGCGATTCGCAAGCTGTACGTCTCGCTGCCCCTGTCGGTACAGGAACCCGACAATGTTGAGGCCCGCGGCGAGTGTCAGGTGGCGGCTTGGCTGTCCATTTTTGGCTTGGGCAATGTCGGCGTCCGCCTGAGCCATATCTTCGGCCACCAGATCGGCGCGCGCTGGGATGTGCCGCACGGGGTGACCTCGTGCATCACCATTCCCCACTGCATGCGGTTTCTGGCCCCGCAAACCCTGGAGCAGCAGGCCAAGATCGCCGAGGCGTTCGGCATCCAGACCAAGGGGCGCTCGCTCGAAGCGGTTGCGGCTGAGGCCGCCGAGGTGGTCGAGGGCTTTATTGACAGCTTTGACGTGCCCCGCCGGCTGCGGGATGTCGGGGCCAAGGAAGACGAGTTGTCGGTTGTGGCCGGGGCGGTGATTGAAGAAAGCTCGCTGTGGCACAAGCAACAGGGGGCTGAAGAAGCCATGCTGGGGCTGCTCAGGGCGATGTGGTAGTGCATGACTTGCAGCTTTTCTTTCTCGCCGGGAAAGTGCTAAGGGAGGAGGGAAGGAGGGATGCGCTATGGCAAGCCTCGCTGAACTGTGTACCAGGACCATGACCGAAGTTGCCGCGCTGATCCAGAGCAAAGAGGTCTCGCCGGTGGAACTGACCCGGGCCATGCTGGACCGCATTGAAGCCCTTGACGGCAAGCTGTGCAGCTATATCACGGTGAGCGCGGATTTTGCCCTGGAACAGGCCCGGGCCGCAGAGCAGGAACTCACGGCCGGGACCTACCGGGGACCCTTGCACGGCATCCCGGTTGCCGTCAAAGACCTGTGTTTCACCAAGGGCATTCGCACCACCTGCGCGTCGAAGATCCTGGCCGACTGGACGCCCGACTCCAACGCCACGGTCATTGACAAACTGTACGCCGCCGGCGCGGTGCTGCTGGGCAAACTGGGTATGACGGAGTTTGCCCTGTCCGGTTATCATCCCTCCGTCCAAGCTCCGCGCAACCCGTGGAATCTCGACCGCTGGCCGGGCGCGTCATCAAGCGGTTCCGGGGCTGCCACGGCCGCCTCGCTGTGCTTTGGCTCGCTCGGCTCAGATACCGGCGGCTCAATCCGGTTTCCGTCCGCAGCGTGCGGCGTTGTGGGCATCAAGCAGACCTATGGCCGGGTCAGCCGCTACGGCGTGTTTCCGCTCGGCGAGACGCTCGACCATGTGGGGCCGATGACGCGCAGCGTGGCCGATGCAGCGGTTATGCTGCGGGCAATTGCCGGCTTTGATCCGAACGATCCGACCACCCGGCGGGAATCGGTCCGCGACTATCTGGACCTGCTTGATAACGGGGGCAGGGCGCTGCGGATCGGCGTTGATGAAGCCTACTGCACAGAGGGCGTACACGCCGAGGTCAGTCAGGCCGTCCTGTCAACGGTCAAGGTGTTGCAGGACTTAGGCGCTGAGATCCGCGAAGTGAAGGTGAGTGGGATCAACACCGAGGCGCTGGACGCCTGGTTTACGATCTGCGCCGCGGAGGCGGCCGCGGCCCACGCCGAGACCTACCCGGCCCGGGCCGACGACTACGGGCCAACCTTCCGTTCTTTTCTGGAGGAAGGGGTCAAGGTCAGCGGGGCAGACTATGTGAAAGCCTCAATCATCCGCCAGGGTGTGTGCCGCATGATTGACAACCTGTGGCAAGAGGTTGATCTGCTGCTGTGCCCGTCGATGCCCAGCCCGCCCATTCCCCTATCGGAGTTTTCTCCCCACGCTTCCCTGTCCAGAGCGGCCGCCGGCGGTCTGCTGCGTCACACCGCGCCGTTTGATTTTTCAGGCAGTCCGACCATCTCGGTTCCGTGTGGCTTTGACTCGGAGGGGCTGCCGCTGAGTCTCCAACTCGTTGGCCGGCATGGTGAGGAGGGTACCGTCATACAGGCCGGCCACGCCTATGAGCAGGCCACCGAGTGGCATACCCATCGTCCGCCGGTTGAGGGCTAGACCGCGGCCCACCGTCTGGCTTGGCTCAGGTCTCGCCCCGGTACAGCACGCCCTGGGCGTACAGGCTGGCGAGACTGTCCAGCGCGCGGCCTAGGTAGCGGCCTAAGACCTCATCGTTGTGCTCGCCCAGGAAGGGCGCTTCAAGCGCAAGGCTGTCTGGAAAGGCCGAGAACTTGAATGGAAAGCCAGGGATTGTCACCTCGCCCAGAATCCGGTCAGGGACTTGGCGGACCATCTTGCGGGCGGTGAAATACGGGTGCGAAACCGTCTCCTCAATCGACAGGACCGGGCCGGCCGGCACCCGGTGGTCGGCCAGGGCTTTGAGTGCCGCCTCATCGGTTGGGAAGGATTGCAGCCAAGCTTCGATCATGGCGATCAACTCTGCCTGATGTTTGGCCCGCCGGCCGGCTGAGGAGAAGCGCGGGTCGTTGCTCAACTCCGGCCGGCCCAGCGCCCGGGCCACATTCGGCCACTGGCGGTTGAGGGCCAGAATCACCATATAGCCCTCCGGGCCTTTGAAGACCCCCTGGGGGCACGACAGTCGGTGGTGGATGCCAAACCGCAGCGGCGTATAGGCCCCCTTGCTGGCCGCGTACAACTGCACCTCCACCGACTGCATATGGTACAGGGCATCGACCATTGCTAGGTCAATGTATTGCCCCTGGCCGGTGCGGCCGCGGTGCAGCAGGGCATAGCCGAGGGCGGCAAAGGCGTGGACGCCGGCCACCCCGTCGGCAATCGCCACGCCGACAAAGCGGGGCGGGCCGTCTGGGTCGCCGGTCATGTGCATGATGCCCGAAAACGCCTGGGCGATGTAATCGTAGCCGGTCAGGTGCGACATCGGCCCCTGGCGGCCAAAGGCCGAGATGGAGCACATGATGAGGCCGGGGTTGAGTTGTCTCAGCGCCTCATAGTCCAGGCCGCGGCGCTCAAGTACGCCCGGCCCGTAATTCTCAATCACCACATCCACATGAGGGATCAGCGCCTGGATCAGCCTAATGGCTTCGGGTTTTTTGAAGTTGAGGCACAGGCTCTTCTTGCCCCGGTTCTGCTGAATGAAGTAGACACTGCGGCCATCCTTGAGAAATGGAATGGTGCGCGACGGGTCGCCGTGATCGGCCTGCTCAACCTTGATAACCTCAGCACCAAGTTCGGCCATTAGCCGGGTCGCGGTCGGCCCGGCAAGATATTGGGTGAAATCCAGGACAGTGACGCCGTCCAGCATGGGCGGCTGGCTTGCCTTGCTCATACGCTCTCCCTCCGTGCCAGCCTGTATAGCCTACCGGGCGGCGTCTTGCCATTGTCTGGCCGGGCGGTCTATACCGAAGGACGCCTCGCGATATCTCGACAGGAAGGCATCACGAGGCGTCCTTAAGGGCAGGGAGAGGAGGGTGACGGCATGACCGGCCCGGAGAAGGTCGTCAAACACCTGGAGATGACCCAAGCCATCATTAACCGTTTGGGGAGCAACTCCTTCCAGCTTAAAGCTTGGAGTATGACCCTCATTGCGGCCGCGATGATGTTGATTGCCCGACGCGACCTGCAAAGTCCCGGTATCATCCCGGCATTCATCCTGCCCATTGTCGGGTTCTGGATCCTGGACGGGTATTTTCTTTGGCAGGAGAGGTTGTTTTGGCAGGTGTACGACGAGCTCAGAGGGCAAGCGGACACGGATTTCAAGATGGATGCGCTGAAGCATCAGACCAAGCCCCAATGCAGTTGGCCGTCTGCCGTGTTTTCTGTAACCCTGAGCGTTTTCTATGGGGTAGAGTGCGCGTTGACCCTGCTTGCGTTTGCGATAATCGCCGCGCCCTGACACAGACAGGTTTCAGCAAGGCGGGGAGGTATGCAGGCGCTCTACTGGGACGGGCAACAGCTACAGTTCAGGCGGGACTATGCCAGCTATTCATTGGGCCGCTTCTTGATACGGTCTATCCCTTGGCCGAGGGGATTGAGGCGGTCGGTCGCGCGGCCCGGGGTGCTGAAAGTCGTGCTGAAAAACGCCTGAGGGGAGGGCGAGTATGAAAATCCCAGGATGGCTCTGGATGGCCGCTGCTGGCGTGCTGGTGCTGGCCTGGATCGAATGGACTAGGCCGGACAGCGAGCCGCTGCCGGCGTCACGCGCAGTGGCGTTCTTTAATGCGGCCGGCTCAGGCGACGTAGCAACCCTTGAACACCTGCTGGGCAGCGGGATGGACGTGAACGCCAGAGACGACAGCTTTGGCTATACAGCGCTGATTATCGCCTCTCGCCGGGGACATCTCCCGGTTGTTGAGCTGCTGCTGGCCAAAGGGGCGGATGTCAACGCCACGGACCATTATGGCAATACGGCCCTGCGCTGGGCGCTGAAAGCCAATAAAGGTGAGGCCCAGGCGGTTGTTCAACGGCTCAAGCAGGCCGGGGCGGTCGAGCCGGACCGGGCCGGGCGCGTGTTGCCGAGCCTCGTGTTTCCCTGCTAGGCTTACTACCCGACAGGCCCGGGATCGGGACAAGAAGACAGACAGGAGGAGTATGATGAGCGCGCCGGTGTATGTGTTGGGCGGATACCAGACCGATTTTGCCCGCAACTGGATGAAAGAAGGCCGGACTATTGTTGAGATGATCCAGGAGTCGGTCTCGGAAGGTTTCGCCGCGACCGGGCTTGCGCCCCGGGACCTTGATGTGGCTCACGTCGGGAACTTTGCCGCGGAACTGTACTGCAACCAGGGCCACCTCGGCGCTTTTCTGGCCGAGATAGACCCGGCCCTGTCCGGCATTCCGACCTCGCGCCACGAAGCCGCCTGCGCCTCAGGGAGTGTGTCGATGCTGATGGCCTCGGCCGAGATTGAGGCTGGCCGCTACGACTTGGCCCTGGTTGTCGGGGTGGAACAGATGAAGACGGTCGATCCCGCCACCGGCGGGGATTTTCTCGGTACCGCGGCCTGGTACGATCAAGAGGCCAAAGGCGTGGCGTTTGCCTTTCCCAAGCTGTTCGGCCAATTGGGCGACGTGTATGAGGAGCGCTACGGCCTCAAGGAAGAACACCTGACCCGGATTGCCGAGATCAACTATGCCAACGCCCGCCGCAACCCCCAGGCCCAGACCCGGGGCTGGTTTCCAGACGAGGGCCAGGACCTGTCTTCGGGCAAGTATGTGAATCCGGTGGCCGGCCGGCTGCGGGTGCGCGACTGCTCCCAGGTGACGGACGGGGCGAGTGCGATTTTCCTGGCTTCGGCAGCCTTCGCCAACACCTATGCCGACCGTCACGGCCTGAGCCCGGGCCGCCTGCCGCGGCTGCTTGGCTGGGGGCACCGTACCGCGCCGATCAAGTTTGCTACCAAGATCGCCGAGAGCAACGACAATCCCTACATCCTGCCCCACACCCGACGGGCGATTGTCGATGCCTTTGAGCGGGCCGGGCTGCCGGACGTGTGGAGTGTGCAGGGCATTGAGACCCACGACTGTTTCACCACCTCTGAATACATGGCGATTGACCACTTTGGCCTGACCCGGCCCGGCGAGTCGTGGCAAGCGGTTGAAGCGGGCGTGATTGAGTTCGGCGGCACGCTGCCCATCAACGCCAGCGGGGGCCTGATTGGCTGTGGGCATCCGGTCGGCGCGACCGGCGTTCGTCAGGCGCTTGACGCCTATAAGCAGGTCACAGAGCAGGCCGGCGACTACCAGATTGACGCTGCCCGGAAAATTGCGACTCTCAACATCGGCGGTTCAGGCACAACCAGTGTGGCCTTAGTGATCGGCCACTAAGCCCTAGCCGTGGCCAGGATAGACGACTAAGCGCCGAAACGGGTCTTCGCCCGCGCTCTGTGAGCGCAAACCATAGCTTTTCACCAGTTCGTGCTGGAGGCGGCGCAGGCGGGGAATCTGGGGCGAGAGTTCGCGCGCGCGGCGGTGTTCCAGGACTTGCTCAACAACGGCTTCGGCCTCATTCAGGGCTGCTTGGTCTTCAGGAAAGGCCGCGGCCAGTTGATCCCGCAGAAACTTGCCCATCTGGAGCAGCGTATCGTTGCGCAGTGTATACAGCGGCAGGCCGTGGGTCACGAGCAGACGTAGTTCCTTGGGTTGACGTTTGAGTTGGCCTCTGACGGTCAGCAGGACATCGGCCTGATTGGCCTGGGGAACGACCCGAGCCGGGGCGTTCAGGTCGCGGATGGCCTGCTCTAGGCGATGCCGGCTCACCCCATAGGGAAAGATGCGGAGTGGCTTGCCGGGCGTAGCGTGGCGTGGCTGACCGTCCAAGGCTGCCTCGCCAGACGCCGGCAGGGGGTCGGCAGGACAAACCTCAATCTGGCCGTCGTCGAGTCGGGTGCGTCGCTCGACCGGGGGCGGACGGCCGCGCAAAAAGCTATCAACGGCAGCCGTCACGTCGGGATGAATCGCAAAGTGGGAGCGGTCATGAATTTCGATCACCACATCGAATGTTGGCGGGGCTTTGCGTTCCAGGACCGTTTTCTGCGTCCCGCGTCTGCGGGCTTCCAGATCGCCCAGGGTGACGGACTGGATGCCCCCGATCAGATCGGCCAGGGTCGGGTTTTGGACAAGATTGTCCAGTTCGCTGCCGTGTGCCGTGGCAATGAGCCGCACGCCTCGCTCGGCAATCGTGCGGGCGGCCTTGGCTTCGGCCTCAGTCCCAATCTCATCGACGACAATGACTTCGGGCATGTGGTTTTCAACCGCCTCGATCATCACCCGATGCTGGAGGTCGGGCGCAGGCACTTGCATACGTCGCGCCCGGCCGATCCCAGGGTGAGGAATATCGCCATCACCGGCAATCTCGTTTGAGGTATCCACCACAATGACCCGCCTGTCGGCCTCATCGGCCAGTACCCGGGCCACCTCGCGCAGCAGGGTCGTTTTGCCAACCCCGGGCGGGCCGAGCAGCAGAATGCTTTTTCTGTCTTCGGTGATCAGGTCTTTGACAATATGCACCGTACCGAAGACCGTCCGGCCGACCCGACAGGTGAGACCGATCACCTCTCCGGTCCGGTTGCGGATGGCCGAGATGCGGTGCAGGGCGCGGGCAATGCCGGCCCGATTATCGTGGGTGAACTGGCCGACCCGGCTGACGGTAAAGGCGATATCAGCGAGGTTGACCGGGGCCTTGATCAGGAAGCGGGTCTTGTCAAGGTAGCGGGCTTCGGGCTGGCGGCCGAGGTCAAGGATGACCTCGATCAGGCTCTCAAGGGCAGGCTCGCCGATGAGGGCTTCGCGTACCTCGGACGGCAGGACATTGAGGAACATGTCGAGGTTTTCCACTGCGCCGGCGGTCTGGTGGGCGGCACTGGGGCGCGTCATGTCCGGGCCTGGCTCCTAGCGAGAGACGGCTGAGGACGGGCTGGGGTACATGGCTTCAATCTGCTCCTGGCGGGTCTCAAGGACATGGCGGCGTTTGATCTTGAGTGTTGGAGTCAGCTCTCCCCGGTCCTGAGAAAAGGGCTGGCTGAGGACGCTGAACTGGCGTATCCGGGCCGGTATCGGCAGGCTGGTATTGACGGCGTTGACCCGGCGGCGAAACAGGCTCTGGACGGTCTGGTGGCTGAGGATGACCGGCCAATCGCCAGACACGCCCTTCTTGCGTGCCAGGGTCTCGACGAGGGCTTGGTTGGGGACGAGCAGGGCGGTGATAAACGGTCGCTTGTCGCCGATGAGACAGGCTTCTTCGATCAGCGGGTCTTGTTTGAGGGCACTCTCAATCGGCTGGGGGGCGATATTCTCCCCGGAGTCGGTAATAATCAGGTCTTTCTTGCGGTCGGTGATGGTGATGAAGCCGTCGGCGTCAATCTGAGCGATGTCGCCGGTGTGTAGCCAGCCGTTGGCGTCAATGGCGGCCGCGGTCTCCTCGGGTCGGCGGTAATAGCCGGCCATGATGTTGGGGCCGCGGGCGCAGAGTTCCCCATCCGCGGCAATGTTCACTTCGACCTGCGGAAAGGCCAGCCCGACTGTGCCGAGACGGGTCCGGCCCGGTCGGTTGCAGGAGATGACCGGCCCGGCCTCGGTCAGGCCATAGCCCTCGTACACGGGAATGCCGACCCCGTAGAAGAAGCGGGCGATCTCGGCGTTGAGCGGCGCGCCGCCCGAGACCACAAAGCGAATGCGCCCGCCCAGCGTTTGGCGGAGTTTCTGGAACACCAAGCGGTCAAGGACTTGGAGTTGCAGACCTTGCAGGGCCGGAATCGCCCGTTCTTCCACCCGTCTGGTCCCGACGGAGTTGCCCAGGGCCAGGGCCCAGGCCAGAATCTGGCGCTTGGCAAAGCCGGCGCTTTCCCGTTCGCCGACCACACGGCGGTAGACCAGCTCCAGGACGCGCGGCACACAGCACAGCAGGGTCGGTCTGACCTCGGCCAAGTCCCGCAGCAGGCTGACCGTTCCGCCGCCGTAGGCGATGCTGCCGCCGACATACAGGGATGTGTACAGCCCGCCGGTGCGCTCAAAGCCGTGCGACAGGGGCAGGAAGGACAGGGCGGTGTCGTCCGCGCTGAGCGGCAGGACCTGACTGCCGGCCTGCGCATTGCTCAGCATATTGCAGTGGCTCAGCATCACCCCTTTGGGGAAGCCGGTCGTGCCCGAGGTGTAGATGATGGTTGCCAGCCCGGGGTCGGCGAGCGGTGGCCGCCGGTCCGGGTGTCGCTCGCCGAGCGCCAGCAGTTCGGCAAAACGGCAGGCGGCGAGAGACCCGGAGTCGGGCGGCCGGGCGTCAGGCTCAAGCAGGATCATCTGTGACAGCTCGGGCAGCGCGGGGGCGATTTTCAGGACCTTGTCCAGTTGGCCACGGCCGGACACGGCAAGAAAGCTGGCCCCGGAATCTTTGAGAATGTAGGCCAGGTCGTGGCCGGGACTGGACAGATACAGCGGCACATCAACCCCGCCCAGATACAGACAGGCCAAGTCCATGATGGGCCATTCGGGTTGGTTCTCGGCCAGCAGGGCCAACCGGTCCCCGGCCTTAAAGCCGAGGGCGGCCAAGCCGTGGGCGGCGTGGATAATCTGTTCGGCCAGTTGCCGCCACGACATAGCTTCCCAGTGCTCGCGCCGTTTGCGCAGAAAGACGCGGCGGGAAGCATGGCGGTTGGCCTGCTCCAGGACCATGTTGGCAAGAGAGGTCGGTGTCATGGCTGTTTTCTCAGGACCGGAATGGGACAGTGGAGGGGCGACCCTGTAGGGCCGCCCTGGCTGGCTGGATTCGGTTCAGGCTGCAACCTGCTTGAGAAAGCCGCGCAGGTCAGCGTTGAAATCGGCCGGCCTCTCAAGCTGATAGAAATGTCCGACTTCGTCCAGGACCTTGATCTGGGCGTTGGGGATATGGTCGGCCAGGAACTGATTGACCTCAACCGGGGTGGCCTGGTCTTCCCGGCCGGCGTAGATCTGGGTGGGCTTGCTGATGGACTTGAGTTGCTCAGAGATGTTCCAGTTGAAGACCCCGTTGGGGTCGCTGGCCGAGGCAAAGAAGACGTGTTTGGGGAAATTGTCGTCCACTATGAACTTGGCCTTGATGAGGTCCAGCACTTCGGGCCGCTCGCGTTTGGTCCGGGCCGCTACCGCGCCTTCCATCAGGCCGCTGAACGCGCCGGTGAGGTCGTCCTGGAACGCCTGGCCGGCTTCGGGCGGCATGGTGGGCGGACAAGTTTGTCCCGCTGCTGACAATTACATTGCCCAAGACCCGGTCGGGAAAATCGAGGTTGAACTGCATGGCGATCATGCCACCGATCGAGTTGCCGACCAGAACGGCTTTGTCAAGCGTCAGCTGATCAAGCACCGCGGCCACATCGGCCGTCATCTCGCCGATGGCATAGCCCCGCTGGGGCTTGTCCGAGCGGCCGTGGCCGCGGTGGTCAATCGTCACGCACTGATAGTCCTGGGCATAAGGTATAGGTCTGGAAGTACCAGATATTGCCGTTGGTCGAGAAGGGGTGCAGGAAGACCAGCGGGGTCCCCTGACCGTGACTCTCATAATACACGCTGACGCCGCTGCGCTGGATATGGGGCATAAGGAAAACCCTCCTTGTTGGAAATGTGCCCTCCCTTTAGCATACCGGCCCGGCCAAAGCCAAGCGGCTGGCGGGCCGGCTTGACACCGCTCTGGCAGGGTGTGAGAAAAGGGTTGGTCCGGCATTTTTGCAGGAGGGAGACCATGCAGATCATCACTGAACGAGCAAACGTCACCGTTGATGCCCAGACCATGGGGGCCTATCTGGCCCGGCCCAGCGGGCCGGGAAGTTATCCGGGGGTGCTGGTGTTTATGGAAATTTTTGGGGTGAATGCGCACATTCGTGAGCTCACTGAGCGCGTCGCTGCCGAGGGCTATGTGGCCCTGGCACCGGATTTTTTCCATCGCACCGGACCCGGTGTGGAATACGGCTATGACGAGACCGGCATGACCGAGGGCCTCAAGCTGCTCGGCCAACTCCAGGCCGACGAAATGATCGCCGACGCCCGGGCCTGTATTTCTTTTCTCAAGCGCAAGAACTATGTGCGGGGCGACCGGCTTGGGGCGGTCGGCTTTTGTGTTGGCGGGCATATGACCTATCTGACGGCGTGTGAGACAGATGTGAAGGCTGCGGCCAGTTTTTACGGCGGCGGGATTGCCGGGACGCAGGGCTTTGGCGGTGCGCCGTCTACCCTAAGCCGGACGAGCAAAATCGGCGGAAAGATCCTGTGTCTGTTTGGCGAAAAGGACGCGGCTATTCCGCTGGAGCAGGTGGATGCTATCCGGGCCGAGTTGAACACGCAGCATATCCCGCATGAGGTCGTGGTCTATCCGGGTGCCGGGCACGGCTTTTTCTGTGACCAGCGTGGATCGTACAACAAGGCCGCGGCCGACGATGCGTGGGAGAGGGTCAAGGCCCTGTTCGCGGCCGAGTTAGCCGGCTGAAACCCGCGGCCCGCCCCATCCCAATTGAGTGAGGAGCATATGGGTGTCCTGGATGGAAAAGTCGCCATTGTCACCGGTGCCGGGCGACTGCGCGGCATTGGCCGGGCGACCGCGGTGGCCCTGGCTGAGTTGGGTGCCGAGTTGGTTGTGACCGGGACCGGCCGTGACCCGTCCCGCTACCCGGACGACGAAAAGGCGCTTGGCTGGCGCGATATTGAAAGCGTGGCCGAGCAGGTCCGTGAGCGGGGCCAACGCTGCCTGCCGCTGGTTGCCAATATCGCAGACAGCGCCGATGTCCAACGCACGCTTGAAGCGACGCTGGGAGCGTTTGGTCGGATTGATATCCTGATTAACAATGCCGCCAGTGCCCGGGGGCCGGACCGGGTGCCGCTGACCGAACTGTCCGAGGGGCTGTGGCACCAAGTGCTTGAGGTCAAGCTGACGGGGAGCTTTTTGATGAGTCAGGCCGTGATCCCGCACTTGGTCAAGCAGGCTCAGGGGGGGAGTATTGTGAATATCTCTTCCATTGCCGGCAAGCGCGGCATGGCGAATGCGGTTGCCTATTGCACTTCCAATGCCGGCATCCAGGGCTTCAGCCAGGCCCTGGCGATGGAGCTGGCCCCGTATCAGATTCGCGTCAACGCGGTATGTCCGGGCGTGATTGACACCTCACGGATGGACGATTTGGGCCGCAAAGAACGCTGGGAGGCGACGATTCAGCAGTTGATTCCGCTCAAGCGGGCGGGTACCGACGAAGAAATCGGGAAATTTATCGCCTATCTGTGTACCCCTGAGGCCTCATACATCACCGGCCAGTCGCTCAACATCGACGGCGGTGTGGTCATGTGGTAAGGCGCACGCTCAGTATATCCCGCCGGGCATCCACATGACCGATGGTGACCCGCAGCTTGGCACCCAGCCCAGGGCGTGGCGACAGGTTCAGCGGTACAAGCAGCAGGGTATCTTCAAGCTCGACAAAGGAGCGGCCGTGCAATTCTCGCACGACTTGGCCACCGACCTGTTGACCGATCCGGGCCTCCAGAGAGCGCAGCAACCAGTAGCGGGTGCTCTCCCGCTCACAGCGTTTTGAGGCCGCGCTTGATTCCTGCGCCCCGGCGGCAACAAGCTGGAGGCGTTCCTCGTCAAACAGGGCGGTTCCGTGTTCAAGGTGGTGCTTGATCTGATGGTGCATTTGCAGGTCGTGGTAGCGCCGCAGCGGAGAGGTGACCTGGGTATAGATATCAAGCCCGAGGGCGCTGTGCGGGGCCGGCACAGTGCCGCGCTGTGAGGGCTTCATCAAACGCCGGGCGGCGTGGATGTACACTTGGTGGCTCGGGCACTGCTCGGGGCTGGGAACAGCCTCGTCCGGTGGGGGCTGACCAATATACAGCGCCGGCAGGCCGTGCCGCTGGCAGTAGCGGGCGGCAATCTCGTTGGCCAGAATCATGCCCTCGCCAACCAGGCTGCGGGCTGGAGAATCGTTGGCCAGGACCGAGACCGTAATCTCGGGTCGGGCCTCTGGTGGGCTGTCGCTGACCCGGACCTTCACCTCGCTGCCCTCGATAATCACCGCCCCGTTTGCCACCCGTTGGGCGCGCCGCAGCCGCGCCGCAGTATTGAGCCCTTGGAGGGCGTTGGTATAGAGATCGTCGCCCTCGGCCTCGATCAGGGTGTCGGCCTCGGCATAGGTCAGCCGCCGGGCCACACGGATCACGCTGCGGCAGATGCGCTCGACACACAGCTGACCGCGCTCATCAAGGCTGGCGAAAAAACTCAGCGCCGGCCGGTCTTGTCCGGCAACCAGGCTGGCGGTCTGCTGGCTGAGGGCAGGCGGGAGCATGGGTAGGGTGGCGCGGGGAAGATAGACCGTGGTGCCGCGTTGAAGGGCGGCGCGGTCGATCGCTCCGTCGGGCTGGACAAAAAAGCTGGCGTCGGCGATGTGGACTCCAATCAACGGCCTGCCGTTTTCCTCGCCCAGGCTCAGGGCGTCGTCAATGTCGCTGGTCTCGGCGTCGTCAATCGTAAACGTCAACAGGGATCTCAGGTCCAGATAGCCCGCCGGCTGGGGCGGAAAGGCCGGGACGGCCTCTGCCGCGCTGAGGACCTCGTCTGAAAAACGGGTCTGGATGTTGTAACGCAGCAGGCTCAGTTCCTCCTCGGCGTCCCAGACGCTAAGGGCGACTAAGAGCTGGAAGGCTACATCCCAGGGATGGCCTTTGGCCCGAAAGCCGCTCTCGGCCAGGAGTTTGAGGGCCTGGGACTTTTTGTCATAATGCTCACTGTGGAGGGCCAAGCCTTTGAGGAGATCAATAAATCGCTCGCTCCCGTCCGGCGGGGTCGGCGTCCCCGGTGTGGCCTGGGTGGCCTGTACCCAGGCCACAAACTCGGCCTGGGCCTGCCGGCGCTGGCGTTCCATCGCCTGTTGATGTCGCAACTCCTCTACACTCTTGGCGTCGCGCCGGACAAACTCACCGAGTTGCTTCTCCTTGAAGTACACGCCCTCATTCCACAGCGCGTCTAACACCCCGGCCATGGCCAGCGGCTCGTCGTGAGGAACAACGAAGCCGGCCAGTTCTTGCCATGAAAACATGTCGGTGTCCGCGTCCTGGAGCAACTCCCACAGTTCTTTCAGGTCGAGATTCCGGGCGTAGCCGACAACCCGTTGGCGCAACTCCTGGAAGCGTTGTTTGAGTTCCGCCGGCGGCTGGCTG
Organism: uncultured Binatia bacterium (SeqCode); assembly: GCA_965200965.1. GTDB lineage: Bacteria > Desulfobacterota > Binatia > Bin18 > Bin18 > JAAXHF01. Next base: position 517,289 of record OZ241744.1, read on the forward strand.
GGTGCAACGGTCTGCCCACAGTCCAGCACGATGCGGGCTGGGATGAGGGTGGACTTTTTGCCATCCTCGCCCACAATTTCGACCTGGGCTTTGCCCTTGCTCGTTGTTGACAGGGGCGTATTGATAGCCCCTAAGGCCAGCCGGCCGCGCTCACGGTAGACAATGACGGTTCCAATCTGCATAGTACAGACACACTGCTCTGGAAGGATTATGCACACTATGCCCGCCGCTCTGCTGCAAGTCAAAGCGATTGACAGTCTCGGCGAGGTTGAGCCGGCCGCCTGGGACGCCCTGCTTGGTGACGGCTCTCCCTTCCTCGAATGGGGCTGGCTGTCGAGTCTGGAAGAGTCGCACTGCGTGGTGCCCAAAACCGGCTGGCAGCCCCAGCATCTGGTCGTCTACGAGGGCCAGCGGCTGATCGCCGCCTGTCCTCTGTACCTCAAGGGCCACAGCATGGGCGAGTTTGTTTTTGACCACGGTTGGGCCGATGCCGCCCACCGGGCGGGCATTGAGTACTATCCCAAGATGCTGGTTGCGGCACCGTTTACCCCGGCCACCGGCATCCGTTTTCTGACCGCCCCAGGCAGTGACCGACAAGCCTTGATTCAGCTGCTGGGCAAGACCTTGCAGCAGCTCTGTCAACAGAACACCTTCTCTTCGGTCCATATTAATTTCTGTCTGCCGGACGAGGCCGAGGCGCTGGGTGAGATCGGCTACCTCAAGCGGATGGGCTTGCAGTATCAGTGGCTGAACTACGAATATGAGACTTTTGACGATTATCTGGCCCATTTTCGCAATAAGCGCCGTAATCAGATCAAGCGTGAAATGCGCGAGATGGACCAGCTCGGGGTGACGATCCAGGCACACAATGGCGAGGAGATTACGGACGATCTGTTCCCCTGTATGTATCGGCTGTACAAAGCCCATATCGATAAGCTGTACTGGGGCCGGCAGTATCTGCGCGCCGAGTTTTTCGATTTGCTGGCCGAGCGATTTCGGAAAAACCTGTGTTTTGTGGCGGCCCGCTACCAGGGTGAGATTATCGCCGGCACGATCAACGTCCAGAAAAGCGGGGTAATGTACGGCCGCTATTGGGGCTGTTTTCGCGAGTTGCGCCACCTGCACTTCAACGTCTGCTACTACGCGGCCATTGCCCACTGTATCCAAAACGGCATGGTGCGCTTTGAACCCGGCGCGGGCGGAGACTTCAAGCGTCTGCGCGGCTTTGACCCCCAGCCGACGATCAGTATGCACTTCCTGGCCGAGCCGCGTTTTGCCGAGGCGGTGGGGCGCTTTCTTGAGCGGGAGCGCGACCAGGTAGACCAGACGATCGACTGGCTGCGGCAGGATAGCGAGCTCAAGCTGGGGACCGGCGAAAACCGGCTGCGGCCGCTTCGCCACCTCGGAAAATTGGGCGGCGGCTGAGCGCGTCGCGTTGACAGCCACCGTCACGCGGCGTAGTATCCGCCATATCCCGGCCACACGGCCCTTGGGGGAGCCGAGCAATTGGCTGAGAGGATGGGTCTTGGGACTCATCGACCCCTGGAACCTGCTCTGGGTAATGCCAGCGAAGGGAATACGGTGCCACGTTTCTCTACGTTTTTTCTTACACTTGTCACTATCCGACGGTGTCTTCCGCCCTCCGGCCAGACTGGGTCAGCGGCGCGCGGAGCCCGTCGTCTTGGGAATAAGGAGGGAGCATGATGAGTATGACACACGCCCACCGGGCAAACGGCAGGCCGCAAAGCGGGTTGAGCACCCACCCTCTGCCCGGCTCGCGCAGGGTGTATATCGCAGGGACACGATCCGGGGTACGCGTCCCTTTTCGTGAGATTGAGACTGAGGCGGACGGGCGGCTGATTGTTTATGATACCTCCGGGCCGTACACCGACCCGAGTGTCAGTATTGATGTGCGCCGCGGCATTGCGCCCGAGCGCGCGGCCTGGATCAGTGCCCGGGCCGACAGCCAGGAGCTGGAGCAGAGTTCTTCCGACTATGGCCGCATGCGAGAGCGTGATCCAGGACTGACCGCCCTGCGCTTTCCCCACCGCCGCCGTCCCCGCCGGGCCCGGGCTGGCCACAATGTCAGCCAGATGCACTACGCCCGGCGGGGCATAGTGACACCCGAGATGGAGTACATCGCCATCCGTGAGAACCAGAGCCGCGATCTGACCAGGGACGGCCTATCGGGCCACACCCAACATCCCGGTCAGGCCTGGGGAGTGAGTATTCCGCGGGTCATTACGCCCGAATATGTGCGCGACGAGGTGGCCAGGGGACGGGCTATCATTCCGGCCAATATCAATCATCCCGAGCTGGAGCCGACGATCATTGGCCGTAATTTCCTGGTGAAAATCAACGCCAATATCGGCAACTCGGCCGTGAGTTCGTCAATTGAGGAAGAAGTCGAAAAAATGATCTGGGCCACCCGCTGGGGGGCCGATACGGTCATGGACCTGTCAACCGGGGCCAATATCCATGAGACGCGTGAGTGGATTGTGCGCAACGCGCCTGTCCCGGTCGGCACCGTGCCGATCTATCAAGCCCTGGAGAAGGTGGATGGCAAAGCCGAAGAGCTGAGCTGGGAGGTCTACCGTGACACCCTGATTGAACAGGCAGAGCAGGGCGTGGACTATTTCACCATCCACGCCGGGGTGTTGCTGCGCTATGTGCCGCTGACCGCCAAACGCCTGACCGGCATTGTCTCACGGGGTGGATCGATCATGGCCAAGTGGTGTCTGGCCCACCACCAGGAAAACTTCCTGTACACCCACTTTGAGGACATCTGTGAGATTATGAAAGCCTACGATGTCTCGTTCAGCCTTGGCGACGGACTCCGGCCCGGCTCGATCGCCGACGCCAACGATGAGGCCCAGTTTGGCGAGTTGGAGACCCTTGGCGAGCTGACCCAACTGGCCTGGAAACACGAGGTCCAGACCATGATCGAAGGGCCGGGCCATGTGCCGCTGCATCTGATCCAGACCAATATGCAAAAACAGCTTGAGGTGTGTCACGAGGCACCGTTTTATACCCTGGGGCCGCTGACCACCGATATTGCGCCCGGTTACGACCATATTACCTCGGGCATTGGGGCGGCCATGATCGGCTGGTTTGGCTGTGCCATGCTGTGCTATGTCACGCCCAAGGAACATCTGGGGCTGCCGGATAAGAACGATGTCAAACAGGGCGTCATTGCCTATAAAATCGCCGCCCACGCAGCCGACTTGGCTAAGGGTCATCCCGGTGCCCAAGCCCGGGACAACGCGCTGTCCCGGGCCCGGTTTGAGTTTCGCTGGAACGATCAGTTCAAGCTGTCGCTCGACCCTGAAACCGCCCAGGAGTTTCACGACGCAACGCTGCCGGCGGAGGGGGCCAAAGTCGCCCATTTCTGCTCCATGTGCGGGCCTCACTTCTGCTCCATGAAGATCAGCCAAGAGGTCCGCGATTATGCGGCCGACAAGGGCCTTGACGAGCGGGCGGCCGTGGAAGCTGGGATGCAGGAGAAGGCCCAGGAATTTCGAAGCGGCGGGGCCAAGCTGTATCGCTGAGGGCCGGTCCTGGAATTGACACTGCCTATGCCTGCTCTGTATGCTCCGCTACAGCCGCGAAGGGAGGACGATGGGCATGGCAAAGCGACACGCAGTCCCGCTCCACCTGATTGAGGGCAGCCGCGCCCACATCCGCGCCCAGCTGCCGGCCAGCCCAGACGCCTTCTTTGACATCTGTGTCGATGAAGAGGCTGACGAAGCGCGTCGTCGGACCCAAGAGGCCCCAGACGCCGCTTGCTGAGCGCCTTGCGGAGGACGCATGCCACACCCCCAAGCTATTCAAGCCCTCATCCAGAACTACCCGTTGCTGACCGCGGTTGGCAACACCCCGCTCGTTCCGGTCACGCTGTTTGAGGCTGAGTTGCCCGAGGTCGAGCTCTTGACCAAGTGCGAGTTCTTGAATCCCGGCGGCTCGGTCAAAGATCGGCCGGTGTTACGCATGCTGACCCAGGCGGTGGTTGATGGACATTTGCCGCCCGAGCGGGTGATTCTTGACTCCTCGTCCGGCAACGCCGGCATCGCCTATGCCATGATTGGCTCGATTCTGGGCCGCAGGGTCGAACTCGTCGTGCCGGAGAACGCCAGCCAGGAGCGTAAGCAACGCATCCGCGCCCACGGGGCAGACCTGGTGTTGACCGACGCGGTGGCCGGCTATGACGAGGCGCTGCGTGAGGTGCGCCGCCGCTATGAAGCCCGGCCTGAGCACTATTTGTTTGCCGATCAATACAGCAACGACAGCAACTGGCGCGCCCACTATGAAACAACCGCCGAAGAAATCCTGTCTCAAACCGACGGCCGCCTGGACTGGTTTGTGGCCGGTGTCGGCACCGGCGGCACAATTACCGGGGTGGCACGACGCCTCAAGGAATACAACCCGGCTATCAGGATTGCGTGTGTGGCACCTGGGGAGTTTCCCGGGGTAGAAGGGCTGAAACCCCTGGGGCCGGATTATATTATGCCAGAGATTTTTGACCCGGACCTTGTTGATGAGTGGATAGCGGTGCAGACTGAGCATGCCTATGAGATGTGTAACCGGGTCGCCCGCCTGGGGTTCTTTATCGGCCAGTCTTCGGGGGCGTATCTGTACGGGGCCTGGAAAACCGCCCAGCAGCTTGGGCGGGGTCGCATCGTCACCTTATTCCCGGATATTGGCGAGCGTTACAGCAGCACCAGTCTGTGGGCGAGCTAGCGCGTCCGCCGCTTTACTTGGTAAAGCCCCTGCGCAGTGCTCTGACGGCTTTCAGCATCCCCTCCAGCGAGTTCGCCTTCTCGGCGGCAACCAGTTGGGCGAGCGCCTGTTGTTCGGCCTTGCTTAGACCCTGCTGTTGTTGTTGGGCGGTATCACGGATGAACTGCTGCCACCTCGACGCGGTCGGGACGGCCGGTTTGGCCTTGCCCAGTAGACGGCGGACCTTGGGGTTGGCTAAGAGGTAAAGGTCCTGGGCGTTGAGCTTGAGCGCGGTCGAGAGTTTTTCAACGACTTTTTGGCTCGGGTGACGCATGCCGCGTTCCAGGTAGCCGATATAATTTGCCTTGACTCCGACTTTTTTGGCGACCCTTTCTTGGGTAAGCGATAGCTCGCGCCGGCGGTCTTCAATCACGCGCCCGAAGCTCTTCTCCGCCATAATCAAAGACCCTCCTCCATCTCCAGCGTAACAGGCTCTCCTAGCATGCTTCCTCTCGCCGCGTAAAGCGTTTGTGGGGCCGCATGACTCGCACAGTGAGAGGGACCGGTCCCGGGACTCACTCGGTGTTGTAGACCCCGCGGCACAAAAAAGCCCGCCACACGGCGGGCTTGGGCATGGTCGCACGGTGACTCGAACACCGGACCTCTTGCATGTGAAGCAAGCGCTCTAACCGGCTGAGCTATGCGACCGTGTCAAGGCTCTTCCTATCACGCTCCGCCAAAGACTGTAAACGGGGGCCGTGTCTGGGGGGCAGCGGCCCTAGGTCGAGGCCGATTTACTTGAGCTGTTTGACGTAGAGGTCGAGCCTGCGTTGTCTTTTTTGTCGCTGCCGGTCTTGGTCTCGTTGCCCGAGTCCGATTTGGCCGCGCCGTTCTTGCTGTAGTCGGTCGCATACCAGCCGCCGCCTTTGAGGTGAAAAGCCGACTGAGAGATCAGCTTTGTGACCCTGCGGCGACAGATCGGACACTTCCTGAGGGGGTCTTCAGTAATGCGCTGGGTGATTTCAAATTCGCCGCATTTTTTGCAGGCGTATTCATAAATCGGCATGGCGTGTCGTCCTCCGCTCGAAGCTCGGGCAGCCTGGAGGAACGCTAATCATCTCGCTTTTTGTTGTCAAGTCTGGCCACCTGGGGTGTGGGGCCGGTGTCGAGGTCCGAAGGATCGCTGGCCAGACTCCAGCCACACCTCAGCCCATACTCCGGGCCAGATCGGATAGGGTCTGGACCAGAAACGACTGGAGAAAAAAGATGAGGACAAGCACCAGGATGGGCGTCAGATCAATGCCGCTGTACACGGTGGGGAAGGGCACGAACTGTCGAACCTTGGCCAAGACCGGATCGGTCGCGGCGTGTAGAAACCGGACAATCGGATTATACGGGTCCGGGCTGACCCACGACAGAATGGCCCGAATGATGATAATCCACTTATACAGCGACAGCACTATGTTGAGCACCGACGCAATTGAGGACAGCAGGTTGCTAATGACGAACATGGGGAGTTACAGAACAAACTTTTCTCCGGGAGTTGTCAGAATGAAGACTGCTTGAAGCATACCTTGGGTGAGCAGGGAAAGTCAACCAGGGCTAAGGAGAAGGAATCGCAGCAAAGCCGTGTATGAGCAAGTACAATGTGGTCCCTGTTGTCATTGACAGTCCAGAGAAGATTGTGGCGGAGTAGCGGGGTTCCCTACAATCTCAAAAGCCGCCATACGGCAAACAACATCCTCAGAAGAAGCGGGCAGCTCAAAACGAGTATAACCGGCGTATTACATGGAGCCGTCGACTTTGGGATCTAATTTCCTTTACGATTTGCCCAATTCGCGTGAACGACGGGTAGCGGCCTCAATACCGGCAATCACGGTGTTGGTAAACTTGCCTTTGTGCAGACGGGCCAGCCCGGCCAGCGTTGTGCCGCCCGGCGAGGACACCATCTCGCGCAGCCGCTGCGGGCTGTGACCCGATTCCTGGAGCATGGCGGCCGCCCCGCTGAGGGTTTGCAGTGCGAGCTGGGTGGCCAGCTTGGCCGGCAGACCGACCTTGGTACCCCCGGCAATCAGGGCCTCGGCAAACAGGTAGACATAGGCCGGTCCACTGCCGCTCAGCCCGGTCACGGCGTCCATCAGACCCTCATCTTTGACGCTGGTGGCCTCGCCCACCCCGCGAAACAGGCTGAGGGCCAGCTTCTCATCTTTGGCCGTGGCTTTTTTGCCGCGCGTCACCACCGCCATGCCTTTTGCCAGCAGGGCCGGGGTGTTGGGCATGACACGAATGACCCGGGCGGCGTCTCCGAGGCCAGTTTCCAGCCGGGCCAGGGGCACCCCGGCGACAATCGAGATAAACAGGTACTCCTTTGTGACATGGGGGTGAATCTCGGCCAGGACTTGATCCAGGGTCTGGGGTTTGACGGCCAGGACGACGGTGTGGGCGTTTTGCACCAGCCGCGTATTGTCGCGCATCCCCTCTATCCCATAGGCGCGTTTGATCTTGCGAAGCTGGGCCGGCAGGGTATCGCTGACCAGCAGGTCCCCAGCGCTGTAGAGTTGTGCTTCAAGGAGTCCCTTGATCAGTGCCCCAGCCATATTGCCAGCGCCGATAAATCCGATTGTGCTCATCGCTCCTGCCCTCTTTATGACCGCCGCTCGCCAAATATCGACCGGCCTATCCGCACCAGGGTTGCGCCCTCTTCAATGGCCAGCGCATAGTCGTCGGTCATACCCATTGAGAGTTCGCGCAGGCGGATATTGGACGCCTCCATTGCACCGTATTCGCGCTGCAAGCGGGCCAGCCGGCGAAAATAGTAGCGCGCGGACTGTCCCGCCGGTGGAATCGTCATCAAGCCCTCAACCCGCACCTGCGAGAGGGTGTGTACTGTCTCTAGCAAGGGGCCTAGGTCGGCCTCGGCCAAGCCCGTCTTCGTGGTCTCGCCACCCAGCTTGATCTCGACCAGGCTCCGCACGGTGAGATTCTGCTTTTTTGCCTGGCGGTCAAGCTCGCGGGCTAGAGCAATGCTGTCAAGCGAGTGGATGAGGCTGAACAGCGGCACCGCGGTCCTGGCTTTATTGCGCTGGAGATGACCGATCAGATGCCACTGGCCGGGAGCTGAGACCGCCTCCCGTTTGCGCTGCGCTTCCTGGACATAATTCTCGCCTATGGTCGTTGCCCCCGCGGCCAGAGCCGCCCGGACGGCCTGCGGTCCTTGGGTCTTGGCGGCACACACAATCGTAATCTCTTCCGGTTGGCGGCCGCAACGGAGCGCGGCCCGGGCAACCTGCTCACACACCCGAGTGTAGTTTGCCGCGATATCAACATCAGCGCGGTCCGTCATCACTCCTCATTCGCCCGGTCGACCAGGATGATAGAGGCCCAGGTCCTGCAAGCTGGCCAGGACCTCATCCATAGGCAGGCCGACCACATTGGTGTATGAACCGTCCACCCCGGCGACAAGGGCCCGACCCTGGCCCTGAACCGCGTACGCGCCGGCTTTGTCGTGTGCTTCGCCGGTCGCCAGGTAGGCGCTGATCTGTGTCCCAGACAGGGCTTTGAAGCGCACCGTGCTCGTCACCAGCCGTTCCAGCTGCCGGTCGGCGCGCCGGACCACAAAAGCGGTCATCACCCGGTGGTGGCGTCCTGACAGCAGGCCTAACATCCGCCGGCCGTCGGCCTCATCGCGGGGTTTGCCCAGGATGTGGCCGTCAATCTCGACGATGGTATCCGCGGCCAGAATCCAGGCCGCCTGGTGGCTGCAGGCAACGGCCTGGGCTTTTTCTTTGGCCGTCCGCAGGACATACTCGCGTGGCGGTTCTCCGGGTTGCACTTCTTCGGGGATATGGCTGGGAACAACGCGAAACCGGAGCCCGGCCTTATGCAGCAGCTCACGCCGGCGGGGTGAGGCTGAGGCCAATATGAGCCGCTTGAGTGGGGCGTCAGGGGTGGGCATGGGCGACGGTCCTGGCACGGAAGCGGCCTCCGACTAATACGACCTGGGCAGGCCCAAGACATGCTCGCCAATGTAATTGAGGGCCATTTCCTGGGAGATCGGCGCAATACGGAACAGCCGTGCCTCGCGCCAATAGCGCTCAACGTCGTACTCTTTGATATAGCCGTAGCCGCCGTGGGCCTGCATGGAGCGGTCGGCCGCCTCACACGCCGCCTCGGCCGCCATGTATTTGGCGATATTGGCCTCTTTGCCGCACGGCTGGTCGTGGTCGTACAGCCAAGCCGCTTTCTGGACCATCAGCTCGGCGGTCTCCAGCTTGGCGAAGGACTCGGCCAGGGGAAACTGAATCCCCTGGTTCATGCCGATCGGGCGGCCAAACACGACCCGTTCTTTGGCGTACTGTACGCTCTTTTGGATCGCCCGCCTGCCCATGCCGATACACTCCGCGGCGACCAGAATCCGCTCGGGGTTGATGCCGTCCAGAATGTAGTAGAAGCCCCGGCCCTCTTCGCCGATCAGGTCTTCCCGGGCGACATGCAGGTTGTCGATGAACAGGGTGTTGGTATCAACGGCTTTGCGGCCGCACTTGTGCAGCTCGTTGACCTCAACTGAGCGGGGGTCGATATCGGCAAAAAAGAGGCTCATGCCCAGGGTTTTCCTGGGGGCGTCTTCGTAGGCGGTCGTGCGTGTCAGCAGCAGCATTTTTTTGGATTCGCGGGCCTTGGTGATAAAGACTTTCTGGCCGTTGACCACATAGCCGTCGCCCTCCCGCCTGGCAAAGGTGCTGATCTGGGTCGTGTTGGTTCCCGCGTCCGGTTCGGTGACGGCAAACGAGACGTGCAGTTCACCGCTCAGGATGGGCGGCAGGTATTTCTTTTTGGCTTCCTCGGTCCCGTATTTGATGAGCGGTTCCAGACCGAAGATACCGAGGTGGACCGCCGAGCAGGCCTGCGTGCCGCCCCCGCACTCGGCCACCGTCTGCATGACAATGGCGGCTTCGGTGATGCCCAAACCGCTGCCCCCATATTCGGGCGGAATCGTCACCCCGAGCCAGCCCCCGTCGGCAATCGCCTGATAAAAGTCCCACGGAAACTCGCCTGTTTCATCCCGCTCGCGCCAGTATTCGTCTGGAAAGCGGGAGCACAGGGCGCGCACCTGTTGCCTGATCTCTTCGTGTTCTTCGTTGAGTTGGAAATCCATGCTGCCTCCTCCGTATACGCTTCCTTACCATCCGGCCCGCTGTGGGCGCAATTCCTTGCGCGTCCAGACCGCCTGCGCTACTGATAGGCGAAAACACAGGAGGCGACTATGGCAGAACGACTCAACGGAAAAGTGGCCCTGGTTTCAGGCGGGGCGAGCGGGATTGGAGCGGCCCATGTCCGGGTGTTTGCCGCGGAGGGGGCCCAGGTGGTGGCTGGCGACCTTCAGGAGGACAAGGGCCGGGCTGTGGTTGAGGCGGTCAACACCAGCGGCGGGGAGGCGGTCTTTGTCGGCCTTGACGTGGCCCGTCAAGAAGACTGGTCGCGCGCCGTTGAAGAAGCGGTGTCGCGTTTTGGCAAGCTGACCACGCTGATTAACAACGCCGGCATCTACTGGCCACGCGGAACCGAAGAGGAAACGCTTGAGGGCTGGAACACTATGGTTGCGGTCAACCAGACCGGAGTGTGGCTGGGCATGAAGACCGCGGTTCCGGCTATGCGTGAAGCCGGCGGCGGGGCGATTGTCAACATCTCCTCACTCTACGGCCTGATTGGCAGCCCAGGCTCAATCACCTACCACGCGACCAAGGGGGCGGTGCGTCTGATGACCAAGGCGGCCGCCCTGGAGTACGTCACACAGGGTATTCGGGTCAACTCGATTCATCCCGGCCAGATCGATACCCCGATTCTGGGCGGCCTCACCCCGGCTCAGAACCACCAGATCAGGGCCGCTACCCCAATGGGACGCCTCGGCCGGCCGGAGGAGATTGCCTACGGGTCGCTCTACCTGTGCTCAGACGAGGCGGCCTTTACCACCGGTGCGGAACTTGTGATTGACGGCGGCTGGTTTGCCCAGTAGGGGGGAGGAGCGATGAACAGACAGAGCCAGATTCAACTCACCCCGGAAGAGCAGCGGGCCTACCTGGCCGAAGCGAGAACCATGACGCTGTGTACTATCGACAAAAACGGCTACCCCCACGCGGTTGCCATGTCCTATATGGTCAAAGACGGCTGCATCTACATGACCTCCTTCAGGAAGGCGCAAAAGGTGGTGAACGCCCGCCGCAATCCCAAGGTCACGGTCATGCTTGAGTCGGGCGACACCTACGACCAGCTCAAGGGCCTGATGATCCGCGGCACCTGTGAGGTCATTGATGCGCCTGAAGCGGTCTGGAATGTGATGCGCGAGATCCGCCGTTTTCGGGGCGGAGAGCCGGCCACCCCGGACGATGCGGGCATGAAAGCCCGGGCCGCAAAGCGGGCCATCCTCAAGATCACCCCGGTCAAAACCTCGAGCTGGGATCACACCAAACTGCCCAAGGGGACGTACTGAGCGGCGTCCGAGGGATGAATTGATGGAATACGGTCCTGGACACAAGGCGGCAGCCGCGGCGGCGATAGCCTGAAGCAGAGGGACTTGCCAGTTTTGCGGATTTCGGGAGGCGACCGACGGCCACCATTGGGCCGGCACGCCCTACGGGCTTGGCGCGACTGGGCGCGGCATGGCCCGGCGTGGCGGGGCGAGGCAAGGAAATCGCGGCGGGGCTCGGCCAGTGAGGCATGGCCAGGCGTGACAAGATAAGGTGAGGCGCGGCAGGTCTGTGCAGGGCTTGGCCCGGCAAGGCGGGGCTATGACGAAATAATGGAGATGACGAATCCTGCTGAATGAAGGAAGGCGCTGCAAAAGATCGAAACCGCCGTGACCGTAGCGTATGGCGGCATCACCTTCGTTTCCGCGGGTATCCCACCCTGACCGAGACCTCCTGTCTCGCCCCGACTGATACCCGGCGGCGCAGCTCCCCCAGGCGTTCGTGCCACAGGCGCAGCGTGTAGACCCCGGCCGGCACTTGCTCCAGGCTGAAACGCCCTCCGGCGTTGGTGACGGCGGCATACGGGTGTTCGGTGACAATCAGGTAGGCCCGCATCCAGGTGTGCAGGACATTGCAGTCAATGCTGATGCGCCCGGTGTGGCGCAGGGTATGGCGCACCCGACGCCAGTGGGGCAGGCCGAGGTTGAACAGCGTCTCATACGAGGGCAGGTGGGCGTGGGCGTTGTGGAGAATCGGGTCGCTGTTGCGCAGTTCCAGCGTCTGGCCGAGCACCAGCGTTTGCACCCGGGGTACAAAGGCGCAGGCTCTGTTGTCCAGGACGGCCAAGCCAAGTCGGGCCGCCTTGCCGGCCCTGATACCCTCAAGAATGACAGCCACATTTTTGACGCCACGGTCTGGGCTGACGAGCAGGCTTTCATCGGGCAGGTGCTCGCCGCACACTGCCCGGTTCTTATGTACCGCCAGGACGCCGGATGACGGGACCGATCCGGTGAGGAGAACCCGCCCTCGGATGGTTCCGCCGTTCGTGACCTGCACTTCCTGGTAGCCAAAGCCGACCGAAGCCAAGCTCAGGCTGAGCAGAACCGGCAGCAGCAGTGACATGACACCTCTCTTAAGGAGTGAACGTGTCCTCAGAGCGAGAAGAAGGCGACACGTTCGCTCCTTTCTGTCGGTGGCCTCCTCTCCCGGTGGAAGAGGGCCGGAGTGAGGGTTCTCGGGCGCGGCCTGTTGCCGGCATGGAAAAACCGCTATGTAAAGGGCCGACTCAGCAGCCAAGGAGAGACACACCATGAAATTCGGCTTTATGCAAGATTTCCGCAATCCCGAACCGTGGCGACGACCGTTTCCCGAGCTGTACGCCGCGGTGCTGGATCAGACAGTTCGGGCCGAGGAGTTGGGCTACGACCATGTGTGGCTGACCGAGCACCACTTCACCGACGACGGCTACAACCCCTCGCTACTGCCGACCGCGGCAGCCATTGCCACCCGCACCAGCGCGATCCGCATCGGCACGTTTATTCTGCTACTGCCCTTCCAGCATCCGATTCGGGTGGCCGAAGACGCGACCTGTGTGGACATCTGGTCAAACGGGCGCTTTGACCTGGGCGTTGGTCAGGGCTATTCCTACCTGGAGTTTGACGCCCTGTGTATGCCGCGTAAGGAACGCTCGGCGCGCTTGCGCGAGGGCATTGCGCTGATCCAGAAGATCTGGACTGAGGACAAAGTCACGTTTGACGGTCGCTTCACCCAGGTGAAAGACCTGAGCCTCAGCCCCAAGCCGGTCCAGTGCCCCATGCCGCTCTGGATCGGGGCCCGGGCCGAAAAAGCGACCCGCAGTGCCGCCCGCCTCGGCTGCCACCTGATGGCCACCATCGGCCCCGACCCCGCGCCGTGGTATATTGACGAACTCAGGCAGTGCGGGCGCAACCCGGACGATTTTTATGTTGCCCAACTCCGCTTGGTGTATCTGGCCGACACCGAAGATCAGGCCTGGGAGGACTGCCAGGAGCATCTGTTCAGCATGATGCAGTTCTACGGCCATATTCTGGCCGAGGCCAATGACGCGCCGGGCGACACGGATGTGTGGCGGTTCTCCAAGCCGAGCGAACTGCGTGACTCGACCTTTGGCCGGGCGGTCATGATCGGCACGCCCGGTCAGGTAGCCAGGAAAATGGAGCGCTTCGCCAGCGAGTTTCACTGCACCCACTTCGTTATGAGTACCCACCTGCCCGGCATGGACCCCAGAAAATCAACCAAGTCGCTGGAACTATTCGCCAAGGAGATCATGCCAGCGTTTCAGACCTGAGCGCCTCGGCTACGGGTGAGGGGGAAGAAGGAGGAAAGACGTATGCGAGCAGCGATCAGCCTGTTCTTCCTGGTTAGCCTGAGGTATTGCGGGCAGGAATTGCCGCCGCCCCGGATGGTCCATGTGGAAGGAGGTGTTCATGCGATTTGAGAACACACGGGTTCTGGTCAGCGGGGCCGGTAGCGGTATTGGCCGGGCGAGCTGTCTGGCCTTTGCTGGCGAAGGCGCGGCGGTGGCCGCGGCTGACCTCAATCTGGCCGCGGCCCAGGAAACGGCCCGGTCCGCCGCGGGCGGCAGCGCTGTTGCCGTGCAGCTCGATGTCAGCCGGCCCGATTCGGTCAAGACCGCGATCGAAACGACGCTACGCGAACTCGGCCGGCTTGATGTTCTGGTCAACAGCGCCGGTGTGCGGGAAATTGTGGCCTTTCTGGAGATCGACTTTGCAGCATGGCAGCGGGTCATCGCTACCAACCTGAGCGGTACGTTTTTGTGCAGTCAGGCCGCGGCCCGCCAGATGATTGCCCAGGGGCAGGGCGGGAAAATCGTCAACTTGGCCTCGGTGGCCGGTCTGGTCGGCCTGCCGAACCGGGCCGCCTATGTGGCCTCCAAGCACGCGGTGGTTGGGCTGACCAGGGAGATGGCTCTGGAGTTGGCGGAACACGACATCCAGGTCAACGCGATTGCGCCCGGCGTGGTTGAGACCGGGATGACGGCCGGCTACTTTGACGACCCGAAGGTAGTGGAATCGGTCCGCCGGCTCCACCCGGCCGGCCGCTGGGCCCAACCCCATGAGGTCGCCGGCCTGATTCTCTTTCTGGCCTCCGCCGAGGCACACTTCATCACCGGGGCCACCTATCCGATTGACGGTGGCTTTCTGGCCGGCAAGAGCTTCTGACAGCAGGGTGCATACGCATGACAGCGCACAAACACATTCTCGAGGGCATCCGAGTGCTGGATTTTACCCAATGGCTGGCCGGCCCCCAGGCCACCCGGCTGATGGTCGATCTCGGGGCTGAGGTCATCAAGGTAGAACTCCCGCCCAGGGGCGAACACAGCCGCCATATCCGGATTGTGCCCAAGGACGGCAAGGACGGCGCAACCCCGAGCTACTTCATCATGCACAACCGGGGCAAAAAGAGCCTGGGGATTGATATCAAAACCGCCCAGGGCCAGGCGCTCATCAAGCGGCTGGTGGCCAGCGTTGACGTGGTGTTTGAGAACTTCACGCCCGGCATCATGGCCAGCTATGGCCTGAGCTATGACGAGTTGGCCGCGGTCAACCCGGCCATTGTCATGTGTTCGGTCTCGACCTATGGCCAGACTGGGCCGTATGCGCGGCGGATCGGCAACGATCTGGTAGCCCTGGGGGTCGGCGGGTTTCTGCACATGATCGGCGAGCCGGACGGCTATCCGGCCTATCCTGGCTCTGCGGTAGGCGACCACATGGCCGCCCTCAACGCCTTTGGATCGATCATGGCGGCGCTGTTCCACCGCCAACGCACCGGCGAGGGGCAGTATATTGACTTGGCGCTGGTCGATTGCACCTATAATTCCCACGACTGGGCGCTGGCCGCCTACAGCGTGAGTGACGGCAAGGTTGACCCGCAGCGGGGTGGCAACCAGCGCAGCGGGGCCTTTCCCTACGGGTCGTTCAAGTCAAAAGACGGCTATATTGCGATTGGCCTGATTACCGAAGACCACTGGGTGACGCTGGTCAAACGTATGGGTCGGGAAGAACTACTGGCCTCGCCCGAGTTCAAGACCAACCGCTGGCGCATCCAGAACGCCGACGCCCTCAGGGTCATGATCGAAGACTGGCTGCAATCGCTGCCGAGCGACGAAGAAGCCATTCGCATCATGGCCGATGAACTGCGGCTGCCGGTCGCGCCGATTTTATCCATCGGTCAGTTTGCCCAGAACCCGCACCTGAGCGCGCGCATGATCGAAAAAACGCCCAACCCCGACTATGGTGAGCTGCTGCTGCTCACGTCGCCGCACAAGTTCTCCAAAACGCCCCCGCACATCCCCGGTCCAGCCGCCCGGCTGGGACAGCATAACGCCGAACTGCTGCGCCAACTGTGCGGCTGTTCGGACGAGGAGTTGCGCCACTTGCAGGAGCGGGGTGTCCTGGTCGAGGATCGGGCAAAGGACAGGCCATAAGCACTGCCGATCGACACGACAGAGGGTTGCCCTGACGATGACACACGCCCCCCTCAGGGCCGTCTGCTACATGATCGCCGCCATCTCTTTGCTGTCGCTCAGCGATGCCGCGGCCAAGTGGTTGGTGGCACACTACCCGGCTGTCCAGATTGTGTGTCTGCGGGCGCTGTTGGGCGTGGGGCCGGCGCTGGTCCTGGTGGTCTGGGAGCAGGGCTGTCGGGGGCTGGCAACCACGCACCTGTTTGCCCACGCGGTCCGCTCGGTGCTGATGCTGGTGTCGTGGCTGCTGTTCATCATTGCCCTGCGGTCCATCTCGCTGGCCGACGCCTATACCCTGGTGTTTGGCGCGCCGCTGTTTATGACTCTCTTCGGTCGGCTGTTTCTCGGTGAACGGGTCTCCCACTCGCGCTGGGTGGCGGTGATTGGCGGATTTGTCGGTGTGCTGATTGTGCTGTCGCCGGCCAGCCCGGAGTTCAGTCTCGCCGCCTTTGTCGCCCTGTCGGCCGCGGTCGTCTGGGCGGTGACCAGCCTGGTGGCCCGCCGCCTCAGCCAGCGCGAGCCGAGCACCCGGATTCTGCTCTACTACATGGCTATCAGCGCCCTCGCCAGCCTGCCGTTTGCCGTCGGCAGTTGGACGCCCGTTGACCCGGCCCACATCCCGCTGTTTATTGTCACCGGCCTCATTGGGGTCGCCGCCCACTGGCTGCTGGCCCAGGCGTTTCGCTACGGCGAAGTCTCGCTCATCGCACCGTTTGAATACACTGGGCTGGTATGGGCTATGGCCTTGGGCTATTGGCTGTGGGGCGACATCCCGACTGCCGGCGTGCTGGCCGGCGGCGCGCTGATCATCGCCAGCGGCATCTACATGGTCCGCCATGAAGGCCGGCCAGAGCCGGAAGAAGAGCCGGCTCCGCCCGCCCGCGCCCCGTCCTCGGTTTCCTCCACCCCCTCGCCCTGAGGGCCGAGAAGACACTGGTGCTTGACCTGAACGCCGAGGCCAACGGCCACCGTGGAGCCTCGGTCCGCTACGATGCGCTAAAAGAACTCGCCTTTGAGTACGCCTTCATCCTTGATGCGTTCGGCCGGCCGAGCGACGTCTAGCGGTACCACTACGGACCGCGGTGTCCGTCCGGCGGAGCCGGCGGGCCGGGGAGAATCTGGCGCATATAGTGGCTGATGCCTCTGGCCTGTTTCCAGTGGCGCGGATAGCCGAGCGAGACCTCCTCAAACCGCACCCCGTCGCGCCAGTCGGTCGCCCGCATATGCAGGTGGCCGGACACTACCGCCAGCACTGGGAAGCGCCTGTGCCAGTCCTCGGTCTGGGTGGTTCCGCACCAGATCGCAAAACGCGGAATCTTCGTCAGCCGGATCAGGTCTCGGCGGAGCGGAAAATGGTTCACCAGCACTAGCGGATACCGGGTTGATAGGCGCGACAGGCGTTCTTCGGTCAGCCGGCAGCGCGCCTGACACCAAGCCGGGATGGAGGGATAGGGGGCCGGCGACAGGTGCTTTTCATCGGCGCACAGCACGCCCGATTCCCGCGCCCAAGCCACCGCTTGATGAGTTGGAATATGGGCTGGACGGAAGCTGTAATCGTACAGCACAAACAACGGGGCCAGGACACACGGCCCACCCTCGCCGGTCCAGACCGGATACGGGTCTTCAGGGGTCAGGACCCCGTGGGAGCGACACACGGAGACGAGTTGTTGGTATTTTGCCTGGCCACGCACGAGGTGGCCGTCAGCCGAGCTCGTCCACAGCTCGTGATTGCCGGGCACCCATACGATCTGTCGAAAGCGAGGGCTCAGGATGCGAAAGGCGAGTGCCAGATGCTCGGCGGTCTCGCCCACATCCCCGCCAAGGATGAGCCAGTCTTCGGGATAGGCGGAGATCTGTTCCAGGGCTTGGCGGTTGGCTTTATAGCCGAGGTGGAGGTCGCTGATTGCGTAGAGTTTCATGCGCGTCTGGGTGTTCACCATCAGTCAAGCTGCCCAAAGCGCTGCCGATAGGCGGCGAGGAGGCGTTCGGCCTGCTCGGCGCGTTGGCGTTCGTGGTCGGCGCGTTGCTGCTCTTGCTCGGCGCGTTGGCGTTCGTGGTCGGCGCGTTGCTGCTCTTGCTCGGCGCGTTGGCGTTCGTGGTCGGCGCGTTGCTGCTCTTGCTCGGCGCGTTGGCGTTCGTGGTCGGCGCGTTGCTGCTCTTGCTCGGCGCGTTGGCGTTCGTGGTCGGCCAATTCCTGTGGCGTTGGCACGATCTCTCCCCCTGGAGTCATCCACCTCAGCCAGTCTTCGTGGACGACGAGATAGAGCCCTGCCGCCGGCGAGTAGAGCCGCCCCTGTTCATCTGGGGTGCGCTCTTCGTACTGGGTTGCGCGCAGGTGGTAGCCGGTGAACTCCTGCGAGAAGGGATCGTACAGGTAATACTCGCCAGTGCGGAAGACCCGCTCGTACAGGGTTTTCTTGTCACCTTTATCCACCGCGCGGGTGCTGTCCGAGAGCAGCTCGATAATAAGGTCGGGAAAACGCATCCCCTCCTGCCAGACGACCCAACTCTTGCGCTCTCGATTGTCTACATCCAGTACCAGAAAGAAGTCCGGTCCACGAAAGCGCCGCTTGTTCTGCGGATCGTAGTGGATGAACATGTTGCCGCTCGCATAATAGTCTGTCCGGTCGGCCCAGTAGGCCTGCAATGAATAGATCAGGGTCCACATCTGATCCCGATGGCGGGCGGTTTCCATAGGCTCTCCGTCGTCACACGGCAGATCGTCTTCGGTGGGCAGGGTTTGAATGCTCTCCAGAATGTCGGGCTCGGTAATTGGCTCGGTAAACGAAAATGACTCTGGAAGGCTCATACCAGACTCCTGTCGGCCCGCGCGGGCTGTTCGCTCAAAAACATCAGGCTAACTATACTGGAAGCGTTTTGCCTCGCCTGCAATTGTCTGCCGGCCGGGCCATGTCCGCACGCCTCAACGGTCGGGCTGCTGGTCAATCCGCTGAGCCGCGAACTCGGCCGAGGCGGATGCTGCCGGCCCGGCTGGCGGAAGCCTGACCGCCAGCCTACTGAAATGCCGGCATTACTTCGCCGGCAAACAGTTTCAGGTTGTCCAGAAAATCGTTCTGGGTCGTATCGCTGAAGACCATCGTGAACAGGCTGACCCCTTTTGCCTTTTTCTCCTGAATACCCTTGATGACCTGGGCTGGCGTGCCGCGCAAGGCCGTCTTGTCGAGGTCGGCTAGGCGTCCCAGGGTCTTTTTAGCCAGAGGCCACTTGGCCTCAAAGGCCTGCTCATCTTTGCCCAACACTACAACGACCTGTTCAGAGATTTCGATCTCTGCCGGGTCGCGTCCGACCGTTTGGCAGTGCTCGGTAATGACGCCCCATTTCTTGTCAAGCCGCTGGGCGACCGCGGCCGGACAGTTCCAGCGGTCGGCGTGCTGGGCCACGGTTTTGAGCATGCTGCGCTCCGCGGCCGCGCCAATGGTGATGGGCGGATAGGGTTTCTGGACCGGTTTCGGATTGTTGTAGGCATCGCTGATCGTATAGTGCTCGCCCTGGTAGGAGGCTTTCTCCTCGGTGAACATCTTTTTGATGATCTCGACCCCTTCTCTGAGTTGCTCGGCCCGTGTGCCGCCGGAGGGGAAGTCGTAGCCGTAGCCCAGATACTCGGCTTTCATCCAGCCCGCGCCGAGTCCGAGTTCAAGACGGCCTTGGCTGATGTTATCGAGCGAAGCAGCCATTTTGGCCAAAAAGGCCGGATTGCGAAACGAGTTGCATACCACCAGACTGCCGATCCGAATCGTGTTGGTGGCGGTTGCCAGCGCCGACATGAGTGTCCAGCCTTCCAGAAAATCAACCTGCGGAATCCCGCCGACCCACATATGATCGGTCACCCAAATCGAGTGAAAGCCGGCCTCCTCGCAGGCGTGCGCGCGCTCGACGATGGCCGGGAAGGGCAGCCCGACCTGGGGCTGGAACAGACCAAATTGAATAGGGCGTGCCATACTGTCCTCCTTCGTTTCAGCAGTCAGCTATCAGCCCTCAGCCGAAGATACAAGAATGCCGCTCCCGCTTGGGCACCTTACTGCTTGACTTTGGACCGGGCTGGGGGAAAGATACCGGCTGGACACCATCGCAACAGCGAGGACGTATGGACTTTGAACTGACCGCTGAACAGCAGATGCTGAAGGATATGTGCCGCGATTTTGCCCGCAAAGAGATCGCGCCCTACGCCGATGAATGGTTTGATGCCGGGTATTTTCCGACCGAGATCTTTCATAAGCTGGCCGACCTCCAACTCATGGGCCTGCTCATCCCCGAGAAGTACGGCGGCAGCGGTGCCGGCACAATGGCCATGGTGGCTGCCCTTGAAGAGTTGGGCAAGGTCGATCAGTCGATTGCTACCACCCTGCAAGCCCATCTGACGATCGGCTCCTTGCCCTTTTTGCGCTTTGGCACTGAGGAGCAGAAGCACACTTGGCTTACCCCGCTGGCGCGCGGCGAACGCTTGGGCGCGTTTGGCCTGACCGAACCGCAGGCCGGCTCTGACGCGGCCAATATCCAGACCACCTCATACCTGGACGGCGACGCGTGGGTCGTCAACGGCACCAAGTGTTTTATCTCAAACGCCGGAACGCCGCTCAGTTATGGGCTGGTGGCGCTGACCACCGACCGCGCCGGCGGGAACGGGAAACGGGCCTATCGGGCCATTATCATTCCCAAAGACACGCCCGGCTATACGATCGGCACGCCGTATAAGAAGATCGGCTGGCATACGGTTGATACCCGCGAGCAGATATTTGAAAACGTGCGCGTGCCCCGCGACAATCTGTTAGGCGAGGACGGCTCCGGCTTTCGGGCTTTTCTCAAGACCCTGGACTGTGGCCGGATCTCGGTTGCCACGCTTGGCCTGTCTCTGGCCGAAGCGTGTCTGACCATGTCACTCCGGTACGCCCAAGAGCGCAAGACATTTGGCAAGCCGCTGGCGTCGCACCAGGCGATTCAGTTCAAGCTGGCGGATATGGCGACCCAGGTCGATATGGCCAGACTCATGGTCTACCGCGCCGCGGGGCTGCGCGACCAGGGCCGGCCATACGCCAAGGAGGCTGCTATGGCCAAGCTGGCCTCGTCCGAGATCGCGGTCAAGGCGGCAGAAGAAGCGGTCCAGATTCACGGCGGCTACGGCTATACTCGCGACTTTCCGGTGTCGCGCTTCTATCTCGACTCAAAGATTCTGACGATTGGCGAGGGCACCAGCGAGGTGCAACGGATGGTGATTGCCCGGCAGCTGGGCTGCTGAAGACGGTAAAAGAGAGCGTTGATTTCCTCCCGGGTGAAGAGTGGTCATCAACGAGAGCGTGTAGACTCTTGACCGAGGAAATCCGTATGACCGTTCCCTATTTTGACCTGAGCGGTAAAGTTGCCCTGATCACCGGCGGGAGCAAAGGCTTGGGCGAGCAGATGGCTTATGGCTTGGCCGAGGTCGGGGCCGAGCTGGCGCTGATTAGCCGGACCCAGGCCGATCTCGACCGGGTCTCGGCCGAGATTCAGCGTGCGAGCGGTCGCCGGGTCATTGGCGTGGCGGCGGATGTGACCGAGGAGGCCGATATTGAGCGCATGGTCGGGCAGGTCATGGCCGAGTACGGCCGGATCGATATTTTGATCAACAACGCTGGCATGGGGGGCACGACGCCGATTCGGGAACTGGCCGAGGAAGAGTGGGACAGCTATATGAACCTGAATCTGAAGGGACCGGTGTTCTGTGCCAAACACGTTGGAGCGGAAATGGCCAAGCGCAAGAAAGGCACAATTATCAACGTCTCGTCGCTGTTCTCACAGATCGTCGCCCGCTATATGGCGGCCTACGGGGCGACCAAGGCCGCCCTGGTCCATTTTACCCGGACGCTGGCGCTCGAATGGGCCCGGGACAACATCCGGGTGAACGCCCTGTGTCCGGGTTATTTTGCCACGCCGATGAACGCCGGTTTCTGGGAGACCAAGGGGGGCAAGAGCATTATCGCCAAAATTCCGATGCAACGGGTCGGCAATCCTCCAGAAATCAAACCCTCGGTCATCTTTCTGGCCTCGGACGCCAATACGTTTATGACCGGCACCACCTTATTTGTCGATGGCGGGCATAGTCTGGTGGGCTAGCGGCCTGAGCTGGAAACGCCGACCGGGACAGGCCCGCGGCCGGCGAGGGACAAGCTATGGAGAAATACCGATTCTGTGTGGTGGCCGAAAAAGATCAAGACGGATACTTTGCTTTCTGTCCCGAGCTCCAGGGCTGTTGCACGCAGGGGGAGACATATGAGCACGCTCTGGAAAATATGGAAGACGCTATTCGTCTCCATGTTGAAGATCGCCTGGCCGCCGGGGAAGACATTCCTCAATCCGGATCGGTCAGTCTGACCGCGCTGGAAATCGGGGTATGAGCGACAAGATCCCACGGGTGACTGCGACCGAGATAATCAGAGCCTTGGAGCGGGACGGATTTTTCCTTGCTCGTCAGAGCGGGAGTCACAAGATATACAGAAATGGCCAAGGTCGGCGGGTTACTGTTCCATATCATGTCGGCAGAATTGTCCACCCCAAAGTTCCGAGGAACATCCGCCGACGATGCAGACTGGCCAGTGGAAACGTTTCAGACCTTGCTCGCCTAATGGGGGCGAGGACAGAATATGTGGAGCAGACGCATGGCAGCCTGGCAACACACCTACAAAGATAAACTTATTTCTGCCGAGCAGGCGGCGCACCTGACCAAATCCGGCCAGATCGTCCGGCTCCATATCGGCAAACCGCCTATTCCCATTCTCGACGCCCTGGCCAAGCGCAACGGCCAGCTTGAGAATGTGACGCTGATCCAGTGCTATCCCTTGTACAACCACCCGATCTGGAACGAGCCGGGCTACGACCCGTCCTTTCACCTGATTGTGGACTATGTGGGGGCCGGCTGCCGCCGGGGGATGCAGAAACACTATGTGGACTTTCTGCCCCTGGATTATCCCCAGTACGCCAAGCAGCTTGAGGCCGGGCGCACCAACACTTGGCAGGCCGATATCTTCTACGGCGTGGTCTCGCCGCCCAACGAGCGCGGCTATTGCAGCTTTGGCAACGCCCTGTGGTACAACAAAGACGCGGCCCGGGCGGCCACATGCTTTGTCGCCGAGGTCGATCCGACCTTTATCCGTACCCACGGCGATAACTGGATTCATGTCTCAGAGATTGATTATCTGGTTGAGGAAACCGCTCCCTTTCCAGTCGGAACGGCTCCACCGCCGGCGGAAGAGCAGGGCACGCTTGAGGTGATCGGGGAGTTTGCTGCCAGTTTGATCCGCGACGGTGATACGGTCCAGATGGGCATCGGTGCCATCTCCGAGGCCATCGGTCTGTTTCTGATGGACCGTAACGACCTTGGCATCCATAGTGAGATCATGACCGCCAGCCATGTCGAGCTGGTCAAGTGCGGCGTTGCGACCGGCAACTACAAAACAACCCACAAGGGCAAAGCGGTGGCCGCTATGGTGGTGGGCGGGGCCGACCTGGAGTTTGTGAATAACAACCCGGTCTTTGAGTTGTACAGCGTGCTGTACACCAATTCCCTGCTGAATATCGCCGCACAAAACCACCAAGTCGCGGTCAACAGCACCCTGGCCCTTGACCTGACCGGGCAGGCCGCAGCCGAGTCGCTCGGCCCTCAGATGTACTCCGGCATTGGCGGGCAGATGACATTTATGATGGGGGCCATGTATTCACCGGGTGGGCGCTCAATCATGGTCCTGCCGTCCACGGCGAAAAGGGGCCAGTTGTCCCGGATCGTTCCCATGCTTGAGCCGGGCAGCACGCTGACGACCCCCCGCCAGTATGCCGACTATGTGGTCACCGAGTTTGGCGTGGTGAATCTCCAGGGCAAGACGCAGCGTCAGCGGGCCGAGGCCTTGATAGAGATTGCCCACCCGGATTTTCAACCGGAACTCAAAGCCCAGGCCAAAAAGATGTTCTGGCCGTGATGCCAGCAGAAAAACGGGCACGGTCTCGCGTGCCCGTTGGGCCTGTCCTGGCCTGAACGCGGTTTAGCCGGCCAGCACATCGTTGGCGTGCATGGTATCGAGGTATTCGCGGACGGCCGTGACCTTACCACTCTCGCACTCAACCAGGAAGTGGTACAGATTGTTGTAGACCTTGCCGTTGGCGTGCTCACCGTAGGATTCGGCCTCAACCGCGACCCGGTTGCCCTCCGCGGTCACACCCTTGGCCGTAATTTTCAAGCCCTTGGGCAGGGCGTCACCCATGCCTTGGAGCAGTTGAGTAAACTCGGCCTTAGTCTTTGTGCCGGCCAGCGGAAAGTTCCTGGGGTCGCCGGCGACCCACCATGTCGCGTTATCTGCCATCGCGCCCAGGAAGGCTTCGGTATTGCCGGCCGACATGTCTTCGAAGAAACCCAGCACCAGTTTTTTGTTCTCCTCTGCACTCATCAGAGCTACCTCCTTTGTACGCCGCGGCGCACGGTTGTGGATGAATCTGCCTGCCTTATAGTCCATGTGGCCAGGGTTTGGCAACCGGGCGGCCACACGCTATAAGCGGAGCAGGGAAGGGCCGAGCCCGGCCCTTTCAACCGACACACAGAGGGGAGACACATGTGCTGGAAACGATTGCTTCGGGCTATGGGCTGATTGAAGGGCCACGGGTGGACGGGGATGGAAACCTGTTCTTCAGCGATGTCACAAACGGCGGCGTATACCGCCGCTCGCCGAGTGGGGAGGTTGCAACAGTTGTCCCAAAGCGGCGAGGCGTGGGCGGGATTGCGCTGCACGCCGACGGCGGGCTAGTCGTCTCCGGCAAGAACATCTGCCATGTCAAAGACGGGGCGAGCCGTATCCTGTTTCAGCACGGAGACATCCCCGGCTTTAACGACATCTTCACCGATAGCGCCGGTCGGGTCTATGCCGGGGCCTTGCGGTCTGACCCGTTCAAGCTCCAAAGCCGGACCCCGGGCGAGCTGTGGCGGATTGAAGCCGAGGGTCAGGCGACCGAGATGTACGGCAATATCGGCATTACAAACGGCATTGGCGCGTCGCCGGACGGCAGACTGCTGTACCACGCCGATAGCGCGGTAAAACAGGTCATTATGCATGACATCACCGTGGACGGAACGGCGACCAAGCGGCGAGTTTTTGCCACGCTTAACGAGGTTCCTGACGGCTTAGCGGTTGACGAGTCCGGCCGTGTCTGGGTGGCGGTCTATGGCGGGGGCTGCGCTACCTGCTTTGCGCCCGACGGCACGGTCGATCATGTTCTTGAGGTGCCGGCCAAGGCCGTCACCAGCCTGTGTTTTGGCGGTCAGGACCGCCGCGATCTGTACATTGTGACCGCCGACAACACCGAAGCACCAGACCGCAAAGGCACGATTTTTCACACCCGGGTGGCGGTACCCGGGCTGGCCGTTCCGCCGGTAACGGTGTGAGCGCGAATACAGCCGAGAAAGGCTGAATTGGAGCGGGGAGGGAAGGACTCGCCCATCTCCCCTCGAGAAGCTGGGGACAAGGACTGCCGGCATTCAAGGGGTTTGTCTGTACGGAGCCTTAGGAGATTGGGTATTGAGTCCTGGACTGTGAGGTTGGACGGGTTGGGAGGTTTTATGGATATCGCTAAAGCGGCCGCAGTTTTACAGGATTTGGCAACTGGAACAGACCCCATTACCGGAGAAACACTTCCTCCGAACAGCCTCTACAACAATCCTGACGTTATTCGCGCCCTGTTCGTATGTATCCGGTACATCGAAAATCCTCGGAAGCCAAAAGGCGAAGGAAAAATGTCCATTGACGAGAGGCGGGCAACAATCTGGATAGGGGACTTCAAAAAAATGCTGGCTTACCGTGGACTGATGATTTAAGAAGGAAATTAGCGAGTGACTTTGGAGCCGGCTACTCTTTTGCTGACTTGGCTAACAAGTTTGAGAGAACAAAAGGAGCGATCGTTTCAGAGTTGACAAAACAAGGGCTTATATCAGATAAATATTAGTGGGATGTGGAACCCCGGAAGCCCAACGCGCCCCCTGTATCCCCTCAAGATTCGCGTCAAGGATGCCCTTGAGTATATCTATTGGCTGGGGAAGACGGATTATCCGAAAGCCCAGCAATACAAATCCGTCCATCCTCATTGAGTGCGGCAACAATGAAAGCAACAGCGCCTGTCTGAATGGGCTGAAGGCAGGCTGGGAGAAAAATTCGTCCTGCACGATTTCCCGCTGAACTCCCTCGGTTTTTCATCGAGTTCTGCACAGATCCCCATAACTTGGTTCTTGATCCCTTCGCTGGGTCCAGCACTACTGATATGGTAGCTGAAAAATTTGGGCGGCGATGGAGAGCAATTGAGGAGAATGAACAATACTGGAAGGATTCAAAACTAAGATTTTTTTCGAGAAGAACACATTAATGATGATAAGGATTGGTGGTACACAGCAGCAGCTTCATCTGTCAGAAGAGTCTGCATCGTGAACAAACGGGTGTCTACATATCAATATGGGCGCGAACATGGCAGCCGTCCGCGCGGTGTCAAGCGACGCCGCCCGCCGCATCCCTGCCCCGGCTGAGGGCGAGGTGTCCCACTGGCTATTGCCCACAAAGGTCGGTATCCTAGTACAGTGTAAGAGGACAGCCACAGGGGAGGGGGGGGGTGAGGATGAGCGAGAGACACGAAACGAGTCGTCCCTTACCAGAGTTACCACACCGTCAGCCGGGGAGTGCCGTTGCTTGCGTCTTCTGGCTCACGGCGCTGCGTGTTCTTGCCCTCGTCCTTGGCGTGGCCGGCCACGCGCTGGCCGGGCCGTTGGACGAACTCTCAGACCAGACCACGCTGGGGGCTGCCGAACTTGTCGAGTCAGACCTGTTTGACGAGCAGCCGGACAGCCGCTTGGGGGAGCAGTTGCACGAATGGTCCGGGCCGGCGTTGCAACTCGGTTTCAGCTTTGTAGCCGGCTTCAGCATCGGCTACGCCCTGGCCTTTTTTCTGAAGCTCACCCTCGCCTTTGTCGGCGGCCTGCTGGCGGTACTGTTCGGCTTGCAGTATGTCGGCCTAGTTGAGGTGAACTGGCTTGGCATCGAGGCCTATTACGACTCGGCGACGGCTTGGCTGCGGCCCCACGCTGGCAGTTTCCGGGAGTTTATCGTCCGCAATGGACCGTCCGCAGGCATGGCCGGCCTTGGCCTGATGCTTGGCCTGAGGAAAAAATAGCAATGGCGAACTTTCGGACCCATGTGGCGGTGGCCGCGGTCGGCAGCGGGCTGTTGTCCACGGTCTGTCTAGGGGCCGGGGTGGCGAGTCCGGGCGAGGTGATGGCCCTGTCGGTGGTTGGAACACTGGGCGGGATTCTGCCCGATATTGACTCGGACCATTCCAGCTCGATCAAGATTCTGTTCAGCGCCTTGGGTTTTGTGACCGCCTTCCTGGTCGTCTTCGCCCATGTGGAGCGCTATTCTACCCTTGAACTGTGGCTGTTGTGGCTGCTCGTCTACGCCTGTATCCGCTACCCGGCGTGGCTGGTCTTTACCCGCTTTACCGTCCATCGGGGAGTTTTTCATTCGCTGGTGGCCGGGCTGTTTTTTGGCTTGCTGATGACCAACCTGAGCGCGCTGGTCTTTGCCTGTCGCCCGCTGTTAGCCTGGATCATCGGCGCTTTTGTGTGCTTTGGCTACACGCTCCATCTGCTGCTGGACGAACTCTTCAGCGTTGATTTCATGAACACGCGGCTCAAGCGCTCGTTTGGCACGGCGCTCAAGGTGGTTGATTATGGCAATCTTGGAGCTTCGGCGGCAATGGTCGGGGCGGTGTGTTGCCTGTATCTCATCAGCCCAGACGCCGGCTCCTTTGCCGACATCTTTCTGAATGAAGAGATATACCGGAATATGTACAGCCGGTTTTGGCCCAAGGCCGGCCTGTTTCGCTGAGGGCTGGGCAAGCTCCGCTCAGGCCGCTTTGCTCAACAAGCGCTGCCGAACTGTGGTGTCCGTAGCCAGATCGACCGCAGTCCAGGCCAGTGCTAGCGCCCCGTCGACCAGCGCTTTTTCCGCGGCAGGGCTGATGCAGTGGGTGGCAAACTCGGGCTGGTGGTTGACGGCCGGCAGCGAGTCAATGCCGATGGCCGGGTGAATAGACGGCAGGGCCAGCGAAACATTGCCCATGTCGGTTGAGCCGGCCGACTTTTCCAGGCTGGGTCCCAGGTCCGGGAAACTGCGGCCTAGGGTTTCGGCGTTGCGCCGGTAGGCGGCGGCCATATCCGGGTCGTGGTGCATTTCGGCGTACGGTTTCTCACCGCCAACGATCTCCAGGCCGGAGCCGGTTGCCAAGGCCCCGGCTTCAAAACAGCGTTGGACTTTTTCCTTGATCTCGGCCAAGTCTTCAATCGTCTCGGCCCGCACAATATAGCGGGCCGTCGTGCGGGCCGGAATCACATTCGGCGCGTCCCCGCCTTTGGTAATAATGCCGTGAATACGGTCGCTGGAGCGAATGTGCTGGCGCAGCAGACCAATTGCCGTCTGGGCAACGGTCAGCGCGTCCGCGGCGTTGATGCCGCGTTCGGGAAAAGCCGAGGCGTGAGCCTCTTTGCCGGTGTAACACACGTCAAACATGGAGGCGGCAATAATCGGAAACTCCACAATATCCACCGGGGCCGGGTGCGCCATCATGGCCGCGTGGAGGCCGCGAAAGCCGCCGCGCTCTAAGAGCAGAATCTTCCCCCCGCCGTCGCACACCTCCTCGGCCGGTGTGCCAATCACGCTGACCGTCAGCCCGACCTCATCGGCAATTTTGGCCGCGGCAATGCCCGCCCCAAGGCCCATAGCGGCGATAAGATTATGCCCGCAGGCATGGCCGATCTCGGGCAGACAGTCGTACTCGGCGCAAATGCCGATGTGCAGCGGTCCGCTGCCGGCCCGCGCCACAAACGCGGTCGGCATATCGCAGATGCCGGTCTCAACCTGAAAGCCGGCCTTGGCTAGGCTCTCGGATAGCCAAGCCGCGGCTTTTTCTTCCTCGTAACCCAACTCAGGGTTAGCATGAATCCGGTGGCTGAGTTCAATCAGCTCGTCGCGTACACTCTCAAAACGTTCTTGGGCTCCGGCTTTGGCGTCCATGCTGTCCTCCCGCCCGGCGTCAAGACTGAGGCGCGACGCTAGCACGCTGGGCTGAGAACGGCAACAATTTTTTGGTCGCCCCGCGCCTGTGTTGCAGTTCCGGCGGGCTTGTGCTTTGAAATTAGCAGCAAAGGAGGACCCTGCGTGATTCTTTCTCCAACCGTGTTTGATGCCTTCGGAGGCTGAGCCAATGGCCAACCGTTCTGCCGCTCCGACCGTCGCCGCGGTCCGCATTGATCGCTGGCTGTGGGCCACCCGCCTCTACAAAAGCCGCTCGCTGGCCGCGGACGCCTGCGACGGGGGCAAGGGCAAGGTCAACGGACATACTGCCAGACCGCACAAGCCGGTCCGGGCTGGCGACGCGGTGAGCGTCACCCATCCGGCCGGCCACAAAGAGTTCACGGTCGTTGCCCTGGCAGAGCGGCCCGGCCTGGCCTCTGAGGCGCGCCTGCTGTACGAAGATCACTCTCCGCCACCTCCGTCTGGCAAGGAGCGGAGCGTCTTCGCGCCGTCCCAGTTTCGGCCCCGCGGCGTACGCCGACCGACCAAGCGCGAGCGCCGCCAGATCGAGAGAGTGCGGGGACACAGGTAGGCGTATGATCGATCTGCGCAGCGACACCGTCACCCAGCCCAGCCCGGCCATGCGTCAGGCCGTCGCCCAGGCCGAGTTGGGCGACGACGTGATGGCTGAAGACCCCAGCGTCAACCGTCTCGAAGCCCTGGCCGCCGAGTTGCTGGGCAAAGAGGCCGCGCTGCTGGTGGCCAGCGGGACGATGGGCAATCTCGTCTCGGTGCTGAGCCACTGTCGGCGTGGCGCAGAGGTGATTGTGGGCGATCAGGCGCACATCTACTACTATGAGGCCGGGGGGGTGTCGGCTTTGGGCGGCTGTGTGTTCCACCCGGTGCCGACCGGGCGCTTTGGCGAGCTGGCTGTCGGCGAGTTGGAGCGGGCGATTCGGCCGGCCGAGAGCGATATTCACGCCGCTCCGGCCGGGGTGCTGTGCCTGGAAAACACCCATAATCGCTGTGGTGGCACGGTCTTGTCCGGGTCCTATCTGGAGTCGGTCCGATCCCTGACCGACCGCCTCGGCCTGCCGATTCATCTCGATGGCTCGCGGATTTTTAACGCCGCGGTGGCCGGTGGCTGTGGTGTCAAAGAACTGGCCAGTCAGTCTGACTCGGTCCAGTTCTGTCTGTCCAAGGGCTTAGCCGCCCCGGTTGGGTCGCTGGTGTGTGGCAGCGCCGACTTTATCGCCCAGGCCCGGCGCTACCGCAAAATGCTCGGCGGTGGGATGCGCCAGGCCGGAATTATTGCTGCGGCCGGCATTGTGGCCCTGACCGAAATGGTTGACCGCCTTGAAGAAGATCACACCAACGCCCGGATGCTGGCCCACGCGCTGGCCGAGTTGCCCGGCCTCCAGCTTGACCTGGAAACCGTTCAGACCAACCTGGTGATTTTTCGGGTTGCGGACAACGCACCTGACGAGGGCGTGTTCGTCGCCCGGCTGGCCGAGGCCGGGGTCAGGATCGGAGCCCTGGGCCAGGGGCGTTTGCGGGCAGTGACCCACTACGGACTGACCGAGCGGCATATCCACGACGCCGTGCGGATTATTGGCACGGTGTGGAAGGAGTTGCGGGGACAGACACGCCACCTGTCCTTGCCCGAACCCCAAAGGAGGAAAACCCATGATCAAAGGCATTGATAACGTTGGCGTGGCAGTGACCGATCTGGTCCGTTCGGTCGCCTTCTATGAAAAGTTGGGTTTTCACAAAGGCGATGAGTACGAGGCCGAGGTCAAGGGTTGTACAATGAGCTCAGAGCGCGCGGTCTTGTTTCTGTTTCAGACCAGACAGCTCAAGCCCCAAACCGTCCACCGAGAGGCCAGTCTGGCCCACAATCCGCCCGGCCTGGACCATATCAGCTTCCTGGTTGAGGATGTGAACCAGTCCTATGCCGAGTGCCAAGCCAGGGGGGTCGCCTTCCTGGGCGAGCCCGAAGATCAGGACTGGGGGGCCAGGATTGTGGGCTTCAAAGACCCCGACGGCAATACCCTGTATTTCTTGCAGTATCTCTAACTAAGGAAAGGAGTCGCGTATGACGACCATTCACACCGTAACCGGGACCTGTACACCCGAGGATTTAGGCTTTACCCTGATCCATGAACACCTGACCGCCGGCTTTCCCGGCTGGGAGTTTGACAATGCCGGTTTTGACCGCCTGGGCGAGATGGCCACGGTGGTTGGTAAGCTCAAGGAGATCAAAGAGTTGGGCGTCACCTCGCTCGTTGATCCCTGCCCGATGGAGCTTGGCCGGGACCCGGAGTTTGCCCTTGAGGCGGCCGAAAAGTCGGGCGTGCAGATCATCATGGCGACCGGCCTGTACAATGAGGCGCTCGGTATTCCGCCCCACTTTCGCAGCCTGGATGCCGATGCCATTGCCGAGGTCTACGAGCGTGAGTTGACCGAGGGCATGAACGCAACCGGGATCAAACCGGGTATCATCAAGACGGCCACCGGAGGGATTCCGGGCATGACCGCTACCGCGACCGACATTGCCCCGTGTGAGGAGACCTGTTTGCGGGCCGCGGCCCGGGCCCACAAGGCGACCGGTGCTCCGATCCTGTGCCACAACGACGAACTCGGGCCGCTGGGGCGTCAGACGCTCGACATCTTTGAAGACGAGGGTGTGGATTTTAACAGCGTGCTGATCGGTCATGCCTGTGGCGTGGGCGACATGCGCTACTACTTCGACATCCTGGAGCGGGGGGCCTGGATCGGTTTTGACCGCTTCGGCATAGAGACAATCGCCTCGGACAAGATGCGCCTAGCCTCGCTGATCGGTCTGCTGGCGGTCGGCTTTGACCGCATCATGCTCTCCCACGACCATGTGAGTTGCTGGCTGGGTCGGGTCAGCGACGACTGGCAGAAGTTCATGGACGCCTGCCCCAACTGGGGCTACTCCCACATCATGAAGAACATCCTGCCCCAGCTCAGCAAAGCCGGCGTCAGTGAGGGCACAATTCGGACGCTGACGGTGGAGAACCCCAGGAGTTATTTTAGTGGCTAGGAACAAGACGGCTTGGCCGCTGGGCGTCGGGCTGATCGTGGCCCTGACCGTACTGACCACGCTGCGAGAAGAGGCCCCCGCTCCTCCGCCTCGTCAGGACACCGCCCCTGAGCGTGTGGCCGGCCAAGCGAAGAGCGGCCCTCCGCCCGTCCTGGCTGCCAGACCGCCGATGGTCAGCCGGGACGGGACGCAGGTCGGGCTTGACCCGAGCACGGGTCGGCTGCTGCCCCCTCACCCGGCTCAGAGAAAGTCCCTGGCCAATGCGCTGCGCAAACAGTTTGCCTCTGTCAGACGCGCGCCGGACTATTTCGCCGACGGGACGATTTCTGTCGTGGTCGCGACAGAGCGTCTGAACTTCTCCGTCGCCCGGGTCAACGAGCGGGGGGTGCCGGAGATGAGCTGCGTGTCGGGTCTGGAGCAGGCGGCGACTGTTCTTGAAACGGACGGCTACAGCGGGCCGCTGCGGGCGGAGGAGTAATGTCTCGATGGCGACACGCCGGCCTAGTCGGCGTCGTGAGCTGGCTGGCCCTGCTCACGACGGTCTGGGCCGGGGTGACAATTCGGGTCAACAACGTTGATCCGGCTGAAACGGGCCTCAACGCTCCCACTCCGGTCAGTCCGGTCGGCGACAACCCCGGCCAGACGCTAGGGGAGCAACGGATCAATGTGCTGCGCTTTGCCGCCGAGTTGTGGGGCAGCCTGCTCAAAGGCGAGGTAGACATTATCGTCCAGGCGACCTTTCGGCCTCTGCCGTGCAGTCCGACCACCGCAGTACTCGGCGCGGCCGGGCCGGTCCGCGTATTTGCCAACTTTCCGGCAACGGCCATCAACGCGCGGACGTGGTACCACGCAGCGCTGGCCAACCAGATTGTGGGTTTTGATCTCAGTCCCGGAGGACCTGACGCGGCGCTGGCCGGTCCGCCCTTTCAGGACGACATGGTGGCCTATTTTAACAGCGCCGTAGACGGCAACAGCGCCTGTCTGCCCGGCAACTGGTATTATGGCCTGGACAATGCGTCGCCCGCGGGTGATATGGCCCTGCTCAATGTGGTCATGCATGAGTTTGCTCACGGGCTGGGCCTGACCAGTCTTATTGATGAGACCTCGGGTCAGACACCCTTGGATTTCCCTGACCGCTACTCAACCTTTGTCCTGGATACCACCACGAACAAACATTTCCACGAGATGAGTGCCGCAGAGCGCCTGGACGCCCAGGTCAGCCGTGACACCATTGTCTGGGATGGACCGGCCACAACGCAGGCCGCCCCAGAGATTCTGGATTTGCAGGCCGAGCTGATCGTGGACTCGCCGCCCGGTCTTGCCGGGCACTATCCGGTGACCCGCGCGGATTTTGGGCCGGCTCCAAGTCCTGACGCAGAATACGCCGGGCTTGAGTTGGTGGATGACAGGATTGGAGATCCGACCGATGGCTGTGAGCCGCTAGAGAAAAAGCTGCGCGGCCGCATCGCCTTCATCAACCGGGGCACCTGCCCGTTTGCGCTCAAGGTTGCCCACGCCGAGGCGGCCGGAGCCAGCGCGGTCGTGATTCGGAATACAACCGGCGGGCCGCTCATCATGGACGCGGCCAACAGCCGCAGTCGCATCCCGGCCGTGAGCATCTCTCAGCACCACGGCGATGTGCTGCTGTCCGCTCTGCCGCGGACCGACATGCGGGCCGCACTCAGGCTCCATCCCGACCGTTTGGTCGGGGCCGACCAGAGCGGCTTTGTTCGGCTGTACGCGCCCGACCCGGTTGAGCCTGGCTCGTCAATTGCCCATATTGACCCGAGCGCTTCGCCCAATCTGCTCATGGAACCCTTTTTGAGTGGCGATCTTGATGCGGCCACCGACCTTGATCTGACGCCTTTTCTGCTCACAGACCTGGGCTGGCGGCTGGCCGAGGAGACCGACAGCCCGGAAGCGCCCGAGTAGGGCGGGCGCGGGTCAGCGGAGACCGCGCCCGCCCCAGCCCATCTTCCAGAGGGGAGTGTCGGCTCGGATATCCCGGCTCTTCCACCTCCGGCAACCGCCTCACCTGGGACAACAAGCGCGAGCACACTGCCAGCGACCGTGCTGCGGCAGCTGGTGCAGACCTGCGGATGGCATACGGTTTGCCCCTGCGAACAGAAATGCCCCGACGGAATGCGGGCAGGGCCGGTGTGCAGTCCGTCAAAAAGGCCAGTTCCCCCAACAGGGCGAGTGGGCGGAGCACGGACCTCCAGCCCCAGGAGACCCCAGCAGGGCTAGAGGTCGCTGCTGACCGTCTGGTTCGCGCCCCCGCTGATGCTGCTCCGCCTCCCGCTCGCCCGGTTGTTGTACCCCCCGCTCACGCTCGCCGCTTCCCCTGTCGCCCGGTTCGCTACGCCGCCGCTGACGCTGGCCGCTGTGCTAGTCGCCATGTTCTCCCGGCCGCCGCTGACGCTGGCGTACTCCCCACTGGCTTCGTTCAAGTAGCCGCCGCTGACGCTGGTGTACCACTCGCTGGCGTCGTTCTCCCGGCCGCCGCTGACGCTGGCGTACCGCTCGCTGGCGTCGTTCAAGTAGCCGCCGCTGACGCTGGCGTACTCCGCGCTGGCTTCGTTCTCCCGGCCGCCGCTGACGCTCGAGCCTACAAAGCTGGCCGTGTTGAATTGGCCGCCGCTGATGCTCGCGCGGTGGGCGCTAGCCGTGCTGTGCCCGCCGCCGCTGACGCTTGAGCGGGGCCCGCTGGCCGTGTTCCCTACGCCCCCGCTGACGGCGGCGTTCAGACCGGAGATGGTATTGCCACGTCCCACCACCAGTCCCCCGGAACTGGTGTACTGATGAGCAGCCCCGATTACCAGGTTATGCGAGCCACTCCGCTTGGCCGTATCGGCGATGAGCGCTTCGTTGTAGCCAATAATCAGATTGCCCAGCCCGACAGGAATGCTATTCCAGTCTTGTTGTCCGGCTGGACGCCACACCCTATCGGTCACGCCTGACCCGCTGCGGATATGGACATTGGCCCCGGTGAAGATCACATGCGGGCCTTTGAGGCCGTGGTAAGTGCTTGTGGCCGCGTTCTCGACGACCTGAATGTAGCGGGTCAGACTCTGGAAGGCAGTCACGGAGGCCTGGAGGCTGGCCGCGGTGTCCTCTAGGCTGGCTACGGAGGCGCGCAGGCTGGCCACGGAGACCTGTAGGCTGGCCACCGTGGTCTCCAAGGTGTTCACCCTGGTCTCTAAGGCAGCGATATCTGTGGTGAGGTCTGGCTCCAGCCTGGGCTGGTTCCGAACAGGATGGCGAACAGGCACACAAACAGGATGGTAGGGCGCATAACAGCAATCCTTTCTGCCTTCAACAGAGGCGGCACAGCAGTAAATATGACACTACCATAAGCTTGGTTGCTGGCGGGTTGTCAAGGTTCGCCGCGGCTCACCAAGCGGGCACGAATTGCAAGCTCCGGCTCCTACCGCCTTGACCCTTCAGGCTTTTGGGCCTATGGAGGGCTGAGAAACTGGCCCGCCTGACCGGGCGTATGCTGTGAGTGCAGAATGGAGACAAGCCATGACAGAACAACTCCTGACGGGCCTGAAAGTCGTTGAATGCGGCAATCTGGTCTCGGCCCCCTATCTGGGCAAGCTGGTGGCCGACCTCGGGGCCGAAGTGGTCAAGGTTGAGGAGCCTGGCGGCGATAGCGCCCGCCGGCGTGGACCCTTCCCCGGCGATACCCCGCACCCGGAAAAGAGCGGCCTGTTTCTGTATTTGAACACCAATAAGCTCGGCGTCACATTGGATCTCCACTCGGCCAAGGGTCGGGGGCTGTTACAGAGCCTGTGCAGTCGGGCCGACCTGCTCATCCACAACTATCGGCCGTCTGAGATGGCCGGCCTGGGTCTTGACTTTGACACGCTGCGGCGGACCAACCCCGGCCTGATTATGACCACAATTTCGTATTTTGGCTGCACCGGGCCCTACCGCGACTATCACGCCTTTGAGCTCACGGCCAGCAACGCCGGCGGCTGGGCGTTCATCAGCCCCGGTGCCTCAGACCACGCCGAGCTGCCCCCGCTCAAAGCCTTTGGCCACCAAGCCGATTTCCAGGGCGGGATACACGCCGCGGTGGCGACCCTCGGTGCCTATTATCGCCGGCTGCTGAGCGGCCAGGGCCAGCACGTTGATGTGTCAATCCAGGAGTGTATTGCCGCCATTCTGGAGATGAACTTCATGCACTACACCTACGGCGGGACTGAGACCTCGCGCTTGGGCCGGCGGTCGATTTTTCCGTGGTGTATGCTTGACTGCCAGGATGGCAAGCTGTTTGTGATTAGCGTGGAAGAAGACCAGTGGCAGCGCCTTGTTGAGCTGATGGGCGAGCCCGAGTGGGCCTCGCTGGAGATTTTCCAGGACCGGGTCCAGCGCGGCTTGAACTACGACGCGCTCTTTCCCCTGCTCCAGGAGTGGGCGGCCAACTGGAAGGTGGCCGACCTGTACAAGGCCGGTCAAGAGCGGCGTATCTGCATGGCACCGGTGCATACCATGGCCGACCTGTTTGCCTCCGAGCATCTGAAAGCCCGCCAGTTCTTCACCACGGTCAGCCACCAGGTGGCCGGCACGCTTGACTACCCTGGGGGTCCGTTCAGGGTTTCCGAGGGCGGGGTCAAGACGCCTCGGGCGGCCCCGCTGCTGGGCGAGCACAATGAACAGGTTTACTGCGGCCGGCTGGGACTGTCGCCGGCGGAAGTGGCAGAGCTGAAGCGGCAAGGCATCATGTAAGAGGTATCTCATGGCAGCACTGCGACCCTTGGATGGCATTCGCGTTCTGGACTTTACCTGGGCCTGGGCCGGCCCTTACTGTACGCTACAGATGGCCCATATGGGGGCAGAGGTTATTCGCATTGAGAGTGCAAAACGGCCGTGCGTCACCCGCCTGATTCCGCCATTTGCGGATGACCAGCCAAGCCCCAACCGGGCCGGCTATTTTAACCAGTACAACCAGGCCAAGAAGAGTGTGCAGCTTGATCTGGGCCGGCCCGAGGCGGCCGGAATTGTCAAAAAGCTGGCAGCCCAGTCTGATATCGTTGTCCAGAACTTTTCGGCTGGGGCGATTGAGCGCATGGGCTTTGGCTATGACACGCTCCGCCAGGTCAAGCCCGACATCATTATGATTTCCATCTGTGGCTATGGGCAGACCGGTCCTGAGCGCGCATACATGGGCTATGGGCCGGCCTCGGTGCCCTTGGCCGGGATCTCGTCGCTGTCTGGCTACCGGGACAAGGAGCCGGCCGAGGTCGGGATTTCCTACGGCGACCCAAACGCCGGCATCTTTGGTGCGTTTGCGGCCCTGGCGGCCCTGGCCTATCGGCAGCGGACCGGTCGCGGCGTCCATGTCGATCTGGCGCTGTGGGAAGCGCTGCTAGTCCTGATGCCCGAGGGGCTGATGGACTATGCCATGAACAAGACCCAGGCTGAGCGGGACGGCAACCACGACCGCTGGATGGCACCCCACGGCTGTTTCAAGTGCCGGGGTGACGCCGAGAAATGGGTCACGATTGTGTGCGGCTCGGACGCCGAATGGCGTGCTCTGTGCGGGGCCATTGGTCAGCCCGGGCTGGCGACCGATACACGCTTTGCCAACGCCACCGCCCGCAAAGCCAACGAAGACGCGCTGGAGGGAATCCTGACGGCCTGGACCGAGCAGCGCGACCGCTGGGAGGTGACTGAGGTTTTACAACAAGCCGGGGTGGCGGCCTTTCCGTCGATGAGCAACAAGGACTTGGCCACCGACCGCCACCTTGAAGCGCGCGGCTACCTGGTCCGGAAAGAACATCCAGAGTTCGGCAAGCGTATCCACGCCGGTATTCCGTGGCAGATGTCGGGTACGCCGTGTGAGGTCCGGGCCGCGGCTCCGCAGCGTGGGCAGCACACCGACGAGGTATTGGGCGGGTTGCTGGGCCTGTCGGAAGCCGGGATTCGGCGGCTGCGCGACGGACAGGTGTTGCGGTAAGCCATGCTGAATGCTGTTCTCATCCTTGTCTTCGGGCTGCTTGTCAGCGCGTGCAGTCAGCCGCAAAAGAAGCCGTTCTCGAACCCCAGGCGATACGCTGACCCGCCGCCGACGGCCGTGCCCGCACCCGGTCCGGGTGGCTCAGGTCCGGCCGCGGGCTGGAGTCAGAGCGTTGCTGAGCGGGCGATTAGCGGCTACCCAAGGCTGCGCGAGAGCGTGTGGATGTGCGCCCGCCCCCCGCACGGCCAGCACGATCATATCGCCGTCCACCGCATTCGGGCCGCGGACCCGCCGGCCGACCGGCCGCTGTTTTTCTTTCTGCCCGGTGCGCACCACCACGGCGAGGTTGTGGTGGCCGATGAACGCTACGACCTGCGGCTGTATCTGGCCCAGCGCGGGATCGAGTCCTGGACCCTCAACTACCGGACGCATTTTATCTCCCGTGAGCAGATATTTGACTCCGACTTCATGCAGGGCTGGACCACCCAGGTCTTTATTGAGGACGCTGCCGCGGCCGCGGATTTTGTCCGTCACACGAGCGGGGTGCAGAAAATTTTTGTCGGTGGCTATAGCCGCGGGGCAAGCTTTGCGGCCCTGATGGCGGCCCGCTACAGCCGCCAGGATGTGCTCGGCTTGGCCCTGCTGGACGGCTACGTCCTTGAGCCGCCCGAGTGGCGGACGATCTATCGGGAACGGAAGCAGACCCCTGCCTGGTTTGCCGACGATCTGGAGCGGCGTTATGTGCCCTACCGCCGCTGGATCAAGGTGCTGCAAGAGACACTGGCCGAGCCCGACGGTCCCGATTTCATGCCGGTCCACCTGTTTGAGAATCGGGCCGAGATGCTGAAACACTTTCTGTTTGTTTCCCCGACCTATGGGCAGCAGGGTGGGCTGTCCAACGCCAGGGGCGGCTACGCCGATATCCTGGTCCTGGCCCGGATATTTCTCCACCAGGACCGCTACTGGCCGCGGGTGCAGAATCACGGTGGTTTCGAGCTCCAGCGGCATCTGGCCGATGCCGGGTTCGACTATGCCAGCGCCCTGGCCGAGCTCAATGTTCCGATCATCGCCTTTGCCAGCGGCAATATGGACAAAGCCGGCATTGCCTGGGCCGGACGGGTTGAGTATACCGCCCGGGCAACGGCGAGCCGCGATGTTCAGTACAGCCTGCTCCAGGATTGGGGCCACCTCGACGTGCTGCTGGGCATGGCCGCGGCAGAGCGGGTCTTCTCACCCCTGGCAGAGTGGATACGCCGGCATACGCCCCACACCCCCTGAGTCAACAGGCCACGGCTTCCCGACACCGCCCCTGACGCCAGGGGTGTGTACCCGCCCGATCGCGGCTGTCTGCTTGCATGTTGGGGTGTTCCCAAGTACAATCCCGCCCGGCTCTCGAACGACTGAACAGGCATTCAGTTGACGGGAGACCCGTTCGCACACGTCAGGAGGGGAGCGTATGGCCGCACAAAACACGCGCGGGATGCTGACCGGCTATAAGGTGCTGGATTTTACCCAGATTGTCGCCGGACCAACCACAACGCGGCTGATGGCCGAAATGGGTGCCGAGGTCATCAAGGTTGAACAAGCCCCGGACGGCGACCCGGCCCGCCAGAATCCGGTCTGGAAGCAAGGCCGCAGCGGCTATTTCATGCAGCATAATCTGGGCAAGCAGAGCCTGTGTGTGAATCTCAAGACCGAAGCCGGCCGTGATCTGGTCCGCGGCCTGGTGCCACACGTTGACGTGGTGGTCGAGAACTACAGCCCGGGGGTAATCGGACGCTTGGGGCTAGGCTACGCGGTTCTGAAGGAACTCAACCCCAGGCTGGTCATGTGTTCGATTTCAGCCCTGGGTCAGACCGGGCCACTGTCCCATGTGCCAGGCTTTGACTATATTGCCCAGGCCTATGCCGGTGTGACCGAGGTGATGGGGGAGCCCGACCAGCCGCCGGTCATCCCGATGGTGGCGATGGGCGATGTCAGCACCGGCGTCCACGCCCTGGCCGCGATTGCGTGCTGCCTGCTGAACCGTGAGCGCACCGGTGAGGGCCAGTACATTGACGTGTCGCTCCTCGACTCCTATATCCATGTCCACGATTTCAGCCTCGAAACTTATACCGGGACCCAAGGCCGGTTTGTTCCGACCCGGGGCGGCTCGCATCACACCGGGCTGACCCCGTGCGGCGTGTTCAAGGCTGCGCAGGGCTACATTATGATTATCGCTGCCCTGGATCACCAGTGGCAGGGCTTGACCAGGGTCATGCGGCGGCCCGAGCTGGCCGACGACCCACGCTTCCGCAATGTCCGCGCGCGGCGCAAAAACCGTGAAGTCTTGATCCCTGCGATTGAGCGCTGGTTGTTGTCCCTGCCCGACCGCCAGGCGGCACTCGACGCCCTGGACCGCGAACGGGTGCCGGCCGCCCCGGTGCTGACCGTGCCCGAGCTGGTTGAGCATCCGCACCTGCTCGAGCGCCAAGCCGTGCGCCCGGTGTCTGACCCGCTGCTGGGCGAGTTTATGATTCCCGGCTTTCCGTTTCGGTTTTCCGGCCATCCGCTGCCCGAGGTCGTGCCAGCCCCCGACCTCGGGCAGCATAATGCCGCGGTGCTGGAGCGCTACTTGGGCTATGGGGCAGACCAGATCGCCGAGTTGTCAGCCAATGGCATCCTGGTCCGGCAAGCCGCGGGGGCAGAATACGAAGAGAAAGGATAGTCAAAGGAATGGCACACCGTTTCAGCCGAGTCTGCCTGCCAGCCAGCCTTGTCCTCGCGCTGTGGACCACGCCGAGCTATGCCCTCTGGGACGGACCGCTCAATAAGCCGATTGGCTGGGCGAGCAATACCTGGTCGCGCTTTGACCGCTTCCTGGCAACCTTTGACCCGGCCGGCCGCTATGTCCGCCAGCCGGTTGAACGCCGCATGCCGGCCCTGACCTTCAAGGGGTTTTATCGGCAGTGGTCCGATGTCCTGCTGACCAGCAACCAGACCATCCACAACCGTCGCCGAGACTTCCGCTTCCTCCAGCTCCAACACCTGCTGGAGTTGGAATCCCACTATCAACTCTCGCCCAATATCGAAGTTACCAACATCAGCCATTTTCTGTACGACGGGGTGTACAACTGGCAAGACTCCTCGGGCCTGTACGGCGACCGGGCCAGCGAGACCCTGCGCGCCTACCATAATTTTGACCGGATTGTGCGCGAACTGTACCTCAGCTACCGCACCCATAATCTGGACCTGGTGATCGGCAAGCAACAGATCGCCTGGGGAAAAATGGACGGGCGCTATATTGACACGATCAACGCTATTGACAACCGTGAGGGTGCTCAGGTCGAGGCGGCCGAGTATGAGTTCCGGCGCTTGCCGGTCTTTATGCTGAACACGACGTATTTCTTTGGTGCCAACTCCCTCAACTTTCTGTGGATTCCGCACTTTGAGCACAACCGCAGCGCGGCCTTTGGCTCGCCCTGGGCCACCCCGTTTCTGCCCGAGGACGCTGAGAGCATCCTGACCAGCGATGAAGATGTGCTGCTCGGCCGCAAAGACTTCAGCGGCAATTACATCCTCAAGCGCCGGCGTCCGTCGTCCGGCGACTGGGGCGACCATGAGTTCGGCGTCCGCCTTGACGTGTCAATGGAACCGCTCACCTGGGGGCTGGTCTACTACTACGCCTGGAACAAGTCGGCCCAGCACTTCCTGATTGACCGGGCGATTGACGAGAACGGCGATATCCATCTGATCCTCC
Source organism: uncultured Binatia bacterium (SeqCode) (assembly GCA_965200965.1). Classification (GTDB taxonomy): domain Bacteria; phylum Desulfobacterota; class Binatia; order Bin18; family Bin18; genus JAAXHF01. The sequence continues at coordinate 558,850 of OZ241744.1, forward strand.
AGCCGCGTCATACCCGGCTGCACCATTTCGGCCTGACCGCGGACTATGCCACCTCGTTCGCCAATGTGCCCCTGGTAGGCGAGCTGCCTATGGTGCTGCGTGTCGAAGGGCTGTGGACCAAGGCCGTCGAGTTTCAGGACTTTGGCCGCTTTGGGGCCGCGGACGAGCTGCCGCCGCCCGATTTCAGGATTGATACCAGGCAGCACAACGCCGAAGATGTGCGGCGGATGGTGGCTGCCCGTCGCCGGGCTGGTCAGGGCGAGCGCTTCAAGTCCGGCGGCCATGTGTCTCGGGATACGCTGCGGGCCGCGGTCGCCCTGGAGTTTGCCCTGCCCGGCAATACCTCATTTATTTTTCAGCCCTCGCTGCTGTACACCTTTGACTGGCGTGACACCCTGGGCAGTGGCTTTGGGGGCGGGGTTGGTGACGAGTGGAACGTGCTGCCGGTGGTGTTTGTCGGCCGGCCCTTCCGCTTTACGCGCGACCGCCTGAACATCAGCTTTACGGCCATCCCGTGGCTCAGCGGCCCGCACCGCAACTGGCAGGGCTTGAAAACCAGACTGGTGGCCAGCTATAACTTCTCCCAATTCATCACCGGCCGGATGACCTATACGGCATTCAGCGCCGGCTCCGGCAGTGACATCTACGCCCTGTACGGGAAGTATGACAATATTGGCTGGGAGTTGAGTTACGAGTTTTAGCCATGAAAAGCCTTGCCCTGTGTGTGTTGGTCGTCCTGCTGGTGCCGGCCGGGGTCGGTGGCCAGGACACTGGGGCCGGGCCAAAATCCTGGAAGACGCTAGCCGAGATGTCTGCCGAAGAAAAAGCCGGGCTGGATTTTCGGACCGACACCCCGCGCAGCCCGGCCGTCCCCTATCTGCCGGCCGAGCCCTATCCGTTTGAAGCGCCGTATACCGCCGAAGAGCTGGGCTATCGTTCAATGGAGTTCACCCATGTGTCGCGCTGGTCCTACGTCATGGCCGATGCCTTTGGCTCCATGACCAGCGGCGGCTATCTGCACCAGGGCGTCACGATCGGGCTTAATTTCTACATGCCGGCCGAGGCCGGTCTTGCCGGTCAGCTCCAAACCCTACCGGGTCAGGACTTCTTTCGGATGGTGTTTTACTACACCGCGCCGTCCGAAATGCTGGGCGCGCAAGACCTGTGGATTCTGCGCCGGACCGATAGGGACACCACCACCAAGCTGGACTATTTCGCCTACGCGCCGGCCCTCCGGCGGGTGCGGCGCATTCCCCAGCCCCGGCGGGGCGAGCGCTTCCCCAACAATGTCCAGTCCTTTGACGACATCATCGGGCGTGACGCCTGGGAGTTCAGCTGGCGTGTGCTGGGGACCGATGTCCTGTACGAGACAGTCCGGTTTCCCAATACCCGGCCCAGCCTGACCCTGGCCAAGCCGGACGGCACATTTTTTGACCGGCCGACCACGCAGCTCAAAATGATGTGGGACAACTACCCGTTCTACCGGCCTGACGGTGGGGTCGCGTGTTATGTGGTCGAAGCCACCACCCGCCAAGAATGGCTGCCCAACTATCCGACCAGCAAGCTCATCTACTGGCTCGACCGTCACTATTTCTACCCGCTGCGGATTGAGCAGTACGACCACGACGGCCAGCTCCAGGTGGTTGAGGTCCGCATTGCCCGCCAGGATAATCCGGCCCTCGGCGACACAGGCTACGCGGCCCTGCTCACGGTCTACTACGATGTGTCGCTCGACCTGATGAGCTACAGCATCCACGACGCCCACCTGCTCAAAACGTGGTCAGACAAGGATAAGGCCGTGGTGTTCGGCCCGGATTTCATGCGCCGCGGTTGGTTGATGCACCCCCTCAAAACCCAGACCCTGGTGAACACGCCAGACGAGTTCTATATGCGCCCGCGGCTCTACCCGGACAAGTTCCCCCAGGACCGGACGGTCGTGCTGTCGCCCGAGGTAGCCGCCCGCATCCGGGCCCAGGAGGCGGCCGGCCGGCTGGTATTTGAGACCCCGCTTGAGCTTGCCGAAGTCAAAGGCCAGCCGCCGGCGCTCGCCGCCGCGGGTGAGGAGCCTAGCCCAAACACCTCTGCTGAAAGGAGGCCCCGGAGATGAGAAGAATCATTGTCGCTTTCTGGCTTGTTTTTGTGCTCTCGCCCCCAGGCTGGGCGGCTCTCATTGAACTCCCGGCCTCGGGAGGCACAGCCAGCGGAATCGGGATCGTGTCCGGCTGGAAATGTGAGGCTGGGACGTTGACCGTCCGCTTCAACGGCGGGAATCCTCTTGAGATGCCGTACGGGTCGGGTCTCCACGCGGCGATACGCTTGACGTATGCGGGAATGCCGACAATGGCTATGCGCTCCTCATGAAACAACCTCCTCGGCCCGGGACAACATACCGCGGTGGTGTATGACGATAACCGCGACGGTTGGTGACCGCGGCGCTTTTGGCGGGCCAGCGACCTGGAGTGTGACCAACCCGTGTGACGGCGAGACGCTTGATATAGATATCACGCCTCTCACATCAGATGGGTTCTGGGCTAGTGATATCCACCTCGAGTTTGTCCAAGGCGGCACCCAGTTTGGTTCTCGCCATTATACTTGGCTCGATAGGAATGCGCGGGATAGCGTCTATGGCAATGTCTTGTCCGGCATCACAAAGCAAACCACCGTGTCCACCTCGTCTCTGAACTTTTCATAGCCCTTCAGGATGTATTACGACAGGCAGCTCATTTTTGAGTTCCGCTAACGAGTATCCGCTCAGTCGGCTGCCTGTTCCGGGAGGGCGAATTCGTCAGGCGACAATTTGAGCGGTCCAATGACGGTATTCGCATTCTTTGGGTCGTCTCTGAAAGAGAGATCCACTCCAACAGTGCAGGCTGATATGCGTTGACTCGCTCGCCTGTAATGGTCTTTGTCATTTTCAAAGGCAATCATTCTCCGCTCAAGCTCGTTTGCGGCACACACGGTTGTCCCTGCCCCGGCAAAGGGATCAAGTACGAGCTCTCCCTTTTGACTGAATAGGGACATCAATTCTCGAAACAACCCAAGCGGTTTTTGGGTGGGGTGTATGCGATGTTGTGGGGACGGCGACTTATAGGTAAACACATTATGCACGACCCCGTGGCCATAAAATTTCGTTCCAGGCCGTTTCCCAATCACCCCTGCCTCCCACGCATTCACCGGCTTAAAACGGGTATTAAACGGAACCGGATTCGTTTTATGCCACACAATCGTGCCCACAGCATTAAAACCCTGGTCCTTCAGAATGCGCTCATAGTCGCCTATTTGTGCCTGAGAACAGAAGATCACGGCCCATCCCCGGACCTTTGGAATAATGACCTCAGCCCAGGTGCGCGGACTGAAATTCTGATCCCATGCTCCAAAGTCCCCCTTGGGCATAATAAAATCGCCCCCATTTGGCCGGAGCCGACGCGGGATTTGTTGCTCACAGGTATAGGCGTTGCTGATGGAATACGGGGGGTCTGTTAAGAGGAGGTCAATGGATTTGTCTGCTAAGCGGGCTGAGCCTGCTATCCCGTCACCATAGAAGAACCCTGCATCATCAGGAGTGTGTTGTGTTTGGAGTTCGGCAGGGAGCGCGTGGCTCTCGGGAATGCGCTGAATAGCCTGATCCAGGTCCGCGCGTGCAGGCGCTTTGATAATGCAGAGGTGCTTATCAAGATAGACCTCGCCAACGGAATGTGCGCCAGTGCCCCTTTTGACCAATAAGGGGACACACCATGCCGTGGGTCCCTGCTTTGGCTGTCCAAGGGACAGCTGTGTGCGCTCTCCGGTCAAGGTTTCAGACATCCAGGTATTCACAGCTGCCTTGACGAGTAAGCGCTGCTGCTCTGGGGGAGAACCACGCTCGCACCACAACTCTTGTTGTGACATGGCCCCTCCTACCTCATGCACTCACGGATGAACGACTCAAACATATGCGGGTGTTTCGTCTGCTTCAATGATACCTTCCACATGGCATCGTGATCTGTCATGGCTGCTCTGACCCGATGCTGCGTGTGTAAAGCAGTGCAGACTGTTTTTCAAGGTGTGATTTCGCTTCTTCGGGGAGTCTTCATGATACACAACGATCACGAGCTGAAAGTCACCCGAGAATGTATAGCGCGTTTTGAAGACCAGCTTACCCATTTGCGTCTAAGGAGAGACAAACCCTGCCAATTACCATGCTGGAGCATCCGGTTTTTTGGCAGAAATCGACCGCAGGCAGTTAGCAGTGCGGGAATATCTCGCTTCCCATCCGACGGAAATGGCTACGGCGGGTTGAGCAAAAGCCCGGCAGCACTACCTTGTAGGCTCAGTCGGCCACCTGTGCCGGCGGCGGCGTAGCAGCATCCTGGCGCGGCCTGGCCGGCCGGCGGCCGAACTCCAAGACACCGTCTTCAAGCGCGCCGTAGGCCACCGTCCAGACATCGCGCGGGTAGTTCTGAAGTGTGCGCCAGGGCGGGCGCGGCCCCTGCTTGGGCAGGGCGGAAATCGCCCGCTGGATGTAGCCCGAGGTGAAGTCCAGCAATGGCTCGGGCTCGCCACCCAGCTCGCCCGGACACGGGCAGCACCAGGCATAGCCCTTGGCCTGCATATGGTTCAGCAGCCGGCAGACGTATTCGCAGCTCAGGTCGCATTTGAGTGTCCACGAGGCGTTGGTGTAGCCGCTGGCCAGGGCCAAGTTCGGCACTTGGCTGAACATGATGCCCTTGTAGGTCAGGGTGTGTGAGAAATCAACCGGCTGACCGTCAAGCCTGACCTCAAGGCCGCCGAGCAGTTGGAGACTGAGGCCGGTGGCGGTGACAATCAGGTCGGCCTCAAGCTCTGTGCCCGACCGCAGCCGGATGCCCCGCTTGGTGAAGTGGGCAATGTGGTCGGTGACGACCGAGGCCCGGCCAGTCTTAAGCGCGGCAAAGAAATCGCTGTCCGGGGCCAGACACAGGCGTTGTTGCCAGGGGTTGTAGTGCGGCCTGAAATGCCGATCGACATCGTAGTCAGGCCCGAGCGCGGCCCGCACCCGGCCCAGGATGAACGCCTTGGCCCGTTCTGGGTAGCGCCGGCAGAACCAGAAGAAACCGGCCCCCAGGAGCACATTTCTCCAGCGGGTCAGGCTGTACACCCAGCTATTGGGCAGAAACCGGCGCAGCAGGTTCGTCGCCTGGTCCTTGGACGGTATGGCGACAATATAGGTCGGCGAGCGTTGCAGCATGGTGACATGGGCCGCTGTCGTGGCCATTGCAGGAACGAGGGTGACGGCGGTCGCCCCGCTGCCAATCACCACCACCCGCCTGCCGGCGTAGTCAAGCTCAGCCGGCCAGTGCTGGGGGTGGACAATCCGCCCCTGGAACGCTTCGGCCCCGGCAAACTCCGGGGTATAGCCGTGGTCATAGTTGTAGTAGCCGCTGCACATGAACAGAAAGGTGCAGCGCAAGCGGCAGGGCGAGGCCGTGTCGGTCCGCTCGGTCTCGACGGTCCACACGGCCTCGGCACTTGACCACGACGCCCGCCTGACGTAGTGGCCAAAGCGGATGTGGCGGGTGAGGCCGTGCTCGGCGGCGGTCTCGTTCACATAGCGCCGGATGGCCGGGCCGTCGGCAATGGCCTGCGGGTCAGCCCAGGGCCGGAAGGAGTAGCCAAGGGTGTACATGTCCGAGTCGGAGCGCACCCCCGGGTAACGGAACAGGTCCCAGGTTCCGCCGATGGCGTCCCGTCGCTCCAGAATGGCGTAACTCAGGTCCGGGCAGCGCGTCTGCACATGATAGCCGGCGGCAATCCCGGACAGCCCGGCCCCAACGATAATCACATCGAACTGCTCCAATCTCATAACGTTCTCTTTCATCCACTCTCCTGCAAGACCTTTGCCAACTCGTCGGTTTCGCTGTACACAAAGTCGGTCGGTTTGCCGTTGACAAACGCGGCGATGCCGGCTTCGGCCCGGACGGCACCGATGACGGTGGCGGCGATGCCGTCGGCCTGAAACCCGGCCCGCAGGCTTGGCCAACGCTGGGGCGCGATGGTCAGCAGCAGCGTCCCAGAGCTGATGAGACCCAGCCGGTTGAGTTGCAAGCAGTCACAGATGTCGCGTGTCAGCGGCAGGACCGGAATCGCGTCAAGCGCAATCCTCAGGCCGTGGCCCGAGGCCGAGGCCAGTTCGTACAGCGCCATAGCAATGCCACCCTCGGTGGGGTCGTGCATGGCGCTGGCCCCGTGTCGGGCGGCCAGCAGGGCTTGGGCGACAATTGAGATCTCAAAGCGCTGGGCCAGCCGGCCGGCTTCCTGCCAGCGGGCTGGGCCGAGAGCGGCGCGGATTTGCTCAGCTTTTTCGGCGATCAGAATGATTGTGCCCTCCAGGCCGGCCGTCCTGGTCATCACTACTAGGTCGCCCGGGCGCGCGCCGGCCGTTGTGACCAGCCCGGCTTTGTCAACCGTGCCGTACATGGTGCCGACCACCACCGGCTGCCTGACCGCGCTTGTCAGTTCGGTGTGGCCGCCGGTGACAGTTATCCCAAGGCTGTGGCTGGTTTCGTCGATGTGGCGGAATACACGCCGGACGGCCTCCTGGTCGGTGTCTGGGGGGAAGAGCAGACAGGCTTGAAACCAGCGCGGCCGCCCGCCCATTGTGGCGATGTCGTTGGCGTTGATATGGACGGCGTACCAGCCGATGCGCTCGGCGGTAAGGGTGACGGGGTCGGTCTTAATAAGCAGGTAGCGCTCTCCGATGTCAATGACAGCGCAGTCCTCGCCAAAGCGGGGGCCGATGACAAGCCGCGGGTCTGGTGCGCCCCGGTGGGTGAGGCAGGTCTTGAGGAAGTCAACCGGCAGTTTGCCTATGGGCAGCATGGTCTGAGGAGAGCGCGCCTTCACCCTGGGGCAGAGGGAGCAAGCCCTAGGGCTGGGGGTCTGGAGGGGCGGAGTTGGCCGGCGGGAGTTGGGCCTCCTCCAGGTTGGCTACGACCACGCGCAGGAGCCGCTCGGGGTGCAGGTATGTTCTGGCCGCGGCCCTGACCTGCTCGAGGCTGAGGGCCTGAATGATGCCCGGATAGCGGTCTGGATAGTCAAGCCCCAAGTCGTGAAACTCAAGGGCCGGCAGCAGGCCGGCGATCTGCCGGTTGGAGACCAGCCCCAGCGGATAGCTGTTGACCAGATAGGCTTTGGCCGCCTCAAGTTCTTGCTCGGTCGCCCCGTGTTCAATGTAGTCGCGCATGATGCCGACCGCCTCGTCAATCGCCTGGCTGGCACTGGCGTTTCTTGTTTGCAGGCTGAGCCGAAAAGGGCCGGCGTGTTTGCGGCTGCTGAATTGGCTGATGATGCTGTAGACGAGGCCGAGTTCCTCCCGGATGCGGTCGGTCAGGCGTGAGCCGAAGCCGCCGGCCCCCAGAATATAGTTCATTACCCGGATGGCGTAGATGTCTGGATTGCTGCGGGCCACCCCGGGATGACCGAGGATGATGTTGGCTTGGCTGACCGGTCTGTTGATGATGAGGAGCTGGGCTGCGGCCGGTCTGGGCGCGGCCGGCCAGGGGAGTGGTGGTACGGGGGCGGCGGTCCAGCCGCCGAGGTGGCGAACCAGGAGTGCTTGAGCCTGGGTGTGGGACAGCTCGCCGGCAATCCCGATGATCGCGTTATTGGGCCGGTAGTAGGTGTGGTAGAAGGCGCTGATGTCGGCTGGGGTGAGGCCGGCCAGGGTGCCTGGCTGGCCCTCAGTCAGCCGGCCAAACGGATGCTCGGCGTATAGTTTCTCTTGAAAGGCCGTGTTGGCTACCCAGCCGGGGTCTTCTTCCTGGCTGCGGATAGCGCCGAGCACTTCGGTCCGCTTGTGTGCAAACTCTTCGGCGGGAAAGGTCGGATGGAGCAGGACTTCGGCCAGCAGGGCAAAAGACGCTTCGAGGTTCCTGGTGAGGGTTGTGACCGATAGGGTAGTGGTTTCGTAGTTGGCCGACACTGATAGCGAGGTGCCCAGGAAGTCGAGCGCTTCGGCCAGCGCTTGGGCGGTGTACTGCCGGGTGCCGCGGGTCAGTAACTCGGCGGTGAGGTTGGCCACGCCGGCTTTGCCGACCGGGTCGGCGGTTGAGCCGGTTTTGAGCATGATGTTCATCACCACCATTGGGACGCCGGGACGCTCGGCAACCAGCAGGACGGCCCCGTTGTCGAGCACACTGCGGGCGGCGATGGGTGCGGCCTGGGCCGAACTGAGTGGCAGCCCCAGGACGGTGAGCAGGCTGCCGAGCAGACCGCTCAACACGGAAAAGCGCGTTCGTGTTTCCTTCACTCCAGACCCCTAGTGCCTGATCTGGCCGCCTGGACCGGTGCTGGGTCGCTTGCGGATGGGTGGTCCTTCAGGGAGGAGCACCCCGACCGTGCGGTTGTCTTCCCGCAGATAGGTTTGGGCGACCCGTTGGACCTGTGAGGCGGTGACGGCACGCAGGTGTGGCACGACCTGCTGCACGAGTTGCCAGTCGCCCAGCGAGGTGTACTGCCCGAGCTGCATCGCCCGGTAGAACAGCGAGTCCTGGCCGTAGATGAAGTGCGACTCGACCAGGTTCTTAGCCCGTTCGAGTTCCCTGGCACCGATTGGCTGGGTTTTGAGCTGTTCAATCTGCTCAAACAGCGCGGTCTCTGCGGCCTGCCAGGTTTTGCCCGGGGCGAGGCGCATGGACAGGGTGAACAGCGGGGGGTCTTTTGCCGTGTCGTCGTAAGCGGCGTTGGCGCTGAGGGCGAGGCGCTGTTCTTCGACCAGAGTTTTTTGCAGGCGCGCGCTCCGCCCGCCGTCCAGGATGACCGACAGGACTGACAGGGCCGGGCTGTCCTGGTGATGCAGGTTGGGCACATGGTAGGCGGCGACATACAGCGGCAGGGCTGCCGGCCGGCGGAAGGTGATGCGCCGCTCGCCGCGCTGAGGCGGCTCAAGGGCGGTGACCGGGGGGGCCGGCGGTCCGGCTGGGACGGCACCAAAGGTGGCTTTGATCTTGGGCAGAACGGTCTGCCGGCGGATAGCTCCGGCAATGACCAGGATGGCGTTGCCCGGGGCGTAGTAGGTCTGGCGGTAGCGCGTGACTTGGTCCAGGTTGATGGACTCCAGGTCGCGCTGCCAGCCGACGACCGGCCAGGCATAGGGATGGGCGGTATAGGCGACCGCGCTGACCTGCTCCCAGAGTTCGGATGCCGGGTCATCGCTGGTGCGCAAACGACGCTCTTCCATGACAATCTGCCGCTCGGCTTCAAGGTCGTCCTGGTCCAGGCTCAGGTTGGCCATGCGGTCGGCTTCCAGCTCGAGCATCAGGTCCAGATGGGCGGTAGTGACCTGCTCAAAGTAGACGGTGTGGTCGGCGCTGGTAAAGGCGTTGAGGCGGCCGCCGCGCTGTTTGATCAGGCGGGAGAACTCGCCTTCGCCATACTTCGGGGTGCCGCGGAACATGAGGTGTTCAAGCAGGTGCGAGATGCCGGTGATGCCGATCTGTTCGTTGCGGGCACCGACCTTGTACCACACCTGGAGGGTGACAACCGGTGCGCGGTGATCCTCAAGCAGCAAGACCGTCAGGCCGTTGTCGAGTCGGTCTTGGCTGACCTGCCAGCCGGCACCGGGAGGCTGACCAAAAACAGGGGCCGAGAACAGGGCGAGGGGCAAAAGGGCGAGTCCTGGCCACACATAGTACACGTCGTATCCCTCCGGGTGATGTCTACGGCTCGTCGGCAAGCTCTGTGATGACTTCGCGCAGCCGCTCGCGCAGACCGGGGTTGTAGTAGGCGAGGCGGATTGTTGTTTCGAGCAAGCCCGGGATTGTGCCGACATCGTGCCGGCGTCCGGTAAAGACATAGCCGTACAGGCCGTGGCGCTGCTGAAGTACGCGTAAGCCGTCGGTCAGTTGGATCTCCCCGCCGGCCCCGGACCGGACCTGGGTCAGAATGGAGAAAATATCGGGGGGCAGTACATAGCGCCCGATAATGGCCAAATCCGATGGCTCGCTGCCCGGTGGGGGCTTCTCGACCAGGGCTGAAATGGCATAGGTCCGGGGTGCCGTCTGGTGGCCGGCAATAACCCCGTAGCGGTGGATGTGTTGGCGCGGGATCTGCTCCAGGGCCAGTACCCCCGTGCCCGTTTGTTCATAGACCTGGAGTAACTGGGCGCTCAGCGGTGGGTCGGCCTGGCCCAAGTCGTCGGGCAGAATGACAACGAAGGGCTCGTCTCCAACGGCCTCTCGGGCGCATAAGACGGCGTGGCCGAGGCCGCGTGGCTCGTCCTGGTAGACGCAGCTGACGGCGGTGCGCTCTAGCAGGGCGTTCAGCCCGGACAGCAGCCCGGCTTTGTCCCGGTCGGCCAGCCGCTGCGGATCGGGGGTAAAATAGCGCCCGATGTCTTGCTTGGAGCGGCTGATCACAAAGATGATGTGGGTGATACCAGAGGCGCTGGCCTCTTCAACCGCATATTGGCTGGCCGGTCGATCGACGACCAGCAACAGTTCTTTGGGCAGGACTTTGGTGGCCGGCAACAGCCGGGTGCCAAGCCCGGCGGCCGGAATCACCGCTTTTTTGACTGGGGTGCTCACGAGAGATGCGACCGGTAGCGCGCCTATGACGAGGCCGGGGCCTGAACGCCGGTGTCGGGCGTATCGACCGGAATGGCCGGCTGGGCCAGGGCCAAGTCTAAGACCTCGTCAATGTTTTCGACAAAGTGAAACTCCATTTCTTCGCGCACCTTGACCGGCACATCTTCGAGGTCTTTTTCGTTGCGTTTGGGTAGAATGACCGTTTTGACCCCGGCCCGGCGGGCAGCCAGGGTCTTTTCTTTGACCCCGCCGATGGGCATTACCTTGCCGCGTAAAGTGATCTCGCCGGTCATGGCCATATCCGAGTTGACCGGTCTGCCGGTCAGCAGCGAGGCCAGGGCGGTGGTCATGGTGATTCCCGCTGAGGGTCCGTCTTTAGGGATGGCACCGGCCGGCACATGAATATGCAGGTCGCAGTTTTCATAGAAGTTCGGGGCCAGACCGAGGCGGTCGGCTTTGGAGCGAATGTAGGACAGGGCGGCCTGGGCCGATTCTTTCATCACCTCGCCGAGTTGACCGGTGAGGGTCAGCCCCTTTTTCCCGGCCATGCGGGTGGCTTCGATGAACAGAATATCGCCGCCGTTGGGCGTCCAGGCCAAGCCGATGGCTACCCCTGGCTCCTGGGTGCGCTCGGCCACCTCGGGAAAGAATTTCTCGGGACCGAGCAGCTCGGTCACTTTTTCGACTGAAATCATCGCTTTTTCGGTTTGCCCCTCTGTGACCGCCCGGGCAACTTTGCGGCACACGCTGCCGACCTCACGCTCCAGGTTGCGCACGCCTGCTTCGTGGGTGTAGCTCCTGGCGATTTTGAGCAGGGCTTCGTCGGTGAAGGCAATCAGATCGTTTGTCAAGCCGTTTTCGGTGATCTGTTTGGGCATCAGGTGACGCTTGGCGATCTCCAGCTTCTCTTCTTCAGTATAGCCGGCCAGTTCAATGACCTCCATGCGGTCACGCAGGGCCGGCGGCACCGGCTCCAGGTAGTTGGCGGTGGTGATGAACATGACCTTGGACAGGTCAAAGGCCACTTCGAGATAGTGGTCGGCAAACGAAAAGTTCTGCTCCGGGTCAAGCACTTCCAGCAGGGCCGAGGCCGGGTCGCCCCGAAAATCCATACCCAGCTTGTCGATCTCGTCAAGCATGAACAGCGGGTTGTTTGATCCCGCGGTGCGCAGGGACTGAATGATCCGCCCCGGCAGTGAGCCGATGTAGGTCCGGCGATGACCCCGGATCTCGGCCTCGTCGCGCACGCCTCCCAGCGACAGACGCACAAACTTGCGCCCGATGGCTCGGGCAATGGAACGCCCCAGCGAGGTTTTGCCGACCCCTGGCGGGCCGACAAAACACAGGATCGGTCCCTTGGGGTCTTGGCGCAGCTTGCGGACGGCCAGGTACTCGAGAATACGGTCTTTGATTTTTTCCAGATCGTAATGATCCTCGTCCAGCACTTGGCGGGCGTGGGTCATGTCGAGCTTGTCGTCGGTTGTCACCGCCCAGGGCAGATTGACCAGCCATTCGAGATAGGTGCGGACCATTGAGTGCTCGGCCGACTCGGGTGGAATCAGGCGGAGCCGTTCGATCTCGTTATCCGCGGCTTTGCGCGCCTCCTCGGGCATCTTTGCCTCTTCAATCTTCTTGCGCAGGTCTTCGATCTCGTTGCTTTTGGCGTCTCCCTCGCCGAGTTCTTTTTGGATCGCTCGCATCTGCTGGCGGAGGTAAAACTCTTTCTGGTTCTTGTTCAGTTCACTCTGGACCTGAGACTGAATCTTGTGGCCGAGTTCAACCAACTCGCCTTCCCGATTCAAAATACTTGACAGTTTTTCCAGGCGTTCTTTGACGTCGAGCGTGTTGAGGAGGTCCTGCTTTTCATTGACCGAGATGTTGAGATTCGAGCCGATCAGGTCGGCCGCCCGGCCCGGGTCTTTGATGTTCATGACCACGCCCTGGAGTTCGTCGGGCAGGTAGGGCACTTGGGACACAAACTTGGCAAACTGGCTGACTAGGTGCGCTTGGCGCGCATCAATGTCGGATGCCGAGCGGACGACATCTTGCAGGTGGGCCACGCTGGCCCGCAGATACGGCTCGTGTTGCAGATAGTCTCGGATTTCAATACGTTTCAGACCCTGGACCAGAATGCGTACGCTGCCGTCGGGGTATTTGAGCATTTTCAGAATCCGTCCGGCACTGCCACGCGAAAACAGGGCGGTGGCGTCGGGATTCTCCTCTTCGGGGTTTTTTTGAGCGGCTAAGCCGAGAAGATTGTCGTTGTTGCGACAATCTTCAACCAGTTTGAGAGAGGAGCCCCGGGAGATCAACAGGGGAACAACCGCGGAGGGAAAAACGACCACCCCGCGGAGGGGAAGAATCGGGAGTTCGGTCGGGACAACAATATCCCCGGGGTCTTCTTCAAAGCTGACGACCCCGTGTCCTTGCGCCTCTTCTTCCTCGCCAGCACGCGTCCTAATATCTGCCATGAGGCCTCCCTCCAATGCCAAGCTGGGATGCAACATCCTGGGGAAAACCATAATACATGGTCTCTGCTTGCACAAGGGGGAAAGACTAGATACAAGCGTGTGAGCCACCCGTCTGAGAACGCTGTTATGAAACATGAGAGACTGTTCAACCTTGAGGAAACGAACGCCTTGTTGCCGTATCTGGAGCACAGCGAAAAAGAGATTGCCCCCTTATTATCGCCAGTCCGAGGGTTTTCTGGTCGGCGTCCCATTGGCGAGCGGACTGGCAAGCCCCACTGTCAACACGAGCCGGCCTGAGCAGCCGGTGTCAGGAGTCAGGCGTGAAGCCCTATCGAGCCGTCTTGTTTGACCTGTTTAGCACGGTTGCCCTCTTTGAGGCCGAGCGTTTGCCGCTATTCGCCTGGAAAGGCCAAACTGCCCGATCGACGATGGGCGGGCTACAAGCGATCGTTGAGGCAAAAGTGACCGCGGTTCCTTTTGCGCAATTTTTTGCTGCCCTGTCCGAGGTCAATCAGGAGTTTGCCGAGCGGCGGGCGCGTGACAGGCACGAGATCCCGTCCATGCGGCGTTTTGAGTCTGCCCTGGTCCGGGTCGGCTATCCGGTTGGTGAGGCGACCCAAGATCTGGCCCAAGAACTGTCGCTGACCCATATGGGACTGTTGGCCCGGGCGGCCGAAATTCCAGCCGCCCATATTGCGTTTCTAAAACGCGTGCATGCGGCCTATTCCGTTGCCCTGGTCTCGAATTTTGATCATGGCCCGACCGCTCGGCTCATCGTTGAGCGGGATGGGGCGGCCCCTTACTTCCACCAGATTGTCATCTCAGACGATCACGGCTGGCGCAAACCCCACCCCAAAATCTTCACCGATACCCTGGAGCTGCTCCAGGTCGCAGCCCGGGATGCCTTGTTTGTAGGAGACTCCCCCCACGATGATGTCATGGGGGCCAAGCAGGCAGGGCTTGATAGCGCCTGGGTCAATGCCGCCGGCATGGCCCTACCCCAGGGCATCCCGGGGCCAGACTACATGGTCCGGGCCATCTCAGAGTTAGAGCCTATCCTGTTTGGCTAGGAGACAGAACGTCGGCTTGATCGTCTCGGGCGGTGTCCATACGGTCTAGCCCTGGCGTATCCCGGTGCTTCTCTGGTGCCGGCGCAGAATTGGAATCGCGTTGATATTCATCTCCCGCAGCAAATCCCAGTAAATGCCGCGCGGGCGGGGGTAGATGGAGCGCGTGGCAATGATGTCTTTGGGTGTCACAATAAAATCAACCGGCACGTCGTGGGGCAACATCGGGATTTTGGACACCATAAGCTGGAGCGGATGGATGGTGCTCATAATCGGCGTGAGTTCCCGCACTTGGCCTGCATAGCGCAGCAGAGCGTACTCCGGGTCGGCAAATCTCCCTCCCACCCCGAGCCGTCCCCGTCGCGGCCAGCCGCGACCGAGCCACACACGATAAGGTCAATGTGGCGCATTTCACGCGGGGCCACCAGACGCCCATATTTCAGCGCGCCGCGCAGGCTGTTGACCAGCGGGCACCGGCTGCCGAGCCGTTGAGGGTCAAGCTCAATAAAACATTGCCCGGATTTGAGGCGGGGAACGGCCAGATACAAGAGCTTGCCGTCGGTCAGCGCCACCCGTCGTACCGGCAGTTGAGGCGCGTCGGCGTTGATCTTGACGGCCCGCGCCTTGTGCCATACTGTCAACTCTTGCAGCAGGTGGGCGGCGGCCTCAGCGCCGGTAAAATGCGGAATACGGTTCTCGGCTCCGGGAAACCGGCTGACCTGTTGATTGCTCAACAGCTGCCAGATCGCGCGACGCATGTCGGCCTTCATCGCTGCCCGCTGGGTATGCTGCCTCGGATCGTGCATCCGCCCGTGTCTCACCCTGAGGCCCATGCCTCACTCTACCTGCTGCGCCTTCACGGATGGCCGAGATGGCCAACGCGAAGGCAAACGCCCATAAAGACCATACACCATCAGAAAAAACAATACGCGGCGAGTTGGTAGGGGCAAGCGCGGGCCGGAGTTGGGTTCCTCAGACGAGCCGAGTTGAGAATTTGTGACAGACCTTTTATACAGAGGCGATACCTGTCCAGAAGGAGGAAGAATGGCGTCCAAAAGCGCACGGGCTGAACTCAGCGACCCGGGTCTCAGAAAAATAGAACGCTCCCTCAGGCTTTTAACCTGGCAGATGTTTGGCGTGATCGCTCTGCTCGTGGTGTGCCTGGTCAGCTGGCTGCTGCGCCCACAGCCTGGTCGGTATCAGTATATTGGAGAGCGGGGCAAGCTTATTGTTGTTGATACGGGCCTGCCGGCTGCCCTGACCTATGAATTAGAGGCCCAAGCGGTTCGTGTTGACGAAAAAGACGCTCCCCCCGTGATGGAGGAGGGAGCGGAGTAGGCCACGTTCGCGCGCCTGAGAGGAAAGGAGACGCTATGGCCGGTCAATTTCGTCTGGGGGTCGTATTGTCAACGGCGACCGAAGCCCCGCCAAAGGAGTTTGTCGAGTTGGGCAAGTTGGCCGAAGACCGAGGCTTTGCCGCCCTGTTGGTGAATGAGGGGCGCGGGGACGCTCTGGCCTGTGCTGAGGCAATTGCGCTGGCGACTTCTCGGATACAGGTCGGGACCAATATTGCCAATATCTACTTCCGTCACCCGTTTCTGGCCGCCATGACGGCCTGGACGATCGCCGAGCTGTCGGACGGCCGCCTCGTGTTGGGGCTGGGGGTGAGTCACCGTCCGCTGATTGAATCGCTGGGCATGAAGATGGATCAGCCCCGGGCGTATATGCGCTCCTATGTGCAGACGCTCAAGAAAGCGCTCGGCGGAGAGTCAACTGGCGCATTTTTTCGGCCCCGCGCGTCCCAACATCACGTCCCGGTCTATGTTGCCTCGGTGACGGCCGAGACTGCTGCGGTTGGCGGTGAGGAAGCCGACGGCATTATGCCCTTTCTCCCCGCCCGGACGTATCTGCCGACCCTGCTTGAGGCGGCCAGGGCCGCGGCTCAGCGGGTCGGCAAAGCGCCCGATCATCTCGACTGTATTGTCAGTATTCCGACTTTTCTCTCTGAGGATATCGAGCAGGCACGTTCTGCGGCCCGCTATAATCTGGCCTTTTTTGCCCAGTTGCCCTTTTATCGGCTGCAATGGCGGCGGTGCGGGTTTGTTGATGAGGTCAACGCCATGCAACAGGTCTGGCAAACCAGAGACCGCAAAGCCGCCGCGGCCGTGGTGTCGGACCGGATGGTTGAGCAGGTGTGTGTGTTTGGCCCGCCGAGCAGGTGCCGTGAGCAGTTGGCCGCCTTTCATGAGGCCGGGGCCGGGATGCCCGTGCTGGCGGTGAGTCCGGTCAACGAGGATCGGCTGGTTGCGACGCGCAAAGCCCTTGACCTGTTGGCCCCACAATAAGGGTGCAGTGGAAAGGAGATATTATGAAAGTCACGCGTCTCTACACTGGTGCGGATAATCAGTCCCATTTTGAGGACCTGGATGTTGAACTGAAAGACGGCGGCCCGGGCGGGCAGATGTCCTCCCTGGTGTCGGCCAAGGGGGTCATCTTCCGCGAGAACTCGGGCGATTACAGCTTTGACTGGCACAACGCGCCCCGCCGCCAGTATGTGGTCACGCTTGAGGGGGAGGTGGAAATCGAGATTGGCGACGGCACCAAGCGCATCTTGGGCAGCGGGGAAATCCTGCTGGCCGAAGATACGACCGGCCAGGGTCATATCAGCCGGGCGGTCAATGGTCAGCCACGCACGTCGCTGATTATTCCTCTGGAAGACTGAAACACGGATCATGCCGCTA
This sequence comes from uncultured Binatia bacterium (SeqCode), assembly GCA_965200965.1. Taxonomy (GTDB): domain Bacteria; phylum Desulfobacterota; class Binatia; order Bin18; family Bin18; genus JAAXHF01. The sequence continues at coordinate 575,670 of OZ241744.1, forward strand.
CGGCATGATGCACGGCCGTTTTCAGCCGTTTCATACGGGGCATGTGGAATACGCGCCGTTCGCATCTGATTATCGGCATTGCCAACTTTTTTCCCTGCATCCCCCCCTGACAATACGCAATATCAGCCGACCGCGGTTTGACAAGTCGGGCAAAAGTGTGTGCTGCGCTGGCCAACGAGGATGCGTTCGATCCTGGTTTTGCAGCGGCGACATGGCTTGTCGGTCTGGCCGTAGACCCGAAAATGATCCTGATATTTACCCTCTGGGTACACCCAATCAATAGCCGCTCCGCCGTGTGTAATGCCGTCTCTGAGGGCGGCCCGGACGGCTCGACGCAGCGCGGCAATTTCTGCGTCTTGCAGACTGTTTGCTCGGCGCAGTGGATGCAGCCTTGCCCGCCACAGGGCTTCGTCGGCATAAATGTTGCCTATGCCGGCGAGAAACGATTGGTTGAGGAGCAGGGCTTTGAGACCGCCGGATTTGTTTGCCAGCAGCCGGCGCAGGACTTTCAGGCTGAAGGCATCTGCCAGTGGCTCGGGGCCGAGATGGCCGGTGACTTCGTTGAGATCATTGACCAGGTACACCCGGCCAAATTTGCGTGCGTCATTGAAGCGCAGCTCATAACCGTTATCCAGGGTACAGGTAAAGTGGACGTGTTTTTCGCGTGGAAAGTCGGCTTCGAGAACATGCAGGCGACCGCTCATTTTCAGATGAATGAGCAGGTAGCGCGCCGAGGCCGAAGAACTCAGGCCGAAGACCAGATACTTGCCGCGCCGGCCAATCGAGTCAAGGCGATGGCCGGGCAAGGTTTGGAGGAGCGTGTCTGCCGACGGGCGGGCGGCGCGTGGCCAGTCCAGCCACACCGCCGTGATGGCGCGGCCCAGCGGGGTCGGGTAGGGCGGGAAGCCCGGTTCGAGCGCGTGGCCCTGGCGCAGCTTGCGGGCGATGGTTTCAACTTCTGGCAGTTCCGGCATAGGCGGCGCGGATTGTAGTTGAAACCGGTCCGGGCGGCTAGCGTCTGTTTGCGCCACCGACAAAAACTTGATAGGCGACGATACCGAACAGGAGGGCAGCGAACATGGCGGTCAAGAAATTCTCCAGCGCGTATTATGTGGTCAAGGACATGGACAAGGCGGTCGGCTTCTACCGGGACATCCTGGGGCTGAATATCAAATTTCGGGACGGCGACCGCTGGACGCAGTTTGATGTGAACGGGGTAGCCGTGGCGCTGGCCGACCCCAGCCAAGGAACCGTGCCGCCAGGCGGTGGTGGCACGGTGGTGCTGGAGGTTGACGATCTGGGGGAAATGCGGGACAGGCTGACCCGGAACGGCGTCGCGGTGAACGATATTGTCGATATGGGCGGCCACGGCCGCTATTTCACCGCAACCGACCCGGCCGGCAACATTGTACAGATTTTTGCCAAGTCGTAGCGACGGAGGAGAATTAAATGGCTCGGACTCTGAAGCGTGCGGGAATCACTGTGGCGGTCGTCTTTCCAGGGCTGGCCCTTGTCCCTCCTCCCCCAAGTCCTGAGGAGCAGGGAACCATAGTAAGCGGTATTGCCTTCGTTGTGGCAGGTCTTGTGATGGCGATTGCGGCGGGCGTGTCATTTACGCGGCCTGTCCCCATTATCTGGCTGACAACCAAAGGACAAACAGCCTGGAAGAGCGTCGCTGTGGGGGCTCTCCTCCTGATGATCTTATCAATGGGGCTCACAATCTCAAGAGCTGGCGGCTTCCAACTCCACCACCTCGTGCCCGAAGACGTGAAGGCCTTCATTCGGTGAACTTCTGAAGAGCGTCCGGGAACCATTCGACGAATCTCTTTGCGTCTTCATAGAGCTTGTATATTTCTTCGGATGTCTTCTCAAGCGAAAAGGTGACAAAATCCCCATGAATAAGGCGGTTTCTGCCCGAGCCGATTTCCAAGAATGCGTGAATGGAATCTCCCAGAGAGGCGTCCCTCGCCACTTCCGTCTTCATACGTTCCTTGAAAGTTCTCCCGAATAAACTGAAGAAGCTGTTGGCGTTCCTTGCGTTCTACTCAAACCAAGTGTGGTATTGGCGGCTCACCACCTTGTTTTTGATAAGCCATGTCAGGGGATGGTCTTCTGCGATAGCGCGCTTCGTAAATTCGAGCACCGAATCTGTCATCATCCGCTCAAAATGACTTGCAACAGCTATGAGCAACGCCTTCCTGAAGTTGTCCTCTGCAACACTGCGCAGCGAGACATTCTTCGTGTCTTCTAAGGCTGTAAGGATATCTGAGAATTCATTGTACAGGCGATCGATAGCCGTCGCGCTCATAATACCCGTGCCTCCTACGGGATGCACAAAATCGCGCGCGCTCTGTTCAGCCTTTTCTCGACATTTGTCTTTTGCGTTGTGCCCTCTTGGGACGCTTCAACAAACTCCGGGTCCGTTTCTAGCGTTCCCATCCGCTCAGCGTCCAGTTCATACACAGTGGTGCTGTGACCGTCAAACGCCTTCTTGCAGACGGACGTAAAAACTGCCTCGTAGAGCGCAATGTTGAAGCGCCTGTTTTTTTTATTGATGAAAGCGCCTTCCGGCAAATCGGTACAGGCATCAAGGAATGACATGAAGAGTTGTCGGAGGTAGGTATTCTGCTCAGGTTTGTGCGTTTCGCATTTCTTGGAGAATTGGTTCAGGAACCTGACCATTGATGGCGCGTAATTTGCGCCGTCCACCAGCATGGCAAACCCGCGCAGCAAGATTTCAATGTCCTTCATATGGAGGTCTGGTTGGCGTGCTTGTAGAATCTTCCGCCACCCCTCTTCGGTATTGATGGAGAAGAGCATTTTGTAGAATTCGGAATGATACATGCTGGTACGAATTTCCTGTGGCCTCACGTTTATCCCGCCTGAATTCAGCCTGTCGAAGATCTCATACATTGAGGAGTCGTCGTCCGAGGGCGCATTCTGCTTGACGACGATATTACGGATCGTTTTAAGGTTGAATGAGGTTCTGCGCTCCTCTCCAAGCGTCTCATAATTCAGGCCCCTGAATTTGTTCGCATGGTCAGGAAGCTTTTCAGACAACTTGAGATTGAACGTCTGAAAATACCTGTCGTCGTATAAAATTTCCTCTGGAATGCGTCTCTTACGATCGAAAATTGTGCGAAGTTCCGCCCGTCTTTCTTTTTTGGGAAATCGCTTTTTGACAAAATAGTAGATCGACATCAGGCGTTGCTGGCCATCTATGACAAGCAATTTGTTGCGAGCCTGTTCGTAAAGAAAAATTTGTGGGACTGGCAGGCCGAGGATGAGCGATTCGATCAGCTTGGACGAACGGCCCAAATCCCAGACGAAGTTACGCTGGAAACCGGGGATGCCCACTACGCCGGACTCCATAAAACTCTGCAGCGTTAGGACATTAAAATCGTTAGGCACGGCTGTTATGTCATACTCTTTTACCCACAATTCGTCCGCCTTATCCGCGTAATCGTCAAAGTCAAACCAAGCTGATTGTCCATTGTCGTCCATCGCGCTTCTCCCCATTGACACTGATCTCGCTGGAGTGCTGTTCTGTACATACCAGCTTAGCATCTGGACACGATAACAACAATAGCGGAGGGGGCATGGTGGGGTAGAGAAAAGCAGGTCTCCCTCGCTCTTATCTGGCTACTGCCGGCCGCCGAAATCTACTATGGAGCAGCAAGCCCGTCTGTACAGGAGGAGAGGGTATGCAGCACTTGTGGTCGAACTGGATGAAGACCGTTGCCATACTGGTGAGCGGTGTTGTCTGCTCGGCGTTTGCCGTCAACGCTCAGCAGGACAAACCGATCTGGCAGTGGACACCCGAGGAGATGAAAGCCCATGTGAGGACGGTCAGGAGTGGCAAGGACCTCACCCCCGAGCAGTGGCCCGGGGGCGCAAGGGTGGCGGTCAGCCTCTCGTTTGACTTTGATACCGAGCCGGTGTGGCTCAGCTTTCAGGGCAACCGCGGCCCGTCGTATATGTCGCGTGGTGAGTATGGGGCGCGGGCCGGGCTGCCGCGCATTCTGAAGTTGCTTGACAAGCACGACATTCCGGCCACGTTTTTTATCCCCGCGGCCTCTATGGTGCTGCACCCCGCGGCGGTCCAAACCATCCTTGATCGCCCCCAGCACGAGATCGGTCTGCACTCCTACATTCATGAGAGCCCCCTGGGTCTGAGCGAAGACCAAGAGCGTGAGGTCTACACCAAGGCGATGGACATTTTTGTCCAGACGGTCGGCAGGCGGCCGGTTGGCTTTCGGTCCGCGGCCTGGGACCTCACCCCGGCGACGATTAAAATTATCAAAGAAATGGGCTTTTTGTACGACAGTAGCATGATGGCGGATGATCGTCCGTACAGCCTCATGTCTGACGGGGAAGAGTCCGGGCTGATCGAGCTGCCGATTGAGTGGATTCTGGATGACTGGCCGTATTTTCAGCTTAGTTGGAGCACCCGGCATGTGGGGCTGCGCAGCGCGGACGAGGTCTATTCGATCTGGTCCGCCGAGTTTGACGGCGCGTATGAAGAGGGTACGCTGTATATGCTGGTGGCCCATCCCCAGGTCATTGGCCATCGCTATCGGATGCAGATGCTGGAGCGGCTGGTTGCGTACATGAAGAGCAAGCCGGGCGTGTGGTTTGCCACCCACGAGCAAATTGCGCGCTATGTGCAGGAGCAGGCCGCGGAACACCAGGCTGAAGGCCGCTTCCCCCTCAGTGTCTCCTTGACAATGGGCGATTGTCTGACGTATGAGACTTCAGAATGAACACTCACTCAGCATATGCTTGCTCCAGCCGGAAAGGAACACGCGAGTGAAAGGTCAAGTCCTGCGCAAAAAACGAAGACAAGCCTCCCAGGTGACAGACGGGAAACGCCTGATTGAGGGCAAGGAGCGAATCGCCTCCGCCGCCGCGGCCCTCTTTTCGAGTAACGGCTACCACAATACCAGCGTTCGAGAGATTGCCCAGAAAGCTGGGCTGAGCGTTGGCTCTGTTTTTAACTACTTCACCAGCAAAGAAGAGGTTCTGTTCTTCCTGTTCTCCCACAATCAGGAACGGACGGAGGTCGTGCTGCGCGAGCAGCGGGCCGAGTATGAACGGCTCAAAGAGGCCGGGGTTGATCCAAAGCAGTTATTCCTGCTCGCCTACGAACGCTATGTGCGCCTCATTGATGAGTTGCGCCGCGATGTGGTCTTGGGCTATCAAGAGATGAAGTCTCTGACGAGCGCCGAACGCGGACGCCTGTTAGAAGGAGAAGAGCGTATCCAGAGTCTGCTTGAGGAAATTATTGCCTACGGGGTAGAAAAAAAGGCTTTTCCGCCCGGCGACATTGACCTGAAAGCGCACTGTTTGCTCATCCTCGCCCAGTCGTGGGCGGTGCGGCACTGGGCCTTGAAGCGTTTTGCCAGAATTGAGGACTATCTCCAGGTGCTGCAAACGCTGGCTTTGGGACTTTTGGAGAGCGATAGCGCCAGGGTGAACGAGGTCGGGACACTAGACGGAAAGGCAAACGGGTTCTCGACCGATCTGCGAAGAGCATTCCCGTAGGATGTCAGTCCGGCGACCGACGAGCTGGGGGCCATATGCCTGGATTCCTGTTTGATGTGAAAGTCCTGGAGCTTGCCGATGAAAAGGGCGAGTTCTGCGGGAAGTTGCTGGCCGGGGCTGGGGCCGAGGTGCTGAAGATTGAGCCGCCGGGAGGAAACTCGACCCGTTCCCTGGGCCCGTTCTACCACGACGAGGAAAATCCTGACCGGAGTCTGTATTTCTGGCACTACAACTTTGGCAAGCATGGGATCACGCTCGATATCCACACGCCCGAGGGCATCGAACTGCTCAAAAAGCTGATTGTCGAGTGCGATGTGCTGCTTGATGCGCTGCCGCTCGACACCCTGGAAAAGCTGGGCCTGGACTGGGCCACCCTCCAGCAGCTCAACCCTCGCCTGATCTATGCCTGTGTGACCCCTTTTGGCCGCAGTGGCCCGTGGCGCGAGTATAAGGCCAACGATCTGATACATCTGGCCTTGGGCGGGCCGATGATGTGTTGTGGCTATGATCCCAAGGAGGATGGCAGCTATGACACACCGCCCATTGCGCCCCAGATGTGGCACGCTTATCACATCACCAGCAACCAGACGTTTATTGCTATTGTCGGCGCGTTGATCGGCCGGGAAACCCACGGCAACGGGGATATGATAGAGGTCGCCGTCCACCAGGCGGTCAGTGTGTGTACCGAAATCGATGTGCCAAACTGGATCTACAATCAGACCGCGTGTTATCGCCAGACGGGTCGGCACGCCCAACCGGCCGTTGGACCGGCCGTCCAGTTCCCGACCAAAGACGGGCGCTATTCCATCATTCTGCCTAACCCGTTTCCGGGGGGCTACGAGACCCTGGTCAATTTTCTGGACAGTACCGGTCAGGCCGCGGATTTGAAGAGCGAGGCGTATCAGGACCCCGCGAATCGGCGAGGGCGCGCGTTTGCCGAACATTTTTCCGAGGTGCAGGTCGGTTGTGTGGCGGCGTTTGGGATGGAGGAGATTTGGCGTGGGGCCCAGTCGCTCGGCATTCCGTGGTCGCCGATTCGGAAACCCGAGGAGAACGTTGACGACGAGCAGTGGCAGATGCGCGAAACTTTCTGCGAGGTGAACCATCCCGAGCTGGACGAGACCGTGACCTATATCGGCGCGCCCACGCTGACACACGAGGTCGAGTGGCGTACCGGACCGCGCGCGCCGCTAGTCGGTGAGCACAACGACGAGGTGTACGGCGGGCAACTCGGACTGGGAGCACACGAGATTGCGCGGCTCAAGGAACGAAAGGTCATTTAAGATGGTGAGACCTTTAGAAGGCGTGCGTGTGGCTGACCTGACTTGGCTGCTGGCCGGGGCCGGTGGTCCGCGTCTGCTGGCCAGCCTGGGAGCCGAGATCCTGCGTGTCGAGTGGCGCGACCGGCTTGATTTTCTGCGCTATATGCCCCCATTTGCCCCGATGAAGAATGAAGAGCGAGAAAAATCCGGGGCTATGGAACTCAGCAGCCTCAGCAAAGACAGCGTCCAGAGCGTCAATCGGGGCGGCTATTTCAACGATATCAATGCCGGCAAAAAGGGTCTGAGCCTGAACATGGGGCATCCCAAAGGCCGAGATCTGTTCAAGCGGATTGTCGCCATCAGCGACGTGGTCGTCGAAGCGTTTACCGCTGAGACGATGCGCAAATGGGGGCTTGGTTATGAGCAGTTGAGAGGGATCAAGCCGGATATTATCTACATCCAGCAGCCAGGCTGGGGATATAAAGGTCCCTACGTCAAATTTGCCTCCTACGGTCCCATTGCCCAAGCGGTCAGCGGGCTGACCGAACAGTCGGGCTTGCCGTCCCCGTATCCGCCCGCGGGTTGGGGCTACTCATACATGGATTGGAGTGGTGCCTACTACTGCGCGTTGACCATACTGTGTGCGATGTACTACAAGAAGCGGACCGGAAAGGGCCAGTATGTTGACTGCTCTCAGGTCGAACCGGGTATCTATATGACTGGAACCGCCCTGCTGGACGCGCTTACTAACAAGCGCCCGTCACAGCGAACCGGCAACCGCTCGCCAAACACCCCGGCGGCTCCGCACGGGGCCTACCGCTGTTGCGGGGAGGATCGCTGGATCGCCATTGCCGTCACCAGCGAAGAGGAGTGGCGCGCCCTGGTGCGGGTGATGGGTCAGCCGGAGTGGGCCCAAGACGCCCGTTTTGGCTCCCTGGCCGCCCGTATTATCAATCAGGACGCGCTCGATCAGCTGGTGACAGCGTGGACCACAGACAACGATCCGTTTGTCTTGCAGGAAGACTTACAGCGGGCCGGTGTGCCGGCGGGCGTGTGTCAGACCGCCCAAGACCGGATTGAGCGCGACCCGCAGTTGAAGCATCTTGAATGGCTCATTCCACTGCCGCATAGCGAGATTGGAACTTGGCCGGTCAAAAACGTGCCGTTCCATTTTGCCACGGCAACGGTCAACCAGGGCGGCCCGACCGAACGGGGGGCACCGTGTTATGGTGAAGACAATGACTATGTGTATGGCGAGTTGCTACACCTGAGTCAGGCAGAACGAGACGCCTTGACCAAAGAAGGCGTTATCTGAAGAAGGAGGATGTCTCATGTCGTACGATTTACTCATTAAAAACGGGACCGTGGTTGACGGGACCGGAGCACCGAGTTACCGGGCCGATGTCGCGGTAGCCGACGGGAAAATTGCCGCTATCGGCACAATTACAGATGGAGCAAAGAAGACGCTCGACGCTTCAGACCTGATTGTTGCGCCGGGCTTTGTCGATCCCCACACCCACTATGACGCCCAGATCTGCTGGGACCCACTGATCACCTCGTCCTCGTGGCACGGCGTGACCAGCCTGGTGATGGGCAACTGTGGGGTCGGGCTGGCCCCGTGCAAGCCTGAGAATCAGGAGATTGCTGCTTGGGACCTAGTCAACGTTGAGGCGATTCCGTTTGAGGTGCTGGGCAAGGGCGTGACCTGGGACTGGACGACCTTTCCCGAGTACATGGACGCCGCGGCCAAGCGCGGGTCCGGCATCAACCTCGGCTTTATGGCTCCGCTGACCCCTTTCCGGCACTGGGTGATGGGCGAAGACTCAATGGAACGGGCGGCAACTCCAGAGGAGCGGGCCCAGATCAAGGCGCTGATTAAAGAGGCAGTCGCCGCCGGCGCGTTTGGCTTTTCCACCACCAACGTGGCCCAGCACATCGGCTACAAGGGCCGGCCGATTGCGTGTCGGCAGGCCGATTGGAACGAACTCAAAGCCTACGCCAACGCGCTCAAGGAACTCGGCAGAGGCTCGATCGAGCTGGCGCTGACCAACGATGTCTCGGTGGTTGACGAGACCGATTACGCGCTGCTGGACATGCTGGTGACTGAGAGCGCCCGGCCAGTGACCTGGCTGGCGCTGCTCAACCGTGACGACAAACCGGAAGCGGCGATGAACACCCTGCGGGCGGTTGAGCCGCTGTTCAACAAAGGCGCGATTCCGCAGGTGACGTGTCGGCCGCTGATCATCCAGATTGATCTGCGCAAACCGTTTATCTTCGCCAACCTGCCGTGCTGGAAGCCGGCCTTTGACCGGCCGGTCGAGGAGCAGAAGCGGTTCTACCAGGATGAAAAGTTCCGGGCCGAGTTCCGTAAAGAGATGGAAACCCCCAAGGTTTTCAACGGCAAATGGGAACGGGCAATTGTCCACGTTGCCACCAAGCCCGAATTGCAGGCCCTGGTCGGTCAGAGCGTGGCCGAAATCGCCAGGCAACGTGGCAAAGACGGCCTCGATACATTCCTGGATCTGTGCATTGAGGACGACCTCCAACTCGAATACACCTATGAGTTGTTCAACGCCGACGAAAACCGGATTCCTGAGCTCATCACCCACGACCAGGTGATGGTCGGTCTGTCCGACGGCGGGGCCCACGTTGATATGCTGTGCGACGCCGGCTACTGCACCTATCTGCTCGGCACCTGGGTGCGCGACCGTCAGGTCATGAGCCTGGAGCACGCCGTCAAGCGGATTACCTCTGAGCCGGCGGCCTTCTACGGCCTCACCACCCGGGGCAAAATTGAGCAGGGTTTGGCGGCCGACTTTGCCATCTTCGACCTCAATACGGTTGGGTCAAAGAAGCGGGGTGAGATGCGGACCGACCTGCCCGGCGGCGGCCGGCGTCTGGTCATGCCGGCCGAAGGTGTCATGCATACCGTCGTGAACGGCTCGGTCCTGTACGAGGATCAGAAACACACCGGTGTGCTGCCCGGTCAGGTCCTGCGTTCGGGCCAAGCGTAGCATCAGCAGGCGGCTGGGCCTGTTAGCGAGCCGAGCCGCCTGCTCCCCACGAGAGGGGAAGAGCATACTGAAGCGTTTCTTGCATGTCGCTATCAATGTCCGGGACGTGGAACGCTTGCATTTGCTCTCTTCCTTTTTTGCTTGCGGTTTGTTTCTGGTTATTCTTTTTCTCTGGTATACTTTGTACCAATTCTCCTGTCTGGCCCTCATCCTGCCAATGTTGATGTATCTCGCCATATTTTATGGAGGGCTGGAGAGTCTACTGGAAAGAAAAAATTTCGTTCTCGACTACTATCTCCGACGCGATTCCTCTTTTCGTCAATGCTTTCAGCGTAAACGATTGGCTGTGGTATTCTGTTTGATTGTTTCCGTGCCACTGGCTTGGCTTCTCATGGCGTCTGTAGTAATCTCTCGTCCGATTGAACGGTTTATTTCGGGTTTGTTCAAGGGCTGGGAGGATCAATCCTGTTGACCATCCGGGCAATTGAAAAATACCGAAAGCCGGAAACCGGCATCAGGGATTAAGGAGGAAAGTATGAAAAAGTCGAAGCGGGGAATGAACTCGTATCTCCTGTGGATAATGCTCGCCGCTCCCATATCTCTTGTTGTCACATTTCTGACTGGTTGTGGGGAATCACAAACAGAAGAACTGCGGGCGCAAGCAGAGCAGAAAAAAGGGTCTATTTTGAGAAACGTTCTTCGCCCGGAATTGTTCGGAAGGACTGACAAAGCCATCCATGAAGAAATCGATCTGGCATTCGAGCCAATATATTCAGGAGTTCCTGAATTTCTCAATTGGCATTATTCCGTCCTCGGACAGTATCAGCAGCTCAGCGCCGCTGTTCTCGGGGAGTCGGAAAGCGAAGCGAAATCACGTTTATTTTCAGGCGTAAATGAACGGCTCGAAAGCGCGTCCGAGAAAATCGACGGGGTATTTGAGGACGAATTCCGTTCTTTGATATCGCAAAAAATACAGGACGAAGCTCAGACGGTAGACGAGGCCGCCAGGGCCACTTACGAGAGCCTGCTGAACGAAGTAATGTCGGATTCCATCCAGCGATTCAGCTCATCTGCTCCTTTCTCGGGTCACGCTGTTTCGGAATTTATTCGTAACAAAGCTGTTTTTGACCGAATTGCCAAAGAAGTGGTCAAAAAAATAGCCGCGGCAGTCGAGAAAAAAGCAGCAACAGTGGCACGGGGGGGTGCAGCAGGAGCGGCGGTACCGGTACCAGGTGGAACAGGGGTTGGAGCGATAATTGGATCAGTGGTGGCATGGCTCGGGGATGAATATTTGCCTCGGGACGAATTTGAACAAGAACTCATTACGCTTATTGACAAGGCAAAGGCTGACCTGAAGAGTGATCTGGAATCTTCACGATCCAAGACTCTGGCCAAGGTGACCCCTGCTCAACTCTGAACACAGGAGGGAAGTATGCTGACTCGTTTATTTCACGTCAACGTGTGCGTCACCGATATGGAGCGCTCGATCAGCTTTTATGAAAAGCTGGGTTTCACCAAGGTCAACGATTTCGTCCTGGACGATCCGACCGTCGGTGATGCGCTGGGGCTCAAGGCCCGGAAGCTGCGTGGGATGTTTATGCGTTTGGGTGACGACGAGAACGCGCCGGTGCTCGACCTGGTACAGTTCATCGATCCGCCAACGCAAGGCACGCCGTATCCGACGCTCAACAACGTTGGAATCTGCCGGATCGCCTTCACGGTGGACGACATCGACAAGACCTACGCCGAGCTGCAAGAAATGCGGGTCAACTTTGTGGCACCGCTCAAGAAGATTGACGGCCCGGGTGGAGCAAGCATTGGGGTGGTGTGCTTCAAGGACCCGGACGGGACCATCCTGGAGCTGATCAGCGGGATGGAGTGATGAGATACGAAGCATGCCCGTAACGTTCCACGAAAAAGGGGGCAGCATGGAACGCAGCTTTGATCCCATTCTGGTTGAGGTGATTAAGAACGAACTGGCCTCAATTACCGAGGAGATGGCGATTGCGGTGTGGAAAACCGGCCGCTCGGCAATGGTCAAGACCGGCGACTTTGCCACCGCTGTCTGCGACGGCCAGGGCCGACTGCTCGGCCAGGGCTATGCCGCGCCGTTTCAGTTGGCGTTCTTCATGGCAATGATGCCCTACCTGCTGGAAAAGTTCGGCGGCACGTTTCAACCCGGCGACGTGGTGGTGGTCAACGACCCGTATGCCGGCGTGACCCATATGCCGGATGTGGTGATCATTGCTCCGGCCTTTTGGCGCGATCACCTCGTCGCCTTCACCCTGGCCTACTCCCACCATACCGATATTGGCGGCCGTTTTCCGGGTGGGTTCAGCAGCCAGTGTACAGAAACCTTTGAAGAGGGCCTGCGGCTGCCGATGGTCAAGCTGTACCAGGCTGGAGAACGCAACACCGGCTTGCTGGATATAATTTTGGCCAATGTCCGGGTGTCGGATGAGTGGCTGGGCGATGTGGAAGCCAAGGTTGCCGGCTGCTGGCGGGGTGAGCAGGAACTCCGCTGCCTGCTGGATAAATATGGTCTGCCAACCTACCAATCCTCGTGCGATTATCTCATCGACTACGCCGAGCAGGCCACCCGAGCGGCGCTGCGCCAGATTCCGCCCGGAGAATATGTCCACGAAGATGTGTTTGAAGACGACGGCTTTGGCACCGAGAGTGCAGCCCTGGCCCTCAAGCTGAGCTTGCGCATTGCCGGAGATACGCTGACCGCGGATTTTACCGGCACCAGCCCCCAGGCCAGAGGCGCGATCAACCTCCCGCTCAGCATGACCAAGGCGACGGTCTTTGGGGCGGTCAAGAGCATCGTCAGCCCGGACGTGCTGCCCAATGTCGGGTTTATCCGACCCATCACCGTGGTCGCCGAACCCGGCTCCCTGGTCAATCCCCAATTTCCTGCCGCGGTCGGCGGCCGGGCCCCGCTGTTCTTTCGCGTGTTTGACATGCTGTTCCGCGCCCTGGCCAAGGCCCTGCCCGAGCGTGTGCCTATTCCGGGCGAGGGCGGCGATGTGTTGCACCTGACCGGACAGAAAGCCGACGGCAGGCCGTATGCCATGATGGATATCTTCTTTGGCGGCTGGGGCGGACGGCCCCACAAAGACGGCATTGACGGCGTTGCCCCCATGTCCTTCGGTTCATACGGCACTATCCCAGCCGAACTGCTGGAGCGCGAGTATCCGGTTGTTATCGACGGCTTCGGCTATGTGCCAGACACGGCCGGGCCGGGCAAGTATCGGGGCTCCTTATCGATCTACAAGCAGTGGCGTTTTCTGCGCCCGGGCAAGGCAATGGTCCGTACCAACAGGCTGTTGCGGGCGTCTGAGGGCATGGCCGGGGGTCAGCCGGGTGGCCTGTCTACCAATATCTTGCACTCGGGCGACACCAAGCAAGAACTCCCGCGCAAAGCCCATATGCACCTGGACGTGGGGCCGGGCGACAGCATCTACCATGTTGTGTGCGCGTCCGGCGGCCACGGGAACCCCTTTGAGCGCGAGCCCGAGAAGGTCCTGACCGATGTCAAAGACGAGAAGCTGACCGTTGCCGGCGCGCGGGAGCAGTACGGGGTGGTGATCGATCCCCAAGCCGTCACAATTGACTGGAAGCAGACGCGGGCTGTGCGCCAGGCACGTCTCGAGCCGCTGGCCGCGGTAGATCAGGATGGGAGGAGCCGCCGCCCGAACCGCCCTCCACCGGGGGCTGCGATCCCGAGATTCGAGACGGGCGGCTAGTCGCCCTACAGCCTGTCCTGCAAGACCCACACCCCTCTCCGCTGGACATTCGTATGTGGTGAGGGATGTTCCTTCTGCAAGGGCCTTGGACGAGAAGATTTGCTGGCCCTCTCCGCTGGACATTCGTATGTGGTGAGGGATGTTCCCCTATGGGTGCTTCAGGGACTGAGGAGTTTGGAGAGCGGCTCAATCAGCCCGAGGGCCACGAGCAGCCCAACCAGGACCAGCACGATATTAAGGGTGAACCGCAGGCCGTCGAACTTGGCCTCCAAGGTCTCGAACTTGGTCTCCAGGACCTTGAAGTCGGTCTGTAATACGCTGACCTTCTCCCCCAAGGCGTCGAACCTCCCCTCCAAGATTCCGAACTTTCCTTCTAAGGCGTCGAACCGTCCCTCCAAGGCGTCGAACTTGTCCTCCAGAGTTTTGAAGTCGGTCTGTAAGGCCGTAAAGTCGGCCTTGGAGGGGAGTTGCTCGGTCAGCTCGTCGCCCAGGACCCGGGCCAGGGCTTCGGCCTGCGCTCCGGCAAAGCCTGCCTCTTTGAGGCGGTCGGCAAAGCGGAGGGTGTTGATCAGCGTCTGGCTCATGGGCTTGTGCTCGGACCGATCGATCCTGGTCCGTACAGACTCGCTGTTGCAACTGCAATCAGGGAAAACACGCTAAGGACGACTTGTCTCACCCGGTCGAGAGGAAGGCGAGACGAGTCGTCCTCTGGTTCGTTGGACCAAGCTGGGGATGATCAGTGGGCGTTCAACGTAGAGTTCATGAGCGTTTATGGATTCTCGCTTTGGCTGACAATCAGCCCGATTTCTTGAGGGCGAAGAAGGAGGTAAAGGTTCCCCGACGGGCCAGGACGAGCAGGGTGTCGGTGTCTTTCTGCTCGGCGACGGCCTTGCTGAACTCCTCAACCGAGGCCACTGCTTTGCGGTTGACTTCTTCAATCACGTCGCCGGGCTGGATGCCGGCCACGGCCGCGGGGCTGCCGGGTTCGACCGCAGTCACGACCACGCCCCTGCGGTTGGTGTCAAGCTGGAACCGGCGGGCGATACCGGGGGTGATGTTCGCCACGGTCATGCCCCAGCTTTCCTGGTCGACCCAGACCGGTCTGCCGCCGGCCATCTGCTCGGGCAGTTCACCGAGTTTGACCGAGATGTCTTGTTGCTGGCCGCTACGCAGCAGGGTGACGGTTGCCTCGGAGCCAATCGGGGCTTCGGCTACCAGGGCCGGCAGGTCGCGTGAGTCGTTGATCGTCTGGCCATTAAAAGCAGTGATGACATCGCCCCGCTCCAAGCCGGACTGCTGGGCCGGTCCGCCCTCGCTGACCTCAGCAATCAACGCGCCTTTGGGCTCGTCAAGGCCAAAGGAGTCGGCCAACTCTTTGGTCACCGGCTGGATCATGACACCGAGCCAGCCACGGGTGACTTTGCCGCTCTCTCGGAGTTGGGCAATAATTGACTTGGCCTGACCGATGGGAATGGCAAAGCCAATGCCGATATTGCCCCCGCCCTGGCTGAAGATAGCTGAGTTGATGCCGACGACCTCGCCCTTGAGGTTGAGCAGTGGGCCGCCGGAGTTACCCGGATTGATGGAGGCGTCGGTCTGAATAAAGTCGTCGTAGGGGCCGGCCCCAATCACCCGGCCTTTGGCGCTGACAATGCCGACGGTGACGGTCTGCTCCAGGCCGAACGGGTTGCCGATGGCCATCACCCAGTCCCCGACCTGGAGGGCTTCGGAATCGCCTAGGGGGATAGCGGTCAGCCGGTTGCTGGGCTCGATCTTAATCAGGGCCAGATCGGTCCGCTGGTCCGAGCCGATGACGGTTGCCTGGTATTCCTCTTTGTCTGACAGGCGAACGGTGATCTTCTCCGCCTCGCCAATGACGTGATTATTGGTGACAATGTAGCCGTCCTGGCTGATGATGAAGCCGGAGCCGAGGCTGCGGGGCTGGTCCGGCGGCGGGTCTGGAAAGAAACGCCGGAAGAACTCCTCAAACGGGTCTTCGCCGCCAAACGGGCCGGGCCGGCGTGGGCGGCTGCGGCGCTTTTGGGTGGTGGAGATATTCACCACCGAGCGCTTGGCTTTTTTGGCGGTGTTAACCAGCGGGGGCAGGCTGCCCGGGAGGGGTAGGGCGACGGCCGGGGCTGGCTCGTGATCTGAGGCAGAGGCCGCGGGGGTGAGTGTCCAGAGCAGCAGACCAAGGGCGAGAACAGTATGACGCATGATTGCTCGGCTCCTCTTGCCGGGGGCTGTTCTATTGCCGGCCTCGCTCGGCCTGATTACGCAGTTCGACCTGCTTGATGTAGGTCGGAATGACCGGCTCGAACTCTGGCGACAGCCGGTTGCGGATATCGGTGGCGGCGCGGGCGGCGAGCTGTTTGATTGGTTGGGACGCATCATCCTCGGCGATATTATCAAGAAAGACCAGGACTTGTTCGTTTCCCACATCGCGCAGGGCATAAATGGCGACGCCTTTGGTGTTTTGGTCAAGACTCCGCCGCAGGAACTCAATGATGGGCTCTGCCCCGCGCGGGTCCCCGATTTTTCCCAGGGCAATCAAGACCTTCTTTTTCACTCCCATGTGGATATCTCGCAAAAAGAGCTGTTGGGCCAGAACCGGAGTGGCGTCTGTCGCCCGCAGATTGCCGAGGTATTCGATGGCTTTGATTTTGACCCGGATGTCAATATCCGCGGTGGCGTTGACCAGATGTTCAATCGCCTCGGGGTCTTTGGAGTCGCCCAGGGATTTGACGGCTTCCAGGCGGGTTTCGGGCCGGTCGTTGTTCAAGCGCCGCACCCACTCGGTGATATTCGCCCCCTTTTTTTTGCGATCGACCCGGTCGCGGGCCCGGTCGCCGGTCATTTGGTTGCCAATTCGCTCGCCCTGGGACAGAAATTGGGCCTGGGCGAACGGTGGGGGAACGAGCCACAGCCAACTCAGGACGACACATAGAAAACCGTAGAGCAGCATCTCTCTGGAAGATGCCCCATTGAGGCGTGGTGTGCAAGGGGCTATCCAGAGAACAAGGACTCCTGCCCCTCGCGGCGAAAGACCTGGATCTCTTCTGGATACAGCCCGCCTTCGGGAATATCTTTGAGCGGGGTGCCGTCCCGCAGTCGGCCCTCGATCACCTCACGATAGGTACATACCAGGTAGCGGTGGCCGTCCCGCGGTTTGCGCGGCAGCCGAGCCTGCTCAACACGACTCTCACCGGCCGACTCTGGAGCGATAATGCGGACCACATAGCGTTTCTTCATCAGGCCCTTGAGCGCCCGGATGACAGAAGCCCGTGACAGGCCGGTCATTTCGTTGATTTCGCCATAGCCAGCGGTAATCAGCGGCGTGCGGCGCAGGCCGATCGAATGACGCCATAAGGCCCGGTAGACTTTCCACTCACGCGGGTCCATGAGCTTGTTGAGTTCGTCTTCAAGCAGGTAGTCGGGCAGGCGGGGCGACGGTTGCCAGGGCGGACGGCGGGTGAGCTTGACCTGGACTTCGCTCCCCTCTGGTGGTGTTTGTGGGGGAGGGAGGGGTGTTGCAGCGTCTTTTGCCATACGAAGTATCTCTTCCCGGCTCTCTTGACTATATTCAGTGCCCGGCAATTGCAATCCCTCGCCCGGAGTAGCCTGTGAACAGCGAGCCTGCTAAGGAATGCTGCCATGAAGTTGCGTGCTATTACTGTCGGTGTGAATCCCGGGCCTCCACTCCAGAGCCAACAGATTGTCGCGGCCGGACGTTTTGCCTCAGGTCTGCGTTCCGAGTATGAAGCCGCCGGCCTTGCGGTGCAGACCCTTCGTCTGGCAACGCCTCCGTTTCCCGCCTTGCTGGGTGGTCGGACAGAGGCCGAGGTCCTGACATTTGTCAAGGACTTGGAAGCCTGTTGTCAGGAAAACGGCATAGACTACTGCTCAATTGGGCCAGTCAATCCTCAGCGAGCCGAGGAACGGTCCTTGTTTGGGCTTGTCCCGCAGCTGATCGGCGAGACCAGCACGATTTTTACCAGCGCGGTCCTGGCTGAGACCGGCCGGCCTGTGTCGCGCTCAACAGCTCGGGCAATTGGCCAGACGATCCAGACCATCGCCCGGACCACGGCCGACGGGTTTGGCAATCTGCGCTTTGCCGCCGTGCTTAACTGCGGCCCGCATATTCCCTTCTTCCCCGCGGCGTTTCATCATGGGCCGCCGGCGTTTTGTCTGGCTTTGGAGGCGGCCGATATTGTGGCCGCGGCCGCCCAACCCGGACAAGGGTTGGACGATTTTCGAGCCGCCTTGGTCGAAGAGTTGGAACACCAAGTCCGGCCGCTCCAGCAGCTTGCCCAGCGCCAAGGGGCGGAGTTTGTTTTTCGGGGCCTTGACCTGTCTCCGGCACCCGGCCCCAGCCCAGAGGCGAGCATTGCCTATGCGATTGAACGTCTCGGCTTGGGCCGTTTTGGTGAGCCTGGCACTTTGGCGGCCGCGGCCCAGATTACCGCCGCCCTCAAACAGACCCGCCTCCGCACCTGTGGGTATTGCGGCCTGATGCTACCGGTGCTCGAAGATGTCGGGCTGGCCGAGCGCAACACCCAGGGCTTGCTGCGGCTGTCAAGCCTGCTCAGCTACTCTGCGGTGTGCGGGACCGGGCTTGATACCATTCCGCTGGCCGGGGAGGTGAGTGTCGGTCAGTTGGCTGCCGTACTGAGCGATGTGGCGGCTCTGGGCTGGAAGCTGGCCAAGCCGCTGTCGGCCCGACTGCTGCCGGTCCCCGGCAAACAGGTCGGTGAGACCACCCGGTTTGACTTTGCCTATTTTGTGAATACGCGGGTGATGGCGGTGGATTAGACTGCGGCTATTCCCGGTCCCCGGCTGCCCAGACGAGACCCCGACCGAACAGGCCGTGTAGGGCGGCGAGAGTGGGCACGCTCCGCCATGCCCGTGACTGGGCCAAGGAACTGCGAAACGCCCGCTCTATTTGACTCCGGGGAGGGTTCTTCATAGGTTGGGGGCCCTCGTGCTGCGACGACATGACGCTCGTCCTGAACAGGGAGAGCAGGGAGGAATGCAAGATGCAGGGCAAAGTGATTGATGCTGACGGACACATTCTGGAGCCGCCCGAGCTGTGGCAGACTCATCTGGAAGCCAAATATAAGGGCCAAGCCATCCGTATGGAAAAAGACGCGGCCGGCGTGGAGTTCCTTGTGGTTGAGGACAAGCCGCTGTTCATTACGCGTGGCATTGGACCCACCGCGGCGGGGATAGGCCAGTCCTTTGAAGATATTTTTGTCCCGGGACAGTTTGGCTACCGGGACGGCCCCCGGGGGGCGTATGAAGCCGGGGCCCGGCTGCGGGCGATGGACGACGAGGGCATTGACGTGTCAGTGCTGTTTCCGACTCTGGGCCTGATCTGGGAGCCTGGGGTCAAAGACGCCGGCTTGGCCGCGGCCTACTGCCGGGCGTACAACAACTGGATTGTGGACTTCTGCGCGGCCGACCCAAAGCGCCTCATCCCGATCTCCCATATTGTCCTGCTGGACATTGACGAAGCGGTCGCAGAGGTTGAGCGGGTGGCCGGCTTAGGGGCCAAGGGGGTATTTGTGTGTGCCGCCCCGGCCAATAAGCTGGCCTTCTGGAACCGGGCCTATGACCCATTCTGGGCGGCTTTGCAGGACCATGAGCTGCCGGTCGGGTTTCATGTTGCCGTCCATGAAGACTTCCTCGGCCACCAGTGGATCCCGGCCCAGCATACCGACTTTATGGACGAGTCGTTTCTGTACTATCAGTGCGTGCCGTTGGTGGCAGACGTACAGGCCGCCTTTGCCGCCCTGTTTCAGGGAGCGGTGTTTGACCGCTTTCCGCGGCTCAGGGTCAATCTGCTGGAATGTGGGGCCGGCTGGCTGCCGCACATGCTTGACCGTTGGGACTCCAAGTTCAAAAAGATCGGCTACAAGACCGGCCTCAAACATCTGCCCAGCGACTACTTTGCCCGGCAGTGCTGGATATCGTTTGACCCGGATGAGAGCACAATTTCCTATATCGTGGGGCGGTATGGGGCGGAGAAGTTCATGTGGGCCTCAGATTTCCCCCACTGGGACGGCAGTCTTGAGGCTCTGGCCGAGACCAGACAGGCGGTTGCGGCCCTCTCACCCCAGGACCAGCGTCTCGTGCTGGGCGAGGCGGTGGCCCAGCTCTATCGCTTGTCTTGAGAGGAGCGGTGTGGGCAGGGGCGGAATCGAACCGTCGACACGAGGATTTTCAGTCCTCTGCTCTACCGACTGAGCTACCTGCCCATTTCCAGGGTGGCCGGACCGCCTGCGTTCCGGTTTTGTACTGAATGCGGCCGACCGAGTCAAGGCCGTCTCAGGCCCGCTGTTGACGCTCGGCAACTTTCTGCTCGGCAAAGTCCATGACCTTGGCTTCAAGAGAGACTTGGTCAAGCCGGTTGATCTCTTGTACGCCGGTCGGACTCGTCACATTGACCTCGGTCAGATACTCGCCAATGACGTCGAGGCCGACAAAATACAGACCTTCCCGGCGTAAGCGCGGCCCGACCAAGGCGCAAATCTCGAGATCGCGCGGGGTGATATCGGCCTTGATGCAGGTCCCGCCGACATGGATATTGCCCCGGTGTTCGTCGCTGCGGGGCACCCGCAGCGTGCCGCCGAGCGGCTTGCCATTGAGCACAATCAGCCGTTTATCGCCCTGCCGCACAGCCGGCAGATACCGCTGGGCGATAATCGGCTCACGTCCCTCTCTGGTCGCGGTTTCCAGGATGGAGTTCAGGTTCCGGTCCTCCCGCTGCACATAGAAGATGCCCGCGCCGCCGTGTCCATCAACCGGCTTAATGATCATCTCTCCGCCGAGTTCTTCAAGAAAGGCTTTGAGGCGTCCGGCGTCCTGAGACACCAGAGTGGCGGGAATGACGGAGGAGAAGTTAAGGGCAAAGAGTTTTTCGTTGGCAGCGCGCAAACCGCCGGGCTTGTTGAGCACGACCGCGCCGGCGGCCTCGGCCAAGTCAAGCAGTTGGGTGGCGTGCAGATAGGCAATATCGAAGGGCGGGTCTTTGCGCATAAAGATCGCGTCAAAACCGCCCAAGGCTTCGACCGTCTGGCCGAGAAAAGTGAAGTGCTTGCCCTCTTCCCGTCGCAGCTCGAGCCGCCGGGTGCGGGCCATTGGCGCGGTCTGCTCAATGAAAAGGTCGCCCATTTCGATATAGGACAGTTCGTGACCTCGCCGCTGGGCTTCGAGCATAAAGACAAAAGTTGTGTCTTTGTCAATCAGCACATCCTGGATGGGGTCCATAATGAAGGCAAAGCGCAGGCGTCCCATAGATCGATACTCCACTGCTGTTGTCCGCTGGCAGTGGTATGCTAGGCAGCCGGCCGGCGAAAGGCAAGAGGCCGGGGAGGGCAGCTTATCGCCACAGATATTGACACAGGCTGACGGCCGCAATGCTGGCCGTCTCGGCGCGCAGAATCGACGGCCCGAGGCTGGCGACGGTGAAGCCGGCGGCCCGGGCCTGCTTGACCTCCTGGGGGGTGAAACCGCCCTCAGACCCGACCACAATCCGCAGGCCGGACAGCGTCCGGTGGCTGGCGGCAAACGCGCTGAGGCTGTGGGCCGGCCCGTATTCGTAGAACAGGAGCGTCGGCTCTCGGTCGGCAAGCGTACCGAGGAGTTGGGCAAAAGAGTGGGGGGCGGTGATATGGGGCAGGCGGCTGCCGGACTGCTTGGCCGCGTTTTGGGCAATACGCCGCCAACGGGCCAGACGCTCAGCCTGTCGGTCCTGAGGCAGGCTGACGACCGTCGTGCTGGAACAAAAGGGCACGATGGTTTGCACACCGAGTTCGGTGACTTTTTCAATCACCAAGTCTATTCTGGGGTTTTTGAGTAATCCCACCGCCAGGGTGAGGGCGAAAGAGACAGGCGGCCCACCAGCCACCACCCTCAGCGTAAGAGTGGCCGTATGCGCAGAGAAGTCGGCGAGTGTTCCCCGGTATTCGTTGCCCCGTTCATCACACAGGGCGAGCTGGTCGCCGATCTTGAGTCGCAGAACGTGGCGGAGGTGGTGGTATTCCTGGCCGCTCAGAACGGCCCGGCAGGCGTGTATGGTGGACGAGTGTATGAAAAACCGTCTCATCGCCCCGACACCCGCTGGCGGACCAGGGTGACCCATTCGTTGGCCACCACACGGGTCTGCCCACGCCAAGCCGGAGCCGAGAAGGCCGCCTCCACGGCCGCGGCTTGCTCAGACTGGATACCCGACAGGATGAGGTGTCCACCACGGGCGGTGGCCAGAGTCAGCGGGGCGGCTAGTTTGATAAGCGTATGGGCAAACAGGTTGGCGACAATGAGCGGAAACGGTGCTGGCAGCGACTCAAGCGGCTGTCCGCTCAGCCGAACAGCCGCGGTGACACGGTTGGCGGCAAGATTGTTGCGCGCCTCGGCCAGGGCAAGCGGGTTGGTATCTATGGCCCATACCTCACGGCAGTTGAGTTGGGCCAAGGCAATGCTGAGAATGCCCGAGCCAGTCCCGACATCAAGCGCCCGACTTGGCGCACCGTGGGCTAGGCACAGCGCTTCAATCGCCTCCAAACAGCCCCGCGTTGTGGCGTGGTGGCCAGTGCCAAAAGCCATGCTCGGATTGATGACGAGACAATGGCGCCGGGTCTGAGCCGGAGCCAACTCCCAGGGCGGCAGGACCAGAAAGTGCGAGCCGACTGCAAGCGGCCGAAAGTGCTCGCGCCACCGCTCCTGCCAAGTCTGATTGCCGAGTTCGCTCAACCGCACTTGGTGGGAGAGGTCGAGCCGGGGGAAGAGTGTCGAGAGTTGGTTCAGATAGCGGCTCAGCGCTGAGCGCAGCGCAGTGCCCGGGCGGTCAGCCGCAAAGAAGGCTTGGACGGTTGTTGTCGGAGCCCGGGGAGTGGCCGGGTCGCGATCGTCCTCTATCACACCGACCGCGCCCTGTTCCAGCAGAAAATTTGACACCGCCTCGACCGCTTGGTGCGGAACGGTGACAGACAGGCACAGCCAGCGCTCCACGCCACCTCTCCGGCCTGGGCTTCCCCGGGCTTATTTGCCCACTACGACCAGGGTCTCCGCGTGCTCGGCAAAATAGGTCTGGGCTACCCGCTGCACATCTTCCCCGCTTACCGCGCCCAGCGCCGTGAGATAACGTTGCCCGTTGTCATAGCCCAAGCCGTAGAGTTCGTTGAAGACCATTTCTTCGGCCTGGGACCCGTTGGATTGGAGGGAGATTTCATAGCTGCCGGTCAGGTACTTCTTGGCCTGTTCAAGTTCGGCGGTGGCAACCGGCTGCTGGCACAGCCGCCTCAGTTCGTATCGTGCCGCCTCAACGGTTTCGTCAACCGTATTGGGGTCGGTGCCGACATAGATACCAAACGTGCCCGGGGCCAGACCCTCGACACTGAACGCGGTAACGGAGTAGGCGAGGGCGTGTTTTTCACGCAGCTCGTAGAACAGGCGGCCGCCCTGTCTGGACAGGAGCGCGTCGATGATTTTGAAGACATGGCGGTCCGGGTTGTCCAGAGACACGCCCTGATAGCCAAGGACGATGTGCGCCTGCTGCTTGTCAATGGTCTTTGTGTGGCGGCGCGGACATGTTGGGTGTGGTTCAAGGGGGGGCAGGGGCAGATGGCTTGAAACGGCCGGCACGGCTTCAAGGCTGGCCCGCAGGGAGGCGAGCAATTCGTTGGCATCCACATCGCCGACAGCGCTGACAACAAGTTGACGGGGATTGAGCGCGCTGCGGTAATAGTCGGCTAGGTGCTCTTGCTGTAAGGATTGCACGCTCTCGACCCGACCGAGCGGCAGCAAGCGGTATGGGTGGGCGGTAAAGAGGGTGGCGTAGAACAGGTCAAAGGCGACCTGGGCCAGCTCGTCTTCGCGGTTCTTGAGGGCTAGCAGGGTTTCGCGGCGTCGCTTTTCGACCTCGTCAACCGGGAAGATGGGGTGGAGTAAGGTGTCGAGAAAAAGCTCTAGGCCGGCCGTTGCCTGGCTCGACAGAAACGAGGCGCTCAGGCCCAGGCTGTTGCGGCCCGAAAACCCGTTGAGACTCCCGGCCAGCGATTCGACCGCTTCGGTCAACTCAAGCCGTGAGAAACGTTCGCTGCCACGGGTCAGCAGCCCGGCGATGAGGTTATTCACCCCGGCGTTGCGCTCATTTTCGAACAGCACGCCGCCCAGCATACACGCCTGGAGCGACACGACGGGGACATTGTGATGTTCTTTGATCAGCAGGCGAATGCCGTTGTCCAACTCGGTATACGAGACTTGGCCGTTCTTGGCGGCCAAAACCGTCGGGGTGTGGACCGGCACCGACCGTCCTGTTTCCCCCCATGCGTGGATGTCCGCCGCGGTTGGCAAACCGGCCTGGGCCTCTGCTCCAAGCAGCACGAGGGACAGGCTATCGGGCGTGAGATAGCGCTGGGCCACGCGCAGGATATCTTGGCGGGTAACCGCGGCCAGACCTGCCAGATAGCGGTCTTCGTAGTCTGGATCGTCGAACACACTCAGAAAGTAGCCCAGCTGGCGAGCTTGGCCCTGGACGGTTTCACGCCGATAGGTAAAGTCGCTGGCCAAATTTGTGCGGGCCCGGGCGAGTTCAGCTGCACAGACCAGCCGTTGTTGACAGTCGGTCAGCGCTCGCAGCGTGTCTTGCAGCGCGGGCTGGACTTTGTCTTGCTCCAGGCCGGCGGCGATGAGAAACAGGCCCGGATCGGCCGGGCTGTAGGCGCTGGCCGAGATCCAGTTGGCCAGCTCTTTTTCGACCTGAAGGCTTTGGACCAGCCGTGAACTCTCACCACCGCCCAGGATAAAGCCCAACAGGTCCAGGGCAAAAAGATCGGTGTGGACGGCCTCGGGAATGGGGAAGCCCAAATAGAAGCAGGATTCCTCGACGTTCATGTCGAGGCCGGACAGGCGCATCTGGCGCTGGGGCGGTTCGGCCACGCGCGGCCGCGGTGGAAGAGGGGTAAGCGGGTAATGGGCAAACAGCTCATGTACGTCACGTTCAACTGCCAGACGGTCAAGGTCTCCGACAACGACCAGGGTCATATTATTGGGGTGGTACCAGCGATGATAGAAGTTGACGATGCGCTCGCGGTTGAGCGATTCAACCGTTTCCCGAAAGCCGATCACCGGGCGACCGTAGGGGTGGCAGGTATAGGCCAGACGAAACAGCTCTGTTGCCGCGCGCGAGCTTGGGGAATCTTCGCCGCGTTTCCACTCTTCCATCACAACCTGGAGTTCTTTTTCCAGCTCACCCGGGTCAAAGATCGCGTTGTGCAGGGCGTCGGCCAGGATATCGAGGCCGGTGCGACAGTGGCGCGAGGCCAGGACAAGGTGGTAGACGGTGTGGTCGGCAGAGGTAAAGGCGTTGATCGTGCCGCCGGAGGATTCAACCTCGGCCGCAATCGCACCGACCGGCCGCCGCTCGGTGCCCTTGAAGATCATGTGTTCATGCACATGGGCAGCCCCGGCAAGGTCTGGTGTCTCGTCTGCGCTGCCGGCCCTGACCCAGACTTGAATGGCCACGACCGGCGCAAAACGATCTTCCTGAATGACGACCCGCAGGCCGTTAGCGAGGCGAAACAGGGAGCGGCGGTCGGTGGAGTCGGACGGGGAGGAAGCCGTGGTCGGATTGTGTGCCATAGGGTCCTGTGTGGCACAAGCTCGGAGGGGAGTCAATCAAGACTAGGCAGGGGAGAGAGAAGTGCGTTGGACAGGAGTGCGAGGAGGGGGACTTGAACCCCCATGGGTGTTACCCCACTAGGCCCTCAACCTAGCGCGTCTACCAGTTCCGCCATCCTCGCACAGCAACACGGACGCCGGCAGCATCCGTTCACCCGCAGACCATAGCCGGACGAGCGGACCGCCGAACTAGCGACAGGTAAGAGAACCGGCTTGGAATATGCCGGTGCCTTGGCAAGCAGCACAACAGTTGTTACACCTTTCTTGGCCGTCTAACCCAACGCCCCAGGGTCTTCCGGGTCAATTAGCTGCGCCATAACAAATCCAATGTCCCGGACTCTCACAGGCAAGATTGAATGAACTGGTGCCATTTGCTCTTATTGAGCGCTCGTCCCAACTCGCCACTTGCTTATTCGTCTCATCATACTCAAAGAATCTGACCTTAATTATAGGGCCTTCGGGATAACCGTCAGTCAGCTTCCAGGTAACGTTGCACGACACGCCGGGTACGTCACAGAGCTTCTTTTCCTGAACTCTAGCAGGAGCGCCCCGGGGACATGACCTCAGGGTCCGCTCTCCCTCGCTTTTGGCGAAGTTAAACATTAAACCCTCCTTAGAGTGGTTTGGGCGAGGCTGTGACCAACGTCACAACAGCCGCTCCTTGCAGCCATAGCCGTATGTATCAGATCAGCCCGAAGCACATCAAGATCAGCCTTGGTAGCCAGTTGTTCCATGCTTACTTGAGGTACCTTCCCGAGGGCCTTGGCTATGCTTTCTGCTTACTTCTGCTCTATCCCGGTTTCCTGAAGATCTTGGGCTATGCTGAGCGTATCAAAGGTCATGGGTCTGCTTCCTTTCCGCTCTTCATGGCTCGGCCGCTCCTCCGAAACCCGGCAAGAGCCTGTTCCGTGGCTCTCCCAACCGGGGATTCTTCCCCTCTGGCCTTCGCTTCCGCCTTCGCAGTCGCTAGGGCATGGCCGGCGGTGTGTCGGCTGCTGCCTCTGAGGAAGCCGAGGGCGGGGCAGCAGGGCTTATGTCCGCTACGCTGGATTCGGCGCTCGGGGCGGTAGAGGCCGGTGCTTCAGGTCCGGCGGTGGCTGTTTCAGACCGGTCTGTTGGGCTGTGAGCGCTGAGGTCTGGAGCGGCTTCTGCGTCCGGGGTGGCGGCTGGCAGTTCTTCCTGAACGGCCGGACTCTCGGTCGAAACGGCGTCAAACAGGCTTTCGGTTGTCCGGCGGGTCGCTCCGTAGGACAGGAAGAGGGAGGTGAGCATGAACAGGACGGCGATGCCGGTGGTGGTTTTGGTCAGAAAATTGCCGGCCCCCGAGCTGCCAAAGATCGTTTGGCTGGAGCCGCCAAAGACAGCCCCCACATCAGAGCCTTTGCCGGTCTGGAGCAGGACGACAAGAACCAGAAAAAAGCAGGCCAGAATATGAATGATACTCACAAACATATAAGACATGGCGCGGATTCTAGCGGAAGTTGACGATACGGGCAAAGGAGTCGGCCTGGAGACTGGCTCCGCCGACCAAGGCCCCGTCTATATCTGTTTGGGCCATGAGATCGTCTATATTGTCCGGCTTGACACTGCCGCCGTATAGCAGGCGGATTGCCTCGGCTGTGGCCCGGTCGGCCAAGCTGCTCAGGGTGGCGCGTATGGAGGCGTGGACTTCCTGGGCTTGGTCCGGCGTAGCGGTGCGTCCGGTCCCAATCGCCCAGAGCGGTTCGTAGGCAATGACAATGTCGGCCAGGGTCGCGGGGGTCTGGTTGTGGAGGGCCGCCCGGACTTGGCGGCCGATGACCTCCAAGGTCGCTCCGCTTTCACGTTTTTCGAGGGACTCACCCACACATACGATTGGCACGAGTCCGTCCCGCTGGGCTGCCCGGACCTTGCGGGCCACGCTCTCGTCGGTCTCGGCGAAGTATTGACGCCGCTCAGAATGTCCAAGAATGACATGGGCACAGCCGGCTTCTCTGAGCATGGGGCCTGAAACCTCGCCGGTGAACGCCCCGCGCGCCTCCCAGTGGAGATTCTGGGCGGCTAAACGGATGGGCGTGTCGGCCAGCAGGCGGGCTGCGGTCTCCAGGACGGTAAATGGCGGGGCCACTACAATTTCCCGTTCGGCAGGGTCAATGTCGCCAAGCACGGTGGCGAGGGCTGATAGCAGACGCTCGGTCTCGGCCCTGGTGCCGTGCATTTTCCAGTTGCCGGCGAGAATTGGACGGCGGCTGGCCATAGGCTAACTCAGGCTTTCTCCGATGTAGAGTGAGACGTCTCGCATCCGGTTGGAAAAGCCCCACTCGTTGTCATACCAGGACAGGACTTTGACAAAAGTATCGTCCATCACCTTGGTCAGGGCGGCGTCAAAAATAGAGGAGTGAGGATTACCGTTAAAATCAACCGAAACCAGTTCCTCCTGGCAGTACTGGAGGACGCCTTTGAGCGGACCTTCAGCCGCGGCCTGCATGGCCTGATTGACTTCTTGAGCGGTGGCCGTCCGGTCGAGTTCGGCGACGAGGTCAACAACCGACACATTCGCCGTTGGGACCCGAACGGCCATGCCGTCAAGCCTGCCCTTGAGCTCGGGCAGGACTTCGCCCACCGCGCGGGCAGCCCCGGTTGAGGTCGGGATCATGGACTGGGCGGCCGCACGCGCACGCCGGATATCGGAGTGGGGCAGGTCGAGAATGCGCTGGTCGTTGGTGTAGGCGTGGACAGTCGTCATCAGCCCCCGTCTGACGCCAAACGTTTCGTGCAGGACCTTGGCGACCGGTGAGAGACAATTGGTGGTACACGACGCGTTGGAAATAATATGGTGCGCGGCCGGGTTGTAGCTGATATGATTCACCCCGTAACACAGGGTTAAATCCGCCCCTTTGGCCGGGGCCGAAATAATCACTTTTCTTGCCCCGGCGGACAGATGCAAGGCGGCCTTGTCCCGGTCGGTAAACAGGCCGGTGCATTCGAGGGCCACATCAATTCCGAGCGCCTTCCAGGGCAAGTTGCCCGGATTGCGTTCCTGGATGACCTGAATGCGTTTGCCGTTGACAATCAAGGCGTCTTGTTCGGCCTCAATATCGGCGTTGAGACGACCGTGGACCGAGTCGTAGCGCAATAAATGGGCGAGTGTCGCGGCGTCGGTAATGTCGTTGATAGCCACAAATTCGAGCTCGGGCTCGTTGATGCTGGCCCGAAACAGGTTCCGTCCGATCCGTCCAAAACCGTTCAATCCTATGCGTACAGCCATATTCTCTCACCTCTGGCAGGATCGCTCCTCCATTTTCTTGCCATCTCTACCCTAAGCGGGAAAATCAGTCAAGGGAAGGCGCTGCGGTGACGCCCCGCACAAACTGGCGGGAATAGCGTGAGGGTAGTGTCTGGGATAAAATAGACCTTCCACTGCGTGAGGGATCGCTCAGAGCCACGGGCATCGGTGGAGCGGGGTCGGGCGGCTCCCTGATGGGGAGGTGGGGAACAGGATGGAAGATTCGCTTTTGGGTTCGGCCGCTCAGCACACACTGTCCCAGCCGAATATCCTCGAAATGATCACCGGCTCCGGCCCGGTTGTTCAAGCCGTACTCTACCTGTTGGTGCTGTTTTCTATTACCAGTTGGGCGATCGTGTTTTTCAAATTTCGCCAACTACGCCGAACCCGACGCGAGTCTGA
Organism: uncultured Binatia bacterium (SeqCode); assembly: GCA_965200965.1. Classification (GTDB taxonomy): domain Bacteria; phylum Desulfobacterota; class Binatia; order Bin18; family Bin18; genus JAAXHF01. The sequence goes on from OZ241744.1 coordinate 604,585, forward strand.
GCAGTTTACGGTGGTATTTTGGGAGACAAAAAATCTGTCTTCCATCCACACTGTCAGCCTGGAGATGAAAGACAGCTCAACCGCCCAGATCTTTCGGGCCGGTTATCAGGAGTTGATGCGGATCACCCGTGCTCAGAAGCGTCCCCAAGACCCCGCCCATAAGCCGGATTCATTTGAAGACATTGACGAGGGCGGTGTCGAGAACGTTGAGCGGGCGATGCGCCGGGCCGCCCGAGAACAGCTGACCCGGCTGGAGAGCGGCTTGACCTTTTTGGCCACTACCGCCAGCACCGCCCCTTTCATCGGTCTGTTTGGAACCGTCTGGGGGATTATGAACGCTTTCCTGGGCCTGAGTGCGACCACCACCTCAACTATCCAGGCGGTCGCGCCGGGCATTGCCGAGGCCCTGATTGCTACGGCCATCGGCTTGGCCGCAGCGATTCCGTCGGTCGTGGCCTATAATCACTTCAGCCGTCAGGTTCGGCTGGCGTCTTTGGGGATGGAGAACTTCTTGGCCGAGTTTCTGAATATTGCCGAGCGGCATTTTCTGTAGCCCGGTGAAGCTCGGTCCCCCACGCGAGGAGGGAGACCATGGCATTTGATGAGTCAGGCGATAGCAGTCTATCGCAGATTAATGTGACTCCTCTGGTTGATGTGATGTTAGTGCTGCTGGTCATCTTTATGGTCACCGCGCCGATACTCCGGCAGGGCCTTGGCGTTGATTTGCCCCAGGTGGAGGCCGGCGCGATGGCCAGCCAGGAGGATCAGCTGGTGGTGTCTGTCAGCCGAGAAGGCAGGGTGTATCTGAACGCGGCCCGGCTTGAGTTGGACGCCTTACAAACTACCCTGGCGACAATCGTCCAGACCCGTCCAGATCGGATGGTGTATCTGCACGCCGATAAAAACGTTATATATGGCACAGTCATGGAAGTCATGGCCGCGGTGCGGCAGGCCGGGGTTGTCAGGCTGGGCATGGTGACCGAACCCCCAGCGACAGACACGGCGCGGGCAGAACAACCCCAGGAGACACCGGAGGAGTGAGCGCACTTCGCTTCTCGTCAATACGCTCAGATTATGACCTACCAGCTTCGACGAAAAGAACGGCCCGCCCGAGCCACTGCCGGCTTCGGGCGTATGCTCGTTCTGTCTGCGGCCTTGCACGCTGGGGCTATTGTCGGCCTAGTCACGGCCGGGGTCAGCAGCTTGGCCCGGCCGATGCCGCCGGCTGCCTATAGGGTTTCCCTGGTTGCCCCGTCTGCGCTCGTTCCGTCCCGAGGTGGCCGGCCGGCCTCGGCCCCTGTGCCGCCCAGCCGGCCCCAAGATCTGTCATCGGAGTTGCCACCGGCGCAAACCATGACGAAGCTGCAAGCGCCACAGCCGGCGGCAAAAAAACCAGCCCAGCCCGTGCCGGAAAAAGAACGGGTGAAGCTGCCCGACACAAGGCCGAAACCCCGGAAAAAAGTCGCTAGCAAGAAGCCCAAGAAAACGCCACATCAACCCAAACAGCGCACCAAAAAATTACTAAAGAAACAGGTCGCCAAGACGGCCCGGTCGCCGAAAAAGCCGGCCGCCAAAGCGGCCAAGCCGCGGCCCGCAATATCTGCCCAGGAGCGCGATGCACGACACTTGGCCGAAGCCCTCAAGCGTGTGCGCCAGAATGTGAAACCGGCCAGACGCCCCTCTCCACAGGCCAGCGGTTCCGGGGCTGGAGGCGGAAACGGCAGTCGGGCGATGAGCTTTGTCATGTATACTGCCCAGGTTCAACAACGGGTCAGAGACAGCTGGATTGTGACCCGTAAACAGGCCGGCCTGACGGCCGTGGTCCAGTTTGGCATCAGACCCAACGGTGAAATTATCGAGATTCAGCTGGCGCGCTCATCCGGCAATGTGGCTTTCGATCAGTCCGCGCTCCGCGCCGTGCATTACGCCAACCCGCTTCCCCCGCCGCCCCTGGACCATATGCGTGCATTTCTCTCCCAGAAGGTCACAGTCGCTTTTGGCGAATGAGCAATGGGGGGAAGGAGGGGAGCGCGGGATATGAGCAACTGGTTGGGCAATAGGCGACGCGTGGCTCGGGTGAGACTGTCAGGGTTGGCGCGAAGCTGCCGACTGGGGGCGCTGGTCCTGGCTCTCGCGCTCGGAGTATATCGCCCGGCACGGGCCCAAATCGAAATTAAAGTGCCTGAACCGGGCGGGGCGGTGCTGCCCATTGCGCTCTCGCCACTGGCGCACCAATCTGCGGGTGCCGACCAGGGTCTGGGGGTGAGGTTCTCCGATATTGTCGCTCGTGACCTTGACCTGTCCGGCCTCTTCCGTGTCATTGACCGCGGGGCATACCTTGAGGGGCCGGACGCAGCGGTGGAGGCTGAGATCAATTTTGGCCGCTGGTCGGTGCTGGGCGCGCTGGCCCTGATCAAGGGCAGGGTGTGGGTCGAAGGAGACCGTCTGACTGTTGAGGCGCGCCTGTTTGATGTCGCCCAGCGTCGCTATCTAGGCGGCAAACGTTATCGCGGTCAACGGAAAGACCTGCCTGGCATGGCACACCGTTTTGCCGACCACGTCATGCTGCTCCTGACCGGAGAGGAAGGGCCGTTTAATTCCAGGATAGCGTTTATCTCCAACCGGGCCGGCGGACGGGCCAAAGAGGTCTATGTCACCGACTTGACCGGGAACAAGGTCGAACGGGTGACCCACGCCAGGACCCTCATCCTGGGGCCGAACTGGAATCCCGGGGCAACCGAGTTGTTTTATATTTCGTACAAACGCGGCGGTCCCTATCCGTTCCGCTTTGAATTGCGCAGCGGCCAGGAGTGGCAGCTGTCGAAAACCGTTGGGTACAGCGGCCAATGGTCGCCCGACGGCCAGACGATCGCTGTCAGCGCCGAGAGAGATGGCAATACTGACCTTTTTCTGCTGTCCTCCCAGGGACGTGTGATCCGTCGCTTGACGACCAACGCCGGCATTGATGTCTCGCCGGCTTGGTCACCGGACGGGCGTTGGCTAGCGTTTTGTTCAAGTCGGAGCGGCAGGCCGCAGATCTATGTGCTAGACCTCGATTCAGGAAATATCCGCCGGCTGACCTTTTCGGGCGGTTCCAATACCTCGCCGGCTTGGTCGCCCAAAGGCAGACATATCGCCTACACGAGCGAATCCCGCGGACTGGGCATCAAAACCGTTGATGTCCAGTCCGGCCAAGTGTGGACCGTTACCGTTGGAGAGGACCCCTCCTGGTCGCCGGATGGGCGCTATCTGGTGCTGAGCGCGGGGGGCCGGCTGTGGATTGCCAGTCGGGATGGGCGCAGCGTCAAACAATTGACGCGTGGGGAGGGAGATGATACTAGTCCGGCATGGTCAGCCCGTCTGCCATAGGTGGGCCAGATCACTGACATCAGACAACAGACGATAAGGACCGGGCAGAACAATGCAGAGCCTCTTTCGGTGGTGCGGGCGGGTGGGTTGCAGCCTGTTTGTTGCGGTCCTCCTCAGTGCTTGTCCAAGCCAACAGTCTCCCCGCCTGCCCACCCCTCCCCCAGCGGATATCGCTCAGCCTGGGCTTGATCCGGGAAATGCGCCCGAGGAGGGCACTCTGTCCGACCCAGGCAGAAGGACGGAACGGATGCTGCTGGAGGGCCCTCGGGCCGACGGAGAATTGCAGGATATTCACTTTGATTATGATGCCTCAGAGCTTTCGCCGCCCGCCCGGGCAACCTTGCAGGCTAACGCCGGCTGGCTTCACAGCAATCCGACGGCAAAGGTCGAAATTGAAGGCCACTGTGACAATCGGGGAACGGTAGAATACAATCTGGCCCTCGGCGCTGAGCGGGCTAGGGCCGCCTATGACTACCTCGTTTCTCTGGGTATTGCCCCAGAGCGGATAGCAACCATCAGCTACGGGGAGGAAGCTCCCTTGTGCGCTGAGGACTCAGAGGCGTGTTGGCGGCAGAACCGCCGGGTCCATTTTCTTATTATCAGCCGGTGACTCGTGAACGCGCTCAGATTTTTTGTCGTGCTGTTGCCGTTGTTGGGAGCTTGTGCGACGCAGTACGATATGCAGCTCGCTCAACAGAACAATCAAGCTCTGCGGACCGGGATTGCAAATGTGGAAGCCACGGTTGCCGAAGTACACCGCGAGTTGGCCGAATTGAGGGGGGAAGTTGAAACGGTTCGGAACCGTGTTGAGCGCGCTCCCAGCGAGCGCACGGTGGCACCCGAAGTCCAAGATCTGGAGGCGCGAGTCGTCAGGTTGGAGCAGTCAGAACAGGCTAGGCAGCGCGTTACCCCGCCAACGCGTCGGGAGCGGGCGGTCACCATGCCCTTTGAGCCGCCGCCCAGCCAGGAAATCCCGACCGACCCTTTCTCTCGGCCCGTTCCAGCCCGCACGACCGAGCCGCCGCCCGGGATGATCCGCGAACAGCAGGAGTTCACCCTGGCACTCGAACTGCTGCGGGCCGAGGACTATGAGCGGGCAGTCCAGCAATTTCGGACTTTTCAACGCACCTACCCCGCTTCGGACATGGCCGACGACGCCCTGTACTGGATTGGCGAGATCTATTTTATTCAACGGGACTACAACCGATCGATCCTAGCCCTGAACGATGTTGTCTTACAGTACGCGCAGGGTGATAGACGGCCGGATGCGCTGGTCCGCCAAGCCGAGGCGTTTCTCGAAATTGGCGATCCTAACTCTACCCGCCTGATTCTGCGCAGGGTGATAGACGACCATCCCGACTCTGCGGTCATCCCCAAAGCGAGGTCTCTGCTCCAGTCCCTGGAACCCTAGCGGTCATCTTCCTAACAGCACCTATGGAGATCATCCGGCATATCCTGAGCCATCCCCGTCTGCCCCATCCGGTCGTCAGTTTGGGCAACTTTGACGGGGTCCATCTTGGCCACCAGGCGATTCTGCGGCGTTTGGTCCAGGAGGCTGAGCGGCGTCAGGGAACGGCACTGATCATGACTTTTCATCCTCACCCGCTTTCGGTTCTGCGGCCTGACCGGCCGCTGTCGCTGATTCTAAGCCTGCGGGAGAAATTAGACCACCTAGCCCAGCGGGGGGTGCAGCGGGTGGTGTTGCAGCGTTTCTCGCCCGCCTTTTCGCACCTCAGCCCGGAGGAGTTTGTCCACCAATATCTGGTCCAGGCCATGGGTGTAGAAAAAATTATCATTGGTCATAACTTTAGCTTTGGCCGGGACCGCACAGGCAACGCTGGGGCGCTTGAGCAACTGGGCCGGCGCTATGGCTTTGGGGTTGAGGTGGTCGGGCCGGTCCGGACGCTGGACCGAGAGGTAAGTAGCTCGGCCATTCGGTCGTTGTTGAGTGCGGGGGACCTGGATAGTTCCACTGCGCTCTTGAACCGACCCTATATCGTCAGCAGCCGCGTCCAAAAAGGCTTTCAGCGCGGGCGCACAATTGGTTTTCCGACCGCAAACCTGCGGCCCCAGGTCGATCTGCTGCTGCCCAACGGCGTGTATGCCGTGCGGCTTAATGTCGGGCGGCAGACCCAACTGACCGGGGTGGCCAATGTCGGGGTCAACCCCACTTTTGGCCAAAATAAGCGGACGATTGAAGCCCATATTTTTGATTTTGCGGCGGATATCTATGGCCAACGGCTGCGGGTCGGATTTATTGCCCGGCTGCGGGGAGAACGAAAGTTTCCCTCTGTACAAGACTTGGTCAATCAAATTCAAGAGGATACCGAGCGTGCGCGTGCCCTCCTTAAGCCAGTGAGGGGTTGTCAATGGGCGCATGGCTGAGCAAGAATCACCGCAACAACGAGAACAGGGCCGCACCGTCGAGCCAACTCGGCGGTTTGTGGTATCGGCAGACTACGGCGGCCAGCGTCTGGACCGGGTCGTTGCCAGCGTCCTCAACGTCAGCCGCTCGCAGGCCAAGGTGTTGATCGACCGGGCCCGGGTGGTGGTTAACGACGAGGCAAAAAAAGCTGGCTATTGCGTCCGGGTGGACGACAGAGTGTGTGCCGCTCCCTTACCCGCAGTGCCTACCAAGGCGATCCAACAGGCCATTCATCTGGACGTTCTGTATGAGGATGAGGTCATCCTGGCCATCAATAAGCCTCCGGCTATGGTTGTCCATCCGGCACCCGGACAGTGGCACGGGACGGTCGTCAACGCGCTGTTGTTCCGCTGGGGCTGGGCCAACTCTGGCTCCTCACTGCGTCCAGGTATTCTCCATCGTTTGGACAAGGATACCTCGGGGGTCTTGCTGGTGGCCAAGGACGAAATCAGTACCGAGCGGCTCGCCCGCCAGTTCCAGGCGCGCCAAATCCACAAGACCTACGGATCCGTCGCAGTTGGACATTTCCGGGCGCAGATTGGGCGGGTTGAGCTGCCGATTGGGCGCCATCCGACTGATCGAAAGAAGATGTCTGTCCATGCCCGCCACAGCCGGCCCGCGCTGAGCCGCTATCAGGTAGTGGACGAGGCAGAGGGGCTGTCCTTTGTCCACCTGTTTCCTGAAACGGGCCGAACTCACCAACTACGGGTACATATGGCCGCTCTTGGCCACCCGCTCGTCGGCGACCGGGTGTATGGTTCTGCTCCCTCCAGGCTCCGTGGAGCACCGGCGGTTGCGCAGACCTTTCCGCGCCAAGCTTTACACGCCGAAGCGATTCGGTTTTACCATCCTGGGCAGGAACGGACGATGACGATCCGCGCTCCATATCCGCCGGACATGCGGGCTTTGCTGCGTGCGATAGGCGTGTCGGACACCCACGACCGTGCAGCAGTCAGTTTGGATTGACACCGCGCTGAAGATCAACTACGGTAGTGGCGTTTCATCCAGATCGAGCGCACATTCCAGACACACAAGGCAGAAAAACTCTGCTCACCAATTTCCTTATTCCCTCCGGTTGAGAATTTTCCCGCATATCATACACGGCCCCTGTCCGCCCGACGGATCTATCACAGCCCGTTAGGGGGGAGAGCAGTTTGTCAGATTCACACCGTTCACACATTGTAAATTGCACACAGTAAGGGAGGATTTCATGGCTCGGTCGGCCGCTCGGCAGCAAGAAGTAGAAGAGCCCCGTGATCTCCGCATCGAGGTTGGTGATGAGGATGGCGGGCTGAATCTGAAGACGCTCAAGGAAAAGAAGATCAGCGAACTCGCCAGAATCGCGCGTGGGTTCAACGTCGATGGCACATCGGGCTTCCGCAAACAAGACCTCATCTTCTCCATTCTGCAGGCCCAGGCCGAGCAGAGCGGCTATATCTACGGTGAGGGGGTGCTTGAAATTCTGTCTGACGGATTTGGCTTCTTGCGCTCCCCGGATTACAACTATCTGCCCGGCCCTGACGATATCTACGTCTCTCCGAGTCAGATTCGGCGCTTTAATTTACGCACTGGAGATGTTGTCTCCGGACAAATTCGTCCGCCCAAAGAGGGGGAGCGCTACTTTGCTCTGCTCAAAGTTGAGGTGATCAACTACGAGGAGCCGGAACGGGCACGCGAAAAAATCCTGTTTGATAATTTGACGCCACTCTACCCCGAAGAGCCGCTGCGGCTCGAATACGATCCCGAAGCCTATACCGGACGGATTATTGATCTGTTGACACCGATCGGCAGGGGGCAGCGCGGTTTAATCGTCGCCGCCCCGCGCACCGGGAAGACGATGATGCTGCAGAACATCGCCCAGGGCATTGTCAACAATCAGAAAGAAGCGATCCTCATTGTGCTGTTGATCGATGAACGGCCGGAAGAGGTGACCGATATGCAGCGCTCTGTCCACGCCGAGGTCGTCAGTTCTACATTTGACGAGCCGGCCACCCGCCACGTCCAGGTCGCTGAGATGGTGATTGAAAAGGCCAAGCGTTTGGTCGAACATGGCAAAGATGTGGTGATCCTGCTGGATAGCATCACCCGCTTAGCCCGGGCGTATAACTCTGTTGTGCCGCCGAGCGGCAAGCTGCTGTCGGGCGGAGTAGACGCCAACGCCCTGCGCGGTCCCAAGAAATTTTTCGGCGCGGCCCGAAACATCGAAGACGGTGGCAGCCTGACCATTCTGGGTACCGCTCTTATTGACACCGGCAGCCGTATGGATGAGGTCATCTTCGAAGAGTTCAAGGGTACCGGGAATATGGAAATCCACCTGGATCGGCGCCTGATGGACAAGCGAATTTTCCCCGCGGTCGATATTAATCGTTCTGGCACCCGCAAAGAGGAACTGCTGCTGAGCAAAGAAGTGTTGAACCGGATTTGGATTCTGCGCAAGCTGCTCTCGCAGCTCAATACCGTCGAGGCCATGGAATTTCTGATGGATAAGATGGAGGGCACAAAGGATAACGCCGAATTCCTGGAATTGATGAACCAGTAGAAGCTGCGGGCGGTGTTCAGGTCTGTTGAGCGATCGATTTTCCACCCTGATCGGCTTGTCCAGCGCGTTGCAAAGCCCCCTCCCATTTGTTACAACTCTCGTACCGCAGAGCGCGAGAGCAGGTCGCACCAGTACAGAAAGGTAGGATTCATGATTGATATCACAATCAAGCAACTGCTTGAGGCTGGGGTCCACTTTGGCCACCAGACCAGCCGCTGGAATCCAAAGATGAAGCCCTATATTTTTGGTGCTCGCAACGGGATCCATATCATCGACTTACAACAGACCGTTGGCCTGCTGCGGGAGGTCACGAGCTTTGTCTCAGGGTTAGTCGCTGACGGCGGCCATATTCTGTTTGTCGGCACGAAAAAGCAGGCCCAAGAAGTTGTGCGAGAGGAGGCCGAGCGGTGTGGGATGTACTATGTCAACAACCGCTGGCCGGGTGGGATGTTGACCAATTTTCAGACGATCAAGAAGTCCATTGAGCGGCTGAAAAAGCTTGATGAAATGCTCGACACCCCTTCAATCAATGAGGCCCTGACCAAAAAAGAATTGTTGGGGATGAGCCGTGATCGGGACAAACTGATGATTACCCTGGGTGGTATCAAGAACATGCGCAAACTGCCGGATGCCATGTTTGTCGTGGACACTAAAAAAGAGGAAATTTCGGTTCGTGAGGCGAATAAGCTCGGGATTCCGGTCGTGGCCGCGGTTGATACCAACTGTGACCCGGATACGGTCACCTACAAAGTGCCGGGCAACGATGACGCTATCCGGGCGATCCGGCTGTTTACCAACGCGGTGGCGGAAGCTGCCCTTGAGGGCCGGGCACAGCTTGAGGAGCGCCAGCAGGCTGAGGCAAAAGACGCGGCTGAGGCCGCCCCGACCGAGCCCAGCCCTGCTGCTGTCGACGGAGAAGGCGTGGCCGTTGAAGAAACGGCCACGCCGTTGTCCGACACCGCTCCCCGTGCAGTGCAGCTGGCTCCGTCCCCCTCAGCCGAGCAGGCCGCTGATGCGGGCGAAGACAGAGGTGACGCGTGAGCGATCAGATCAGTACTATGGCCCGGCTCAAGGAGATCCGTGAGCGGACTGGAGCTGGGGTTGTGGATTGCAAAAAAGCCTTAAATGAGAGCGGTGGCGACATTGACCAGGCAATCACATTTTTGCGCGAAAAAGGTCTGGCCGCAGCTGCCAAGCGAGCTGGACGGGCGGCGGTCCAGGGTGTGATTGGCTCATATATTCACGCTGGTAGCAAAATTGGGGTGCTGGTCGAGGTCAATTGCGAAACCGATTTTGTAGCGCGTACCGAGGAGTTTCAGCAGCTGGTCAAAGATCTGGGTATGCAGATTGCGGCCTCTCAGCCGCGCTATGTGCGACGCGACGATGTCCCGGCCGAGGAAGTCGAAAAAGAGCGGGCGATCTACCGCACCCAGACCCTGGCCGAGGGCAAACCTGAGAAGGTTATTGCTCGGATCGTTGATGGACGTCTGGAGAAGTATTACAGTGAGAACTGTCTGCTTGAACAGCACTTTATCCGCGATATGGCAAAGACGGTTGAACAGCTGGTCAAAGAGATGGTGGCCCGAACCGGAGAAAATATTGTTGTCCGCCGCTTTTCTCGTTTCCAGATTGGCGATGCCGGGGGAGCTGCCGAGTAGGCAGGGGCGGGCGATACACACCCAACGGGAATTATGACTGCCGATGCTTGCACGCTCCCCTATAAACGCGTACTGCTGAAAATCGGTGGCGAAGCGCTGGCCGGAGACAGCGGTTACGGGATCGACGAGGCGGTCTTATCCCGGATGGCCGACGAGGTCAGAGAGGTCCATGACCTTGGCTGTGAAATTGCGCTGGTCATCGGCGGCGGGAATATCTTTCGTGGCGTGGCCGCCAGCGCCCGCCGTATGGCCCGGGCAACGGCCGACTACATGGGCATGTTGGCCACCCTGATGAATAGCTTAGCCATGCAAGAGGCCCTGGAAACGATTGAGGTCCAGACTCGGGTGATGTCGGCCCTGAGCGTGTCGCAGGTGGCGGAGCCGTACATCCGACGCCGGGCGACCCGACATCTGGAAAAGGGGCGGGTTGTTATTTTTGCGGCAGGGACGGGCAATCCGTATTTCACCACGGATACGGCGGCCAGCTTGCGGGCCATGGAAATCGGGGCGCAGGTCATTTTTAAGGCGACCAAGGTTGATGGCATCTACGATGCGGACCCGGTCCATGTCGCCGATGCCAGGCGCTATCACGAGGTCAGTTACCTCGAGGTTTTGCAAAAGAACCTCAGAGTCATGGATTCGACTGCGATTTCCCTGTGTATGGACAACGCTCTGCCGATTCTGGTGTTCAGCATGTTGGAGACGGGCAATATCAAACGAGCTGTGCTGGGAGAGCAGGTCGGAACCCTGGTGCATGGAGGAGCAGTATGAATGCACAACTACTGGGCGACTTGAAGAAAGAAGCCGACCACACCATTGCTTCTCTCAACAAAGAATTTCGCAAGGTTCGCACTGATCGAGCCTCGGTTGATCTGATCGAAGATGTGCTGGTTGACTGCTACGGGGCTCCAACGCCCCTGAATCAGGTGGCTGCCCTTTCGGTGCCTGAGCCTCGTTTGCTGGTGGCCCAGCCCTACGATCAGAACATCATTGGCGATATTGAGAAGGCGATTTATAAGGCAGACCTCGGGCTGACACCGGTCAACGACGGGAAGGTCATCCGCGTGCCACTGCCCGAGCTGACCGAGGAACGCCGAAAAGAACTGGTGCGGCATATTCGGAAAATAGCCGAAGACTATCGAGTTTCGATGCGCAACCATCGCCGCAGCATAAACGACCGCGTCAAAAAAATGCAAAAGAACAAAGAACTGTCTGAAGATGAGGCACGGGCGGCGCAAGAGCGAGTCCAGAAAATGATTGACGAGTCAATCGACAAAATTGCGCATATCCTTCAGGTCAAAGAGGAGGATTTGCTGTCGGTGTAAAGCCGTAACAGCGCTGTCCTGAGCGACATGTGGTGGAGGTGTGGACGCGAGTGAGTAAGCAGAACCGACCGATGCAAAATGCCAGTCGTCAACTCAAGCTGGCCGGGGAAGAGCAGTATGGGCCGGTTTCGCTTGAGCCTGCTCCCCAGGGATTCCAGCACCTGCGGTTGGACCGCCTCCCCCAACACGTCGCTATTATCATGGACGGCAACGGCCGCTGGGCTCAGCAACGCGGTTTGCCCCGCACCGAAGGCCACAAACGGGCCAAAGAAACCGTCCGGGCGATCGTCGAAACCAGCCGCGACCTCGGTATCTCGTATCTCACCCTCTACGCCTTCTCGTCGGAAAACTGGCAGCGCCCCAGCGCTGAAGTCCGTATCTTGATGAGCCTCTTTCGTCACTATCTGCGCAACGAACTCGACCGCCTGATGGGCTACAATATCAGGCTGCTGGCTCTCGGCGACCTGCGTCGTCTGCCCGGTCCGGTCCGGTTGGCTTTTGACGAAGCGATCTGCGCGACTAGGCACAACACCGGACTCACCGTTATCTTAGCAGTCAGCTATGGAGCGCGTGAAGAGATTGTCGCCGCCGCCCGAGCCCTGGCCCAGGCCGTTCAGGAGGGCCACCTGCGGCCTGACGAGATTGATGAGCGACGCTTTGCCCGGCATTTGTGGACGGTTGAAGTACCCGATCCTGATCTCCTCATCCGCACTGGAAAAGAGATGCGGATCAGCAATTTTCTGCTGTGGCAACTGGCCTATACCGAGTTGTATGTGACGGATACCCTCTGGCCAGACTTTGGCCGTGAGCATTTTCTCCAGTCCTTAGTCGCCTATCAACGTCGCCAGCGACGTTTTGGACGAACCGCAGAACAGCAAGCCCTCAGAGGGCTGAGGCATGCGGTAGGCTAGGCTCAGGTGTGCTCCACGCCCGTCTGCTGACCGCAACGTTTGCGCTGCCGCTCCTCATTCTCTGTATCTGTTGTGCCCCGGTCTCGGTTTTTTCCGCGGTCGTTTTTCTCCTGACCTGTCTCGGACTGTATGAATTCTTTTCGCTGAGTCGGTGCCATAACCCGCTCTCGCTCGGGCTGGGGCTTGGCTGGGGTGGAAGCTTGGCGGCGACCATGTGTGTTGGGCCCGAAGCGCCCGTAGGCGCGGTGCTAATCGCCGGGTTTGTCGTCACATTTGCGTGTGGCCTGCGCGCGCCTCAGCCTGACAGGGGGCTGGCCGGAGTCAGTCTGACCCTGTTTGGGGTTGTCTATATCGGTCTGCTGCTGCCGCACCTCGTCTGGGTCCGACAGCTGCCGGACGGCGTTGCCTGGGTTTTCTTCCTCATGCTGGTTGCTATGCTGGGCGATACCGGCGGCTATGCTGTCGGGCGACTCTGGGGCACACACAAGCTCATCCCGCACATCAGTCCCGGTAAAACCCGTGAAGGCAGCGGGGGGGCGCTCATCGGCAGTGTGGGGGCGGGATGGATTGGCTGGGCTTGGCTGCTGCCGGAGCGGAGTTGGATTGAGATGGGCGTGTTGGCGGTAGTCATCGGGATCTTGGCCCAAATTGGAGATTTGTGCGAATCGGCGGTCAAACGGGCGTGCGGAACCAAGGATTCGGGCCGTCTTTTTCCTGGTCACGGCGGCCTGCTTGACCGGGTGGACAGTTTACTTTTCCCGGCTGCCTTTATCTATTACTATGCCATCCTATGGGCTTGGTGACTGGCCAGCGATGAGGAGATGTTATGGATCTGTCAACCCTTGATGTGATTTGGAAAGTGGTCGTCGTCTTCGGTCTGATCGTGTTTGTCCATGAACTCGGACATTTTAGCGTGGCCAAGCTGGTGGGGGTTGGCGTTGAGCGATTTTCGCTCGGCTTTGGGCCGAAGCTCGTCGGACACACGGTTGGGGAGACAGAATATCTAATCAGCGCCGTACCACTGGGCGGCTATGTCAAGATGATCGGGGAAGAAACAGGCGAAGAGGTTGCGCCGGAAGATATTCCGCGTTCTTTTCCCCATCAGTCGCTGACGAGTCGGTTTCTGATTGTCTCCGCCGGGCCGTGTGCGAATTTTGTGACCGCGTTTGTCCTGTTTAGCTTGGCCTTTGTGAGCTTTGGCCTCCCGGTCGCGGTGGAGGAGGCCAGGGTGGGTGCGGTCGTTCCCGACTCTCCGGCCCGGCGAGCCGGACTGCAAGCCGGAGACGAGATTGTGAGTATTTCGGGCAGCCGGGTGCAGACCTGGGAAGAGATGGCCGAACACATCCGAGGCAGCCAGGGCGAAGAACTCACCCTCCAGGTCAGGCGGGCGGGCGGGCCGCGGCCGCTCGAGTTGGTCGTTCGCCCGGAATTACGCCAGGGAGCGGGTCAAGAGGGGCGTGGGCGGTATACGATTGGCATTATGCCGGATTCGCGTTTAGAGCAGGTGTCGGCCGGCCGAGCCGTGGTCCTTGGGGCTGAACAAACCTGGGCCTTGAGTGTGTTGATCGTGCAGACCGTGGGCAAACTCATCCAAGGCCAAGTCTCAACCAAGGAGCTAGGCGGGCCGATTCTCATTGCCCAGGTGGCCGGCCAGCAGGCCCAGCGCGGGCTCAGCCATCTGGTGCATTTCACTGCCCTGATTAATGTGAATCTGGCCGTCTTTAATCTTTTGCCGATTCCGATTCTGGACGGCGGCCATCTGCTGTTTCTGTTCATTGAGCTGCTGCTCGGCCGGCCCCCCAGCCTGCGCTCACGCGAAGTCGCCTTTCGGGTCGGCTTTCTGGTCATCGTCTCGCTGGTCGTCCTGGTCTTTTACAACGACATCGCGCGTCTGGTGAGATAACCTGCGGAGACCAAGCTGCTGAACAAAGGGGAGAAGCGAGCGTGATCGTCCTCGGCCTGGATACGGCGACCCGGTTTGCCAGCGTCGGCCTGGTGGGTGACGGGAGCGTCTTGGCCGAGGAATCGCGCCACGTCCAGACTGGGCACGCGGATACCGTGGTGCCGCTCGTCCACCAGATCGTGTCCCGGTCCGGCCTTGGCTTGGCCGAGTTGGACGGCATCGGCGTGTCGCTCGGCCCCGGCTCTTTCTCCGGCCTACGGGTCGGGCTGAATACGGCCAAGGGTCTGTGTTATGCGCTGGGGCTGGCTCTCGTCGGAGTTTCTACGCTGGAGGCGCTGGCCACGGCTGTGGATGACTGGCAGGGCCGGATATGTGTCCTGCTCAACGCGCGGAGAAAAGAAGTGTATGCGGCCGTGTTTGCCCGCGATCAGCAGCGTCGGTTGCGACGGCTGACCCCCGATATGGTTCTGGTGCCGGACGAACTGTGGTCACATATTTCGCCTCCCTGCCTGTTTATCGGCGACGGAGCCGAGGCCTGCCACCGACTGATCCACGATCGCTACGATGACGCGGCCCAGTTCTTGTCGTGGGCCAGTTATCGTCCCAGCGGGGCAGCGGTTGCCCGTTTGGCTCTGGCGAGGATGGAGGCCGGCGAGTCGGACAATGTGGGCCAACTGGTGCCGCGCTATGTGTGCCTGTCGGAGGCCGAGCGGAAGTATCGCCGGGCATCATAAGCGCCGCCCGGCCCTAGACAGTCCGCCCGAATTTTGGCATTGTGACAGCGTTTTGGCTGGAAGCGAGGACGTATGAACATCCATGAATATCAGGCAAAAGACCTGTTGCGGAAATACGGCGTGGCCGTCCTGAACGGCACAATGGCCACCACGCCCGAGGCGGCCCAGGACGCGGCCGAGGAGTTGGGCGGAGGGCTGTGTGTGGTCAAAGCCCAGATCCACGCTGGCGGTCGGGGCAAAGCCGGCGGGGTCAAGCTGGCCAAGACCCCTCAAGGAGCGCGTGACATTGCGGCCAGCCTGCTGGGCAAAAATCTGGTCACCCACCAGACCGGCCCCGGGGGCAAAGAGGTCCAGAAGGTCTTCGTTGAGCAGGGCTGCGCTATTGCCCAAGAGTTTTATCTGGGCATGGTCCTTGACCGGGCTACCTCGCGCGTCACCGTCATGGCCAGCTCTGAGGGCGGGGTCGAGATCGAAGAGGTCGCCGTCCGCTCGCCCGAGAAAATTTTGCGGGAAGCGGTAGACCCAGTTCTCGGCGTGGGCGACTTTCAGGGCCGGAAAATCGCTTACGGTCTCGGCCTGCCCAAGGCGGCGATTCCCAAAGCGGTGGCTTTTGTCAAGGCGCTGTATCGGGCCTGTATCGAAACCGACGCCTCGCTGGTTGAGATCAACCCGCTGGTCTTGACCCAGGACAACGCTCTGGTCGCCCTCGACGCCAAGATGGGCTTTGACGATAACGCGCTGTACCGTCAGCCCGAGGTCCGCAAGTTGCGGGACGAGTCGGAAGAGAACGACAAAGAAATCGCGGCCGCCAAGTTTGACCTCAGCTATATCGCCCTTGACGGTGATATCGGCTGCATGGTCAACGGGGCTGGCTTGGCCATGGCCACGATGGACATCATCAAGCATTACGGCGCTGAGCCGGCCAATTTTCTGGACATCGGGGGCGGGGCCACGACCGAAAAAGTGACCGAGGCGTTTAAGATCATTCTATCCGACCACAAGGTCAAGGGCGTCCTGGTCAACATCTTTGGCGGCATCATGCGTTGCGATGTGGTGGCCAAAGGGGTGGTCAAAGCGGCCAAGCAGGTTAAGCTGTCTGTGCCCCTGGTGGTTCGTCTCGAAGGCACAAACGTCGAACAGGGCAAACAGATTCTGGCCCAGTCGGGACTCAATATCATTGCGGCCAGCGACTTGGCCGATGGGGCCAAGAAGGCGGTTGAGGCGGTCAGGGCGGCGGGCTGAACGGCCCACAGACGAGCGGAGAAGTCAGCGTGAGTATTCTCGTTAATACAGACACCAGAGTGGTCACCCAGGGCATTACCGGCGCAACCGGCCAACTCCACACCCGGGCCTGCAAAGAATATGGAACCCGGATGGTGGCCGGGGTTACTCCCGGTCGGGGCGGGACCGATTTTGAGGGCATTCCCATCTTTAACACTGTCGCCGAGTCAGTCGCCGCCACCGGGGCCAACGCCTCGGTGATCTATGTTCCTCCGCCGTTTGCCGCGGACGCGATTCTGGAGGCGGTTGAGGCCCATATCCCGCTGGTGATCTGTATTACTGAGGGTATCCCCATCCTGGATATGGTCCGGGTCAAACGCTATATGGCCGGCAAACCGTCCCGGTTGATCGGGCCCAACTGCCCCGGCGTCATTACTCCGGGCGAGTGCAAGATCGGGATCATGCCAGGCTATATCCACAAGGCCGGCAACATCGGTGTGGTGTCGCGGAGCGGTACGCTGACCTATGAGGCGGTCCATCAGTTGACCCAGCTCGGCATCGGCCAGTCGAGCTGCGTCGGCATCGGAGGCGACCCGGTGAACGGGACCGGCTTTGTCGATGTGTTGCGCCTGTTCCAGGACGACCCGCAGACCGAAGGGGTGGTGCTGATCGGGGAGATCGGCGGCAGCGCTGAAGAAGAGGCGGCCACATTCATCAAAGCCGAGATGACCAAACCGGTAGCTGCCTTCATCGCCGGTCAGACCGCGCCCAAGGGCAAACGCATGGGCCACGCCGGGGCGATTATTGCCGGCGGCTCGGGCACGGCCGCCGAAAAAATCCGGGCCTTTGAGGAGGCCGGCGTACACACTATTCCAAGCCCGGCCGAAATGGGTGTGACCCTGTCCAGGGCGATGGGGATAGCGGTCAAGGGGCTCACCGGTTCGTGAACCCCGACCGCCTGTTTGAGCGCGCCGAACGCGCCCGCCACACCAGCCGCTTTTCCGCTGCCCTCGACCTCTATCGCCAGGCCCAGGCCGCCTACGCCGATGCGGGAGAGCCTGACGGAGAGCGCGACGCATTCATCGGCATGGGCGACTGTCTGCGTATGCTGGGGCGGTTCTCCCCGGCCAAACGCGCCTATGCCAGGGCGGTCCGCATGTCCGAGACGCTGCATGATCCCGAAGGCTTGGCCGAGAGCCAAGCCGGTTTCGGCCTCAGCCTCCGCGCCCAGGGCAATCCCGAACAGGCGCTGCCCCCTCTCGAACTCGCCCGTCGGCTGTACCGCCAAGCTCGGGCAGCCCAGGGCGAGGGCTTTGTCCTGTGGGCGCTGGGCGGTACCTACCGGTTTTGTGGCGACTTGCGCAAAGCGGTTGGCCATTTCAAACACGCCCTGGCCCTTGCCCAGCAGCAGGCCGACAGGCCCGGCACCGGCTATGCCTGGTGCGGTTTAGGCGGTGCCTCGCGCCTGATGGGCCGTTTTGCCGACAGTCAGGACTATTATCAGCGGGCCAAGACCCTGTTCGAGGCCGAAAAAGATATCTATGGTCGCGCCTATTCCTGCTGTGGGCTGGGTAATGCCGCGCGTATGCGTGGCGACTATGCGGCGGCCATGACCCTGTTTGCCAGCGCCGAAAAGCTCTACGCCCGCATCGGCGATACCGCCAGCTTTGCCTATACCGTCTGGGCGATGGCCACCGTCCACAAAATGCGCGGCGATTACTCCTGGAGCACCCAGACCTTTGATCGGGCGCGGGCCCTGTTCTGGGACACTCGGGATTTCCGGGGCAGCATCTACTGCCGGCTGGGGACGGGCGAGTTGGCGCTGCTGCGGGGCAAACGCCGCACCGCCCAGACCGCCTTCCGCCGCTGTCTGGAAAGGGCCGAGCGCCTCGGCTACCACGCTGAGGCGTGCCACGCCCGGACCGGTCTGGCGCTGCTCGACGACACGCCCGACTGGACGGCGGTCAAAAGAGCCTACCGTCAGTGCGGACTGCATTTCACCCCGCCGCCGCCGCCGCTGAACCTGCCCTGAATCCGCCCTCAATGGGACGAAAAAGAGAGGGAACTGAAGAAGCAGAAACAACTCGCCGTGCCGCTGAACCTGCCCTGAATCCGCCCTCAATGGGACGAAAAAGAGAGGGAACTGAAGAAGCAGAAACAACTCGCCGTGCCGCTGAACCTGCCCTGAATCCGCCCTCAATGGGACAGCCCGGTCGGTCGAACTGGCGCGTTGACCCTCTTGTGCTCTCCCGCTATACTGACCCGACGCTGAGGAAAGGACCAGCATGAAAGAATGTACCTTGTCGATTATCAAGCCGGACGCCGTACAAAAACATGTGCTTGGCGAGATTCTGGGCCGGTTTGAGCGCGCTGGACTCACGATCGTTGCGACCAAGATGATACAGCTCAGCAAGGCCGAAGCCCAGGGATTCTATGCCGTCCACAAGGAGCGGCCCTTTTTTGACAGTCTGACGACATTCATGTCGTCCGGGCCCATTCTGGTATCGGTGCTCGAAGGCCAAGACGCCATCAAGACCAACCGGCGGCTGATGGGCGCGACCAATCCGGCCGAGGCCGACCCTGGCACGATTCGCAAGGACTTTGCGACCAACATTGAGAAGAATGCGGTCCATGGCTCTGACGGGCCGGATACCGCCTGTCAGGAAATCGCCTACTTCTTTGGCCAGATGGAGATCCACGCACCTTAATGTCACACGACATTAAAGAACTCAGCCGAGCCGAGCTTGAGCGGTGGTGTCTTGACAACGGCCACAAGGTCTTTCGGTCCCGGCAAATCCTGCGCTGGGTCTACCGCTGCGGGACCGATACCTTTGCTGACATGAGCGATGTGTCGGCTGCCCTGCGCGAGCGACTGGCAGTGATCTTTTCGATTGATCGCCTGAGTTGTGTGCAGACGGCGGCGGCCGCGGACGGGACCTGCAAATATGTGTTTGCCCTGCCGATGGGCGGCGGATCGAGAGCGTGCAGATTCCTGCCCCAGGCCGACAAACCCTGTGCCTCTCGTCCCAGATCGGATGTGCGATGGGGTGTCAGTTCTGCGCCACCGCCCGTATGCGGCCGGTTCGGAATCTCAGCGCTGGGGAGATCCTCGCTCAGGTGTGGGAAGTCCAGCACGCCCTGTCCCCCGACACCACACTGACCAATGTGGTGTTCATGGGCATGGGGGAACCGCTGGCCAACTATGGGCAGGTCGTGAAGGCCATTGAGACGTTGACCGCGGAGTGGGGGCTCAATTTCTCTCCCCGTCAAGTAACGGTGTCTACGGTCGGGCTGGTGCCCCAGATGCGACGCCTGCTGCACGAGACCCAGGTCAACCTGACCGTCTCGCTGAGCGCGACAATCGATGAACTGCGCACTAGGCTGATGCCGGTCAACAGTCGCTATCCGCTCGAACACCTGCTCGCCGTGTGCCGCAGCCTGCCCGCCCGCTCACGGAGGCGTCTCACCTGCGCCTATACCATGCTGGCCGGGGTGAATGACGCTCCCGCAGACGCCCGGCGGCTGACAAGACTGCTGCACGGCATCCGCGCCAAGGTCAACCTGATTCCCTTTAACGCTTTTTCCGGCTCGGGTTTTACGGCGAGTCCGCGGCCCCACATTGACCGATTCCGTCAGCTCCTGTTAGAAAAAGGCGTGCTGGCGACCATACGGGAGAGCCGCGGCCGGGATGTCCTGGCTGCGTGCGGACAGTTGGCGACCCACGGCGAGACAATCGCTTAGTAAGGGCACAGGCATGGCGACACTTGGGGTCATTGGCGGTAGCGGGCTGTATCAGATGACGGGGATTACAAACGGCCATTGGGTGTCGGTTGAGACCCCGTTTGGCCCGCCCTCGGACGACTACTTTGTGGGCGAGCTTGGCGACGCGCGACTGGTCTTCCTGCCCCGTCATGGCCGGGGCCACCGGCTCTTGCCTTCGGAGTTGAATTTCAGAGCCAATATCTACGGGATGAAGAAGCTCGGCGTGGAACACCTGATTGGGGTCGGCGCTGTCGGCAGTCTCAGGCAGGCCATTGTGCCGGGCGATCTGGTCATTCCCGATCAGTTCATTGATCGGACCCGCGGTCGGATTGGGACATTTTTTGGCCGCGGCCTTGTTGCCCATGTGTCTCTTGCCGAGCCGGTGTGCGCTGCCCTGTCGCGTCTGTTGGCCGCGGTCGGCCGCGGCCTTGGGGCCACGGTCCACGCCGGCGGAACCTCTGTGTGTATGGAGGGCCCCCAGTTTTCTACCCGGGCCGAGTCTTTTCTGTACCGCAGTTGGGGGGCCGATGTGATCGGGATGACCAGTCTCCAAGAGGCCAAGCTGGCCCGCGAGGCGGAGCTGTGTTTTGCCAACTTGGCGCTGGCCACCGACTACGATTGCTGGAATACCGAGGCCGGCGAGGTGGTGATTGAGGAGGTGTTGACGATTCTCAGGACCAATGTCGAAACCGCCCAGAACATTGTCCGCACGGCCGCCGCCCGGCTGCCGGACCGTTGCGCCTGTGCCTGCTCCGAGGCGCTCAAGGACGCTATTATCACCGACCGCAGCCTGATTCCGGCCGAAGTCAGGCACGAACTCGATATCCTGATCGGCAAGTATCTCGCCCCCCGAGCGTCATGACGAATGACAGGATGACACCCCAGCCCGCAGCCTCGGTCTCCGCCGGGGTGAACTGTGGCCCAGAACCGTACCTGTCGGTGGTCGTGCCGATCTATAACGAGGTTGAGAATCTGCGCCCGCTGTGTCA
Source organism: uncultured Binatia bacterium (SeqCode) (assembly GCA_965200965.1). Classification (GTDB taxonomy): domain Bacteria; phylum Desulfobacterota; class Binatia; order Bin18; family Bin18; genus JAAXHF01. The sequence continues at coordinate 625,421 of OZ241744.1, forward strand.
GACCTTGTCCGAAGTGTTGTCCGCAAGCAGTTGGAGCCACGAGGTCATCATGGTTGATGACGGCAGCACGGATGGCAGCGCCGATATCCTGGTCGAGCTGCATCAGACCTATAGCTGGCTGAAAGTCGTGCGCTTTCGGCGCAATTTTGGTCAAACCGCGGCGCTGGCGGCCGCGTTTGCCCAGGCCCAGGGCGAGGTGATTGTGTCGCTGGACGGCGATTTGCAAAATGACCCGGCCGATATCCCCAAGCTGGTGGCCAAGCTCAACGAGGGCTATGACTTGGTCAACGGCTGGCGGGTGGACCGGCACGATCCGTTTTGGCTGCGTCGCCTGCCCTCTCAGATTGCCAACCGCGTGATCTCGCTCCTGACCCGGGTCGAGTTGCACGACTACGGCTGCACCCTCAAAGCTTTTCGCCGTTATATCGCCAAAGACATGAAGCTGTACGGCGAGATGCATCGCTTCATCCCGGCCTTGGCGCATGATCTGGGGGCGATGATTACCGAGATACCGGTGACCCATCATCCACGTACCCGCGGGACTTCCAAATACGGTCTAACGCGGACCGTGTGGGTGATTCTGGATCTGTTGACGGTCAAGTTTCTGTCGAGCTACGCCACCCGCCCGAGCCATTTATTCGGCCTGCTGGGCTTCTTTTCATTCCTCGTCGGCGCGCTCATCACGACCGTCTTGGGTGTCCAACGCCTGTTCTTCGACGTGCAGCTGTCCAACCGTCCGGTGCTGCTGCTCGGTCTGCTGCTGATTATAACCGGCGTCCAATTCTTTACCCTGGGGCTGATCGGCGAGATGCTGGTCCGCACCTACCACGAGAGCCAAGAGAAACCCATCTATTGGATTAAAGATGTCCTGGAGTGAGGGGCTATGAGGTTGTGCGTCATTGGGACGGGGTATGTGGGGCTGGTAGCGGGAGTCTGTTTTGCCGAGAGCGGCCATGGAGTGGTGTGTGTGGATATTGACCGGCACAAGATCGCCGAGCTCCAGGCCGGCCGGGTGCCGATCTACGAACCCGGCCTAGCCGAGCTGATGCGGCGCAACATGGCCGAGGGACGGCTGCGGTTTTCCGCCGATCTGGCCGAAGCGGTCAAGGACAGCTTGGTGTGCTTTATCGCCGTTGGCACGCCGCCCGACAGCGATGGCTCAGCCGATGTACACATGGTGGCCGAGGTGGCTCGGGGAATTGCCCGCGCCATGCCCGGTTACCGGATTATCGTCCTCAAGAGCACGGTCCCGGTCGGGACGGCCGATGCGGTGCAACGGACGGTGGCGGCCCTCACCGAACACCCGTTTGACATTATCTCGAACCCCGAGTTTCTCAAAGAAGGGGCCGCGGTTGCAGACTTCATGAAGCCCGACCGTGTTCTCCTGGGCGGCGCTGACGAGCGCGCCCTGTCTGTCGTACAGGATTTGTATACGCCGTTTGTCCGCACCGACAATCCGATTATGGTGATGGATAACCGCAGCGCAGAAATGACCAAGTATGCGGCCAACGCGTTTCTGGCTACCCGTATTTCGTTTATCAACGAGATTGCACGGTTGTGTGAAAAAATTGGGGCCGATGTGGTTGATGTGCGGCGCGGGCTCGGGTCGGATCGGCGGATTGGCCACGCTTTCCTGTTTCCCGGTGTTGGCTATGGCGGCTCCTGCTTTCCCAAGGATGTGCAGGCGGTCATCAGAACGGCCGAGAGCCATGACATAGACTTCCCGCTGCTGCGAGCCGTTGAGGCGGTCAACATCCGACAGAAACGCCTCTTAGTCAAGAAGGTCCAGCAGACCTTTGGCACCGATCTCAGCGGGCGGAAGCTGGCTATCTGGGGCTTGGCCTTCAAGCCGCGAACCGATGATATGCGCCAAGCCCCGTCGGTGGTGATTGTCGAGGCCCTGTTGACTGCCGGGGCCAGCCTCGCGGTCCACGACCCGAAAGCGCTTGACCGGGCCCGCCAACTCTTTGGCTCGCGCGTGTCCTACTACCGGGGCAATTACGAGGTCCTGGACGGGGTGGATGCCCTGCTGATTGTTACCGAGTGGAACGAGTTTCGGCAGCCGGACTTTGCCCGCATGCGTTCGCTGATGAAGACGCCGGTCATTTTTGACGGCCGCAACCTGTATGAGCCGAGGCGGATGGACCTGGAGGGCTTTCGCTACTATTCGGTTGGCCGCCGGGCGGTTGGTCTTCCCTCTTCGGACACGGCGTCCACGGCCTGAGGCAGCCACATGGCGCGCATCCTGGTAACGGGCGGGGCAGGCTTTATCGGCTCGTATCTGTGCGGGCGTTTCCTGGCCGAGGGGCACGAGGTCATCTGTGTCGATAACCTAGTGACCGGCAACGCCGATAATATCGCCTCCCTGTTTGCAGACGCCCGCTTTTCCTTCATCCCCCAGGATATAACGGCCTCCATGTATGTTAAGGGCCGGCTGGACGCGATTCTTCACTTTGCCTCCCCGGCGAGTCCGACCGACTACCTCGAACTGCCGATTCAAACCCTCAAAGTCGGCTCGCTTGGCACACATAAGGCACTGGGCTTGGCCAAAGAAAAAGGTGCCCGCCTGCTGCTGGCCTCAACCTCGGAGGTCTACGGCGACTCGCTCGTCCACCCTCAAAAAGAGGACTACTGGGGCAACGTCAATCCCATCGGTCCGCGCGGGGTGTACGACGAGGCCAAGCGTTTTGCCGAAGCGCTGGTCATGGCCTACCACCGCAGCCACGGCCTTGAGACGCGCATCGGGCGCATCTTTAACACCTATGGGCCGCGCATGCGGCTCAGGGACGGCCGGGCAGTGCCCAATTTCATCTACCAAGCCCTGCGGGGCGAGGACCTGACCGTGTATGGCGACGGCCGCCAGACCCGCAGCTTTTGTTTTGTGACCGACCTGATTGAAGGGCTGTGTCGGCTGCTGTGGTCGGATTACACCGGCCCGGTCAATCTCGGCAATCCCCACGAGATGTCGGTGCTGGACTTTGCCAGGCTGATTATCGGCCTGACCAGCAGCCGGAGTCAGATTGCCTTCCGGCCTCTGCCGGTTGACGACCCTCAGGTCCGGCAGCCGGATATCAGCTTGGCGTGGCGCGTGCTGGGCTGGCAGCCGCAGGTGTCGCTTGAAGACGGGCTGGGGCGGACTATCGCCTATTTTCGGGACAAGCTCGAACACGAATAGACGAGCCGGGCAGGAGGATCAGGTATGCGGGTGCTGGTCACCGGGGGGGCGGGGTTCATCGGCTCCCATGTTGTAGACGCCTATATTGCGGCCGGCCATGAGGTCCTGGTGGTAGATGATCTCTCGACCGGCAAGCGGGCCAACCTGCACCCGCGGGCGTGTTTTGTCCAGGCCGCTATTCAAGACCCGGAAGTCCGGCGGCTGATTGCTGAAGAAAGCATTGAGGTCGTCAACCACCACGCCGCCCAGATGGATGTCCGCCGTTCGGTGGCCGATCCGCTGTTTGATGCGCGGGTGAACATCCTCGGCCTGCTGAACATCTTGGAAGGGGCTCGCCAAGCGCAGGTAGGCAAGATCATCTTTGCCTCTTCGGGCGGGACGGTGTACGGTGAGCAGCAGGTCTTTCCGGCCAATGAGACCCATCCCACCCGCCCAACCAGCCCGTATGGCGTGAGCAAGCTGAGCGGCGAGCACTATCTGTCTTTCTATCAGGCTGCCTACGGAATGCCGTATATTGCGCTGCGCTACGCCAATATCTACGGCCCGCGCCAGGACCCCCACGGCGAGGCCGGGGTTGTGGCGATTTTCAGCCTGCGGCTGCTGGCCGGCCAGCAAGCGGTGATTCATGGCGACGGCGAGCAGACGCGCGACTATGTGTTTGTCCACGAGGTCGCCCGGGCCAACGTAGCGGCTCTCCAGGCCGACTATACGGGCGCGCTGAATATCGGCACCGGGCGAGAGACCAGCGTCAATACCCTGTTCCGACAGTTGCGTCGCTTGGCCGGGTCGGATGCCGCGGAACACCACGGGCCGGCCCAAGCCGGAGAACAGCGCCGCAGCGTCCTGGCCGGAGGCCGGGCCGAGCGGATATTGGGCTGGCGTTCACAGGTAACGCTCGCCGATGGCCTCGAGCGGACGGTGGCCTTCTTTCGAGACCGGCGGGATGGATAGCACATGGACAGCAGCCTGATCCGCAACTTCAGCATTGTCGCCCATATCGATCATGGCAAATCGACCTTGGCCGACAAGCTGCTGTCGTATTCGGGCTCGGTCAGCGGGCGCGAAGAGGCGGCCCAATTTCTGGATACAATGGACCTGGAGCAGGAGCGGGGCATTACGATCAAGGCCCGCACAGTGCGCCTCGGCTACCAGGCTCAGGACGGCCAGACCTATTGTCTGAACCTGATTGACACCCCCGGCCATGTGGACTTTTCCTACGAGGTGTCGCGCAGCCTATCGGCCTGTGAGGGGGCCGTTCTGGTGGTTGACGCCGCCCAGGGCGTCGAAGCCCAGACCCTGGCCAACACCTATCTGGCCCTGGACCACTCGCTGGAGATTCTGCCGGTCATCAACAAAATAGACCTGCCCAGCGCCGACCCTGACCGGGTGCGGGCCGAGATCGAGGATGTCATCGGCCTCGATGGCAGCGAAGCCGTCCTGACCAGCGCCAAACACGGGCGCGGGATTGGGGAGGTGCTGGAAGGGATTGTGCGGACCGTCCCCGCGCCTCGGGGCGATCCGCGTCAGCCGCTCAGCGCCCTGCTGTTTGATAGCTGGTTTGACCCCTACCAGGGCGCGGTTGCGCAGGTCCGCGTTTTTGACGGGGTGCTGCGGGCCGGTATGCGTATCCAGTTTCTGTCAACCGGCAAGGTCTACGAGGTGGGCCAGCTCGGCGTTTTCGCTCCGCGGCCGCTTGCCGTGTCCGAGCTGGGGCCAGGCGAGGTCGGCTTTGTGATGGCCAACATCAAGACCGTGACCGAGGCCCGGGTCGGGGATACGATTACCGCGGCCGAGCGGCCCACCCCGCGGCCGTTGCCCGGCTTCAAAGAGGTCAAGCCGATGGTCTTCAGCGGTCTCTACCCGGTCGAATCCCACCAGTACGGCGCGCTCCGCGACGCGATGGAGAAACTCCGGCTGAACGATTCCTCGCTGCGCTATGAAAAAGAGAGTTCTCTGGCACTCGGTTTTGGCTTCCGGTGCGGTTTTCTGGGCCTGCTGCACATGGAAGTTGTCCAGGAGCGCATAGAGCGAGAGTTTGGTCTGGCCCTCATTACCACCACGCCGACCGTCGAGTACCGGGTGCGCAAACACAGCGGCGAGGCGCTGCTGGTCGATAATCCGGCGCTGCTGCCGCTGGTCGGGGAGATTGAGGCGATTGAAGAGCCGTTTATTCTGGCCACCATCCATGTCCCGAGCGAGCATCTGGGCAACGTTCTCCACCTGTGCCAGGAACGCCGCGGCGTCCAGCGTGCGCTGCAATATCCGGGTCTCGGGCGTGCCCTGGTGTTGTATGAACTGCCGCTCAACGAGGTCGTGGTGGACTTTCACGACCGCCTCAAGTCAGTCACGCGTGGCTATGCGTCGCTTGACTATGAGTTGCTCGACCTGCGGCCGGCTGACTTGGTCAAGCTCGATGTGCGCATCAATAACGACATTGTCGATGCCCTGTCGCTGATTGTCCACCGCGATCAAGCCTATGGCCGGGGCCGCGAGCTGGTCCAGACAATGCGTGAACTGATTCCGCGTCAGATGTTCGAGGTGGCGGTCCAGGCAGCTGTTGGCAACAAGGTGATTGCGCGTGAAAGCGTCAAAGCGCTGCGCAAAAATGTCACTGCCAAGTGCTACGGAGGGGATATTACGCGTAAGCGAAAACTGCTAGAGAAACAAAAAGAGGGAAAACGGCGCATGAAGCAAGTCGGACGGGTTGAGATTCCACAGGACGCTTTTCTGGCTCTGCTGCGGGTTGGGGAAAAAGGGGAACGCTGATGACCACCTCATCAACAGAGCCGCGTTCGCCTAGTGCCGACCGTCCGCGTCCTGGGCAGTAGGCGCGGTCATGGCCAGGAACAAACCGTCTCTACACGCTTCCCTCGGGCTGGCCACCCCGACTGCCGCACACAAGGGCGCGCCGGCGTCGGCCAAGGTCCGGCAAAAATCCGTTATTCGGGAATACACCGAAGCCCTGCTAGTTGCCCTGCTGCTGGCCCTGTTCATCCGCAGCTTCATCGTCCAGGCCTTCAAGATTCCCTCCGGCTCCATGCTGACGACACTCCAGGTCGGCGACCACATCCTGGTCAACAAGTTTCTGTACGGCCTGCGCCTGCCCTATCCAATTGACCTGCCCATCGTCCAGTGGAACCAGCCCCGGCGGGGGGATGTGATTGTCTTTGTCTACCCCAAAGACCCCAGCAAAGACTTCATCAAGCGGGTGGTGGCGGTTGGCGGTGATACGGTCGAGATCCGCCGCAAACAACTCTTTATCAACGGCCAGCCGGCCGACGATCTCTACGCTACCTTTGCCGAGGCCGGCCAGGAGCGGCCAGGACCGCGCGATAATCTCAGACCGATTCGGGTCCCACCCAACCGTCTGTTTGTGATGGGCGACAACCGCGACCACAGCCATGACAGCCGGTTTTGGGGTTTTGTTGACACGCAGGATGTCAAAGGCAAAGCCTTTCTGATCTACTGGTCCTGGGACGGGGCTGACCGCTGGGTGCGTTGGGAGCGCCTGGGGTCGCTGATTCACTAGGGCGGGGAGGCCATGAGTCGGCTTGAGACCATGCTGCTGGCGACCGGCAAGCTGTCGTCTGACGATCTGCGCCGGGTCCGCCAAGTCCAGCAGGAACGCGGCGAGCCGCTCGAGCGCCTGTTGCTCGAACTTGGCTTCATGGCTGAGGACGACTTGCTGCCCGTCCTGGCCGACTACTACCACGCGCCGCTGATCGGGGTGGGTGACTTTCCGCAAGCCCCGCCCGACCTCGGCGCTATCAACCCCGCCTACTTTCGCCAGGCGCGCATCTGTCCGCTGCGCATTGAGGACGGCCAGCTCATCGCCGCTATGGCCGACCCTGGCGATGTAGACGCCGTCGAAGCCTTGGAGAAGGCGACCGGTTTACGGCTAGTCCGCCGTCTGGCGCGTGAGCGCGATCTGATCGACACCCTGACCGCCTACTACGCCGAAGGGAGCGGGACGGGGGCTGAGACCGGGGAGGGCGGCTCTATTGAAGAGGATCAGGACGATGTTGCGCATCTGCGCGACTTGGCCAGCGAGGCACCGGTCATTCGCCTGGTCAATGTCATGATCTCTCGGGCGATGGAGCAGCGGGCCTCCGACATTCACATTGAGCCGTTTGAGAAGGAACTCCGCATCCGCTACCGCATTGACGGCATTTTGCACGATATTGAGGCACCTCCGCGCCGCTTGCAGGCCGCCCTCATCTCACGTGTCAAGCTGATGGCGAAGCTGAACATTGCTGAACGCCGCCTGCCCCAGGACGGGCGGATCAAGCTGCGGATGCTCGGCCGTGAGGTGGATCTGCGGGTCTCAACCCTGCCGACGCTGTACGGAGAGAGCCTTGTCCTGCGTATTCTGGACCGCTCCAGCATTACACTGAGCCTCGAATCTCTGGGGTTCCCGGCAGATATCCTGGAGTTGTTCGAGAGCATGATCACCAAGCCCTACGGCATGATCCTGGTGACCGGGCCGACCGGCAGCGGCAAGACGACCACGCTGTACGGTGCCTTGGACAAAATTAACTCGCCCGACAAAAAAATCATTACCATCGAAGACCCTGTTGAGTATCAGCTCAGCGGCGTCAATCAGGTCCACGTCAAACCCCAGATCGGCCTCAGCTTTGCCTCTGGCCTGCGCTCCATTGTGCGTCAAGACCCGGATATCATCATGATTGGGGAGATTCGGGACTATGAAACCGCGGAGATTGCGATTCAGTCCGCCCTCACCGGTCACTTGGTGTTCTCGACCCTGCACACCAACGATGCCGCCGGCGCTGTCTCTCGCCTCCTGGAGATGGGGGTTGAAGACTATCTGTTGGCCTCCTCACTGCTGGGAGTGATGGCCCAGCGCCTCGTCCGCTCATTATGTCGCCAGTGCTGCCGTGGCGTAGAGTTGAGCGGACAGGAACCCGGCCTGAGCAGCAACGGCGCTACGCCCACCCTGGCCTACGACGCGGTCGGCTGTGGGGCCTGCGCCAACACCGGCTATCGCGGTCGCCGGGGCATCTTTGAGTTGATGACGGTCGATGAAGACATCCGTCAGCTCATCCTCAAACGCGCCTCAGCCGACGCCATTAAGAACCGCGCCATTGCCACCCAGCATATGCGCGTCCTGCGGGACGACGGCTGGCGCACAGTCGACGAGGGCTTGACCACCGTCGCCGAAGTCCTGCGGGTAACGCAGGAGTGAAAACGGAACGCCAGTGACAATTGCGTGGTGAGATGGGGCATGATATTGAGCAGAGGCGGAGCGCATGAATAAAGCCTTTATCTACCGCCTACATCCCACGCCCGACCAGGAAGCCATCCTCTGGCAATGGATAGGCGCGGGCCGCTGGGTCTATAACCGCTCCCTTGAGTTGAATACCAGGCAGTATGAGCAGGACGGGACCTTTGTCTTTGCTAAGACACCAAAGACAGGGCTAAGTGCATCTGCTTACCCACCAATGGAGCAAAGAGCATCCTTGGCTCAAAGACCCGCCTAATGGAGCATTGCGCCAGCGTATCAATGATTTTGATAAGGCCCTCAAAGCCGGCAAGAAGGGCGGCAAGGGAACGGGTTTCCCCAAGTTTCGGTCTCGTCATATTGAACGCCACCAAACCCTGCGTTTTCCTCACAACCGGACCAAAAAGAAACCAAGGGGGAACATCACCCCGACCCAAAGAGGCGTCCGGCTCCCGAAAATGCCTAGCCGCATCCGTTGGACCAAGCACCGCCCGCTCGAAGGACGGCTGAAATCGGTCACGGTCAAACGCGAGAATAACCGGTGGTTCGCGGTGTGCCTGTGTGAACTGGAGGATGTCCTATTCACCCCGCCGACCTCAGAGGCGGAAGTCATAGGGATTGACCTGGGCCTAAAGCCGACTATCGCTAGGTGCAGCGATGGAACGAAGTTCGACACACAAAATGTTCTTTCGGAGAGAAGAAAAGAAACTTGCCCGTGTTCAGCGGGCGCTCAGCCGCAAAAAGAAAGGAAGTGCAAACCGACAGAAAGCAAAACGAAAAGTGAATACGGTCCATTACCGTATCAAGTGCCGGCGAAAAAACTATGCCCACCGGACGACCACGTCGATAGCCAAGCGTGTTCGTTTTATTGGGGTCGAGTCCTTGAACATTGCCGGTATGATGAAAGACCGCCGTCAGGCCAAAAGCGTTGCCGACCAGGCGACGGGGCAATTCCTGGAACTGCTGCCGTACAAGGTCGAGGCGCGCGGGGCAGGGAGGTGTTTCCCGCAGACCACTTCTTTGCCTCCTCTCAGCAATGTTCAACGCCGGGGTGTGATGGTAAGAAAAAGATGCCGCGCGGCGTTCAGACCTACCGCTGCGAAAAATGCGGGATTGTGATGGACCGAAACCTGAACGCGGCTATCAATCTGCGCATGGTGACCGTGGAAGAATTGCGTAGGCGTGGGCACTGCCGAACGCATCCGCCTGAGAGCGGAGAATACGCCTGTGGAGATACCGCTGTCGGTGAAGCAGGAAATTGCTTGCTCGTCGGAGCGAGCAGGCCCCCAAGACCGGATTGAGTGCAAACCCCAAGCGCGGGTAAAATCCCAGGTGGTCCGCGCTGGACACAAATGCCTGAAAATGCAGGAAAAACCGGAGTAGCCGAGCAGTGAGCAGGTACATCCTGACGCCTCAGCAAGATAGTTCGCGTAACTGGCTCTTTTTGACGTGTGATATCACGCGTTTAGAAGGGCGCGTTGCACCGGTCAGTCCGGCGTTGGGGGCAGTGTCACTTGCTACTACGGTCAAGCCTGCTGAATGTCTGAACAGCGGCTCGGGCGACCTGGATAAAAACCGGGGCAATAGCGGTCTGGAGGTCGGAGAGCGGAACCCAGCGTCGCTGGCGGTCGGTTTCATATGTCGGGCACTCGCCGGTGAGGCTGGCGGCAAAGAAAAAAAATCGTTGGACGGTCTTGTCGGCCTCATCCGGCAGTGCAAGTGCGGCTAACAGGCGGCCGACCTCAACCGTGTAGCCGCTCTCCTCGGCGCACTCGCGGGCTGCGGCTCGCTCGAGGCTCTCTCCCGGCTCAACGCTTCCGACCGGAAAAATCCAGGACCGGGGATGTTTACGGCTGGTGATCAGCAAGACCTCAGGCTCGGCCGTGGCTGTGGGTCGGCTGGCAACCACACCGGCCTTGGCTGGTGGGGGCGGCATGGTCTAGTCGCGAGGCAGGTGCTCATGGCCCGGCTGTTCGTGGTGGTGCTGGTGTGAGGCCGGGCTGCTCGGGCGGACATCCCGACCGGGTTTCTGGCTCAGGCGCAGGCAAGCGAGAAATTTGACATTGGTGCCGGCGTCAAGCTCGCCAACCGCGCATTCCTCAACGTTGGGAATAAAAAAGCGAAACGGCCCGCCTTTTTTGGCCGGGAGCGGTCCGTCGCCCAGCCGATAGGCCACAATGGCGTCCTGGACCGAGGCGACCGGCAGACTGGCCGAAAATGTCCCGTCGCTGGATTCCAGGGTCATATACTGAAAGGCGGGAATGTGTCGCCTTCCGGTCGATTGGATGACACGTTCATGCCTCACGCCGTCTTTGGGGCCGACCCGGTCGAGCAGAGCCCACAGGCGAACATCGCCGTCCCAGCCAGGGACAAACTGCCCGATCTCGCCAACTTGGCCGGGCAGCCGGGTGAGGTCGGCAAAGCTGAAATCCTGCGGGCTGGAGACCTCGCCTTCTATGCGGATCTGTGTCATGTTTGTGTCTCCTGCGGGGCATGGGTGTTCTTTGGGGGGCTTGTAGCAGGCAGCGGCCCCTCAGGAAGGCCGGCCCAAGCAGACCTAGAGTGGATAACGCTCCCGCAGCAGGGCCGCGGCTTTGACCACCGCGGCGAGCTTGTGCTCGGCCTGCTGGGCCGAAACAATTGGGTTATCGGCAAAGGTGGCAAAGCCGCAGTCCGGGTTGAGCAGCACCCGCTGCGGCCCAAACAGGGCGACGGCGCGCTCGGCCCTGGCCAGGACCTCTTTGACGCTTTCCGCTCCCTGGCGCTTCTGGTTGACCACGCCGACGCCAATGCGCGCCTCGGCCGGCAGCGCGGTGAGGATGTCCATATCGCCGGCCCGGGGCGTACACATTTCGAGGAAAAACGTGCCCACCGGCAGCTTTTGCAACAGCGGGATGAGCGGGCCGTAGTCACCGGCCAGGGCCACGCTCTCGTCCGGGGTCCAGTTGCCGCGACAGATATGCAGGGCTAGGCGTTCCCGCGGCAGACCAGCGATAACCTGCTGAATGAGCGACTCGGCAAAAGCCAGTTCGGCCACGGGATCGCGTTTTTCTCCCAGAGCGCCACACATAAAGCTGCGGTTATTGATCGTGCCGATGAAGACGACCTCGGTCAGGACCGGCTCATCAAGCTGGACCAGGGCCACGCCGGCGGCCAGCAGCGCGTGGATTTCCTCGCGCAGGACCCGAACAATGTCGGTGGCCAAGTCTTCGCGCGTGTCGTAGGCCCGGTCTGCAATGCACTCCATCCACATGGTGCGGGTCAGCAGGTAGGGGCCGGGCAGGGCGATCTTGATGGGTGCCGGGGTCAGGCTGCGCAAAAAATCGGCCTCGTGAACGCTCAGCGAGCGGCTGCGCCCCAGGGGACCGAACACCGCGGGATGACGGACCTTGGCGGCCGGCACGTCAAGGGCGCGCAGCTCCCGCTCAAACTCGTCTGGAGCATCGACATAGGGCAGGAGGTCGGTAATGGGGATGAGCTGACAGTTGTCGAGCAAGCCGCCGACAAAGCTGGCGTAGTTGTCGCGGTGCTGCTCGCCGTCGGTCAGGACCTGGACCCCGGCCCGCTGCTGGGCGGCCACCGCCAGCCGCACCGCGTCTTCCGCGGTGTGGGCAAACTCTTCGTCCGACATCCGGCCTTCGAGATGGTCGCTGAGCGCCCGCAGCAACCAGGCTGGACGCGGCCAACTGCCGATGTTCATGACCGACAGGGGAGGGATGGCCGGGGCCGGCCCGGGGGCCGGCAGTTCGGCAGGAATAACCACCGCTTTGATCGGCTGGGTGATTGGGGCCGCTTGTCTGTCGGCCTGGAGCCCTCGCGCCTTTTTCCTGGGTTTCTTACTGGATTGCTTGGTGACCTCCGCGGCCGGCCGGTGCTCGGCCGGCGTGTGATAGGGGCCTTTGGAGACCAGAAAGCTGTTCTGCTGGCCACGCCGTATATGGGAAACCAGCTCATTCCTGGTCAGCCGGCACCAAGCCGGCAGGTCTTCGACAACAGAGGATTCGGTGGACAGGATTTCGAGCAGTTGGCCCGGAATCAGCGGGTCAATATGCTTGCGGATCAGCAGCAGCAGGCCACTCCCGCAGTCGAGGTCGCCGCCGTCAAAGCTGGTGTGTGCTTGGTGGGGGTGCTGCGCGTCCATTGCGACGACTCCCTTGAATTATGTGGGACCTCATCCGGAAGAATGTCGAGCTACGCTCCGCTAACCCGAGCTACGTCTGGCTTGCGGCGAGTTAGTACGATACGCACGGCGTGCCGTCGGCCAGATACTCAATCAGCTTGGCCCCGCCGACGATGGTCGCTCCGGTGATAAGATTGTTCTCGTCCAGGCCGCGTCGCTTGAAGCACGGCGAGCACACATAGATCGTGCCGCCGGCCTCGGCATAGTTGCGCATCAACTCGGCGAGGGGCAGGAAGCCGTCTTCGCGGATGTCATCGGCATAGCCCTTGACGGCCAGGCGCACCCCTTCGGTGCTCAGAAACACCAGGGTTTCCTGCTCGGAGCCGACCGAGGCGTTGGCGATCACAAAGGCCACCGTGGCTTTGTCCGGGTTGTCTTTGGCGTGGGTCAGGGAAACACAGAATTTGCCTGGCATGAGTGTCCTCCTTATGCGGGGTGTAGGGCGCATCATAGCCAGCCGGGCGGAGCCCTGCAATGTGGGGCTTGCCCTTGCCCGACCCGGCCTTCTCCCGCTATACTCCGCTCAGCTTTTGGGCTTCAGATCACATGGGAGAACAGCGCCACACGGGAGAACAGCGCATGAGTGCCACACGCGATCACCAATACGGATTCAGCACCCGTCAACTGCACGCCGGCCAGGGGCCCGAGCCCACCACCGGCAGCCGGGCGGTACCCATCTACCACACCACGAGCTATCAGTTCAAAAACACCCGGCACGCAGCCGACCTGTTTGCCCTCAAAGAGCCGGGCAATATCTACACCCGCATCATGAATCCGACCAACGATGTCCTGGAGCAACGCTTGACCTCGCTCGAAGGCGGGGCCGGTGCCTTAGTCACCAGCAGCGGGCACGCCGCCCAGATGATGGCCATCATGGCCCTGTGCGGCCAGGGCGACCATATTGTGAGCAGCAGTCGCCTCTACGGCGGGACGTATAACCAGTTCGCCCATACCTTTCCGCGCATGGGGATTACCACGACCTTTGTCGATCCGACCAGACCCGGGGAGTTTGCCGCCGCGGCGCAGCCCAACACCAAGATTCTCTACGGCGAAACCCTGGGCAACCCGGACATTACCGTCTTTCCGTTTGATGAGGTGGCCGAGGTGTCGCGCGCCTTGCATATCCCGGTTATGATCGACAATACCTTTGCCACGCCCTACCTGTGCCGGCCGTTTGAGTGGGGGGCGCATATCGTCACCCACAGCACGACCAAGTTTCTGAGTGGCCACGGCACGGCTATTGGCGGGGCGATTGTTGACGGCGGCAATTTTGACTGGCGCAGCGGACGCTTCGCCAATTTTACCGAGCCGGACCCGTCCTATCACGGTCTGGTGTACGCCGAGCTGGGTCCCCCGGCCATGATTCTCAAGTCCCGGGTCCAGATTCTGCGCGATGTGGGCGGCTGCCAGGCCCCGTTCGATACCTTTACTACGCTGCTCGGGGTTGAGACGCTGAGTCTGCGTATGCAGCGCCATGTAGACAATGCCCAGCGAGTGGCCGAGTTTCTCGACGCCCATCCCGGGGTCAGCTCGGTCGCCTTTCCCGGCTTGGCCCATCATCCAGATCATGCCAAAGCCAAAAAATATCTGCCCAGAGGTGCTGGCTCGATCCTGGGCTTTCGAATAAAGGGCGGGCGTGAAGCCGGCGAGACCTTCATCAACAGCCTCACACTCCACAGCCATGTGGCCAATGTCGGGGACGCCAAGAGCTTGGCCATTCACCCGGCCAGCACGACCCACAGCCAACTCAACGAAGCCGAGTTGCTGAGCGCCGGGGTCTCGCCCGATTTCGTCCGGCTGAGTGTTGGCATAGAAGACCTTGATGACATTGTGTGGGACCTTGACCAAGCGCTCGCCGCGGCCACCCGCTAAGCTGTCCCGCGTACTTCTTCTGCCTCGCCTGTACCTGAGACCGGGACGACCCATGAGCAGCACCGGCTCCGTCGGCATGGTTCAGCCGCAAGAACTCACCTTTGCCCAGCAGCAGCCGTTTCCGCTTGACAGCGGGGCGACGCTCAACCCGGTGACCCTGGCCTATGAGACCTATGGCCGGCTGAACGCCGACCGCTCCAACGCCATTCTGGTGACCCACGCGCTGAGCGGCAGTGCCCACGCCGCGGGGGACTCCGGTCCTGGGGAGAGCCGGCTGGGCTGGTGGGACGACTGTATCGGGCCGGGCAAGGCTTTTGATACCGACCGCTTCTTTGTCATCTGTAGCAACGTGCTGGGCGGCTGCTACGGCTCAACCGGTCCGGCCCAGCTTGACCCGGCCAGCCGGACACCCTACGGCATGCGCTTCCCGGTGGTGACTATAGGCGACATGGTCCGCGCTCAGGTCCGGCTGGTGGATCACCTGGGGATTGACCGGCTGCTGTGTGTGGCCGGCGGCTCAATGGGCGGCATGCAGGCCTTGGAGTGGGCGGCCGCCCATCCCGGGCGCGTCCGGGCGGCCATCCCGATCGCCACCACCGCCCACCACAGCCCGATGCTGATCGCTCTGAGCGAGGTCGGCCGCCAGGCCATTTATGCCGACCCGGCCTGGAATGGCGGCGATTACTACACCGCGCAGGTCAAACCCGACGCCGGGCTGGCCGTCGCCCGGATGGTCGGCCACATCACCTATCTGAGCGAAGAGTCCATGCAGCAGAAGTTCGGCCGGCGTTTGCAGGACCGCGTCCGCTACGGCTATGAGTTTCGGACCGAGTTTCAGGTCGAGAGCTATCTGAAATACAAGGGCAATAATTTTACCCGTAGGTTTGACGCCAACAGCTACCTGTACATCACCAAGGCGATGGACTATTTTGACCTGAGCGCCCGGACCGGGTCGCTGGCCGCGGCCTTTGCCAACTCTGCGGCCCTCAAATATCTGGTCGTCAGTTTTACCAGCGACTGGCTGTATCCGAGCTATCACAGCAAAGAACTGGTCAGTGCGCTGACCGCGGCTGGGGCCGATGTCACCTATCTGGATGTCCAAAGCTCGTGGGGCCACGACGCCTTTCTGATCGAAGTCGAAACCATGACCTATCTCCTCGGTAGTTTTCTCGACCGCCTCGTCCGCGCCGAGGGCATCGCCTTACCCGCCCCGTCGTCCCCCACGCCGGCCGGCGATTGCAAGAAGACCGAGGTGGCAGCTGTGAGCGCGCGCACTGCCCGCCGCCCCCACTCCGCGCTGTGAGCCCTGTCAGCCTGCGCTCCGACCTGCTCGTCATCGCCGACCTTGTTCCCGGTCAGGTCCGGGTGCTTGACCTAGGCTGTGGAGACGGCGCGCTGCTGGAGTATCTCGTTCGTGAGAAAGGCGTTACCGGCCGCGGCGTTGAGTTGGGTGAGAGCGGAATTCTGACCTGCATGCGGCGCGGTCTCAGCGTGCGTCAGGGCAATCTTGAAGAGGGCTTGGCCGATTATCCCGAGGCCAGCTTTGACTATGTGATCCTGAGCCAGACGTTGCCCTTTCTCGACGACCCGGCCATGATTGTGCAAGAGATGCTGCGGGTCGGCAGACAGGCGATTGTCAGTTTTCCCAACTGGGGCTATTGGCGGTGTCGGCTGGGGTTGCTGTTGACCGGGCGCATACCGCGGGCCTCTGACCTGCCCGAACACTGGCATGACGCGCCCCGCTGGCAGGCGTTCACGGTGGCCGATTTTGGCGACTTTTGTCAGCGACTAGGGGTCCGCATTACCCACGAACGCTATTTGGCCCACAGTCGTCGGCTGAAAAGTTTCCGCTATAAGAATCTGCGCGCCACCACCGCGGTGTTTACCCTGGAAAAATGCTGAGCCACAACAACCGGGGCGTCCGATGAGGGATGCCCCGGTTGACTGTCAGTGGATTGCCGCCTTAGGACAGGGCTTTGTCCAGCGTCTCAACCGACGGGGCAAAGTAGAACGAGCCGGACGCCGGGTTGCTGTAGGAGGTCAGGCGGTCGCGCTCCTGGCCGTCCATGCCGTACATGGCTCTCATGCGCTCGCGCAGCGGGGCCTGAGACTTGCAGAAGGCCATGAAATACAGCCCGACCGTGCCATCGTGGAAGGCGTAAGGCGTTGAACGGCGCGAGATTTCGTCACGCTTGGGCGTACTCTCGTCGCCGGTCCTGCCCTCACGCAGCTCATGGTGGGCGAGATGGGACGAGGGGGGCAGCGGTGAAAGCTTGGCTGACTCTTCTCCCTTGGTGCGGCCAAAGACTTTTTCCTGCTCATTGACCGGCAGCAGATTAAAAGCCTCAAGGTCATGGATCCAGCGTTGGGCAATGATAAAGCTCCCGCCCGCTCCGGGTTGCCCATCGGGTACGATGGCGACTTCAATATCGCGCTCGGGCTCCGGGTTGCCGGTCCCGTCCTTGAAGCCGGTCATGTCAAAGGAGTTGCCATAGATGAAAGTCATGGTCTCGCGGGCCACACGCATGTGTCCTTTGAGTGCCTCGCGGGCATCGAACTGTGTCTTCCAGACCTTGTCTTTGTCGTCGTGATTGAGCCAGAACAGCAGCTCTTCTTGGGTACCCTTGGCCTCTTTGCCGCTCCCATCAATAGACATGAAGGTTTCGTAGGGCTGAAAATCGTTGGGAACGTCATCCGTCAGGTCCGGCAGCAGGCTGGGACCAAAGCCGATGGTCAGATTGATGCCCTGCGCGTCGCAGTCTTTGCGCATCTGCGAGATGGCAGACTTGATCACTCCTAGGTCTGCGCCGTCCAGACGGCTCAGATGGACATACCACTGATGCTTACCCATCTCCCTGTTCAGTACGGCAGGTTGAGGTGTTGCCATGTGATCCTCCTCTCAGAATTTGTTCTTTCCCTCTTAGCCAGCGGAGCCGGGACTGTCAAGATTACCGCCCGAAACGGCCGGGCAGCGGTATCTTTTTGCCGACGGCTGGGCTAGAGTCTGGACCTATGGGCATGGCAGCGGCGTTCAGAATCCAGGCTGGCCTCCGCGCGGTCGGGGCGCGGGGCCTGATCGGGCTGCTGCGCGGCTACCAGCGCCTCATCTCACCGCTCCTGGTGGCTGTTTTCGGCCCGCAGGTCGGCTGCCGTTTTTCGCCAAGCTGTTCCCAGTACGCCGTTGAGTGCTTGCGGCTCCAGCCCTTTTTTTACGCCTTGTTCCTGGTCCTCAAACGGCTTGGCCGGTGTCACCCTTTGTGTTCGGGCGGCTTCGATCCGGTACCCCGGCCACGCCTCCGCTAGCCGCCCCGCAGGCAGGACCTATGCGCATTATCTCGTGCAATCTCAACGGTATCCGCTCGGCCTCTCGCAAGGGCTTTTTTGTGTGGCTGGCGGACCAGCGGCCCGACCTGGTGTGTGTCCAGGAACTGAAAGCCCAGGAGGCCGACCTGTCGCCGGCACTGCGCCAGCCCGGGGACCTGAGCGGATTTTTCCACCCGGCCGAAAAGCGCGGTTACTCCGGGGTAGGGGTCTATGCCCGGCGCGAGCCGGACGCCCTGCGGCAGGGCTGGGGTCATGCCGATATTGACGCCGAGGGGCGCTATCTGCGGACCGATTTTGGCCGGCTGAGCGTTATTTCCCTGTATCTGCCGTCGGGTTCGAGTTCGGAGCGACGCCAAGCGGCCAAGTATGCGTTTATGGACCATCTGCTGCCCGAGCTGTCCGTGCTGCGGGCCAGCCGTAGGCAGGTGGTGGTGTGCGGTGACTGGAATATCGCCCACACCCAAAAGGACCTGAAAAACTGGCGCTCGAATCAAAAACATTCCGGTTTTTTGCCCCAGGAACGGGAGTGGCTGACACGCGTCTTTGATGAGCTCGGCTTTGTTGATGTGTTTCGTCGGCTGAACCAGGCCGCCGATCAGTACACTTGGTGGTCAAACCGGGGTCAGGCCTGGGCCAAGAACGTTGGCTGGCGGCTGGACTACCAGATTGCCACGCCTGGACTGGCGGCCAAAGCCCGCCGGACCTGGATTTACAAAGCCCAGCGCTTCTCCGATCATGCGCCGCTGGTCATTGATTATGCGTATGAGCTTGCCCCGGCTCGGAAAAAGCGGGCCGGCAGAGCGGCCTAGTCCGGGCGGCCCAGATCCGGCACGTTGTGGACACCCGAGGCAAACAAGCCGGCTAGGCTGCGGGCGATCAGTTCGGGCAGTTCTGGCGGCCGGCAGCCGGCCGCCGCGGGGTGGCCGCCTCCACCGAACCGATGGGCCAGCTCGGACAGGTCAACCTGGCAGTCCGGGGAGCGGCGTAGACTGACACTCCCATTTCTGCGGTCGTAGAACACAAAGACGGTGTTGGTCGCCTGTTTGCCCCAGCTATCTCCGATTTCGCTGGAATAGCCGTCACATACCGCGCAGACTAGGCTACACGCCCCGTCCTGTCCTGGCCGCCGGACTGTGCTGCGCCGGGCGAGGGCAAAACTGTCTTTGATCTCCCGGGTCGATTTTTCGTAAGCCGCCCGCATGGCCGGGCTGTAGGTGATAGTGGCGTCAATATCGAGCAGGGCCTCATAGGCGTCAAGATTGTCGGTATCAGCGCCGGCCAGGGCGCTGACGGTCAGGGCCAGTTCGCGTGAACCGGGGATGGCGTGGACCCACCGGTCATTGTCATCGGCCTGGGCCACAACCGGGGCAAAGGCGCGAAACGCCTCGTTGTGCTGGCCGCTGGCGGCCAGTTGGTGCTCCAGATATTCGTATACCAGGCGGGCACCTGAGACGGCTTCGCTCAGCCTGTAGTCGGTGAAGGGGGCGCGAATGGCCCCGCTGGCGTGCCGGGCGATGGCTGTCCGGTGGTGGTCAAACCAGTACAGCTTGACACCCTTGGCTGCGAGTCGCCCCAGGTGGGTGTTGGTTGCTTCCTCGGTCCACGAAATATCGGTGATCCACACCTCGCTGTCCCGGGGGGTGTCGTCCGGGTGAATCGCGCGCAAGACTTGGTCAATGCGGCTGTTGGTGGCAAAGCGGGGAATCAGCTTGGCCCCAGCCCGGTAGCGGGCCACCGCCACGGCTGCGGCCACCCCGTCCAGACAGCCCGGACCGTGACTGACGATATAGACCCGCGGGGTGTCAGACTCGGAGTTGTGGGTGCGCGGCATAGGCATACTCGGCGATCTGTGGTCATACGGCCTGCTAGTGGGTGCGGGCGGTGTAATCGCAGGATTTGCTCTCGCACGCCCAGTAGAAGCCCTTCTTTGGACCAAAGCCTGCATACTGGACGACCCGGGCGCTGTCTCCACACACCGGGCAGGGGCGTTTGTTCTGCGTACTTTTGTCTTTTCTGTTTCTTCCTCTTTCGGCCATGAGATTCCTCCTGATCTCCACAGACGAGCCGCCCCAGCATACATGTTTCGGCCACATCTGCCAAGTCCGGCCTTGCCAACGAGTCGTCCCCAGGCTGGCACTTGCCAGACCGCGCCCGGCTGTGACACAACAGCCCTATGCTGCTTGACGGCCATGACCTTGTTCAGGTGTTGTTTCGCTGGCTGCATATCCTGGCCGGAGTGACATGGCTCGGTCTGCTGTATTTCTTGACTTTTATCCAGGTCCGGCTCACCCCGGCACTCCGCGGCCACCTCGTCGCCGAGCTGATGCCGCCCACCCTGGCGTGGTTTCGGTGGGGAGCGATGCTGAGCTTTCTGTCGGGCTATGTGTTGCTGGTGTGGAAGTATGTTGTCCTCGGCAGCGGCCTGACTGGCGAGGCCGGGCTGCTCGGCTCGAGCGCCGGACTGTGGATCGGCTTTGGGGCGGTGGTGGGCACAATCATGTGGGCGAACGCGTGGTTCGTGATATGGCCGGCCTACCAGGGTGTTCTCGGCCGGACAGGACAGGGCGGCCCTGGACCCGAAGAGGTGCCACACGCCGGGACCGCGCTCCTGGTCTCACGCCTCAACACCTGTCTGTCGCTGCCGTTGGTGTTTGCGATGCTGGCCGGGGCCGGCCACGCACCGTCTCTTGCGTTTGGGCCGGTGTGGCTCGGCCTCGTCCTTGTCCTCGGCTGTGGCTTGGCCGGCGCACTCATTGTCTGGCTCGGCCGGCCCACCGCTAGAGACTGATTTCCTGTTGCTTGCGGAGGAACTGGGCGATGCCGCGGTACAGCCCTTCGGCTAAGTCTTCCTGGTAGGCTCTGGAGAGCAACAGCCGGCGCTCGGTCTTATTGGTCAGAAAGCCGGCCTCAACTAGTACGCACGGCATATGCGCGCCAACCAGGACATAGAACGGCCCCTTTTTGACCCCGATGTTGCGGACGCCGGGATTCTTTTTGCGCGCCTGGGCGACCAAGGCGTTTTGCAGATGGTGGGCGAGGGCTATTGACTCTTCTTCTTTGCCGCTCTGGATGAGGTCGCTCAGGATGTTCGACAGGTCGGCCTTGATCTGAAGGTCTGCGGCGGCCTGCTGGAAGCCGTTTTCAAAGCTGGCCAAGCGCCGTGAGGCCCGGTCGTTGGTGTTGTTCAGATAGTAGGTTTCAATCCCCCGGGTCTTGGGGTTTTTGCTGGCGTTGGCGTGGACCGAGATGAACAGGTCGGCCCCAGCCGCATTGGCCCGGGCGGTCCGCTCTTCGAGGGGAATAAAGGTGTCGCTGGCCCGGGTAAACAGCACGTCAACGGCCAAGCGGGCCCGGAGTTTTCGGGCCAGCCGTCTGGTAAGTGACAGAACCACATCTTTTTCTCTGGCTCCGCCGCGGCCGAGCGCGCCCGGGTCCTTGCCACCGTGGCCGGGATCGAGCATGATTGTGAGACGCTGGGGGGTGGCGGCCGCGGTGGGCTGGCGGCCGCGGATATCGATGACCAGGCGGTAGGGCGCGTACAGGGCAAAGGTCCGGTGTTCGTCAAGCCGCTCGACATCCAGGACTACCCGGACCGTTGTCGGATCAAACTGCCCGGTGCGGACCTGTTTGAGCAGGCCGCTGTGGATGGGCAGGCTGCGCGGCGCTCGGGGGCCGAGACCGGCGGCGGAGAAGTCAATAACAATACGCGGCGGGCGCTGACTGGCCGGGTCGGCCGGCAGGGTGAACAGACGGTGGCGGGTTTCCCCTGACAAGGTGATGACGACCCGGGTATATCCCTCAGCCGAGGTATGGTGGACCCGTTCGAGGACGCGCCGGCCGGCCGCGGCCGCGGTATCCAACAGCAGGCCGAGGCCGGCGGCCAGCATCATGAAGCGTATGAGCGGGACAACAGCAGTCCGCATCACGGCTTTACAGTCGGGGGAGGGAAGGGTAGACGTGTACCCGTAGCAGCCACGGAGGCATTCCCGCTTCCACCCGCTTCCTCTTCTCCACCTGCCTCCGGATTGCCCACTCTAGCAGATGCCCGGACCGTGGTGCAACTCTGGGCCGTTGGCCTCTCCCGGGCTGGTCAGGACAGGTCGCCCAGCGGGATGGCCTCATCAATCAGCATGACCGGGATGTCAGCCCGGACGGGATAGCAGTACTGACGGTCTTCACGGACGAGCGCGGCTTCAAATGGGGTGGTAAGGCGCGTGCCGCCCCGGTTGGCCAGCGCGCCTTGACGGATGCGTCGGTTGAGCCGGTCAAGGAGGCACGCATCGGCCAAGCGGACGGCTTGCTGTGTTTCGGGGCACACCAGGGTGTCTACGAGTTCTTGACGCACAGGGCCGGCGCTCCTTAAAGTGCATCCGGGCTATACAGCCGGACCGGCTCAGGTATGTCATATGCGCCGGGCGTGTTCAATCCGGGCCGGCCCCTCTCTTGCCTCGCCGCGGACGGCTGGATAGAAGGGGGGCAGAAAGGATGCCCTATGAGCGGACACCCACTCTTTGATCTGTCGGGCAAACGGGGCTATGTCACCGGGGGCGGCTCGGGGCTGGGCCGGGCTGTTGCACACGGCTTGGCCGAAGCCGGGGCGTCGGTCGTGGTCAGCGACATCAGTCGGGACGCCGCCCAACAGGTTTCGGAGGAGATTCGCAGCGCCACCGGACAAAAAGTCTGCCCGCTCCAGACCGATGTTACCCAACAGGCCGGGGTTGAGAAGCTGGTCAATTTCACCGCTGAGCAGTTTGGTGGTATTGATTTCGGGTTTAATAACGCCGGCATTCTCAAGCTCGTCAAGCCCGAAGACCTCAGTCTGGACGACTGGCAAACCGAGTTGGATGTTGACCTGACCGGGGTCTTTTTGTGCGCCCAGGCGGCCGGGCGGTATATGATCGCCCACGGCGGGGGCAAAATCATTAACACTGCCTCAATCTCGGGCCTCGTCGTCAACTCGGGCCTGAGCTACTCGGTTGCCAAGGCCGGGGTGATTCAACTCACACGGGTGCTGGCTACGCGCTGGGCCAGACATCGGGTACACGTCAACTGTTTCAGCCCCGGCTATATCAGGACCGGCATGACCGCCCCGCATCTCCGGCCTGAGGTCGAACAGGAGATGATCCGCCAGACCCCGCTGCGGCGGGTCGGTGAACCCCGGGATGTGATCGGCGCTGCGCTTTTTCTTGCCGCGCCGGCCTCGGATTTTGTGACCGGCCAGAATATCATTGTTGACGGCGGGGTTACGCTTGCTTAGACCGCCGGCCCGGGGACGAGTCGTCCCACTTGCCGGCCCGGGTGGCCTGTGGCTTGGTCTTTGGCCGGGCAGATGCGTCCGTCTTGCTCGGCGGCGGAGGGGCTGACTCGGGGTGAACAGCATCGACGCTGTACTCTTCCAGGTGCAGACCAGGCGTGGCTCGCAAAAAGAAGCGTTTGCCTAGACGCCGTTCCAGGTCTTCGAGGTGGTCGCTCTCTTCGTCGTACAAAAAGGTGATGATCTCGGGGTGGGCTTTGATCATCAGCGTAGCGGCCTTGGGGTGGGCCGTGGCGGCCTTGGGCAGGTGGCGGAAGATAGTATAGGCGAGCGTCGGCACCGAGCGCAGCACGCCGTTGCCGTTACAGTACGGGCAGGGGTCGCACAACTGCTGCCTGAGGCTCTCGCGGGTGCGTTTGCGCGTCATCTGGACGAGGCCCAACTCGCTGATCTTGCGCATATTGCTGCGCGTCTTGTCTTTTTTCAGGGCCGCCCGCATGGTTTCGGTGACCTTGTTGCGGTTGGCGGCCCGCTCCATGTCGATAAAATCAATGATGATCAGGCCGCCCAGATTGCGCAGGCGGAGTTGTTCAACAATGGCTGCGCTGGCTTCGAGGTTGGTCTGCAGCATGGTCTCTTCCTGGTCACGCTTGCCCACAAAGCGGCCAGTGTTGACATCAATTGCGGTCAGCGCCTCGGTCTGGTCAAGCACAATATGCCCGCCCGATTTGAGGTAGACCCGCCGCTCCAGGGCCTTGGCGATCTGGGGCTCGACCTTGTAGTGATTGAAGATCGGCTCTGGCCGGTCATAGTGCTGGATGCGGGTCCGTGAGCGGGGCAGAAAGGTGGCCGCGAACTCTTTGAGCCGTCCGTAGTCGTCGAGGTTGTCAACTACCACTTGGTCAACCTCCGCGGTCAGCAGGTCTCGACTGATGCGCAGAATGACATCCATGTCCTCGTGCAACAGGGCCGGTGCGCTGCTGCCGGCGTGCTTTTTGCCGAGGCCGCCCCACAGCCTGAGCAAAAAGCGCATGTCATCCTGAATTTCTTTCTTGGTCAGCCCTTCGCATGCGGTGCGGACAATAAAGCCGCCCTCGGCCTTCATGTCGGCCACGATTTCACGTAGGCGATTGCGTTCTTTGGAATCGGCAATGCGGCGCGAGACGCCAATATGGCCGGCCGTCGGGGTATACACCAGATGCCGCCCGGGCAGGGAGATGTGGGAGGTCAAGCGCGGTCCTTTGGTGCCGATCGACTCTTTGGCGACCTGAACCAGGATTTCCTGGTTTTTCTTGATCTTGTCTTCCAGGGGCAGGAGGGGGGCCGCGGAGCGCTGCCGCCGACCACGGCCTCCGGTGGCCGGAACTGGCGGGGACTGGTCGGGCGACTGCTCATCCGCTGCCGCGTCTTCATCGCCTGGTCCGTCGAACTCGTCAAGCTCGTCGGTCCCGGCTTCGGCGTCGTCTTCGGTGTCATTTTCGGCATAGCCGGCCGGCAGTGTCCCGCCAAACAGGTCTGAGGCGTGGATAAAGCCGGCCTTTTCCAGGCCGATATCGACAAAGGCGGCCTGCATACCGGGCAGCACCCGGGTGACGCGGCCGAGATAGATATTGCCAGCGATGTTGCGCTGCTGGGCTCGTTCAAGGTGGATTTCAACCAGAGTGTTGTTCTCCAGCAGGGCCACCCTGGCCTCGTAGGGGGTTGAATTGATGATGATATTCTGCGGCACGTCTATCCATTTCGGGCGGAAGCCGGAGGGTCGGGCGAGGCGGCCGTCCGCTCCTCTTCTGTCGGGTCCACCGCCACCTCCACAGGAGCGTGAAATACGGTCTGCATTTTTGTCACCCGCAGGGTTTTTGCCTCTTCCTCTGACAAGCCGACTAGGGCGTGAAGAAATTCCTGGGGATTGAGCGTCCCTTGTGGGGTGACGGCGATCTCAAGGTCCAGCGTGTGGGGCGTACTCAGCCCGAGCTGCCGGACGCAGTGCTTGGCGTCGAGTGTTTTGACGCCCTTGCGGTTGCGCTTCTGGAGGGGAAACGTTGTGGCCGCGGCAAACTTGGCGAAACACCGGCTCCAGAACGCCGGGGTCTGTTTGTCCGCGGGCAGCGAGGCGAGCGCCACGCGGTAGCAACTGGCCTGGATACTGGCGTCGATGCTCGGCGCTTTCAGGGCGATGGCTTCGGCCCGTTGGAGAGACAGACCGGCTGGGAGTTGGGTACTCAGCCGGTGGACCAGTTCGGTTGGAGTGAGCGCCTCGGTCAAGACAATATCAACAAACTCTTCTTCGCTCTCCATACCGAGCGGCAGGGCAGGGCCGAAGCTCAGCCGCGGGCTGGGATGAAAGCCCTGGCTGTAGGCGATGGGCAGTTTTGCCCGCCGGACCGCCCGGGTAAAGACGGTGATGAGTTCCCGGGCACCCAAAAAACGGGCCTCCTCAAGTCGACTATAGGTGACCCGGAGCCGCGCCACGCCGACCTTCTGGTCGCCCCGACTGACCGCGATAGTGTTGGGGTCTCCGGCCAGCCACTCCTCGGCATTCCCGCTGCCAGGGGCAGGGTCTGAAGGTTCACAGGCAGGTCCGCCGCCCTGGGGGCCAGGGGTTTGACTTTGGCCCTTGGCCTCTTTGCCTTCCCCCGCCTTCTTCTCGCGCATCACCTGCCACTGCCGGGTGCCCCACTGGCCATGTTCCGGCAACACCCGTCTGGCCCACCTATCAACATCCGGTCCGCGATGCTCGGCCCCCTTGGCCCCGTTCAGATGGTAGGTCACATTGCGGACGGTCTTGAAATCGCACGCTCCGCAGTACGAGCAGCGCTCAACGCTGCAATCCGGGGTCAGCGTCCCTGCAAACGCTTTGGCCAAGTCGCGTTGCAGCCATTTCTTTGTCACCCCGCTGTCCAGGTGGTCCCAGGCCAGGGTTTCGTCCAACACGCGGCGGCGCAGGTAACGGTCGGGGTCTATGCCGTGTTGGGCAAAAGCCCGCTGCCATAGATCGAGCCGGAACTGGTCGGTCCAGCCGTCAAACCGGCAGCCCAGCCGGTAGGCGCTGAGCAGGGGGCCGGTCAGCCGGCGGTCTCCCCGCGCAAACACGCCTTCCAGCCACGACAGCCGGGCTTCGTGCCATTTGAACTGCACGCCGACCCGCCGCAGTTCGCGGCGCAGGAACTGCTGGCGGGCCTCGGTCTCCTCCAAACCGACTTGGCCGGCCCACTGGAACGGGGTATGTGGCTTGGGCACAAAGGTTGATACGCTGGCGGTCACTTGGCGGCGGTGTTTGCCCACCGCCGAGACTTTGCGGCTCAGGTCCACAATGCCGAGCAGGTCTTGTTCGGTTTCGCCGGGCAGGCCCAGCATGAAGTACAGTTTGACGCTCTTCCAGCCAAGACCGAACAGCACACGGGCGGCCTCCAGCAACTCTTCTTCTTGATATTCCTTCTGGATAAGGTCGCGCATCCGCTGGCTGCCGGCCTCCGGAGCCAGGGTGAAGCCGGTTTTGCGTACCCGGCGGATCTCTTCCAGAATATGTGGCGAGAGGGCATCCACCCGGGTGGACGGCAGCGACACCGACACCTTGAGGCCAGCAAAGCGGTTCATGATCTGGCGCAGCAACGGGTTCACGCAGCTATAATCGCCTGTGCTGAGGCTCAGCAAGGACACCTCTTCGTAGCCGCTGTTTTCGACCAAGGTGTCGATCTGTCGCTGGAGGGCGCGTGGGTCACGCTCGCGCAGGGGACGGTAGATATAGCCGGCCTGACAGAAACGACAGCCGCGCACACAGCCGCGCATGACCTCAACCGCAATCCGGTCGTGGACGATGTTGACGTTGGGCACGACCTGCTGGCTGAGCTGCGGAGTCGCGTTCAGATCGCTGACCACGCGCTTGTGGACGACTGGCCGGTCAGGAAACAGGGGCGTGATGTCGCTGAGACTGCCGTCTTGCGGGTCATACGCTGGCTGAAAAAACGCCGGCACATAGACGCCGGGGATACGGCTCAGGGCGGCCAGCAGATCGGCCCGCTTGCGACCATCCCAGGCCAGATAGGCATCGCAGATGTCAAAGATGGCTTCTTCACCGTCGCCCAGGAGAAAGGCGTCAATACACTCGGCAATCGGCTCGGGGTGAAAGGCGCACGGCCCGCCGGCAAGAATCAGCGGGTGGGTTTCGTCGCGGTCCTGAGACAGGAGTGGGATGCCGCCCAACTCCAGCATCATCAGGATGTTGGTATAGGTCAGTTCGTACTGGAGGCTGAAGCCGACAATGTCGAAGGCCGACAGCGGGGTACAGGTTTCGAGCGAGACGAGCGGCAGACCCCGCTGGCGCAGCGCGGCTTCCATATCCACCCACGGCGCATACACCCGTTCGGCCTGCACCTGCGAGCGCCCGTTGAGCAGGCTGTACAAAATCTGGAGGCCGAGGTGGGACTGGGCAATTTCGTACACCTCCGGGAAGGCCAGGGCAAAGCGCAGCCTCAGCCGGGCCGGGTCTTTGACCACGGTCCCCCGTTCTCCGCCGGTATAGCGGGCCGGCTGGCTGAGCAGGGGCAGGAGGGCGGCATAGGCTTGGCGGAGGGAGTTGGACTGATGGGCCGGCGGTGTCTTCACAGTGCCGCCAACTATACACAAGGAAGCCGCCTCACGCCAGTGTGAGGACAGGGCCGCCCTCAACCAGCCCCGCCGGCAAACCTTGACAGCCCGCTCCGGAGACGGCTAGGGTAGCTGAAAAACCCATTATCCGTCAGGCACTCAGAAGCTACGAAGAGAGCAGGTGTTTCGGGAAAGACACGCCATCCATGAGTCTCCTCAATACCAAGGTGCTGGTGCTCAACCGGTCCTACTTCCCTGTCCACGTCACCTCGCTGCGGCGCGCGTTTTCCCTGCTCTACCAGGGCATTGCCAAAGCCGTTGACGACCAGTACCAGACCTTTGACTTTCAAAGCTGGAGTGCCCTGTCGGCCTCCCTGCACGACGAAACCATCGGTCTGGTCGGCCAGGCTATCAAGGTGCCGCGTGTCATCCTGCTGATTGCCTACGACCGCGTGCCAAAGCGTCGGGTGCGCTTCTCGCGTTTCAACGTCTTTGCCCGCGACAACGACACCTGTCAGTACTGCGGCAAGCGCCTGCCGCGCTCAGAACTGAACCTCGATCACGTCATCCCGCGCTCCAAAGGCGGCACCTCAAACTGGGACAATGTAGTGTGCTCGTGCTTTGTCTGCAACCGCAAAAAGGGCGGCTTGCTGCTTGAAGAGACCCGAATGCGGCTCATCAAGAAGCCTGTACAGCCCGAGTGGACGCCGTTTATGATCGAGACCTTCAGCTTCAAACGCTACCGGGAGTGGCTGCCCTACCTGAACGAGGTAGACGCGGCCTACTGGAACACCGAGTTGGAGCACTAGCCCGCCCGCTTCCCCTTGGAGGATAGAATGCGCTTCTTGCTGACTCTGCTCCTTGTCTTCTCGCTCAGCAGCCCCGTCCACGCGCAAGCCCCGTCTGAGGCCGAGCCGAACGTTGAAGACCTCCTCATCTCGGCCAACAGCAAAAAAGCCCTGGCCGCTCGGGAAATCGCCCAAAGCCCCAACCGTGTCGCTGGCGAGCTCGCGCGTGTCATGGCCAGGATGGACCGCCTCTTTCAGGAGCAGGTCCAGGAACGATTCGATGCGCACTACAAGAAAGTGGAACAATCTCTACAAACCGTCTCATTGCCCGAAGATGTGGGTTCCCTGGAAGTCGCCTGGCAGCAGGCCAAGGCAGGAGTGTATGATTCGAGCGACCTTGATGCCTTGCTTGAAGGCTTCATCCGCCGGGCGCAGACCACGCTTGAACCACAACAAGAGGAATTGGCTGGGCATATTGACAGTCAGTTCAAGGAGACACTGACGGCCGAACTGAAACAGGCTCAGGATACCATCCGCGCTCCATTTCAGGAGGTTCTAGCAGGCTACTTTCCAGCTTGGAATGTCCCCTACCTGAACCCTCCACCTGTTCCGAAACTGCCCGGCTTGCAGGAGGAAGATCGAACTCACGTTCCGGGTTCTGTAGTAGTTGGTTTTGCCGGCCTTGGCGTTTATGGGGGGATTGTTTTTTCTAAAGGTATCCTTACGAAAGCGGTCCCCAAGATAGCTGCAATGACTACATGGCTGGGAAGAAAAATACTCGGCAAGGTAGCTGCCCAGGCAGTTCGTACTGGGGCCAAGGCTGCTCGGGCAGCCGCCGCCGGAGGAGGACCGACGCCTACTGGGATTGCTCTCGGAACTATCATGACGATTTGGACGATTTGGGGTGCCTATGACGCCTGGAATGCCACTCAGGCGAAGGCAGACCTGGAGAATGCGCTGCGGACTCAGTTCCTCAGCACCTACAAAGAAGAGTTCTCCCCGGTCACAATCTGGAACCAGCCCGTTGAAGAGGGGGAGCCTTCCACTCGGCAGCAGCTTGAGCAGCAAGTCAGCGCCTCTTTACACACTTGGTCTGAGCACTGCCGTAAAGAAGTGGAGCGGATGCTGGACGCCGCCCGGGTTTTTGCCCTTTCGCCAAATGTCCAGAACTATATTGCCGAGCAAACCCAAACAGGCCGCCATACCCAGGAAATTGTTGAGGACATGCACCTGGTCGGAGAGGTGTTCGGACCGGAGATAATCGTCCAAGCCCCTATCGGGAACTTGCTGACGATGCTTGTCCATGCCCCTGACCGACAGGAGTTGGCCCGCTTGGCGCGTGAGCTGGATAGCTGGCTGCTGCAAGAGTACACCGAGCATGGCCGGGAAGTGCTTGTCGCCGCCCACCTCCTCGGCGTGCCCACCTTTCTTGAAGTTGTTCAGGCCGGCAAAAAGCTGGACTGGTCTGATGTCCGTGCCGTGTTTGAGCGATATCCCCGCGACCTGAGTGAGCCGGCCCGCCGGGGGCTGGTGCTGGCATTACAGGAGCAGACAGCGCCCTCGGGTGTCGCGCCAGCAACGCTTGAGACCATCGCCCGTCACCAGTCGCTCTTTCGGCTTGTCGCTCCGCTGGTGCTACCAGATACCGAGAAGCTGTTTCGTCTGTTTGGCAGCCTGTCAGCGGTGGAACTTGTAGACCAGACTTTCCAGAAAAACGCTGAGGCCGCTCAGGCGTTTCTCAGCCAGTGGTCTGTCCGCACCTGGGAACGCTACCGTGACCCGGCCCGCTTTGACGCCTTGCTGTCCGTGGCTGCCTATCGCCTCACCGAGCGCAGGCAGGCGGCGGACGCCTTTGCCCGTGAAATTGGCGAGCGTGATGAGTTGACGCCCGTCTTTGTCGACGTTGGCCTGTGCGGTGTACAACTCTGGGATGCCTATGTGGGGACAGCCGCCGGCCAGCATCAACGCCAAGAGGCTGATGAGGCCATTCGTTTCTACAAGGCCGGCTATCCGTGCGACGCCCTTCTGACACGCGAAGGCTTACAGCAGGCTCGCTTTGACGATTTCCTCCCGTTTGGACTTGGTCGAAAGCTACGGTCACTCGGAACACTTGCCTACTATAGTCTGATTGTGTTGGTGGTCCTCGTCATCATCGCTGTCCTTGCCGTGTGGCTGGTGCCAAAACTGTTGCCGGTAAAACGTTCAGGTTCTCCGGCAGGTGAACCGGCGAGTGGACGCCCTCGTCCGGTTGAGGCCAGCGTGGCAGGCGAAGTGGAGGCGTCTTCAAGCGAACTGGAGACCGCTCAGCCTCTCTCGCCAAGCCCTCCCCGCCAGTCCACAGACGAGCCATCCGGCAAGTCGGAAGCTGAGCAAGCTCAGCCGGAAGAGGGCGGGGCGGGTAGAGCGGCTAAGCCTTCGGGCAAACCGGAGACGAATTAGTGCCAGCCGCCCCCCCAGACCTCTTGATCGTGACGACCGAGACGATAGCCGGAAAGACGTGTACGCCCATCGCTCCAATCCTGGTTGCCTACTGTCTCAGCAAGTCCCTGGTGGGCGACATGGCCGCCAACGTCAAAAACTGGACAACCGGGGGAGAGCTGCAAGGCTATTCGGAGATGCTGGAGCAAACGGGCCATATGGTCCTCCAGCGTATGGCCGAGAAAGCCAAAGCCTTGGAAGCTGACGCGGTGATTGGAATGCGGCTCGTTACCTCGAATGTGGCAGAAGGGGCCGCCGAACTGATCGGCTATGGCACGGCGGTGCGTTTTGTAGGGTAGGGTTTCCCGGGACAGCCCCTGAACCTGCCGTCGGACATCGGCGACTCGGGCATCAGTCCGGCCCCGGGGAGGTCCGCCCTGGGGCGTTGATGCCCTCAAGCGGCTGTACTCTCTAGCAAGAACGGAACAGATTGAGCGACGAGGGTTGTACACGTCAGATGATCCCCATGTTCTCACCGTGGCCCAAATGAGCGGTACCCGCCTGTTATACTCCAACGATGGTGATTTGCAGCAGGATTTCAAGAACCGTGGATTGGTCAATAATCCTCGCGGGAACATCTATATCGACGTGGAAGAACAAGAACGCCACAGACGCACCCAAGCGGTTGCTTGTCGGGAGAGATATATGCCGGACCGGATTGATTCCGTTCACATCACAGGCTTCCGCTCGCTCGCCGATGTCAAAATTGACGGCCTGCCCAGAGCAGCTGTCCTGATTGGCACGAACGGCTCCGGCAAGTCCAATGTCATCCGTTTTTTCGAGATGCTGAGTTGGATGTTGCGGCCTCGTCGTTTAGGCGAGTTCGTTCAACTTCAGGGCGGGGCCGACGATCAGTTGTTCGGCGGCAGCAGGGTCACTTCCCGCATGGACGCCACCATCACCCTGCGAACCAATGCAGGTCGAAACGATTATCGGTTTGCACTCGCCCACTCTCACCCTGACCGCTTCATCTTCACTGACGAGGCATTCCGCTTCAGCCGCGACGCTTTCCGCACCGATGCGAGCTGGCAACATCTCGGCAGCGGCCATCTGGAAGCGAAGATCGTCGAGGCCTCGCAACCGTCCGAATCCCCCACAGTCAATCAGAGGACCGCGCGGGTCCTTCTCCACCTGCTACGGAACTGCGCAGTCTATCAATTCCACGATACCTCTGACCGCTCAAATTTCAAAATCAGATGGGACATGGAGGACAACGCTTCCCTCCGCTCCGACGGCGGCAATCTGGCAGCGGTGCTGCTCCGCCTGGAGCGTGAAGACCTCCGGCGATTCGAGATGATCTGCCGCCATATCGGTCGGGTGCTGCCGGTCTTTGACCGTTTCCAGATTGAAGAGAGCTATAGAAAGGTTCTGCTCAGATGGAAAGCCAAGGGGATAGATAAGACCTTTGGCGCACACCTGACCTCCGACGGATCGCTGCGTTTCTTCGCCTTGGTGACGTTGCTGAATCTTCCGACCGAGATGCTGCCAGGCGTCATCCTGCTGGACGAGCCGGAGTTGGGGCTACATCCCGCGGCGGTCACCCTGCTGGGCGGCATGATCAGGGCACTCTCTACAGAGAGACAGATCATCGTGGCAACCCAATCCCCTCTGCTAGTTGACGGGTTCGATCTCGACCAGATTCTAGTGCTGGACCTGTACGAGGGTCGGACAGGGATCCGCCGGCTTAACGAAAACGAGTACCAGCACTGGCTGGACGACTACACGACCGGCGAGCTGTGGCAGAAAAACCTGATCGGAGGCCGCCCGTGATCCGTCTTGCCATATCGGTTGAGGGTCAAACCGAGGAGGAGTTCGTCAAGTCTGTTCTTGCCGGCCATCTGCGGACGGTGAGGGTTGAGGCAACTCCGATCCTGCTTGGCCGCGCCCGTGGTGGCGGTTCTGGTGGCGGCTCCGTCAATGTCGAAGGGCTTATCTCAGACATGGTCCATTTGTGCCGGTCTTTTGACGCCGTGACTTCACTGGTAGATTTCTATGGATTTCGCGGCAAAGGGAAGAGAACAGTTGATGAGTTGGAGGAACATCTCGATCAGGAAATCCAACAACGCGTTTCAGGCCGGAGCACTGTTATTCCTTATGTTCAGAAGTATGAATTCGAGGGACTGCTGTTCTCGGACGTGACGGCATTTGGAACTGTGCTGGACGCGCCGGCTCGAACGATCTCCGAACTCAAAAATATCTATTCATTATTCTGCACACCCGAAGACATCAATGACAATCTCTCCACCGCCCCGAGCAAGCGCATTAAGCAGATCGTCCCGGGCTACCAGAAAGCGGTTAACGGTCCCCATGTGACAAGGGAAATAGGCTTGGAAAAGATTCGGGCTGAATGCCCACGGTTCAACAATTGGGTGACACGCCTGGAGTCGCTGAGGTGTCCGAGTTGAACCGCCCTACGACATGACGCTCAAGGAGACCGATGCAACATGGCGCTTGAGCCCTGGTACAAAGCCGTCGCTCCGCGTAGGGAAGTCCACCGCTACCGCAACCCCCACTACATCCAGGTCCAGACCCCTAACCCGAGCCTGAACCGGAACGCGATCCCGCAACGATCCCAAGCACTTCGGAAAACAACACTTCGGCTTGCCGGCACCGTGCCTCCAGAAATCTGGGACCGACTCGGAACCAAGCTATTGCCCATACTGAGGTCCGGGGACGAACTCAACTCGCCCAGACTATGAAGGCGGAATTGCGGCAGGTTCCGGATGATCTCGCGCTGAGCGACCGGGAGCGTATGGCGCGCATCCGGCTTTTTCCGACCTCGTTCAGGAAACGTCGAGGCTGTCCAGGCCCAACACAAAGCCGGGCAAGACCGGGTCGCCTTGAAGAGCGCCCGGATTGTCTCGCTGCTCAATCGGCAGTCCGGGCCGATAGACATACGCCCGTTTTTCTGACGGGTCGAGAAGCCAGGCCAGACGCGCGCCGTTGTCGATATACTCCCGCATCTTGTCCTGTAGGCTTGCCAGCGGGTCGCTCGGCGAGCGCAGTTCAAGCACAAAATCGGGGCATAAGGGAGCAAACCCTCTGCGCTGCTCTGCGCTGAGGGCTTGCCACCGCTCCCACCTGATCCATGCCGCATCCGGTGATCGGATTGCGCCGTTGGGCAGGCGAAAGCCGGTTGAAGAGTCAAAAGACAGTCCGGTCCCGTTTTTCTTGGCCCAATCGGCCAGAGAGTAA
Organism: uncultured Binatia bacterium (SeqCode); assembly: GCA_965200965.1. Taxonomy (GTDB): domain Bacteria; phylum Desulfobacterota; class Binatia; order Bin18; family Bin18; genus JAAXHF01. Next base: position 659,510 of record OZ241744.1, read on the forward strand.
AACACTTCGCCGCTCCGCCAGCCGGTTTCTGAGCCTGTTGGGGCTATGACGACTAACTCCTTGTCCGCGGTCAGTTCAAACCGCAGATCCCGATTCTCCCTGCACAACTCGACGAACTGCTCCTCCGTCAACCGAGTCGCCCCGACCTTGAGTCGAAACGGAAGGCTCAAGACCGTCTGGTCTATATGTAGCATGGCTGCTCCTCACTCTTGGGCCGTATACGCCGCTACCGAGCCTAAAGCCTTGCCGGGCGCTTTGCAAGCAAAGCCCAATGTTTGTCGCTCTCGCCCTGGTGGCGCAGGCCGCCCTGAAACGGTGCTTGACGCGGTCTGGTTTGGATGGGATGGTCAATACCACAAGACCGATCGCCCTGAGCGAGGAGGGGAAATCCAATGAATGAACCAGCCCAGACGACAGACCAGGCTTTTCTGTATCGGCTCGGCGAACACCTGATCGCGTGGCGCACGATCGTCTTGATTGGCGTGGTCCTGGCAACGCTGGTATTTGCCGCCTTTGCCCTCCAGCTTGACCTGGTCACCCGCTTTGACGAACAGTTGCCGCAGAACCACGAGTTCATCCAGACCCATAACCAATACGCCACAGAGGTGGGCGGGGCGAATACGCTCCAGATCATGGTGGAGGTCAAAGAGGGCACAATTTTTACCCGCGAGACGCTGGGCAAGGTCTTTGAAATGACCAAGCGGCTCGATACGATCTCCGGCATCAACCACGATCTGATTAACTCCCTGGCCCACCGGACCAATCGGCGCATCCAGCTCAAGGGCGGCGGCCTGACCGAGGTTGAGCCGATCATGGAACGCGCCCCGCAGAATGAGAACGATGTGCGACGAGTGCGGGAGATCGTGTATACCACCCCGAATCTGTACGGGGTGCTGGTCTCCCTCGACGAAAAAGCCACCCTGCTCCAGGCCACGTTTATTGAGGGCCGGATCGATCATCGCCGCCTGTTTGATGAGGTCATGGGCGCGATCGTTGAGCCGTTCAGCGATGACAACACAACCATTCATGTCGCCGGCCACCCGGCCCTGTACGGCTGGGTGTATTACTACGCCAAGCAGGTGTATGTGATCTTTCTGGCAACCACCATTCTGATGTGGCTCTGCCTGTATCTGTACTTTCACGACATCCGGGGCGCGCTGCGACCGACGATTACCGGGGTGGTGTCGGCCATCTGGGGGCTGGGCTTTATCAAAATGATCGGCTTCAGCCTGGACCCGCTGACGCTGGTCATCCCGTTTTTCATTACCGCTCGGGCGGTCAGTCACTCGGTGCAAATGCACGAGCGCTATTACGAGGAGTACAAAAAGGCCGCGTGGCAGAAGGAGCCGGCGATTGTGGCCGCCTTTGCCAAACTGTTTGTGCCGACCCTGTCGGGCATTCTGACCGACGCGCTGGGGGTGCTGGTCATCCTGTTCGTTCCGATCGTCCTGCTCCAGAAGCTGGCCATCAGCGCCGCGGTGTGGATCCTGGCCATTACGATCAGCGAGCTGTTGCTCAATCCGATCGTTTACTACTACCTGCGCGAACCCGATGTGCGCATTGTCGTCAAGCGCGAAGAGGGCGCGTTTAAGCGCATCGTGAGCAGTCTGGCTTCGGGCCTGCTGTCGCCGGCCGGTAAAGCCCTGACCCTGGCCACCTGGATCGGGCTGATGGGCGGGAGTGTCTATTTCTGGCAGAACCTCGTGATCGGCGATCCCAGCGCGATCTCTCCCCTGCTGTACCGTGACTCTCCGTACAACACCGCCCATGCCCGCATTCAAGAAACCTTTGGCGGGGTAGAAACCCTGATGGTCATGGTCGAGCGCAAACTGCCCTCGGACGACGACGGGTCTGAAGCAGGGCTGAGCGCGATGCAGATTCTGCAAAAGCGCGACTCACAGCCCTCGCTCATCAACCCGGAAGTCCTGCCCTGGATTGAGAAGTTCCAGCGTCACCTCGAGCGCGACCCCGCGGTGGGAGCGAGCTTTTCGTTTGTAGATATCCTCGGGGCGGTCAACGGCACCGGCGATCCAAAGTGGAACATCCTGCCCCGCACACGCTCCCGGATCCTCATGGCCATCTCAGGCTACTTCTTTGGCGTGTCTCATAGCGAGAGCGCACGGATTATCGACTATCAGTTCCGCCATGCTCCGGTCCATTTTTACCTGACCGATCACAAGGGTGATACCGTGCGCCGGGTCATCAAGCGGGCCCGTGAGTATATTGCCGCCAACCCCTTGGAGACCGCCCAGTTCCGTCTTGCTGGCGGGCCGATTGGCGTGCTGGCCGCGGCCAATGAGGAGCTGCTCACCAACGATATTCTGGTCAATGTGCTCGGCTTTGGCACAATTTTTCTCATCCTGGTTGTCACCTACCGGTCGCTGCTGGCGGGGGTGTACATGATCCTGCCGCTGCTGGTTGCCAACGCCATCATCAACGCCTATATGGGGGCGCGGGACATTGGCATCAATATCCATACCCTGCCAGTCGTGACGGTCGGGGTGGGGTTTGGCATTGACTACGCCCTGTACATCGTCAGCCGGATCATTGAGGAGCAACAGCCCGGGCACAGCCTGGACACGGCCATCTTTCAGGCCCTGGTGACATCGGGCAAGGCGGTCGCGTTTACCGCGCTGACGATGATTCTGGGCACCCTGTTCTGGACCATGTCGAGTCTCCGCTTCAGTGGGGAGATGGGGTTGCTGCTGGCGCTGTGGATGGGGGTGAGTTTTCTGGCGACGATGACCCTGTTGCCGGTGCTGGTGGCGCTGTTCAAGCCGGGCTTTATTACCAGGCGGGCGGCCGCGGCCTGAAGCACAGCCCCGGCCGGACGCTGTGGATGAGCAGGAGGGAGGAATGCGCGTGTTGTCTGGATGGAAGACCGCCCAGTCCGACCGCCTTGAAGCGGCCCTTGAAGCGCATCTCCAGCGCGAAATGGAGGCCGAAGGGCCGGTCTTTCTCGCCGTGGTGGCCAGCCTGCGCGAGCTCGACCGAATCGCCCGGGGGCTGGGCTTCTTCTCTCCCACCGAGTCCTACACCCGCCAAGTCCCGTGGTGGCCGATCATCGCCGTCCTGGGGACGTATTCGGCCGGCAAGTCAACCTTCCTCAACGACTATCTGGACTACCCCCTCCAGTTGACCGGCAACCAGGCTGTTGACGACAAGTTTACGGTCGTGTGCTACGGCCAGGAGCAGCTCAGGACCCTGCCGGCCCTGGCCCTGGACGCCGACCCGCGTTTTCCGTTCTACAAAATCAGCCATGACCTTGAGTCGTCCGCCCCGGGCGAAGGCGGTCGCATGGACGCCTATCTCCAGCTCAAGACCTGTCCCAGCGAGGTGGCCCGGGGGCGGATTTTCATTGACAGCCCCGGCTTTGACGCGGATGAGCAGCGCACCGCGGTGCTCCGCCTGACCGAGCATATTGTAGCCCTATCCGACCTCGTCCTCGTTTTTTTTGATGCCCGCCACCCCGAGGCAGGCTCAATGCGGGATACGCTTGAGCATCTGGTCGAAAAAACGATCCAGCGCGCTGACGCCAACAAGTTTCTGTATGTGTTGAACCACCTCGACGCGACCGCCCAGGACGATAACGCCGAGCAGGTGGTGGCCGCCTGGCAGCGCGGCTTGGCCCAGAAGGGCCTGAGCGCGGGGCGTTTTTATCACATCTACAGCCCCTCGGCGGCCGTTCCGATTGATGACCCCCAGGTCCGGGCCCGCTACGAGGCGCTGCGGACGCGCGACTCTGCCGAGATCCAGACCCGCATTCAGCAGCTTCGGACCGCTCAGGCCTACCGGGTGGTGGGGAGCCTGGAGCGCTCGGCGGACGAGTTGGAGCGCTCTGTGATTCCCCAACTGCGCACCATGCTGCGCCGCTGGCGGACGGGCGTTGTGTGGCGCGACGGGCTGCTGTGCGGGCTCGGCATTGCCCTGATTGGGTTATTAGTCTGGTTCGGCTTGGGCGAGGCGCTCCTGGGGTGGTGGGACTGGGGTCTTGGGGTGGCGTGTATTCTGGCCGGCTATGGGCACTGGCAGGTCCGCCGGCGGGTGGGGGAAAGAATCGTCGCCTCTTTGCGGCGGGAGCAGGCCGATCGGCCCGAGGTGGACAATCTGGTCAGCGCCTTTCAGCGCAATACGCGCTGGTATCGGAGCATTTTTCATCCCGAACCGAGCGGCTGGAATGCGCGGACCCGGACACTGCTCGCCAAGCTCCGGGCCGAGGCCGACGGCTATGTTCAACAACTCAACGATATCTACACCAACCCGTCGGGGGCAGCGCCGCCCGGGCCGCAGGACGGACCGCCGGCCCCGCCGGCTCAGGCCGGCCCCTAAGCCGGCCTGACTCATTCCCGCGATCCCGGGCCGTGTCTGTCCCGGTGTCGGCCACGCTCAAACACGGCCTGACAGCCGGCGGACAGGGCCGACCAGTTATCAGCGAGGCATCGGACAGATGCCTGTCCTGGCCCGGCCTGGGGGCACAGCTCGGCAATATCGGCCCGACACGCGCCAAACCGCCGCCGGTGCCGCTTCTGCTCACGCAGGGCGGTCAGCGTCTGGCGCTGTTCCGGGCTGAGCAGAGCCCGGATCCGCAGCATCGCCCGCAGGCGGTTTTTGCGTGCCTCAAGCTGCAACGCGCCGATTTTTTCGGCTTGGCCCATCACCGTGGTCTCGTCCGGGTGGTCCTGCTCCAGCAGGTCGCGCATCTCAGCCCGGACCCGGCCCAGAGAAGCGCGGATTGTCTGGCCTGTGTCCCGCGCCTCCTCAACAATCTGACGGATGGTCTGCCGCGTGGCTGCATCAAGCCCGAGCCGCTCGGCGTGTTTTTCAATAAAGCGCCCGGCCTTGGGGCCGGTGTGGGGGTGGTGTCCAGGCTGTCCGCGGCTGGAGTCCGGGATGCTCAGCCCAAGGAGCAGGCTGATACAGACAAAGACGAGTTTCGACATGGGTTCTCCTTTCAGCCTTTCAGAAAGGCGCTCTCGATTGCCAGATAGTCATCCGGGAACAGGGCATTGTCATCCTCTGCTCCCTCCTCTTCGTCGCTGACAGCGTTCAAAGCGAGGACCGTGTCCTCCCAGGTGTCGCGGTGAGCGGGCTGTGTGACCACAGCGAGGCCGGCTTGTGTGTGGCTGGCGGGTGTGCAGGAGTCAAGACCAAAACGCCCGCTCAGGCTGAGCGCCAGGACCGCGGCGGCCATCCCCGCGGCCAGGGTCGGTGTAAGCCGGCTCCAGACCCTCTGGCGCTTCTCGAGGCGGGCCTGGAGCGCGGCGTCAAAGGCTGCCCGCCGGCTCGGAGTGAGGGGAGGCGGGGCATAGTAAGCGGCGAGCCGTTCGACAAAGGCTGTGTCGGCTCGGTCACGGGGCGGGTGCTCTGCTGGCGGTGTCATCGGCTGTGCTCCTCAGTCGGGCCGGCTTGGCACGGTCTCAGTTCGGCCAAGTCTGTCCGCAGCCGGGTCAGGGCGCGGTGCAGATGGCTTTTGACCGTCCCGCCAGGTTTGCCCAGCAACTCGGCGCATTCACGGATGCTGAAGCCTTCGAGGTGGACCAGAATAAAGGCTTCGCGCTGGCCACGGCTCAGCCGAGCAAGCGCCTCGGCAATGCGCCGCTTGACAAACGGGTCGGCGCGATCGGAATTGGTCCCGCCCGGCTGTGCGGCCTGCTCAATCTCAGGCGGATTCTCCATCTGATGCCAGCGGGCTCGCACCGAGCGCCAGCGGCGGTAGCTGTGGGCTTGGCGGATCAGAACACGATAGAACCAGGTCTCAAGGCGAGCCTCGTGTCGAAAGGCGCTCAGTCCTTGATAGGCTTTGACAAAGGCGTCTTGGGTGATGTCCTCAGCCGCCTCGGCGTCTCCGCCGACCAGCCGCCAAGCCAAACGTCTGGCGCGTTCCCGGTGGGCGCTGACCAGCAGTGCAAAGCGGTGCTCGAGGTCCAGTTGCTGAACGGTCAGCCGGTCGTGTGCCGCAGCGGTTTCCAATGCGCCGTCCATACTGCCTCGCTTACAGGTGTAGACGCCTGAGCCGCAGGTTTGGGTTACAGCGCCCGAGAGCAGCTGGGCGCGCCGCGCGACTCGGGCGGAACGTCAGGGCTTGAGGGCAAGGATTTGGAGGTGGTGCTGGAGTGAGCCGAGGGTTTTTTCGACTCGCTCCAGGCCGGATAGCAGCTCGTGGTGCGGGTCGCCGCGCAGATAGCCGTGTTCGACCAGATCAATGAAAATCCGGGCGACCTCATCCGCGGCCAGCGGGCCGTCGGGCTGGTACCACTGGTAGAGCCAGTTACACATGCCGAGGATGGCAAACGACAGCAGCTTGACCGGCAGGGGCGCGAACTGGCCGGACTCCACGCCCTCACGGATCACCCCTTCAATCAGCCCGTCGTAGACCCGTCGCTCGGTCCGCGAGCGCTCGGCCATGTCGGGCGGCAGACTGCCCTCTTCGCTGAAGTAGACGGTCAGGAAATTGCGATGATCGGCCATCAATCGGACTTGGTGGCGGATGATCTGGCGCAGTTTTTCGGCCGGCGGAATGTTTTGTTGGCAGATGCGGCGCAGGCCGCGCTGAAAAATGGCGATGGAGCGCTCAAAGACCCGAATCAGCAGCTCTTCTTTGCTGGGGCAGTAGCGGTACAGGGTCACGCGCGAGATGTCGAGCCGTTCGGCAATCATCTCCAGGGTCGTGGAGCGATAGCCGGACTCGCCAAAGCAGGCGGCCGCGGCCTGGAGGATGGATTCTTCCCGCAGAGCGTGTTTGCCGCTCCTGGTCTGCTCTTTGTTGAGGGCCATGCTTCTAGCTCTGGACCAGATGGCCGACACACTGGCGGAGGGCTTGGCACGCCTTTTCGCGCAGCGTGTCCAGCGTATTATTGGCGATGGGGTGCGGAATAACGGCAAACGGGTAATCCGCCATGCCGGCAACCCGGGCCATGACCTGGGCGGTTTGGACAAAGCGGTCGGTTATAATGGCGGTGGCCGCCACGCCGGTTTGTTCGGCGCTCAGGGCGTCGTGCAAACTGCACGACGAGCAGCTGCCTCAATCGCCGACCGCGGCGATGACGGCCTCACAGCCGGCCATCTCGGCCACCACCTCTTGGGGGGCCGGCCGGCTGGCGTCAGGCTTTCTGAGCCGCACGACCTCGGCCACGCCGTACTCGGTCCGCAGCAACTCCTCCATACAGTCGAGCAGCTCCCGAACCCTGATTTTGCCGTTATCCAGCAGACCCACCCTGCACCCCTGCAAGGAGCGTAAACGCGGGACCCGCCCGTTTTGGCTCACCGCTTGGTCATAGCTCGGGTTCAGCACGCGGATACTCATACGGCTCTCCTCCTGCCGGCGGTATGACCGGCTTGGTCACGGCCAGCGCCTTGGTGCCTAACCAGGGCGGCACGACCGCGCCAAACCCGCCGGCCGGCCCGCCGGCGGCAACGATCAGCAGGTCCTCGGGGCTGCGCAGGGCGCAGAACTCCTGCTCTGGTCCGCCGCCCCGGTTGACGATATTGGCCTTGCCAACGCCGGCCCAGTCGATCCGTTTGACCCGCGCCCGGCGGTAGACATACTCCCGGATGTCGTGTTTTTGCCAGCCGGCCGCGGCCAGCAGCTCGCGCAGCTGTTTGGGAATGACCAGCCCATAGTTGCCCGGCCAGATGGAATAGGTCAGCATGTTGTGGCGCATCTCCGCGGCAAAGGTCTCGACAATCTCTGCCGGCTCATGCGTCCATTCGTTCATGGTCTGGCGGGGCGACTCGCAGGCCATGACGGTGACGGCCGATTCTCCCGCGGTCAGGCCACGCTCTTGGGCCAGCGGCGGCCACGGGCTGTCTTCCTCATCTTCGGCAATGCACAGCGAATACTTGCCTGGGTGCCCCAGGGTGGAGCGGTCCAGTTGGCCGGGTACGCAGCCGAGCACATTGATGAGCACCAGGCGAACCGCCCGCCCGATTGTCGCGTTGGCACGGTTGCCGGTGCTCAGGACATTATGGGTGGCGTTCATGCTCAGGCTCCGTCGGATGGGACCGTTGACCACGATGAACTGGGCACTGCCGCCGGTGCTGGCCGTGCTGCCATGCAGGTTGAACGGCTCTTCACACATGGCTTGCAGCACGGCAACCAGGACCGGCATATAGTCGGGCCGGCAGCCGGCCATAATCGCGTTGATCGCCACTTTTTCCGCGGTCAGGGGGCGCTGGCGCACGCGTTCAACGCCAACGACCGCGTCCGGACTGAGCCCTGCCGCCCGCAGACAGGCGGCCACCCCCTCGGCGGTGGGCGGCACAATCGGCAGGCCGTCGGTCCAGCCCTGCTGCTGGTAGAACTCGTTGGCCTGGAGGGCGTTGGGCAGCGCATAGGCGGCCGATTGCAGGGCGGGGGAGGGCTGGCTCATGGACCGCAGCATAGCCGAGATTGGGCCACACCGGAAGCGGTGTCGGGCTAGCTCCGGTCTTCTGCTTGGTGTACGGTTGAGCGGCAAGGAGGTGAGTATGAAAGTTCACGACAGCAAGGCTGCCCCCAACCCGAGGCGGGTGCGTATCTTTGTGGCAGAGAAGGGGCTTGATGTCCCGTTTGAGGAGGTGGACATTGTGAACGCGGTCAACCGTCAGCCCGAGTTCCGGCAGAAAAACCCGCTGGGCACCGTGCCGGTCCTGGAGCTGGACGACGGAACCTGTATTGCGGAGAGTGCCGCGATCTGCCGCTATTTTGAGGACACACACCCAGAGCCGCGGCTGCTCGGCCTTGACGCCACAGACCGGGCTGTGGTGGCCATGTGGGACCGACGCATGGAGTTTGAAATCCTGCTGCCGATTGCCGACGCCTTTCGCCAGCAGCACGCCTTTTTCAAGGGGCGGATTGAGCAGTGCCCCGAGTATGCCGAGGTGGCTAGGCGGCGGGCCGTCAAAAACCTGGCTTGGCTTGACGAGGTGCTGGCCGACCGCCGGTTTATTGCCGGCGAGCGCTTCACCGTGGCCGATATTACCGCCCTGTGCGGCCTTGATTTTGGCCGGGTGTCAAAGATCACCATCGCGCCCGAACAGAAGAACTTGGCCCGCTGGCACGAAGCCGTGTCGGCCCGGCCCAGCGCCAAAGCCTGAAGGCAACTGCGGGGGCGGACGCCGTTTCGCCCCTGCTACGGGGCCAGGTAACGGATGAGGGCGATAGTCGCGCCGATAATCGTTCCCATGAAGGTCAAGGCAAACCCCGCCATCATCTGGTACACAGCGGCAAGGCCTTTTGCCACATCCTGAAAGTTCACGCTCATCTCGGTTCGCAGTTCGGCCATCTCAGACCGCAAGTCGGCTATATCGGTCTTGGTGGCGATGTGGTTGAGCTTGGCCTGAATGGGGGCGAGGTCGGCTGCGGTGGCCACGGTGGCGGTCAGGGCTTCCTGGAGGCCCTTGGTGAGGGTGTCGGCCTGCCGCTGGCTGAACCCGGCCTCTTGCAGTTGGGTGGAAAACTTCAAGGTGTCAACAGGCCGGGATCACTCATGGTTGCCTCTGCACGGCTCTCTCCTGAACGCTACAGTTCACTGTACGCCATTTTTCCCGCATAGACTACACATGTCCTGGCCCTCCTCTGAGCGGGCCGGCTGTGTTATGGTTTGAAGCATTCTGAAGCGAAACCCGCGCCGCGGGCTGAGAGGGGGAAGTATGACCAAAGAGGAGCAGCTAGTCACCGCCGCTAGGAATGGCAAGACCGCTACTGTCCAGAGGCTCTTAGCCGCGGAGGCAGATGTGAACGCGCGGGGCGAGTACGGTAACACAGCGTTGATAGAAGCCGTTCGGGGGGACCACAGGGCAGGCGTTGAGGCACTCCTGGCGGCCGGGGCGGATGTGAGCGCACGGAACGAGTGGGGTAACACGGCGTTGACGGAAGCCGCAGTTCGGGGGGACCACGAAACCGTTGAGGCGCTCCTGGTGGCCGGGGCGGATGTGAATGCGCAGAGCACAGCCGGTCGCACAGCGTTGATGGGAGCCGTTTGGAGGGACCACAGGGCAATCGTCGAGGTGCTCCTGGCGGCGGGGGCGGATGTGAACGCGCGAGACGAGGAGGGTCGCACAGCGTTGATGGAAGCCGCTTGGCGGGGGGACCACAGGGCAATTGTTGAGGTGCTTCTGGCGGCGGGGGCGGATGTGACTGCGCGGGACGAAGCATTGATGGCCGCCACTTGGGTGAGCTCCAAAACCGTTCGGGGGAACCACAAAACTGTCGAAGCACTTCTAGCGGCGGGGGCGGATATGACTGCAATCGTCCAGAAGCTCTTAGCTAAGGGGGTAGACATACACGATAAGAAGCAAGGCGGTGCGGCGTTGAAGGAGGCGGCCAGGATGGGAGGGGCCGCGATGGTCCAGAAGTTCCTAGGGATGGGGATCGATGTGAACGCGCGGAAACAGGGCGGGAACACGGCATTGATGGAAGTGGCGAAGATGGGCGAGACTGCTGCAATTCCGACTCTCCTAGCGGCCGGGGCAGATGTGAATGTGCAGAACAAGCCCGGCTATACGGCGTTAATGTGGGCCGCTAAGGGGGGCCACACTGCTGCAATTCCGACTCTCCTAGCGGCTGGGGCGGACATGAATGTACAGAACAAGCCCGGCTATACGGCGTTAATGTGGGCCGCTAAGGGGGGCCACACTGCTGCAATTCCGACTCTCCTGGCGGCTGGGGCGGACATGAATGTGCAGACCAATCACGGCTATACGGCGTTAATGTTGGCCGCTGAGGAGGGCCACACTGCTGCCGTCCCAATTCTGTTAGCGGCCGGGGCGGATGTGCATGCGCAGACCAATCATGGCTATACGGCGTCAATGTTGGCCACTGAGGAGGGCCACGGTGCGATTGTCCGAGCTCTCCGAGCCGCGGGATCGGATGTGAAGACGTTGAACAGCATGGCGCTGCTAGAGGCCGTTGAGGCGGGCGATGCGGATGTGGTTGAGGCTCTGCTTGCCGCGGGGGCGGACGCGCAGAACCAGGGCGGCGAAACGGCCTTGCTGTGGGCCACTGATGAGGGCCACACGGCCATGATTGAGGCTCTGCTTGCCGCGGGGGCGGAGGTGAATGTGTGGGACGAGGAGGGTAACACGGCGTTGATGAAAGCCGCTAGGGAGAACCACAGGGCAAGCGTTGAGGTGCTCCTAGCGGCGGGAGCAGAGGTGGATGCGCGGGACGAGCACGGTGGCACGGCGTTGATGAAAGCCGCTGGGGAGAACCACAGGGCAAGCGTTGAGGTGCTCCTAGCGGCGGGGGCAGAGGTGGATGCGCGGGACGAGCACGGTGGCACGGCGTTGATGAAAGCCGCTTGGAGGGGCCACAGGGCAAGCGTTGAGGTGCTCCTAGCGGCGGGGGCGGATGTGGATGCGCGGAACGAGGACGGCTATACGGCGTTAATGGGAGCCGCTGAAATGGGCCACAAAGCAATCGTTGAGGTGCTTCTAGCGGCGGGAGCGGATGTACAGGCGCAGACCAAGCGCGGCTATACGGCATCAATGTTGGCTGTTGGGAAAGGCCGCAGCGCGACCGTTAAAGCTCTCCGAATTGCAGGGGCAGATGTGGACCTGAACACGCAAAACAACCTGGAGCTGCTGGAGGCCGCTAAGGCTGGCGACCTCGTTGCGGTCCAAACCCTGATTGCGACGGGGGCAGATGTAAACGCGCGGAACAAGTACGATTCCACGGCGTCAATGTTGGCCGCTGAGGAGGGCCACGGTGCGGTAGTCCGAGCTCTCCGAGCCGCGGGAGCGGAGGTGGATGTGAAGACCCTGGACAGCGTGGCGCTGCTGGAGGCCGTTGAGGCGGGCGACGCAGATGCGGTTGAAGCCCTGCTTGCCGCGGGGGCGGACGCGCAGAACCAGGGCGGCGAAACGGCGTTGCTGTGGGCCGCTAAGGAGGGTCACACGGCTGCGGTCAAGGCTCTGCTTGCCGCGGGGGCGGAGGTGGACGCATACGCGTGGGGATATGGGGGTGGCACGGCGTTGATGCTGGCCTCTAGGGGGGGCCACACTGCCATCGTTGAGCTTCTGCTTGCTGCGGGGGCGGAGGTGGACGCATACAATGAGCATGCGGATGGTACGGCATTGAGTGAGGCCACTGAGGGGGACCACACTGCCATCGTTGAGCTTCTGCTTGCTGCGGGGGCAAGCAAGTTTCCCTAGATGAGCGTTCCCATTCGGTCTTGGTGGCCGCGGTGTCAAACAAACTTGCGCTGCTCATCGATTCGGTCCCTTCTGACAGCCCTGACAGACTCCCGGCCAGGCATCCTCTTCTTCGTGTTGCCGCATGGTGGCCAGGCTGTGGGCCTGATGGTAGCCCAGGGCGTCGGGCGGATAGCGGTGCTCACGGCCGTAGACACAGTGAGAGCGGGCGTGGCACACGTCCGCGCACTGGTCCGCGGCCAGACGGTGGCTGGCGCAGCCCTGAATATCCCAGCCACTCTGGGCGTTGATTGCTGACGCGGGGCAAGCGCGGATGCAGGGCTTTTCAGAGCAGGTTGGGCAGGGGTCAAAGCCGACGGCTGAGGGCGGGCGTGGGAGGTCCTGGTCAAGCAGGACTGCGGCACGCAGGGCGAGCCACGGGCCGTAGACCGGGTGGATCAGGATGCCTAGGATGCTCGGCCCGGCCAGCCCCGCGGCCCGGGCCAGGTGCATGAACGAGACCGGCTCAGTCCAGAAGCGAAACGGGTAGGTGTAGCGATAGCCTGCTCCCGATGCCCGGAGGATGGGCGTCAGGGCGCGCTCGATAATGTTGACCGTGTAGGCGTCGAGCGGGTGCGGGTCGCGTGTGTAACGCGCGGCGTAGGGCCGAAAGCCGGTCCAAAAAGCGCTCCCCCCGTTGCCGATGACAATGACCGTGCGGGTGTGGGGCAGGAGCGGCTCAAGACGATAGGCAGCCGGTACGAGCGCTTCATAGGCCGCGCGGCTGGCGGTGCCGATCAAGTTCAGGCCCGAGGGGGCAAGCGCGTCTGTGATCTGATTCAGCAGGTCCATGTGGTCATGCTACGCCTGTGCCTGTCGGCCGGCCAGCCTGCTTTCCTTGACAACTCCGGGAGGCGCTTCCTATGATGCCGCTCAAAGGAGGGACGGCTATGGTAGCCAATCGTGATCTGAGCGAAGCGCAAGTCAACGAGTTTTTCACTACCCTCAGCAACTGGGGCAAATGGGGCAAGGACGACCAACTGGGCGCGCTCAACTATATTACACCGGACAAGCGGACCCGGGCCGCGGCCCTCATCCAAGACGGGCACACCGTGTCCATGTCGCTGCCCTTAGCGACCGAACCCGGTCCTGATAATCCGACTCCGGTGATGCACCTCATGGTCCAGACAGGCTCTCAGGAAGAGAGCCGCGCCGCGCCGATTCCGTATAGCGCCGACTACTTTGCGATTGCACCGCACGGGCTGGCCAACACCCATGTGGACGCGCTGTGCCATGTCTTTCACAAGGGTCAGATGTATAACGGTTATCCGTCTGAAGATGTTGGGGCCAGGGGCGCGAAGAACGGGGCTATTGATGCGCTCAAAGGCGGGGTGGTGTCTCGGGGCGTGTTGATCGATATCCCCCGGCTCAAGGGCAAAGAGTGGCTCGAACCCGGCGAGGAAATCACCCCGGCCGACCTTGACCAGGCCGAGCAGGCGGGCGGCTTTCGGGTCGAGAGCGGAGACGTGCTGTTTGTGCGTACCGGGCGGCACGCGCGGCTGAGATCACAGGGGCCGTGGGACTCGTTTGGCGAAGGCATGGCCGGCCTTGGGGCGGCCTGCCTGCCGTGGCTGCATGCCCGCGAAGTGGCCGCTCTGGCTGGAGACGGGGCCAGCGATGTGCTGCCCAGCGGCTACGACAAGCTGCTGTTACCCATCCATGCCGTCACGATTGTGGCTCTGGGCCTGCACCTGATAGATAACTGTGACCTTGAGGCCGTGGCCGGGGCGTGCGCCGAGCGGTCGCGCTGGACCTTCCTGTCGATTATTGCCCCGCTGGTGCTGGTCAAGGGAACCGCCTCGCCGGTGAATCCGCTGGCCGTGTTCTAAATCCCGCGTCTCCCAGGCACATGCGAGCCATCCGGTTTCACCAGTTCGGCGGTCCCGATGTGTTGCGGTATGAGGAGGTGGACGAGCCGTTTGTTGGAGACAGGCAGGTTCTGATCCGGGTAGCGGCCGCGGGGGTGAATCATTCCGATCTGGATCGGCGTCAGGGGCGCTACCCGCACGCCTACCCGCTGCCACTGACGCCCGGCCTGGAGGTAGCTGGTCGGGTGGCTCGGGTCGGGGCCGAGGTCAGCGCGGTCAGGCCCGGCGAGCGGGTCATGGCTTGGGTCGGCACTGGCGGCTATGCCGAGTATGTCACGGCAGCGCCAGAGGCGGTCTACCCGCTTCCCGATTCTCTGGGTGTTGAGTCCGCGGCCGGTATGCCGGTTGTCTGTGCGACCGCCTATCATATCCTGAAGACCAGCGCGCGCATCCAGCCCCAGGACTGTGTCTTGGTTCAGGCCGCGGCCAGCGGGGTTGGCACGATTGCCGTCCAGTTGGCCAAGCTGTGGGGTGCCCGCGTGTTTGCCACCGCGTCGAGCGAGCAAAAGCTCCACCGCATACGCCAACTCGGCGTCCAGGAAGTCATCAACTATGTCGAGCGCGATTTTGTGTCTGAGGTCCTGCGTATGACCGACCGACACGGGGTTGATGTGGTGCTGGAATGTGTTGGGGGAGATGTGTTGACCCGCAGCCTGAACTGCCTGGCACCGATGGGTCGGCTGGTCCTGTATGGCCGGGCGAGCGGTACCCTGCCGATGCTTGATGCCGCTCAGATTCTGACCCGGAATATCACGCTCAGCGGTCTGCATCTGGGTATGCCGCCGTGGCATGCCGCCCTGCATCGGCGGCCAATGCAGGAGGTGCTGGCCCTGGTCAAAGCCGGCAGCCTGCGCCCTGTCATGGACCGGACATTTCCACTCGCCCAAGCGACCGATGCCCATCGCTATCTGGCCGCCCGACGCGCAATGGGGAAAGTCGTCCTGATTCCTTAGGACAGGTCAACGGACTGCGCTTTTGGCGTCCTTTTCCTCGGCCCGCAGCCGCGCGTCGAGCCGGTGAGGCGGTGGGTCAGAGGGCCGGGCTTTGGACGCGGTTTTTTCCGCTTGGCTGTCCGAGACGCTGGGGCTGAGGCGGTGTGGAGTGGCCGGTGCCACAGGTTTGGCCGCCTTGGCCGTCCGCTCAGCCGTCGCTCGGTGGGGCCGCCACCAGCGAAACGAGGCAGTGTGTGCCGGACTCGGACTGAGGCCAAACAGGCGGGCCATTTCCTGCCACACCCGGGTGTGCAAATGGCGGAAGAAGTCGCTGTTTTCAAACTCTTTTTCAAAGACCACGGTGGTAGAGTGCGACACCAGACGCTGCATCCAGCCATCGAACGGAACCGGCGGCAGAAAGGCAAAGGCTTTCAGTTTGCTGGCCATATCCATCAGCCCGGTATGGACTCTGTTAGCCAGGAAATAGCTGCGTGAGCGGTGCCTGAGGCGTTTGTTCAGCTCGATAATTTCGGTGAACATGCGCAGCGAGGTAGACCAACTGATATCGTCTTCTTCCATTACGATCAGGTTCATATCGCTGAGCGTTGCCGCAGCCAGACTGAGGCTGCCCAAGCCGGCTTGGGTATCAAAAATCAGATAGTCAATGTCCAGCGACTCGGCGGCAAAATGCCGCAGCAGGGCGATCTTTTCAATCGCCAAGTCAAGTTCAATCCGGGCAACCTGGTTCCAGTCCGGGCGCTCGCTCTCTATGGAGGCGGGCAGAACAAAAATCCCGTTGAGACGCTGGTACAGCGCAGCCGAGGGGTGCTCGCCCTTTGGGGTGACCGCGGCTTGTAAGGCCCCAAACAGCGCGCTCTGGGCGTTGTCATCCCCGGTCAGGTAGTCGAAGAGCGAGACCGGGACCTGGTCAAGTTCGATTTTATTGTGGAACGACAAGAGGGTCAGCCCACTGACCGAGAGGTCTAAATCGACCGCTAAGACTTTACAGTTCTGTTCTCGCTGAATAATCCGGGCCAGACTGGCCGACAACAGCGTTTTGCCCACGCCACCTTTTCCGCTACACAGCGAAAGCGTCCTCATCATCATGTCCTCCAGTCTTGACACATCCGAGGCGACATACCTCCCGGACATCATACTATCCTCAGCCGGGAAGAGACAAGAGGCGGGAGGAGCCAGCCGCCTGGCACCTCGGGCCGAATGGGGGCCCTCCAGACCCGGGGGGCTGCTATCGGCTGGAGAGAGTTGGGGGTCCGGGCATGGATGAGTTC
The DNA here is from genome assembly GCA_965200965.1 of uncultured Binatia bacterium (SeqCode). Taxonomy (GTDB): domain Bacteria; phylum Desulfobacterota; class Binatia; order Bin18; family Bin18; genus JAAXHF01. The sequence goes on from OZ241744.1 coordinate 675,770, forward strand.
CGCTACGCGATTGCCTTGGCGTTTCTGATTGGCCTGCCACCGGGGCTGTTGTTCTGGCCGTGCATCCACCCCTGGTCTGCTTGGCGGGGGTTTGTTTGTGGTCCGCGGCGCACTGCTGGCCACCGAGTACGGGACGAACGCTGTCTGTCTGGTGCTGGTCGTCGTGTGTCTGAGCGGAGCAGGGGCGGTCATCCTCCAACGCCGCAAATATCTGACCCTACCTGTCATGATTCGGACTGCCCGAACTGCACCCTCACAGCCGCCCAGCCCTGTTGCAGGCGGGATTTATACCCGGATACGACACCCGCGCTATATGGAAGTGTTGCTGTTGGTGCTGGGTTTTGCGTGTGTGGCCAATTACCTGATCTTGTATGTCTGGGCGGGCTGAGTCTGCCCCTGCTGTCTGTGATTGTCGTGCTTGAGGAGCGGGAATTGCGCCGGCGTTTTGGCCCGGCCTATACGGCCTGCTGCCGGCGTGTGCCGCGTTTTTTCCGCGCTGGCCTTGAGCGGCCATGTGCTTGTTCTGGCCGGTCGAATCGGTGTAGTCTGACAGTACGCCCTCCCGGGCGAGACCACACAACGAGGAGACGCGCAGCATGATTGATATACACTATTGGCCCACGCCAAACGGCAAAAAGGTGACCATCCTGCTTGAAGAGTGTGGCATGGCCTACACGATGATCCCGTGCAATATCGGCCGCGGCGATCAGTTCACCGACGAGTTTCTGAACATCTGCCCCAACAACCGGATGCCGGCACTGGTTGACCACGAACCCCTGGGCGGGGGCGAGCCGATCAGCATTTTTGAGTCTGGGGCGATGATGATGTACATTGCCGAGAAGGCCGGCAGGTTCTATCCCCAAGACCTGCGGGGGCGTTACAAGGTCAACCAGTGGGTGATGTGGCAAATGGCCAATCAAGGCCCCAAAAGCGGGGAGTGTGGGCATTTTCGGCGTCTCGGTGACGAGCAGGGCGACCAGACATATGCGGTGCGGCGCTTCACCGATGAGGTCAACCGGCTGTTTGGCGTCCTGAACAATCAACTCTACCGCCAGCGTTATGTGGCCGGCGACGAGTACTCCATCGCCGATATGATTTGTTACCCGTGGACGGTCCACTGGGAAGCCCAGGGCCAGGACATCAACGAGTTCACATACTTCAAACGCTGGTTTGACGAACTCTCGGAGCGGGACGGGGTGAAAAAAGGCATGGCCGTGGGCAGCGAGCTGTCTATGGACTTCTCCAAGCTGTCGCAGCAAGAGAAAGACCGTCTGCGCAAGATGCTCTACAACCAGCGGGCGCGCCCGGTCCCGGAATAGGCGGACGGCAAAACATATGAGATCCGGAACGGCGCTGTTCCGGTGGGGATGATTTCGAGCCTGGAATCTTATCGCCGGCCAAGCTGAACCGCCTCGGCCAGCTCGACTGTGCCGGTGTACAGGGCGCGGCCGATAATCAGGCCGTGGATGCCGTCGGCTTCATACGGCCGCAACCGCTCAACGTCTTCAAGACTGGCCACGCCACCAGAGGCAATAACAGGAATCTGCACCGCCCGGGCTACGGCCCGGGTGGCTTCGATATTCACTCCTTGCGCAGTGCCGTCCCGGACGATATCGGTGTACACAATCTCACCAACGCCCAGAGCTTGGCACTGTGCGGCCAACTCGGTCGCTCCAAGCCCGGTCGTTTTGGTCCAGCCTTGGACGGCGACTTTTCCGGCCCGGGCATCAATACCGACCGTAATCCGGCCCGGAAAGCGGCGGCACGCCTCGGCCACAAGGTCCGGCTGCCGACAGGCCACCGTGCCCAGAATGGCCCGCCGCACACCGAGCGAAAACACCCGCTCAATCGCCTCAAGGTTGCGCAGCCCGCCGCCGAACTGCACCGGGAGGTCAACGGCTCGACAGACCTTTTCTATGACCGCGGTGTTGACCCCGGTTCCCGACACGGCCCCGTCAAGGTCAACGACATGCAGCCGCTCGGCCCCGGCACCCTGCCAGCGTCGGGCCACAGCGACCGGCTCGTCAGCATAGACGGTCGCCTGATCCATATTACCCTGGTACAGACGCACACACTGACCGGCCTTGAGATCAATGGCGGGGATAATCTCCATAGGGCTTCACAGCCGGCGGGAGTCGGTCACAAATTTGCCAAAGTTGGCCAGGATTTGCAGGCCGACCGTCTGGCTCTTTTCGGGGTGAAACTGGGTGGCAAAGATAGTGTCCGACCAGACGCTTGAGGCAAATGGAATGCCGTACTCGGTGGTGGTGGCAACAATGGCCGGGTCTGCCGGGAGCGGATAGTAGGAGTGAACAAAATACACGGCCGCGCCCTCGGGCACATGGGCCAGATGGGGGGCCGACCGCTCAATGTGGAGTTGATTCCAGCCCATGTGGGGAATTTTGTGTGGCCCATCGTCGCTTATCAGCCGGGTCGGGTCAAAGCGCTCAACCGTGCCCTTGAGGATGTCCAGACCCCGCACCCGGCCAAACTCGTGGCTTTCTGAGAACAGAATCTGCATCCCGACACAGATGCCAAGCAGCGGCGTGCCGGCGGCGGCCACCCGATGGACGGTGTCAATAAGCCGGCAGGCGGCCAGCCCGTCCATACACGCGCCAAACGCGCCCACGCCTGGCAGAATCACCCCCGCGGCAGCCTCAATCCGGGCCGCGTCACGCGTGATTTCAGCCGGGTAGCCCATCTTCTCGCAGCCTTTCTGCACGCTGCGCAGATTGCCCATGCCGTAGTCAATAATCGCAATCATGCCCCATCCCCTTCAAAGCTGGCCGTCAAGTGGATCAAGGCCCTCCAATTCCCCTTCAGAACTGGCTCCAGTGTGTGAGATCTTCCTCTAATTCCCCTTCAGAACTGGCGTTGGTTACTCAGGAGTTCCTCTAATTCCCCTTCAGAACTGGCTTACCAAAGGCGGTGCTTCCTCTAATTCCCCTTCAGAACTGGCCGGTCGAGCCAGGATCTTCCTCTAATTCCCCTTCAGAACTGGCACCCGGAAGGGATGCAATCCTCTAATTCCCCTTCAGAACTGGCGCGAAAGAGGAAGAACACCCTCTAATTCCCCTTCAGAACTGGCACCCGGAAGGGATGCAATCCTCTAATTCCCCTTCAGAACTGGCCGGCAATCACGGTGTTGGCCTCTAATTCCCCTTCAGAACTGGCCCAGGCTTTTGATAGAGTCCCTCTAATTCCCCTTCAGAACTGGCCGGCAATCACGGTGTTGGCCTCTAATTCCCCTTCAGAACTGGCGTTGGGGACGAGACTGAACCTCTAATTCCCCTTCAGAACTGGCCTGCAGTGGAACGATGGACCTCTAATTCCCCTTCAGAACTGGCTTATAGCAGATAACTATTTGTACTACAATCGGCTTCTGATTTTTCCAATGAGGATACTCATGGCTGAAATTGATAAATTTCAACATCCAGATTCTATTTGGACATGGAAATCAACCAAGCGAGGCGGCAAGACGACCTTGTGGCTGCCCTATGTCTCTCAGGTAGACAGACTCAAAAAGAACCTCTGGCGGTTCACCTATAACGGGGGCGAGGTCGATACCGACCTGTCTCAGATTGAATGTGTCATGTTCTAGGGCGCGACCGGACAGATTCCCGTCGCGCTCATTGACGACCTTTCCTCTCGCCGTGTCCCGCTCCTCGTTCACCGTCGCAACATCGGACGCCCGGCGGTTTTCCTGCCGGCACCCAGAGCCGATTCCGAAGACATTTTGACAAAACAGATCGTTGCCCGAACAAATGAGTCCAAACGTGCTTACATCGCGCGGACGCTGGTACGCGAGCGTTTTCGGGCCGTAGTTCTGCCCATGCCGAGCACCGTCTACAAGCGGCTGGCGCGGGCGCGGAATCCTGGACAGGTACGGGTCTGGGAAGCCGAGCAATCACGCAGATATTGGCGGAGATATTTCACTCAGCTGGGATATCCCGACGTGACACGCAGAGAGGGGGGACCTTTACCAGCGGCGCTTGACGCCGGTTCCATGTTCCTGTCCGGCGTTCTTTTGCGCTGGCTGCTCATCCACCGGCTTTCGCCCAGCCACGGCTTCCTGCATGAAGGGACCGACTACATGGGACTTGTCTACGACCTGATGGAACCGGCGCGGCACATGATTGAGGAGGCTGTTGCCACGGCGTGCAGGGCTCATCCTCCGCAGGACGGTTCTGATTCGCTGACCAAAGCGGCCTTGTCCGCGCTGAAGAACGATATGGAGAAGGTTGTCTACGTTCCTGCTACCCGCCAGTTCGTGCGTCGCAAAAATCTGCTGCACGGAAACGTGCTGGCGCTGCGGGCCTACCTGGCCGGTGATATGCGCCGGTTTGTCGTTCCTGTCGCGGGCGAACGCAAGGGCGGGCGTCCGCCGAAGGTTTCCTACCGGCTGCCGGGTGATATTCCTGCCGCAAGGTAAAAATGCCCCCCTTTGAAGGGCATCCCGTGCCTCCGGGGGGCGAGAGGCGGGGACGCCTTCCAGGTTGAGGTATGGATGATCAGTCCTTCGGCCTGGAAGGGAATGAGGGACTGTTGCTTATTTCCGCTTCCCGGTCAAGTCCCGAAGCGCCGCTCTTGACCTTTCCACATCAATCCGTTCCAGAAAGCGCCGGCCGATATTGATCGCGGCGTTCTCGTCGGCATGACCCTCATAGCCACAGTCAAGGTACACGCAGGTGAAGCGAGATTGTGTGGTGTCTGGTGACATGGTAGACGACGGGGCTTGTCGCATGTTGCGCTTGACGAGGCGCTCAATATCGCGGCGTGGTCGGCTTTTTTTCTGAACTGGCACATTCAGCGGTCGTCTCTTCTTTTCGCGGCGAAACTTCTTGCACTCGCCGGGCGAATAATCAGTTCGTTCGAGAAGCCGTATCGTTCCGTCTTTAAGGGCAATGTGGCCGTCTTCCCCCACTTCGATCCTGTCTGGCATGGTGCGGAGCGCCTGAAGGGCGTTTCGGCCGCAACGGTGGCAAATCTGGCTGGTACCGGCGGGGTTCACTGTGACGCCGGGAAACATGCGGAGCGGCTTGGATGGGCCGGAAAACTGCCTTTTCTTGTTGTTCGAGGTGTGGATGTAGGAATGATCCCAGCTGTCCGCGGTAAACCAATGGTGGCGACGAACCGTCTTATGGGCCTCCACTTCGGAAAACGTGTAGCGACGCAGGACCGAACCGTAGATCATTTCCAGTTGACCGGCACCTGTCTCGAAGTTGACGACCGAGCTTTCGAGAACGGGAAATCCGCCGAAACGTTTGCACAGGGTCTCAATACGGTTGCAAATGTCGCCCACCACGTTTTCCCGGAAGCGCATCAGAGCCTTGGAATAGGTCTGGCCAACCTTCTGGTTGGGTTGACGTGAACCGCGGTGGCGACGGACCGCGGCCCTCAGTCTCCTGAAGGCAGGAATGGCGACGCTGCCGACCTCAAGCGGGTCCCGTTTGTTCTTTTCCACAAAGTCTCTCAGCGAGAAGACCGCATAGCCGATACGTCGCTCGCCAAGGTCTATGGCAACGATGTGGTCAAACAGAGATGGAGCTTCGGGAGACGGGCGGTCGTCAATGACAGGAATGGCAAGCTCGCCCCTGGTCTGCACCGGTTCTGCCGAGAGGCGTATCTGCTCACCTTCCAATTGCAAAGACTGTGTGAAAACCCGGTCGAGGATCAGCGTATAGTCGCCGAGTTTTATATTCTTGTCTGTCAGGGCGCGGTCGAGCCACGTCTTGAAGGAAGGCGGGCCGATCAGCCGGAAGGCCGGTTTTTTCGTGGCTCTCCAGCGTTTGAGTCCGCTTGTTGCGTTCTTCTTGACAGGGAGACCGGCCAGGGCCGGTGCTGTGCCGCCTCGGAGGTCGAGTTCGACATACCAGTCGTGGGGCGCTTGACACGCAGCAGGGCGCGCGTACCCGGCTCGGGAAACTTTGCCTTGCTCAAGCTCTGTGCTGTCTCGCACGGCAGAACGGCTTCGGCCTTGTCACGCATGACCGCGGAAAGCTCCAAGCCCTTGGATATTTCACCCTTGGCCGAAGAATAGTCCGCGGGCGGCTGCCAGGGGCGTTCCTTTGGGACATAAAACAATTCTTCGTGGTCAAGGCGCAGAAACTTCGTGCGCACGATGAAACCGTCACGGAATGCGCGAAACAACAGGCCCTTGATAGCGCTGTTGAACAGGTTGAAGGCGCGCATGGCTACATCACGCGAAACCTCCTCAACATCGAGTTGGGCGGCGAGCAGGGGAGGGATGTTGATGAAGACGATTCCCGGTTCCGGTTTTGCCAGATGGCCCGGTATACAATTGGGCAGACCGCCGAACCGTGTCGTCAGGACAAACTCTTCTATCAACAGCAGATCGCGCAGAAGCGCATGGTCTGTGTTTGGAACCGCGTGCAGAGTCTTGCGGAGTTCTGTGGCCCGCTCCTCCAGCCACGACAGCCAGTCGCTTGCGCGGGCGCGATCCATGTCGAGATCGTAAGCCTGGTGACGTGAGGTGCTGAAGGGATGCTGATAGAGGCTGCCCTTGCGGTTGTGGAAATAAAGGTTCGCTTCTTTCTTGTTGCGAAAGAGGGGCGTCATGGTGTCCCGGATTTGCTCGGCCACGCTTGGCGACAGCTGGCGCGACATGGCTCCGAGGCGGTTCAGCAGCCGCCGAAGTGCGTATTCAGCCGCACGAGCGGGTTTCATGCCACGGTCGGAGAGCGCCTTGTATTCGCGTTCTTCCAGAATACGCCAGGGGTCAAGGCCGCCTGTATTGCTGTCGGCCCAGTCGGAGAGCCGCCGGAAGTGCTCGCGGCGCTTTTGCACGACTTCATTCAGGCCGGCTTTCAGGCGGCGGATCTCGCAGTCGGCATCGTCGGTTCCGCCTGATATGCTGTTCAGCTTGGGGGGCGTGAAATCCCTGGGAATGTCCTGCCTGAGCGATTCCAGGGCGTTTACACATTTCCCGTCTTGGGCGCGTTCGATTTCCTGCTGGATGTGGCTATCGAGCATGGCAAGTTGCCCAGCTAGTTCGGCCAGTTCGCCGGCGACAGATTCAACGGTGGCGATATGCGCCGGTTCGGGAATATCGTCCCCGCTCAAGACAGCGAGCGCGGCTCCGGCCGTGTTGACCCGCTCAGGAATGCGACTGGAGAGGGCCCGAAGGCCGGCAGCATCGGTGTGCTGACCGGAAAACAGAAAGGCATTATCGGAGCCTTGCAGTTTTTCGGAGATAGTGATGTCCGGCGGCGAGGAATGCAGGTCGATCAGTTCACACAGGCGCTTCCAGTAGTTTGAGACCCAGGAGGCGATCTTGCCGCCAACGGAGCCGCGAAACTCGGCGTACCCACGGGTGTTGAAAAACGGATTGTCGATGGGAATTGCGTCGGCAAAGGCTTTGAGTTGCGTGACCCGTCGCTGTTCCCCGTGTGGAACGACGAGGTCTTCCGCAATCTGCTTGATGTTCGATTTCCGAAGGTAGCCCAGGCCCTTGCCGAACAGCCAGGACAGGCCATTGTTCTGACCGGTGACAACACTGTCTCTCAGACTCCTTGCAAAATCACTCGAGGATGGGACAAGATCGGGCCTGTCTCGTTTCAGCCTGCCGGCGCAAACCGCTACGGCCTGATGCAGCCAGATTTCCTCGTTACCGGTCATATCAACAAAGGGAGCTTCAGGATCGTAGGCAAGCGTACAGGAGTCCAGACCGGCTGTGGTTCCGGGTGGCAGGTTCCTGAGCTTCGGAAAGGAGTTGCCAAAATTCGCCAGATATTCACCGGCATGTGCCAGCGCGCCGGTTGCGTTGCCGGCGAGTTCCTTCCACCCGGAGAATTGGGCAGTGACTGTGTGAGCGATTCCTTGGGCCAGCAAAAATTCAGGCTGATCCTTCTCACCGTCTTTTGGCGGACGCTTGTTCCAGTCCTGAAACAGCCGTCGCGCCAGGGTGTCTGCCGACCACGCTACGGCCTTTCGTGGGACTGTGGCGAAGATGCCTTCGATTGATTGAATCGTAATGGCCGAGTTCCTGATTTCCGTATGGACGCGGAGGGCAGCGGCGAATGCGTCTTCGGGGTACCGGCTTCGGTTTCGGAACTGATGCGTCTCCCCGCCCTTGGAAAACAGGCGGAACCCGGATAGATGGACCGCGCACACCAAGCCGGTCAAGCTCCCGCGTGCAATCCCTTCGGTGATGTCATAGGTCCGAGTTGCCGCGGCAAAGTCCAAATCGCCGTCCTGGCGCTCAGCTTGAATTTGTATGTAAAAACGCTTTCTTCCTGTCTCCGCGCAGCCGTTGCCACTTTGCGCCGCCAGTCACGCGCGTTCTGCCCACCGTGATATTCCCGTCTTATACCTCTCCCAACTCGTCTGCTGAAAAGTTTTCCTACCGTAGCCCAAACATCGGATTTGAAACAAGCAAGGCTGGGAATCAAGCCGCCGGCACCGGAAGCGGGCCACACGCTCCCCATTATGTTGACGATGAGCCTGGACGTGGTATCCAGACACTTGGTAGAAAGGCGAATGATGCTCTCTTCCTGAGGGTATCATCGTTCACCTTTAGGGGCGCGGGAGGAAGAAGGCATGGCCGCTTCTATCAAGGATCAGGTCGCTGTCATTGGGACCGGCTGCATCAAGTTTGGCGATAATGTTGACCAGGGCTATGAAGAGATGGTGGTTGAGGCGGCGTCTGCCGCTTTTGACGACGCCCAGGTCGGCCCCGACGAGATTGATGCCGGCTGGCTTGGCACATATTCGCCGGCCCAGGGGCACGGCAAGGCCGCGGTGTCGCTGGGTGATGCGCTGCGGTTGTACAACAAGCCGATCTCCCGGGTCGAGAATTTTTGCGCCACCGGAACCGACGCCTTCCGCCACGCGGTCATCGCGGTTGCGGCCGAGCTGTACGATATGGCCCTGGTGCTGGGGGTGGAGAAGTACAAAGACCGCCCGGGGCATGGCTTGGCACGCGAGGGCGTACACCCTTACCATAACGACGGTTCGACCGCGCCTGGCCTGTTTGCCCTGGCTGCCACCCGGTATATGCATACCTATGGCCTGACCCGTGAGAGCCTGGCCAAGGTGTCGGTCAAAAACCACTACAACGGCTCGCTGAACCCCAAGGCGTATCTGCAAAAGACCGTCTCTGTCGAAGAGGTCTTGACTGCGCCCATTGTGGCCTATCCGTTCGGGTTGTACGACTGCTGCCCGACGACCGACGGGGCGGCCGCGGTGGTGGTGTGTCGCTCAGACTTGGCCAGAGAATACCGGGACGACTACATCCTGGTGAAAGGGGTCGGTCTGGCAGTGAGCAGCGGCCGGCCCTTTATGGACCCGGGTTACGATTACCTCGGCTTTCAGGCTACCGAGCACGCCGCAGCCCAAGCCTACGCGATGGCCGGCATCAGCGACCCGCTCACCGAGATTGACGTAGCCGAGGTCCACGACTGTTTCACCTGGACCGAAATCACCAACTATGAAGACCTCGGCTTTGTCCCCAAAGGCCGCGGCGCGACCCTGATTGAAGAAGGGCGGACCGCCCTCGACGGTGATATCCCGGTCAATCCGAGCGGCGGCCTCAAGTCGTTTGGCCACCCCATCGGGGCCAGCGGGGTGCGCATGGTGTATGAGATTGTGAGCCAGTTGCGTGGCCAGGCCGGCCCGCGCCAAGTCCAGGACCCCCGGCTGGGCCTGGTTCACAACGTTGGGGGGCCGGGCGCGGTGTCGTGCGTGGCCGTGCTGGGCCAGCCCTAATAGAGGATAGCCATGCCTGCAATTGTTGACGAAATCTGCGAACGTGCCCTTGAAATCGTTCCCCAAGTCCCGTGGCTGGTTGAGCCGCTGACGCCCGGGCGCGGGCGGGCCTTCATTTTGCAGCATATTCTGCGCAACCGCCTGTTCAGCGCGGTCATCCGGCCGGCCTGGATCAGCCGCTGCCCGGACTTGGCCGTTGTGCGGAAAACCATCGGCCAGATGCGCGAAGAGCTGGTATATGATGACGAGATTGCGCAGCCCCACACCACGCTGCTGTGGCAGATGGGCCGCAATGTGGGCCTGAGCAACGAGCAGATGGATACCACCCGGCCCGTTCCGCTGGTCCATGTGGCCCTGAGCGTGTGGGAACACATCGCCCGCACCCGGCACTGGGTGGCTGGCTGGCCACCTCGGTTGACGAGTTCATCCTGACCGCTCTGCCGGGCGAGCATAATTTTCGGGCTGAAGCCTGGAAGCAGACCTTTGATCTGAACGATGAGCAGGTGTTCTTCTTCAGCTACCACATCAGGGCCGACGACGACCACGCCGGCCGCAAGGTCTGGGAGCCGATCGCCCGGCATATGACCACCGACCGCGACCGCCAGGAAGTGATTGAGGGGATGGAGTTGGCGCTTACGGGCTGCACGCTGTTTTATCAGGGCATCTGCGAACTGGGAGACAAGCTCGATGCCGACTAACCCCCAGCTCAAACGTCTGGTCGATCTGGCCGCGCCCTACTGGGCCGGCGAGGCCGAGGTGGTCTGGACGTATTTCCAGAGTTCCAGCCGGACGACCGCTACTGAGTTGGTATGGCTCCGCCGCCAGTGTTTTAAGGAGATCTGGGGCTCCGGGGTCGGGGATAAGAAAAAAGGGCTGTTTCAGGGTCCGGTGGCCTATCTGAGCCAAGTCTTTGAGCAGATTGACCGGCAGGTTGATCGTCACACCGTACTCGACGTTATTGACGACCTGCGCACCGAGTTTGCCCATTACTGCCTGTTTGCCGATATCCATGACTGGCTGAGCGGCGAGAAGCTGCACCCGGGCCAACTGCGCGGCTGGCCGGCCGACGACGAGCTGGCCCGGCTGCGCTACGAGTACCGCGAGCGGCGTGGCCGGCTGGGCTATTTTGCGGTGCGTTTTACCGAGGGCGGCTACTGTAGCATGTACTCGGCCGGGATGCGGCTGGCCGGCTCGGGCCCGCTGGGCGACCGCATCGCCCGGGCCTGTGAACAGGTCTACACCGACGAGATTGGGCACATGCGGGCCGGCTACGCCGGTCTGGCCCGGCAGCGGCTCGCCTCAGCCGAATGGCAGGATATGGCCTACATGGTCCGCAAGATTCTGCTGCAACGCCTGCATATGCGCAACGAGCAGTTCAGCCATCCACTGTCGGCCGGGCGTATCCGGACGATTGACGCCGGCGACATCACGCCGATGGAGTTTGATTACAACGGGCTGGATTAAGGGCGGTCTGGACAGGAGGGGTGTATGGAACTGGTAGCCTTGGACAAACAGGACCGGATCGGAACGCTGACGTTCAACCGGCCCGAGAAGCTGAACGCTATGAATCCGGCGCTGTTGGACGAGTTTTCCGAGGCAATTGCCTCGGTTGGTACCGATGAGGAGATCAAGGTTCTCATCATTCGGGGCGCTGGCCGGGCGTTTTCGGCCGGCTATGACTTGGCCGGTGGCGGGGGGGCAAAAACGGTGGATGCTGACCGGACCGCACTGCAAAGATGATCGAACGCTGGCTCAGTCTGCGCGAGCTGCCCAGGCCGGTGATTGCACGGCTACTGCTTGGCCGGGGCGAGTCAACTCCGCGCCTGCTCGGATGTGATTTTTATGGCCGATACCGCCCGGTTCGGCTTTCCGTCGCTGTCGGCCGGGCCCCCGGCTTTGTGAGTTCAATGTGGAACTGGCTGGTTGGACCGCACCGGACCAAATACATGGCGTTTTTGCCCGGCAGCCAGCTCAGCGGCAAGGAGGCTGAGGCGATGGCTTTTGCCACCTGGACCTTTCCGGCTGAAACCTTAGAGGCCGAAACCTACCAGTACGCCCGGCCGGTGGCCAAGGTGCCGGAGGAGTGAATGTGTCGCCTTCCTCTTGACCTGATAACACGTTCACTCCTTGCGGAAAAGCTGTGGCTGGAAAAACTGGCCATCAATCGGGCGATGGACCTCCTGGGCTTTCGGACTGCGGTCCTGGCCGGGGCCGAGTACGACGCTATTTTTCACTTCGGCTCGGGCAATGACGAGATTCGGCGGGTCAGAAAAGAGCGCGGCTTGCACGGCGCAATCCAGTGGTACGAAAAGCACTAGGCTACCCTATGCCACGCCTGCCCCGGGCCGATCCTCCGGCCGGATTTGCCACCGATGAATACGCCCCGACCAGGCAGTCGGTTGAGCGCCAGCCGGCCTTCTACCTGTGGTTTGTGGTCGGCCTTGGCTCGTGGTTTACCGCCTTTGGGATGCAGGGCGTGTTGTTCTCGTGGCTGGTTGTCGGCGTCTTGCGGGCCGATGCCGAGTGGGTCGGGGTTGCCCAGAGCGCGCTCATGCTGCCGTCGATTGTGCTGGTGCTGCTCGGCGGGATGGTGGCCGACCGCCTGGACCGCCGCTGGCTGCTGATTGTGCTGCACCTTGTGGCCGCTGGCCTGTCCGCTTGTCTGGTGGCCGTTGTGGCCAAGGGCTGGCTGTCGATGAGCCTGCTGATTGGCTACGCCCTGTGTGTCGGCACGGTGCAGGCGTTTGCCATGCCGGCGCGTGATGCCCTGCTGTCAGACGTTGCCGGGGCAAATATGCTGCGGGCGGTCGCCGGCATGACGCTGACGCAGTGGCTCTCGCAGGCGCTGGGGGCTTTTCTGGCCGGCAGCGCCCGCTGGCTGGGCATTGTCCCGGCGCTGGCCATGCACGCGCTGGTGCTGCTGGCCGGCGCACCCAGCTTGCGCAAACTGCCGCCCCCGCAGCTGTCCGGCAAGAGCGGGCCCTTACGCGCCGGCCTGGGCGAACTGGTCGCCGGAATACGGGAGGTCCTTGGCTCGGCACCGCTGCGGTCCTCGCTGCTGCTGGTCATGGCGGTCGGGATCGGCTTTATCGGCCCCTATCTCGTCGTCCTGCCGCTGCTGGTTCGGGACTATTACGGCGGCGATGTGGCCCAGCTCGCCGCGCTCAATATGGCCTTTCCGCTGGGCACGATCTTTGGTGCGGGGACCGTGCTGTGGTCCGGCGGGATGCGGCGCAAGGGGCTGGCCCAGGTCGTGGCGCTTCTCGCCGGGGCGTGCTGTGTCGGTAGCCTGTCGCTCGGGCTGCCCTTCTGGGGGGCTTGGCTGATGGTCGGGGCGTGGGGGACGAGCGGGTCTGTTTTTATGAGCGCCGGCCGGACGGTTTTTCAGGAGCAGGCTCGGCCTTCGCACCGGGCCCGGGTCCTGTCGGTCTACACCCTGGGCTTTATGGGAACGACCGGCCTGATTGGCGCGCCCCTGGCCGGGCTGACGGTCAATTGGCTGGGGCCGCTGCCGAGCTGCGCGTGCGCCGCCGGACTGATGATCGCCGCCGTCCTGGGAGTGGCCGCGGGCAGCCAAGTGACCCGCCTGGAGTGAGACGCGACCGCCCTGTCGGCCGGGGGGGTCTAGTCGGCGCATAGGCTGGCCACCACATTCTGGACGAGGCGCAGGCCATAGTCTTCATCCAGGGTCAGAATCGACTCGGGATGAAACTGGACCGCGGCAATCGGCAGCTCGCTATGCTCAACCGCCATGACCACGCCGTCATCGCTCTCCGCGGTGATACACAGTTGGGACGGGAGCCGGTCTTTGCGGGCGAACAGCGAATGATAGCGACCTGCTGTCAACTCTCGCGGCAGCCCCTCAAAAATCCGCCCGCCCAGAACCCGGACCAACGAGGCTTTGCCGTGCATCGGGTAGGACAACACCGACAGTTCGCCGCCAAAGTGTTCGACAATCCCCTGTAAACCCAGACACACGCCAAAAACGGGCAGCCGGCGTTTGAGGACAGCCGCCAGTGTGCCGGAAACATCAAAATCTGAAGGTTGGCCCGGCCCGGGCGACAGGACGACGAGGTCGGGCCGCTGGGCATCAAACTCGTGGTGTGGAAAACCGGCCCGCAGGGTCAGGACCTCGGCCCCGGTCTGACGCAGATAGTTGGCCAGGGTATGGACAAAGGAGTCTTGATGGTCAACCAGCAGAATCCGTTTGCCCCGGCCCGGGCTGTTGACCTCCGGCGGTCGCTCGCCCCGGCTCTCGCGCGGGCGACGAATAGCATCCAGGAAGGCCGCGGCCTTGATATGGGTTTCGCGTTCTTCGTCGTCCGGGTCGGAGTCATATAACAGGGTAGCCCCAGCTCGGACCTCGGCCACGCCATCTTTGAGCCGAATCGTGCGCAGGGTCAGCCCCGTGTTCATGGTGCCGCTAAAGCCCAGCAGGCCGACGGCCCCGCCGTACCAGGCGCGGGGAGACTTTTCATGATCCTCGATAAACTGCATGGCCCACGCTTTTGGCGCGCCAGTGACTGTCACCGCCCAGGTGTGGGCCAAAAATGCGTCCAGGGCGTCAAACTCGGATCGCAGCCGGCCTTCAACATGATCGACGGTGTGGATCAAGCGCGAGTACATCTCGATCTGTCGCCGGCCAATCACCCGCACGCTGCCCGGCTGACAGATGCGGGACTTGTCGTTGCGGTCTACATCCGTACACATGGTCAGCTCGGACTCATCTTTGCGCGAGTTGAGCAGCCGCAGGATTTGGCTGGCATCGCTGATCGGGTCCCGGCCACGCGCGATTGTGCCGGAAATCGGGCAGGTCTCCACCCGATCGCCCTCGACCCGGACGTACATTTCCGGGGAGGCACCGACCAGATATTCGGCGTGGCCGAGGTTAAGCAGAAACCCATACGGAGAAGGGTTGCGATCGCGCAGACGCCGAAACAGCTCGGAGGGCGGAGCAGGGCAGGCCTCAAAAAAGGTCTGGCCCGGCACGACCTCAAACAGCTCGCCACGCTGAAACGCCTGGCGGGCTCCCCGAACGCCCTCGGCATATTCGCCCGGTTGATGATCGCAGCCCTCGGCGACGGCGTCGGTCGCGTGGTAGGGCTGGCTCGGCCCGACGCGTGGCAGCCTGGAAGTAGAGCGCCTGTCACACTCGAAATCGTAACGATAGCGCAGGGCTTGTTCGCGTTGGTGGTCAATCACCATGACTTCATCGGGAATGTACAACACCAGGTCGCGTTGATCCTTGGGGCGGGGCAGACGCAGGCGCAGGGGTTCAAACTGAAAGGCCAGATCATAGCCAAAAGCGCCGTACAGCCCGAGTCGGCTGTCCTCATCCGAGGCAAACAGCGCAATGAGCGTGCGCAGCAGCGAAAAGACCGACGGCTGTTTGCTGCGCTGCTCTTCGGCAAAACGGCCCGCCGCCTGCCGAATCGTGCCCGCTATATGGCCTTCGTCACGCTCGGACGAGGCGATCGCCGGCAGGGCTTCAAGCGCCCGGGCGATCGCCGGCAGGAGTACTTGGCCGCGTTCGTTCAGGGCCGACAGCCGAAATTCCCGTTGCCGGCAACTCAGGGCCAGGGGCGGGTTCACAAAGCCTATGTCCCAGCGCGTGTAGCGGCCCGGATACTCATAGCTTGACGCCAGGAGTATGCCGCGCTGGCTATCGAGGCCGTCAATGATCGGCTCAATAGCGTCCTGAAGCGGGATGCTGTCAATGCGGCGACGAATAGCAATCCCGCCCCGGGTGCGATAGGCGTGCAGGCCAGGGATGGGGAGGGCTGTCTCGGCCATGAATCCTTCCTCCTTCGTCCTGTACACGGGTGTAGCCCAAAAAAAGACCGTCACCCAGAGACGACGGTCTTTGAAAAAGAAAAGCCGCCTCTTTGGTCAAGGCGGCTCCGTGCATATAGACAATAGGGCGGGCCACCTGCTAAGGCAGCCACCACCAGTTCTGTCGGTCAAGAGAGTACGGTATATACACATGCCGGATCGTGGCAGGTCTCGGGCTTCGCGTCAAGAGCGCGGTGGTGCCAGGATGCGATCCGTTATGAGGGAGGACGGATGCAGGACAGTGTGCTGGCCGGCGGGCGGGTGTATCTGCGCCCTTTGGAGCGCGGTGATGCCGGGCAAATCCTGCCCTGGCTACGGCACCGGGAGTTGACCCGGTGCCTCTGTGGCTTTTTCCCCACGACCGATGTCCGTGCTGTGGCCGACGGGATTGAGCGGCTGTACCGCACCGGGCATGACCTGCTGCCCGGCGTCGTGCGCCGCGATACCGGGGGCCTGATCAGGCTCACCGAGTTCCATCAGCTCGATTTGGACAACCGCCAAGCCAGCTTTGGCCTGCTGATCAGCGAGACGGCCCCCGGGCTACGGCGCAGAGGCGGCCGGGCTGATGCTTGACTACGCCTCTGCTGAGTTGGGGCTGAATCGGGTCTGGCTGCATGTGGACGAGGACAACCGGCGCGGCCTCCGCGCCTAATCTCAAGGTCGGCTTCCGGTCCGAGGGACTGCTGCGCAAACAGTGCTACGCTGAGGGCCGCTATCATAATACATTGCTGATGGCCGTGCTTCGCCGCGAATGGCAGGCGCGCAAGAGTAGAAGACCCCAGCCCTTGGGCTGGCCCAACACGCGCTCGCCCATGCGCTGAATCTCGCTTTGTTGGGGCGAATACTGAAAATCCACAGTTCATCCTTCCCTGAGTCTCAAGCCCGTGGTCCTGTCTTGACCCGTCAGGCCAGGATGCCATAGCTAGGCGGGGGAGGAAAAGAGACATGGTTACGCTTGAGGTTGCCAGAGCCAGGGATGGGGTGTGGGTCCGCGATGGAGAGTGGACCGGGATGCTGCCTTATGAGGATTTTCCGAAGTTCAGGGATGCTGCTGAGAGCGCGCTTGTCAAGTTGCAAACACCAGGGCCCGGGCAATACGCTTGGCCCGAGTTGGGCATCACTGCCGACCGGCAGACGGTTGAAGACAGCCACCGCCGCAAGCGTGGCCTCAGCCGCATGCGCCGGCTGGCGCTGGGACTGCTGGCGCTGATGGCGGCCGTCTTTGTCGCGTGTAGCGTCGGCTTGGCCGAGTATCCCTGGCTGGGCTACGTCCTGGCCTTTGCCGAAGCGGCGATGATCGGCGCGCTGGCCGACTGGTTTGCGGTGACTGCGTTGTTCCGCCGCCCCCTCGGTCTGCCCATCCCCCACACCAACATTGTGCAGGAGCGCAAGGACGATATCGGCCGCAGCCTAGCGGCTTTTGTCAACAATAACTTTTTGACCCGGCATAATGTTGAGCAGCGGCTCGCAGGCATTGACATGGCCGGTGAGCTGAGCGGCTGGCTCAAGGATGAACACAACGCCCGGGAGTTGAGCCTCACCCTGTGCCGTGGCCTGCGGGCCGTTGTTGATACCGACGACGGTGCATTGGAGTCCTTCATCAGCCGCCACTTCCGCGGTGCGCTTGACCGGATAGAGGTCAGTGCGCTCATTGCCCGCTTCCTCAACCGGATCGTCATCGACGACCACAGCAAGGTCTTGTTCAACAAGCTGCTTGAGTTGGGGCACGAGTATTTTGACCGAAACCGCCCGCGTCTCCGCGAGGAAGTGAAAGACCAGGCGATGTTTGGGACGAAAACCATAGCCGGGAAGCTCTTTGACCAGCTGTCGGAGAAGCTGTGGGAGGCGCTCAAGGCGATGCACTCCGACCCAAAAGTCCGCCAGGAGTTTGATGCACGCCTCAAGCTGCTGGCCTGGGAATGTGTCCACGATGCTGACAAGAGGGGAGCCATCGAAGCCTATAAGCAGAAGTTTTTGAATGACCCCGAGGTCAGCAGGACGCTGTCCGCTCTGGGCGAGGACCTGAAAAACCGACTGATTCAGAGTCTGACGGAGACCCAGGATGCGGACCCGCCACTGGCCCAGAACATCGTCAGCCTGTTTGACCGGCTGGGAGACATGTTGGCAGAGGATTCGTTGGCCAGGCATCTGGTCAATGAACGCCTGAAGGCCGCTATCCCGACCCTGGTAGACCGCCACCGGGACAGCCTGAGCGGCGTGATCAGCAAGACGGTCGCCGGCTGGGACGCTCGGCAGACCTCGGCCCGGATCGAGCTGCGGATCGGCAGAGACTTGCAGTTCATTCGGATCAACGGCACGCTGGTCGGCGGTCTGGTGGGCTTGGTGATCTATACCCTCAGCCATCTGTTCTTCCATTGAGAAGGCTGCTGTGCGAATCGGGGCCGCCTTTGGCTGACCCAGGCTAGGGGCGCTTGTGGCGCTCCATTGTCACCAGGGTGGCCAGCTTCTGGGGCGGGGGCAGACCCTCGATCACCCGTCCGTTGACGATCAGGGTCGGGGTGGCGCTGATTTCAAGCCGTCGGCCTTCTTCGACATCCCGGCGCACCCTGTCTGCTATGCGCGTGTCTTGGAGGCAGGACTCAAAGCGCTCAAGGTCAAGCTCGAGCGCCTCGGCGTAGCCGACCAGATCGGCCCTGCTGAAGCGTTTCTGGTCGGCGAACAGGTGGTCGGCATAGTCCCAGAATGTGTCTTGTTCGCCGGCGCATTCTGAGGCAATGGCCGCGGCGCAGGACGAGGGATGGACTTGCTGGTCAATCGGGTTACAGGCCTGGTCAAGCGGATAGTGGTGAAAGATCACCCGGACCGCGCCCTTGTTGGCCGCGCGCAGATAGTCCAGGTACTCATGGGCCAGGGCGCAACTGGGACATCGAAAATCGACAAACTCGGTAATGCGCAGCGGCGCGTCCGGCTCGCCCTTGACGTAGCGCTCCTGGTTTTGGACTGCCACCTCGCGTTGTTCCTGATAGAAACGGACAAAACTCCTGTCCATGCGCTCAACGCTTGGTGCCCTGAAATCGAGCGGCGTGATACGGACCTGAGCCTGCCGGTTTTGCCACCAGCCAATCCCCACGGCCAGGACGACGCAGCCGAGCAGGCCAAAGGCAAACTGGCCCGGCTCGAAGTCGGCTGAAGAGCGGGCCAGCCTGAGCGCGCTGACAAACAGGCCGATGTTGACCAGATACAGCGCAGTGCAGAACAGGCACACCGCCTGGAGTTGGAACAACGAAACCGCGGCCATGTACAGGCCAAACATACACAGCCAGGAACACACAAAGAGCAGAGCGGTCGCCCGGGGCACGAAGGCCAGGACGAGGGTGACGAGGTAGGCGGCGGTCGCCCACACGGCCACCGGCAGATCAAACAAGGTGGCATAGGCGCTGTTGAGCACCGAGCTACAGTCAATGACCGACCCGGCCTGGCAAAAGTGGGCCGTCACTAACTCCTCGGCCTCGGCCTGATAGTGCATGACAGACAGATAGATGCCAATCCCCAGACCTAGCAGGGCCAGGATGCGCGTCAGCATCAGCGGACCGGCTGGCAGGGGCGGGGCGGCTTGCCCGACCGCTACCGGTGCGCTCTTGCGGCGTTCTGCCTTGTTTTTCTTTCCTGACATAGTATGAGACACCTACCACAGTCGTTTTGGGGTGGCCAAGAGGGGCACGCCGGAACGTGGCGTATCACTTGTAAGGACGGGCCCATGAAATTCGGTCTTTTTTATCAGCTGCCCTGTGCTCCTCACCAGAGTGAGCTCAGCCGCTATCAGGAGACACTGGAACAGATCCAATACGCGGATGAGTTGGGGTTTGATACGGCTTGGCTGGCTGAACTGCATTTTAACCGGCCGTTTTCGATTATGCCCTCGCCCCTGATCGTTGCCACCGCCCTGGCCGAGCGGACGCGGCGCATTCGTCTGGGGCTGGCCGTGGCCCTGCTGTCTTTGCAGCATCCGCTGCGGCTCGCCGAAGACGCTGCAACCGTCGATCTGCTCAGCAACGGACGGCTCGAATTGGGGGTGGGGCGCGGCACAATCGCCATTCATTTTCAGGGCTTGGGCGTGGCCAGGGACGAGAGCCGGGGGCGTTTTGAAGAAGCCCTGACTATTATTGAGCGGGCCTGGAGTCACGACGCCTGTGCGTTTGAAGGTCGCTATTTCCAGATTCCCCCCACCTCGGTTGTGCCCAAGCCGCTCCAAAAACCGCACCCGCCGCTGCGAATTGCGGCCAACAGCCCGGAAACCGCGGCCTTTGCCGGCCGGCGCGGCTATTCTGTCTTTGTGGCCTCTCCGATTAACCCTCTGCCCAACTTGGCCCGGCATCTGGACGGCTACCACCGGGCGTTTCGGGCCACCGGGCATCGGGAGAAGCGGGCCGATACCGCGGTCCTGTTTCCCGTGTATGTTGCTGAGAGCCAAGCGCGGGTCCGCCAGCAGGTCGAGCCGAGCACCATGCACTATTTTCGGACGGTAACGGTCCAGGCCGAGCTTGGTGAGCGAGGGCAAGGCCGGCCGGCGTCGTATGACTATCTACACGAAGTCCGCCAGAGACAGAAGGCCGTCACCTGGGAGCTTATCGACGCCACTATGGCGCTGTACGGTCCGCCCGAGCAGTGCGTCACCAAGATCCGCGACGCCCACCGGCAATGTGACATGGACCAGATCATCTGTTGGTTTAATCCGGGCGGCTTGGTGCCGCACGGCCAAGTGTTGGCCAGCATGCGGCGGTTTGTTGAGGAGGTCATGCCGGCGGTACGCAGCTTATGAGCCGGCGCTTCTCCCTCACTCGGTTTGTGCGTCGAGCGCCTCATCAATCGCTTCCTGAAAGACCGTAAACGGTTGGGCACCGGAAAGAAAGCGGCCGTTGATGAAGAACGCCGGCGTGCCGCTGACCCCGAGCTGCGAGCCTTGGGCGAGATCCCGGCGGACCGCCGCGGTCTGCTGTCCGCTGTCCAGACAGGTATTGAAGCGTTCTGTGTCGAGTTGTAACTCGGCGGCGTACTGTTTGAGTTGCTCAACCTCGAGAGCCTTGACATTACGGAACAACACGTCGTGGTAGTCCCAGTATCTCTCCTGCTCACCGGCGCAGCGGGCCGCTTCAGCCGCTTTCCAGGCCCGGGGGTGAGAGGACAGGGGGAAGTCTTTGAACACCAGTCTGACCTGATCCTGATAGGTGCTCAGAATGAGATTCAGGCTGGCCTGTACACGGGCACAGTACGGGCATTCGTAGTCGGCAAACTCCACCACTGTGACCGGAGCCTCGGCTGAGCCCTTGGCCGGCGCACCGTCAATCGCCACCTCAACAATCGGCGGCTTGAGGCGCATGGTGATGGCGGCTGTCTTGCGCAACTCCCGAAGAAACGCCCGCCGGTACCGCTGCTGTCTAGTCCGCTGGAGTTGTGTGGTGATACGGTCTCTCAACTCGTCCAGCGGCTTATTGTCCAGGCGGGCGGCGTTGGCCTCGTAGAACGCCTCAATGTCTTCCTCTGTGACGGTCCCGGCCTTGTCCGTGACCTCTTGCTGCAACAACTCCCGGCGCGAGAGCCCACGCTTGTCGGCTTCGGCCGCCACGAGTCGCTCATCAATCAGGGTATCAACGGCCCGCCTCTTGACCGAGTAGACCTGATTGCGCAGGCGCAGCATCTGCCCCCTGAAGCGCGCTTCAATGTCGGCCTCGGTTACAGGCCAGCCCTCAACGGTGGCCAGCACCGCACTCGGGGCTGCCTGCGGGGCTGCCTGTCCAGGCGCGGGAGAGCCTGCACCCAGCAGCCAGACCAAGGCCGCCCCGATAACCCATCGGGCTGTGTTCATCCGCCTTGCCATGTCGCGCCTAGCCGGTAAAGGTAATCAGCACGAAGAAGACCAGGAGCGGAATGAGCATCCAGACCAAAAACACAATCCAGGCCGGTCCCTGTCCTTGACTTCTGTCCATTGTCCCTCCTCGGTGTGGCGAGTTTGCCCCAGCATAGGCAAAACCGCCGGGTTTCTCAATGGCAGGGTGAATCCGTGGAGATGCCGGCCGGCAGTCAAGGGCTGGGAAAATACGCCGTTCGGCTTGAGATTTGCGCTGCTGCCGGGAATAATGGGTATTCTCCGTTGGGATGGTTTTTCCAAGGGCCGGAGGCTGTGGAGGAGTGGAGGAGGTGAACAATGGAGAAGAGCAGTCTGTTGATCCGGTGGGTGCTGAGTCTCGGCGCATTGCTGTTGGTTCAGCCTGTGTGGGCAAAGCCCGAGCTGTCGCCGTCTTTTGTCGGCATGTACCGCAAAACCATGCAGATCGAGGCGCAGTTGTTCAGCGTCGCTAGCCGTCACGGGGTTGACCCGCGTCTGGTCCGGGCGCTGGTCCTGCATCAGTCCGGGGGCAATGACTATTTCGTGTCTGACACCGGCCAGCCGCAGCACCACCGCTTTTTGCTGGTTGACCCTGAGCCGGCGCGGGCAAACACGGCTGAGGCCAATCTTGAGGCCGGCGTAGAGCGCTTCGCCCGGCTGGCCGCTCAACTGGATCGCCACGACCATGCGCTGGCCGCCTATGTGGCCGGCCCCCAGGCGCTCGCCTCTCAGCCGGCCTTGCCCCTGTCCATTCTCCACGATGTGATACAGGTTGAGCAGTATAAGTCCGTGTTGCGCCGACATGAAGCTGAGGTCCGGCGTCAGGCTGAGGGTCTGCGGCTGCGGCGTGTCCAGCCGGGCGAGGACTGGCCGGCGGTGGCGCGGGCAACAGGCGTATCGGAACTGCTCTTACGCCTGTACAACCCGGTACTCGCCGGCCATCGGCTGCGCCCCGGGATGCTGCTGGCCGCTCCTGGCCGTCCGCTCCTGGCCGTCTTTGAGACGCGGGGTACGACGCTGTCCTACACCGCCCGGGTCGGGGACTCGACGCGGAATCTGGCGCGTGCTTTTGGCGTTGACCGTGACCGCCTGCGCCAGGACAACAAGTTGTGGTATTTGCAGCCGCTGGCCGGCGGCCGGCCACTCAGCATCCGCCGGCTGCCGGCGCGTGTGGCTGGCCGGGCGACTTCCCGGCCTCCGGCCTCTCGACCCGCTTCCGGGCGGCGTTTGACCACCCATACGGTCCGGGCCGGAGAGACCCTGAGTCGCCTTGCCGCCCGCTACGGCACCTCGGTGCGGGCGCTGATGCAGGTCAACCGGCTGCGCGGTTCGCGCATTCTGGTCGGCCAGAATCTCCGTATCCCGAACGCGCAGGCCGGCCGGCGGGTGGCTCAGCGGCCACATCGGCATACCGTCCGCCGGGGCGACACCCTATCGCACCTTGCCGCCCGCTACGGCACCTCGGTGCGGGCGCTGATGCAGGTCAACCGGCTGGCCAACTCCCGGCTGCGGGTCGGCAAGACCCTTCGAATTCCTGACCCTATCTGAGCCGCACTCAGCCGACCTGCGCGTCAAAATTCTCTTCGATCGCCTTGACACTGCGATAGGCAAACTCGGTGCAGGGCACGGGAATACCGAGCCGTTGACCCTCTCGGTACACATAGCCGACGGTTTCATCAATCTCGGTCTTTTTGCCGGCCAGCACATCCTGGAGCATGGAGGGAACGATATGGGTCCGCCCGTCGGCCTCAACGCCCCTGCCGACCTCAACGAGCTGCTTGACCGCGTCGTCAAACGGGGCGTGACACAGCGCCTCAAGGTCAAACAGGCTCCAGGCCGGGTGCCTGGACAGGACCACGCCCCTGGCCGCGGCAACGGCGACCACCTCCCGAAACATACGCACTGACAGGGCGGCCAACTGTGGGCTGGCCCATACCCGGTGCATGGGCAGCCTGGTCAGGGTCGCAATGGTGGCGAACGGATTCTGGAGAGCCTGTTTGGTCCACTCGACAGAGACGATGTCGTTGACCCCGTTGGCTTTGAGCCCGGCCTCTACAAAGGTCTGGACAATCGTGTTGACCCGCTCTGAGGGACGCCCGTCGAGTTCGCCAAAGAAGGTAAGTCCGTCCAGCGTATAGGCGACTTGGCCGTCGCCGCGCAAGGTTGCGCCGATCATGGTCGTTGCCCCAATGACTGTGTCCCGCCCGAATACCTGGGCGAGCTGGTCATTTTTGACTACACCGTTCTGGAGCGAGGCGGCCCCACCAAGCTGCATATGGGCGACCCCGGCCAGGGCTGACGGCATGTCTTTGGTCTTGACCGTAATCATCAGGATATCGGCCTGCCAAATGTCCGTGGCCTGGGCTTGGCTGGCGACCGGGGTTCGAAAATCAGCCAAGCCGCTGACCTGCAAGCCGTGGCGCTGGACCGCGGCCGCATGGCTTGGCCGGGCAACCATGATGACATCGGCACCATTGCGGGCCAGATAGGCACCAATAACCGAGCCTACACCGCCCGCTCCGAGTATCACAATACGCATACGCCCTCCTCTGGGCGGGATTATTCCGTGCCCCGCTCGGCCCTGTCAATGGGAAAGGCGGCGGTTCAGTCTTCATCCCTCAGCCCGGCCGGTAGCCTGACCCGATAGACCTGCGTCAAATGTATCAGCCAGGCCTGGTCTGAGGGCAGGCCGCCAATTTCCTCCGTGCTTACCTTGCGACCTGCCGCCCGACTGAGTGCTTCAGCCTCGGCTTTCGTGCGCAGGACGAGGAGGGTGTCATAGCGTCCAAACGAGACCTCTCGGGCCGAGCCCAGAAACGACACCACGGTCGCCCCGGATCTGAGAACAAAAGTCAGCAGTCGCTCCACGCTGTCCCCGGCGTTCAGGCCATCGAGCAGGATGAGGGGAGGGGGGGTGTCGGTCTGCCCCTGTTGTACCCCTTGAACAAGCGCATCCAGAATGTGGCGCGGCACCTCTTGCAGCAGGCGAGCCGGAGACGCGAGGGGAATATAGCGAGCGTTATCCCGCATCAGCAGGCGAAACTGGATTTCTGTGGCCGGGTATCGCCGGGCATCGATACACACAACTGGGCTGCGACGCTGGACATGCTGGCAGGCTAGGGCCACGCACAGCTGTGTTTTGTCCTGCTGTGTCCCGCCCACAACACCAACCCGTCCGAGCAGCTCGGGCAGCGCAAGAGGCCGGGCGGGCGGGCGGGCGTGGCGGGGCATGGTGCTGAGAGCATAGCCTGGGGGTTCGGAAAC
Organism: uncultured Binatia bacterium (SeqCode); assembly: GCA_965200965.1. Lineage (GTDB taxonomy): Bacteria > Desulfobacterota > Binatia > Bin18 > Bin18 > JAAXHF01. The sequence goes on from OZ241744.1 coordinate 700,437, forward strand.
AGCCAGCCGGCCTTGTCGGTCCGCGGAAAGTCCTCTAATGAACAGCCGTAATGGGTATGTCTAAACGCGGTTCTTGGCTGGTGCTGGCTTTTGTCGCCGTGGCGAGCGTCCTGGTGATCTTCGCCTGGAACTCCCGCCCGGTCCCCAGGGAGGGCTGGCGCAAGATACTGGAAGAACCCGGAGTGTCTGCCGCCCGCCGGGGTATTGAGTTGTCCCGCCTCGGCCGTCAGTTGCTCTCCCCGCATGAACAACAGGAAATTGACCGTCTGTACGCAGAGGCCCTCCAGGGTTTGCCCGAACACGAACGCCGGGCCTTTGGCCTCCTGTCCCAAAAAGGGGCTCAGGCGAGCGCACGCGATTTGCAGCATAGTGCCGAGCTGATCCAAAAATCGATCCACTCCCTGCCGGCTGCAAAACAGGACCGGCTGTTTGGGCTGATCGAAAAAGCCGTCCGGCTGCAATATGAGAAAGAGCAGGGTGGGCAGTGACACACACGCGGCTGAGGGGCCGCGGCTGACACGCAGGCGGCCGGCGTGTCAGGGCCGGGCCGGCCGCGGGGTAGTGGCTGCGGGGCTGGTCCTGGCGCTCGCCTTGTCCCCGACCCTGGGGCTGGGTGCCGGGGCGGGCGCGACAACCCTGTACGGGGTGGAGGGCTTTCGGCTCGAGATCGGCGCGGTGAGCCAGACGGCCCGTGCCCTGGGCATGGACCGCGTCCGGCTCCGCGGCGTCGCCGGGCGTCGGCTGCGCCGAGCGGCTCTCCCGATGGGCGATTTTCCGACCGTGCTGGTCGTATCGCTGCACAGTGTTGCCCATCCGGGCAGTGTCCTGGCCTACTGCCTGGATGTAGAAGTCCGCCAGATTGTCCGCCTGAGCCGGACCGAGCAGGTGACAATGCTGGCCCCAACCTGGGCTGCTGGCAAGCTGACCCTGACCTTGCGTGGCAGCTTTGTGCGCAGTGTTGAAGACGCTCTGGGGGTGCTGTTGGACGATTTGGTCCGCGATTATCGTCTGGTGAATGCCGAGGCATCGCCCGAGGCCCGCTGAACCGCCTCGGGCCCCGCCTCGACCCAGCACACCGTGTGGCCGGAAATGGGCAGAAAGCCGGCCCGCTCAACCTCAGAGCGGATGTGCGGAAAGTCAAAAATGGGCAGAATACGCGGGGTGAGCGATTCGCCGATATGGTAGCGGGGAAACGTGTGTCTTTCCAGCACCACGACCCGCAGGCCATCGCACGACAACAAGCGGGCAATAGTCGCCCCGGCCGGCCCGCCACCGGCCACGATAACGTCGCTGTGCGTCGGGAGTGCAGCTTGCACTATCGCTCGCCTTCCTATTTGCTTCCAACTCTTTGCTGATAGTTGCCCGGAAGAACCGCTTAGAGGAGTCGCTTGGCTCATCACGCCTGACGATATTGCGACCGGGCAACACGGCGCTCAGTGTCTTGCACTGCTCCATATCCCGTATTTCGGCAGGACCCGGGATATAGTTGCGCGGGATGTCCCGTATCGCCTGTAGCTTGATGACGATGGCCGCCAGGTTGAATAGGGCGGCCTCCGCGCCTGGGTAGCCGTTCTGGACCGGATGGGTCACCGTCGAACCGTCAGTGGCAACCACACGCTTGATGTTGCCGGCACCGCGCTGCGGCTCCAGCTGGGCGGGCAGTTCGTGCGTCTCCTGTCTCGCGCTATGTTTGATTATACCCATAAACTCCTTGACGCTGCGGCTTTCTACCAGCCGCTGCAGGGAGTCGCCTCTGGCAAATTCATTCTGGTAGGGCATACGGTAGCTCCGGAGAGGCAGTGAACTTAGTGATTTGCACGGGTAAGGTGTATGGGCTGGACAAGGTACGGACTCTCAGAAAGCCGGTTTCGTTCACCTTGATAATGCTGGCGATGAAGTCGGCGAAGTCGTTGTACTTGTTCAATTCTCGGGTTTCGTCGGTGTTGTTGAGGTGAGCGATGAACCAGTTTTCGGTGTTTTTCAGGATGTTGGACTGAATCGTGGACGGCTCCTGAGTGGAATAGACCAAGCCGATGTTGAACTTAGTACCCTCTTTTGCGACGCGTGCCCAGATATTTGTAGTGTCGGTCTCGCTTCCTCTGGGCAGCAAGGTGTGGGCTTCCTCCACATAGATGATGACGGGGGGCGGCTTTTTTACTTCACCGGAAGCCTCATCAGTTTCCGGCTTAACGAAAGCCTGTTGCTGGGCTGTGAATATGCCGCTCATAATGCGATCAGCGGCTTGCTTGTTCATATCGGGGTCGCCCAACGCCTGGTCGAATATTACCAACCGTCCGGCACGGATATGAGCAATAATATCGTCAACGTAATCGGTGTTCGAGTTCAAGCTATGCCACTGCCGGGTTCGCTGGATGATAGCCGGTCCCCTGGTATTCTCAAAGATACGCAGCAGTCCCAAGAAGCGGTTGTCGGACCAGTTTCGGTCGGTCGCATAGTCTCTGTCGAATTTCCTGAAAGCTGACCCACCAACCCATTCAGAGAGATCTTGGCAGAAATTGCCCGCTTTATCCCAGGACATTTCAGTGTGCCGTGCCAAATGCTCGGCGTATTGCTTCATTGATTGTTCACTCAGCATCGCCTTGCGGATTTTTTCGCCGAACAGACCATCAACGCTGATGCCGCTTTCTGGTCTTTCAAATCCGGCGACGGCTAGGACTGCACTTGTACACGAATAAAGCCCGGCGATAGCGGATGTTGACACTATGGGTGTCGGCGTCCGGTGGTGCCGTGATGTCGGCACTAATAAAGCTCTTGATATAGCCTCCGGTTTCCTCTCGGAGAGCTTCGTTGATGATTTGCTTGCCTTGGTAGAGGCTGTGAAGAGCTTCGTCTAACTCCCGTTTGCCGGCGTTTTTGATGCGAGGCATCGCATCGCCGAAAAAGTTGAATTTGGTGATCTTGCGGTCTGGGTCATTAGGGTGCGGTTGCAGCCCATAGGTTACAACGTCATCGCCAAGACCGTCTCTTATGTTGGATATATTTCGCAGGCATCCCCTGACCACGGACTCGGGGCGTGTCCTGGTGCGGCTAAGAGCATGGCCCTGTTTGAGCTGGACGCGGTATGTGAGGCGATCCTGCACTACGGCCAAGTCCGCCCGGCGTGCAGCCTTGATCACCTGACCGCGGCGCTGGCTGGCCGGTTTTCGGCTGAGGAAGTCGCTGAAACGGTCCGGGAGTTTATCCGCCTGCACCTCATTTGAGCCCAACCCTCCAGCCCCGCCGGTGTTGATGCCTGTACTGGATGTTGAGCAGTTTCCGGTCAGCTCGCTAGTCGTTAACGTTGCCAACAAATGCAACCTCCACTGCACCTACTGCTATGAGCCGGAGGAAGCCAAATACGGCCCCGCGCCGGTCCAGATGGACTGGCCAACGGCCCAGGCCAGCGTTGATTTTCTGTTCCAAAATCGGGTCAGAGCAGGGAGGTCAACCTGATTTTTTTGGTGGCGAGGCGCTGCTGAACTTCAAGCTGATGCGCCAAGTGGTGGCACCCAGCTTGGAACATCTGTTTGAGCGGCTGTACCGCCCGCCCGGTGGTGGCGCGGGTCACGGTGACGAAAGACGCGAGCGATATTCTCCGGACGTATGAGCACCTGACCGGCTTGGGCTTTTTTGAGGTCGGATTTTCTCCGGTCACAGCCACCATCGGTCCCGACTACGAGTTAGCATCAGCTGATTTGCACGAGGTATTGGCCGGTTTTCGACAGCTCGGCAGCCTGTACGTTGAGCGAGCCGGGCAGGGCCGCTACACCGACTTCTCTAATCTGAGCACCCTGTTGACCGATATCCATGTCGGAACCAACAAGTTTTTTCCGTGTGGGGCTGGGCTGGGTCTGCTGGATGTGGACGGCAATGGCGATGTGTATCGGTGCCACCGTTTCCCTGGCAGTGAAGAGCATACCTACGGCAACATGAAAGATGGGCTGGACTACGGCCGGCTGAATGCGTTTGTCAACAAGGTCCACCTGGGCAACAAAACGGTGTGTCAGACCTGCTGGGTACGCGGGCTGTGTGGGGGCGGGTGTTATCATGAGGCCCTGACCCGGTTTGGCGACGCCCTCCACCCCCACCTGCACTACTGCGACTTTCTGAGAGCCTGGACAGAGTACGGCCTCCGGGTCTATATGGAGTTGCAGCGCACCGCCCCCGGCTTTGTGGAGCGCTATGTGCTGCGGGGCAGGGCAGACGCGCCCAAGGAACTGACGTGAAGGAGATGCTGATGAAACATCTGAAGCCACGCAACCACAAGGCCGAACGGGCCGCTGCCCAAGCGCAGGACGACCTTGTCGGCATGAACCAGCCGGTCGGCTGCACAACGATCTTCAACCCCGGTTGGGAGCCAACCTGTGGGGGGACGAGCAGTATGTGCGCCCCGGTTGAGGCCGATCTGCTGAGCTGCGCCAATGTGTGTTGGTGGCCGGCCCAGGTGCCGGATAGCTTACAGAATACCCCCGAGTGGGCCAAAGCCTGTTCGGGCTCGACCCAGGAAGACTGGAGGAGCCTGGAAGTCGTCTTTCCCAAAATCGACTGAACCCCGTCGGGCGAGGGCGAGCCAGTACTGAAAGGGAATCGGATGCGCTTGTGTCAGGCTTTGCTGGCCTGCCTCGTGCTTGTTGGCCTGCCACACACGGCCTGGGCAAAGTGGTATCTGCTGGCCTCGGTCCATCCCAACAACCTGGTCGTGATTGATACCGAGACCGATAGGGTAGTGCAGAATATCGGGCTGGAGGGGCGTGGCCCGGCCCTCAACATCGCGCCTAATCCCGCCCATCCGCAGTACGCCTATGTGGTGAACAATTTGTCGCAGAGCGTGGCCCTGGTTGATCTTGACGAGGGCAAACAGGTCACGAGTTTCTGGCTCTCCAGTGATACTGAGTTGGTCCGCACAATGGCGATCGACGTCAGCGCTCAGGGTGACCGGCTGTTCGTTCACGAGAGGCCGCTGCAAAAAGACCAGGGCAGTTACGCGGCACTCGACAACCGTATCCGGGTCATTGACCTCAACACCCAGCAGACCGTGCGGACCTTTCCCGCCCCCCGCCAGGTCATGTCGCTGGCCTCGTCCAAAGACGGCGGCCGGCTGTACGTTTTCAGCGTTGGTCAGGATATCTTTGTGTACGATACCGAAACCGGGCACCAGCTTGACCGCCTGCCTCTGCTGAATCGGAATATCACCGGGCTCGGGCGGACCGACGGCCTGCCGCTCGTCAACCCCTACCAGGAGCACGGCTATCTGGTCTCTTTTGGAACGTTTGTCACCGATACGATTACCGGACAGGTCACGCTCAGCATGGCCTCCCTGGACCTCAGTGCGGCGGATCCCGAGGTTGAGGTAGTTGAATTTCAGCCCTTCGCCCCGGAGTCCTGTGTGTTGACCGGGGCGCTGTCGCCTACGACCGGAAAAGCCTATTTTGCTTATAACCGCCTGTGGCGGGTCAACCCTCAGACCCGTCGTATCGAAAAGAGCAGCCCACTGCCCAATGCCTATTTCACGCCGCTCATCCATCCTCAGGGCACCAAGCTCTACTGTGGTAGCAACTGGCACGATGTGGCTGTCTTTGATGCTGAGAGCCTGGAGTTGCTCACCAAAATTGAGCTTGGTGCCACCCAGACCGGCGGGGGCCATGTGCTCCGGTTTGTGGAGCGCTAGCCCTCGGCGTCTGGACCTTTCCTGTTGAGAAGGACGCCCCAGTGCAGCGCAAGGTTTCCCGTCGCGAGCTGCTCCAAAGCACCGGGGCCGCTTTTGTCTTGGCCCAGGCCGCGGCCGAGCCTCTGCCCGCGGCCTCGCCCGCCTTTGCCGCGGTTGTCAAACGCCGGGCGATGATTCGGGCCTACACGGCTGAGCCGGTTCCAGAGGAGCTCATTCAACGGCTGCTCGCCTATGCGGTGCGTGCGCCGAGCGCGGGCAATCTTCAGCCCTGGGAGTTTGTGGTTGTCCAGGACCCCGAGGTACGCGCTCAGCTGGCCGCCGCTGCCTTCGGCCAGACCTCGGTGGCAACCGCTCCGCTGATTATTGCGACCTGCGCCGACACGCAGCGCATGGGAAGACGGTATGGCCGCCGCGGGAATTTTTATAGTCTGGTCGACACCGCGTTTGCCTCCTTGCTGATTTTGCTAGGCGTTGTGGAACAGGGCTTGGGGGCCTGTTTTGTGGGTGCTTATAACCCGGTCGAAGTGGCAAGAGTGCTGGGCCTGCCCGACCGGGTGCGGCCGGTCGGGCTGATTACGATTGGCTATCCGGCCGAGCGACCCGGCAAACCGTCCACTCCAAAGCTCCCTCTCCACGCGCTCGTCCATCGCAACACTTGGCACGGACAATAGAGGACTGCTATGGCCTGCGATCTGCTCTGCAAAGGCGGTGAAGTCATTGACCCGGGCTGGCCGTTTCGGGGCAGAGCCGACATGGCGATTCACCACGGCCGGATTGCCGCGGTAGAGCCGGATATTGCCGAGTCCGAGGCGGTGCGGGTCCGGGATGTCATCGGCGGGCTGGTGTGTCCCAGCCTGATTGATTTGCACGCCCATGTCTTTGTCAACGCCCACGTCATGGGCAGCGAAACCGACCACCGCTGCGCGGCAAGTGGGGTGATGACGATTCTTGACGCTGGGAGTGCCGGTTCGGCGACGTTTCCGGGGCTGCGTCAGTCGGTCGCCGACCGCAGCTAGGCGGTGTACGGTGAGTTTGATTTTGTCGTTACCGACCAGAACCATATGACCGGTCGGCAGCGGTTGGCGAGCCGGCTGACGGTCAAAGACGGACGGGTCTGGTATCAGGAGCGGTTGACCGCGCGCTGAAGCCACCGGGCTACGCCGCGTTGCCCAGCGCATTTGAAAGGAGGAGTCTATGGCCGGCAAACATTTTGAGGAACTGCACGTCGGAGATGTCTTTCACCACCAGCCGGGACGCACAATTACTGAGACTGACAACCTGCTGTTCACGACCATGACCATGAACCCCCAGCCCCTGCACCTCGACGCCGAGTTTTCCAAAAAGGCCGAGTTCGGCCAGCGGCTGGTCAACAGCCTGTTTACCCTCGGCCTGACCGTCGGCCTGTCGGTCGGCGATACCACCCTGGGCACGACGGTTGGCAATCTCGGCTTTGAAGAGGTCACGTTTCCCAAGCCGGTGTTCATCGGCGATACGCTGTACGCCGAGACCGAGGTAGTGGAAAAGCGTGCATCCAAGTCGCGCCCGCAGTGGGGTATTGTCATCTTTGAGCACCGGGCCACCAACCAGCGGGATGAGGTGGTTATGCGCTGCCGGCGGGCCGGTATGCTGCGCAAAAAAGAAGCTGCAGTGAACTGAAGAGAGTGGCGGCCGCTATCCTGTAACCTTTGGCTCCGACGGGGAGGCGAGCTATGGCCTGCCGTCGTGAGGCACGGCCATGATCGGCATCACCAGCTGTGGCTACCACATCCCCTTTTTTCGCCTCGAACGCGAGCAGATCGGCTACGCCTGGGCGCGCCGTCCTGGCCGGGGCGAGCGGGCGGCGATCTATTTTGACGAGGACGCGCTGACGCTGGGCGTGGAAGCCGCCCAGCGCTGTCTTGAGGACAGAGGCAAGACCTGCATTGATGGGGTGTACTTTGCCTCAAGCTCGGCCCCGTTCCGCCAGCGTTCTTCGGCCAGCCTTCTGGCCGCGGCCTGCGACCTGCGGCCGGAATGCGAAACGGCCGATTTTGGTGCCAGCCTTCGCTCGGCCACTGCTGCCCTGCGCGCCGGCCTCGATGCGATTGGCAGCCGGCGTCTGTCGCAGGTCTTGATCGCCGCCGGCGAGGTTCGTGATGGACAGCCCGGCGAAGGCGCAGAAGACTGGTTTGGTGACGCCGGCAGCGCGGTCACGCTCGGCCGCGACAGCGTGATCGCCGAAATTCTTGCCACGGCCTCGCAGTCGGACGCTTTTCTGGACGAATGGCGGCGGGACAGCGATGCATTTATCCACACCCAGGCGTCGCGCTTCAGTGCTGAGCACGGCTACCAGGCCAGTGTCGTCGCCGTCGGCACCCGGCTGCTGGACTGCCTGGGGATCGGGCCACAGGACTGCACCAAGCTGATTCTGCCCTCCCCGGACGGCCGGGCGCATATGGATGCGGCCAAACAGCTTGGCTTTCACGACGCCCAAATCCAGGACCCGCTGTTCAGCCAAGTCGGTGCCTGTGGCAGCCCCGCCCCGTTTTTGCTGCTGGCCGCGGCCCTTGAGAGCGCCAGGGCCGGAGACCATCTCGTAGTGCTCGGCTATGGCGACGGGGCCGACGGTTTTGTGCTGCGGGTAACTGACGCGATCAAGACCCATTCTGTGGCCCAGTCCCTCTCCGACCACCTGAGCGAAAAGCGCCTGTACCCCTCCTACCAGCTCTTCAAAAAGATGCGGACGTATTACGCCGAACACGCCGACGGCCCCGATCTGTCGAATGTCTTTCTGGCCAAAGAGGACCGCCAGAATATCCGTCTGTACGGCTCGCAGTGCCCACGCTGCGGGACCCGACAGTATCCTCTCGCCCGCGTCTGCATCGCCTGCCACAACCACGACTCGCTGCAAGAAGTTCCCCTGGCCCGCAGCGGGCAGGTCTTTACCTTCACCCGCGACCATCTGTACCAGGCCGCCGACTCTCCGACGATCATGAGCGTGGTTGATCTCGATGGGGGCGGTCGGCTCTACCTCCAGATGACCGATGTTGACCCCGAGGAGGTGCGGGTCGGGGATAGCGTCGTACTCAGCCTGCGCCGGCGCAAAGAAGGCCCGACCATGCACCACTACTATTGGAAGTGCCGGCCGCCGCGCTGAGTTTTGGGACAGGGACGGGATGACCGAGAGGAAGCCCCACGCCGGCCGGTGGATGCGGTCGGCCTTGGCTGCACCGTGGGCTATGGCGTCCTCGCTGTGCTGGTGCGCCAAGCCGGCGATCCCGATCTGTCTGTCTTCTTCGCACTGGTTGTCTGGACCGGCTTGCCGGTGTTCGGCCTCTACCTGTCCTGCTGCCGGCGCGGGTAGGCGTTTCCGGTCGGCCGGCTGCTCTTCTGGGCGGCGGCGTTCAGGATATGCAGGCTGCTCGGAGGTCCCTTCTTTGAGGACGACTTCTACCGCTACCTGTGGGACGGCTACCGCTTTGCCACAGCCGGACACCGTATAGGGCCGTGCTGGCAGAGTTTTTTGTTGACCCCGAGGTTCCGGCGAACTTTTACGGTGTGCTGGACCGGATCAATCATCCTGAGCTGCCGACCATATACGGCCCGACAACACAGGGTGTCTTTCTGCTGGGCTACTGGCTGCGGCCGGGGAGTATTGTCGCCTTGCAGACCCTCCTGACCCTGGTGGACTTTGCGACCATCGGGCTGCTGCTGAGCCTAGCCTCGGCTGGGCAGGTCATGCTGCGCTTGGTGTCCGCTGGTGGTCAAGGAAGTCGCCTTCACCGCCCACCCGGACGGCCTTGGCGGGTGTCTGGTACTGGCCGCGCTGGCGCTGGCCCGATCCCGGCGCTGGGCGGGTACCGTGGCCTGCCTGGGACTGGCCGTGGGCGCAAAGTATACTCGCCCTGGTCGTGGCACCGCTGGTGCTGATCAGGGCCAGTCTCCGCCCACTGGCTGCTGTTTGTGGCCACGCTGGCCGCGGTCTATGCGCCCTTTGTCCTGACCGGCGCAACAGACTTTGCCTCCCTGCTGGTCTTCGCCCGGGAGTGGGAGTTCAATTCGGCCGTCTTTGAGTCCTGCCGAGTGGTGAGGCCCGGCTGCTGCTGGGTCTGGCCTGCGCCGTGTTCGGGGGCTGGTACGCTGTGCGCTACTGGGCCGACTGCCGCGGCCTGCCACGCGGGGACTGGCTGTACGGCCTGCTGCTGGCGCTGTCACCGGTCATCAATCCGTGGTATCTGCTGTGGCTGCTGCCCTTTGCCGCGCTGTTTCCGAGCGCGTGGGCGTGGACCGCGGCCACCACCGCCTTCATCGCCTATGTCACCGGGCTTAACCTGGACGACCACAGTCTGCAAGCCTACCAGCAGCCGGCCTGGGTGCGGCCGCTGGAGTTCGGCCCGATCCTGCTGGCCCTGGTCTGGCCGGTGCTGAGGCGTGGCACGGCCCACCGCGTCAGCGAGAGTATCGCCGGCCGGCTTGGTCATTGACGCTTGGCCGACGCTTGACCTCCCCCGTCCCCTCATCTATGGACAGGGCATATGCCGCCAATCCACCTGACGCGCTCCTGGCTTCTGTCGGCTCTGCTCGGCCTGGTGCTGACGGCCGCCACCGCCACCGCCGCGCCCAACTCGGCAATGCTGCCGGGCTGGGACGCGAGCGTTGAGAGCAACGCCGAACAGATCGATCACAGCGCATGGCAGCGCCTCCTGGATGTTTACCTCAAAACCCACCCCTCGGGCATCAATCGCTTTGACTATGCTGCGCTCAAGGCTGATGCAAAAGACACCGCCAGGCTGGCCGGCTATCTCACCGCTCTGCAAGCGCTTGACCCCAGGCACTATGCCCGGGCCGAGCAGAAGGCATACTGGCTCAACTTCTATAATGCGCTGACTGTGCAGATCGTGGTGGACGCCTATCCGGTGGACTCCATCCGCAACATTCACCAGGGCTGGTTGCCCCTCAGCGGCCCCTGGGACGATGTGCATACCAAGGTTGCCGGTCAGCCCCTGACCCTGAACAACATTGAGCATGGCATCCTGCGGCCTATCTGGCGGGACAAGCGGATCCATTATGCGGTCAACTGCGCCAGCTATGGCTGCCCGAATCTGTCTGCTACGGTGTTTACTGCGGCCAATACTGAGACGCTGCTTGAGGCCGCGGCCGGTACCTACGTCAACCATCCCCGGGGCGTGGCCTTTGTGGACGACGATTTCCTGGTGCTCTCGAGCATCTACGACTGGTATGTTGAGGACTTCGGCAACAGCGAAACGGCCGTGCTGGCCCACCTCGCACAGTATGCCGAGCCGGGGCTTGCCGCCCGTCTCAAGAGCTTTGCCGGGTCAATAGACTACGCATACGACTGGCGCTTGAACCAGCCCTGAGACACTTGGCGCGGCCTAGCGGCGCAGGCGGTGGAAGGTCTCCACCCAGTCAAGCAGCCCTACGGGGGCGTGCTTCCTGCGCCAAGTGCCGGCCGCGTATTTGTTGGCTTCGCTCAGCGTCGGGTAGATGTGGATTGTGCTGAGGAGCTTCTTCAGCCCCAGCCCCCACTTCATGGCCAGGATGAACTCGGCCATCAGCTCGCCGGCGTGGTGGCCGACGATGGTCACGCCGAGAATCCGGTCCTTGCCCGGGGGCGTCAACACCTTGATAAACCCCCGGCCTTCCTCGTCAGCCAGGGCGCGGTCAAGGTCGTCAAGGCCGTAGCGCGTTACCTCAACCGGCGTACCCTGCCGGGCGGCCTCCTGTTCGTTCAGGCCGACACGCGCCACCTCGGGGTCGGTGAAGGTAGTCCAGGGGATGACCGAATAGTCGGCCTTGAACTGCCGGAAGGGGCTGAACAAGGCGTTTACCGTGGCGTACCAGGCCTCGTGGGAGGCGGTATGGGTAAACTGGTAGGGGGCGATCACGTCACCGCAGGCGTAGATGGTGGGGATGCTGGTCCGCAGGGAGTCGTCTACCTCAACGGCTCCCCGCCCATCCAGGGCAAGGCCGAGCGCTTCGAGGCCGAGGCCGTTGGTCGTCGGTCGGCGTCCTAGCGCGACCAGAATGGCGTCAAACGGCAGGCGTGTTTGCTGTCCGTTGCGCTCGCAGACCAGCCGCTTGTGGCCGTTGGTGGTCTCGACCCGCAGGGCGGTGTGGCTGGTGAGCAGACGAATGCCTTCGGCGGCAAAGCGGTCCTGCACAAAGGCGCTGGCGTCGGCGTCTTCCCGCATCAGCAGATGGGGGTTGCGCTCCACCAGTGTTACCGCCGCCCCAAAGCGGGAGAAGGCCTGGGCCAACTCGCAGCCAATGGGACCGCCGCCGAGAACGACGAGGCGGCGCGGCAAGGCGCGCACCGCCCAGATTGTGTCCGAGGTAAAATAGCCGGCTGCCTCAAGGCCCGGGATGGGCGGCACGAACGGCGCGCCGCCCGTAGCGATGATGATGGCGCGGGTGGTGATGTCCCGGTTGTTCACCCGGACGCAGTAGGGCGAAACAATCCTGGCCTCGCCCCTGACACACTCCACCCCCAGGCCGGTATAGCGCTCGCTGGAATCCTTGGGCGCGATGGTGGTGATGATCCGCTGGACCCGCTCCATGACATCGGTGAAGTTGAACTCCACGCTGGCCTTCCTGAAACCGTATTCCCTGGCTCTGGCCATATAGCCCAGCATCTTTGCCGAGCGCAGCAGGGTCTTGCTGGGCACGCAGCCGGTATTCAGGCAGTCGCCGCCCATGCGGTGTCGCTCAACCAGCGTCACCTTGGCCTTGAGAGTGGCGGCGATGAGGGCGCAAACCAGGCCGCCGGAGCCGGCCCCGATCACAACGAGGTTGGCGTCGAAATGTCTGGGTTTCTTGAAGCGGCGCAAGACCGTGCGGGCCTTGGTGGCCTCCAGGGTTTTTTTGGCGAGCAGCGGAAACAGGCCGACGAGGGCGAACGAGGCGAGCAGCGCCGGCGAGAGGATGCCGGCCAGGGAAGTAATCTGGCTCAACTGCGCACCAGCGTTGACGTAGACGACCGTGCCGGCCAACATGCCGACCTGGCTGACCCAGTAAAAGGTCCAGGTGGACAGCGGCGTGACCGACATGGCCAAGTTGATGGCGAAGAAGGGGAAGGCCGGAACAAGCCGCAGGGCGAACAGGTAGAAGGCCCCGTCTTTTTCCATGCCGCGGTTAATGGCGGCCAGTTGACGGACAAACCGGGAGCGCACCGTGTCGCCCAACACCGATCGGGCGATGGAGAAGGCCAGGGTCGCGCCCAGAGAACTGGCGAAGGACACCAGGACCACGCCCGGCAGCAAGCCGAAGAGCGCCCCGGCGACCAGGGTCAGCAGGGCCGCACCAGGCAGCGACAGCCCGGTGACCGCAACATACAGGACGAAGAACGCCCCCGCGGTGGTCAGGGGGGCGCGGGCCTGGAAGGCGGTAATCGCGTCCCGCTGGGCGGTGAAGTACTCAATGGTCAGAAACTGCCGGAGGTCAAGGCCAAAGAACAGGCCGATGATCAGGGCGAGTACGATCAGCACGATGATGCGTCTGGCTTTCATGCCAAATTGGGAGAGCCGCACGCGGCAGACAGGGCGAAGCGGAAGCCGGGCATGGATGTTGGGTGTGAAGGGCCGGAGTGACACGGCTGGCCGGCCCGGTGGGAGGAGGCTCAGAGCTTGTAGCGGCGGGTCAGGTAATAGTGAATGAGTTCCTGTTCATCTGCCTTGTCGGCGCAATCAACACTCCGACTCCCCGGACACAACACCTCGATATGCTCGTCGTCCGGCGTGCCCGGCTTGGTTTCCGCGTCACGGGCTTCAAGGCTGTTCTTCAGGCTTTGGGCGCGCGCCCGGTCCACTTCGCCTCTCTGGATGGGGCAGGAGGGACACACCAGCTTTTTGAATGTCAGCGCTTTGCCCCGAGAGTAGGCGTCTCTAGGATTGATGCCCCCGCCGGCTGAGATGGAGCCGGGGGCCGACACCGGTACCTGCCAGATGCCCCCGGCCAGCAGCAAGGCCAGCAAAGCGAGCAGGTATTGTGTCATGGTTCTCCCTCCTGCGAAGTGGTCTCACATGCTCTTCACCCATCCTACACCCCTACTGAACGCTGGGCAAGCCCCCTGCTATTCCCCGATGGGCCTTGCCTCAGACCCGGGATGCGGTTATGAGGGAGGAAGGTGTCTTAAGGAGGACGTATGAAAGCTGGCGTGTTTATGATGCCCTCGCATCCCCCCGAGAGAAGTTTCTACGACGGCCACCAGTGGGACCTTGACCATCTGGAGTTGGTTGACCAATTAGGCTTTCACGAAGCCTGGATGGGCGAACATTTTACCGCTCCGTGGGAGCCGAACCCCGCCCCCGATCTGCTGATTGCTCAAGGTCTGCAACGCACCCGGCACATCAAGCTGTGCCCGGGTGCCCACCTGCTGCCCTATCACCATCCGGCCGAGCTGGCCCACCGGGTCGCCTTTATGGACCACATCGCCCAAGGGCGTTTCATGTTCGGGGTGGGGACGAGCGGGCTGCCTAGCGACTGGAAACTGTTCAACGTTGATGGGGCCGGCGGAGAGAACCGGCGCATGACCAAAGAAGCCCTGGATATTATTCTCAAGCTGTGGGAGAGCGAAGAGCCGTTTGCGTTTGAGGGCGAGTACTGGACGGTCAACCGGATTGACACCATGCTCGACACGCTCAAGTTCCACATCAAGCCCTTTCAGCAGCCCCATCCCCCGATTGGGATTGCCGGTCTGACCCCCGGCTCAGATACCCTCAAGATGTGTGGCGCGAGCGGTTTTATGCCGATGAGCGTCGCCCTCAGCAACGGCTATCTCAAAACCCACTGGGAGGCAGTGGTTGAGGGAGCGGAGTCCGCCGGCCGCACCCCGTCCCGCGGCGACTGGCGCGTATCGCGCGAGGTGTATATTGCCGAAACCGATACACAAGCCAAGGACAAGGCGATTAGCGGTATGTTGGGCCGCGCCTACGGCGAGTATCTGCTGCCGCTGTTCAAGTCCTTCGGTATGCTCAGCCTGTTCAAACACCACCCCGAAGTGCCGGACTCCGATGTCACCTTGGAATACCTGGCCGACTATGTGTGGCTGGTCGGCTCGCCCCGGACAGTCACCGACAAGCTGGGGGCGATGGTCGAAGACACCGGCGGCTTTGGTTGTCTGCTGGTCCTGACCTTTGACCAATTGGAGAACCGGCAGGGTTGGGCCGACTCGCAGCGTATGCTGATGGAAGAAGTCATGCCCCATTTTCCGGACTGACCGGGCGGGACGGCACGAGCCGCGGGAGGTTAGCTTGGCCTGCCGCTTTGCTGTTCAGGGGCCAACTGGGGAGGCTGAACAGGGCTTCACGATTGCAGAGGGAATGTTCGGGCTGAGCGGATTGACCGTCAGTTTTTACTCCCGCGGATGAATCACCAAGTCCATATCCTCCAGCGGGATGGCTCCCCTCAGGATACTATCCCCCAGAACGAGCGCGCCGGTAAAACACGTCCGATTCTCAAACCGCACCTGAATGGGACCAACATAGGGAACGAGCAGAGACCGCCCGTCCGCGGCCGTCACTTGGCGTTGTTCAATGGCAGAGAGTTTCAGTTGGACGGAAATGTGATCGGGAATGCGTAGCGTCACCGCGTCCGTATCGACAAGGGCGGTCACTTCAAGCGCCTGAAGCGCAGTGCCACGAGGATTCGACAGTTGGGTAGCGGCGTGGACAAGTCCCGTGCTTTGACTATGCGGAAAAATCGTCACAGATTCCCACTGACCTCTTGTGTACGCGAACCGAATACTTCTCCAGCACGCTTCAAGAACCACTTCTCGACTTCCGAAAACTGTGGATGGTCTGTCCAATTGTCCGTATCTCCTGTCCAGAGATAGCCGTGGCGACAGAAGTAGATCCCCAACTTCTTGATCTCTGGAAAATGAGGGTCGCTACGCTGCTGATTTCGGGCGATCAAAAAATAGCCGAGAAGTTGGTCTAAGCTGCGCACATTCATTGCGTTTTTCTTGGCTGTTTTGAAGTCAACAATCATGTCTCCGGCGATGAGGTCCGCGCCACCGACAAGGCTCAATGCCTCTCAGAAGGTGGGTCACCTGTTCGTGGAGCAGGGCGTCGAATGGCACAATAGCCACCAGAGCCAGTAGGTCTTGGATGTCTGCTGGATCGACAGTCTCGAACTGTGGATCCAGCTAGTGAGCGCGCTAGACGGAGTCCAATTGAGCGAGTCGGAGCGCGTAGCCATCGATTTCTTCTTTTTGGGTGCTGCTCGGCCTCTTGCTCTTCAGGTAAGTCGCAACAGATCTCTTCGCTTCCTCGACAATACTGCGAACACGTTGTGCTGATTCGTGGACGTCTTCGTAAATGTCCTGGTCTGCAACATCTTCAGATGTGTAGCTTCAAGTACTTATCCATGCCTGGACTGATGAGCGTTCAACTCTTGTATCAGGGACTCTAATCGCTAACCATTATTCTACAGCATCCCTTTGGTCGATAGTATCCCTTTGACCCGCGGGTCATGCGCGACCGCGCTGCCTAGCGCCCGGGCGAATGCCTTGAAGCCGGCTTCGATGATGTGATGCGGGTTGCGACCCTGACTCATGTTGAGGTGGAGGTTCATGCCGAGCTGGTTGCTGAAGGCCAGGAAAAAGTCGTGGACCAGTTCGGTCGCAAATGTGCCGATCCGTTCCTGCCGGACGCGCAGATTATAGGCCAGAAAGGGCCGCCCGCTGAGGTCGACGACACAGTTCACCAGGGCTTCGTCGAGCGGTACGCTGGCTTCACCAAAGCGGCGGATGCCACGCTTATCACCCAACGCGGCGCGAAAGGCTTCGCCCAACGCCAGCCCGACATCTTCAACCGTGTGATGGTCGTCAACCTCAATGTCGCCGGTGGCCTCAAGACTGAGATCAAAGAAGCCGTGCCGGCTGAACAACTCCAGCATGTGGCTGAGAAAGGGCACGCCGGTGGTGACCTGGTACTGGCCGCTGCCATCAAGCTCAAGACTGAGCCGAATGTCGGTTTCGTGTGTTTTGCGGTGCAGGCTTGCGCTGCGCTGGGCTGTCATGCTGGCCTCCCTTGAGACGCTGGGCAACGGCCCGACCGTGGGCCTCGAGGCCCTCCATTGCGGCTAGGCGCATGATGTGCGGGCCAAGGGCACGCAGGGCCGGGGCCGACGCCTCGATAATACTGGTCCGTTTGAGAAAATCGTATACCCCGAGCGGTGAGGAAAACCGCGCTGTTCCTCCGGTCGGCAGGATGTGGTTCGGCCCGGCCATATAGTCGCCAAAGGGCTCGGTGGACAGAGCGCCCACAAAGATCGCCCCGGCGTGGCGGATATCGCTCAGCCATGAGCGCGGATTTTTGACCAGCAACTCAAGGTGTTCCGGGGCCAGGGCGTTGGCCAGCCGTACAACCTCGGCCCGGTCGCGGGCAACGATCACCGCCCCGTAGCGATTGAGTGAGGCCGCGGCAATCGTACGCCGGCTGAGCGTGGCCAACTGGCCTTTGAGGGCCTCAACGACCGCGGTAGCCAGCCGTTTTGAGGTGGTCAGACACACGGGGGCGGCCATTTCGTCGTGCTCGGCCTGGGACAGCATGTCGGCCGCCACATAGCTGGCCGGAGCCGTGCTGTCGGCAATCACCAGAATCTCACTCGGACCGGCCACGCTGTCAATATCAACCTGACCGTAGACGAGGCGCTTGGCTGTAGCGACAAAGATATTGCCCGGCCCGACAATTTTATCTACACGCGGCACAGTCTGGGTCCCGTAGGCCAAGGCGGCAATGGCTTGAGCACCACCCAGCCGAAACACCGTGTCGGCCCCGGCTAGGCGGGCCGCGGCCAGCACAGGCGAGCCGGCCTGCTCGCCGTCTGCTGACGGTGGGGAGACCACCACGATGTCTTCTACGCCGGCGACTTTGGCCGGGATGACGTTCATCAGCACCGAAGACGGATAGGCGGCTTTGCCGCCCGGGACGTACACGCCAACTCGCTCCAGGGGGGTGATTTGCTGGCCTAGGCTGACGCCTAGCCGATCTGTATAGCGCCATGAGGACTGGCGCTGTTTGCGGTGAAAAGCGCTAATCCGCTTGGCCGCGGTCTGCAAGGCGGTCCGTTCGGCTTTTGGCAGGCCGGCCAGGGCCGCGTCAAGCTCTTGGTCGGTGACGCGCAACGTGTCGAGGCTCAGGCGGACCCGGTCGAATTTTTTGGTGGCGGCGAGCAGCGCCCGGTCGCCCCGGCGTTTGACATCGCGCACAATCGCCCGGACTGTGGCTTCAACCCGCTCGCCGGCCTGCTCAGCCCGGCTGAACAGCTGCTCTAGCCGGCGGGCGCAGGCCGGGTCTGAGGTGCTGAGCAGGGGAACGGTCATGCACGGCTCCGTTGTTCGTCCGCGGGGTCTTTGGCGGCCGTCACCCGCCGGATATCCGCCCCCAGTTGCGAGAGTTTTTCTTCGATGCGCTCATAGCCCCGGTCCAGGTGGTAGACGCGCGAGACCTTTGTCTTTCCCCGTGCTGCCAAGCCGGCCAGGATGAGGGACACGCTGGCCCGCAGATCGGTTGCCATGACCGGCGCACCGCTCAGAAAAGCGACGCCGTTGACCGCCGCGGTGTTGTGGCGGGTGTGGATGTCGGCCCCGAAACGGGCCAGCTCCTGGACATGCATAAAGCGATTCTCAAACACGGTCTCGGTAATCAGGCTGCGGCCGTCGCCAAGCGTGAGGAGGGCCATCATCTGGGCCTGCAAGTCGGTTGGGAAGCCGGGGTAAGGCCAGGTGATGACATCGATCCGGCTCGGCCGACTGGCCCCACTGACCGTGATGCCGTCGGTCTCGACTTCCAGCCCTATCCCGGCCGTGCGGAGTTTTTGCAGAAAGGCGTCCAGGTGATCGGCCCGTGCCCCACGCACAAACACTTGGCCCGAGGTCATGGCCCCGGCAATCAGAAAGGTGCCGGCCTCGACCCGGTCAGGGATGACCTCGCGCTCGGCACCGTGCAGACGGGGTACGCCCTCAATCCGAATGACCGGCCCGCCGGCCCCGCTGACCCGAGCGCCCATTGCGTTCAGCAGCGCTTGCAGTTCGACAATTTCAGGCTCACGGGCGGCGTTTTCAATCTGGCTTGGGCCGTCGGCCAAGCTGGCCGCCATCATCAGATTTTCGGTAGCCCCCACAGACGGAAAATCCAGGCTGATCCGGCCGCCGCACAGCCGGCTGGCCGTGGCCTCAATATAGCCTTCTTGCAGACGGATCGCGGCACCGAGTTGTTGCAGGCCGGTCAGATGGATATCGACCGGCCGGGTGCCAATCGCGCAACCGCCGGGGGTCGAAACTCTGGCTCGGCCAAAACGCGCCAGAAGCGGCCCTAAGACCAAAAAAGAGGCGCGCATGGTCTTGACCAGCTCATACGGGGCTTCGAGGTGGCGAACCGATTGCGCATTCAGCCCGACCTCGCCCGCGCCTCGCCAATCTACCTTGACCCCCAACTCGGTCAGGAGGCGCAGGGTGGTCTGAATATCGACCACCCGGGGTATGTTGGTGAAGCGGCACTCTTCTTCGGTGAGCAGGCTGGCAAAGAAGAAGGGCAGGGCCGCATTTTTGGCTCCGCTGACCTCAATCTCTCCGTGGAGCGGCCGACCTCCGCGTATGACTATCGTCTCCATATCCTCATCCTCCCCTCATCTCTCGCCCTGTCGGCGGGCGGCGACAACGCGCGGCCAGCCGCCGTAATCGTAGCTGAGCCGGCAGGCACCGAGACCGCCTTGGCTCCTGGCCATGCGCAGGACGGCCTCGCTCTGGCTGGCACCGACCTCCATGACCAGCCATCCGCCCCGCCGCAGTCGTCCCGGACAGTCTTGCAGCAAGCTGCGGTAAAAATTCAGCCCATCCCTCCCGCCGTTGAGCGCTAGGCGGGGTTCCCAGTCGCGGACTTCGGCCTGAAGGCTGACGAAGTCAGGCTCGGCAATATAGGGAGGGTTGGTGACAATCAGGTCAAAGCCGGACAGGGTGGCCGGCCACTCCCGCATATCGGTCCGTATAAACGTGATCCGGTCGGCCACCCCATGCCGGACGGCATTGGCGCGGGCGACCGCCAGAGCCTCGGCAGATACATCACAGGCCCACACTTGGGCCTGTGGCAGTTCAAGGGCCAGCGCAGCCGCAATACACGCGCTACCGGTGCCCAGGTCAAGTATCCGCGGCGCGGCCGGAGAGCCGAGCGCGTCCAGGGCGACCTCAACCACCCGCTCGGTCTCGGGACGCGGAATAAGCACATGGCGGTTAACGCTGAAATCGAGCGACCAGAACTCCTGAACACCGGTAATATACGGCACGGGCTCGCGTCGGGCGCGACGTCTGAGTGTCTGCCAGAAGACAGCCCGGGGGTGAGGAGCGAGCTCGGCGCGCAACCGCGCGTACATCTCTGTTTTGCTTCCGCCTATGGCATGGGCCAGCAACACCTCGGCGTCGAGGCGTGGGCTTGGAACGTGATGCTCGGCCAGGAAGGTGGTCGCCTCCGACAGGAGGCCGGCCAGGGAAAAAGCCCGGGGGGGTGTTGCTGGCATGGGGCGGAGCGTTTTAGCTGACGGCTTTGAGGGCCTCGGCTTGGTGGGACGTTGTGAGCGCATCCACGACCGGGTCGAGCTCGCCTGCCAAGACGCGCTCAAGAGTGTGCAGGGTCAGGTTGATCCGGTGATCGGTCAGCCGTGACTGCGGAAAATTGTATGTCCGAATCCGCTCTGAACGATCGCCCGAGCCGACCATGCTGCGACGGGAGGCGGCGATCTCCTGGTGCTGCTCTTCGCGGGCTTTTTCCAGCAGCCGCGAGCGCAGGATTTTGAGCGCCTTGGCTTTGTTTTTGTGTTGGGATTTTTCGTCCTGACAGATCACCACCGAGTTGGTGGGCAGGTGGGTGATGCGGACGGCCGAATCGGTGGTGTTGACGCTCTGACCGCCCGGCCCGGAGGACCGATACACGTCAATCCGGAGGTCTTTTTCATCAAGGTGAACATCAACATCCTCGGCCTCGGGCAGGACGGCCACCGTCACCGCTGAGGTATGAATCCGGCCCGAAGCTTCTGTTTCTGGAATACGCTGGACGCGATGCACCCCGCCCTCAAATTTCAGCCGACTATAGGCTCCGTCGCCCTCAATCAGGGTGACGATTTCCTTAAACCCACCTAGACCGGTCGGGTTTGAACTCATTACCTCCATCCGCCAGTTTTTTTGCTCGGCGTAGCGGGTATACATCCGACACAGGTCTGCGGCAAACAAACTCGCCTCTTCGCCACCGGTCCCGGCTCGGATTTCCAACAGCACATTTTTTTCATCCAGCAGATCTTTGGGCAGCAGCAGGATGCGCAGATGGCGCTCGAGGTCGGCCCGCTGCTGGCGCAGTGCGGCCAACTCTTCTCGGGCCAAATCCCGGACATCTGGGTCGCTGTCGTCAAGCAGACCTTGGCTGTCGTGTATCTCTTGGGCTGTTTTGCGCCACTGGCGAAAACACGTCACTACCCGTCCCAAGTCGGCGTGTTCCTTGGCCAGCTTGGCGTATTCCTGGGTGTTGGCGATGACCTCGGCGGTGCTGAGTAGTTGCTCAAGCGTCTGATAGCGCCGTTCAAGCTCGGCTAATTTTTCACCTAAATTGTTTGCCTCGCTCATATGCCTCAGTTTTTCACCACGGTCCGATGGGGGGCGGACACGAGAAATCCCCACGAGGGCTGGCCTTGCAGGTTGTGTCGAACAGGAAGGGCAAGCTAGTCGTCGGCCGGTTCTTCCTGCTTGAGTCCGTAGCGGCGGCGGAAGCGTTCGACCCGCCCCGCGGTATCAACGATGCGCTGTTTGCCGGTGTAGAACGGATGCGACGCACTGGAGATATCAAGTTTATACAGCGGGTAGGTCTTGCCATCTTCCCATTCGATGCTATCGTGTGTCTCTACACATGAGCGGGTCAGAAAGGCGTACTCTGCCGATGCGTCTTGAAAAACGACCGGTCTGTATTCCTGTGGATGGGTATTCCGTTTCATGGCCAACCTCCATCTGACCACTCTTACCACCTCGCCCGGAAGCTGGCAACTGAAGGACGGCCCAGGCATGACACGGGAAGGAAAATCGGGATGGCAAAAGTCTGGTTTGTCCGCCGGGAAAACCGCCCGCTGGCCTTAGGCGGCCGGGCGGCGTATGAGATGCCGTTTGAGGCGCTCGTCTGGCCCTTGGATATTGGGGTGCATCGCTTCCAGACAACGCAGCCGCCGGTTGTTGAGGCGGCCGCGGAGCCGCCCGATACGGCTGCGTTTGCCGCCCAGGATATGGTCTGGGTCGAACTCACCCCGGCCGAGTTGCTGTCCGGCTCAAGTTACCGGGCCGGCTTCTACTCCTCGCCGTATTCACCCCAGACCGCGATTGAGCGTTTGGGGAAGCCGTGGACGTCTTGAATCGCGGTTGAGACCCATTGCCCGCTCAGGAAGCGCTCTTCAGATTGCGCCCTCGGCCCGCGCCTCCTCAATATCCTTGTCCCCGTACCCGATACACTCCCTCAGGATTTCCTCGGTATGCTCGCCAAGCTGCGGCGAGGTTTTCACCTCGACCGGTGAATCGGAGAGTTGGAACGGGCAGCCGACGGTTTTGAATGTTCCGCGTTGCGGATGTTTGACCTCGGCCATAATGCCGCGGGCGGCCAGCGACTCATCCTCTATCAACTCTCTTGTGTCGAGGACCGGGCCGCAGGGAACGTTGACCTTGTTGAGGAGCGTCATGGCCTCGTACTTGGTGTGTTGGCGTGTCCACTCCTCAACAATACTGAAACACTCTTCAAGGTGTGAAAGGCGGGCCTCTGGCGTAGCGTAATCTGGATGGTCAACAAGCTGTGTGCGGCCGATGAGCTTCATCAACGACTCCCAGACCTGGGCCTGGATGACTACATAGATGTAGTCGTTGGGACCACCGGGCTTACATTTGAGGGCTTTGCCCGGATGGCCTCCACCGGACGCGTTGCCGGAACGTGGCACCGCCGTGCCAAAGGGCTTGTGGGGGTATTGCGGGTATTCCTTCAAGGGGCCACGCCCGAGCCGCTGCTGGTCGCGCAGCTTGACCCGGCACAGGTTCAGCACGGCATCCTGCATGGCGACCTCGACCCGCTGGCCGCGTCCGGTTTTCTCCCGCTGAAAGAGAGCCGCCAGAATAGCCGCGACCAAGTGAATGCCGGTCCCCGAATCCCCAATCTGGGCACCCGTCGCGGTCGGCGGGCCATCGTCCCAGCCGGTTGTGCTCATGGCCCCACCCATGGCCTGGGCGATCGGCTCGTAGGCCTTGCAGTCCACGAACGGACCAGCACCGAACCCCTTGCCGGAGGCATAGATCAGGCGGGGGTTGATGGTCTGGATGAGATCCCAACTGAAGCCCTGTCTGTCCAGAGCACCGGGCGCAAAATTCTCCACCAGCACGTCACACACTGCGATGAGTTTGCGGAAGATTGTCTGTCCCTTGTGGGTCTTGGTGTTGATGGTGATGCTGCGCTTGTTACAGTTGAGCATGGTGAAATACAGGCTGTCGACGTCGGGCAGGTCGCGGAGCTGCTGGCGGGTGATATCACCCCGGCCTGGCAGTTCAACCTTGATGACATCGGCCCCAAGCCAAGCCAGGAGCTGGGTTGCAGAAGGTCCCATCTGGACATGGGTCATGTCCAGCACGCGGATTCTGTTCAAGGCTTGTCCCATGCTCTTTCTCTGTAGCTTACGATTGAAGAAAATCCTGGATCAGGCCCGAGACCCGCTGAAGCTGTTCCAGTTGGGGAAGGTGGGCAGCTTGCTCAACCATCTCGATCCGTGAGCCGGCGATCCGACTGCCAAACTCGTGGGCATACGCCGGGGGCACGAGCTTGTCCTCGCTGCCCCATACGATCAGCGTTGGCGACACAATCCGATGGATGCGTTTTGTGAGTCCCTTATCTGGGATCGGCCAGATGAACTTTCCGGTGCAGGCCAGGGCCCAGGTCACCCGAATCTGGGCGTCTTGGGCGGCCTGCTCATTTTCCGGTACGCTCAGCATTTGCTGCGCCAGTGGACCATTCTGATCGGAGAAGGCGGCTTTGACGACCTCTTCCAACGGCAGGATCATCCAGTTTTTGACCGGGATATCGTCTCGCCACAGCCCAATCGGACTTACCAGAACGAGTTTGCCGACGCGCTGCGGGTAATTCGCGGCGATCTCTGCCGCCACCATCCCGCCGAACGAGTGGCCGATGACGGCAGGATTTTGCAGGCCGAGTTGCGCGAACAACTCGTCGTAATACAGCACCAGATCCCACACAGTATCCAAGGACTTAATCCCGTCTGGATCGCCCAAGGTCGTGCCAGGATGCTCGGGCGCATACACGGCAAAGTGCTCTGCCAAGGCATCCAGAAATGGGTCCCAGGTCAGCCCGTAGGCACCGTGCAGGAAGACCACCGGCGGGCCGCTGCCGGCGATCTGGACTTTGGGATTGATCTGGTTCTTCCAGACGCTGAGGGTGTGTTCCTGGACTGCCACCATGTGTCGGCCTCCTTACAACGCGGCCAGCGTGGTCTGGCGTTTGGCCCGCAACTTCTCTGGCCACCAGTGGTTCTCCCACTCGTCGTCCCAGGTGTCATGGATGCGGGGCATGACCTCGCGGGTGAACATGTCGATGTTCTTGAGGGTCAACTCGTGCGGCATGGAGCCGATGTGCAGCAAGACCATCAGGTTGCCAACACGCAGTTTTCTGATGGCATCGGTGAGCAGGTCGCTGACGGTTGACGGGCCGCCGGCGATCACAAAGCCCTCGTCCACAAAGTCCCTGAACTTCCAGTGGGGGATGTCGTCGAGCTTATCAAAATAGCTCTTGAAAATGCCCTTGCGGACATTGTTTTCCAGGCTGCGGTAATCCTGGTGGCCGGGCGGGAAAAAGAATTCGGGCGGGATATGCAGGGATTTGGTATAGAAGTATTGCATGTGCTTTTCGTACAGCGCTTCGGCTTTGGCGTCGGACTCGGCCACGGCTACTAGTTGCAGAAAGCCGGCCCGGAATGGGTTGGGTTCTATCCCGCGCTCGTCAATGAACTGCCAAAACCCGTCCATCACGCCTTTTCCAGCCTTGGGGCCGTAATAGCTCAGAAAGCAGTAGCAGTGGTTGTGCCGGGCGGCAAACTCCCAGGTGCTGAGGCTGCCCAGTCCCGGCACCCAGACCGGCGGGTGGGGTTGCTGGATGGGCCGGGGCCAGACGTTGACCATCGGCAACTGATAGTATTTGCCGTTCCAGGCAAAGATGTCCTGGGCCGTCCAGGCTTTGAGGATCAGGTCGTGGGCTTCGTAATAGCGCTCGCGCTGCTCAATCGGGGTGATGCCGGCGCACAGTGTGGCGTCCATGGCCGTCCCCAGCGGCATTCCAGCGACGAGGCGGCCGCCGCTGATGGTATCCAACATACCGTATTCCTCGGCCACCCGGGTCGGCGGGTTGGTCGTCGGCAGGGTAGAGCCCATCTGCACCACCGCCACGTCCATGCCGTTCGTGGCCCGGGCCATGATCGAGCCCATCAGGTTGGGGTTTGGCATAAAGCCGTAGGCATTCTGGTGATGCTCGTTCACGCACACGCCATCCATGCCGGCTTTGGCCGCATGGGTCAACTCATCCAGCGTCCAGTTGTAGTACTGGCCGACCTTTTCGGCGTCTCCCAGCTCGGTCCAGGGCGGGTCAACCCAGACCGAGTGATAGCGTTGTTCAAAATCGTCCGGCAGGTCCCGGTAGGGCATCAGGTGAAACATGGATACCTTCATGGCGAGCCTCCTTGGGTGCGCGGTGTCGGCCAGACCATAGCAATTGTGCCATGTCTTGGCTAGGCGACCTTGGGGCTGTTTCGTACTACGGCCGTAGGGCGGGTCAGCGGAGTGTAACCCGACGGTTTTGTATCGATATTCCGGCTACGACTTTGTTTCAAGGACCCCGCGCGTGAGCTCCTCTACCACATTCTTGCTCAGCACAAAGCCGTCAAAAATTTCAAAGAGAGGCTGTACGACTTGATTCACGATCTCTCCCAGTGCAGATAGGGGTGTTTGAAGAGAAACACTAACAAGGACGATAACCTGATCTTGGTAGGCCGGCCTTTGAGGCAGAAGGGATCGCCTTGGATCTACCCAGGAAACAAGGGACCGTTCTTTCAGTGTGGTCCACCGAAAGCCAAAGGCAAGCTGGGTTTTTTCTGGGTCGCAGCCCATTGCTTTCGCAAAGGCTATGCCAACGGCGATAGCTTCTGCTGTCCTCTGCACGGGCAATTTGAAGTCAAGGCAGGTCATCTTACAAGAAAGTAGCATGTCATCCTCTAACGCCCGTCGAAGATAGAAACGGCCCTTTGGGCTTAATCTCATAAAATCAAGCTGAGGCCATGAGTCAATGAGAGCTTCCCAAGCATCTTCAAAGACATAGGGCCTTGCGCTTTCATCACGAAAATTTCTGCTATTGAGCCATACAGGCCAGCCGGCATGGCGGGGATTACTGGAGCTCAGCAGATTCAGGAATTCCTGACTCACCGAATGGGGAGGGACATCTCCATCAATCAATAATCCGACTTCCCATGCGCCGTGAGGCGGAAGTTTATCTGGCCGTTCTTCGGCAACCTTGAAATACCTCTTTTCACTCTCTTGAAGATACTCTCGCAGACGGTCCTCGGTTGTAGCCTCCGGCTGTGAATTGCCGGTCAGCGTTTCAAGAAACTCCCGGATGACCTGCGGATTCGTGCCCGTCAGGTGGCGTCTCAGGAAACGACCAATGTCAGCCTCACGATTGTCGAAACAAACGTCAAGGATTTTCGGCCAATCTCTCCAGATCGCCTTTGTGGTGCTCGGCGTATTGTTGGCGTTGAGAGAGCGTGTGTAGACATCATTTGTGCCTATCAGCGTCTTGTCGCCAGAACGAAGATCAGACTTTGCCGCCACCGGAGTTTTGACCCCTGAGGGCACGCTTATCACGGGATACAGCTGACCTTCGCGTTCTGGAAATTTCACAGTGATCTCGAATAGTTCGGACGCATAATTTGAGATCAAAGCCTGAATTTCGTCTATATGAAAAGCTGCCTCGACGTCCCGGGGAACGTTGTTCACGTCCGGTTCGAGGGTGTCGTTATCGAACCCAATCACGAGATATCCCCCGCCATGATTTCTCAAGGCGAGAGCGGTCTTCACGATCTTTGCCTTACCCTCTGGAGATTTGGGGTCAATCCATCGCTTGAGTTCGACCGAGAGGCTTTCGCCAGGTATGTCTACTAATGCCTGAATCTGCGAGAAATCTATGGCCATCGCGGGTCTCTCCCTTCTACACAGGGTCGGCTAGACTATATCAGCGGCACCGCGTCTTGGCTAGGCGACCTATATGGGCTGATTTTGCGGCTGTGGTGTAGAGACAGGGAATGAGCGTGGTCAAAGATGAGAGAGACTCTCAACACTGACTGCTTCCAATGGCTGGCGGAGCGGCGGCCCCACACCATCCACGGCGTTTGCACCGATCCGCCTTACGGCTTGGTTGAGTTTTCGTCCGATGAAATTGGTAAGCTGCGGAAGGGGCGTGGAGGGGTGTGGAGAATACCTCCTGAATTTGATGGCAAGAAGAGGAAGCCGCTCCCGCGCTTTTCGGTCCTGAGGCTGGAACAACGGCGAGCGCTGGAAAAATACTTCGCCCATTGGGGGGGACTCCTCCTTCCGGCCCTCGTCCCCGGCGCGCATGTGCTGGTAGCCTCGAATCCAGTCCTTTCTTCGCATGTCTTCCACGGCCTGCTTGAAGCGAACCTGGAGCCTCGGGGGACCATCATGCGCGTCTATCACGGATTCAGAGGCGGTGACCGGCCCAAAAATGCCGAGCGCGAGTTTCCTGATCTGTGCGTCAGCCCACGGGGGAATTACGAACCCTGGCTCCTGTTCCGTAAACCCCTGTCAGAAAAGACGGTCGCCCAGAATATCCGCAGATGGGGCGTTGGCGCACTCAGGATGCTTGACGGCTCTCACCCCATCCCGGATGTCATTCCCAGCACAAAAACTCCCCAACTCGAAAGGCAGATTGCAGACCATCCGTCTCTCAAGCCGCAGCGGCTGCTGAGACTGCTCTGCCGCACGCTGATGCCAAGACCGGGAGTCCTGCTTGATCCCTTTATGGGTTCAGGCTCAACCGTTGCCGCCTGCCAGGCGCTCCAGATCGAAAGCCTAGGACTTGAAGTTGACCCGCATTACTTCTGTGTGGCAGAGACCGCTATCCCCCAATTGGCCGCGCTGTATCCACATGACAGAGGGGAGCGCCTCACTGCTACGCCCTCACCCTTGCTTGAAGAACGCGGGGGCTAGCCCCAGGTTTTACTTGGGCAGAAAGGCGGCCAGGGCGTCCTGCATGGCCGTGTTGACGGCCTTGACCGCGGGACGCTCGCCGAGCATTTCCAGGTACGCGTCCAGGCCAGGCAGGGCGTCGCCGATGTCCCAGTCATACACTCTGGCGGTGTGCAGGTTGGTGAACTGCAACTGGAAGAACGCGGTCACATCGGCGAAGGTGAAGGTGTCGCCGGCGATATACGGCTCAAAGCGTGCCAACCGCTTGAGCGCAGCGAGCCCCTGTTCCAGAGCCGGGCGAACCTGATCGTAAGCGTACTGGTCCACGGGCTTGCCGAAATAGACCGTCGGCAGATGACGCCGCGCCGGAGTATCAAGATAGAGTTCCACCGCACGGATGATTTCCTTGACCTTGGCCCTGGCCCAGGGGTCGCCGGGATACAGGGCCGGCTGGGGCTGGATATCTTCGAGATAATCGAAGATGACATTCGTCTCGCTCAGGGCCGCGCCCTCAACCTTGATGTACGGCACCTTGCCCATCGGGCTTGCCGCCAACACCTCAGGCTCCTGGCCGGGCATGACCGAGATTTCCTCAAACGGAACGTTTTTCTCCACAAAAGCCAGCTTGGCGGTGTTGAAATAATTGCTGATCGTTGTGCCGTAGAGTGTAATCATGGGTTCCTCCTCTGGGGGATAATCTGTCGCTTAGCAAGCGTATGCTGCGGCGCGCACGGTCTCAAGCTGGCTGGGGGATTTCAGCGCTTTACACGCCCTCAAACAGTGCCCGGAGGTGGGTTTCGGGCAGCGGCCTCGTGGCTTTGGAGACGACAACGGTCAATGCAACCGAAACGAGTTCGCCGATCGCGGCGCACGAGAACGGGCTAGGTCCTTCGACATACAGCCAGGCGACGACGGCGCGCAGCGGGCCGGGCGAGAACCAAGCCGGATCGAGCAGTTGGGTGTGCAGAATGAAAAAGGTGACAAAGCCGCTGACCAAGCCGGCGTAGGCTCCGACTCGGGTGACGCCGCGCCAGAGCGCGCCGACCACCAGCGGACCGGCAAAGGCCGCCATCAGCCCACCGTTGCCGATCCAGACAATCAGCGCGATGTTGGTCTCGATCAAGGCCCAGGCCAGGGCCGTACACAGCAGCAGGACGACCACGGTTGACACCCGGCTGATGCGCAGAACTGCGCGGTCGAGCTGGGCGGCGCTGGGCATGCGTTTCAGACGCGGTACCACGGTGCGGCGGTAGAGATCGTTGGCGATAATCTGGGAGGAGGAGATGACCAGCCCGTCTGCGGTGGACATAATGGCGGCCAGGACGCCGACGCCGACAAGGGCGGCCAGCCAGACCGGGAACAACTCAATGAACAGCAGCGGGAGGGCCTGATTCGGGTTTGCTCCCTCGGCGTACAGCGCATCGCCGAGCAGCGCGCGGGCCAACAGGCCGGCCAGACCGAGCATGCCCAGCATCAGCCCAAACGAAAACGCCAGACCGACAAAGGATTTCTGTTGCCGCGTGTTCTTCAAGGCCCAGAGTTTATTGCCCAGGTGGGGCAGCAAACCGAGCGGGATGTGGGAAATCAGGATCGCAAAAACCGACCACCAGGAGTGATAGAGAGGGGTGTCGGCGCTGAACAGGCCGACTAAACCGGCGTCCTGCGCGCCCAGATTATCGACCAGACCCGGCAAGCCTCCGCGGCCCGCGTCCAGGCCGAAGCCGGTCAGGAGCAGGGCGATCACCACCGTAGCGACCAGCAGCATCATGCAGCCCTGGACCCCGTCGGTCAGGATGTCGGCGTGCGCCCCGCCGAGCGCGACATAGATCAACAAGACCGTCGTGGTGATGCCCAAGGCCCAGACCGGAGACAGGCCCAGCAGAATCTCGAACATGACCAAGCCGGACACGAGTTGCCCGGCCAGATAAAAACACAACAGCAGCGAAAACACCGAGACCAGCACCCGAATGCCCTCGGACTGGTAGCGGTCGCCGAGGTACTCGGGGATAGAACGATTGCCGAACCGATGCCCGGAGACCGTGACCAGGCGGATGGCGACCAACACGCCCAGATAGACGCCGGTCGGATACAGGAAGGCTCCCCAGGCAGTTGGCAAGCCCCACTCGTAGCTCAGCCCCGGGCTGCCCATAAACGTCGCGCCACTGGCGGTCGTGGCCGCAAACGCCAGCGCCAGAAACACCGGCCCGTAGGAATTGCGCGCGGTGGCAAAGTCGTCGGCGTGTTTCACCCGCCGCTGGGCAACAATGCCGATGGTTAACATGCCGCCGATGTAGACCACGAGGAAGAGCCATGACCAGGCGATGAGTGTCATGTGTGTGGGGACCGGACTGTGGCCCGGCCGGCATTCCTTTCTGCGGCATGGGAGTGGCGAGTCCTTGTCCCGCCAGACAGCCCAGCCTATCACAGACGGCGCAAAAGGGGTAGCTCATCCCTCGACAGGATTTCCAGCCCTGTGGAAAGGCGCTGGAGCGAAGCCAGCGTTGGATTCGCCTCTCCCCGCTCAATGCCGGCCAGATAATTGGCGCTGATGTCGATCTTTTCTGCCAGCTCTTCCTGGGTATAGCCCTTCACTTTCCGCAGGGTCTTGATCCGTTTTCCCGACAGTTTTCGGTTGTCCATAGCCACCTCGCAGTTCAAAGGCAGTATGGATGCGCCACCCTACCAGATGATTTGATACACAATGATTTTTTGAGTAAAGTTGTATTTGATAGTTGGAAAGGAGAAATCGTATGTTTCCTCAGTCTGCTATGCTGTGTATGGTCCTTGTGTTGTGTCTGATGGCCGGTCCGGCAGCGGGTCATGTCTCACAATACTCGGGCACTGCGGTCTACACCTCGGAAACCAATCTTGATGGGACAGGCTCCTATCGTGGTGTCAGCGAAAGCGTGGACAACATATTAGGCCCGGTAACTTGTGTAACCACCGGCTCGTTTCGGCCGGCCGCGGCCGGAGAGGGGAGTTGTAGCGCAGCGGAGTCCGGAGCTTCATATTTTAATATCCGGTCAGAATGCGAAGCGGACAGTCTTGACTCTCCTGTCACTATTATGTACCCAATGACAGTCGCCTGTGTTCCAAATTCTTGCTATGAGCTTGATACGACTCATAATATCTTTCTTGCCAGAATCGGTTGCATGTACACCGCCCCTTTGACTGGAACAGTAATGGGAGAAGACCTGGAAGGGAGCCTGTCAGGCTCGCAGCAAGGTCGCTTTGCCGCGGTGAGTTATGATGTGGCAAGGCGGGTTATCGTAGCTCGAACAGAGCTCACGTTTGCTGGGACAGCGGATATTGACTTCACCCTGAGAGAAGCCGCTCCTGCTTCGGACGCTAATATCGAGGTGCCGGCCGAGGGTGCGACGATGAACGGCATTGGTCTTATCTCCGGGTGGTCCTGTCTGGGCGGAGATTTGGAAGCCGAGTTCAGCGACGCGGACGGGGTTTTAAGTACCGTGGCCCTTCCTCATGGCGTGCCACGAGGGGATACCGAGTCGGTATGCGGCGATACGAACAATGGGTTCAGCACTACCATGAACTGGTCACTCCTTGGCCCAGGCCCCAAAACCATGCGGCTCATACAAAACGGAGAGGTGCAGGGGGAGCCACGGAATTTCACAGTTGTGGCGTTTGATGAAGAGTTTATCCGCAGCGCGAGCGGCATGTGTACTGTTAGGGATTTCCCGACCTCTGGGGACAGCGTCACCCTGTGTGGAGTGAACCTCAACAGAGCTTTGTGGTGACGGATATCAACTGAGGGGGCAGTGAAACGACCTGCGCCGAGGTCGGGAGCAGGTCGTAATCCGACCGGCCATTTGTGTGTCCCGCCCCGCCGCCGTATCGCGCAAACATTATAGCTTCCTGTTGACACCTGCCGTGCCGCTAGCCTACCTTGTCAGCCGAAGGAGGGCTGCCGATGCCGGGCTGGGACTTGAAAGACAGAGCCGCGGTATGCGGGGTAGGGCACTCGCCCTACGGCCGACGCCTGAACCGCAGCCAGATTGACCTAGCCGGCGAGGCGATTCGCAATGCGCTGGACGACGCCGGGCTGGGGCGTGACGACCTTGACGGCCTGATTGTCAGCTTTGGTACGCCGATTGGGGCCGACGCCGATACCCTGGCCTACGCCTTGGGCCTCAAGCTGCGGGCCTATAACCAGACCTGGGCGCACGGCCGTTTTACCGCCAGCTGCATTCAGTGGGCGGCGATGATGGTCAACGCCGGTCTGGCACACACGGTGGCGTGTCTGGCGGCGATCAGTTTCTCCGGGTTTCGCCGGCCAACAATGGGCGGGGCAGGGGACGCCGAGGGCGCGCGTGAGGCCGGCGGCGGACACGGCGAAGACCCGGTCTATGGCATGACCTCACCAGGGGCCGGGGCTGCGCTGGTGGCCCGCAAGTATTTTGATCGGTTTGGGGCGACGAGCCGTGACTTGGCCGCGGTGGCTGTGGCCTTTCGCAAACACGCCTCGCTCAATCCCGCGGCCATGATGCGCGAGCCGCTCACGGCTGACGACCATCAAAACTCCCGCTTCGTATGCGAACCCCTGCATCTGTTCGACTACTGTCTCATTAACGACGGCGCGGCCTGTGTGCTTGTCTCCAGCGCTGAGCGCGCCCGGGATATGAACAAGCCGCCGGTGTATATCAGCGGGATGCAGGGCTTGCCGGCCGGCCGGGACGAGTTCATCTGGACCTATCCCGGTTTTGGGACCTCCCAGCAGGAGGCGTTCGACTACCAGCCGGGCGTCCAGCCGGTGTACGAGATGGCCGGTATCTCGCCCCGGGACATAGACCTGCTGTTTACCTATGACGCCTTTACCATCCTGGCCTGGACCGCGCTGGAACGGTTCGGGTTCTGCGGCCAGGGAGAAGCCGCGGCGTTCAGCCAGGGCGGGCGGATCGAGTTGGGCGGCGAACTGCCAATGAATACCAACGGCGGGCTGCTGTCTGAGGGGCATATCATGGGCTGGAATCATCAGGTTGAGTTGGTGCGCCAGTTGCGCGGCGAGTGTGGCCCCCGGCAAGTCGCCGACGCCGCCCTGGCCCAGTGGGCCAACGCCTACGGTGATGCGCTGATCTATCGGAGGTAAGCATGGCCGACTACACCAGACCGAGGCCGGCGGTCTCTTCGCTCAACCGGCCCTACTGGGAGGGCCTCAGGCAGCACCGGTTTGTCATGCCGCAATGTAGGGACTGTGGCAAAACCTGGTATCCGCCGACCCCGTTCTGTCCGGCCTGTTGGTCGCGGAGTTTTGCCTGGCAGGAGCTGAGCGGCCGTGGCCGGGTCAATTCCTGGGTCGTGTTTCATCGAGCCTATTTTTCGTCGTTCGAGGACGCCGTTCCGTATAACGTCGCCGAGGTCGAGCTTGAGGATGGCCCACGGCTGCTGACCAATCTGGTCGAGGTGGACAACACCGCTATTCGGATCGGCATGAGGGTCGAGATTCACTTTGACGATGTGAGCGACGACATCACGCTGGCCAAGTTCAGGCCGCTCAAGGGCGGCTGATGGGGAGGTAAAGATGCCAGGCATTCTTGACGGTATTCGCATCTTTGATCTGAGCATTGCCGCGGTTGGCCCGTGGGCGGCCAAGCTGTTGGGCGAGTTGGGGGCCGATGTCATCAAGGTCGAAGCCCCGGGCGGGGAACTCTCGCACTCTATTCCGCCGCCGATCAAGGGTTCGGCGGTGCTCTATATCTCGGCCAATTTCAACAAGCGCCACATTGTCCTTGACCTCAAGCAGGAGGCTGACCGGGCGATTGCGCTGCAAATCATTGAAAAGAGCGATGTGTTCATCCAGAACATGCGGCCCGGAGCGATTGAGCGCCTCGGCCTTGGCTACGATGTGGTCTCGCCCATCAACCCGACGCTGATCTATGTCTCGGCTTCGGCCTACGGCAGCACCGGCCCGATGGCCAAAGAAGCCGGGGTTGACCCGACCGTCCAGGCGTTTTCCGGCTGGTGCAGCATCACCGGCCCCGCCGGCTCGCAGGGCGAGATGTTCCGGCATTTTGCCCATCTCGATATCAATACCAGCGCGATGATTGTCGAGGCGGTATTGCAAGCCCTGCTGGCCCGGGAGAAGACCGGCCGGGGACAGCATATTGAGATGGAGATGGTGTCGGCGGCCCTGTCGCTCCAAACCAGCCGCCTGGCCGAATATTTCGCCACCAGGCAACAGCCCCGGCCAATGGGCAGTGCGGTGACAACAACCGTCCCCCACCAAGCCTTTGGGTGCGAGGATCAGAAATATATTGCGGTCGGGGTGGTCAGCGAAGACCAGTGGCCACGCTTCTGCCGGGCGATCAAGGCCGAAGAACTGCGTAACGATCCGCGTTTTGCCACCAACCCCAAGCGGGTCAAGCACCGGCAAGCGCTGATCCCCATTCTCGAAGAACGTTTTCGGACCAAACCGGTCGCCTGGTGGGTAATTCGGCTGACCAAAGAGCGGGTGCCGAACAGCCGCATTCAGGACTTTGAGGCACTCCGCTATCACCCTCAGGTGCTGGAAAACGAGCACATCGTCGATATGGACAGCCCCCACTGGGGCACCCTCAGCGTTGACGGCCTGCCGTGGAAGTTCAGCCACACCCCGGCCGGTCCGGTTCGACCCGGTGGGCTCAAGGGCGAGCATACCCGGGAAGTGCTGCGCGAGTTCGGCCTTGGAGACTAGAGCGCATGTCTGGCGCACTGTCCGGCTATCGCATTGTTGACCTGACCCAGGGCTTGTGCGGCCCGTTTGGCGCGATGCGGCTGGGGGACGCCGGGGCCGAGGTCATCAAGCTGGAGCCGCTCGGCGGGGATGCGTCACGGGTCATGGGCCCGCCGTTCATAGGCCGGGACAGCGCCGTTTTTCTGAGTCTCAACCGCAATAAAAAAAGTCTGGCCCTCGATATCTGGACGGACGAGGGCCAGGAGATTGTGCGGCGGCTAGCAACGCAGGCGGATGTCGTGCTTGAGGACCTGGACCCGGACGAGGTGGAAAAGCTGGGGCTTGGCTACGCTGCCCTGCGGGTGCTCAACCCCCGGCTGGTCTACTGCGCGGTCAGCGCCTTTGGTGAAAAAGGGCCGCTGCGCACGCTGCCCGGGGCCGAGCTGGTGATTCAGGCTATGGCCGACTACACCAACTCGCTGGGCCGGATTGGCGAGCCGCCGGTGCGTTTGGGGACGGATGTGGCCAGCCTCAGCACCGGCGTGTTTATCTCTCAGGCGGTCACGGCCGGGCTGTTCCACCGGGTGCGCACAGGCCAGGGCCAGCGCGTCTCGGTCAGCATGTTGGGCACGCTGCTGCACATGCGGGGCATTCTGTGGACCTCCATGACCAACCCGGACGACTGGTACGGCTTCCATCTTGACAACTACACCAAACCGCCCGACGAGGGCTATAAGACCAAAGACGGCCAAGTCTTTTTCAGCCTGCGGCGGGGCAGCAGCGAAGACTGGGACCGGCTGCTGATTGCGCTCGGCATGGAGGACTGCCTGGCCGACCCCCGTTTTGACGACTTTGGGCGCGAAGCGACCGGGGTGGGCCGCTATGTAGCCGAGGTCAAGCCGCTCTGGGAGCGCGCCTTTGCCCAGCGCAGCAACGCCGAAATCGTCCGGCTCATTCACGAGTTTCAGGGCGACGCGGTACCGTTTACCACCTACCCGAACGTGTTTGACCATCCCCAGGTCAAAGCCTTGGATGTGGTGCGCCAGATTGCGCGTCCGGGTGCCGAGCCGTTTGAGACGATTGGGCCGGTGTGGCGTTTTTCAGACACCCCGGCCGCGGTGCAGGGCCCGCCCCCTGGCCTCGGCCAGCACACCGACGAGATTCTGGGCGAACTGGGCTACAGCGCGGACGATATCCAGCGCCTAAAAGCCGCCTCTATTGTTGCCTGACCGGTTCTCCACAAACGGCTCGCAGGCCGCCCGCAGCCAAGCCCGGTCTTCGTCGCCAAGCAGGGGGCCGATGGCGTCAAGCACCTGCCGATGATAGTCGGCCAGCCAGCCGCGGTCGGTCTGGCTGAGCTGCTCCCAGTCAATCAGGCGGTGGTCAAACGGAATCAGGGTCAGCGTCTCCAGTTGGAGCCATTTTTTGCCGCTGGGGTGCTCGGGCAGGCTGTTGTCGGGTGTGATGACGTACAGGTTTTCGAGCCGAATCCCGCCCCAGCCAGCCTCGTAATAGCCGGGTTCGTTGGAGATAATCATGCCGGCTTGGAGGGCTTCGTCGCTGCCGCGGGGGGCGACCCGCTGGGGGCCTTCGTGGACATTGAGCAGCGCCCCGACCCCGTGCCCGGTACCGTGGCCGTAGTCAAGGCCGACGTTCCACATCTGGCCGCGGGTCAGGGCGTCCAGGGCCACGCCGCCCGTGCCTTCGGGAAACTTCTGGCGCGCCAACTCGACATGACAGCGCAGGACCAGGGTATACAGCTGCTGTTGGCGAGCGGTTGGCGTGCCAAGGCAGATCGTCCGGGTGTCATCGGTCGTGCCAGCCCCCATCTGGGCACCGGAGTCAACGAGCAGCAACTCGCCGTCCTGGAGGGCCGCCTCATCGTTAGCCCCGCCATAGTGGACAATCGCCCCGTTGGCCCCGACCGCAGCAATAGTGGCAAAACTCAGCTCGCGAAACCCGGCTTCGCGGGCGTATTCGTCGTGCAAGATCTGGGCATACGCCTTTTCGCTCATCGGCCGCCCCGCGGCCCGCATCCGTTCCATGCGTGCCAGGCTGCGGATCTTGGCCGCCGCGGCGCGTTGATGAGCTTGGCGGCTGCCGGCCAGCTCAACCTCGTTTTTGAGCGCCTTCATCAGCACGACCGGGTTGCGCGCCTCGTACACCTGGCGGCCCTCGGGCAGGAGCAGGCGGGTGCCCATAGTCGTGCCGGCCGGGTCGAGCCAGATTTTTCCGGCCGGGCTTTTGCTGATGCGCCGCAGCGTCTCGGTGTAGACCTCATACGGGGCAAAGCTCATGTCTGGGGCCAGGGCGGCCTGAATTTCGGGTGCAGGGCTGAGGCGGGTAAAACACGTTGCCCGTTCCTGCTCAAGTACGCAGTAGGACTCAAAGACCGGGTTATACGACACGTCGCTGCCGCGCAGATTGCTCAGCCAGGCAATCTCGTCGAGCCTGCTCAGGACCAGAACCGTCACCTCCTGCTCGGCCATTTTTTCTCGTACCGCGGCCAGCTTATCGGCCACCGAACGGCCGGTGTCGGCCTCCGGCAGCAGGTCGATCGGCTGGCAAGGGGCTGGGGGTCGGTCCTGCCAGACCGCATCAACCAGATTGCCGCCAATCGGCACCAGGGCCGAAGCCCCAGACTTGAGTGCCCGGCTGTAGGCGGCGTACATCTCCATTGCCATAACAAACGGATCATAGCCGACCCGTAGGCTGCCGCGCTCTTTTTCCATTTCGCCCAGCCACTCGCTCAGCGTCTTCTCGCCCTCCATGCCCACCTTGTGAACCCGAAACAGGGTCGGATCGACTTCCTGTTCGGCCTGCAAGTAATAGCGCGAGTCCACAAACACATGATTGCCGTGGGGGCTTATCAGGGCATCGCCGGCCGAGCCGGTGAAATTGCTCATGGCGGCCCGGCGTTGCTGATAGGCCGGGACATATTCGTTGAGGTGGCAATCCGAGGATGGCACCAGGTAGGCATCAACCCGGGCGTCCTGGAGACGCTGACATAGGGCGGCGACCCGCCCGGCGATCTGCTCCCTGGTCATGCTATCCAAGACGCGCCCTCCTTAGTTCTGTCGTGCGATATGGGCCGGCGTGCCTCAGTGCTCTTCAAGCGGCTCGTAGTCCGGGATGCGGTGGTCCATCTCCAGGGCCGGGTGGCTTTTGGCGCAGCGGCCGACGATTTTGGCCGGCACACCGGCCACCGTGCAGCCGGCCGGCACATCGCTCAGCACAACGCTGCCGGCACCGACCTTGGCATCCGCGCCGACCTCAACATTGCCCAGAATTTTGGCCCCGGCGCTGATCAGCACACCGGTCCGAATTTTGGGGTGGCGGTCGCCGCCCTCCTTGCCGGTGCCGCCTAGGGTGACTTCCTGGAGCATGGACACCTCGTCTTCTACCACCGCGGTTTCACCGATGACCAAGCTCGTGCCGTGGTCAATAAACACGCCCGAGCCGATGCGGGCCGCGGGGTGGATATCGACTCCAAACACCTCAGAGATGCGGTTCTGAAAACAGAAGGCCAGGGTCTGGCGGTCCTGGGTCCACAGCCAGTGGGCAACCCGGTAGGCTTCGAGGGCGTGCAGACCCTTGTAGTACAGCAGGGGGACGAGATAGGACGAGCAGGCCGGGTCACGCTCGCGCGCACCACGAATATCGGCCCGAATCGCCCGGCCAATGGTGGCGTCTTCCAGCATCGCCTCAATGATGATGTCGCGCAGCGACATGGACGGCAGGTTCAGGTTGGTCAGCTTGCCGGCCAGATGAAAGCTCAGGGCTTCCTCCAGCGAGGAGTGGTTGAGGATGATCGAGTGCAGAAAGCTGGCCAGAACCGGCTCGTGCTCCTCTTCTCGCGCGGCCTCTTGCCGAACCGTCCGCCAGACCCAGTCGCCGCTCAGGGTGTTGCGTTTGACAGCCAGTGCCATGCCTCTCCTGTAGCCTGAACGCCGGGCAAGGACAAGTAGCCTTACAAGCGACTCAACACCCCGCCCTCCAGCCACAGCGTTTGGCCGGTGATAAAACCAGAGCGGTCTGAGGCAAAGCTCAGGACCGCGGCGGCAATATCCTGGGGGTGAGCCAGACGTTTGTGGGGGATGTAGCGGCTGAGTTGTTGCTTGACCGCGTCGTCCTCAATCATGGCCATGCCCTCGGTCCAGCCGGCCCCGATGGCGTTGACGGTGATGCCTTGGCGGGCCCATTCCTGGGACAGGGCCCGGGTCAGGTTGAGCACACCGGCTTGGGCGGCACAGTAGGCACTCCCGTTGGCCATGCCGCGTTGGCCAAGCACAGACACAAGGTTGATAATCCGACCGTATTGCTGAGACAGCATCGGGCCGGCGGCCGCCCGACAGCTCAGGTATACGCCACTCAGGTTGACGGCCAGCACCCGGTTCCACTCGGCCAGCGAACTGTGCTGGATGGGCTTGGCAAAGGCCAGGTCCGGGGCGTTGACCAGGATGTCGAGGCTGCCCAGTGCAGATACGGTGCGCTCAACAAGGGCGTTCACGTCGCGCTCGCTGGTGATGTCAAGCGTCTGGGCAAAGCCTGCCCGGCCCATATCACGAATCGTGTTCTCGCAGGTCTGGAGCGCGGCCAGCTCACGCGGCAAGGGCAGGCTGGTAGACAGGGCGGTCCTGGCCCCGGCCCCGGCCAACGCCAGGGCCAAGGCACCCCCAATCGGCGTAGAAGCACCGACGATCAGAGCAGATTTGCCGGCCAGCGAAAAGGCGCTCATTGCTGCTCTCCTTCCAACGCCACCAGCGGGGCAAAGCCGGTCGGGACCTGACCGCCGGCCAGGCCGCCGCCTTCGGTGCAGATCATTTCCCCGTTCATGTAGTTGGAGGCGTCTGAGGCCAGGAACACGCACAGATGGCCCAGTTCTTCGTCTTTGCCTACCCGACCGACCGGAATGAACTTGCCGCCCTGCCAGAATTTGACCAGGGCCGGGTCATCGTGGGGAAAAATGCCCGGCATGATGAGGTTGGTCTGGATATTTTTATCGGCATAGTTCATGGCCATGCAGCGGGTGAAGTTGTTGAGCCCGGCCTTGGCCGCGGTGTACATGAAGTTATACTTGGTGGCCCGGACGCCAAGCCCGGAGGTGATGTTGATGATCTTGCCACCACCCTGTGTGAGCATATGCGGGATGACCGCCCGGCAGCAAAAGACCGCACCGGTCAGATTGGTATCAATGCCTGTGTGCCACTCCTCGTCGCTGATGTCTTCCAGGGGCTTGTTCCACCCCCGGCTGGCCCCGCCGGCGTTGTTGACCAGTACGTTAATCCGCCCGAACTCGGCCAGGCTGGCATTGACCATCGCCTGGACCGAAGCGGAGTCGGTGATATCCACCGGCACGGCCAGACAGCGCCGGCCGGTGGCCCGGATCATCGCCGCCGTTTCCTCAATCTGTGCTGCGGTCCGGGCCGCGGCCACCAAGTCGGCCCCGGCCGCAGCCAGCTCAAGGGCCATTGCCCGGCCTAAGCCTCGTCCGGCCCCGGTCATGATAATCAGCTTGCCGTCCAGGCGAAATCTGTCCAGTACACCCATTGCCTTGCCTCCTGTGGTCTGGCAGGACATGGCGCAATTGGTGTGATATTGCAAGAGCACGATGGAGGCTGAAGACCAGACCTGGAGGACATTCATTGAGGGGCTGGTCTATCCTGACGATCAAGCGCCGTGGCGGGCTGACCCGGCCTATGCCCTGATCCTGGACCATCCGGGGCTGCGCGACAGCGTCGGCGGCCATGTCGCGCCCGCACTGCAACAGGCCCTCGGGCTGGTCAAAGCGCTGGCCCAGGTCGATGTGCTGGAAAGACTCCGGGCAAGCCGGCCGGCCTATGGGCTGTGTCTGGGGTTTGGTGCCAACGCGCTTGAACCCTGCGATGTGCTGACGGTTTTTGGGCTTGACCGGGTGCATGGCTATGAATGGATTGCTGCCCAGGTTGTTGAGGCGGCCCGGCTTTTCCACATGAAGCGGGCCGCAGATGCCCGGCTGGCGGACAAGCTCCGTCTGCATCACGCCACCGCCAGTGACCTCAGCGCCCTGGCCGACCGCTCAATACAGGTGGTGTACACTGCCAATATGTTTAGTCGTGAGATTCCGATGAGCGCCAACACGTTTGAGCGGGCCGTCAAAGAGTTGCTGCGGGTCTTGGCCCCGGGCGGCTTTGTCTTCAGTCGCGGCTCGGCCGGCATCCTGGAAG
This sequence comes from uncultured Binatia bacterium (SeqCode), assembly GCA_965200965.1. Taxonomy (GTDB): domain Bacteria; phylum Desulfobacterota; class Binatia; order Bin18; family Bin18; genus JAAXHF01. The sequence goes on from OZ241744.1 coordinate 741,245, forward strand.
GCCGGCTGGGGCAGGTGTGCCAAGCCCTGCTCAACAACCCCCTGGTGTCGGTCTTTCAGCGCCGTTCAGACATCTGAGAGCGATCGGGGGGGAGGCTGGGGGTGAGGCGAACGGCTCTGGGGGCGATTGGCGGCGGGTTGGGGGCGGCTCTGCTGTGGTTGTTCGGCGCGCCGATCGACTGGATCAAGAACAGCCTGGTCTTTCACCCCGGCTCCAAGCTGACGAGCTCACCTGCCGAGTACGGCTTTGAGTACGAAGAACTGTGGTTCGGCGGAGCGGATGGACGGAGCTTGCACGGCTGGTATCTGCCGGGAAGTGGCTCGGCGCTGTTTGTGTGGTTTCACGGCAACGCCGGCAATATCGGCCACCGGCTTGACCACGCCCGGCTGCTGTCCGATCGGCTCGGGGTGGGGCATTTTCTGTTCGACTATCGGGGCTACGGCAACAGCCGGGGCCGGCCGACGATTCCGGGTTTTCTGGCCGACAGCCGGGACGCAGTTGCCCTGGTCAGAGAGAAGGGCTGGGCGGACGGCAAACTGCTGGTGTATGTCGGCGAATCGCTCGGCTGTGCCGCGGCCGTTGCCGTCGGCATTGAGCGGCCGCCCGACCGGGCGATTCTCCTGGCTCCGTTCTACTCCTTGCGGGCAATGGGCGATATTGTCCTGCCGCCCCTGGCCTTTGTGGTGGACGATGAGCTGAACACGGCCCGGATCATCGGCCAGTTCCGCAGTCCGCTGCTGGTGGTGCATGGCACAGACGACCGGGTTATTCCCTACCAGCAGGGCCGGGACCTGTTTGCCTTGGCCAGCCCGCCCAAACGTTTTCACCGTGTGGCCGGTGGCGGGCACGTCGATATGCACCTGGTCGGCGGAGAGGCGTATGTTCAGGCGATTAGCGCGCTGCTGGCCGGACCCTAGATCAGTCCGTCCCGGTCATTGCCGGGCCGTCGGGCCGCGGACTCAGGGTTTCTCCCTCGCTGCTGGCCACCACACAGGTGACGGTCAGGTCGCCGGTGACATTGACCGCGGTCCGACACATGTCCAGCAGCCGATCAATGCCCAGGATGAGGGCGAGGCCGGCCATCGGCACGCCGATGGTGGTCAGCACCAGGGCCAGGGTAATCATACCGGCCCCGGGCACGCCGGCTGCCCCGATGGAGGCCATTGTGGCGGTCAGCACAATGCTGAGTTGGGCTTGCAGGGAGAGGTCGAGCTGAAACACCTGGGCAATGAACACCGCGGCTACGCCCTGATACAGGGCCGTGCCGTCCATATTGACGGTCGAGCCGAGGGGCAGCACAAAACTGGCGACCGGATTGCTCACCCCCAGCCGCTCTTCGGCACACTGGAGCGAAACGGGCAGGGTGGCCGAGGACGACGAGGTTGAGAAGGCGATCAGCTGGGCTTGGCGGATGGACCGCATGAAGCTGAGCCACGGCAGCCTGACCACAACATGGACCAGCCCGCCATAGATGACCCCGGCGTGAATGGCCAGACCGAGCACAACGGTCAGGCCGTAGGCCAGCAGGGCCGAGAGGACGCTCAAGCCGCTCAGGCCGACCACCTCGGCCACCAGGGCGGCGACTCCAAACGGGGCCAGCCGCATCACCTGTTCAATGACGACGATCATGGCGTCCTGAACCCGTTCAAAAAAGCGGACGACCGGCTGTGAGCGGTGTTCCTGTGCGGTCTCATCCTGCCCGAGCAGGGTCAGGGCAATGCCGAAGACAATGGCGAAGAAGATGATCTGCAACATATTGCCCTCGGTCAGTGCGGCCGCCGGGTTGGTGGGGATAATCGACAGCACGGTGTCAATTGTTGAGGGCGCACCGGCCGCGGCCGAAACCCGGCTGCCGGCCGCAGCGTCAAACTGGGCCAGCAGCGACACCCGGTCGGCCTCGTTCAGGAAGGCCCCGGGCTGGATGATGTTGGCGCAGATCAGGCCGATGGTCACAGCCAGGGCGGTCGTGGCCAGATACAGCCCCAGGGTCTTGCTGCCCAGCCGGCCGAGCTTGCGGACATCGCCCAGGCTGGCAACGCCGACCAACAGCGAGGCAAACACCAGCGGCACAATCACCATGCGGATGAGGCGCAGGAAGAGCGCGCCTACCGGTCGCAGCCAGGCGATCAGGCTGTCACCAAAGGCGCTGATCGGCTGGGGGGACAGGGCAAAGCCGCCGCCGGCCAGCGGCTCGGCCGTGATTCGCAGCCAGCCCTTGACCGGCTGACCCGGTTGCGGCCTGCCGAGGGCGGCGTGGAGTGAGCCCGAGGCGTCGTGCAGGACCAGCGAGCGGCTCCACACAACATAACCCCTGGCCCAGACCGGCAGATCGTGTGCTTGGCCGTTGGCGTCGAGGCGGACCTCGGTCAGCGTTGCTTCGGCCACAAAGCGCAGAGCGGCCCCGGCCGGCAGGCTGATCTGTGAGTCCGGCTCATCCCGGTCGCGCTGAAAATGGGCCTGCGAGGCATCAGCGATCGTATACAGGTTGGGGCTGAGGAGGGGCGAGTTCGGCCCCAGCGTGAGGCCGATGACCACCCCCACCACCATGCCGATCAGAATCTTGGTGTACAGTTGCATAGCGCAGCAGCATAGCCCCGGCCGCTTGGCTGACGCAAGGTCGCGCCTATTGACACCAGGACCGGACTTCCGCCAGGGAGGACGCTGCCGCTATCCACCCATTGCTGCGATACGCCGGGCCATCCCTGTCAATTTTGCTCCAATAGAACCCCCCGAAGCAGAGAGGTGAGAGGAACGCAGGTCGGGTGGACGCCGGAGCCCGTTATCCGACGCTATGCGGGAGCCTCCTTATGCGGAGGCAGATAACTGTGCTGGCACCAGGGCTTGCCCCTCCGTCTACAGGCCGCCTTTAGCAGAGCATATTTTGCAGAAAACGAAAGACTTCTCCCCTGGAAAGTTGGTCGTGACAGAACTGGTTGCGGTAGTTCCGCAGACAGCCATAGCAACTCGTATCTCCTGGACCGGCAGGGCCGCCACCGCACCCGCATCGGCCATCTACTCGGTCCCGAGCCGCTTGGAGTACGCCCTCTAAATGCTTGCCCACCCGGCCGACATGACCTGCGCCTCCCGGGACATTATCAAACAGCACCAAGGCAGGGGCCATATGCCGACCTGCGTATGGATATAAGCAGCCGTCGAGGTCTTGTCTTCTCACGCTGAGAGCCGCACTCGCGCCCTCCAGAAGGGCGTACAAAAGAGAGAGCCAGAAGTCCTCCTGCTGGATTGTGTCGACTTGAATGCGCAGGTCAAGTATGTCCGAGAGAAATTCGTGGCCGAGGTCAGAGAAGGTCAAAGTGCCTGTGCAGTCTCTCCCCCAAGCGGTTTGATGTGAGCCACTAAACTTGTGGGAGGCGCGGAGAGCAAAGCCACATCGAGAGCAGATTTTGAAGCCTGCCCTATTGACTACGGCTAGCTTGCCGTGACGGGCGTAGGAGCCTTCAATAAGAACGCCGTTTTTGTTCTCTCGAAAAGTCTTCTCCTCTTGGCTGTCTCCAGCGAAATATACGCGGGAAGAATAGGTCCGCTCTGGACGGGACTCTCCGGGCGCTTTTGGTTTCTTAGGCTGTGTCTGAAATCCAAACTTGGGCTCGATAAAGATTTTCGGCCTGTCGAGCTCGCCTCTACATGCGCGGCAGCGACTCGGTAAACTCTCAGCCTCGGCATGTACACTGTCGTAGCGCCCGCACTCCTGACAGATGGCGTACCGATAGCGGGGCCAAGCTAACTGGGGGAGGCATTTGAGGCCGTTACTTTTCCACAGCTGCCCTCCAGCGACGACCTCACTCTCCGGGGCATACTCGGCAATGGCGATCCGTAAATCCCGTTGCAGTTCAAGCCTCCGGGCGGCTTCGCCATGATGCAGAAGTTCCAACTCGACAACATCAACCGGAAAGCCGTACTTGGGCAGGATATTGCGGTTGGCCAAGTATTCGAGCAGATGCCGTTCGCGGATCGTGTCGATAGCACGCAAGATATGGTCTGCAGGCTTCTTGGCCGCATTCAGTTCTTGCCGCACGTCTTCAAGGGATGCCACGGTGGTACGGACTTCCTCCGTTGCAAGGTGTAATCGGCCTTGTGGCTCATCAAAAAGCTCACCGACCCATCCCCAGCCTGTGATATCCAGCGTGTCCTGAAGCTCGGCTGGCACGATCCAGTGCAAGGCTTCCTGTAGCAGCCGCGGGCGCTGTTCCAGGAAGGTTTGAAACTGTTCAGGACCGGCGGGGTCAGACGGGAAGAAAAACGCTTTGACATCCCCGAAGAAATTGGGATGTTGCTGAAAGAACATTCCCAGGGCAACAGCATGGGCGTGGCGGCGGATGATTTTCTCATTGCGCAGTTCAAAATAGGGGGGCCGCACCCGCCCTGAAATTATCCGTTCAGGCTCCTGGAAGTATGTGAGATCATGGGAGCGACGCTGGCAGAAGGTGAGAGAGAACGCTGTCGCGTCGGCGCGACGGCCGGCTCTTCCTGCTCTTTGGATATAATTGGCTGTTTCTGGCGGAACATTGCGCAGGAGGACAGCCTCAAGCTCTCCAACATCCACCCCCAACTCAAAGGTGGTGGAACAGCTCAGGGTATTCACTTCTCCTCGGGTAAATTTGTCCTGCAATGCCGCGGCCGCCTCCCCGGTAAGCTGGGCGGTATGCTCCTCGACTGTCATGCCTACAGGCGTGAGCCCAAGGTAAAGCTGACGATAGTGGTTGTCTTTGAAGGCAGCGGCGGGCTCGCACGCCTCCAGCTTCCCATCACAGCCATAGGTCGGGCAGATTTCTCGCAGATTGTGCAGCGATATATTGCCGCACCGCTTGCACCGCCACCAAGGGACACCCGAGTGCGTCTGATCGATGTTCGGCACGATCTCATAGTAATCATGCCGCAAGCGGTAGACGATTCCTTCAGCTCTCTTGTTGTCTTGGCGGAAGTAATCGGCGAAAGCTGAGTTTTTATCAACGAGGTTTCTCCATATGCCTGCCAGCGTCTCTGCCTCTTTCGCTACCCCGTTGGCGAGCGTGCGTGAGAGTTTTGTGAGCAGGTCTAAGCGCCTGTTTTTCTTACCATGCGCGGGTGATCTCCAACTCAGGATATGCTTTCCGCGGACGCTGGTGTTATCCCGGAAGTAATACTCTCGGTTGCGGGGAGCAAAAGCCTCGTCGGTCGGTTCAACACTAACACTGTCAGGAAAACTTACGGCTCCCTGGAGACGAAAGCTGCTGAGCAAGAGCGCGTACAATTCCCAGGCTTCGTCAGGCGAGAGTTCCCAGGGGGGCTTCAAGAGAGGAGGCGGGGGGGACCAGACTTGGGGCCGGACAAGGCGAAAGCCCAGGATGCCGAGCCCTTCAAGGCTATTGCGCCGGTCCAAAGGCAGCAACTCAAGCAAGAGCCATTTCCAGACCTCGTTGATCTTCTGTTGTAGGCTCCAGCGATTTGGGAAGATGCCGAGTTCCTCGGCAGTCCGACGGGTTGGTTCCGCTAAATCCTGAATCCTCCACTTGTTTGCGACCGCCTCCGGGTGCTGCTTTAGTGTAAGAACAAGCAAGCGGCGCCGGAGGAGCTGATTGTAGGTACGGTCCAGATAACAGGCAAAGAAAGCCGCGTCCTGGCGGCTGTCGGAGAAGACGAGCAGCTTTTTCCGCTCGTCTGAAGGGCGAGCCGAAGGTGCGGGGGGTGGCGCGCCCCACTCGTCCTGCTCCTCATTCTGTTCTTCTTTCAGTGGTTCGGGTGCGGATGGAATCTCCTGGTAAAGCGCTGTGGCAAGCACGCTGGTGGCTGCATCCTGGCCGGTCAGGAAACGCAGAACCAGCCCCGGACTCCTGGTCCCACAGGCAGGGCAGTGATTGACCTGACGGTCCCGGGACGGAACCTTCTGCACTTGCCGGTGCTGGTGTTGGTCCTGAGCACAGCAACACGAGGAATGAAGGCTACCCTTCGGGTCAAGAGCGCCGCACTTGCCGCACAAGTCAAAGATTTCTTTTTCTTCCTGCCACTCCTCTTCTGCGGCTATGTCTTCATCATCATCCGCGGGCAGGGCAGGGGCAGATTTCTCAAGGAGCAGGTAGAACTCAACGTCCTCACGGTTTTCCTCAGAAATTGTCGGAGGATGCCGCAGAACACTTGCAGAAGGGCTTCTCAAATCTGGGGATGGGCTTGTCTTCCCAACGAGATACAGGGCACCGCACCGTCGGCAGGATGCCGCTTCAAAAACCCGCCATGCTTCGCCTGCTTGTTCAACGGTTTCTTGCCGATCTAAAAAAAGGCGAGGCTCGGGCGTCAGGCTCACATAACCCCCTTCCAGGGCTCGCACAAACAGGTGGTAACGGGCTGGAAGAAGCGGGAGGTCCCCTTTCTGGGCCTTGGCCTGCACCGCAAGGTCAACCAGAGCGACAGCGCTTTCCTGGGCATTGTCGCCCAGAATGTCAGCGGCAATACGGCTGAGAAGACAGGGCTTGTCAGTCAGCCTTTCGCGCAGCGTATGGAGGTCCTCATCTCCTCTAAGGACTCGGTAAAGGAAAGCCTGGACTGCTCCCTGCCCGAGTACTTGCCGGCTCTCATTTTCTGCGTTTTGAAGGATATCCCTTGGGACACCTAAGCGTTTTCCACTTTCCACCATCTTCTTGATTTGAGAGGCAGGAGCCGAGCGGGCTTTTACTATATGCTGCCAGTCGGTGTAGAGACCAGAATTAGGTTTCCCCCAGCGTAGTCCAAGGTCTTCCACGGGAATCCTGGCTGCTTCAACCACGTCTTGACATTCAGCGGTGGTTTCTCGCCACTCAAAGCGTTCGCCGAAAAGCTGTGTAGCAAAGCGGGTCACAGCGGGGAAGTCTTCCCGTCCTCCCCCGAGGGTCGCGCTGGTTGCAATAGCCTGGAGACGGTGCTTCTTGCCTCGCTTGACACGGTCTTTGAGGCGACGGAGGAGCATTGCCATCTCGATACCGACAGCCCCGTTGTATGTATGCGCCTCGTCCAGGATGAGAAAGCGCCACTCTCCCGCATAGGAACCGTCAAAAAAGTTGCAGTCTTCGGGGCGGAGGAGGAGGTATTCCAGCATCGCGTAATTTGTCAAAAGCAGGTGGGGAGGTGTCGCCCGCATCTCTTCACGCGACAGCAATTCGTTTGGGATAGGCTCTGTGGCATAGTGGTGCCGGAAATGCTTTTCTGCTTCTGGCTGGCTTGTTTTCGTCTCCCCCGTGTAGCGGCCAAAGGTGATGTCAGCATAGTTCTGAAGAAGGACGCGGAGCCGCTTCAGTTGATCGTTGGCCAGGGCGTTCATGGGGTAGAGAAGCAACGCTCGGACACCCGGAGTGAGCTGGCCCGTCTGTTCTTTTTGTCGGAGCAGATAGTTGAGGATGGGGATGAGGAAGCTCTCTGTCTTGCCGCTCCCGGTACCTGTAGCGACGACAAGGTTGCGCTGGGCGGAAGTGGCTTTTCTGATAGCCTGTTCCTGGTGAACATAGAGAGGTCGGTCAAGAGGAAGACCTTCGCTCTGGATTTCCCGAAAGCCGGCAGAGAGAACCCCTTCGTCTATCAGGTCATGCAGACTCCTTGCCTGTTGGAACGGCGGGGTAGCCTCTAAGAAAGGTCCTTTGACGAAATGGTCTTCCTCACTGAGGCGTTGCCGGAACTGATCCGCCAAAGCAGCGTCGCTGAGGGGAAACGCGGTCGTGAGGTAGTTCAGGTAGGCTTCTTTGATATGCGCTGTTGTCCGCAGTGGGTCAAGTCCCATACATACTTTCTTTCTTCTTCACGGTCAGCCAGAGCTCGGCGGCCTAAAGCTCTCCTCCGCCCATTCCAAGTGTCTCCGATATGCCTGCCCGTGTGTCTGGTAGAACCGATGTCCCCAGGAGTCTATCTTCTCGGCAACAGGCTCAGGGAAACGCAAGCGTCTGTAAGCCCCAGCCCTCTGAAGCGTGGCGGTCAGGCATAAAATTCCGTCTGGAGCCAAGCGTCTGGGCCGAATTTTTACGACCTCTTTGAGAGAAACAGAGATGGCTACCTTCGCTATTCTCCGCTTAATTTTCTTCTCGCACGACCAACGCAGAAGTTTTTCCCCTCGCATTGGGACAATTCCTTCAAGTTTCAATAGTCTCTGCTCCTCATAGGCAAGCTCTCCACTGGCTGAGAGAAGACGCTGGAGGAAGCGTCTGGCTGGCTCAAGGGACTGCCATGTTGCTTTCTCGTAGAGAGCTAAGATTTCCTCTTCCGAGTTGTCCCGCTCTTTTTCATGTCTGCTCAGTAGATCGCCGCCTTTGTCAGAGAGCAGAAGCTTTTTTAAGGAGGGTTTCCAGGGCTGACCAAGAAATCCCCATCTCGCGTAGAGCCCGGCAAAAAGGCGGAGTATGCTCTCCCTGTCCGGAGCGTGATGGTCTATGAGAAACCCGGCCAAGTTCTCGGCAAAATCATGCTGCCGCTCTCCGCATTGTTGGAGTATCCGGCGGAAAAGGGTGTTACTGTCTCCCCAGCTTTCCTCTCTTATGAGTACCGCTTTGCAGAATGTTCTCGCCTGCTCTGACTGAGAGACGAAGGCTTGCACAGTCTGAAAATCGAGATCAAGGGCTGAGAGTGCCTCCCCGCTTGTGATCTTGTCAAGCAAAGCTTCCATATGGCGTGCAGGGGAATCGAGAAGGATGCTCTCGCCTTCCCGTAGCTCAAGGTCGAAGACGCTGCCTCCATAAGGGCTTGGAGGCTCTGAGGGATCTGGGGCAAAGGGGTCACGAACAATCAGTTCCAGGCGGTACAGCCCATGAGGGAGGAGGCTTCTTTCAATTTCAGCGTCCGATCTGTTGTCTTCAACCGTCACTTCAACAGGGTCTCTTTGTGGCTCGTCAAGATTCCACACTCGAAGGGCCCGATTCTTGACCTTTCCCTTGTCATGCCAGTTGAAAGAAAGAGTCCGTCTGTCCTCAGTGAAAATATGTTTGACCTGTATATCCTCAACCCGCCACCTGATCTCCACCCGTAGGGAGCAAAGATGCCTTGGACTGTTCTCACCAGGAAGGGTGAGATCGAGATACAAGTCATTCCTGGAAAGACCATTGCCTCCCAAGCCACCCAGGAAGGGCAAAAGAGGGCAGCCCCCTTTTCCATTTTTCAGTTCAAAAGACTGTCTGTGATCAGCCCCGGCGAGAGACAAGCTGCAAGCAATATCCTGGCCGAGGTCTCCTCGTACCAGGAGGGATGCTTCTTGGGCGTCTTGGAGCTCCTGCAAGGTGAGGTTGAGCGGTTGGTCAGACCAGTACAGGGAGGCGGTCTCGGCCAGCCCGCTCAAGGCCCACCGAAGGCGTGACACCGGCATTTCGAGGGGCACCTCCACGGTTGTTTCACCCGCGTCAAAGCAGAGTTTCAGGCTGACTTGATCGCTCTCGGCTGGGACATTGACCCGGTAGCAGTTGCGGTTGAACATCCCCTCCGCCGGCGGCTCAACCATGCCTTCCTTCAAGCGGGCAGACTCCACCGTGAAGGACAGGGGCTGCGAGCCGGTATTCGAGTCTGGGAGGAGTTTCTCTGCCGGGAAGTGAAACTTTACCTCGGGAAGAATGCAAATGTGGAAAGTCCTATCCTGACCCAGGCGGCCACGAACCCGGATGATAAAACGTCCACAAGGATTGGGACCGAGCAAATCAGGCTCTTCCAGGGAAAGCCTCAGGAAACGGTCTTCAGGCTTGGAAGCCGCCAGCGCGTTTTCTAGCGGGACCTCTTTCCTTTCTGCTGGGTATGACCCGCTCATTGGTATGATGGTCAAGTGGAGGCGTGTCGGGCCTTTTGCGTCGGAGGGCAGGGGAATGAGAAGCCTGGGAGGCGTCCCCAGGTAGACCGCGAATTCTCCGCTGGATACCCGCGGCCAGGGAAAAGCGCTCTCTGATTCCAAAATCGGTGTCTCTCTCCACTCAACAGGGACCGGGAGCGAGTGGCCTTTCTCGTCTGCTAAAGAAATATATGGCGATGGACCTTCGGCAACCCGGAAACGTTTCGCTTGAAACTCCTGAAACTCTGCCTCCTCAATAACCGGAATGGTCGTGGAAATCTCCCAGGACGAACGAAAAACAAGCCAGAAGTCCCTCTCGGTAATGTTGTCCAGAAGTCTCCAGGATATGCCGTGGAAAATCATCCAAGGGTGATCTGAACTGACCCCGGAGAAGGTCCACACACGAAGGCGCTTGTCCCCGCTGCACAGCGCGAATTCGTACTTTTCTCCCAGTGGACCATCGCGGAATTTGGGCAGCTCACTTGTTTCGATCATCTCCCCCTTTGGGGTTCCGGGTAGCTGAATAGATGTAAGAAGATTCCCACCCTGCCGGACTTGAAGCGTGAGTCCGCTCCCCTCGCTGAGGGAGCCGGGAGAAACTCTTTGGGGTGGGAAAGAAAAAAGAAGACAACCAGTAGCGGGATCCAAGTCAATCTCAGGAGCACGATAACGGGGAAGGTTTGTTTGTCTGTGGGTTGAGCGGGAGACTGGGGACGCAACTTTCTCCTCCAGCCATTTCGAGAACCTTTCAACAAGCTGTCCAGGCAAGCCGAAATTTTCTCCGCCAGGCACAGAGCCCGTGGGAGCGTCCATAGCCATGTCTAAACTTCGCTGTAAAAAATCGCTCGCAATTTTTCCCCCATTTTCAAGAAAACGGCGCACCGGGATATCGGTGGCGAGCGTCTGGGCGGAATGTTTTTGCCACTCGGTGATGAGATGGGCGGAACTGCCATCGTAGTCAAGTTTTCCTTCTACCACCGGCCAGAGCAAATGCTCAAAGAAATCAGCGAGACAATAGTCGGGTATCCCGCCATGAATCAGGATGGGAGTAACAAAGCGCAGCCCTCCGCTGCCTTGAAAATCCGCTAACTCAAAATCCCGGAGGACTGTCTTGAAAATCTCTCCCCATTTTTGGGGCCAAATGTGCTGCGGTAGACCGACCGGCTGACACACCGCTGTCCAGTAGTCTCCTTTGTGGTAGTCCCGCCCCTTCCAGACGAGAAAACAGGCGAGGGTGCATGAGGCGTGTTCCCGGAGGAATTGGGTTGCCCAGCCCGGGCCAGATGAACGAATCAGAGCGTGGATTGCCTCCTCTATGTCATTTCCTTGCTCGTCAGACAGAGGGCGCTCTCCGATGAGCGCTACTTCTCGGAACAGCGGACTTAGCTGCCTCTCGAATTCAAGAAGGGTACTATGGGACGGGTCCATAAGCTTCGAGCCTCCTTCGAGATGACAAATGAACGCTCAGCATAACAGGCCATGTTCGCAGGACAAGACGCCGGGGCCGGAATGCTCAATATCATTGAGGTGTCAGGGGATGTGCCGGTGCGCTCAGGAGAGCAGGGGGTCATCGTGCATTGTCACTCTGGTGGACTTTCTGCTGGCTGTGCATCTTCGGGGGGAGAGTGAGCCTAGGCCAGGGCACGCCCGCCGTCTACATGGAAGCTTGAGCCTGTGCTGTAGTCCGACTCGGCAACAAAGACGACGACCGCGGCCACGTCTTCGGGGCTGCCGGCGCGTTTGAGCAGGGTTTTGTTGATTTCGCGCTGCCGCACGCTGTCGGGCGTGTCGTCCTGAAACAGGACCGGGCCGGGAATGACCGCGTTGACCATGACCTGCGGCGCGAGTTCCATCGCCAAGCCCTGGGTGAAGGTCAGCACACAGGCTTTGGACACCGAATAGGGGATGTAGTCGGCCCAGGGCCGCTGCCCGGCCACATCGGCAATGTTGATGATATGCCCCCAGCCCCGCTCCCGCATACGCAGGCCAATTTTATGGGCGCACAAAAAGGTCCCGGTCAGATTCACGTCCATGATCCGCTGCCAGTCTTCGATGCTGAGGGTAGCGACCGGCGTGCGGTAGAACAGGGCGGCGTTGTTGACCAGGATGTCGATGCGGCCGAAGTGGGCGGTGGCCGCGGCGATCATGGCCTCAACCTCGTCCTCTCTGGTGATGTCGGCCCGAAGCGCGATGGCCCGATGGCCGGCGGCCCGGAGTTGGCCGACGGTGTCTTCGGCCTGGGTCTGCGAGCGGTGGTAGTGGACCACGAGATGGCAGCCCCGGGCCGCCAACGCCTGAACGATCGCGCTGCCGACCCGTTTTGCGCCACCGGTGACCAGGGCGATTTTGCCGGAGATATTCATTCACGCCTTCACGGGATCGTGCTGGGGTTGCAGGACGAGTTCGACCGGGCAGCAGCCCGGCGGCAGCATCACGAGATGATAGACGGCTTTGGCCACATCCTCGGGGCTGAGCATTTTGTGGCGGGTGAGGCGTCTGTTGGCCGGGATCATCGCCGTATCGACATAGCCCGGATATATCGTTGAAACCCTGATGCCTTTTTCCCGGACTTCTTCAAGCAAGGCCTGGCTAAAGCCTCTGACCCCGAACTTGGCCGCGGCATAGGCGGCTTCACCGGCTCTTCCAGCCAGCCCGGCCTGCGAGCATATATTGATGATCGTCCCCCGCCGGCGGGCCAGCATGGCCGGCAGTGCCAGCTTCGAGACCAGCATGGTCGCCCAGAGGTTGGTCCGCAGGGTGGCCTCCCAGTCAGCCCGCTGTGCTCTGACCACCGGTGTGCGTGGCGGGCCGCCGCCGGCGTTATTGACGACAATATCGAGTTGCCCGAAACGTGCCAGCGCGGTCTCGACCAGGGCTTGGGTCTGCTCATCCTCGGTCACATCGGTTGGCAGGGGCAAGGCGGTAACGTCGAACTGTTGGGCCAGCCTCGCCGTCTCGCCCAGCTGGCTTTCGGTCCGGGCGGCCAGCACAAGGGCCACGCCGGCCCGCGCCAGTCGGAGCGCAATCGCTCTGCCTATTCCCCGGCCCGCGCCCGTAATCAGCGCAACCTGCCCGGAAAGATGTTGATCTCGCCCAACATGGGCCTCGCTCATCACCGAGTGCTGTGTGTGCGCTGTCGCAGCCATTTTCTTGCTTTTAGCATGGGGGGACGCTAGTATCCAAGCCGCGCTTGGCGCAGAAGGAGGAGCTATGGCCTACGAATATGTTCTGTATGAAAAAAAGGATCATATTGCGACGATCACCCTGAACCGCCCGGCAGTCATGAATGCGGTCCATCCGCCGACCACCGCCGAGCTGTCGGGGATTTGGGATGACGCCATTGCCGATGACGATGTGTGGGTGGTTCTGCTGACCGGGGCCGGAGAGCGGGCGTTCTCGGCCGGCAATGATCTGAAACACACCGCCTCCAAGGGAATGCCGACCGGGCCGCGGCCAACAGGCGGGTTTGGCGGTCTGACCGACCGCACCGATATTGACAAGCCGCTGATTGCCGCGGTCAACGGCTTTGCCCTCGGCGGCGGCTTTGAGATGGCGCTGGCCTGTGACATCATCATTGCCGCCGACCACGCCCGGCTGGGGCTGCCCGAGCCGCGGGTGGGGCTGGCCGCGGCCGCGGGCGGCGTTCATCGCCTGCCGCGGCAGATTCCGCTCAAGATAGCCATGGGTTATCTGCTGACCGGGAAACACATGACCGCTCAGGAGGCCCACGCGCTGGGCATTGTGAATGAGGTCGTGCCGCTCAAAGACCTGATGCCCACCGCCCACCGTTGGGCCGGCGAAATCCTCGAATGCGCCCCCCTGTCGGTCCGGGCGACCAAACAGTGCGCCATGCAGGGCCTCGGCCGACCGCTCGCTCAAGCCCTGGACGACTCCTATCCAGCCCTCAAGCAGATGTTCTCCTCGGAAGATGTCAAAGAGGGGCCGCGGGCCTTTGCCGAGAAGCGCAAGCCCAACTGGCAGGCAAGATAGGCGGCTGCCAGCCGGGTGGGAGAGGCCCCCCATCCCGATGATGGGCAGGGGAGGAGGCGCTGAGATTGGCTGATGAAAACCGCTCCCGCCGGACCTGCCGCCACAGCGTCCGCGTCCGCTATGCCGAAACCGATCAGGCCGGCATGGCCCACCATTCGGCGTTCCTGCCCTGGTTTGAAGAGGGTCGGGTAGAGTTGCTGCGCAGCCTCGGCAAGCCCTACCAGCAGTTTGAGGCCGAGGGCATTCATTTCCCGGTGCGCGAAGCCTGCTGTCGCTACTGGCTGCCGGCCCGTTTTGACCAGGTGCTGACGGTCAGCACCCGGGTGGAGCAGCTCAGGGGGGCGAGCGTCCGCTTTGGCTACTGCATCACGCGTGAGGCCGACCAAGCCCTGATCGCCGAGGGCCATACCCTGCACGCCTGTGTAGATGACTCCGGCCGGGTGGCCCGTTTGCCGCTGGCGGTCCGCCGGCTGCTCTCGTCTCAGGGCATGCCCTGACGGCGCTGTTCAAGGTAGCGCCTGCGCAGCCGTTTCAAAAAGGCGTGGGTGCGCGGCCAGCAGTAGTCCGGGTAGGTATAATCAAAGGGCTGAAACGCGCCGTGGTGGTAGCGGAGGGCGACCTCGGCGTAGATGCCGTGCGCCAGATAAATGCGGTGGGCCTGGTCTTTGGTTGAGGCCAGGACGAGCCTGGTGGAGTCAAGATAGCCCGGGTCGAGGTTCAGCCGGCGTGCCCCCTTCGGCGGACGGGTGAAGGACTGCTCAAGGCGATTGGTGTGGCACTTGATGGCGGCCAGCGCGGCCGGCGAGACCAGCCGCTCACAACTCAGAAAGCGACGCAGCAGCCCCGCGCCCATCTCCCGTTCGTAGTAGCGGCTCATGTCCCAGCGGAACACCTCGCTCCTGAAGTCAACCGGGCCGTAGTCAGGCTCAAGCGCGCTCTCAGCCGCTGCGAACAGGGCTGGCTCCGCGGTCAGCAGGCCGACAAAGAGCTTGGCCGGGGCGGGTGAAGACATGGCCGCGCAGACATTCAGCCTTTGAGCTCCAGCAGGCGGTCGTAGATAGCGTGGGCAACCGCGTCCTTGCTCATCTGGGCCAGGGGTTTGACCCGCCCGGTGCGGTCAATCAGGGTGACGATATTGGTGTCATAGGCAAAGCCCGCACCTTCCTGGGTCACGTCATTGGCCACGATCATGTCCAGGTTTTTGCTTCTCAGCTTGCGCTCGGCGTTGGCCAGTACATCTTCGGTTTCGGTGGCAAAGCCGACCAGCCGCCGCCGGCCCTTGTGCTGGCCGAGGCCGGCCAGAATATCCGGGTTGCGGTCCAGTTTGATGACAAACCCGCCGCCGGCCTTTTTGATTTTGTGGGGCGCAACGCTGGCCGGGCGATAGTCGGCAATAGCGGCCGCGGAGACAACCATAGTTGCTCGCGGATAGGCCGCCAGGACCGCTTGCTGCATCTCGCAGGCGGTCCGCACCGGATGAAAATCAACCCCGCGTGGAGGCGTCAGCGCGGTCGGGCCGCTGACCAGGCTCACCTGCGCGCCCCGCCACTGGGCCACACGGGCCAGAGCATAGCCCATTTTGCCCGTTGAGCGGTTGGTCATATAGCGGACCGGGTCAATCGGCTCACAGTTGGGACCGGCAGTGACAATGATACGCTCCTGGCCGAGGTCCTTTTTGGTCAGGACTGCTTGAAGGTCTTCGAGAATATCGGCCGGTTCGGCCAGGCGGCCCTGGCCTTCATAGCCACAGGCCAGCTCACCGGCACCAGGCTCGACAAGGTGATAGCCGATGCCGGTCAGCTTGCGCAGATGTTCCTGCACCAGCGGGTGGGCGTACATATGGACATTCATGGCCGGCGCGATCAGGACTGGAGCGGTGGTGGCCAGCAGCACGGTGGTCAGCAGGTCGTCGGCCAAGCCGTTGGCGAGCTTGGCCAGGATGTTGGCGGTCGCCGGCGCGACCAGCGCCAGGTCGGCACTATCGGCCAGGCGGATATGGCCGATTTCGGATTCCTGGGTCAGGTCAAAAGTATCGGTTGAGACCGGGTTGCCCGAGAGGGTCTGGAGGGTCAGCGGCGTTATGAACTCTTGGGCGTTTGCGGTCATGATGACCCGCACCTTGGCCCCGGCTTTGACCAGCAGACGAACGAGTTCTGCCGCCTTGTAGGCCGCGATGCCGCCGCTGACACCAAGCACAATCTGTTGTCCGTCCAGCATACGCCTCCCGCCTTGTGTGTCAGTGTAGCGCCTATCCGCTCAGGAGTATACCGATTGGGCCCGGCTGGTACGAGGCCGGCAGGGCCACATGCTACGAACCGGCCTGATTCTGCCGGGCGGCTACCAGCTCGGCGAGGGTGGTGGGGAGGGTCTGGGGGGTGCGGCAGACCAGAAAGGCCCACTCGCCCAAGTGGCCCCAGTGATTGACCGCGGCTATCCAGCGCTTTGCCGCCTGATGCTTTGCGTCCGTGTCGCTGTACGATCTGCCCTTGATTTCCAAAACGACATGGACCTCATTCGTCAGCCGGACGATGAAATCGGGTTCGTACACCCGGCTGCCGTGGAGTTCGTAGGGGATAGTGAACTCCAGGTGTTCGTTGCGGGCATAGCACTCGACGAGTCCGTCAAGGGCCAGCTGTTCGATCTGAAACATGGCCGCCTGCTCCCAGGTGTCGGTGTCGCAGGCTACATAGTTCAGATGGCTGGCCCGGGTAGCCCGGACCGGCTTGACGGTCTTGAAGTGGACCGAGGCGGTGCTGCCGATGGGCCGATAGCGGTTCAGCCGCGGCAGCCGCGGCGCTTCGCCCCTGGCCTCATCGGGCCGGATGGCGGCCACGAGCAGGCTCACGATGCGCTGGGCGTAGGTCTGGAGTCCTATGTCGCAGGGGTGCAGGCCGTTCAGTTCCACGCGCTCGCGGATGTAGTCGTGAACGATCCGAAGCGCCTGGGGGAACAGGGCGTGGCGGCTTTCCTGTTGCAGCCCTTCCTTGCCGGGGTGGGCAGTGTTGGTGATCAGCCGCACAATTTCTCCGGCGATGATGAAGGCGATAGTCTGGGGGTGGACAGCGGCGTAGTACTGCTGTCGGTCTACTTCCTCAAACCCGAAGCCCCCGTACATCCCCGGGCTGCCGAACTGGTAGCCGACCTGTGGCCGGACGAAAGCCGCGGTCGGCGTAGTCCACGGGTCGAGCGAGGTCCGCTCCACCGCATCAAGCTCGCACGCTATGCGATCCCTGTTCAGGACCGCGACATAGCCCTCGACAATCGGAAACCTGATCTCAAAGCGCTGGCGCTCGGGCAGGGCCGTGACCTCGTGCTTGGGCCGGTCTTCCGGCCGCGGGCCGTGGCCCGGCTGGCGGCCTTTGAACGGAATGAGCGAGAAGGGCACACCGAAAATATCAACATACTCGGCGGTCAGATGCCCGGTCTTGGGGTCGGGCGTGTAGTCCATGCGGCGCAGCCCCCGGCCAATGACCTGCTCGCACAGCAGTTGGCTGTGGAAGGCACGCAAGCCCAGGATATGGGTGACGTTGTTGGCGTCCCAGCCCTCGCTCAGCATGTTGACGCTGACCACGCAGCGGATGCCTCCCCCGGGCGTACCCGGAACGCCTATGCTTGCGACGGTCTTGCGCAGTTCCTCCGCGGCATCTTTGCGGCTGGCGGTGAGGTCCTGGCTTTCGGCCGCGGCCAGCAGCCTGGAGTCAATCCGCAAGGTGACTTGTGCGCCGGACTGGTTCCACAGCTCGGGAAAACCGCCGAGGCCGGCGCTGTAGCGCTTTGTCGTCTGCTTCCGGCTACTCTTGGGCCGGCTGTCGTCGTCCAGCGTGTCCCCGTCCGCCGCTTCTTCGCCCGAGATCATCTTGTGAAGATGCTCGGCAATGTCGGTGTTGTCGCACACGACAATCAGTACCGGCGGGGTCTGCTCCTGGCCCGGGGTGGCGGCCTGGAGTTGATTGAATCGCTCTTTCCACTGGCCGGCCAGGGTGAGCAGGGCGTCTTCGGCCCGCCGCCAAGCGGCATCGGGCTTTGGCTTGCCGCCCGGCAGCCGCTCGCCCGGCCCGAGGCTGCGGGTCACATGCTCCCATAGCTTGAAGTACACCGGGTCGGGCCGGCCGGTACTGTCCATCGCCGGCAGCCGCGGAATTTTGGTGATGCCCGATTCAATGGCGTCTACCAGACTGAAATCGCTGACGATCCACGGGAAGGGCGAGCCCGCGGGGTAGCCGCTGCCCTGGAGATAGAAGGGCGTTGCCGACAGGTCTACGCACAGGCCGATGCCGCAGGCGGCGTTGAGCCTGTCCAGGCCGCTGACCCAGACGGTGGCTTCCTCGCGGTCGGTTTTTTCCTCCGCGGACAGCCTGGCGGTGACGGGCGCGGGCCGATAGGCGTGGTGGCCCTCGTCGTTCAGGACCAGCAGCGGCTCGTCGTCCCACAGCGCGCCGAGGCGGGCTCGGGCAAAGGCTTCGGGCGTCTCTTCTCCCAGCCGGCCGACCGTCACCCCGCCCACCCGCACGGCCTCGGACTCTGGGCTGAGCCGGTGCCAGTTCGTGACCAGCACCTTGCCCTTGGCCAGCTCGGGCCGCAGCGCGGACGGAACCAGGTCGAAGCGGTCATAATAGTTGCCCGGCTCGTCGGGCCGCAGCACCCTCAGGCGCTCTTTGATCGTCAGGTTGGGGCATAGGACCAGGGTCCGACAGGGATAGGCCGGCTCGTTCGGCTGCCGGCCCCGGTTGCAGAAGGCCCAGGCGATGAGCATGGCCATGACCACGGTTTTGCCGGAGCCGGTGGCCATTTTGCAGGCGTAGCGCGGGATGGGCCGCAAGCCCGGAGCGTTGGGCAGGTCGGTCAGTTTTGGATGCTGGGCAACCTGCGCCACCCATTCCTGGGGCCGGGGGTTCTGGCCGGCCTCCAGCAATCTGAAGTCATCCAGACCGAGCCGAGGCCGCCAGCGCAGGTTCTTGCCCATCGCCAGGATTTCGCGGAGGTAGATGACGGTCTCAACCGCCTCCAACTGGCAGAAGAACAGCCGTCGGGGGCGGTCTTCGCGCCACCAGTGGCGGAGCAGGCTGCGGGTAGTTTCTGAGGCATGGGGCCACTTGGCTTGTCGCCATCGACGCACATCGTCCCGCAGCGCGTTGACCAGCGGCAGGTCGTCCCGTTCTTCTTCGGCCAGCAGGGAGAGTTGGGCGCTGCCGGTGCGCTCGGTCTTGTACCAGTAGCTCGCCTCCCGGCGGGCCCGGACCTTTGCCGGCTGGCCAGTGCGGGTGTCGTAGCGCCAGTGCTGGTCAGGCTCTGCGTAGGGGGAGCACAGGATGGGGTCTTCGACCGGCTGAATGGGAATCTGGCTTTCCGGCATGGCTTAATACTCTTGAAGGCGTTCTGCAATTCGATCCCGCAAGTCCTGTAGCTCGGGGCACAATTGAAACAGAAGCGGCAGGTTTTGAAGCGTTGCTTCAACCATCCGGTCCCTGCCGCCGCCCGCTCGTCGGGGGTCGCCGTGCTTTTGGAGCAGGGGTTGAAAAATCTCTTCCTTCATCCGCGGATGGGCGCATACATCATCCCAGCGTTCCGGGATGTCGTTGCGAAACGCCGCGCACGCATATATTTCCACTTCCGGTTGCGCGGGGCAGCACAGCAAGCCTATACCTTGCACGGCCCTCTTTTCCTCCAAACTCCGCGTGGTATCGTCTTTGGCTTTGTCGGCGTCGGGGAAGAACAGCCACAGGTCCATGTGGCGGTACCGTTCGGCAAGATTGGTGCGAATGGCCCTCACGGCTTGGTCATAGCCGCGCAGCCTCGGATTGGCCAGCACGGTCACCTTGGCTGCCGGCTTGCCGGCGGCCGCCACAATGGCCTTGGTCAGGGGCTTCAGGATGTAACCGTTCAGGGTTGGATCTTCTGGAATGACCAGCACTCTGAAACTCATGCTGTAGTTTCCAGCCAGCCTTCTGCAAACAGTTCGGAAACGGGCGTCTTTTGGGCGGCGGCGTGGAAGTGGGGCACCTTGGCCAGGGCGCGGATGCGTGATTTGCTGGTGGCTTCGTCCCGCTGGCAGAAGAAGGTCGTTTGGTACTCCTCTTCCTGGAGCCAGTCCAACACGGTCGCCGAGTGGGTGGTTGCCACGACCTGTGTCCGCGTGGCTTTGGCCTGACTCCGCAGCAGTTCCAGCAGAAGTTGCAGACGGCTGGCATGAATGCCGTTTTCAACTTCCTCAATCGTCAGCAGGTAGGGCCTGTCGGGCTGGAAGAAGGCCGCGGCCAGGGCGGCGAAACGCAAGGTGCCGTCGCTCAGGACCGGCGCGGGAAACCTGTGGCCACCCTCCTGAAGCATGAACATGGGTTCGCCGAGTGCGCCGTCCAGGGTTCCCACATCGTCTATCTCTTCGGGGCGGAGCAGGCCTAGCCACGACAGATAGGCGTCCTTGGTTGATTTGTTCTGGCAGATCGTTTTGACCAGGGCGGCGAAGTTCTCCCCACGCTCGCCCATGCGTTGGATGGAAAGTGCTTGAGAGTAGTCCCGGAGAATCCCAGGAAGCGGATCAAGCCCCTGCATGTTTGCTAAAGCCTGTGATACTTCATATGCGAGATTGGCGTGTCCATCCTCTGGCCCTTTTGCACCAC
This sequence comes from uncultured Binatia bacterium (SeqCode), assembly GCA_965200965.1. Classification (GTDB taxonomy): domain Bacteria; phylum Desulfobacterota; class Binatia; order Bin18; family Bin18; genus JAAXHF01. Next base: position 761,609 of record OZ241744.1, read on the forward strand.
CCGCGGCGAACTGTGTCAGCACGGGGCGTGAACTCTCGAACTTCAGGCGAGGCGGCCTTCCTCGCTGCTGTTTGTAATACCGCACATCCAGGGTAGGGCCACTTTGGGAAACCTCACCAGAGTCATACAGCTTTTTTCTGACATGGAGATTTTCGCGTGTCACCTTCCCCTCCTCCGGCGAGAAAGCAATCAGAAATTGCCACGGGCAAGGTGTTCTTCTGCGAATTGGGAACTTCCCGGGCTTGTATCTGCCCATACGGCTGCCGCTCGCAAAACTGCCTTTGACGGTAATCCGTACCTCTCCGCTGTCCGAACCGGTATAAAGAGTCTTCAGTTTTCCCCCGCGGATGCCTTCCCAGACCTCATTGGTGGCGCTTCTGGGCTTGCCGTCAAGAATTTCGCTGATGGTGAAGCCGCTGCCTATACCCTGGAGCACCCGCAGTACATCCAGAAAGTTGGATTTGCCGCTGGCATTGGTGCCGATGAACAGGTTGACCTCTCCCAGGTCCAGGTCCACCTTGTGCAGGCTTTTGAAGTTTTCGATGATGAGGTGGGTAATCATGGGGTGGCTGCTGTGACGCTGAGGACGCGCAGACCCTCGTTGCCGCGGGGGTCGATCATTTTGACGGCGATGCGCCACGGTGCGCCGGCTGGCAAGCGGGCGGGGCGGGGGAAGGGCAGGCTGGTCAGGCCGCTGAGGGCGTCAAAGGCGGTGCGATCAATGACGCCGGCGTCACCAAGGGCGCGGGCGAGGCGGTCCCACTTGGTCTTGTCGGGAAAGAATGCCTGGCAGATGCAGAAGGTCCGCCCGTCATAGTCGGTGTCCAGAAACCAGGCGGCGATGCGCTGCCGGTCGGTCGGGAAGAGGGTGTTGCTGACCGGGTCGTAGACATCCATGCCTTCGACTTCGACGGTGTAGTTGCCGTCCGACTGGCGGGCCGGGCCAGTGACCCGGGGTGCGCTGAAGACGGCGAAGAGTTGGCTGCCGGGCTGGGTTTTGAGCAGGTCGCCCATTGCCACATCGGGGCGGATCAGGGCCATGTGCAGCCGCAGGCGGGGGTGGCCGGCGGCTTCGATCGCCTCTTGGGCCGCGGCATCAAAGCCGAAGCCGGCAAACACCAGCTCATCATAACCGGTCCGGTTGGCGTCGCGGACCGCCTCTTCGACCTGCATGGCGGTGATGTTGCCGACCTCGGGGCCGATGCTGACGGCAACCCGCGGGTCTGCCTGTCCGTCGCCCTCCTCTCGCTCTGATGACCCGTTCTCGAGCCAGCCGCCTTCGGCGTGCAGCAGGGCCGGGCCGGCCAGCGGTTCAAGGCGGTCGAACTGCATGGTCGCGTTGCCCGGAAAGTCTACGCCGGCGGCCCTGAGCAGGCGGATGACCCTATCGATATGGGCTTCGGCGTTGGCAACGGCCCCGGTGTTGTCAAACGCCTCTAACTCCTCATCAGACTCCGCATCAGAGGCCGGCATATCCAGGCCGTCTTCAAGCGCGATCACGCCCTCCATTGTGAACGGGCCGGCCACGCGCAGCGTACTCTTGACGAGCTCCGGCTTGTCCACCAACTCTTCTGAGGCGGCGTTGGCGGCAATGCAAGCGTTCACCTCGTCCATCTTGGCCCGCCAAGCCGCCCGGTAGGCGGTCAGGGCGGCTTGGAGCGGCTGCGGCCAGTCGGGGTCAGCATCAAACGGGACCTGCCATGCCTGCCAAGTCTGGCCCGGAATCTTGGCCCGGTAGTTTTCGACCTGGCGGGCGGTCAGGCCCTTGAGCGGTTTGCGGGCCGGGGCGGTCTTGAGCCAGCCGGGATGTGTGCCGGGCAGCAGCCAGCGGCGCAACTCGGCGTCGGTGACGGCGTTGGCCCCCTGCTCGCGGTGCTTGGCGATGAGTTTGGCCGCCAGGCTGGCCTTCAGCTCATCGCCGACCGTGGCAAGCGCATGGTTCAGGTCGGCCAGCCTGGCGGCCAGGATGGGGTCATGCTTGGCAAAGATAGGGTCAAGCGAGGTATTGCGGGCAATGCTGCGCAGGGTGATATGGGGCACGGTTTTGCACTGGAAGGTCAGCGGCTTGCCGCTCCGGTCCCCATCCGTGCCGGCGATCCAGGTTCCGCGCGGGTTGCGCTCCAGGTCTTCGGCGTTCAGTTCGCGCAAGCGGTAATAATCGAACTTGGCCGTCATCAGCCGGTGCTTGGCCAGGGCCAGGGCTACCCGGCTGGTATCAATCGTAATCCAGCGTCGGCCCCACTGCTCAGCCACATAGGCCGTTGTGCCGCTGCCGCAGGTCGGGTCCAGCACCAAATCCCCCGGGTCCGTCGTCATCAGCATACACCGCTTTACTACTTCTGCCCCCGTCTGAGTCGTGTATATCTTCGGATCATTGCGACTCTGTACCCCGCCCGTTACATCGTTCCAGAAATTCGTTAGCGCCCAAGCTCCGAAATCGTCAAAATATTTCTTGAAACGAATGGTATCGCCAGCGGGTAAGACTCGTTCACAGCCTAAGAGCCGTCTCATTCCATCTTCGCTTGTTCGCCATCCGCCGGCCGTTGGCGACCACATTTTGCCCTGATACGGCACTTGAAAGAGCGTGGTTGCACTTCCACTACGCGAGGTCAGTCCTTGATCTGTGAAGAAGCGCCAGTCGCTCTCCGGTAGTTGATCCACATTATCGCTCCTTACGGAATTGATGTTTCTGACTTCCCCGTTGGCTTTCGATTCCGCCTTCCGGTAGCGTGTGGCTCCCTCCTCGCCAATGTCCAACTCAGCGTTCAGTTGTCTATAACGTCGGGCCGCCTTTTCCTTGTCGCGGGCAAACCAAATCAGGTAGTTGCAGACGGAATCAATAAATTCACCGCTGAGGCCAATTGATGTCCGATAGGTGATCTCGGCGATGAAGTTCTGCGGCTGAAATAGCTCTTCCAGAATCATTCTGACATAGTGACGGTTGTCTTCTCCGATCTGGACGAAGATGCTGCCGGTGTCGGTGAGCAGTTCGCGGGCCATTGCCAGCCGGTCGCGCAAATAGGCCAGGTAGGAATGGATGCCGAGGGTCCAGGTGTCGCGGTAGGCTTTGACCATCTCCGGCTCGCGGGTGAGGTCTTGCTGGCGGTCTTTGACATCGCGCTGGCCGAGCTGGGGCTGAAAGTTGGAGGCAAAGCGGATGCCGTAGGGGGGGTCGAGGTAGATCATCTGGACCTTGCCGGCCAAGTCTTCACGGCGGGCCAAGCTGGCCATGACCTGAAGCGAGTCGCCCAGGATCATGCGGTTGGCCCAGTCTACATTGTGGCGGTAGAACTGCACGGCCTGGGCGTAGTCGTGCTGGGGGTCGGCGAACAGCTCGCGCTGTACATCCTGGCGGGCCAGCGCCCGCAAAATCGCTTGGGTGGATACCCGCTCGTGCATGTGCAGGGCCACCGGCTCGACCTCAAACCAGGGGCGTTCGCGCTTGCCGCTCCACTCCAGCCAGGGTTCGTGGCGTTTGAGGGCCCGGGCCAGCACCTTGGCCTCGGCCCCGGTGAGCGGCCGCTGACGGGCGACGGCCAGCAGCTCGGGCAGGGCGTCAGCCGCGGCGGCATCTGGTGCAGAGCGCAGGACCGGCGGCAGGTGCGGGTTGTAGTGATGGGTGAAGCGTGGCGCGTCTTGGACCGTGCTGTGCGATTCCAGGCCGGCCGGCGGGATGTTCTTGCGGGTGGCCGGGTAGCTGAGGGAGGCGACGGCGTGGCCGTCTGGGTGCGCTTTTTTTCTGCGTGGCATAGTGCGGGGTAGCCTCACGCTGCTTTCACTGCCCGTTGATCCGTCTCCATTTGGGAGCACGCCAGTGCGCCAGCCAGCTTCAAGCAGGAGCAGTCCGCCACCTGGGAGGGAGGGAACATAGGTGTGTCCCGTGGGGGTGCGCTCACCAGAACACTAAGCACAGGCCCAGGTGCAAGTAAAGAAGACAGGCCGGTCGCCCCTGTCGGCGGTCGGCTTCACTCGCCTTGACCTTTTCCTCCCCTTTGGCATTATGGGGGCCAACCTGCGGAGTGTATTCTTCAAGAGTGCTGCCTGTTTTGAGTACCCATGTGGCTATAAAACCCTCACCTTCTCCAGCCCCCCGGTTCGACCTGGGACTCGCTCCGCATACCCTGGTTGGGGAAGAATTAGCCCAAGTTGAACAGCGCCTCGCCACACTCCTGGATTCCCGAGAACCCCGGTTGAGCGAAATTGGGCATTATTTGATTGACGCGGGCGGCAAGCGGGCACGACCAGGGGTGACGCTGCTGGTCTTTCGCGCCTGCGGAGGCAAAGACCCGCACGATATCGTTGATATCGCAACCGCCCTGGAACTCATTCATTCGGCCTCGCTGCTGCACGATGATATCATTGACGGGGGAGGGGTGCGCCGGGGCAAGCCGTCTGCGCTGGAGCGCTTCGGCCTGTCGGAGACCCTGGTGGCCGGCGATTTTCTGTTTGGCCGGGCGTTTGCCCTGTGTGGGCGCTTTGAGGAACGGGTCATTGCCTGGGCGACCGAGGCGTGTATCAGTCTGACCGAGGGTGAGGTCATGCAGGGCCGGTTTCGGCGCAATCCCGCGGTCACGGCTGAGGATTACCTGGAGATTATCGCGCGCAAGACGGCCTCCCTGTTTTCACAGGCGGCTCGGCTGGGCGCGTATCTGGCCGGCGCTTCGACTGAGCTTGTTGAGCGGCTGGCCTCGTGCGGCTATTGTGTCGGCATGGCCTTTCAGATTGTGGATGACCTGCTTGACGTTGAGGGCGATGGCGAACTGACCGGCAAACCGGTCGGGGTTGATCTCAAAGAGGGCAACCCGTCTTTGCCGGTGGTGCTGGCCATTGCCTTGAACGCCGAGGTCAGACGGGTTTTCCAGAACGCCCAGGCGACGAATCAAGAACTCGCCGCCGCCCTTGAACATATCCGGCTGTCCGGGGTATTGACCGAGGTCAAGCTGCGGGCGCGGACCTACGGCCAGCAAGCCCTGGCGTCTTTGGTTGCCTTGCAGTCCTCGGCCTATGCGGACAGCCTGCGATGTTTTATTCGTCAGCTCGTTGATCGGACCGCCTAGAGGCGAGCGAGACCATGACTGCCGATGCGCCCCATACCCAGCTTTGTCAGATAGCCGACTCCTTGCAACGTTACGTCGAGGTTCTTAAAGAGAGCGGGGTAGATGGGTTGCCGCGAGCGCTGTCCGGGCCCCAAGCGGCCCGGGCGGCAGGCTCAGCCGAAGACAGGCTTGCCGCGCCTGCCGATAGCAACAGGCAAGCGCTTGACAGTCTGGTGGCCCTGCGGGAAGCGATTGGCGACTGCCGACGCTGCAAGCTGTGCGAGTACCGAACCCGGATTGTGTTTGGTGCTGGCGACCCGCAGGCCGAACTTGTTTTCATCGGGGAAGGGCCCGGCTCTGACGAGGACCTCAAGGGCGAGCCGTTTGTCGGGCGGGCCGGACGACTTCTGACCGAGATCATCACCAAGGGGATGAAGATGCGCCGCGAGGAGGTCTATATCACCAATGTGGTCAAATGCCGGCCGCCCCACAACCGTGATCCCGAGGCCGACGAAATTGCGGCCTGTGAGCCCTTCCTGCGCAAGCAGCTCGAACTGATTCAGCCGCATATCATCATCGCCCTCGGCGCGTTTGCCGCCCACACCCTGCTCCAGACAAAAACCCCGATTTCCCGACTGCGTGGAGTGTGGCACACTTATCATGGGGCCAAACTCATGCCCACGCTGCACCCGGCCTACCTGCTGCGCAACCCCGGGGACAAGCGGCTGGTGTGGCAGGACATCAAGGCGGTGCTGCGGGAGATGGGACGGCTCTGAAAAGTCAAAAGTCACATGTCAGAACGACGAGGGATACAGGCTTTTGGAAAGGATCGCTGGGCAGTGCGAAAACACCCTGTTGGATCGCTGTATCTCGTCCTGTGTGCTGGGCTGCTGATGGGCTGGGGGCGCGGCGAGACGCTTACGGCGCAGGTTGAGCCGGAGGTCGGGCACGCTGCCGGGCAAGAAGATGCCCGGCCGGCTCAGAGCGCGCCGCCGGCCGGGATGCGTTCAACCCATATTAGTCTGATCGTGGTAGATGCCACCATTAACCCGGCGGTGGCGGATTTTATCCGCGAGAGCATCAATCAGGCCGTCCGTCAGGGGGCGCTGGCGCTGATTGTTCAGCTTGACACACCTGGCGGGCTGTTGTCGTCAACCAAGACGATTGTCAAAGACCTGCTCGACGCTCCCCTGCCGGTGATTGTGTATGTGGCCCCCGGTGGCTCGGGTGCCATCTCGGCCGGGGTGTTTATCACGATGGCCGGCACGATTGCGGCCATGGCCCCCGGCACGACGATCGGAGCGGCCCATCCGGTTGCCGGGGGCGGGCAGGACATTGAGGGTGACATGCGGGAGAAGGTCGAAAACTTCACCGCCTCGTTCAGCGAGTCAATCGCCCGCCGGCGGGGGCGGAATATCGAGTGGGCCGAGCAGGCGGTGCGCGAGAGCGTAGCGATTACCGAGACCGAAGCGCTGGAAAAACAGGTCATTGACCTGGTGGCCAGCGATGTACAGGACCTGTTGCGTCAGGCTTCGGGGCGGACGGTCGAGGTCGGGAGTGCCAGGCAAACGCTGAATTTTTCCGCCGCCCAAGGGGCCGGCAGTTCGTTTTATGTCGTCCGCCGGGAAATGCGCCTCAAACACAAGGTCCTCAATATCCTGGCCCATCCCCAGATCGCCTACCTGCTGATGATGGCCGGCATCCTGGGCCTGTACCTGGAGTTTTCCAACCCCGGCCTGCTGTTTCCCGGCCTCGTCGGTGCACTGTGTCTGATTATGGCGCTGACCGCGTTTCAGGTCTTGCCGATCAACTACACCGGGCTGGTGCTGATCTTCCTCGGCCTAGCCCTGCTGGTGACCGAGTTGTTCCTGCCCAGTTTCGGCATCCTGGGGGTGGGCGGGATTGTCGCTTTTGTGATGGGCTCGCTGTTTCTGTTTGACTCGCCCGACGCCGATCTGGCCCTGGACCGGGGAGTGATTTTTGGCGCGGCCCTTGCCGTCGGGCTGTTCATGTTGATCGCCGGCAGCCTGTCAATGAACGCCTACCGTCGGCGGCCCGTCACCGGAACGGAGGGGCTGATCGGCGAGCTTGGCGAGGTGCGGGTGCGCCTCGCGCCGCGGGGCAAGGTGTGGCTGCACGGCGAGTACTGGAATGCGGAGAGCGACGGGGACGAGATTGAGGCCGGTCGGTCGGTCCGCGTTGTTGATATCGCCCATATGGTCCTGAAGGTCCGCAGGACCGACTGGGGGTAAAGGAGACACGACTATGTTTGGTTTTGGATCAATGGCAACATTTCTTCTTATCGCGCTCGTCATTCTGCTGAGTGGGATCAAAATTCTCTCCGAGTATGAGCGGGCGGTGATATTTCGCTTGGGCCGCCTGGTGCCCTACCGGGGACCGGGCATCATCTATGTGATTCCCTTTATTGAGCGCATGGTCCGGGTTGATATGCGGACGCTGACCCTTGATGTCCCGGCCCAGGACGTGATTACCCGTGACAATGTGTCGGTCAAGGTCAACGCCGTGCTGTATTTCCGGGTGCTCGATCCCAGCAAAGCCCTGGTCGAGATTGAAAACTATCTGTTCGCCACCTCCCAGCTGGCCCAGACCACCTTGCGCAGCGTGTGCGGGCAGGCTGAGTTGGACGACCTGCTGTCGGAGCGGGATAAGATCAATACCGACCTCCAGGAAATTGTCGATACCCAGACCGACCCGTGGGGGATCAAGGTGTCGCTGGTCGAGGTCAAACACATTGACCTGCCCCAGGAGATGCAGCGTGCCCTGGCCCGTCAGGCCGAGGCCGAGCGTGAACGCCGGGCCAAGGTGATTAACGCCGAGGGCGAGTTTCAGGCCGCCCAACGGCTGGCCGAGGCGTCGGCCATCATTGAGCAGCACCCGGTTGCCCTCCAACTCCGCTATCTCCAGACCTTGTCCGAGGTCGCCACCGAGAATAATTCAACTACCCTGTTCCCGGTTCCGATTGACCTCCTCCAGCCCTTCCTGGGCCGGACCGGCGGCGGTGGACAGCGGCAGGCTGACGACGGCCAAGAGCAGACTGCCTAATGCACACCGGCTGATCCCCGGGCCATGCGGCTGTCCGATTTTGACTACGAACTGCCAGCCGAGCTGATTGCCCAAGAACCCGTCCGGGAGCGCAGCAACTCCCGGCTGCTGCTGCTCAACCGCCACCCGGGGACCTTCTCCCACCGCCGTTTCGCCGACCTGCCGTCGCTCCTGCCACCCCGCAGCCTGCTGGTCCTGAACGACACCCGGGTGCTGCCAGCCCGCCTGCTGGGCCGCAAAGACACCGGCGGGCAGCTTGAAGTCCTGCTCGTTCGGCGTGAACCGGGCTGGGCCGAGGTGTGGGAGGTGCTGTGCCGGGGCGGGCAGCGCGTCCGGGCCGGGGCGCGGGTCGTCTTTGCCGCCGGGCTTGAGGCCGAGTGGAAGACTCCGCCACGCGCCGGCCGGGGCCGGCTGGAGTTTTTCCCCCGGGGCGATTTCCGCCGGCTGCTCGATCGCTATGGGCAGCTGCCGCTGCCCCCATACATCAAACGCCCCTCGGGTAGCCGTGCCGCGGACCGCGAACAGTACCAGACGGTGTATGCGCGCGCCCTCGGGTCGTTGGCCGCCCCGACCGCGGGCCTGCATTTCACCCAGACGCTGCTCAACCACCTCGTCCAACACGGTATCGAAACCGTCTTCCTCACCCTGCATGTCGGCGTCGGAACTTTCCAGCCGGTTCGGGTTGAGCAGGTGGAGCAGCATACTATGGAGCAGGAGGAATTCTCAATCAGCGACACGACCGCGCACGCTATCAATCGGGCCAGAGCACAGGGCAGACCAGTGATTGCGGTTGGCACCACCACCACCCGCGCCCTTGAAGCGGCCTGCAACCCGGCCGGTCGCGTCCAAGCCGGTCGGCGGCAGACCGACCTGTTCATCTATCCGGGCTTCCGCTTCCGGGTGATTGACGGCCTGGTCACCAATTTTCATCTGCCACGCTCAACCCTGCTGATGCTGGTCTCCGCCTTTGCCGGCACAGACCTGATCCTGCGCGCCTACGCCGAGGCGGTTGCCCGGGGCTACCGTTTTTACAGCTATGGCGACGCTATGTGTATTGTGTAGAGGAGGGGACAAGCAGGCGTCCGCTCCGGGTGTCCGTGCCCCAGACCAACGGGTGAGTTGCACGCCCGCCCAAAAACGCATACAACGGCCCGGCAAGACTGGAAAGATGAATCGGCTTGTCTTCCTGAGCAAAAATGTTAGGACAATTCATCTTTCACGCCATGTTTCGTTTCAGTGTGACCCACACCGATTCCCACACCCAGGCGCGCCTGGGCTCTCTGATGACGGCTCACGGTCGGGTGCAAACCCCGGCCTTCATGCCGGTTGCGACCCAGGCGACGGTCAAGGCCATGACCCCGCGCGAACTGCGCGAAATCGGGGCGGAAATCATCCTGGCTAACGCCTATCACCTGTATCTGCGGCCAGGGCTTGAACGTATTGAGCAGGCTGGCGGCCTGCACCGCTTCATGGCCTGGGACGGCCCGATCCTGACCGATAGCGGAGGATTTCAGGTTTTCAGTCTGAAAAGCCTGTGCCGACTGAGCGAACAGGGGGTAGAGTTTCGCTCCCATCTGGACGGCTCTTCGCATGTGCTGACCCCGGAATCAACCGTCCGCAGCCAGGAACGCCTGGGGGTTGATATCGCTATGGTCCTGGACGAATGCCCGCCGGCCCGGATCAGTTTTGCAGAAGCCGAACGCTCCCACAGCCTGACCTTGCGCTGGGCCGAGCGGGCCCGGGCGGCCAGCGCCCGGGACGATCAAGCCGTGTTTGCGATTGTCCAGGGCAGCGTGTTTCCCGAGTTGCGCGAACAGAGTGCCCGCGCCCTGGTTGAGCTCGGTTTTTGCGGCTATGCGGTCGGTGGCCTCAGTGTTGGCGAAGACCCTGCAGTCTCCCACGCCATTGCCGCCCATACCGTAGAGTTCCTGCCCACCACCCATCCGCGCTACATCATGGGGGTTGGCACACCGGCTCAATTAGTGCGCTATGTAGCGCTTGGCTACGATATGTTTGACTGTGTGATGCCCACCCGCAACGCGCGCAACGGCAGTCTGTTTACCCGGGCCGGAAGGCTGAATATCCGGCGGGCCGCGTTCGCGTCCGATCCGCGGCCGGTTGAGGAGGGCTGTGGCTGTTATACCTGTCATCATTTCTCACGGGCGTATTTGCGCCACCTCGCCGTTGCCGGTGAAATGTTGTCGGCCCGGCTCAATACCATACATAATCTGTATTTCTACCAGTCGCTTATGCGTAACATGAGAGAAGCCTTGGCCGCCGACCGCTTTGCCGAGTTTGTCCGGCCATTTCTGGCCGGCCCAGAGCAGGTTGAAGACGCCGACCAGGCACCGTCCACAAAAGGGGAAGTGCGATGGGAAGTCTAGCCTATGCCCAAGAGGGAGCCGCCGCCGGACCCGGCCCCCTGGTCTCATTTCTGCCGCTGATGCTGATCTTTGCGGTATTTTATTTTCTGTTGATCCGTCCCCAACAGCAAAAGGCCAAAGCCCATAAAGCCATGCTGGGGAATCTGAAACGTAACGATGAGGTTGTGACGGCCGGGGGCCTGTATGGCAAAATCGTCGAGATCGGAGAGACCGACATCAGGCTCGAAATTGCCTCAAATGTCCGCGTGCGGATTGACCGTTCGCGGATTGAGACCCTGCTGAGCGGCAAGGGCAGAAAAGATACCAAAGAAGGGCGGGACGGGAAGGAGAGATAATGGCCAGGAGTATTGGCTATCGGCTCGCGCTGCTCGCCGGCCTGACCGCGTGGGCGCTCGTCTATCTGACGCCCTCGCTGCTGGTCGTGCCCGACTGGTGGCAGGCCGTCTTGCCCTCTCAGCAGATCCGGCTGGGGCTTGATCTCCGGGGCGGTACCCATCTCCTGCTTGAGATAGACCTGGACGAGGCGCTCAGGAATAATCTGGACCGCACGATTGCCGAGATTCAGCACGCTCTGGACGACGAAGGGATCAGTGGGATAGGCATTCGCCGCGAAGACCGGGCCCTGCGCCTGCGGGCACCCGACCAAGACACGAAAAACCACACCGAAACCCTGCTGTCCGAAAGGTTTCCCGACCTGGTGGGTGACGGTGCGCTACAGGCCGCGGACGACGAGATGACGCTGGTCTACGACAGCCGTCAGGTCCGCACCTTGCACGAGTACGCCATTGACCAAACCCTGGAGACCCTGCGCAACCGGATTGACCAGTTTGGGGTAGCCGAGCCGATTGTTCAACGCCAGACTGACCAGTTCAGCGGCGAGGAGCAGGTGGTTGTGCAACTGCCCGGCATTCAAGACGCCGAGCGGGCCAAACGGCTTATCGGCCAGACCGCGGTGCTGGAGTTCAAGCTGGTGGCCGCGGCCGGTGCCGAAGGAGTCGGCACGGTCACCCTGAACGGACAGGACCGCGATCCGCTGTCGGGTGAGCTCATCGCCTCAGAATACACCCTTGAAGAGCGGACTTTGATGACCGGCGAGGCGGTGGCCGACGCCCGGGTGCGTCCCAGCGTTGATATTGAGGGGCCGTATGTCGAGCTGATTCTGAGCAGCGCCGGGGCCCGGGTGTTTGAAGACATTACGGCGGCCAATGTGGGCCGGCAACTGGCCATCATTCTGGACAACACGGTGTACTCGGCACCCCGCATCCAGGAACGTATCGGCGGTGGCCGGGCGTCAATTACCGGCAGCTTTGATATCAAAGAGGCCCGCGACCTGGCCATTGTGCTGCGGGCCGGGGCGCTGCCAGCCCCGGTCACTATTGTCGAGGAGCGAACCGTCGGCCCGTCGCTCGGGCAGGACTCGATCCGTCAGGGCGTGCGCTCCTTCATCATCGGCGGCCTCCTCGTGGTGGTGTTCATGGTCGTCTACTATAAGCTGGCCGGGGTGCTGACCGACCTGGCGGTGCTGCTCAATATTCTGTATCTGCTGGCCGCCCTGGCCATGTTTGAGGCCACCCTGACCCTGCCCGGCATTGCCGGGATTATTCTGACGGTCGGCATGGCGGTTGACGCTAATGTGTTGATTAACGAGCGGATACGGGAAGAGTTGCGGCGCGGCAAAAGCGCCCGGGCCGCGGTCGAGTCCGGGTATGAAAACGCCCGCCCGGCCATCTTTGACTCAAACATCACGACCTTTCTGTCAGGCTTGATTCTGTTTCAGTTTGGCTCGGGACCGATCCGGGGCTTTGCCGTCACGTTGTGTATCGGGATTGTGAGCACCGTTTTTACTGCAGTGGTAGTGACCCGGCTTGTGTACGACTATTTCCTGTCCAGGCGTCGCCTCGTAGAGTTGAGTGTCTGAGATGGAACTGATCCGGCCCGGAACCGATATCGATTTTCTGCGCTATTCCAAAATCGCCGCGGCCTTTTCCGGCCTGATGGTCATAGTCGGCCTGATCACCTTCTTTGTCCAGGGCGGGCTAAGCTATGGGGTCGATTTTGCCGGCGGGACGATTGTGCATGTGAAGTTCAGCGACACGCCAACTATTGCCGAGGTGCGCCAAGCCCTGTCCGAAACCGCTATTCAGGACCTGTCGGTGCAGGATTTCGGCCTGTCCGGGGATGAGTTTCTGATTCGCATGGCCGCCCCGGAGACGGATATGACTCCCGACGGGGGCGAGGCGAGCCCCTCGGTCCGGGTCCAGGAGACCCTCAAAGACCGCTTTGGCCCGCGCTTGCTGCCCATCCAGCGGGTGGAAACGGTCGGGCCCAAGGTTGGGCGGAACCTGCGGACGCGGGGCATTCTGAGTGTGCTGTTTGCGGCCGTCGTCATGGGCACCTATATTGCCTTCCGGTTTCAGCTCAGCTTTGGGATTGGCGCGGCGGTCGCGCTGTTTCATGACGTGCTCATTACGGCCACCGCGCTGCTGCTGATGGATGTCGAGTTTGACCTGCCGATTGTGGCCGCCTTTCTGACCGTCATCGGCTATTCGGTCAACGATACGGTGGTCGTGTGTGACCGGATTCGAGAAAATCTGCGCAAAATGCGCCGTGAGACCCTGGCGACGATTATTCAGCGTAGCATCAATGAGATGCTCAGCCGGACGCTGATCACCTCTGGAACGACCCTGATGGTGCTTCTGGTGCTGTATTTTCTGGGCGGGTCGGTCATCAACGGCTTTGCCTTTGTTCTGCTGGTCGGGTTCACCGTCGGCACCTACTCCTCTATCTATGTTGCCAGTCCGATCGTGCTGCTGTGGAGCGGGGAGGGGAGACGGCGCTGAGCCGGCCCCCGCGATGGCACGGCCCATGTCCGTTGACCAGAGATAAGTCGTATGGTATACCCGGCGACCTGTCGGCGGAGACTATCACACGGGGCAGGGAGGATGCCGTGATTTCCGAGCAGAAAGAAGGCGTGCTGAAAAATCCTCATGAGAGTAAAATCTACTCTCGTTTCTCCCACTTCTACGATCGGATCTTCACCCCGCTGTTCACCGAGCGGATCATGAACATCGTTCAGGCGCTGAACATCCGGCCGGGGGCCAAGGTGCTTGAGGTCGGGGTCGGAACCGGGCTGTCGCTGCCGGCCTATCCGGCCCACTGTGAGGTGACGGGCATTGATCTGGCCCCCGACATGCTGGAGCGGGCACGGGAAAAAGCGCTCAGCAAGGGTTGGCATCATATCACGCTGCGCCACATGGACGCCCTGAACCTCGATTTTCCAGATAATGCGTTTGACTATGTGACCTCCTTTCACGTCATCAGCGTCGTGCCCGACCCGGTCCGCATGATGAACGAGATCCATCGGGTGTGCAAACCCGAGGGCAAGGTCGTCATCATCAATCATTTTCGGACCACAAAGCCCGTGCTGGGGCCGATTGTCGGCGCGCTTGACCCGCTCACCCGCCGGCTGGGCTGGAGCGTTGCGCTGCGTCTGACCCAGGCGTTTGACGGAGTGCCGATTCGGATCGAAAAGCGTTTCAAGACCTCTCCGCTGTCGCTGTTTACCGTTGTCGTGGCCGAAAACGACAAGCAGACCTAGCCCGAACGCCCATACGTCGCCCAGGCTGACGGCCTCCCCCTATTTCGCCCGTGAGAGATAGTTGCCCGTCTCGGTATCAACCCGGACGGTTTCTCCAATTTCAATAAAACCAGGTACGCGGACCACCAGCCCGGTCTCGGTCGTGGCTGGTTTGAGTTCATTGTTGACGGTTGCGCCCTTGAGCGAGGGGGGGGTGTCCTCAACCCTGAGGTCTACGGTCTTGGGCAGAGAAATGCCGACCGGCTGGCCGCCGTGCAGTTCGACCTTGAGCATCAGATGAGGCGTCAAATAGTAGACCGCCCCGCCGAGGCTGTCCTGTGACAGCTCGATTTGTTCATAGCTCTGGGTATTCATGAAGTGGTAGGTGCCGCCCGATTCGTACAGATACTGCATCTCCTGCTGGTCGAGCACCGCCCGCTCGATTTTCTCGTCTGAGCGAAACTTGTTTTCGGTCTGGAGACCGGTACGCAGGTTGCGCAGCTTGGTCTGGACAAAGCCGCGTTTATTGCCCGGAGTGATGTGGATGAGCTCCATCACACGATGGGGGGCATCGTGATACAGGATCAGCGTTCCCACCCGCAGCTGGGTTGCCTGTACAAACATAGGGAGAGCCTCCGTTGAGAAATACCTCAGTGTAACTGATCTTCGGGCGGTGCCGGCGGGGCAAAAATCGGCGAGCCGTGGTGATGGACCATCAGCCATGCCCCAGTCCGCTTTTCAAAGATATTCGTGCTCAGTACCTGAGAGCGGGAGCCACCGCCCGTGCCGCTCGATTCGAAATTTTCGATCAACACGACCCAGGCCAGGTCGCCCACCACCTCAACCCGGACATCGCTCAGGGTAAATCGCATCGACTCCGTATGGGCAAAGATCCGCTCCCAGCTGGCCATCACCGGTCCCCAGCCGCCCAACAGCGGCCAGCCCGGATGGACACATGTAATGTAGCTCTCTTGCAGCCACCGCTTTTCCATCTCGCCCATCTCCAGCGTCTCAAAGGCGTGATAGAAAGCCCGGTTAGCGGCCAGCACGGCCTTGTGTTCGTCCATGACGTGTTCCTCTGTGCAGCAGCGTGTGCCCTCTGGCCTAGCGCAAAAGAGCGGCCTGTTGCAAGCCCATCCTCTTGTCTTTGGCGTCTTTTGCCTGGCATACTGACCAAAGGGAGTCGCACATCGTAAGGGGAGACTGGGAATGGAATTGCCTCAATGTCGCCAATGCAGTCAGGGGGTTCTCGTGCCTCTGTCCGACTTTGGGCCGCACGGCGCATCGCTCGAATACAAGGTCTGGGTGTGTATTCAGCCGCGCTGCGGATTCACCATCCGCATTGATAAAGGCGTGGTGGTCTACGGCTATAAAATCTCCGCGGAGCGACGGCGGGGCAGCGATTATTAGGGGCGAGGTGCTCCGGTGAAACATGCACTCCAGGGGGTAAAGGTCCTCGATCTTACCCAGGTCATGGCGGGGCCGTTTTGCAGCCTGTTGCTGGGGGACCTTGGGGCTGAGGTGATCAAGATCGAGCCGCCGAGTGGCGATTCAACGCGCGGCATGGGCGGACGCCAGGGCCGCGAGAGCACGGCATTCTGGGCCGTCAACCGCAACAAACGCGGCATGGTCCTCAACCTCAAACACCCCCAAGCCCAAGAGCTGGCCCGCAAGCTGGCAGCCTGGGCCGACATCTGGGTTGAGAACTATCGTCCGGGCGTCATGGACGCCTTTGGCCTGGGCTATCCCGAGCTGCGCCAACTCAACCCGGGCCTGATCTATGCCTCGGTATCGGGCTTTGGGGCCACCGGACCGTATGCCACCCAGGGCGGCTTTGACCTCATCGCTCAGGGCATGTCGGGCATTATGTCAGTGACCGGAGAAGCGGGCCGCCCGCCCGTCAAATGTGGCGTACCGATTACCGATCTGGCCGCGGCCCTGTTTACCACCCAGGCGGTTCTGGCCGCCTACATCCATCGCCACAATACGGGTCAGGGACAGCATATCGACACCTCGCTGCTCGAAGCCGGCATCGCCCTCTCGATCTGGGAATCAACCCAGTATTTTTCGCGGGGAGAGATCCCCGAAGCAATGGGCTCGGCCCACCGCATGTCCGCCCCGTATCAGGCTATCAAATGCGCCGACGGCTACATCACCCTCGGCGCGGCCAACACCCGCACCTGGCAACGCTTTGCCCAGGCCATTGGCCGCCCCGAGCTGCTTGAGCGGCCGGAGTACAAAAACGAGCGGCAACGGGTCCTCAACCGCCATCGCCTGACCCAGGATATTGAAGCCGTGACTGGCACACAGCCCCGCGCACACTGGCTGGCTGCACTCAAAGAAGCCGGCGTACCGTGTGGGCCGATCCTCAACTATGCCGAAGTCTTTGCCGATCCGCACATTCAGGCTCGCGGCATGGTGCAGGAGATGGAGCATCCGGTCGGGGGCACGGTCCGGGTGCTGGGCCCGGCGGTGAAACTGTCCGAGACGCCGGCCCGCCTCAGCCGGCGCTCGCCCTTATTTGGCGAGCATACGGCCGAGATCATGCGCGAGCTGGGCTATGCGGAGGCCGAGATCCAGGCCCTGAGCCGGGCCGGCGCGGTGGTGCTGGGAGAGGCTTAGTGCTGGGCCAGGAGTTGCGCGCCATAGATGAACGCTACGCCGGCCAGGGTGGCGACCGGCAGCAGCCGGGACTGGCTGGCGTCATGGGCAGCCGGCAGCAGGCTGCTGGCACCAAGATAGACAAACACCCCGGCAAACCAGCCCAGCAGTAAGGCCAGATGCGGGGTGGCCAGTGTGACATAGGCGTGCAGCCACACGCCCAGGAGAGGGGCCAGGGCGGTCAGACCCAGCGCACCGGTGGTGGCTCGGGTCGAGTGTCGGGTGCCGAGCATCAGACCGGCAACGCTGGCCCCGTCGGCCAGTTTATGCAGGGCCACGCCAAGCCCAATCGCCCAGCCGAGTTGGTCATGGATGTGAAACCCTTTGCCAATAGCAAAGCCGTCAAGCAGGCTGTGGACCATAATCCCCATCGCTCCCAGCAGCCCGGCGTGGGGGGCGTGAGCGTGGTGGGCTTCCCGCTCTTGCGGGGTTTCCCGGTGGTGGGTAGCATACTCAAGGATGTAGAAACACAGGAAGCCGAGCACGCAGGCGAGGTGCAGGTGATGGTGGTGGAGGGGGCTGTCAGCCGACTCCAGGAGGTCCTGGGCTTCGGGCAGGAGCTCCATCAGGCCGCCAGCCATCAACGCCCCGGCGCAGAAGGCGAACAGCACGCCCTGGCAGGAGTGGAAACGCAGGGCCAACAGCCCGCCGGCCAGGGTCAGGGTGCCTGTCGCGCCGGCAACCCAGAGAGCAATCATAAGGGCAAGGAGAGTATACTATTGCGATACAGTTGCAAACGGCCCGGTCTCCCGGCTTTTGCCTTGCCAACTTATCCATTCGCCATTCTCCATTGACGGACCAGCCAGCCAGCCACCACCAGCAGGCACAGGCCGGCCGCGGCCATCTGCCCGGGCGGGGAGTCATAGTGGTTGGCCAGGACAAAGGCCGGCACGCCGGTGGCCAGCGAGACGGCCGGGGCGACGACAAACATCTGCCGACTTTCTCGACATATGTTCTTGGCCGTCAGGGCCGGCAACACCAGATTGGCAAAGCTGAACACCACGCCGGAGACATGGATGGAAAACCCGACCGCCAGCCCCAGCCAGACCGCAATCAGGCCGTTCCCCAGCTCGACCCGCAGGCCGACCGCGCGGGCCATTGCGGGGTCAATGACCAGCAGCAGGGCTTGACGGGAACAGCCCCACAGCGTTGTGGCCGTGACCAGCAGCAGGGCGGCAAAGACCCACACATCGGCCGGTCTGGCACCGATGATGGTGCTGGAGGACAGGCGGTTGATCTCTTCCATGCCGATTGGGCTGTGGGCCATCAGCAGGATGGACAGGCTGACCGACACCAGAAAGACCCAGCCGGTGAGGGCTTCGTGGGTTTCGTGGCCGCGGCTGCCGCCGGCCGTCAGCAGGGCGGCCAGCACCGCAAACAGGCCGCCCATTGCCGAGTGGAAGAGGTCGGAGCGCCACCAACTGTGGGCATCGTGGCTGAGGAGATTGCCCAGCCAGATGCCGACAGCAATGCCCAGCATGGACGCCTCGGAGACTGCCGCGCCGATGAAAATCTGGTCCCGGGCCACTACCAGGACACCAATCAGGGCCAGCAGCAGGCCGATCAGCCAGCCGGACACATAGGCGTGCTGAAACAGCGGCCATGTGTCAACAAAGCTGCCGATCACGCCAGACTCCCGACCTCGGCCCGGACCTGGGCCGTGGCTGCCCGACCGTAGAGCTGTTCGAGCTTGTCGGCGCTCAGCATCTCGTCCCGCCGGCCGGCCGTCAGCGTCCCGCCGGCAACAAGCCCGATATGGGTGGCGTAGCGCACCGCAATCGTCAGCTTATGGGTCACAACCAGGACGGTGTTCCGTTCCTCGGCGTGCAGGCCGGCCAGGGTGTGCAGGAACGCCTCTTCCATTGCCAAGTCAAGATGGTTGGTCGGCTCGTCAAGGAGCAGGAGTGCTGGCCGCCGGACCAGCGCCCGGGCCACCAGGGCACGCTGACGCTGGCCGCCGGACAGCGACCAGTAGTCCGTGGCGGCCAGGCCGGCCAGCCCCATTTTGTCCAAAGCCCAGGCCAGGTGCTGGCGCTGCTCGGCCCGGGTCAAGCGGATGCCAACCAGTCCCAGCCGGGCAAACTCGCCGACGGTCATGGGCAGGCTGAGGTTGATAGCGCAGCTCTGGGGGACAAAGCCGGTGCGCTCCTGCCAGCCCGATTGGGGATGAAACGCCAGCCGTCCGACCTGGGGCTGGAGCAGTCCCAACAGGCCGGCCAACAGGGTGGTTTTGCCGGCTCCGTTTTGGCCCAGGAAGCACCAGAACTCGCCGGCACGGACGCTCAGATTCACGTCGCTGAGAACGGTCTTGCGGCCATAGCCGAGGGACAAGGCCCGGGTTTGCAGGACAATGGCTGGACCTTCCATGTCTAAGTCGGGGCCGGCTGGTCGGCCTGCCGGCAGTGCAGACAGGTCTGGCACAGGCGTCGGTTCAGGAGATGGCTGGTGGCCAGGATGACTGCGCCGGTGGCCACCAAGGGGATCTCTTGGGCGTCGTACAGCCGGCCGGCGGTAATCGCCACCACCGCCGCGGCCAAGAGTGACAGGGGCCGGCCGCTTTTATGCAACCGGAATCCCCAGCATAGATTGCTCAGCGCCAGGATGACGGCAAAGCTCAACAGCACCACTTCTGTCATGGTGTCGACCAGGAAGCTCAGACCGGACACTGCCAAGACCGGTCCCAGAAGCGGGGTGAGCAGGCAATGGACGGCGCAGGCCAGGGACAGCCCGGCTCCGAGCTGATCGAGCCGCGGGCAGAAGGGAGCGTGATTCATGGTGTCCTTCCCAGGGCCGCGGACAGTTGTGTGATGTTATAGTCAAGCATGGCGAGATAGCTGTCTGTGCCGGGCCGTGAAGCGACTTGGTCGGCCATGTTGACGATGGTCGCGTCGGTATGCTCGGCCACAAATGCGGCATAGCGGGGGTTGTAATAGGCCGCGGCCAGAATGGCTTTGCCCTGCTTGGCCTGTATCAGCTCGATGACGGTCTGCATGTGGCTGGTCGTGGGCGGCAGACCGGGCAGGGGCTCGAGGTAGGCAATGACATTCAGGCCGAACACGGGTGCAAAATAGGGCCAGGCGTTATGGTCGCCAACGACGTTTGCCCCGGAATGGGGCTGCATCAGGCCCAGCCAGCCGGCCAACAGGGCTTCTTCATCCTGGCTGCTGAGGAACGCGGCCAGCCGGCCGCGTTCGGCCAGCAGGGCCAGTTTTTCAAAGTCGTACTTGTTGAAAAGCGCTTCGCCGACCAGGGCGACGCCGAGCCGGCGGCGGAAATCCTGGTAGCGCCGGGCAAAGTCCTGGCTGGCGCTCGGGCGCAGGGCCGACAGCCGGTCGCGGAGCAGGCCGGCAACGCGCAGGCCGTTCAGCGGGTTCAGCAGGTAGTGGGGGTTGCCGCGGGGATGGATATCGCCCAGAGACCGATCGACCGGTGTGCTTGGAACCTCAAGCGGAGCAATGGCGACCGAGGCATCGATATAGCCTGGTCTGCCGGTCTGCACCCGGGCGTTACGCGAATTGAGCAGCAGGGGAGGTGCCCAGCCGACCTCCAGGTCGAGGCCGATCTGGACATAGGCGTCACAGCGACTCAGGGCTGTGATGAAGCTCGGCTTGGGAACAACAAAGTGGGCATCCTCCGTGCCTGTGGCAAACACGGTGACTGCAAGCTGCTCGCCGCCAACCTCGCGTGCCAGGCTGCCCAGCTCGGGCACGGTCGCACACAACTGGAGGGGCTGGGCGTAGGCCGGGGCGGTCAGGCCAAGACTGAGAAGACCGAAGATGATAATACGGATGCTGAACATTGGAATCCTCCTAGAAGGTATGGGCCGGATGCGCCCCGTACAGCCACTCAAAGCCGAGCCATACGCTGTGAGCCTTGGAGTCGAGATGCGAGGCGTCATCAAAGTTGTACTGGAGGCGGATGCGCGAGAACTCTGAGGGCCGCCACGACAGCAGCGGGGAGAAGCGGTGGCGATCGTCCCGAAAGGGGTCGTTCCGCCGACCGCGGATGCTGGGACCGCTGCCGCCGGCATACTCATAGCGCAGGCCGGCCGCCCAGCCGTAGCGAAAGCCGTATAGCAACTGGGTGTATAGGCCCCAGTCTGTCAGGGTCCGGCTGTGCAGGGTATCTTCATGTTCGGGGGTGTAGCGGTCGGCGTGAAAATCGCGCCGCATGAGTTCGGTCTGCCAGCTCAGGAAGGGCCAGCCGCGGAAATTGCCGCTGGGGTTCCAACGCCACTTCATGTCCAGGCCGTAGAGCCAGGTATCGCCGTCGTCGCCGGTCGCATTTGGTCCGTACAGCCCTGAGACGCCGAATACCCCGGTGATGTCGTTGCTGAGATTGATTGAGTTGTTCCAGCGGGCCAGGTACACAAAGTCGCCAAACCCGTCAAAGACATTCCGGCCGGCCGGCCGGCAGCCGATCAGAGCGCACTCAAGGGCATGGCCGTTCCCGTTGGCGTGTTCATCTTCATCGGCGTGCTCGTCTTCATCGGCGTGTTCATCTTCATCGGCGTGCTCGTCTTCATCGGCGTGCTCGTCTTCATCGGCGTGCTCGGCCTCGTCATGCCCTCCGCCGGCGTGACTGTGGCGTTCACCCCGGAAGCTGGTCATATTGACCCCGTTGGCGTTTTGCATGCCAAAGTGCAGCTCTGAGAACCACGGGGTGGGCGCGAGCCACGAGGCGCGGAAGCCGGTCTGGCGCATGCCGTCGCCGCCGAACAGGCGCGAGTTGATGATCGGCTGGTCAACCCAGTCCCACTGGTGGGGGTGCTGGGTGTTGATCTGGCCGAATTCGGTAAAAAAGTGACCCACTTCAAGCTGTAAATTGTAGGGCAGGGAGGTGCTGGTCAGAAAGGCTTCTTCAAGCTCGGTACTGGTTTCACCCTCAACCGGGTCAATGGCGGTAATCAGATACAGGTCACCCCGAAAATAGGGGTCAATTGCCCCGCTCAGAGCCAACTCGGCCTGTCCGAGGGTGAAGCCGCGCTTATTCGGCTCATGCGCCCCGTTCTGGAGGGTAGACAGGGCCTCACCTTTTTCGCTTGAGCCGCCGGCGTAGAACAGGACATCGGCCGCTACATCAATCAGGCGTAGCCGGCTGCCACCGCCCAGGGTTCGTGACCACAGCCCCTCGGGCCGGGGGGCGAGCAGGGGTTGGCGGCCTTCGGCCTCGATGTCCTGAATGGCTTTGTCGAGCGGGGATTCAATTTGGGCGGCAAGGGCATCCGCCCGTCGTTTGCGGACCGCTTCAAGCTGTTGTTGTCTGCGTTTCTCGCTGGCCGTGGCCTCTTGCTGCATGGTGAGAATTGCGCTCTGCAACTGTTCAACGGTCTGCTGGAGGCTCTGGACCTGTTCTTTGAGGGCTTGGACCTCGGACGAGTCATCGGCTCGGACGTTCGGTGCGGCGAGGAGCAGCATCGCGGCACCACACATGAGCCGGCACAAGAGTCGTGTGTCTGTATTCTTCATTATGCTCTTCCTGTTGGTGAAGAGGGACGACGCCGAGCGGCACGCGGCAGCATCAACTCCACTATCCCGGTTCCAACAAGGGGCGGGCATGGAGACTGAGGCCAAGCGGGCCGACTGTGTCGCCTCACTCGGTGGGTCGGTGCCGGCGTTATGGGCCGGCGATCAGGACAGTAGGGATGACCCAACAGGGGGTGCGCGTGGGGAGGCCGGGCGGCGATGGCTGGCCGGGGCATGGTCATCAGCCGCCGGGCATGGGGCCGAAACGGGAAACAGATGGGCAGAGACAGTGGGGGTCCGAGCCGCAAGGGCGGGGCTCTGCCCGCCGGCCAGACACAGCACACAGGCGTACCCGCCGGGACTGCCAACAGCCCCGCTATGGATGTGGGCGGCGGTGGCGGAAGATACCCATACGAGGGCGAGCAGGCTCAGCAGGGCGAGACTTTTCCACCACAGTACTGTGATCTGTTTTTGCTGCATGGATACTATTGCAATTCTATAGTAAATATATGTCGTGTCAAGAGGCGTGACACAGATGCTCCAAGGGCCGGGGAGGGTGCTGTCAGGGAGCGTGCGGGTATTCGTGGCGCAAGACCTTGATGTCGTACAGTATGTGTTCAACGATCCCTGTCTCATTGCCCCGATAGTAGGCGCGGATGCGAAACTCCGGGTCAATGAGCACAAAACGGTCGCTGTGGACGATTCGTTCGGGCCGCTCGGCCTGTCCGTGGCCGGCATGAGATCCTTCTGGCGGCGCATTCATCATCGCCAACTGAAAGCCGTCTCTGACCAGGGGCTGAATGTTGTTCAGTTCACCGGTCAGAAAAACCCAGCGCTTGGCATCTGCGCCATATCTGTCGGCATAGCCGCGGAGCCGCGGCGGCGTGTCCCATTCTGGATCAACGCTGAAGGAGACCAGGCGAACCAGGGGCTGGGCGGTCTCTTCAAGCCTGGTTTGCAACTGCGCCATCCGGGCCGACAACAGAGGGCATACGCCGGGGCAGCGGGTAAACACAAAATTTGCCACCCACATATGGCCGGCCAGCGTCTGGCGGCCAAAAGGCTGACCGCGCTGGGTCAGCAGACGAAAGTCCGGGACGGTCTGGTGGACTGGTAAACGGTCCGGCGAGCCGGGCCGCGGCGGTGTAGCAAAGCGCTGCCAGACCAGGACGCCGCTCATCCCCAGCAGGACGACAAACAAGAGCCGCCGGACGAGCCTGAGGAGGCGCAGGGGAGTGAAGGAGGCGGGCGCGCTCGGGGCATTCATCACGGATTTTTCCAGGTACCCTTCCCGGTGAAGGGATACGGAAGCAGATGGTCTTCCGCCCGCAAGTCGTGGATGGAGCCACAGCCGAGGAGGCGCAGGGTATCCTCCATTTCTTTTTTCAGGATGGCAAATGCCTTGCGCACGCCGGCTTCGCCACCGGCCCCAAGTCCGTAGATATATGCCCGTCCGGCCAGCACGGCATCGGCACCGTGGGCCAGGGCAATGACCACATCTGCGCCCGACCGTATGCCGCCGTCTAACAGAATCTTCGTCGCCGAGCCTTTCAGTTCGGCCGCAATGTCTTTGAGCATGTACAAGCTCGGGTAGACCCGGTCCATCTGGCGTCCGCCGTGGTTGGATATGACAATGGCATCAGCACCGTGGGCAACCGCCAGCCGGGCATCTTCAACGCACTGGACCCCCTTGATAATAATCGGCTTCTCCTCCCCCCAGATGTGCCGAATCCAGGCCAGATGCTGCCAGGTGACGACCGAAGCGCGCAGTTGCGTCCCAATATCGGCGTAGGGCATTGGCCGCCCGTCGTTCTGGATCACATTCCTGAACTGCATCATCCCGCCGTCGGCATAGAAGCTCGTCAGCCAGGAGAGATGCCGTATCATCTGGGGTGCGAATTGCAGTTTCTGGAATGGCGTGCCGTGTATCGCTTGCGGGGCACCCATCCATTCATGCTGGGCGCGGTTCCCAGGCACCGCGGTGTCAATGGTGAGAACCAGGGCAGAGTAGCCGGCGTTTTTCGCCCGCTCAATGCCTCTGGCCGCTACTTCTTTGCCACCAACCAGATAGAGCTGATACCAGCACGGACCTTTTGAGGCCGCCCTGACCTCTTCCAGGTCAGTGCCGGTCAGCGTTGAGAGCGTGTATATCGTTCCGGCTTCACCGACAGCCTTGGCCGCGACAGCCTCTCCGTGGGGCCAGAGCAGCCTGGGGCTGCCTATCGGTCCGGCGATAACGGGCAAGTCAATGGTATGGCCCAGAAGTTCGGTCCGCATCTCCACGCCGCTGAGCTGTACCCCGGCCCTGGGCTTAAAACGTTCTCGTTGAAAGGCCGTGACGTTATCTCTGAGGGTGATCTCATTATCGGCACCGCCGCGATAATACTCCCTGACAATTGGGGGCACGCGCTTCTCCATGACCTGGCGGAGATGATCCACGGTGACACATGTGTCTACTGCTCTGGCCCAGCGCGCAAGGCTTCTGGCGTGGGCGCGCTGGAGGCAGGGCTGAAGCAGACGCAGTCCAAGGCTTCGCCCACCTGGACGAAGACCGCTATGTTCGGCGGGGACTCCGGTTTTCTCAGCCGCCGTTGAAGACACAGGCGGCGGGCCTTGAGCGAGGGGAGATGGTTGAGGGTCGGCCATACGACGGGACTCCATATCTGCTTGGGCCTAGATAGCCGAAGTTCGGCGCTGAGTAAAGAAAAATTGGATACAGGCCCCGATGAATATGTGGGCCCGGTTCTCATTGCAAAAAGGAAGCACCCCTTATACGATAGCATAAGACACAAGGGGCAGGTCACAATGAAGTCATCTCAGCGCTCTCATCCAGTGGGCGACATACGCGCCGCTATTCGGGCTGCCGGGCTGCGTAGCACCATGTCCCGGGTTGCGGTGCTGAGCTATCTGCAATCGGTGACAACCCCGCTCAGCCACGCCGAAATTTTTTATGCGCTGGAAGGACAGGGGGTTGACCGGGCCACGGTCTATCGCAACCTGGTTGACCTGACCGAGGCCGGCCTGCTGGTACGGACCGATGTCGGCGACCATGTGTGGCGCTTTGAGTTGCGCCGGGCCGGCCAGACCGAGCGTCAGACCGAGCACCCGCACTTCATGTGTACCGACTGCGGCGGAGTCGAGTGCCTGCCCGAGATCCAGGTGCGGATTAAGCCGACCGCGGCCATCCCGCGCTCGGTGCGCGCGCAGCAGGTCGAGATGCACTTCAAGGGCCTGTGTGACCGGTGCGCCTAGCTGGCTACCGGGCAGGGGAACTTCCGTTGCGGGAATCTTCGTGTATGATAGCCGCTTCCACAGGGGAAGGAGTACGAGACCGATGGCAAGCCGCATCCGAAAAAACGACATGGTTCAGGTCATGGCCGGCAAAGACAAGGGCAAGACAGGCGAGGTGCTCCAGGTTTTTCCGAAAAAAAACCGGGCCACGGTCCGTGGTCTGAATATGGTCAAACGCCACCTCAAGCCGAACCAGCAACGGCAGCAGGGTGGCATTGTTGAGAAAGAAGCGCCTCTGCACCTCTCCAACGTCATGCCGCTTGACCCCGAGGACGGCCGTCCGACCCGGGTCGGGTTCAGGATTGCCGAAAGGAAGAAGGTCCGCGTCAGCAGACGGACCGGCAAAGTGCTTGACTAGCGCGTGCGGCTATTTCAGGCGGGTTTCCTTGTAGATGACGTGTTTGCGGGCAACCGGGTCGTATTTTTTGAGTTCCAGTTTATCCGTCATGGTCTTTTTGTTTTTGGTCGCAATGTAGAAGTGGCCGGTGCCGGCTGACGATTCCAGTTTGATTTTTTCGCGCATCGTTCGTCCCTCCCTTGCCTACACTTTGATGCCGCGCCGGCGCATGTCTCTCAACACCCGCTCAATGCCCAGCTTGTCAATCGTCCGAATCCCGCGTGCGCTCAGGCGCAGGCGCACCCAGCGTTTTTCGTTCGCCACCCAGAACTTATGGGTCTGCATGTTTGGAAGAAAACGCCGTTTTGTCTTATTGTTGGCGTGGGATACATTATTCCCGGTACGCGGGCGTTTGCCAGTGACTGGACACAGTCTTGACATGAAAACGTCTCCTCAGGATTGTCTTGTCGCCGGCCTGTATAGCATGGCCGGCCGCGGAGGGCCAGGGTGGGCAGCCCGGTCGGCTCAGTAGTGAACAACCGACCGGATACTCTTGCCCTCGTGCATCAGATCAAAGGCGGTGTTGATCTCGCCTAAGCGCATAGTGTGGGTGATAAAATCCTTGAGCGGAATGTCGCCCGTCATGGATCGCTCAACAAACCAGGGCAGCTCTGAGCGGCCTTTCACCCCGCCAAAGGCCGTCCCCCGCCACACCCGACCGGTGACCAGCATGAACGGACGGGTTGAGATTTCCTGGCCGGCCCCGGCCACGCCGATAATGATCGATTCGCCCCAGCCCTTGTGACAGCACTCCAGGGCGGCCCGCATGGTGTTCACGTTGCCGATGCACTCGAACGAGTAGTCTACGCCGCCGGTGGTCATATTGACAAGCACATCCTGAATCGGGGCGTCGTGATCCTCGGGATTAACGCAGTCGGTCGCCCCAAACTTCCTGGCCAACTCAAATTTGGCTGGATTGCTATCAATAGCGATAATCCGCGCGGCTTTGGCCATGACCGAGCCGACCACAACGGCCAGCCCGATCCCGCCCAGCCCAAAGACGGCGATTGTGCTGCCAGGCTCAGCTTTGGCCGTGTTTTTCACCGCCCCGATGCCGGTCGTGACACCGCAGCCCAGCAAACACACTTTTTCCAGCGGCGCGTCTTTTTGGATGACCGCGGTGGCGATTTCGGGCAGGACGGTGTATTCGCTGAAGGTGCTGGTGCCCATGTAATGGTAGATCGGCTTGCCGTTCATGGAAAAACGGCTGGTCTCGTCGGGCATCAGGCCACGGCCCTGGGTGGCGCGAATCGTCTGGCACAGGTTGGTCTTGCCGGATTTGATGAACGGGCAGTTGGGGTCTTCGGGGGTGTAGAGCGGGATGACATGGTCGCCCGGCTTGACGCTGCTGACCTCCCGGCCAACCTCAACCACAACGCCGGCCCCCTCGTGGCCGAGGATGGCCGGAAAAACGCCTTCGGGGTCGTCTCCCGACAGGGTAAATGCGTCTGTGTGACAGACACCGGTGGCTTTGAGCTGCACCATGACCTCGCCCTTTTTCGGGCCTTGAATGTCCACATCTTCAATTTCGAGGGGTTTTCCGGCTTCCCAGGCGACCGCTGCGCGCGTCTTCATAGCTACTACTCCTCGGTTCGGGCAGAGTGACCCCGATGTGTAGCACCGGAGCTTGTGGCGGATCAAGGCTGGGCCTCGCCCGCCGGCCGTCTCCGGCTCTCCAGACAGCGGTCTGGGCCATTGCGTGTCCGAGGCACGGCCACTACAGTATCTCGAATGCTGACAACCGGGCGTGACCTGATCAGGCTGATGCGTCCCAAGCAGTGGGTCAAGAACAGCTTTGTTCTGGCTCCGCTGGTCTTTGCCGGGCAGTTTACCACGCTGGTGTTGATTGGTGAGACGCTGCTGGCCCTGCTCCTGTTCAGTCTGGCCTCGTCTGTGGCCTACATCATCAACGACTTCCATGACATTGAGCATGACCGCAGGCATCCGGCAAAATCGAGGCGTCCCTTGGCCTCTGGAGATGTCTCGAAGCCACAGGCCCTCGGCTTGTCAGGCGTACTTTGTGGGGTGCTGGGCTGGGGCTGTTTTCAGCGACCCAGCGTTATGCTGGTAATTCTGGCCTATCTGGGGTTGAGCCTTTTCTACACATTTGTCCTGAAATATCAACCAGTTATCGATATTTTTGGCATTGCCACAGGCTTTGTCCTGCGGGTCTATGCGGGTGCGGTGGCGGTGGCCGTGCCGGTCTCGTCGTGGATGTTTGTGACGACCTTGTGCCTGGCCTTATACCTCGCGGCCGTAAAGCGTCGCCAGGAGTTGATGCAGAGCGGGAGAGAAGGGCGTCCGGCCCTGGAGCAGTATTCGGTCACGCTGCTAGACCGCTACGCCGAGATGGCGGCCACTGGAGCCTTGCTGTTCTATAGCCTGTTTGTGGTGACCGTTCGCCCTGCACTGGTCGTCTCCATCCCCTGTGTGCTGTACGGCTTGTTCCGCTACTGGTTTGCAGTCGAGGCGAGGGGAAGCGGAGAATCCCCAACGGATGCCCTGCTGTCAGACTGGCACCTCCTGGTGACGGCCCTGGTTTGGGCCGGTATTTGCGTGTGGGCTGTGTGGCCGACCGGAGGCTGAGGCGGGGCGGCTACTCATCAACAGAGAAGCGGCCTTCCCAGATGGGGCCTGCCCCGGGCACATACTGGCCGGTCCTGATGGACCTGAGGGCGTACTTGGGGAGTTCGCGGATCGCAAGGCATTGTTGCCCGGCCTGCCGGCCGGCCTCTGTGAAGCGAAAGTCAAGGTTGTCGAACCCGTACTGCTGGCGATTGTCGGGCAGGTCGTTCTCGTCAACCGGGATCAGGTGCAGGAAGAATATGGGGTCCATGTCATCTCCGCCGCATGGCTCTTTAACATATATCAGGGCATTTTTGTTGATATAAATATCGTATTTGGAGCGGAGGATGGGCTGGCCGGCCTCTGTGATCAGTCTGTCAAGATCTGCCAGGCTTGGCCGTGCCAGCATAACGTGGTCAAGCATGATGTGACCTCCGTGACTTCGTTCATGGTCAAAGAGTTCCAGTTGTAGACGCTTGCCGGCGACGGCGGATAGTGGGGAGACGATCAGGTCGAACTCTTCAGCACGCTCGCCGCTTGGGCTGCTCCACTCGCCAGCCCCGTACCAAACCGCAGCTTCTTCGCCATCGGCCAACAAACGCAACCCGACACGAGACCCCGATCCACCGGCGAGCAGAAATACCAGAGATTGGTCGGCTTTTGCGGTGAACGCTGGCGAGAGCGCCTTTCCGGTAGTCTTATCGCCGTGGTCTGGGTGATAGCTCGTCAGAAAGCCGGGGCCAACATGCCCGAAAATCGGCAGTTGGCCCGTGTAGAATGTCTGCTGGCCGTGGTTGGTCATTGCCTCGCCTGTGACCTGCCAGCCGTCCATGCCACCCTCGAAGCGTCCGAGAAACTGCTCGCCAACAAAGTGGAAGTAAGGCTTGACGCTGAAACGATTGTCGGCAGGCCGGGTCATCGAAAAGCGGCTCCTGGCCCGCAGGTCGCGGCCGACAAAATGCTCGTTGACCCACTGATGATCGCCAGCACTAAAGGGCATCCATAGCTCGGGGCCGATTTTCAGAGCATAGTGTGCGCTGGCGAGGGCCTCAGCTTGGTTGGAGGCAGAAGGATAGGGACGAAAGTTGACGCCGCGTCGCTGGAGATATCCCGGGGGAG
Organism: uncultured Binatia bacterium (SeqCode); assembly: GCA_965200965.1. Classification (GTDB taxonomy): domain Bacteria; phylum Desulfobacterota; class Binatia; order Bin18; family Bin18; genus JAAXHF01. The sequence continues at coordinate 791,167 of OZ241744.1, forward strand.
GAAAGCGGTCGTGTGCCATGATCCGCTCGTGGTTGGGACGCGTGACCGGATTGTGCGCCACCGTCGCGTCAGCCAAACCATTGACGTCAATGATTGTCAGGTCTCGGAGATAATAGGGCGAGACGCCAATGGAGGCGAGGGCTGCCACGGCATTGTCGGGAATCACCCCAGGTTCCAGCTTCTCGTACTCCTTCCATCCCGCTATCCGCTCGGTGAGCGCGTGTTGGAAAAGCCCGGCGCGTAATCCGACGAACTGGCGGGCAGACTGCTCGCGCAGGGCGTTGGAGATGGCGACGAGTGCTGGCATCCCCGGCGCGGTGAGCAGCCAAGCCGCGTTCTTTTCATTGAGTTCGATGGAGAGCCTGCCGGGGAGGAAGCGAAGCCCGTCGTCTTTGAACAGTAAAGCGCCTTGAAGTGCGCCAGCATAAAACAGCACTGGCACAAAGAGAACCAGGCTGAACGCCCTCGGTCCGGCCCACCGGGTCCATGAAGAAGTCGTTCGGAGGCGATTCGATATCCCGGAGGCGAGGTGCGTGATGCCCTCGGCTCCGGGGACCGCCAGTAGAGGCCAGTAAAAGTCCAGCGGGCGATACTCAAAAACATCGCCGCCTATGCGCATCAGGTAGAGTACATGGAAGGAGATGCAGAGCAGCCCCAGGGCGTAAGTCCCGTCTCTATAGCCTATCCAGCGTTTTCGCACGGCCACGCACGCGAGTGGAATTAGCAGGTATAGGCCGGTCTCCAGCACCGCGGCCCAGAGATAACGAAAGCCGGACTCGTACCACGGTCGCACATGCTTGGCATAGTAGGTATTTGGCAGCCATGCGCCGTAATACCCGTAGCGGAACAGAAAATGGGCTGCGATAAGGACGAAGAACGGCCCTGCCAGAAATATCGCCTCCCGCCAGTCCAGCCGGTGGGCGGTGAGGAGACGGTGGGCGGCGAACCAGCCGAAACAGCAGGCCGCCAGCATGAGACCCTCGGGGCGGGTCAGGGCGGCGGCAGCCAGGCTCAGCGACGCTATCAGCAGTCCCCAGGGCCTGTCTCTGTGAATGCCCAGGCAGACCACCGCCACGACAATGAAGAACGTAAATTGCCGCGTTTCCAGTCCGCCGCCCGAGGTCCATACGGCAAAGGTCGCGCTGCTGCACACCAGACCCAGCCCCATCCAGGCGACGAGGCCCCTGTTCGGCAGGGAGGGCATCCGGGCGATCCACCACAGCATCACGGCCACAGTTCCGCCTGTGTAGCCTACCGATAAGCACGGCGCGGCGTCTTCCGGGCGCACGCCAAGGATTCCCCATATGGCCGCAAGCTCCAGAATCCACAGGAAGTTGGTATAGCCCTCCACATACTCGCCCGGATTGAACACCAGGCCGTTGCCCTCGATCAGGTTGCGGGCGTAACGAAAGCTGATGAAGGCGTCATCGGTGAAAAACTCGGCCACCCCGGCGAGCCCCCCCAGTAAGGCCAACCACGGCAGGCAGCATAGAAGGTGGGTCATGCGGACTTTTTGCAGTGTGGCGAGACAGTTTGTCACAATTGTCTATTTGCGTGTGGGCTGTGTGGCCGACCGGAGGCTGAGCCGGGGCGGCTACTCGTCAATAGAGAAGCGGCCTTCCCAGATGGGGCCTGCCCCGGGCACATACTGGCCGGTCCTGATGGACCTGAGGGCGTACTTGGGGAGTTCGCGGATCGCAAGGCATTGTTGCCCGGCCTGCCGGCCGGCCTCTGTGAAGCGAAAGTCAAGGTTGTCGAACCCGTACTGCTGGCGATTGTCGGGCAGGTCGTTCTCGTCAACCGGGATCAGGTGCAGGAAGAATATGGGGTCCATGTCGTCCTGACTGCACGAATCTTTGGCGTATATCGCTCGATTGTCGTGGATATACACATTATAGTGAGAACGGATGATGGGCTCACCGGCTGCCGTGACGATTGCGGTGAGGGAGGCCGCCTTATTTCGGACATAGCTGTCCACATCAAAGTGTCCTGGGGTGACGCGCAATATGAGGCCATCGGCCAACTCCGCCACGATCTCCACGCCCGGCAAAGCCCGAAGATGAAAGGAGCCGTAGTCGTGCTGAAGCCAATCTCCTCCATCGAACCATACAATATACATGTCCTCATTGACTGCTTCTGCCGCTTGAACAAAATAGGTTGGTGCGCCAAGCGGTGGATCGCACTGAAAGCCAGCAGGATCGGAGGCGCACTTTTGGAGCGATTGAACCAACCGCTGCTCTGTCTCGTGTAGAACGATAATATTTCGCCGAACCGTCGTATAGATATACACTGCAAAAGGATCATTACTGTATACCCAGCCGGTGAGGGGATGTTCTCGCAGATACGACAAGACTGCCGGGTGCGTAAACCTCCTGCTTGTCAAACTCCATCGAAAATACTCTGAACCGTCACTGTTCGCCGCATATATTCCACGCCCAGTAACGACAGCAGAGCCAGCCAGCCAGAGGGCAAGCGGCACGGCCATGACCGCGGTCAGCGGGCTTTTTCCTGCTCCCCTCCCTGACCATCTGTCCAGGGCAAATACAACGATGAACAGAAGCGGAATATAGGCGGGAGAAATATGCCTGCGAGCTACCCCTACGGGAGTGTTGGATGCAGCCACGAGGAAGAAAGCAAGATAGATCAGGACGAAAGCCCCAAAAAGCATGAGCGGATTCCAGTCAGGCCGGGTCTGAGCTTCCCGGCGTGAGCGTAGAAAGCCATATGCTACGGCTATGGCGAGTGCTAGCAGGGCTATTCCTGCCGCTGTCGCAACTCCAGTTGGAACAGGATTGAGGACTGGGACCGCCCAGCTGGCCAGGACATCAAGGGTGTACTGCGCGTACTCCGCAAAGGAAGCCAAGGGGGGACTGCTGCGTGCAGACCCGGTAGGCGTTCCTGAGACTATCATGTTTCTCAACAGCCAGAGGCCAAGCGGCGTCACAGCAATGAACGCATAGGCGGCACTATGCCGGACCTTTTCCCGGAGGGACTTCGTGCTCTTGAAGAGCAGGACCAGCCCTACGGTGATGACGATGGAGAGGCCGATATATCTGGTGAGGCAGGCGAGGGCGGTGAAGAGAGCTGAGCGGATCAGAGAGGAGCGGTGCTCGGTGTTGAGGAAGTTCTCTGTCTCAACCAGGGCAAGCACGGCAAACAGGATGAAGACGGGCTCTGACATCACCCAGGCTGCGTTCTGTAAGAGTGGGGCTGACAGCGTAATGGCAAGACAGCCCCAGAGAAGAAGGACCCGGGAGTATATGCTTTTGCGAAGCCACCGGCCGGCAACGAAGATGGTCAGCCCGAAGGCGGCCGCATTCACCGGGCCGGCGACCTCGGCGGGGTCAAACACGAACAGGCTGGCCAGTGCGAGCAGACTCGGAAACAGGGGTGGCCAGTGTGTATACCAGTTTCCGTCATACGCCTGGACAAAGCCATTGCCTGCCAGCAGGTTCCGAGCAACGGCTATGTAGGTGACGGAATCCGGGTCTAATGCCGCCCCGTAGGTGACTTGATGCAGCAGAACGAGGACCGTGCCGAGAACGCTCAGGGAGGCCAGCAACAGCGTGAAAGCAAGCGGGCCGGGGTGTTGCAGGCCCCAGAGAGAACGTGAGGTGTTCACCTTAGAGATCCAGTCGTTTGAAAAGGCTCTCCGGAATGCCTCTGATGATGAGCATGATGTATTTCCAGAACCACGGCAGGTAGACCCGGGGTTTTTTCTTGCCAAGGCCCTTGACAATTCCCGCGGCGACTGTTTCGGGCCTTGCCCACAGCGGCCCTTTCTTGAACCCGGCGGTCATCGGCGTATCGACCAAACCGGGTTTGATGTCGAGCACCTGGACACCCGACTGGTGGAGCCGGTTTCTGAGTCCCTGCAAGAGAACCGACAGCATGGCCTTGGCCGCGCCATAGACATAGTTGGACCGCCGGCCGCGTTCACCGGCTACACTGGTCATGACGGCAATGGTTCCGCTTTGCTGTCTCTCCAGTCTGTTAGCAAGGTGGGTCAGCAGCGAAGCCGTGCCGATAGCGTTGGTGTTGAGGGCTGCCAGGGTTGTGGTGAAGTCTGCTTCGCAGGCGTGTTGGTCTGGCAAGGTCCCGTGGGCGATCAGGGCGACATCAATGGTTCCGAGGGCCGCGAACGCGGCGTTGAGGGCCGCTTCGTGCGATTCAAAATCCTGAATGTCGAGCCGACCGTACTTGACCGAAGCGGCTCCTCGAATTTTGAGATCCTCAGCCAAAGACGAGAGGCGTTCCTGGTTGCGGGCTATCAGATACAGCTGGCTGCCACGCTGGGCAAAGGTTCTGGCCGTGGCTTGGGCGATGGCCGAGGTTGCCCCAATGATGAGAATATGCTGCACCGCTACAGCCCCAAACGCCGCGATTGCAGGGAGTGAAACACTTTCTCCGCGCCGTAGGCATGCCTGACCTGCATGAACGCTGGCCATCTGGGGTAGCCTTGTTTGAAGGTCTGCTCTGACAGGTGCGCGTCTTTTGCCAGATAGCCCCGCCCGCCATAATCAAGGACGAGGCGGTCCAGTTCATTCAACAGATCGAATAATCCTGTATCCAGACGAAAATCCAGGGACAGGGTATGTCCCTCCAGCGGGAAGGAAAGCAGGTTGGCGTTGCTCGTACCGAACACTTTGAGGACCCCTAAAGGGGAGATGTGCCCGGAGGCAACAATCCGCCGCAAGACAGCCGGCAGCCCTTCAAGGCTGGCTTCCCGCGGAATCACAACATGGTAGTGGATAAATCCGTTCTTGCCGTACAACCTGTTCCAGTGCCGAATGCTGTCCAGCGGACAAAAGAACTGTTGGTAGTGAATGAGGCCTTGCGTCCGTTTTTTTCTCACCCGGTTGTAGTACAGGCTGTTGAAGGCCCGGATGAAATAGCGGTTCAACACCCAACCCGGCATGTCCAGAGGAACGATGAGCCGGCCGCTTTTCCCCGGACTCAGCCCGCCTCGCTCGGCGTGTTCGCCCAGCATCAGGATAGACCGTCCAAGTGACCCGCGGCTGGACGAGCAATCAATCCAGGCAACGCGGTAGGTGGCATTGTGGTGGATGTCAAGGAGCTCCAGGGCTTCTTTGAGGTGCTTCGCCTTGAGCGTGGTTTGGTGGATATAGGCGCTGCGGATGGGTTGCAGCCTGAACCTGGCTTCAAGGATGATACCAGTCAGCCCCATTCCGCCGCAGGTGGCGTGGAACAGTTCAGGACGGCGTTCGCGTGAGCATTCCACGATGCCGTCAGAGACCGTGGCGATTTTCAGCGCAATCACATGGTCGGTGAACGAGCCTTCCTGACAATGGTTTTTGCCGTGTATATCGCCGGCAATAGCGCCGCCGACGGTGACGTATTGTGTCCCGGGTATAACAGGCAGGAACCAGCCTTTTGGGACAAACACCGACAGGATATCGGCAAAACTGATGCCAGCCATGCAGGTGAGAACCCCGCTGGATTCGTCAAAGCTCAGACAGCGATTCAGATAGCGGGTGCTGATGACGTGCGGGGCCAGCGCGCTGTCGCCGTAACTGCGTCCCGCCCCTCGGGCGATCTGCGGGTGCTGTCCAGTGTCACAGATGCGCCCGAGAATGTCTTGCGGGTCAATGGGGTGAGATACCTCCGCGTCGATGCTTGGGTATCTGGCCCATCCGCTTAACGTCATTTATCCAGCTCCTGCAAGACCTCAAACAATATCCGGGTGGCTTGACTCAGGCTGGCCAGTGGAATCCGCTCGTTGGGACCGTGGACCCCGTAGTCTTCTCCGGCTTGCAGGGCAATGCCCGAGAAACCGTAGCTGACAATGCCTTTTTTACGAAAATAATGGCTGTCGGTAAAACCGGTCAGCAGGCTGGGCAGAACGAGCGCCTCGGGGTGGTGGCGCTTGGCCACGGCGCTGATGGCCCGAAACAGCGGGGTGTCGGCCGCGGACGCAGCCGGTGGAAAGTTGAGCAGGACCGTCAGCTCAACATGGGGATCATCAATGACTTCGGTCAGTGTGGCAACAAAATGGCGGCAATCCTCACCTGGCAACAGACGGCAGTCGAGTTCGGCTGTAGCCTGGGCCGGCACTGAGTTGGTCTTTTGGCTGCCGCTCAGAACCGTCGGAGAAATGGTGTTCCGAATCAGGGCGTTGTGGCGGGGTTGGGCGATGAAGGTCTGACGAAACGCCGGGTCGGCCAGGGCGCGTTCAAGATTCCGGTACTGCGCCGCGGTTTCGTCATTCTCCCGCTCGGCCAGGGCCGAGAAATAGGCCTGCACGGCCGGCACGACCTTGACCGGAGCGGTGTAGGTCTGAATGTTGGTCAGGGCGCGCAGCAGACGGGTAACTGCGCTGTCGGGCCGTGGGACCGAGCCGTGGCCGGCTCTGCCCTTGGCCGTCAGCCGAATCCAGCAGGGGGCCTTTTCCGCCACGCTGACGGAGTATGAGCTTGTTTCTCCATCCTGATGAATACTGCCGCCCTCAGTCAGCAGAAACTCTGCATCCTGAATGCGGTCAAAATGCGTGTCAACAAACCAGCCGGCCCCGTGTTGGCCGCCGGTTTCTTCGTCGCCGGTGCCCAGAAAAATGATGTCGCGTTTCAGGCCAACGGCATGGCGTTTAATCAACGCCATAGCCAGAAACTGGACGACCGCGGTACCCTTGCAGTCAATCGCGCCTCGGCCGTGGACATGGCCATCTTTGACCACACCCGAGAACGGCTCAAGGTCCCAGTTCTCGACCTGGGCCGGCACGACATCCATATGGTGGAGCAGAATGAGCGGCCTTTTTTCGCCGCTGCCGGTGAGCCGGGCGGACACAATCCCCCGGCCGGGCTGGGACTCGTACACCTCGGCCTCAAGTCCCTCTTTGGCCAGTATGTCTTTCCAGAAATGGGCTGCGGCTATCTCATTGCCCGGAGGGTTGGTGGTATTGATCCGGATATACCGGCGCAGCAGTTCAGCGGCTTCCCGCTCAACCGCGGCCCAGTCGGGCTGAGCCGCCGCGCCTGGGGCATGAAGCAGGAGAAGACAGACGAGCAAGCCCAATACACCTGACGGGCCGTGGCGGTACAAAAACAATGTGGCTGTGCGCATATTTCCTCTGAACCGGGAGATTGAAGCTCTGCGTGTGGGGCTTCGCTCCGAAGGCTAATCTGCTGGCGGAAAAAAGGCAAGTCCAGACTGGATTTTTTCCCCACACAAGATATAGTTGTTCAACAAATCCTTCAACCCTTTCCCTTGGGATGCACGAGACGGAGGCTTGGGGAGGGCTGGGGAGGTGGGGTAGTGAGGATCAAACAGCTTGAACTCCTTGGATTCAAATCCTTCAAAGAGAAGACCACGCTTACATTCCCGGCTGGAGTGACAGCCATTATCGGCCCCAACGGGTGTGGAAAATCCAATGTGGTTGACGCTCTCCGCTGGGTTTTGGGTGAGCAGAGTTCGCGCCAGTTGCGTGGCTCTGAGATGGGTGATGTGGTCTTTGCCGGCACGCAGGGCAACCCCCCGCTAGGCATGGCCGAGGTCAAGCTCCTGCTCGAAAATACCGATATTCCAAGCGTCCCGCCGCTCCAAGCGGTTGGAAACCGAGGCTTCACGACCCGAGCAGCCAACGGCTGGACCGAGATGATGGTCTCCCGCCGCTATTTCCGGTCGGGCGATTCTGAGTATTTCCTCAACAATATCCCGTGCCGGTTGCGGGATATTGTTGAGTTTTTTCTTGGCACTGGGGCGGGCAGCAAGGCGTATGCAATTATTGAGCAGGGCCGGGTTGAGCATCTGATTAGCGCCAAAGCGGATGAAATTCGGGTGCTGCTCGAAGAAGCCGCGGGCGTCAGTTTATACCGCAACCGCCGCTTGGCCGCGGAGCGAAAGCTTGAGCGCACCCGGGATAACCTGACCCGGGTAGCCGACCTGCTGTCCGAAATGGAACGTCAATCAGGCGCGCTGCGGCGTCAGGCCAAAAAGGCCGCCCAGTACCAGGCGCTGCAAGAAGAGCTGAAAACCATAGACCTGACGCTGCTGTGTAAAGCCTATCAAGCCCTGCTGGATGAATTGGGCGGTCTTGATGCGCGCCGGGCCGAGGTCATTGCTGAGGAAACCGCTCTCGAACACCAGATGCAGCAACTCCAGGCCGGGCGCGCTCAAGCCCAGGCAGCCTTGGAAAGCCAGGAAGCCGCCCTGTGCGCCAGCCAGGAGCGGGGGCACGCTATACGCAGCACCCTCCAACAGGGCGAACAGCGCAAACAGTTTCTCCTGCAACGGGAGCAGCAGGCCGCCGACCGGGCCGCCGCGGCTCAAACCGAGTTGGCGGCTGTGGAGGAACGCCGGGGCGTGGTCCATCACGAGATTGAAAGCCTGGCCGAGCAGCTCCGCCAGAGCCGGAACCGGCTGGTTGAGGAAGAAGCGGTCCTCCAGCGCCACGAACAGGACAGCGCCCGCTTACAGCACACCCTTCTGGACTCTGAGGTGGAGACCGAGGAGTTGAAGATCGAACTCGTCGATCTGCTGACCCAGCACGCCCAGGTGCAGAACGGGCTGGCCTACGCCCGCCGCCGGGGGGGGGGGTTGGCAGAGCGCCTTCAAGTCTTAGCGGCTGAGGCTCAGCAGGTCTCGGCCAGCTTGGCGAAGACTGAGCAGGGTCTGGCCACAACCCACAGTCGGGGGGCCGAGTTGCACGAACGCTTGCAGTTCGGCCAGCGCGAGCGGCGTGAGAAAACGGACGGCCTGCGAGCCGTGGTGAGCGTTGGGGAAGAGCTGGAACAAGAGCTGGCCGGAGCCTGGGCCAAACAGGCCGCGTTGCGCACCCGGCTGTCTACGCTCGAAGAGATGGAGCAGGGCTACGAGCGCTATGCGCCCGGTGTGCAGTCGATGATGGCTGGGGATGAATCCCTGACCCAGGTGGTCGGGGTTGTTGCCCAGATGCTTGATGTGCCGCATAGCTATGAGCGGGCGGTGGCCGCGGTGCTGCGGGAGAAACTCGAGTATATGGTGGTTGCCGAGGTTGACGACGGGCTGACAGCGGTTGAGTACTTGCGTCAGGCCGAGGCGGGCCACGGCAGCTTTATTCCGCTCCAGCCACGTTGTGGCTCACCGCCCCAGGATGCGTCCCGGCATAACGGCCACGGCCTGACCGTCGGCCAGGGCTTATCTGTGGCTATGGCCGCGCCGGCCGAGGTGACTCCCCTGCTCAGCCTGTTGTCGGTTGAGCCGCAGTGCCGCGAGGTGGTTGAAGCACTGCTGGTCGATACTTTCCTGGTGCCTGACCTCCAGACCGGCCTGCAGTGCTGGCGGCACGACCGCCAGCCTCGAACCTTTGTGACGCCGAGCGGCGAGGTTCTCACCGCCCAGGGCGTGGTCAGCGGCGGGAGCCAGACCTTTGCTCAGGAGGACTTGTTAGAGCGACGCCGGGAAATTCGTGATCTGCACGACCAAGTCAAGCGGCACGACGGCGCTGTCAGCGCCCTGGTCCGGCGGCGTCAAGAGGCTAGGCAGCGCCGTCAAGAGTTGGAGGGTGAGTTGGCCCGCTTAGAGGCCCAAGCCCGCGTCCTGGGCGAAGAGAGACAAACGCTACAGCGCCAGGTCGCTCAGCTCGAAGGCGAACAGCGCCGCCTGCTGGATAAGGAAGAGAACATTGGCTACGAACGCCAGACCCTGGAGGAGGAGAAGATCGGGTTGAGCAAGGAGATTACCGGCCTCGTCGCCCGAGAGTCTGAAGTGGACGGCCGGCGTCAAGAACGAGAAGCCAGGCTGGCCGAACGCCAAGAGCAGCTTGCCCAGGCAAAGGTTTCGCTTGAACACCAGCGAGAGGTGTGTGACGAGTTGCGGGTGCGGGTGGCTGAGCGCCGTGAACGCCAGGAAGGTCTGCGCACCCAGCGCTCGCGTCTTGAGGACCAGCAGACCGAACTGGCCGAACGCGCAGCAGCCTGCCAGGCCGAGCACCGCACCGCCCGGGCAGAGGCCGAAAAGATGCGGACTGATCTGGCTCGGCAGGTCGTCCGCGTCGTCCAACACCAGGCCGAGTTGACCGCGGTGAAACAGGAACAGGAGCGCCAGCAAGAGGCGTGTGCCCAGCTGCGGGCGAGCTGTCGCGGGTATGAGGAAGATCTCGAGCGGTACCGGGCCGACCAGAGCCAGTTCCAGGAAGAGAAAACCCGGCTTGAGGTCAAGAGCGCCGAAAAACGGCTCAGCTGCGATCATATCAGTACGGCCGGCTACGAACGCTACGAGCTCGCTATTCCTGGGGTGCTGGCCCTGTATGTCCCCAAGCAGCTTGAGATTGAGGCGGGTGAAGAGCGTCGCCACGAGTTGCGCAATAAAATCGGCCGACTCGGCGAGGTCAATACCGGCGCGGCGGCTGAGCTGGCCGCTGTCGAGGAGCGTCATGCGTCTCTCAAGGCCCAGGAGGCCGACCTTCAGGACTCGATTGCTGATTTGCAGAGTACGATCGCGAAGCTCAACCGCGAGTCACGCGACCGGTTCAAAGAGACGTTTGGCATGGTCAACGCAAAATTTCGTCAGGTCTATGAGCGCCTGGTCAAAGGCGGAACCGCCCGGATTGGGCTGACGGATGACAATGATCTGACCCACAGCGGGGTAGACATATCGGTCCAGCCGCCGGGCAAACGCTTGCGCTCCCTGCAGCTGCTGTCCGGTGGTGAAAAGGCGCTGGCCGCGCTGAGTTTTACCTTTGCCCTGTTTCTGATTCGTCCCAGCCCGTTTTGTGTGCTGGATGAGGTTGATGCCCCGCTCGACGATGCCAATGTTGACCGCTTTAACCATCTGGTCAGAGAACTCAGCCAAACAACCCAGATGGTCTTAATCACCCATAATAAACGGACAATGGAAGCCGCCTCGACCCTGTACGGCGTGACCATGCAGGAGCCGGGCGTATCAACCGTGGTCTCAGTGAGTCTGTCCTGATGGCCCTGGCGTGGCGAAAAAAAGAGACCCCGGAGAAAGAACAGTCGATCTGGCGGCGCGGTTTGTCCCGCTTACGTCAGGTCTTCCGCGCACCGCTGGACCGGGTCTTCCGCGGCCGGCCGATCGATGACACCCTGTTCAGCGACCTCGAAGAGGTCCTGATCGGTGCGGATGTGGGGGTGCAGGAAACCGTGCTCCTCATTGACCGGCTGCGCGCATGTTGCCAGCGCGAGCGCCCGGCCGACGGGGAGGAGTTGAAAGCCTGTCTGAAAGAGGAGATGATCAGGCTCTTGCCGACCGCCAGCCCACCGCTGGTCGGTCAAGCGCGGCCCTGGGTAATCCTGCTGGTCGGTATCAATGGAGTGGGCAAGACAACGACCCTGGCCAAGCTGGCGGCTCGCTTTCGCCGGGAACACCAAACGGTTGTACTGGTTGCCGGAGATACCTTCCGAGCCGCAGCCATTGAGCAGCTCGAGGTCTGGGCCGATAGGCTCGGCGTGGAGGTAATTCGCCACCAGAGCGGGGCGTCTCCCGCGGCAGTGGCGTTTGACGGAGTTCGAGCCGGGATTGCTCGCAGCGTTGATGTGGTCCTGATCGATACCGCCGGACGGCTGCATACCAGAACGCCACTCATGGAAGAACTCAAAAAAGTACACCGTGTGGTTGCCAAAGAGCTGGAAGATGCCCCCCACGAGGTGCTGTTAGTGCTCGATGCCACAACCGGCCAAAACGCCCTGAGCCAGGCGCGGACCTTTCAGGCCGCATTCCCGTTGACTGGCGTGATCGTGACAAAAATGGACGGCTCTGGAAAAGGCGGGATGGTCCTGTCCATTGCCGAACGGCTCGGCGTCCCGATTCGGGCGGTTGGCCTGGGCGAGGGGGTTGAAGACCTGCACGACTTTGAGGCGACCGCGTTTGTCGAGGCGCTTTTTTCTTCCGAGGACTCCTAAGCTTGTCTTGACTCACAGGGCTGAGGGCAATACACTCAGGTTGAACTTTTCCTTCTGCTTTTGGGCGATATGGCTATACCAAGCCTCAAACTTCTCGGGGAAAAGCTCGGTGGGATGCTGGAACGTCACGAGCGGATTTGCCAAGAGAAGGCGGTGTTGACACAACGCCTGAGTGAGCAACAGCACACAAACGGCCGTCTGCGTGAACAACTCCAGCAGTACGAACAGGAACGAGAGGAAATTCGAACGAAGCTGGAACGGATTCTGAGTCAGTTTGACGGGCTCGGAATAGAGTTGGACGACGAGGGGCGAGGCGATGAAATCCCTGGTTAAGGTCGCAATCTTTGGCCAGACCTTCACGGTCAACAGCGAAGAGCAAGCCCATGTGGAAGAGTTGGCCGGCTATATTGACCAACATATGCGCCAGATCGCGAGCAGCACCAAAACCGTCGTCCCCCTGCGGGTCGCCATTATGGCAGCTCTGGACATTGCAGACGAGTGGTACAAAGCCAGTCAGCGAGAACAAGAGATCCAAGAAGAAACAGAACATCTTTGTGCGGTCCTGCTTGAACGGATCGGGCAGAGTGAAAAGAACGAAGACGTGAGCAACGGCCGTATCGTCTCGTAATACGCTGTGTCTTCCTCATCGCCCGTCTCAGCGCCTTCTCAGCGGGATGTGCTAGCCGCCCCAGGCTGAGACGCTCCTGCCAGTCCTGTCGTCCGACTTCCTCCGTTCCATAACTGAGGGCCTTGTGGGGGGATTCCCGCTAGGCAATCCGAGGGATGGAGGACAATCTCCTGATGCAACCGAAACGTCACTGGGAGGTGGTTTTACACAGGGAAAGGCCCTCCGACCCTGGGGATGGAAGGAGGTCGGTGAGAGATGAGGTCATTACTCTACTGTTTAATTGGAGTGGTGCTCGGCGGTGTGGGCGTTTGGGCGCTTGTGCTGCTGCGCCAACGCTGGCAGCACAAAACGATTGGCAACGCCGAGGAAACAGCACAGCTCATTCTGAAAGAGGTCCGCAAAGAATCATCCGTCATCAAGAAAGAAGCCGAGGTCCAGGCCAAAGATATCCTCTTACAGTCCAAGACGGAGCTTGAGAAAGAACACCGCGAACGGAGGAAGGAGATTCAACAGGGCGAGCGACGTCTACAGAGCCGTGAAGAAACCCTTGAGAAGCGGGCAGTGACCCTGGACAACCGGGAAACCGAGCTGTCGCGCCGGGAGCAGGGTTTCAAGACCAGAGAGGAAGCGGTTGACAAGAAAGCCCAAGAGTATCAGGGCTTGATAGAAGAGACCCGCCAGCAGCTCGAGCAGATCGCCGACATGAACCGTGAGGAAGCCAAAAATGTTCTGCTGGAACAGATGCTGAGTGACGCGCGCAGCCAGGCAGCGCGTCAGATCATGGCCGTCGAAGAAGAAGCGCGTGATGAGGCCGATCGTCGGGCCAGGAAGATCATCACCGTGGCGGTCGAGCGTCTGGCCGGCGAGTTTGTGTCGGAACGCACCACCGCGGTGATTTCCCTGCCCAGCGACGACATGAAGGGGCGTATTATTGGCCGCGAGGGACGCAACATCCGCGCGATCGAAGCGGCTACCGGTGTTGACCTGATCGTTGATGATACACCGGAGGCGGTGCTGATCTCCAGCCACAGCCCTATCCGCCGAGAGATCGCCCGGGTCGGGCTTGGCCGGCTGATCTCCGACGGCCGGATTCACCCCGGCCGGATTGAAGAAGTCATCAAAAAGGCTGAACAAGAGGTTGAGGAAGCCGTCCGCGAGGCCGGGCAGCGGGCTGTCCTGGAGCTGGGCATTCACGGTGTCCACCCGGAGATCATCACGCTCATCGGCATGCTGAAATATCGCTACTCCTACGGCCAGAACGTGCTGATGCACTCCATCGAAACCGCCTATGTGTGTGGGATCATGGCCGCGGAGCTGGGCCTCAATGAAAAACAGGCCCGGCGGGCCGCCCTGCTGCACGACATCGGCAAAGCGGTGTCCCACGAAATTGAGGGCTCGCACGCCATTATTGGCGGCGATGTGGCCCGCAAATACGGCGAGTCGGCCAAGATCGCCAACGCCATTGCCGCCCATCACGAAGAGGTCAAAGCCGAGACCGTGCTGGCCCCTCTGGTGGACGCCGCAGACGCGCTGTCCGGGGCCCGACCCGGAGCCCGACGGGAAGTGCTCGAAAGCTATGTTCGCCGTCTCGAAGACCTGGAACGCATCGGCAGATCTTTCAGCGGGGTCGAAAAGTCCTTTGCCGTGCAGGCCGGCCGTGAGGTCCGGGTCATGGTCAGTCCCGGCTCGGTGACGGACGGCGAGGCCGCCATCCTGGCCCGTGAAGTAGCCAGGAAAATTGAAGACGAGATGACCTATCCGGGCCAGATCAAGATCACCGTCATTCGGGAGATGCGGGCGACCGAGTTTGCCCGCTGAATGGCACGGCAAAGAAAGCGAAGACGCCATGACGCCTGTTGCAGACCAAGTTCGCGCAATTCAGCGCGGGACGGTTGATATCATCCCGCTCGAAGAACTGAAACGAAAGCTGGAAACGGGCCGTCGGCTGCGCATCAAGCTCGGGGTTGACCCGACTTCTCCCGACCTGCACCTCGGGCACACCGTCGTGGTCAACAAGCTGCGCCAGTTTCAGGAGTTGGGCCATGCGGTGATTTTCCTGGTGGGGGACTTCACCGGCATGATCGGCGACCCGACCGGCCGCTCAGAGACCCGCACGGCCCTGACCCGCGATCAGGTCCTGGACAACGCCGAAACCTATACCAGGCAGGTGTTCAAGATTCTGGACCGGGACAAGACCGAGGTCCGTTTCAACTCCGAGTGGATGGACGCCTTCACCCCGCCCGACTTTATCCGCCTGTGCGGTCAGTACACCGTTGCCCGTCTCTTGGAACGGGACGACTTCTCCAAACGCTCTAAGGACGGCATTCCCATCCACGTCCACGAACTCCTCTATCCGCTCGTCCAGGGCTACGACTCGGTTGCGCTTGAGGCCGATGTCGAGGTTGGGGGAACAGATCAGCGCTTCAACTTGCTGGTTGGGCGCGAACTCCAGCGCAGCCACGGCCAGGAACCCCAGGTCATCCTCACCCTGCCCCTGCTCGAAGGCACCGACGGGGTGCAGAAGATGAGCAAATCGCTCGGCAACGCCATTGGCATCACCGATCCGCCACACGAGATGTACGGCAAAATCATGTCGCTCTCAGACGCCATGATGCACAAATACTACGAGCTGCTGAGCACGGTCGGTAGCGACCAACTCGAAACCATTCAGCGCGGCGAGGTCCACCCAATGGAGGCCAAAAAACAGCTGGCGGCCGAGCTGATTACCCGCTTTCATACCAGCACCGCGGCAGAGAGGGCCGCGGCCGACTTTGCCCAGCGCTTTCAGCGCCGCGAGCTGCCCAGCGAGCTGAGAGAGTTCATCTGTCACACGGATATGCCCCAGGTCTGGGTCTGTCATCTGCTGCGCGATGCCGGCCTCACACCATCGACCAGCGAAGCCCGGCGGATGATCCAGCAGGGAGCGGTGCGCATTGACCAACAGCGGATAGACAACCCGGCTCTCAGGGTCCCGGCCCAGGGCGAGAAAGTTGTCCAGGTTGGGCGACGGCGGATTGTCAGAGTGGTGTTTAACCCCCCGTTCTAGCCCCGAGCTGGAGAGTCTGATGAGCAGCACGGCGGCCCCCGCGTACCGGTGTGGTTTTATTGCCCTGATCGGTCGGCCCAACGTTGGCAAGTCAACCCTGCTGAACACCCTGGTTGGCGAAAAGCTCGCCATTGTCACCCCCAAGCCGCAAACAACCCGGACTAGGCTGACAGGGGTCAAAACCCTGCCCGATGCGCAACTGCTATTCGTTGACACCCCGGGCATCCACAGCCGCACCGGCTCTCTCCTCAACCGGCATATGGTCAAGCAGGCCCTCACCGCCGTACAAGAGACTGACATGGTGCTGTTCCTAGTCGATGCCCGGCGTGGCATCCTGGCCGGCGACGAACAGATCGCCGCCCGTCTCGCCGCCCTGTCTACCCCGGTCATCGGGGTGCTGAATAAAATAGACCTGCTGCCCCGCTCTGCCCTGCTGCCGGTACTGGAGCGGCTGGCCGGCCTCCTGCCCGGACGCGAGCTCGTGCCGGTCAGTGCCCTGCGCAGCACCAATACCACTGAACTGCTGTCCACCCTGATCCAGCCCCTGCCGGTCGGCCCGGCCCTGTATCCGAGCGACGAGCTGACCGACCAGAGCGAGCGGCTGTTCGCCCAGGAAATGATCCGCGAGCAGATCTTTTTTCATGCTCAGCAGGAAGTCCCCTACGCCACCGCGGCAGTTGTCGAAGAGTTTACCGAGAAAGCCGACTTGTTGGTCATCCGGGCTGCCATCCATGTTGAACGCACCTCGCAAAAGGCGATTGTGATCGGCAAGGGCGGCACCCGGCTCAAGACAATCGGCCAGGCCGCCCGCCGGCGGATGGAAGCCTTCTTTGGGCGTAAGGTCTTCCTCGAGCTGTTTGTCAAAGTCTCCACAGGCTGGACCAACCGCCCGGCCATGTGGTGAGAGTTGGGCTTGTCCTAAGCGACTGAGGGAGAAAGCGTATGGTTTGGAAGGCGAGCACCGTAATTGGGCTTGTGGGCAGTTTCCTGTGGCTGTCAAGCACTTTGGCTGAGCCACCACAATGAGCCATTGATACTCCATCCCAAGGGCAACCCACCTCGGGGCTGTGGAGTATCCTGGGCTGGGCTGTTGGTATTACCGCGCCGATTGACTTTGTTGAGGTGTCGTTTGACGGCGGAAATCCTATCCCTGTTGGCTATGGCGGAGCACGCGGCGATGTTGGAGACGCGTTCTTGCCTATGGGAGCGCGATATTCTTCACCAGCAGAGCACAATGGCACCGAGATACCCCATGTCTCTTCTTCTTTTTGACAGCCACGCTGTACATAGTTCTTCTGTTCAAATCGCGTCGTTTTGTCGAATATTATCCGCCGGTTGCCGTGCTGCTGTGCGCGATCATTCTGCGGGCCTGGTTGAAAAGACTGGATGTCCGGTCTCTTGCCTGGACGGAACTGAAAATTGGTGGTCTGGTGGTGGCAAGCGTTGTGTTCGTCGCCGCCGTGTGGGGGACTGTTCAAGCCGCTCGGCGTGATGTGTCCGCACTCCCGTCGTCTGATGCGTATAAGGGCGGGGCGGAGTGGTTAGCGCGCAATACGTCACAAGGGGCGCGCGTTTTTCATACCGATTGGGACGATTTTCTGGGCCTGTTTTTCTTCAATACGCATAATACCTGCATCGTTGGTCTTGATCCCGATTTTCTGCGTCGCAAAACCCCCCATCGTCATCAACGCTGGAAGGCTATTACCAGAGGAAGGGTGCGGCTGCCGGCAAAGGTGATTTTTCAGAAATTTGGCTGTGAGTACGCATTCACCGACAACGCCCATCGGACATTCATTGCCCTTGCCGACCGGGATCCGTTTATGAAAAAAATCTACGCAGACCGCCAGACAACGGTATACCGGGTGCTTGATGACCTTATGGGCAACCCTCGCCCCAAGAATACAAGAGAGCGGAGCCGTCGGGCTGAATAGTTCGTCACTCCAGGCATGAGAGGGCTGCGACACACCCTCCACGGACAAAAGAAGAGGGGGAGACATGGCCGTGCTGGCCCGGACTGGATTGGCCTTGACCCGCTGGACAGAACGCTGGATTCCTGACTCGTGGGTCATTGCGGTGATGCTGAGCCTGTTCGTCGCCGGCTTGGCGATGACGGTCGGCGGTGCCTCTCCGGCGGCTACCCTCCAGGCCTGGGGTCAGGGCTTGTGGGCCTTGCTCAGCCTAGCCATGCAGTTCACCCTGATGATGGTCCTGGCCTATGCCTGTGCCGTGTCTCCGCCGCTCAGGCGGGCCTTTGTGTGGATGGCCGCCCGGCCCAATCCGGCCCGCCCCCGTCAGGCGATTGTCCTGATGGCTCTGTTCTCAACCCTGACCGCCTGGCTCAACTGGGCCTTCAGTCTGGTCGTGACGGCCGCCTTTCTGCCGTTTGTGGTCAGGGCCAACCCGCGGGCCGATTTCCGTTTGCTCGTCACCTGCGCCTACCTGGGGGTCGGCACGGTCTGGCATACCGGCCTGTCCGGCTCGGCTCCGCTCATTCTTGCCACGCCGGACAATTTTCTGATCCAGGCCGGCGTGCTGACCGACACTGTGCCGACCACCCAGACGCTGTTTGCGCCGTTTAATCTTGGCTATGCGGTGCTGGCCGGGCTAGCCGGGACGCTGGTTGCCGCGGCCCTGGCTCCCTCAGCGGCCGAGGCCGTCACCGTGTCCGAGGCTCAGGCCCGGCGTCTCGCCTCGGGCTATGTGGCCCAAACCCGTCCGTCACGCCCGATGCCGGCCGAACGTCTGGAGTGGTGGCCGGGCTGGTCGCTGCTCGCCAGCGGGGCGATGTTGCTGTATCTGGTCGCGCAGTTCAGCCGCCTGGGGTTCGGCCGGGCCTGGACGATTGATACCTACAACCTGTTGTTCATGGCCCTCGGCCTGTTGCTGCACTGGCATCCCAAGTCGTTTTTAGCCGCCTGCGAGCAGGGGATCAGGAATACCTGGGGGATTGTGATCCAGTATCCCTTGTACGCCGGCATTTTTGGTCTGATGGCCTATACCGGGCTGGGCCAAGTCCTGACCCGGCTGTTTATCAGCGCCAGCTCGCCGCGTTCCTTCCCGCTGATCGTTTATCTGTACTCGGCAGCACTGAACTACTTTGTGCCCTCCGGCGGCTCAAAGTGGATTGTTGAGGCGTCCTACCTGTTGCCGGCCGGACACGCCTTGGGCTTGTCAATTCCGACGGTGACGCTGAGCTATGCGTACGGCGATATGACGACCAACCTCATTCAGCCGTTTTGGGCGATTCCCATCCTGACCGTCGCCGGCCTGCGCTTTGGCGACATCATGGGCTACTGCTTCATCATTGCCGGCCTGATGCTGGTGTTTAATGTGCTGGCCCTGCTGCTGATTCCGCTCCAACTGTAGTGTCTCATCTCTGAAACACCCGGGCGGTCGATCGTGAGGGTGGCGACGAAATCGCTGAACTCGGCCTTGATGATTGTCATATGTGGTGAGCCTGTCATCTGAACAGGGACCGGGCAATTACCATCCGGTGTACCTCTGAGGGGCCTTCGCCAATCCGTCGCACGCGGGCTTCCCGGTACCAGCGCTCCAGGGGAAACTCTTTGGTCACGCCGTAGCCGCCGTGGATCTGGACGGCGTTGTCAATGACCCGGCCCAAGACCTCGCTCGAATACAGCTTGGCGATTGAGGCTTCGAGGCGGGCGTCCTCCCCCCGGTCGGCCTTCCAGGCCCCGTCCCAGATCAGCCAGCGGGTGGCGCGCAGTTCGACCTCGGCGTCGGCCAGCATCCACTGGACGGCTTGGCGCTGACTTAGCGCCTGACCGAAGGTCTGGCGTTGTTTGGCGTGCTCGATAGCCATGCGCTGGGCGGCGACGGCTACGCCGAGATTGGCGGCCGAGTAGGGGAAGCGGGCCTTGGTCAGCAGGTCAAAACAGAGAAACAGCCCTTGGCCCTCTTCGCCAATCATCTTGTCGGCCGGCACCCGGCAATCCTCAAACGAGACCTCAGTGGGAACCGAGACCGTGCGGATAGTCTTGAACGGCCGGGGGGTGAAGCCCGGGGTGTCTTTGTCAATAATAAAACAACTGATGCCTTTGCGGCCTTTGGCCGGGTCGGTGCGCACAAAGACCACCCCCCAGTCGGCCAGATGGGCGTTGGAGATGAAAATCTTTGTGCCGTTAATCACCCACGAGTCGCCGTCTCTGACACCGCGACACTGGATGGCCCCGGCAGGGTCGGAGCCGCCGCCGGGTTCGGTAATGGCAAAAAAGGTTTTGAGCCCGTCGCACAGGGTCGGGACGGCGTAGCGCTGAATCTGCTCCGCGGTGCCAGCGTAGATCGGGGCCGGCGGATAGCGGCCAAAGGTGCCGCAGCCCGGGTTGTACAGGCCCATCCGGTGCTGGGCCATTTCTTCGAGCACAACCGACATGCCAAAGGTGTTGACCCCGCCGCCCCCGAACTGTTCAGGAGCGGCTAGGCACCACAGGCCGGCCGCCTTGTTTTTGGCCATCAGGCGTCGGTAGTCGGCCTCCGGCAGGTCCGGGGCGTCGGGGTCAAGCTGCTGTTCGAGCGGCATGATCTCCTCACGGATAAAGCGCCGGACTTGGTCGCGGAGCAGGATGAGCTCCGAAGGAAAGCGAAAGCCCTGGAATGCTTCCATGTCGCTCCCTCTAATCGGTGCGCTAATCGGCGCGCCTGAACTTGGGCATGGTCACTTCTGGAGTCACATCGTCAAAAACAACCTCGACCGGCAGATCGAGCCTGAGTTCGTCGGGCGAGACATCTGTCAGCCAGCTGACCAGCCGCACGCCTTCTTCCATCTCGATCACCACCGGGCTGTAGGGCACGAGGTCGGCAAACTGGGCCAGCATGGGTTGGACCGCGGTCGTCCATGAGAAGACCTTGCCCCTGCCGCTCGACTGGGCCCACTCCCAGCTGAAAGACCCGCATGTGGCGCACATGTCGCGGGGCAGGTGTCGCCAGGTAGCGCAGTCGGCGCAGCGCTGAAACCGGAGTTGGTGCTGTTTGCAGTGGTCGTAAAACTCGACCGCCATGCTGTTGCGCAGCTTGGGCAGGGGACGGGTGTAGACGCGCGTTTCTTGTGCCATGTCTATCTCCGCAAAATGGCCAGACTGCCGTCTCCAAAGTCGCCCCAGCCGGTGACGAGGCCGAGTTCAGCGTCTGTGACTTGGCGGTCGCCGGCTTCGTGGCGTAACTGGCGGGTGGCCTCGGTAATGTGATTCATGCCCCACACATGGGCTTCTGAGTGCAGGCCGCCGTGGGTGTTGATGGGCAGTTGGCCGCCGAGTTCCAGCCGGCCGCCCTGGACAAAGCCGCCGACCTCGCCGCGCTGGCAGAAGCCGAGGGCTTCGAGTTGGAGGAGGACGACATAGGAGAAACAGTCGTAGACCTCAATGAAGTCAATATCCTTGTGTTCGACCCCGGCCATCTGAAAGGCGTTTGGGGCGGCAAAGCTCAGGCCGATGGTGAACGGGTCGGGCCGTGAGGGAATATCGTCAGCCGGGTAGGGGTGGCCCTCGGCCACGCCCGAGATGTACACCGGGTCGTGCCTGAGGTCTCTGGCCCGCTCCGGCGAGGTGATCACCACCGCGCAGGCCCCGTCGGTTTCCAGGCAGCAGTCAAACAGCCGAAACGGTTTGGCCACCCAGCGGGCGTTCAGATAGTCTTCCATGCTGAGCGGCCGGCCGCACATATAGGCTTTGTCGTTCAGTTGGGCGTGCTTGCGTGAAGCCACGGCCACCGCGCCCATTGCCTCGTCCGGGGTGCTGTACAACTCTTTGTGCCGGGTGGCCAGCCAGGCGTACCACTGGACGGGCACGGATGCGCCGTAGGGCAGGTAGTATTCGCCGATGGTGGTGGCCATGACCCCTGGCGCGCCGCTGCCCCCTTCGGACCGGCCCAGATTGCGCACCCGCATGGCCGAATAGCCGTTCCAGCCAAGCGGAATCAGAACATTTTTTGCTACCCCGCAGGCCACCGCCATCGCCGCGCTTTGCAGCGAGGTCACCGGGCTGGCCCCGCCCATATGGACCGTGACCGAGTAGCGCAGGTCCTCAATGCCGAGGTTGGCGGCAAAATGTTCGGCAGTGGAGGGCAGGGGGGGCGGGATGATGCCGTCGATGTCATGGGGGGTAAGGCCGGCGTCGTGGAGCGCCTTCATGGAGGCTTCGAGCATCAGCGACAGGTCGCTGCGGCCTGAGCCGCGGGTAAAGTCGGTTTCGCCAATGCCGACAAGACAGGCTTGATCGGTGAGTGGATGCATAGCTCCTCCTTTGCGGGCCGCATCGTACACCCGACCGGGCCGGATTGTAAAGCCAAAGCGGTGAGCTGGTGACTTCCTCAACGCTGCGCATCTCCTCTGCCACAAGTCCAGGAGATAACAAAGAACAAGACTGAACGCCTCGTAGGCATGGCCATCAGCGTTGTTGCGCTCGTGGTCTCGCTGGCTCAGGCCGCGGTTCTGGAGAGTCCGCCAATGGGGCGAATCTGTCCGGGATTGGGTTCATCTCCGGCTGGAAGTATGACGCCGGAGACATTACCGTTCCGCTCGATGGTGGGAGGCATATCCCGCTGGCAGAGGAGCAGCCTCGTGCGGAGGTGCGCCATGTCTGCGGCACGGTCAATCATGGATTTATTATTCAAATCAATTGGGCTTTGCTCGGGGATGGGGAGCATACCGCGGTGGCCTGTGATGACGGGATAGAGTTCGCCTGGAGTACGTTTATGGTAGTGATAACCGGAGAGGAGTTTTTGCGAGGGGTAACGGCCACGGTGCAGGTTCCTGACTTCCCGGCCCCTGGCGAAACGGCAACCCTGGTGTGGAACGAGAGCACGCAACACCTTGAGTTGACCGCTGTTGTTAGTCCAGAGCCGGAACCAGAGCAAGTCAGCATTGACGGCTGGACCTTCGTCGCGCAGGCTGGGAGGACGATGTCGCCCGAGCCCGTGCCTTGCTCGCCGCTGGGGCAGACGTGAACGCGCGGACGAACAGAGGCAGGACGCCCTTGTATTATGCGTTCACCGACGAAACGGCTCAGCTCCTACTCAGCCACGGCGCGACAAAATAGTCGCTTCCCTCCGCCCTTTAGCCCTGCAAGCCGGCCGAACCGGGCGGACGGCGTGCTCACACGCTTTCAGGCTCGGGCGCTTTGGGCTATGCTAGGGTGGCATGAAGATCCGACGCCTGTTTGAGACCCGGACCCAGACGTTTTCCTTTGAGTTTTTTCCGCCTCAGTCCCCGGCCGAGGTTGAGCAACTGTTTGCCCGGGCACGGGAACTGAGGCCGCTCGGCCCGAGTTTTATTTCGGTAACATATGGGGCCGGCGGCTCAGCCAGGAAAAATACGATTGATCTGGTGAGCCGCTTTCAGGATGAGCTGGGGCTCATCGGCATGGCCCATCTGACATGTGTGGGGCATACTCAGGCCGAGTTGCGCGACATTCTCCGGGAGTTTCGGGCGCGGGGCATCGAGAATGTAATGTGTCTGCGGGGCGACCCACCGCGCGGTCAGGCCAGCTTCGAGCCGGTGCAGGGCGGCTTCGCCCACGCCAATGAACTGGTCTCTCTGGCCCGGGCCAGCGGCGAATTCTGTATTGGTGTGGCCGGCTACCCGGAGCCGCATCCCGAGAGTGAGAGCAGGGAGCTTGACCTGCTGCGGCTCCAGTACAAAGTTGACTGTGGGGCGGATTTTGTTATCACCCAACTGTTCTACGACAACCGGGACTATTTCGACTTTGTGGACCGGGCCGGCCGGCTCGGCGTCCTGTGTCGGATCATCCCCGGTGTCATGCCGATTGTAAACTACCGCCAGATTGTCCGCATCACCCGGCTGTGCGGGGCAAGGATTCCGGCTGAGTTGGTTGCCCGCCTGGAGCCGGTTGCCGATGACCTTCAAGCATCGCTTGAAGTCGGGATTGAATGGGCGTGGCAGCAGTGTGAAGACTTGCTCAAACAGGGCGCTCCCGGCATCCACTTCTACACGCTGAACCGCTCTGAGGCAACCAAGCGCATCTTTGCGCGTCTGCGCCACGGTCCGGTCAAAACACTGCTGCCGCCGCTGGTATCTGCCTAGGGCAGGGGCCGGCGCGGGGTTGTCCTGACATTGACCGGGCTGCCCCCGACGGGCTATTGTCCGTCTGACAGGAGCCTCGTGTATGGCACATCGCGCACCCTCAGCGACCGTCGGCCCAGACCGGGCGACCGCCTTTCTTGACGGCTTGTCGCGGTTCAAGGTCGGCCCGTTGTGGAAGGTGCTGGGACAGATATTGACGCCTGAGCCGCAGACCAGGGCTGTTCCCCACCTGTGGTCGTGGCAGGAACTCCGCCCGCAGTTCTTACGCTCGGGCGAGGTAGTGACCGCGGCCGAGGCTGAACGGCGGGTGTTGATGCTCCTCAACCCAGGCTTGAAGGGCCGCGTAGCCACGACGACGACCTTATACGGCGGCTTGCAACTCATCCTGCCCGGAGAAATCGCCCGGACGCACCGCCATACGCCTGATGCGCTATATTTTATCATGGAAGGCGAGGGCGCGTATACGGTCGTTGACGGCGATAAGATGACAATGGCCCCCGGTGACTTTGTGCTGACTCCCAACTGGACTTGGCACGACCACGGCAGCGAGGGCGACCACCCCGTGGTGTGGCTGGACGGCTTGGATATTCCGCTGGTCTCGCTGCTGGAAAATATCTTCACCCAAGCCTTTCCCCAGGAGGCCCAGCCCGTCACCAAGCCGCTCAATACGTCTGTGGCTATCTACGGCAGAGGGGGGCTGCTGCCCAGTTGGCAGCGAGCGGTCAACAAGGGCCGGTCTGGGCTGCTGAAATACGCCTGGACGGACGCTTATGACACGCTGATGAGTCTGGGCAAAGATGAGGAAAGTCCGTTTGACGGTAGCCTGCTCGAATATGTGAATCCGCTCAATGGTGGACCGTCGCTGTCGACTATGGCCAGCTTCCTCCAGCACTTACGGCCCAGCCAGAACACCCGGACTCACCGCCACAGCACCAGCACGGTGTATCTGGCTGTGCAGGGCCACGGCCGGACGCTCATAGACGGCCGGGCCTGTGACTGGGCTCCGGGGGATGTGTTTGCCCTGCCCCTGTGGGCGGCGCATAGCCACCAGAATCGGTCGGCCAGCCACGACGCCTTGTTGTTTTCGTTCAGCGACGCGCCGGTGATGTGTGCGCTGGGCTGGTATCGGGAGCAGGAACTATAGAGGAGCTGTCGTATGCTGCAAACCATGATTGTCGGCAGCTTGCCACGTCCGACTTGGCTTGTCCCGCCCCACCGCATGTATGTGTCCTGGCAGCTTGATGAGGCTGGGCGGGCCGAGGGCTGCGACGATGCGGTCGTGCTGGCGGTGGCCGACCAGGAACGCGCAGGACTGCATATCCTGACCGATGGCGAACAACGCCGCCGGCACTATATCTGGGGCTTTTGTGAGGGGCTGAGCGGCCTTGATTTCAGTCGCCTGGTCAAGATCGAGACCCGTGGCAACCGCTACGGTGTCCAGCTTGATGCGGCCCGGGTAATCGGGTCTATTCGGCGGCCCACAGCCATTCTTGTGGACGCCTTGCGCTTTCTGAAACAGCAGACCAGCAAGCCGGTCAAAGTGACCCTGCCCGGCCCGATGACCACGGCCGACACCCTGGCCGACGAGCACTATGGGGACCGCCAGACCCTGGCCGCTGAAATCGCCAAAGTGCTTAACGAAGAGGCGCTGGAGTTGGCCGAAAACGGCTGCGATATCGTCCAGTTTGACGAGCCGTGTTTTAATATCTATCTGGACGCGGTTGAGGACTGGGGCATCCGCGCCCTGGAGGCCGCGGCCAAGGGAGTCAGGGCCAAAATCGCGGTCCATATCTGCTATGGCTATGGCATTCCTGTGGTGCTGGAGTGGAAGAGCCGCAATACGGACTGGAGTCATTACGGGCGAACGCTGCCCCTGCTGCGGACCAGCGCCATTGACATGATCTCGGTCGAGTGTGCCGCTTCGGGGGTTGATCCTTCGGTCCTGGCCTTGGCCCGGGGTAAAGACCTGATGGTCGGGGTGGTTGATGTTGGCACTGAAGAGGTCGAGACCCCACAGACCGTCGCGGCACGCATTCGCGCCGCTCTCCAATATGTTGAGCCACAGCACCTCTACCCGTGTACCGACTGTGGGATGATTCCGCGCTCGCGGACCGCAGCCCGGGGAAAGATGAAGGCTCTGGCAGACGGGGCATGGCTGGTCCGCTCGGAGCTCAGCGGCTAGGCCGGCGGTCGAGGAAAGAGATGGGCTATTTACGCGAACTGTTTGGTGGCAACCCTTTGCTGATGGGGGCGTTTCTCGGGATCGTGATTGCTGCCACGGTTATCTTTTTTGCTGGGCGCGGACGCTCTTAGGCAGCCCGCCCAAGGGCCGGGGCTTAGTCTTCGATACCGAGTCGCTGCTTGCCCTCGGCTGAGATCATCTCTGGTCCCCAGGGCGGGTCCCACACAACCTGTACATCGGCCTCTTCGACTCCCGTCAGGCTCTCAATCCGGTGCTGGGCATCCATCGCAATGGCCGGACCCATGCCACAGCCCGGCGCGGTGAGGGTCATCTTGACCTCGACTTTGCTCTCGCCGCTGGGTAGCGACTGGAGTTGCATGTCATACACCAGCCCTAAGTCCACGATATTCACCGGGATTTCCGGATCATAGACATTTCTGAGGGCTGCCCAGACCTGCTCTTCGCTGAGCGTGCCATCTCCCGCTTGTGGGGCGGTTGCTGCTGTGGGCTGTTTGCCAATCGCGTCGGCATCGGCGTCAGACACCCGATACAAGCCGCCCAAGGTTGGCAACTGGAGGGTATAGGTATCGCCGAGGGCCTGGGTGATCACGCCTGGTGTGCCTTTGGGAATGATCACGGTCGTGCCCTGAGGGATCTGCACGACTTCACAGTCTCTCTGAAACTCGACTTCTTCGTAGCTCATCGGGCAACTCCTTTCGTCTGTCGGGTGGTTCAATTCAGACAGATAAGGTCTATGATGTCAATTCAAGCCGAAAAGCGTGGCTTCAGCCCCTATCCCGGAATTCTTTGAAGGCTGCCCGGACCAGGTCGGGGCGGTCTTCTTGCACATAGTGGCCGCTGCGCAAAATGACCGAGATGTCTGAGTTGGGGATCTCTTCATCCAGCTGGCGGCCGACCTCCAGCGGGACAAGGGTATCGTGCGGCCCCCAGACCAGCAGGGTCGGGACGTGTATGTAGGATAGGTTGGGCTTGATTTCCTGTTCGAGTACCGGCTCGGCATCAAACTCTCGGATAAACTTCCGCAGGCTCGTCCGCGCTCCAGGATCGTCCCAATAGGGCCTCAGGTAGGGCTTGAGGGCGATATCGCTCATTTTGTCCTGGACTTCCACCCCGGCCCGGAAGACGCGTTTGAGAAACCAGTCGCCGGTCAACAGGTGGCCGAGCCCGGGCAGGCCCAACAAACGGACGTTAAGCGTGGGGCTGTTGTCATACAGCGGAGCGCTGACCAGAATCAGCTTGCGGATGGCTCCGGGGTTGCGGACCGCGTGCAGGGCGATGATCAGGGCTCCGACCCCGTGACCGCCGAGGATTGGATTTTCCAGGTTGAGCGCTTGCAAAAAGGTGTTGAGCTGGGAGGCGTAGGTTTCAATATCGTAGCGCCGGTCCTGGGGTTTTTCCGAATAACCAAAGCCCATCAGATCCAGGGTATAGACGGTCGTGCCGTAGGTCAGACCCGGGATGATGTTGCGCCAGATGTAGGACGAGGTGCCAAGCCCGTGTAACAAGACCATCGGGCGGCCCAAGCCCTGCTGGTCATAGTGCAGGGCTACCCCGTCAATGGTGATGTACTTTTTATCTGGGTATTTCTCCTGTAAGGCCGTGCCGGACAGGCTGGGTTGCGAGCCGCAGGCGGCCATCAGCAGGGCCACGGCGAGCATTCCTGCTCCCAGCCACATTCGATCGTTCATGTGCTCTCTCACTTCCCTGGTCGTGTCCTGAAATCATGAAGTTTGACACGCCTCAGCCGGGCACGCACAATGGCGGAGGCTCTGATGTAAGGCTCCCGGTACTGTAGCGTTACGCTGGGCTTCCGGCAAGGGGATGCCCGGACGAGGTAAGGAGGAGACAATGGCCCAACACGAGTTGTTTGAGATCATAGCTTCAACCCGGAGTATGCGCCGTCTGAAACCCGATCCGGTTCCAGATGCGCTTATTTATCAGGTTCTTGACGCCGGGATTCGTGCGCCGAGTGGCACCAATACCCAAAACTGGCGTTTTGTGGTGGTCAAAGACCCGGACATCAAAAAACAGGTGGCCGCGGTCTACCAAAAGGGCTGGGCTCAGGTTGAACAACTCTACGGGAGCCGACCCGGGCCTGAACACATGGAGGAGGCAAAGTTTCTCCGGCTGATCGACGCGGCTTCGTATCTGGCCCACAATATGGCCGAGGTTCCGGTCCTGCTGTTCGCCTGTCTCAAAGAACGGGCCATGCCGCCCGAGCTGGCGGCCAGACTGGCGCGTTTGTCCGGCTCAAGTATTTATCCTGCGGTCCAGAACATGCTGCTGGCGTGTCGCGCCCTGGGGCTCGGCGCGACCCTGACAACGGTTGCCTCGCTCCACGAAGAAGAAATCAGGGCTGTTTTGAAGCTGCCTGAGGATGTTTCGACCTATGCCTTGCTGCCAATCGGCTATCCCCTAGGCAGGTTTGGACCGGTGACGCGCGTGCCGGTTGAAGAGGTGAGTTGTGTTGACCAGTGGGGAGAGCCGTTCAAAAAGGGCTGATAAAAGGCTGGGCAGGCCGGGACAGGCTCATCCCTCCTGGTTGTTCTCGCTCAACAGGGTGGTAATCGCCCACTCATAGCCGTCAACCAGCGCCATCCAAGCCGAGGCCAGCAGGTCGCGCGATTTCCGTATAGTGCTCCACTGCTGCTGACCGTCGCTGAATTTCATAATCGACACCACCTCGGCGGCGGTTCCGCGTCCGCCCCGATGAGTGTACAGCTCGACGAGTTGTATGTCTCTGATACGCGGAAAATGGTGGAGCAAGACCCGGCGTAAAGCCGAATCCAGGGCCTGGACGCCGCCCACGCCCTGGGCGGCCTCAATGTCTTCCTGGCCATGCACCTTAACCACCACTACGGCGTCTACAGCCCGGCGTTCTTTCCACTCTTCATCAACTACCCGCCAGCGGACGATCTCGAACGGTGGGCAGTAGCTCGGGTCTTGCCGCCAGCGGGCCACATCTTGCGACGCCTGGGGGGCCGTGACGGCGTTGAAGAACTCCTCGGACGGTTCCTGCTGGTGTGTCATGGAGGCTTCCTGGGTGCGGCGTGAGACGCTTGATACACTGAGTGTTCTAATCATCGCTCAAGGTGTCCCAGTGAATGTCCCAGAATTGGGGCAGGGGCGGGGCAAACTCGAAATGCCCGCCAAAGCACGCAAAGCTCGGTTGATGGGATAAACGCTCACGCAACAGATGGAGATAGGTCTCAAGTTCGTTCTCACTTGGGCCACCTGATGCGCTGCTAGCGGTTGGCCCCCCTATATCCATGCGCCGGCGGTAGCCACATTTTCGACAACTGATATCGACGTGCATAGGCTGCCCTGGACCTGTTGGTCTGAACCAGCTAGATAATACTGTCTACATGACTCCAAAGGAGGCTGCAAGCGCATGTCGTTAGTCACATTTGTGAAGCAGGAACTGAGTGTTGAGGTGCCCCAAGGGGCGAACCTGCGAGAAGTGGCGTTGGCGCATAACATTAACCTGTATACATTTCCAGATAGCCTGCTCAACTGTCGTGGTCGCGGCCTGTGCGGCACCTGTCGGGTGCAGGTAGACGATCATCGGGCGCTGTCCGAACGCACTATAGCGGATGAAAAAAAGAACGGCTGGGAGGGCAGAACCTACCGCTTGGCCTGCCAGTCGCAGGTGCTCGACGATGTGTCGGTCGTCACCAGCCCGCGCCGGGTCCTGGGCTGGATGGACCATCCAACCTACGCCGGTATGAAGAAAAAAGGCGCTTGATTGTCTGATCTCTAAACCCCTAGAGCTTGTAGGGCGATGTGTACTCTTGTCAAAGGGATAGCGCTTTGATATGAGAAGCCATGTTCGTAATGGCAAGCACAGTCAGCACTGAAAGCCCGTCTCGGCTGAGATGGGCTTTTTTGCAGGCGTCACCCTGCGAGGAGCCCAGCCATGCTACCCGCCGAAATCCCAGAAGGACTGACCTTTGACGATGTGTTGTTGCTGCCGGCGGCGTCGGATTTCATGCCCAAAGATGCCGATGTGGCGACCGCGCTGACCCGCCGGATCAGCCTGAACGTCCCGCTGATCAGCGCGGCGATGGATACCGTGACCGAATCGCGGGCGGCTATCGCCATGGCCCAGGCTGGCGGCATCGGCATCATCCACCGCAATCTGAGCATCCATGCTCAGGCCGAAGAGGTCGCTAAGGTCAAAAAGCACGAGAGCGGTATGATCGCCAACCCGATCACGGTGCGTCCCGACCAACAGATCGCCCAAGCACGGCAGATCATGGAGCGGTTTCATATCTCCGGCCTGCCGGTGACCGAAAACGAGACCCTGGTCGGTATTCTCACCAACCGTGATCTGCGTTTTGAGAAACGGCTTGACCGCCCGGTGTCGGAGGTTATGACTAAGGACCGCTTGGTGACGGCTCAACCCGGCGTCAGTCTCGAAGACGCCAAGGAGATCCTCCACCGGCATCGGATTGAGAAGCTGCTCGTCGTTGACGAGCACAGGCACCTCAAGGGCCTCATCACGGTCAAGGATATTGAAAAGACCAGCCAGCATCCGCTGGCCTGTAAAGATCCGTTTGGCCGGCTGCGGGTCGGGGCGGCGCTTGGGACTGGGGATGATCGAGAAGCGCGAGCCGAATCCCTGGTAACGGCTGGAGTTGACGTGGTGGTGATTGATACGGCCCACGGCCATACCCGGGGTGTGCTTGAGACCCTCACCATGCTCAAGCGGACCTTTCCGGGTATTGAGGTCATGGCCGGCAATGTGGCTACCGCAGAGGCCAGCCGCGACCTGATTGAGGCCGGTGCCGATGCGGTCAAGGTCGGCATGGGACCGGCCTCGATCTGTACCACCCGGGTGGTGTCGGGCGTTGGGGTGCCGCAGTTGATGGCGATCACCAAGAGCGTTCAGGTGGCCGAAGACGCCGGCGTGCCGGTCATTTCCGACGGTGGTATTCGTTTTTCCGGCGACATGGTCAAGGCCCTGGCCGCGGGTGCCCACTCGGTCATGATCGGCAGCCTGTTTGCCGGGACTGAAGAGAGTCCTGGAGAGACGATTCTGTACCAGGGCCGGACGTATAAACTCTACCGTGGCATGGGTTCCTTAGAGGCTATGCGCGAGCGAGAGGGCAGTCGCAACCGCTATTTTCAGGATGAAGAGAATACCGCCAAGCTCGTTCCTGAAGGCATCGAAGGCCGGGTGCCCTACAAGGGCAGTCTGGGCATGATCATCAACCAAATGGTCGGTGGCCTCAAAGCTGGCATGGGCTATACCGGCTGCCGGACCCTGGCCGAGCTGCGGACCAAGGCGAAGTTTGTCCGGGTCACCTCGGCCGGCCTGCGCGAAAACCATGTCCACGACGTGATCATCACCAAGGAAGCGCCAAACTACCACATGGAGTAGCGGACCATTTTTCGTTCCAGCGCAGTCCCATGATTCTTATCCTTGATTTTGGCAGCCAGTACACCCAGCTCATCGCCAGACGCGTGCGGGAGGCCCGGGTGTATTGCGAAATTCATCCTTACTCCGTGGCAGCCGAGGCCGTCCGCGATCTGCAACCGGAGGGCATTATTCTGTCGGGTGGTCCGGCCAGTGTGTACGAGGCTGATGCGCCTATGCTGGAAGCGGTGGTGATCGAGACACCAGTGCCTTTTCTGGGCATCTGCTACGGTATGGGAGTCTTGCACCAGTTGGTCGGGGCCGAGATCGCCAGGGCTGAGCGACGGGAGTTTGGGGCGGCCCGGCTGTTTGTTGATGATACGCGCGATCTGTTTGCCGGATTCTCGCGCGCCGACTCCAGCCAGGTGTGGATGAGTCACGGCGATAAATCAGAGAGCCTGCCGGCTGGCTGGGCAGTGCTGGCCCATTCGCCAAGCTCTCCTATCGCCGCCTGCCGCGACGTCTCGGGACGCCTGTTTGGCGTGCAGTTTCATCCCGAGGTAGTGCATACCGAGCGCGGCAGCGAGGTGTTGCGCAATTTCCTGTTTCGGGTCTGTGGCTGCCAGCCCAACTGGACGATGGAAGGTTTTGTGGAGCGTGAGGTCGTCCGCATCCGTGAACAGGTGGGCGACGGTCGGGTGGTGTGCGGGCTGAGCGGCGGGATTGATTCCGCGGTGGTGGCCGTTCTGCTCAGCCGGGCGATTGGGGAGCGCCTGACGTGTATCTTTGTGGATAACGGTCTGCTGCGGCAGGGCGAAGCCGAGCAGGTTGAGCAGACCTTCTCCGGCCTAGGGATTCGGCTGCGGTGTGTGAATACGGCCGAGCGCTTTCTCCAAAATCTGATCGGCGTTGAAGACCCGGAACACAAGCGTCGCATTATCGGTCATACCTTTATTGACGTTTTTGAAGAAATTGCCCGGCCGCTGGAGGCCGACTTTCTGGCTCAGGGCACCCTGTATCCGGACGTGATTGAGTCGGTGTCATTCAAGGGCCCGTCGGCTACGATCAAGAGTCACCACAATGTCGGGGGCTTGCCTGAGCGTATGCAACTGGCCCTGATTGAACCCTTGCGCGAGCTGTTTAAGGATGAGGTCCGGGTACTGGGGCGGGTCTTGGGGCTGTCCGAGGAGATCGTTGCTCGCCAGCCTTTTCCCGGCCCGGGGCTGGCCATTCGTCTGCTGGGCGCGGTAGAGGAGACGCGGCTAGCCCTCCTGCGTCAGGCCGACGCCGTCGTTGATGAGGAGATCCGGGCGGCGGGTTTCTACTATAAAATGTGGCAAACCTTTGCCGTTTTGCTCCCGGTCAAAAGTGTCGGAGTGATGGGCGACGCCCGGACCTACGAGAATGTGGTTGCCATCCGGGCGGTCGAGAGCGTGGACGGCATGACCGCCGACTGGGCTCGACTGCCGCACGATTTGCTGAGCACTATATCGAACCGCATCATCAATGAAGTCCGAGGCATTAACCGGGTCGTGCTGGACATTTCCTCCAAGCCACCAGCAACGATTGAGTGGGAATGAGGAGTTGTGCAGTCACGGAGGGGGAGTCGGAATGGGATTCGTTCATCTGCATCTACATACCCAATACAGCCTGCTGGACGGTGCGAACAAGGTCTCCAATCTGATGCCTCAGGTGGCGGCCTATAACATGCCGGCGGTGGCCATGACCGATCATGGCAATATGTTTGGGGCGGTCGATTTTTATCGGACCGCAGAACAACACGGGGTCAAGCCGATTATTGGCTGTGAGGTCTATGTCGCCCCCCGGAGTCGGTTTGACAAAAACCTCTCGGGAGCCGACAACCACGAGCATGGCGGAAATTTTCACTTGGTCCTGCTGGCCATGAATCTGGACGGCTACCGCAACCTGTGCCGTCTGGTCACAGCCGGCTATACTGAGGGCTTTTATCGCAAACCCCGGGTCGATAAGGCCCTGCTGCGAGAACTCAACCGCGGTCTGATCGCCCTGTCTGGGTGTCTGAGCGGTGAACTGGCATGGACCATGCTGGGCGATCGGGAAAAATCGGCTCGGGAGGTGGCCGAAGACTACGCGGCTATTTTTGACGAGCGGTTTTATATCGAGATTCAGGCGAACCACCTGCCCCAGCAGGAGCGGCTCAATCCGGCCCTCGTTGAACTGGCCCGTGAGTTGTCGCTGCCGCTGGTGGCCACCAACGACTGCCACTACCTGCACGCCGAGGATGCCGAGGCCCACGAGGTGCTGCTGTGCGTACAGAGCGGCAAGGTCATGTCCGACGAAAAACGCTGGCGTTTGGGCACCGACCAACTGTACGTCAAGTCGCCCGAAGCGATGAGATCAGAGTTTACCGACCATCCCCAGGCCGTTGACGCAACGCTCGACATTGCGGACCGGTGTAATCTGGATCTGTCGTTTGGTGACTTCAAGTTCCCGGTTTTTGCCATTCCCGAACAGGAATCCCTGGAGCAGTGCCTAGAGCGTGCCGCCCACAAGGGGTTGGAGGAGCGTTTGAATCAGATCGGAGCCGCCAACCCTGAGTTCAGCCCCGGCACCGAGCGAGAGTACCGCGAGCGGCTGGCGTTTGAGCTCAAGGTGATTGAGGATATGGGCTTCGCCGGCTACTTCCTGATTGTGTCCGACTTCATCCTCTACGCCAAGTCCCAGAATATCCCGGTCGGCCCCGGCCGGGGCTCTGCGGCCGGCAGCCTGGTCGCCTACTGTCTCCAGATCACCGATGTTGATCCGATCCGCTACCAGCTGCTGTTTGAGCGCTTTCTCAACCCCGGTCGCAAGAGCATGCCCGACATTGACGTCGACTTTTGCTTTGAACGCCGGGACGAGGTGATCCAGTACATTAAAGACAAATACGGAGCCGACAAGGTGGCCCAGATCATCACCTTTGGAACCCTCAAGGGCAAACAGGCCATCAAAGATGTGGGCCGCGCCCTGGAGTTCTCGTATGGCGAAACCGACCGTATGGCTAAGCTCTATCCGGCACCGAAACAGGGCAAAGATTTTCCGCTTGAGGCGGCCCTGGACATGGAGCCCCGGTTGCGCGAGATTCGCGCCGCGGGTCAGCGCGAACAGAACCTGTTTGCCTACTCGCTGAAGCTCGAAGGGCTGCTCCGCCACGCCTCCAAACACGCCGCCGGGATTGTCATCTCGCCGACCTCCCTCGTTGATCATCTGCCCCTGTTTGTGGATAAAGAGGGCAGTGTTCTGACCCAGTTCGCCGGGCCCGATGTTGACGCCATCGGACTGATCAAGTTTGACTTTTTGGGCTTGAAAACCTTGACTCTGCTAGCCAATACGGTCAGCCGGATTACAAAGACCCGCAGCCTGGACGTGAACCTGAGCACCCTGCCGCTGGACGATACCGCCACCTATCACAACCTCACGCGCGGGGACACAGTCGGGGTCTTCCAGATGGAGAGCAGCGGCATCCGCAAGCTGATTACCCAGCTGAAACCCAGCTGTTTTGAAGACATTATTGCTGTCATCGCTCTGTTTCGACCGGGGCCTTTGGACAGTGGGGCGGCCGAACAGTTTATCCGTCGCAAACACGGCAAGGAGGCGATTGTCTACCCCCATAAGCTGCTCGAACCGGTGCTGAAAGAAACATACGGGGTCACCATCTACCAAGAGCAGGTGATGCAGATCGCTCAGATCCTGGCCGGCTACTCCCTGGCCGACGCCGACTCTCTGCGCCGGGCGATGGGCAAAAAGAAAAAAGAGGTCATGCAGGAGGAGCGCAGCAAGTTTCTCAGCGGGGCCAAGCGCCACCACATCCCGGAAAAAACAGCCAGCGAGATTTTTGACGCCATGGAAACCTTTGCGGCCTACGGCTTCAACAAGTCCCACGCCGCCGCCTATGCTTTTCTGTCGTATCAAACCGCCTATCTGAAAACCCATTTTCCCCACGAGTTCATGGCCGCGCTGATGAGTATCGAGATGGGTGATACCGGTAAGACGTATAAAAATATCGCCGACTGCCGCCTGCAAAACATTCCGGTCTTACCGCCCGACGTGAATGAAAGCGACGAGAGCTTTACGGTTGGGGCGGACAGCATTCGTTTTGGGCTGGGGGCGGTCAAGGGCGTGGGCTCAAAAGCGATTGAGGTCATCTGCGAAGCCCGCCAAAACGGACCGTTTGAGGACTGGTACGACTTCAGCCTGCGCGTCCAGGGCCAGCAGGTCAATAAGCGGGTGATGGAAAGCCTGATCAAATGCGGCGCGCTCGACTCTTTTGGGATTCCGCGGGCCCGGCTGTTGGCGGGCTGTGAGGCGGCCATGAAGTGGGCCGAGTACGAAGCGCGGGGGGCGAACAGTGCTCAGATGGGGTTGTTTGCCGCCACCGGCGGCACAGATCCCACTCGGCCCGAGTTGCCGCAGGTAGCCGAATGGTCGGAAGGCGAGAAGCTGAACAATGAGCGCGAAATCCTGGGCTTTTTTATTACCGGCCATCCTCTGGACCGCTACGAGAGCCGCCTGCACGGGGTGGTGTCGCTGACTACCGCGATGATAAAAGGCCGGACCCACCAGGAGAAAGTGCGCTTAGCCGGCGTGGTCCAGGCGCTCAAACTGAAGAACAACAAAAAGGGCGACCGCTACGCGACGTTTACGCTGGAAGACAAAGACGGGGTGGTGGAGGTGATTGTCTGGCCCGAAGCCTACCGCCGCTACGAGCAAAGCCTGTCAGCGGACGATCCGATCTGCCTCAGCGGTGCGCTCGATATGGACGAAGATCGCTGTCAGATTATTGCCGATGAGATTGTGCCGCTGGAATCGGTCGCCAAACAGGAGGTCAGCCAAGTCCATATTCAGGTGCCGTCCGATGTCACGACCAAAGAAGATCTGCTGGCCCTGCGGTCGGTATTGAGCCAGCACCAGGGCGATTGTCGGGCCTTTTTGCACCTCCTGCGGCCCGACCACCGCGAGACGGTTATCGCTTTGCCCCAGGACCTCGGTGTTGCCCCGACCCGGGCCATGCTGTCCGCAGTGGAGGACGTATTTGGCAGTGGGGTAGCGTCTTTTCGCTGAGCCAGTGATACAATCCGGGCTATGGCGCGTATACGCAACGCTGGCCGTCAGCAATATGTGGCCGCGAGCAGCCCCGAACGAGCCGTGATTGTCGCTGTTGAAGCCGGCGCAAACAGGTCTCGGGGCGAGCAGTTTCATGGCGGTGATTTTCAGCTTGAAGCGTCCTTGGACGAACTGGCCCGGCTGAGTGAAACTGCCGGCCTGGAGGTCGCCGGCCAAGTGCGCCAGAGCCGACACAACGGCGTACAACCGGCCTCTTACATGGGGACTGGCAAGCTGGCTGAAGTCCAGGCGCTGAGCGCGACAACCGATGCCAATGTGGTGATTTTTGATGACGATTTGTCCCCGGCCCAGCAGCGCAATCTGGAAAACAGCTTGTGCCTCAAGGTCATTGATCGCAGTCAGTTGATTCTTGATATCTTTGCCCAGCGCGCCCGCAGCCAAGCCGGCAAACTCCAGGTCGAACTCGCCCAGCTCGAGTATCTGCGGCCACGACTCACCCGCCAGTGGACGCACCTGTCTCGCCTCGGCGGCGGGGTAGGCACCCGGGGGCCGGGAGAAGCCCAACTCGAACACGATCGGCGGCGTATTCGAGAACGTATTGCCACCGTCCGACGCCGTTTGTGGCAGGTCGAACGGACGCGCGGCCTCCACCGTCAAGAGCGCGCCCGTATCCCCTTCCCGTGCATTGCGCTCGTCGGCTATACCAACGCCGGAAAATCGACCCTGATGAACGCCCTGACCCGCGCTCAGGTGTTGGTCGAAGACAAACTCTTCGCTACCCTTGACCCGACCAGCCGTCGCCTCGATCTGCCCGGCGGACAGACTGTGCTGTTGACCGATACCGTCGGGTTTATCAACAAACTGCCCCACCAACTGATTGACGCCTTTGCCGGAACTCTCGAAGAAGTGCGGACGGCCGAAATCCTCCTGCATGTGATTGACGCCAGCCATCCGCGTTGGAGGGAACAACAAGCGGTTGTTCAGCAGGTGTTGCAGGATATCGGCGTGGCGCATCTCCCGACATTTACCGTCTATAACAAGCTCGACCAACCCCCGGCTGGACCAAGTGAACAGGCGTGGCGGCCGAGGCTCGGAGCGGATCAAACCGCGGCCAACGGCCCCGCCGGCGGCGAGCCTCACTTTGGTATCTCGGCCCTGAGGGGAGTTGGCATTACCGCTCTGCTCAACGCTCTCGAACGCCATCTGGAGCGAGAGCGGGAAGTGCTGCGGCTGGAGTTGCCCCTCGGTGCTGGACAGCTCCTGGATTTTCTGCACAGAAGTGGGCGGGTGATGGAACAAACATATACCGAGACAAATGTCCGGGTCACCGCCCGGGTGTCGGCCAAGATAGCCGGACAACTCCGCAAGAGGCTGACCGCAGCTGGTCTGGCCAGACCCATGGGCGCATGAACAGCTCATCCTGCTCCCTGGAGCTTCGACATCCTCGGCTCTTGCCCAATCTTATCACCGCCGTGCGTGTCCTGGCCATTCCCGTTCTGCTGTTTTTTCTAGTCCGGGAGCGCTATGCGGCGGCGTTGAGCACCTTTGTCTTTGCCGGCATGACTGATTGGCTGGACGGGCGGGTCGCGCGCTATATAGGCAGTGACTCTGAAGAATTTGGCAAGCGGTTTGATGCCCTGGCCGATAAAGCCCTGCTCTGTAGTGTCCTAGTGACGCTCACGATCATGGGTGCTGTGCCGGTGTGGTTGACTGGCTTGGTTGTGGGCCGGGACGTGGTACTGGTGGGCGGCTTTGTCCTCCTCTTCCTGTGGACAGGTCGGACGATTCGCACCAAGCCAAGCCAATTTGGCAAGTGGGGGACTTTTTTGCTGCTGGTCACGGTGAGCGCGGCTCTGCTTGAGTTGCTTTCACCGAACTGGTTGCCGGTCTTGCTGGCTCAGACGATATGGGTTCTGGCTGGGGGAGCGATTGCCGTCTCTGGTGTCCAATATATGTGGCGGGCAGTTGCCTGGCTGCAGGGCCGGGAGGAAGACTGAGGCGGAGCGTCCCGGACGATGGGGAAAGACGGCAGCGGCTTGTACGTCAGCCTCATGATTGCTATATGGGGGCTGCCCTGCGATCTATGGTGAGTCATGATTGACCGGACTGGATGAGGGATAGGGGGAGAGCGTGATTCGGGTCTTTCCGTGTGTTGACAATACCAAACTCCTGGAACTGTTCCGCAAGGGGGTGGAGGGCCAGTGGTCAGCAGCGGTGATCGACTGGGACCAACCCTTGGGGCTGAGCCAGGCCGAGCAACAGGCTTTCGCCCATGTGCTGACCCCGATCTACCTGGGCGAACAGACTGCTATGGTCGGGGCCAGTTCGGTCATCCCGCAATTTTTCGCCATCCACCAGACCGAGGCCCAGCTCTACCTTTCGACCTTCCTGCTTGACGAAGCGCGTCACTTTGAAACCCTGACCCGGTTCTACAACAAGATAGGCCTGCGTCCCCTGGAGATCCGCGACCTGAAGGTCATGTTTCGTTATCAGGCCCGGCTGTTCAAGTCGCGCGACAAGATCGAGTGGCTGTGGGGCATCCTGTTGAGCGACATCCTGGCCCGTCATTTTTACGGCCTGCTGATCAAAGCCCACCCGGACTCACTGTTTGCCCAGTTTGCGCGCCGGATCATTACCGATGAGGCCCGCCATCTCGCCTTTGCCGAGCTATACCTCGGCGAGGAACTCAAGGTCAGGCCCGAGGTCAAACCGGAA
This sequence comes from uncultured Binatia bacterium (SeqCode), assembly GCA_965200965.1. Classification (GTDB taxonomy): domain Bacteria; phylum Desulfobacterota; class Binatia; order Bin18; family Bin18; genus JAAXHF01. The sequence continues at coordinate 830,114 of OZ241744.1, forward strand.
TTTCTCACCATGATGGATGAGCTGATCGGGTTGATGCGGGCGATCCACGCCGGCCTCAAAGATCAGGCCGATTTTGTTGGCCTTGACGGCACACTGCTGTTTGACACAGTCGTCCATGATGTGGAAAAGAAGGTCCAGCGGATGCAGCTCCGCGAGCCGCTCTGAGGACAAACCGATGTGAAACTGCGTCGCTCATCCCGTCGGCCGACCGGTCGCCTGTTGCGCTGGCCGCGGGTCAACCGCCCCGACACGATTCAGTATCGCCAGGACCACCTTCAGACCCTGGCCCACTGGGACCCGAGTCACCGGCACGTCCTGGACTGGCCCGCCCCGGCCTCGGTTCTGGCCCGTTTTCAAGAGTGCCTGACCGGGCATATGGTGCTGCCCGTCGGAGTCATCGGTCCGCTGGCCGTCAATCTGGGTCACTACGCACTTGATGACACGGGCCGTGTCCGGGAAACAGGGCGGGGCAGCGAGCAGGTGTTTGTTCCGCTGGCCCATACCGAAGGCGGCCTGTCTGCCTCGGTCCAACGTGGCGTGAGCGCGGTAGCGCTGGCCGGCGGCATTCACACCCATGTCCTGGCCGACAGCATGACCCGAGATTCGTGTTTTATCTTCCGTTCGACCCACGACGCGCTGCGCCTCGCCGCTTGGTTGGCCGACCAACCCGCGGCTATGGCCGCTTGGCTGCGCCAAGCTCAGCAGGCTCCGCCGGCCAAGGGCCGGCCCACCCTCCCGCCGATCAGCCTGCATGCCGTTTTGCGCGGGCTTGAGACGCATGTGGTCGGCCCGATGTGCCATGTGCTGTATCGGTTTACCACAGGCGACGCCTGCGGCCCGAATATGATGACACGCAACGCCTACGCCCTGAACCATGGGTTTATACGAGAGCGCTTTGCGCGCGAGACCGGACTTGAGCCGCTCCATATCTTTGTCGAAACAAACATGGGTGGCGATAAGAAGCCCAGCCACGCCTTTTTTCAATTTCCCGGCCACGGCAAAGTCGTTGTGGCCGAGGCGACCCTGCCCGAGGCCGTTTTGCGGCGCGTCTTACGCGTGCGGGCCGATGACGTGTCGGCCCTGGAGCACGCCGGGCTGCACGGCTCACACGCCAGCGGCATGCAGTCCTTCGCCTTTACCCCGGCCTCAGCCGTTGCGGCGGTCTTTGCCGCTACCGGCCAGGACTTGGGCATGGTTGGCACGAGCAGTATGGCCCACGATTCAGTCTCACGAACCGAGGACGGCATCCACATCACAATCCGCCTGTCCGGCCTGGAGGTCGGGACTGTTGGTGGCGGGACGGGTTTGCCCCACGCCCAGGCCTATCTCCAGTTGATGGAGTGCCTCGGTCCGGGCAAAGTCTACCGTTTTGCCCAGCTAATTACCGCCACCGCCCTGTGCCTGGAGATATCGGCCACCGCCAGCATGGCTTCGGCCGGCAGTCAGAACTTTGTCCAGGCCCACGCTGAGCGAGGCGGAGAAAGATGAGCCCGGAGCCTGTGGCAGCAGGCGAAGAACACGGGGCGACATCACCTGCTCGGCTCATTGTCAATCCCAGCTCTGGCCGGGGGCGGGGGGCGGCGGTGGCAGGGCAGGCCAGCCGCTTGCTGACTGACCACGGTGTGGCCCACGATCTGTGTTACAGCGCTTCGCCCGGCGACCCGGTCCGGTTGGCCCATGAGGCGGTCGCCGATGGAACAGCCGCGGTTGTCGGTATTGGCGGTGACGGGCTAGTGAGTCAGGTCGCCGGCGAGTTGGTTGGGACCGATACGCCACTGGGCGTCATCCCGGCCGGTCGGGGCAACGATTTTGCCCGGGGAGTGGGCATCCCACTCGATACTGGCGCGGCCTGTGCCACTATTGCCGCTGGCCGGTCGCGGCGGTGTGATGTCGGACAGGCCAACGGGCGCTACTTCTTCTCGGTGGCGGTCATGGGTTTGGCCGCCGAGATCAACCGCCGAGCCAACGCTCTGACCAGGCTGCGGGTGAATGCGGTGTATTCTCTGCTCACCGTTGCCACGATTTTTCGCACCCATCCCCGTCTCTTTACCCTGGAGTACGAAGGCCGCCGCCGCCGCTGCTACAGTTGGCTGATCGCGGTCGGCAATACCTTGAGCAGCGGCCGGGGCATGGCCCTCGTGCCAACCGCCCGGCCGGACGACGGACAGTTGGACGTGTGTGTGGTCGGCGGCATGGGCCGGGTTGAGTTGGTGCTGTCCGTGTTTCCCCGTGTGTTCAGCGGTCGGCATATGTACCACACCGGGGTAGAGACCCTGCGCGGGAGTGCCATAACGATTCACGCCGACCAGCCCGACGACATCTACGCCGACGGAGAACGGATAGGTCCCCTGCCGGTAAGGCTGACGGCCATTCCTCGGGCGCTGCGTGTGTTGGTGCCGCCCGCCCCTCAGCGCGGATGATGATGTCTGCTTGCTCAGGAGCGCATTATGGTCCCCCTCGGTCCCCCTTGCAGTCCGGCGGCGATGTGGTACACGGAGGCGAAGAGGTGAAACATGTTCTGTCAGGAAGAACAAATCACAGCGCGGGGAACAGCCGTTCAACTGCTCAAAGGCGGCCGTAGAGACCCCCTCCTGTATCTACACACTGCTCTTTGCCGCCCCGACTCCAGCTTGGCCAAGACCTTTATTCCAGACAATCCCAGCCCCGCGGCCCCGTCACATGCCCTGAAAGGAAAGCCCGGGCCGCCAGGGCCCGGGTCGGCTGGAATTCCTCTCTGTGCAATCCAAAGCTCCGGGAACGTCATATCGGCTCAGCCCCGCGGCGCACGGCAAAGCCTATCAGGCCGGTATTGCCGGCTCGCAGCTCGTGTCTCTTCCGGGCTATGGTCATGTCCCGCCGTTTGAGAAGCCGCAGGAGACCGCCGCGGCTGCGCTAGTGCGGTTTTTTGCGCAATGAAGCAGGGAGGGCCATCTATGGACTACCCCGAACCGTTCACGGCCGAGATGTTTGACCGGGTTGACGCGACCGAAGATGAGCGCTTCTACGAGCTTGCCCGCAAGCTCGTCCATATTGACGAGCCGGCGATTGCCGCGGTGGGAGATTTTATCCAAACGGCCTTTGTGCCAAACGGGGTGTTGCTTGACCTGATGAGCAGTTGGCGCTCTCATCTGCCCCGGGGCTTTGTCAAACATCGCCTGATAGGCCTGGGCCTGAATATGGAGGAGATGGCCGATAACCCGGACCTGGACGCCTATGTAGTCCACAATCTGAATACCAATCCCGCCCTCCCGTTTGACGACGGAATGTTTCATGGCGTGCTGGTCACGGTGTCCATCCAATACCTGATTCAACCGCTCGAAGTGTTTGCCGAGGTCTGCCGGGTGCTGAGGCCGGGCGGGCTGTTTGCCGTCTTCTTTTCGAACCGCATGTTTCCGACCAAGGCGATCCGGGTCTGGCAGACGCTCCGCGATACCGGGAGGCGCGATCTGGTCGAGAAATATTTTCAGCTGACCGACGGCTTTGAGGCACCGCTGTTTTACGATCTGAGTCCCAACCCCGGCCACTCTGACCCGCTGTATGTGGTGTGCGCCCGCAAGAAGCCGGCCGCGGGGTGAGGCACGCGCCCTGTCAAGCCGTGGGCCGGCCTGAGCGCCCTGCGCGGCCCAACCTCAGCCAGGAACGCAGGCTGTGGCAACACGGTCTGGGCGCAGTTGCCGGAGTTGACGAGGTCGGTATCGGGCCTTTGGCTGGCCCTGTGGTCGCCGCGGCAGTGATGTTTCCGGCCCAGCAGCTTGCCTCAGACCACGACATCCCGGCCGCTTGGCCCCAAGGCGTGCGAGACTCAAAGACCCTCACCCATACAGCCCGGCAGCGCCTCGATCTTGCCATTCGCCAGCTCGCCCAGGCTATCGGGATCGGGCTAGTTGAGGTTGAAGAGATTGACCGGATCAATATCTATCAGGCCGGACTCAAGGCCATGCGTTTGGCGGTGGAGCGGCTGAGCGTTCCACCTCAGCAGGTGTTGGTTGACGGTCGCCATATCCCTGAGTTGGCCTGTCTCCAGACCGCTTTTCCCAAAGGCGACCGTAACATTTTCAGCATTGCCGCGGCCTCGATTATCGCCAAAGTCTACCGCGACCGTCTGATGATCGCGCTCGATCGCCGCTATCCGCACTACGGCTTTGCCGGCCACAAGGGCTATGGCACGGCGTCCCACCGGGCGGCTCTGCGGGAGTTTGGCCCGTGTCCGGCCCATCGCCGCTCATTTCGCCTAGGGTAAGCAACCCTTCCCCCAGTGTCTGAAGAGCGATATACTAGGCCCAGTTGATATCGAGTCGGAAATGACGAACCCTGATGACAGATCGAAAGGTGGGGAACAGGGTTCGTCATGAGGAGGAGCGCATGGCCATTGATGTGTGTATGCCCCGTCTCAGTGACACTATGGAAGAGGGCAAGGTTCTCAAGTGGCTCAAGCAGGTTGGGGACCAGGTTGAGATCGGTGACATCATCACCGAGGTTGAAACCGACAAGGCCGATATGGAAATGGAGGCCCTTGACGAGGGAATGCTGATCGAAATCCTCGTCCCGGAGGGCGGCACGGTCGTGGTCGGCGGCGTGATGGCCCGCTTAGGCACGGCCGATGAAATCGTCTCCGCCGGCAGCCCCGCGCGTGAGCCGGCCACGGGCGACGGGGCGGCCGAAACACCGCTGCCTGAGCCGGCTGTCAGCCCTCCAGCCCCGACTCCAGTGCCCAAGGTTCGTGAGCTGCGCGATATCCGCACCCAGCGCGAAGATCCCGGGCGGCCCCTTGCCTCGCCGCTCGTCAGGCGTATGGCCGAAGAGTTGAGCCTTGACCTCAGCCAAGTGCCGGGCAGCGGGCTAGGCGGCCGGATTGTCAAACGCGACCTTGATGCCTACACCGCGGCCCAGGCACCGCTCAGCGTCGCCCCCGAGACACGCACTGAGCCTGGACCCGAGGCCAACCCTTCCGGCCCAATCCCGGGCGGCCGAGAGCCGTTTTCGCGTATGCGGGCGACCATCGCCAAACGGATGGCGGAGAGTATGCGGGAAGTGCCCCATTTTTATCTCACCGCCGAGATCAATATGTCCGAGGCGGTCCGCTTGCGAACCGCGCTCAAGGCCAGCAACCGGGTGAGCGAGGATGTAACCTATACCCATCTGCTGATGAAGGCGGTTGCCGTTGCCTTGAGCCGGCATCCGCGCCTCAATGCCAGGTTTGGCGGCGACGGCCGGGAGTATCAGGAGCAGGTCAATATCGGTTTGGCGGTCTCGCTCGACGACGGCTTGATTGTGCCGGTCTTGCACCACTGCGATAGCCTCTCTCTGCTCGATATTGCCGGCCAAGCCGCTGCGCTTGTAGAGCGTGCCCGAACCGGCAAGCCCCGGCCCGAAGACCTGAGCGGGGGGACTTTTACCATCTCCAATCTGGGGATGCTGCCGATTGATCATTTTACGGCTATTATCAACCAGCCCCAGGGGGCCATTCTGGCCCTTGGGACGATCAAGGAGCGGCCGGTGGTTCGAGACGGCCAAGTCACGATTGCGTCAACCATGCTGCTGACCCTGTCGTGCGACCACCGGATTATTGACGGCATGACCGGCGGGCAGTTTTTGCAGGAGCTGAAAAGCCTGTTGGAAAATCCGGTGGGCCTGATGGTGTAGCGAAAGAGAGACCTCGTGGAACATTATGATCTTGTTGTCATCGGAGCCGGTCCGGGCGGCTATGTGGCGGCCATTCGGGCCGCCCAACTCGGGCTTACGGTCGCGGTGGTGGAAAAAGAACAGGCCGGTGGGGTGTGTTTGAACTGGGGCTGTATCCCGTCCAAGGCGATCTTGACTTCGGCCGAGATGTATGAGGAGTTGAAGGAGAGCGAGCACTTTGGCATCAAAGTCCAGGGCTTGTCGTGTGACTACGGCCAAGTCATCAAACGCTCACGGGCCATTGCCAGTCGCCTGGCCAAAGGGGTCGAGTTTTTACTGAAAAAGAATAAGATTTCGCTGCTGAAAGGCACCGGGCGTCTTGACGGCCCGCACCGGGTCCTGGTTCGCGCCACGGATCAGACGGAACAGCAGCTCGAGGCCGACCGCATTCTGATTGCGACCGGCTCACAGGAGCGCAGCCTGTCCGGCCTGGAGATCGACGCCAGGCAGATCGTCACCAGCTATGAGGCCCTGACCGACGGCGAGATTCCGGACTCCATGCTGATTGTCGGGGGTGGGGCGATTGGCTGCGAGTTTGCCTATATCTACAGTGTCTTTGGCAGCCGGGTGACGGTTGTGGAGATGGAGTCACAGCTATTGCCCGGAGTGGATGCCGAAATCGCCCAGGAATTAGAGAAAAGCTTTAAGAAAAAGGGTATTGAGGTACTCACCAGCACCACATTTGACAGCCTTGAAAAATTTCCGGCGCGTCTCGATATCCGGCTTGACCATCAGGGCGAGCGCAAAGAACGCACCGCCAACAAGGTGTTGGTCGCGGTCGGACGCGTGCCACTGAGCACCGACCTTGGCCTCGAAGCCCTGGGCGTAGAGTTCGAGCGGGGCTATATCAAGGTGAACGAACAGTTCCAAACGGGCTGTGAGTCGGTCTATGCCATAGGGGATGTCATCGGCCAGCCTCTGCTGGCCCACGCCGCCTCAGAGGAAGGAGTGGCCGCGGTTGAGTGCCTGTTTGGCGAGCGAGACAAGGGCGTAGACCATTCTCGGATTCCGGCCTGCATCTACTGTCAGCCCCAGATCGCGGTGATTGGGTTGAGCGAACAGGAGGCCATTGATAGGGGCTACGAAGTCACGGTCGGCAAATTTCCCTTTCTGGCCTCCGGCAAAGCCTTGGCGGCCGGGCATGACGAGGGCTTGGTGAAACTCGTAGTTGATGTGCAGTACGGCGAGATTCTGGGCTGCCATATGATCGGACGGGGGGCCACCGAGTTGATTGCCGAGGTGGGCTTGGCCCGCACCCTTGAGGCGACGACCGCAGAGCTGACCGGCACGGTCCACCCCCATCCGACCCTGTCCGAAGCGATTATGGAAGCCGCGTTGAGCGCCGAGGGGCGGTCGATCAATTTTTGGGAGCACTGAGTGCAGCTGCGGTGTCTCGATCTGGGGCTGGTCGAATACCGGCGTGCGCTGGCGCTGCAAGAGGCATGTGTTGCGCAGCGCCGCGGGGGAGTCGGTCAGGACAGGCTTCTGCTGCTCGAACACCCGCCCGTCTTTACCCTGGGACGCGGAGCGGACGAGGGCTTTGTGCTCAATGCCGGCCGCGTTCCAGTCCATCGGGTCAGCCGGGGAGGGCAGGTGACGTTTCACGGGCCGGGCCAACTCATCGGCTACCCCATCCTGGTCCTGCCTCGCCACCGGCGAGATGTCCACGTCTATATCCGCGGCCTGGAAAACGTGCTGATCGAGACCCTGGCGAGTTACGGCCTCGAAGCCCGGCAGCGCGAAGGCTTGACCGGCGTGTGGTGTGGCACTGACAAGATCGCCTCCATTGGCATTGGCATCCGCCGCTGGGTCACCTTTCACGGCTTTGCCCTCAACGTCGATCCCGATCTGTCGTATTTTGACGCCGTTATTCCGTGCGGCCTAGCCGGGGTGCGGATGACCTCAATGGCGCGTATGCTAGGCCATCCGGTTGTCCTCCAGGCAGTCAAGCTCCGGCTGGCAGAAATCTTTGCCGCTACTTTTGGCTATCAAGGTGGTGCGCTCTTGGAGGAAACGCTATGGAACACGCACGGCCTGACAGGCCCGACCAGCCCCGGCCCAGAAAACGCCGCCCCGACTGGCTCAAAGTCCGCATGCCCGGTGGACCGGGCTACACCAGGACCAAAGGGATTGTCTCAGCCTTCAAGCTCAACACCGTATGCGAGGAAGCCCACTGCCCGAACATCGGCGAGTGCTGGGGCCACGGCACGGCCACCTTCATGCTGATGGGCGAGGGGTGCAGCCGTAACTGTCGCTTCTGCGCGGTCAAGCACGGGCACTTGGCCGGCCTTGACCCGGACGAGCCGCGGCGCGTGGCCAAGGCCGCCCTCACAATGGGTCTCACCCATCTTGTCGTCACCTCGGTGAACCGCGATGACCTGCCCGACGGCGGAGCCGAACACTTTGCAGAGACGGTCCGCCGTGTGAAGCGGGCTAAGCCGGACTGCACGATCGAAGTCCTGACCCCCGACTTCCAGGGCAATCAAGCCGCGGTCACCACTGTCGCCCGGTCTCCCTTGGATATTTACAATCACAATACCGAAACCGTCCCCCGGCTGTACAGGAAAGTCCGGCCCGGGGCCAAGTACGAACGCTCGCTGCGCGTCTTGGAGATTGTCAAGGCAGGCCGCCCGGCACGGCACACCAAGACCGGCCTGATGCTCGGCCTTGGCGAGACCTACGAAGAACTCCTGGCCGTGTTTGGCGATCTGCGCGCGGTCGGCTGTGACATCCTGACCCTTGGCCAGTACCTGCGGCCGTCTACAGATCAACTCCCGGTTGAACGCTATGTCCATCCCGACGAGTTTACGGCCCTCGGCCAACAAGCCCGGGGGCTGGGCTTTCGCCACGTTGAGGCCGGCCCCCTGGTGCGCAGCTCCTACCACGCCTGGAGGCATGTCGCCTGATCTGGCCCGCTTGGCCTTCCGCCGGCGCTTATGACGCATTCGGTCTTCCAGGCATAGGGCTGGCCGATTGCTACTTGACCAGATGGGCGGCGGCCTGCCGGAGACGGTCAAGACCGAAGAGGGGCCGATGGGCGTTTGTCATCAACCGCACATCTGGGAAACGTCAGGGCGTCGGCTGGCGGGCACAGGTCGGTATCAAAATTTTCCAGGCGCAACACCTCGGGGTCTTTGGGGCTGTCGGTCAGGTCGTCCATCTGTTCAACAGGCGTGGCGTCCTCACTGTGAGCCGGGACACTGGGCTACATGCCGTAGACCCCGGCGGCACTGTCGCCGAGCAGGTTCCGGCGGGCGGTCTCGGACAGGGGCGCGACGAGCTCCTGCAACTCTTCCATATAGTTGCGGGGGTGGTCAAAGTGGGGATAGTCGGTAGCCCAGAAAAACCGATCGTCGCCCACATAGTCAATGATGTGGGCCAGTGCCCGTTCGTCGGGGTCGCCCGAGATCCAGCACTGGCGCTTGAAATAGAAGCTGGGTTTTTCTTTGAGCGGGACATTGTCGCCTAGACTGGTCTCATAGGTCGTGTCCATGCGGTCCAGTGCCGCCCCGATCCAGCCGGCCCCGGACTCCAGCACAACCGCCTTGATCTTGGGGAAGCGGTCAAACAAGCCCCACTGGAACAGGCCGTAGAAGGCCTGCTGGGGACCCTGCATCCCAAGCGCGTTCTGCATCCAGCGCGCTTTGCCCATGCCGTCAAAGCGCTGGTAGGTCCGAATCTTGGGATGTTCGGCCATTGGATGGATGGCGACCGGCACGTTGAGGTCTTGGGCGGCGGCCCAGAACGCGTCGTGGTCGGGGTGGGCGTGGGGGATGCGGGTCAGGGTGTAGGGGGCCAGAAAAGCGCCTCTGGCCCCGGCACGCACGACGCGTTCCAGTTCGGCCGCGGCTTTGACCGGGTCGGCCAGCGAGATGTGGGCAATGGCGATCAGGCGACCGTCGGAGTCGGCGCAGAAGTCGCACAGCCAGCGGTTATAGGCCTGGGCGTAGGCCAGGGACAGCCCGGCGTCTTGCACTTCGCACTCCCAGGTCAGGCCCAGACTCGGATACAGGATGGCTTTGGCTATGCCCTCCTGGTCCAGCAGGGCGACCCGCTCCTTGGGGTCCATAGAGCCGAAGGGCGCAGTGCCCGGGTAGGACTGCTCCATCATGTCAGCCATTTCCTGGCTGTTTTTGCCCATCGCGCCGAGTCCGGCCAGGGTCCGAATATCGAAGAACCGCGACGGCTTGCCGTCCAACTCCAGCACCTCCCGGCCGTTGTGCTGACGGACGCGCAGCGCCCGGTCACGGTAGGCCGGCTCAATGTATTTCTCCCAGGTATCAACGGGTTCAAGAATATGTCCGTCGGCGTCAATGATATTGTGGTAGGTCAGTGCCATTGCCTTCTCGTCCTTTCTGTCTGAGCAGTGGGTACTGCACAATTCTAGCCGATTCTTGGACCGCTGGCCACCGGTTTACACGCCGCGTGTGTTTCCCCACAGGGCGACATGCAGGCGATAGCCGAGCCGGTAGCCATGCCGCAGACAGGCTTTGACCAAGTGGTGGGCCTGCTCGTTTAGCCGCTCGGCTTGGGCCGCTTCGGGCATCAGCATGACACGCTCGGCTGGCAGACCGAAGCGTGCCGCCAAGTCTGCAACCTCGGCAATGTCCGCGCCCGTGGCAATCACAAATTTGAAGGTGGCGTTAGGCAGGGCCACAAAGGCCCGCAAAGCGCCCGGGTGCAGCCGTTTGTCGGTCGGGTTGCCCGAGTTCGCCAGCTTTGGCGAGACATTCCAGCGGGTGACGGCCGCGATCAGCCGCGTGGTGGGCACGAGGCTGCCGGCGGTCTCAACTTCGCTGCTCCAGTCCCGGCCGAGCAGCCCCAGCAACTTGGCTAGCGCCGGCTGTTGTAACAGCGGCTCGCCGCCGGTCACGACTAGGTTTCTGGGCCGCAGCCGCTGAAGCGCGCTGACCACTTGGTCCAAGCTGAATGCGTGGACTTCCGTGCGAATGTCGTAGGTCTTCCAGTCCCAGGTGTACCTGGTATCGCACCAGCCACAGCGCAGGTTGCAGTGGGCCAGCCGTAAAAACACGGACGGCACTCCCAGGGAAACGCCCTCGCCCTGGAGGCTTTCAAATATCTCGGACACCAGCATGGGGTCACGGCTATTCCAGATCATGCCTGATCCGTGTCATCATGAACTCAGGCGTGTCGTATGACGCGCTCCCACTGTTGTCAATGTGGACCGGCCGCTCAGGTTTTCTTTTTTTCCCGTGTGGTGTAGAAATTGGGGCCCAGGAAGTCGAGTGCCGCGCACTCTGGCGCGCGGAAGAAGGGAAACCTCAATGGCACAATCAGCATCGTCCCCAGGGGCTACACCGGCAAAACGGTGTCCGCTCGACGGTGCCGCGTCATCGATCTGACAAAAATTATCGCTGGTCCGAACGCCACCCGTATGTTGGCCACGATGGGCGCTGAGGTGATCCGGGTTGAGTGGCATGACCAGCGGGCGCTTGACCTGTTGCGCGGCGTCCAGCCCAAGGTGCCCGGTGGAGCGGCCGATAGTCCCAACCGCAGCGGCCTGTTTAACAACATCAATCCCAGCAAATACGGTATCACCTTATGAGTCTGCCCCAGGGCCGCGACTTGTTCAAACGCCTGATCGCCCGCTCCTCGGTCCTGTGCGAGAACTACAGCCCCGGTCAGATGGACCGCTGGGAGCTTGGCTATGAGGTATTGCGGGAGGTCAGCCCCGGGCTGACCTATCTCCAGATCAGCGGCATGGGAAAGTCGGGCACCTATGATGACTATCTGAGCGTCGGCCCCACCGCCCAAGCCCTGTCGGGTTTGACCCATCTGTCGGGCTTACCCGAGCCAATGCTACCGGCCGGCTGGGGCTATTCGTATCTCAACCATTCAACTGACCCCCAGCTAAAGGCGCGCGGCGCGTTTGTGCCCTTACCGCACTCCGAGATCGGCACTTGGCCGATTGAAGATTTTCCGGCCGCGGTCACAACATGCCGCTCAGCGTTGGCGGCGCGCCGTGCATGGGTGAGGACAACGACACGGTGTATCGTGACGTGCTCGGGCTGTCCGTTGAGGAAATTACCCAGCTCAGAGAGGACTGGATCATTTGAACAGCCAAGCAGCTTTGAGCCAAGCTCTTGGGGGCAGTGTGGTTGTTGAGTGTGGCGATGAACGCGGAGAGTTCGCCGGCCTGCTGCTGGCCTCGTTTGGTGCCGAGGTGATCAAACTGGAGGAGCGTCAGGGTGCCAACTCGCGCCGCCTGGGGCCTTTTGCCTCGTTACCGCCCGGCCTGGAACACAGCCTGCACTTCCGGCGCTACAACCTGGGCAAGAAGAGCGTCGCCTGCGATCTTGAGCGGCCGGCCGTGGCGTGCTGGAACGCCTGGTCCGACGGGCCGACATCGTCATTGATTGTGGCCGGGCTGCCGATGTTGAGCCGCGGCTTGCCCTGTACCGTGACATCCAGGCGACGCGCCCCGGCCTCATCATCTGCACAATCACCCCGTTTGGGCTGGACGGTCCGTACTGCGACCTTACCATGATCGACTTGACCCAGCTGGCAATGGGCGGGGTGATGGCCTCGTGCGGCTACGATCCGGGACCGGATGGGGTCTACGATACCCCACCCATCGCCCCCGACATGTGGCAGGCCTCCCACATCGCCTGCGAACACGCGGTGCTGACGCTGGCCGCGGCCCTCAACTTTCGTGAGTTGACGGGTGAGGGCGATTGTATTGATGTCTCGATCCACGAAGCGGTGAGCACCTGCACCGAAGTTGCGCTGCCCTGCTATATCTACAATCGAGACCTGCTACAGCGTCAGACCGGACGGCACGCCGCCACGGCCACGACGCCGGCATGGCTGCGTCGGACCAAAGACAGCCGGTATGTGAAGGCCTTCCTGTTTTGGGGCAGCCGTGACGCGCGGGTCATTGCCGAGATGCTTAGCGAGGCGGGGATTGAGCACAATCTTGACACTGCGGCCTACCGCCAGTTGAGCGAGCGCTCCCCGGGCGAGGCTAACAAGCAGCTGAGCACCCAGGTCGATCGGCTCGTCGCCTCAATGACCGCGGAGGAGGTCTATCATAAGGCCCAGGCCAAAGGCTTGTTGTGGGCCAGCGTGCGCTCCCCGGAAGAAAATCTGGACGACCTGCACTTCCAGGCGCGGGGGACGTTTCAGGCCATCCATCAGCCACAAATCGGCCGCGAACTATACTTCCCGGTGTCAGCCGCCACCGACGGCCATGACCGGATGACTGACTTCAAGCGCGGCGCGCCGTTCTTGGGCCAGCACACGCGGGAAGTGCTGTCAGGGCTTGGATTTGACGAGGCTGGACTAGACCGCCTGGCCGCCCAAGGCGTCATCTAGGCGCGGGGGAGGGGGAGGCCGGGTGGGAGAACTCATGCGCTGCCAGAAAGCCCGGATCGTTGAGCCGGAAAGCTGGGACTTGATTCATCCAGACTCGCACGCCTGGGTGCGGCGCAATCTCGGTGCCGAGTTGTGGGTGGAGGCGGTCCCGCCACACAAGAGTATCCCCTCACTGCACGGCGGCGAGGTCAACAATTCGGTCAAGACGCCCTATCTGTGGCTGGGACGGGTGCGCTATTGGATGTCGATGGATGTTCTGGAACTCCTGGCCGAGAGCGCCGAGGTCGCCGACCAGCCCCTTCTGAACTGGATGGATGCCCGACGCTTCTGATCGGCCCGGAGTTGGTAGGCCGGCCGCTAGGCAATTCAGTCTGGGCAGTGCTGTATCAGTTCCAGGGTCGTGCCATCGGGGTCACGGAAATAGACTGCTTTGACCTTGCCGTAGCCCTCGCCCCCAAGGTCAAACAACTGCGGGGCCGAATAGAACTTGACCCCCTTGGCCCGCAAGTTTTCGTAGGTCCGGTCAATATCCTTGACCCAAAACGCGACTTCGGTGATCCCGGGGTTGGTCAGCCCGGGATACGGCCTGCCGTCGTTTGCGGCCGGCTCAATGAAATGCAGGAGTTCAATCGGCGGGCTGCCTGGGTCGTCTTTGTAGCGCAGATACACGGCACGCAGCGTGGTGTTTGGGACTTGGGTGACGGTGCTGGCCTCCTGGCCGTCGATAGTAACATCCCCAATCACCTTGAGGCCCAGCGTATCACGATAAAACTCAAGCGCTCTGTCCAGATCTCTGACCGTAATCCCGATGTGGGCAACAGTTCCTAACATGGCTCTCCCTCCTTGTGGCGTGTCGTAGTTGGCAGACTAGCGCCAACTTCAAGCCGGGTCTATGGCCGGGGAACAATTTCCAGGCGTACAGGGGGAGCGTTGGCAAGTACCCCCGGGAGCTTTCGCCAGCATAAAAGATATCGTCAGGCAGCACCTAAAGCCTTAACCCGGTCTGGTTCGTCCGTTGGTTTCCCTCAAAAACCGTGCTTCAGTGACACGCTTACAGGCCTTGCCGCGGCTTTGGTGTTCAGCCACCCCGCCCTTGCCCTATGACAGGACCACGGCAGAAGGCTATGGGGAATCTCTTATTAGGCTTGCTGCTACGTCAGTCCTTTGGGCAACTCACCCTCTGCCTGCCCTGACCAATATATCCGAATTGCTGGCGGGCTCCATATTCCGCCCGTGGCTCGGAATATCGGTCGAGTGGCCTGGAATATCAGCCGGGGTGATACCGAAGCCGTTTGCGGAGACCAAGACAACGGGTTCATCACTCAATGGAACTGGACCTTGATGGGGGAAGGGACCTATACCGCGGCGCTTGTGGTAGACGGAAAGACCGTTCAGATAATGATAATCAGCGGATGCGGGCTATTGCGACTGAAAGACGAAGATCCGTCCGGTTGCGACGTTATTGCCAATCGTCTGGCCGGCCGCACCAATGGCGAACTCCGGGATGCCGTCGCCGTGCAAATCACCCGGCGAGGCCAGGGTGTAGCCAAACTTTGAGCCCTGGTGCGGGTTGGGGTTGTCAAAGGTGATCAGGTGGCGGCCGTCCCAGCCGTTAAACACAAACACCGCGCCCTGAATCTGAAACTCGTCCACCGTCTGGTGCGGCGCGCTGACCAATATCTCCGAAGCGCCATCCTCATTGATATCAGATGTCCAGGCTACCCGATAGCCAAAGCCAGCGTAGGCGTTGTTCAGGCCCGGGTTATGCAGGGACAGCAGCCGGCTGCCATCCGTCCCGCTGAACACATAGGCCTCGCCCTGGGCGCGGTTTGACTGCACATCTTTGTACGGCGCGCCCACCAGGGTGTCGGCGGTGCCGTCTTTATTGATGTCGCCGCCCGAGGCGATGTGCCAGCCAAAGACCGACCCGGCCCGGGGCTCGGGCGCGTCGATGGCGTACAGCAGGCTCAGGTCTCGGCCACTCATGGCGTACACCCGTCCCAGTATCCGGTGTTGGTCTACGCTGGTATACGGCGCACCGATCACTACATCCGGCGTCCCGTCCTTGTTGAGGTCGCCGGCACCGGCAACAGACCAGCCAAAGGTATCCTGGCCGGGCGGGGCCGGCGGTGCCAGGGTATGCAGCGGGCTGCCGTCCTGGCCGTTGAAGATGTACGCCCGTCCTGACCCGTTTTGGGCCGGCGCGCCGATCAGGATTTCAGCAATGCCGTCACCGCTGAGGTCGCCGAGCGCTGCGACCGAAAAACCAAAAGCGGCCCCGGCATCCTGCTCGGGGGCTTGGACCGTATACAGCAGTTGACCGTTCTTGGCGCTGAACACAAAGGCTTGGCCACTGCCGACTTTTTTGAGTTCCGGGCTTTCGGTTCCACCGTCCCGCTGGGCGTCAATGGTGAGCGACAGGGCGCTGCCGGCCTTTCCCTGGCCGATGGCACCGACCACTAAATCGGCGACCGCGTCGGCGTCAATGTCGTCAACGCGGGCCAGGGCAAACCCAAAGGCCGAGTCTGGCTGGGGCATGGGATTATCAATCGTGTACAGCAGCATCCCGCTGCGCCCGCTATACACAAAGACCCGTCCCTGCCGGTCATTGTTGTCTACCCGGTGTTGATAGGCACCGATCACATAGTCCGGCGTTCCGTCGGCATCGACATCGCCGACGATAGCAAACGCAGAAGCAAAACCGGTCAAGGGTAGCTTGGCGGGATGGTCAATGTTCATCACGCGCGGCTCTGCTCCGGCGGGTGTGTGGCAGACAAACAGGACGGCCAGGAATAGGGTTGGCGGACAGACACGCGGGAAGAATGGCACGGCAGTCGCTCCTTTGGCTGAATAGAGGTGCAAGAGACAAAGGGTATCAGGCGAGCCGCCCGACGGCAAGGGGAAAGGCTGTGGCCCGGGCGGCGGCACGTTGCGGTGGGGGGCAATACCTGTAAGACTGCCTCCGAGTTGAGAAAGGAGCCCACTATGAGTTACGAACAGATTCTGTATAAGGTCCAGGACGGGGTGGCGACCGTGACGCTCAACCGACCCGACCGCCTCAACGCCTGGACCCCGGTCATGGAGCGGGAGGTACGGGAGGCCATGACCGCGGCAACGGCTGACGAGGCGGTACGGGTGATCATCCTGACTGGAGCCGGCCGCGGCTTCTGCTCGGGTGCCGACATGTCAGGGCTGAGTGAGGCCAGCCAGAGCACCGCGCCGGACGCTGCTCCACGCGACCGCCACGCCGTCATGCGGGCTGATGGATATGCCGCCGGTCCAATCGCCGGCGGGCTTGACCTGCCGCAGGCTTTCTCGTATCGCCACGCCTATTTCCCGAGTGTGCCCAAGCCGATTATTGCCGCCCTCAACGGCCCGACCGCCGGCATCGGGCTGATTGTCGCCCTGTACGCTGATATCCGCTTTGCCTCCGAGGCCGCGGTCTTTACCACTGCCTTTGCCCGTCGGGGGCTGGTGGCCGAGCACGGCATTGACTGGATTCTGCCGCGTATCGTTGGCCTGCCGAACGCGCTGGACCTGCTCCTGTCGGCCCGAAAAATTAGCGCCGAAGAAGCCCTGCACATGGGCTTGGTGAACAAGGTTTTTGCCCGCGAGTCGCTCATGGAAGAGGTGCGCGCCTATGCGCTGGAGTTGGTCCTGATGGTCTCTCCACGCTCCATGCGGACCATGAAACAGCAGCTCTTCCGGGCCCAGAACCTGGACTTTGGGCAAGCCCTGTACACCTCTCTTCCAGATGTGGTGGACAGCCTGCACAGCGAGGACTTTCGAGAGGGGGTAGCGCATTTCGTTGAAAAACGCGTGCCGCGCTTCTCTGGTCGTTAGCGGCTACCAGTCGTCGTCGGCGTCGCCGGCCGGACTGTGGAGGCGGACGACGAGCGGCTCAGGCGTCTCGTCAAGTGGGCTGACGGTGAGTTGCTCAAGCGGCAGTTCACTGCCGGCCGCGGGACACGACAGATAGACACGCAGTTCGCCGTGCTGGTCGTAGATCTCGTGCAGGTTCTGCAACAACTGCGACAGGGTGATGGATGGTTGCGCGTTCATGGCCCAATGCTAGCACACCGCGCCGTGGGGGAAAGGCCGACAGAGAGGTCGGAGTATGCGAGTTGGTTTTGATATTGGCGGGACATTCACTGATGTGATCGTCCTCGGGGATGACGGGAGGCTGAGCACCACCAAGGTGTTGTCGCTGCTCGACCGGGTGGGCGAGGATATTGTGGAGTTGATCCAGCACCCGGCCGACGCTCAGCTTGAGGGTTTTGTCCACGGCACGACGATTGCGTCTAACGCGGTGATTGAAAACAAGACGGCAAGGACCGGGCTGATTACCACTACGGGCTTCCGGGATGAGCTGGAGATGCGCGGCCAGCGCCGGCCCAATATCTACGACGCCTCGTGGGACCGCCTGCCGCCGCTGATTCCGCGCTCGCTGCGCCTGGAGGTCAATGAGCGCATCCTGGGCAGCGGGGAGGTTGAGCAGCCGCTTCAGCTTGACGATGCCCGCCAGCGTATTCAGCAGCTCTTGAACGAGCGGGTTGAGGCCATCGCAGTGTGTTTGCTTAACGCCTATCTGAACCCCGCGCATGAGCGCCAGATCGGTCAGCTTATTGCCGACATGGCTCCCGATACGGTGGTGTGCCTGTCGTCTGAGGTACACCCCGAGATCCGTGAGTATGAACGGACAAGCACCACGGTTATTAACGCCTCGCTCATTCCTGTGGTTGACCGCTATCTTGACCGGCTGGAGCGGCATCTTTCGGCCTACAGCGATCGGCTGCTCATCATGCAGTCCAACGGCGGCATTATGAGCTCACGAACCGCCCGGCGGCACCCGGCGTATATGATCGAGTCCGGCCCCGCGGCCGGGGTGCTGGCCGCGGCCCGGCTGGTGTCGGAGACCGGCCAGGATGCAGTGCTGTCTTTTGATATGGGCGGGACAACAGCCAAGGCGTGTCTGATTGAAAAGGGTATGCCGCTGGAAAAGGCTGGGGGTGAGGTTGGGGGCGGGGCAACCATGACAACGCGCCTGTTTGGCGGGGCCGGGCACGCCTTGCGCGCGCCGTCGCTCGATATTGTGGAGGTCGGGGCCGGCGGCGGCAGCGTGGCCTGGATTGAGGCTGGCGGGGCGCTGCGGGTCGGGCCGCACAGCGCCGGGGCCGAACCGGGCCCGGTGTGTTATGGCCGGGACGGCCGGGAGCCGACGGTGACCGACGCCAATGTTGCGCTGGGCTATATGAATCCCGAGGCCATAGCCGGTGCCACCCTCAGGATCAACCGACCGGCCGCCCTGGCCGCGATCCAGGCCCAGATTGCCGAGCCGCTGCGGCTCGAGGTGTTGCCCGCGGCCTACGGCATCGTCCAGGTGGCGAACTCAACCATGATGCGGGCCCTGCGGGCGGTTTCGACCGAGCGGGGCCGTGACCCGCGCGAGTTTACGCTGATCGCGTTTGGCGGTGCCGGGCCGATCCACGCAGTGGCTCTGGCCGAGAGCCTGGGCATGACCAGCGTCCTGGTTCCGCCGTACCCCGGCCTGTTCAGCGCCCTCGGCCTGCTGCTGGCCGATTATCGGCACGACTATGTGCGCAGCGTGGCCCTGGCCCTGGAGCGGCTTGAGCCGCAATCCATTCTTGAGCAGTTTGCTGAGATGGAAGCAGCAGCCCGGGCGGAACTGCTGGCCGAGGGCATTGGCGGCGAGGCCATTCGCTTTGAGCGTCAGGTTGACCTGCGCCACAGCTATCAGGTCTCGGAGCTGACCCAGCCCTTCCCGTCGCTTGCGCCGGGCGAGCTGGCGGGTGAGCTGGCCCGGCTGTTCACCCAGGCTCATCTCCAAGCCTTTGGTTATGAGCGGGACGACACCATTGAGTTGGTCAGCCTGCGTCTGCGGGCGCTGGCCTCGGCCAGCACAGTCCGTTTCTCTGACCTGCTAGGCCGGATACCCCCGGCTGACCCTACCCAAGCCACCGCCCGCCAAGCGTATTTCGGCCCCAGGCACGGCGTGCGGGAAACGGCGATTCGCCGACGGGCGGATATCAGCGCCACTCAGCCCGGGCCGCTGATCGTTGAAGAGCCGGACACCACCGTGGTCGTGCCGCCAGGGTGGTCGGCAAGCCGGGACAGGCTGGACAATCTGATTCTGGAGTGGCAGGGCTGAGCCGCGGTCAGGGGAGGGCAGCGGCAAGGTCAATGGCTACAGGCCGGCCATTTTTCCCTTGTCCTGCCTGCCCTTGTCGTTGTAGCCTGAAAATGATACAGAGTTTGAATCTGTAGTTATCCCACATACAAGGAGGAGTTGGCCATGATCAAACTCAAATCCGTCCGTCACGCCGGTGTGCCGATCACCGACCTCAGAAAAGCCAAATCGTTCTATAAGATGCTCGGTTTTGAAGAAATCGAACGGCCGAAAATCAAAGGCGTTCCTGGTGCCTGGTACGAATGTGACGGAACCCAGGTCCACCTTATCGGTCAGCGCAACGAGATGGCGGCCAAAAACCTGCCCGGCGTGGGCGCGCATTTGGCCTTGCAGGTCGAAGATCTCGCAGAAGCCAAGAAAGTCCTGAAGCGCAGAAAAATCGAATTTGCCGAGTTTACCCCACCGCCCAGCTTTGGCGGTGGTCCGGTCCTGTTCCTCAGAGACCCGGACGGCAACGCGGTTGAGTTGCGGACCGACCCGTAAGCCTCGGCCGTCTCAGAGGGAACTGTGCCGCGCGTGGAGAGTTCCCTCATCGGTCTTCCCCGTGCTCTCTGCGCCTAAGGAGACTGGTCATGCGGATCGAAATTCATCCCAAGCCGGATGGCATGCAACACATCAATCTCATGTTCTGTGAAGACAGCCCGGACCCGGAAGACATCTGGATCGCTGACCGTATCCAGGCGTTTCCGGTTCCGCCCAAACGAACCCTGGAGTGGGAACGCGAAGGCCGCCAGTATACGGTCTTGCAGTTTGGACAGTGTGTCATCGGCCATGTGATGTTTGACATTGAAAAACATAAGGGCATTGTCGATCAGCTCAGCCAAGTGTGCCGCGCGGAGATTGAACGGCTGACCGCCGAGGGAATGGATAAGACGGTCGTCCTGCGGCTCATTTCTGAGACTGCCTTAGCCTTTCACTGCCAAGCCAGGTTTGGCATCAGCAGCGACGGGGAGGTCGGCATCACCCTTGACGCCGAGCAGGCTCGGGAGCGGCTGCGGCAAGCGATACACGAAGAGTGTGGCGAGCCAGCCGAATTGCCTGGGTAAAGGAGACAGTGTTGATGTTTACCGCCCCGTCCAGATATTTTAACCAGGAACATGAACTCTTCCGCGAACAGGTGCGGAACTTCGTGAATAAAGAGATTGAACCATATCTTGACCAGTGGGAAGAAGATCGCCTTTTTCCCAAATCGGTCTATCGCCGCATGGGTGACCTCGGTTTTCTCGGCATCCGGCTGCCCGAAGAGTACGGCGGCAGCGACGGCGACATCTGGATGGCGCTCGTCTTCTGCGAAGAGCTGTGCCGCTGTCATGCCCTCGGCCTGCCAATGAGCGTGCTGGTGCATACCGACATGTCCAGCACCCATATTGCCCGCTACGGTACGCCACAGCAGAAGGACAGGTATCTGCGGCCCCTCATCAGTGGCGAGCAGGTGTGCGCGATCGCGGTATCCGAGCCCTCGGGCGGCTCGAATGTCGCCGGGATTCAGACCACCGCGGTTAAGGACGGGGATGGGTATGTCATCAATGGAACAAAAATTTTCATCACCAATTCGGTCCATGCCGATACCTTCTGTGTGGCGGCCAAAACCGACAAAGCCGCCGGCCACAAGGGCGTGTCCATGTTCATTGTCGAGCGGGACAGCCCCGGCTTTCAGTTAGCCAAAAAGCTCAGAAAGATGGGCAATCACTCTTCGGACACCGGCGAGCTGGTGTTTGAGGATGTGCGGGTCCCGCGCGAAAATCTGCTGGGCGAAGAGGGCCAGGGCTTTTACTACATCATGAAGAACTTCCAGGATGAGCGGCTGATCGCGGCCAGCATGGCGGTCAGCGCCTCGCAGCGCGCCCTGGAAGATACCATTTGCTATACCCGCCAACGAGAGACCTTTGGCAAACGGGTCTTTGACCACCAGGCTATCGGCCATCGCCTAGCCGACCTTGCCACCAAGCTCGAGGCTGCCCGCCAGTTGACCTATTACGCCGCGGATGTCCTGAACAGCGGATGTGACGCCAGCACAGAAGTGTCAATGGCCAAACTGTACGCAACCGAGTTAGCCAATGAGTTGGCCTACGAATGTTTGCAATTTCACGGCGGCTATGGCTACATGGAAGAGTTCCACATTGAGCGTTTTTATCGAGACATGCGGATGACCAACATCGGAGGGGGAACCTCGGAGGTTATGCGCGAGATTATTGCCTATCGGGGATTGGACCGGGACTAACACGCGCCGGCGAGTGGTCTCCGGCTTCGGTGGTGCTTATGTGGTGACGGGTTTCCCTCGGCTCGGTGGAGCGGAGGGTAGGGGTATGGGGGAAGAGATTATGGGGGCAGTGTTGGATGTGGATATCCCACAGAAGATGTCCGTGTGCCGAATTCAGCCGTTGGTATCGCTCTAGCCCAGGTGTCGTGGCAGGTCAAAATGTTCACCCACGACGGGGTCGTGCTGGCTGCGGTCTATCCTTTGAGGAACCGAACCTGATTATTGGCCTGTCGTTCTGGCAGGATGAGGCAACCGCCCGGCGTCTGTTCAAGGGAGCACTTGAGATTGGTCCAGGTGCGGATACCGACCCGTCCAGCCGCGCCCGTTTGACGGTTGAGCCTGATACCAAAATGGTTGATGAGTTGTTTCCAGCCGCCAAGTTGCTGAACCCGCGCCCGACCCGGACCAGCCAGCCGGGCCAAGTGCCACTTTTCACCCTTTTTATCTGAGGCTTTTCCAGACACGCCCCAGCTCTGGGCTCGTTCTCACAGTTGGCGCATTGCCTGCCGGATACGACGAGCGGCCCAGCCCATACGGGTTGGATGACAGCCGGCGGGTTTGCCCTCCCGGTCCGGTTTGAGTATAGTAGCCCGGCCACAGGAATGTGCTGCACATTCCAACTGAGCCCCATTTTGGCAAGGAGGGAAACGTATGGCCGATGAGGAGTTGAAAGAGAAAGTCAAAGAAGTCCTGGCCGAGCTTGGCGTTTTTTCTGGCCAACGCAACATTACGATGGAAGAGATCGCTATCCTGCAAGGCCAGCAAACGGGTCTGGCCCGGATCATGCCCGAGATTGGCCAGCGGACCTGGAAGCTGTTTTACGCGGCAAAAGAGGGTCACTGGGACTTGGCCAACTTCCAGTACTCAGAGATTACCGAACTGATGGAGCTCGGGGCCTACGCCCGGCCAAAGCACGAAGATGCGCTCAACCAGTTCATGGCCGAGGACTGGCCGCCGCTTGGTGAGGCGATCAAAAATAAGGACTTTGCCGCGTTCGAGCCGGCTTTTCATAAGGCCATTGAGCAGGCCAACGCCTATCATGAACTCAAGGACAGACCCTATATTCGTTGGCAGTTGCCCCCCGTCCCGCCGGACGACCTCGAACTCAAGCCGCGCGGAGGGAGCAAATAATCGGGCCTCAAGGCACCTGAACCTGCTCGGCTCCGTTCAGGTACCAAAGAATGTCAGGGTGGAACAGAGGGCAGCCGGCTATGGCTGCCCTTCGCTGTATAAGGAGAGCGATTATGTCTGGCACGCTTTTTCTCCTCGTCGTCTTCGCCGCCCTGGGGTTCTTTGCCTCCACCTTGTACGGCCGTGTTCGGCTCTTGCTGGCGATGAGGCCGGTAGGCCGCTTTGACCGGATTGGCCGGCGGCTCAAGGCGGTGCTGGTCTACGCGTTTGGCCAAAAGAAATTCATAGTCGGCGAGCAGCCGGCCGGCTGGATGCACATCCTCATCTTCTGGGGCTTCATCATTCTCGCCCTCCAGGTCGTGACCATGTTTGGCCGCGCCTTTTCAGACCATTTCTTCGTGCCTGGCTTTGCGCCCGATCAGCTTGGCGGGCCGTTCTTTGTGCTCCGCGACCTCATGGAAGTCCTGGTCATGGCCGCGGTGGCGGTGGCGGTCTACCGCTGGCTGGTCTCGCACCCGCCCCGGCTGTCTGGCTATATACCGGCCGAAGACCGCTTGGCCGGTCAGTCCCACTGGGAAGCCGTGCTCATCCTGTGTTGCATCTTTGCCATTATGCTCTCCGGTCTGCTGTACGACGGCGGTCGGCTGGTCTTTCTGGCCGGCGACCCTGTGGTTGAAGCTGAGCGTCCCTGGCAGCCGATGGGTACCCTCGTCGCCCTGGCCCTGTCAGCCTGTGGCCCAGGCATTGCCGAGTGTGTCAGCAATGCCTCGTGGTGGGTCCACAATGTGGTTATCCTGGCCTTTCTCAATCTGTTGCCGCGCTCCAAGCATTTCCACATCATTACCTCAATTCCGAACGTGTTCTTCCGCAAACTTGAGCCGGCCGGCGCACTTGACAAGATGGACCTGGAGAATACCGAAACCTTTGGCACCTCGTTCATCAACCAGTTCACCTGGAAGCAGGCCCTCGACATGTACAGCTGCACCGAGTGCGGGCGCTGCTCTTCGCACTGCCCGGCCACGGCCAGCGGCAAAGAACTCGCCCCGCGCCAACTGCTCCTCAACCTGCGCGACTACCTATACGACCATCAGGCCGAGATGATCGCCGGGGGCAAGGGCGGTACCGCTCCGATAGGCGAGAATGTGGTCGGTGAGAACCTGATTCACGACAATGTGTTGTGGTCATGTACCACCTGCCGGGCGTGCGAAGAAGCCTGCCCGGTGCTGATCGAATATGTCGATAAAATCGTGGACATGCGCCGCCACCTCGTTCAGGAAGAAACCCGCTTCCCCACCGAGTTGACCCGTACCTTCAAAGGCATGGAAACCCAGGGCAACCCCTGGGGCATGAGCACTGACAAGCGCATGGACTGGGCAGTGGGCCTGTCTGTGCCCCTGCTGGCCGACAACCCGCAAGCCGAATACCTGTACTTTGTGGGCTGCGCCGGCGCTTTTGACGACCGCAACAAAAAGACAGTTGCCGCCTTTGTCAACATTCTCAACAAGGCCGGGGTGAGTTTTGCCGTGCTCGGTCCCGAAGAACCATGTAACGGCGAGACCGCCCGCCGGCTGGGCAACGAATACCTGTTTCAGACCATGGCCGAGACCGCGGTTGCGCGCATCAACGGCTATGGAGTCCGCAAGGTTATTGCCAACTGCCCGCACTGCTTCAACACGCTCAAAAACGAATATCCCCAGTTTGGCGGCAACTACCAAGTCATCTCGTCCGCCGAACTCGTCGACCATCTGTTCAAACAGGGCAAGCTGAGCGTCCGGGAAGACCCCGATCTCACTGTCACCTATCATGACTCGTGCTATTACGGCCGCCACAACAACATCTACGAGTCGCCGCGCGAAATCATTGCCAGAATCATGGGCAAATCCCCCCGGGAGATGGAACGCAGCCGTCAGACCAGCATGTGCTGTGGCGGTGGTGGCGGCTGGATGTGGATGGACGAAGCCCCAGGTCAGCGGGTGAACATCCTGCGCGCCGAGCAAGCCCTGGAGACCAGCCCCGATGTCGTCGCCGTATCCTGCCCCTTCTGTATGACCATGCTGAGCGACGGCATCAAAACCACAGAGGCCGAGGACCAGGTTGAGGTCCTTGACGTGATGGAACTCGTGGACCGGGCCAGCGACCCAGATTTTCCCCCAAGAGAGGCGGACGCCCCCCATGCCTGAGCAGCTTGAAAATACCCACCTAGTTGACCTGCAACCCCTGATAGCCCCGCGCGCGGTCAAGGCCGAGCTGCCGCTGACCGAGCCGGCCGCGGCCCTCGTCCTCCAGACGCGCCAAGCGATCCGCGCCATCCTGTACGGCCAGGACCGCCGGCGTCTCCTGGTCGTGACCGGGCCGTGCTCCATCCACGACGCCGCGGCGGCCTCCGAATACGCCGGCCGCCTCAAACCTGTCATTGACGCCACCCGCGACCGGCTGGTGATTGTCATGCGGACCTACTTTGAAAAGCCGCGCACAACAGTCGGCTGGAAGGGCCTGATTAACGACCCCCACCTCGACGGCTCGTGCGATATCCCCACCGGCCTGCAAATGGCCCGCCAGATTCTCCTGCACATCAACCAGGCCGGCGTGCCCTGTGCAGTAGAGGTCCTTGACCCTGTCACCCCCCAGTATGTGGCCGATCTGATCAGCTGGGCGGCCATTGGCGCACGCACCACCGAGAGCCAGACCCACCGCGAGTTGGCCAGCGGGCTGTCCATGCCAGTCGGCTTCAAGAACGGTACCGACGGCAAAATCCAGAGCGCCATCAACGCCATGATCTCAGCCCGTCACCCGCACAGTTTTCTGGGCATCAACGTCGACGGCCTGACCTGCATGATTAAGACCGGCGGCAACCCTGACCGGCATATTGTGCTGCGCGGCGGGGGCGGCAAGCCGAACTGCGGCCCTGAAGACATTGCCCGGGCGGTCGAGTTGGTGGCCGGCGAAGAGATTCCCCGGGCGGTTATGGTTGATTGCTCACACGACAACTCGGGCAAAGACCACACCCGGCAGGGCCAAGTGTGTCGGGATGCCCTGGCGGTCTTCCGCGGGGGTCAGCGGGCGCTGATGGGCGTGTTGATCGAGAGCAATCTTAAACCGGGCAAACAGACCTGGAAAGAGGGGGTGCAGCTTGACTATGGCGTGTCCATTACCGACGCCTGCATCGGCTGGGAAGAGACCGAGCGGCTGCTGTATGAGATCGCCGAGGCTGTCCCGGCGCAGTGAGAAGACAGACTGGGCTGATTTCCGTCCTCATGTAGACAAAATCGGCCCAATAGGGGAGAAAATTATGATTCTCCTGAGCTATCTGTCTACTCCCAGCGAGAAATTTGCTTATACAACTCCCCCTTTATGAATATCTTCCTGGTTAACGTTTGACTTCCACCAACCGTTATATTCGCTGCGAGGTAAGCATCTTCTACCTCAAATCCCTCTGCGTCTACACCTTGTAGCCACATACGGACATCTTCACTGTCTGACCCGTTCTCAACGGTTGCTTTGATTGCCAGTTGTACATCCCCGTCTTCGTCGGTAGCGATGACTTTAGTAGCAATGTCGCTGACTTTGTAATCCATGAGAGCCTCCCGCTTGATTACCCCTCGCCTCGTCGGCGAAACCTCTTAGCGCTTTTCGAGCCAGAGAAGAGAGTAGGGCACCTCCCCTGTAGCAGCCTTGTGTTACGGCGTCAATAGTCATCGTTGAACACCCCTGCCCGGGGAAACGCGCAGGTGGTGGAGTGAAGCCGATGCACCGGCAGATCGTGGCGGCAGTTTGGGTGCTTGCAGGCCGGATGGCTGCAGACCGAGGGGCCAAAGCCGGCTTCTCTGATGGCCTGTCGGCTTGGGTTTCAATTTTCCAGTCTGGGCTCCCAGTTCCGCAGCCTCAGCGAGTTTGCCACCACGCTGAGGCTGGAGAAGGCCATTGC
Source organism: uncultured Binatia bacterium (SeqCode) (assembly GCA_965200965.1). Classification (GTDB taxonomy): domain Bacteria; phylum Desulfobacterota; class Binatia; order Bin18; family Bin18; genus JAAXHF01. The sequence continues at coordinate 856,655 of OZ241744.1, forward strand.
CGCCGCGGCCAGCGGCGGGCTGAGATAGCCCAGGGCGGCCAGCGGCAGGACGATGACATTGTAGAGAAAGGCCCAGAACAGGTTCTGCTTGATCTTGCGGAAGGTCCGACGACTCACTTCAATTGCGCTGGCCACCAGCCGGGGGTCGGGCCGCATGAGGGTGATGGCCGCGGTCTCCATCGCCACATCGGTTCCTGAACCCATTGCTATGCCCACCGTGGCCTGAGCGAGGGCCGGTGCATCGTTGATGCCGTCGCCCACCATGCCGACATGGCAACCTCGGTCGGTGATTTCTTTGACGATTCTAGCCTTGTCTTCGGGCAGGGCCCCGCCGTGGACATTGGCAATGCCGAGCCGCTCGGCAAGGCGTTCGGCCACCGGGACAGCGTCGCCGGACACCAGCATCGGCACAACGCCGAGCTGCTTGAGCCGCCGGACTGCGGCCGCGGACTGCGGCCGCAGCGCATCGACGATTTCAAACCGGGCCAGCAGGGTTTCTCGGCCCGGCAGGCTGATGCCGAGCCAGACTTGGGCACCGCCGTGGTGCAGGTCACGGGGAGGGGGATCAAGCCCGCGGTGGGTGAACATGCCCTCGTTGCCGAGCAGATAATGCACCTCGTTGATATCGCCCTCAACACCCTGGGCTACCGAACTCTTGAACCGTTCGACCGGCAGCAGCGTCAGCTTCCGCTCCTCGGCCGCGGCGCGAATGGCGGCGGCGATCGGGTGCTCGCTGCCCTGTTGCAGGGAGGCGGCGAGTTGCAGGGCCTCGTCCTCTCCGAGTCCGGCCAGGAGCTTGATCTTGCCCAGAGTGGGCTTGCCTTCGGTCAGGGTGCCGGTCTTGTCAAGGATGACATGGGACAGGCTGTGGGCCTGCTCCAGCGAGACAATGTCTTTGATCAGGATGCCAGAGCGCGCCGCGGCCCCGGAGCCGGTTAGAATGGCGGTTGGCGTGGCCAGCCCAAGGGCGCAGGGACAGGCGATGACCAGCACCGCAACAGCGCTGATAATCGCCTGCTCAAAGCCTGCGCCGACCGTCAGCCACACGAGGCAGGTGCCCACGGCAATGGCGACCACGAACGGCACGAAGACTCCGCTCACGCGGTCTACCAGGCGTTGGACCGCGGGCTTGCCGGCCTGGGCATTCTCAACCAGCTGAATCATTTTGGCCAGGGTTGAATCGGCCCCGCTGGCCTGCGTCTCAATGTCAATGACCCCGTTGATGCTGATTGAGCCGGTCCTTACTGTGTCGCCCGGCTTCTTGAGGACCGCGGCACTCTCGCCGGTGAGGAGTGCTTCGTCAATTTCGGCTTCGCCGCTGACCACGATGCCGTCCGCGGCAACTTGCTGGCCTGGGCGGCAGACCACGATGTCGCCGATCTTCACCTCCTGGGCTGGTCGCTCAATCAGGCTGCCGTCGGGGAGACGGAGCAGGGCAGTGCTGGGCCGCAGGGCCAGCAGCTCCCGGATGGCCTGGGCCGCACCGCGCTTGGCGCGGGTTTCCAGGTACTTGCCGAGCAGCACCAGGGTGATGATGAATGCCGATGCCTCAAAGAACATCTGGCCCCGGGCGTCCATGCCGAGCGTGATGAGCAGATACCAACTATAGGAGTAGGCAGCGCTTGTGCCCAGGGCGACCAGCACATCCATGTTGGCCCCGCCGCCGCGCAGGGCGTTACAGGCCCCGCGGTAGAAACGCGCGCCAAGCATGAATTGCAGCGGGGTGGTGAGCGCTGCCTCGAGCAGCGGGTGCATGTGCCAAGCGGATCCACCGCTCAGCATGACCAGCATCTGAACGAGAAACGGGGCGGTCAGAATCGCTCCACCGACGATAAGCCTGCGGTCGTGGGCGGCTTTCCGCTGCTCGCGCTCCAGCGAGACCTTGGGGTCGTGAACGGCGACCAAACGGTAGCCGACGGCTTCTACTGTCGCGCTCAGGTCTTCATCTGTGACGGCCAGAGACATCAGCCTGAGCTGTGCCTGTTCGGTGGCCGGATTGACATTGGCATCAACTACCCCGGGAAGTGCCCGGAGCGCTTTCTCGACCTGGAGCGCGCCGGCAGCATCGTTCAGACCCTCAACACTGAACTGGCGAGTCTCTACCCCGACATCGAAGCCAGTCTGTCGCACAACGCTGACTACCGACTCAAGACTCAGCGTCGCGTCACCGTCAACCATCGCCCGCTCCAGCGGCAGATTGACCGCAGCCTCCACGATCCCGTCGGCCTTGGACAAGGAGTGCTCAAGTCGTGCCGCGCAGGCGTTGCAGGTCATGCCCTCAATGATGAGCTTGTAGCGCCTGAGTTGCTGCGTTGTCATGCTCCCCGGTCCTGTGGCATCACCTTTTCGGCGCGGTCTTTTTGATACATTGCCGGGTGTTGATGTGTGTGGCCACCGTTGGTTCCTTACTTTGCCGCCGGACCGGCGACCGACACCCGGTAGCCGGTCTTCTTCTCGTACTGGTCGATTTCTTGGGCCACGGCGCTCATCGCTCCGCCGATCAGGCTGTCGTGGTCGCTGCGGCACCATTCCCTGGAGCGGACCGGCCAGTCGCCCGATCCCTGAAAGCGGGGGAAGACTTCTTTGGCCAGCAGTTCGTAGGAGGCCAGCGAGGCGGTGCGTTCCACCCAGTCGTTGGCCATAATCAGATAGCAACCAAAGCCGCCCGACTGCTTTTTCAGCCGTTTGATCTGGGCCGCGGCATCGTCCGGGGTGCCAATTACGGCCGTCCCGGAGTCAACCAGGGCCTGGACCCACTTGCCCGGGTCGGGCTCTGCCGGGGCCAGCGGCAGAGCCACGACATGCTTGAAATAGTCGATCCATTCATGAATGCCGTACTCGACCTCTTCAAGCGCCTGTTGGCGGCTCGGCGCGACATGCATTGGCCCGACCAGCCGCCAACAGGCGCGGTCTACGGTATGGCCGTGCTGGACGGCGGTATCATTCCAGATCTTCCAGTGGTCGGCCAGCACGCCAAAACCGCCTTGGCTGGTTGCCCCTACCGACAGCAGGCCGACGCCGTAATGGCCGGCGGTGCGCGGACCGGCTGGGGAGACGGTGGCCGCTACCGCGATTTCAAAATGCGGATAGGTGTAGGGACGGAGTTGGAGGCGGGCCTCGTGGAGGGTGAACCAGTCGGTTTTCAGGCTGAGCGGCTCTTCTGAAGTAAGCAACAGCATGATTGCTCCCAGCGCCTCTTCCATCCGGCTCCGCTGGCTGGCCGGGTCAATGCCCATCATCCGCGCGTCGGAGGGCAGAGCGCCGGGACCGACGCCGAACATCACCCGTCCGCGCGTCATATGGTCAAGTTGGACAATGCGGTCGGCCAGCATCAGGGGATGGTGGTAGGGCAGGGAGCTGACCCCGGTTCCGAGCCGGATATGCCCGGTGCGCTGGGCGGCAGAGGCGATCATTACTTCGGGCGAGGCGATGATTTCCAGCCCTGCCGAGTGATGTTCTCCGATCCAGACTTCATTGTAGCCGAGTTGGTCAAGACGTTCGATCAGTTCCAGGTCGCACTCCAGGGCCAGGGTCGGGTTCTGCCCGGCAGGGTGAAAAGGGGCCATGAAAATACCAAAGCGTAAGGGTCGTTCCATACCTTCCTCCATGTTAGCCGCAGGCTAGCGCCCCTTGGGCATCTCCAACACCCGTTCGGCAATGATATTGCGGAGAATCTCGGATGTGCCGCCCTCGATGGTGTTGGCCTTTGAACGGATGAAGCCGTACTGCCAGTATGCCCTGTTGCCCTCATTGGATATCTGGGCGTAGGGGCCCTGGATATCCACCGCTAGCTCTTGCAAACGCTGGTTGGACTCGGCCCAGTGCAGCTTGGCAATTGATCCTTCGGCCCCAGGTGGGGCACCGCGCAGCAGTGTGGTCAGGGCACGATAATTGTTGAGCTTCAGCACCTCGCTATCAATATACGCCTGGGCCATCCGTTGCCGAACGGTGGGCGAGTCCCTCAGCGGTTCGCCGTAGCGGGCCTCGCCTTGGACTGTGTGCTGGAGGTCACGGCAGGCCCGTTGCATGGCAAAGGTGAAGTAAAATCCCAAGCCCTGGCGTTCAAACATCAGCGAGGTGATAATCACCTGCCAGCCATGGTCTTTTTCACCCAGAAGTTGAGCCTTGGGCACTCTGACATCCTCAAGAAAGAGCTCGTTGAACTCGCTCTCGCCGGTCATGGTCCGCAGTGGTCGAATACTGATCCCAGGACTTTTCATATCGACCAGAAGTGCTGATAGACCCTGATGTTTTGGCGCGTTGGGATTGGTCCGTACCAGGAGCAGACACCAGTCCGCATAATTGGCCAAGCTGGTCCAGACCTTTTGTCCGTTGACAACAAAGGCGTCGCCTTCCTCCTCGGCCTGGGTCTGTAGAGATCCCAGGTCTGAGCCGGAACTAGGCTCTGAGTATCCCTGGCTCCAGACCTCTTCTCCACTGAGGATATTCGCCAGGTATCGTTGCTTTTGGGCTTGGCTGCCATGGGTGATGATCGTGGGGCCGACAATCTCCAGACCCAGCACATTCATCAGGCCGGGCGCTTTGTGGGCGGCCATCTCTTCGTCAAAAATCATTCGTTCAACCAGCGAAGCACCTCTGCCGCCATACTCCTTGGGCCAGGAGATGCCGGCCCAGCCGCCTTTGTAGACGGTCTTCTGCCAGTCTTTCAGAAACCTGAGATCGGCCGGCGAAGCTTGGGGTTGAAGATGGCGGAGACGCTCGCTGTCGGGAGGGACATGGCTTGCCAGCCAGGAGCGAAGTTCGTGGCGAAACGTTTCTTGTTCGGGGGTAAAGGTGAAGTCCATTCTCCCTCCTCCTGCTGATGGGTCACTTGAGTTTTTTCTTCAAGATCTGGTTCAGGAGTTGCGGGTTGGCTTTGCCCTGCATGGCCCGCATGACCTGACCGACAAAAAAGCCGAGCAGCTTGTCTTTGCCGCCCTGGTAGGCCATGACTTTGTCGGGATGGGCAGCCATGACCCGGTCGATCTGGGCTTCGAGGGCTGCACTATCGCTGATCTGAAGCAGTCCTTTGGCCTTGATGATCGCCTCCGGCGGCTGGCCGCTTGCGGTCATGTCGGCAAAGACGGTTTTGGCAATTGTGCCGCTGATCTTGCCGTCGTGAATACAGATGACGAGCTGTGCCAGGTGTTCCGGCGGGCACGGCCAGCGGGGGATATGCAGCCGGTTGTCAAGTTTGTCGTCTTTGAGCGTGCGCAGCACGCTGTCCATGACCCAGTTGCTCAGCGCTTTTGGATCAACCGGCTGGGCGCGCAGTGCCTTTTCATAATAGTCGGCAACCTCCTTGTGGGCGGTTAAGACCGCAGCGTCATAGGCCGGCAAGCCGTACTCCTGGATAAAGCGCGTCTGCCGCTCGGTCGGTAGCTCGGGCAGGCCGGCTCTGATATCTGCCACCCAGCCATCGTCAACCACCAGGGGCAGGAGGTCCGGGTCGGGAAAATAGCGATAATCGTGGACGAACTCCTTGCTGCGCATGGAGCGGGTGATTTCACGCTCGGCGTCCCACAGCCGTGTTTCCTGTACAATTTTTTCGCCCGACTCGGTGGCCTGTGTCTGGCGTTGAATCTCGTACTGGATGGCCTTTTCGACCGCTCGAAATGAGTTAACATTTTTAATTTCGGTTCGTGTGCCAAACTCGGTGCTGCCACGCGGTCGGATCGACACATTGGCGTCACAGCGCAGGCTGCCTTCTTCCATGTTGCCGTCGCATACTTCGAGGTAGCGCAGCAGGCTGCGCAGGGTACGCATATACGCCCCGGCTTCTTCGGGGTTGCGGATATCCGGCTCGCTGACAATCTCTAAGAGGGGGACGCCGGTCCGGTTCAGGTCTACTAAACTGGCGTCGCTCTGGGCGTCGTGAATATTCTTGCCGGCGTCCTCCTCCATATGAATCCGGGTCAGGCCTACCCGTTTGGTCTGCTCGCCAAGTGGCACGTCAAGATAGCCGTGCTCGGCGATTGGCAGATCGTACATGCTGATCTGATAGCCCTTGGGCAGGTCCGGGTAAAAATAGTTCTTGCGCGCCCAACGGCTGTGGGGCGCAATCCGACAGTGGGTGGCCAGGGCGGTCTTGAGGGCATAGTCGACGACCCGTTTGTTGAGGACCGGCAGCACCCCGGGCAGCCCCATACAGACCGGGCAGGTGTTATGGTTGGGCTTGGCTCCAAACCGGGTTGAGCAAGCACAAAATATCTTGGACTCGGTCAACAGTTGGGCGTGGACTTCAAGGCCAATGACGGGTTCGTGTTCCATACGCTGTTCTCTCCCTGGCGAACTGGTCATCATCGTTCATGTGATGGGCGGTTTTGTCGTGTACCAAGCGGTAGCCTGCTCATAGGCATAGCCCGCCCGTAGCAGTGTCTCTTCGCCAAACGCTTGTCCAATCAGTTGCAGGCTGATCGGCAGACCCTTTGCGTCAAATCCACACAGGACCGACAGCCCCGGCAGCCCGGCCAAGTTGACTGCAATCGTAAAAGCATCCGATAAATACATGGTCAAGGGATCGGTCACTTTCTCCCCGATCTGAAACGCTGTTGTCGGCGCGGTCGGCGTGGCAATAATATCGCAACGCTCAAACGCGTCCAGAAAATCCTGCCGAATCAATTGGCGCACTTTTTGTGCCTTCAAGTAGTATGCATCATAATAGCCGGCTGACAAGGCGTAGGTGCCGAGCATAATCCGCCGCTTGACCTCCGGGCCAAATCCCTGGGCTCTGGTCCGGTGGTACATCTCGGTCAGGTCCGTAGCCTGCTCTGCCCGATAGCCGTACTTCACCCCGTCGTAGCGGGCCAGATTCGAGCTGGCCTCGGCCGTGGCAATAATGTAGTAGGCGGCGACAGCGTAGTCGGTATGCGGCAGTGATATCGAAACTGGCTCGGCTCCAAGCGCCTCCAATTCCTCAATCGCGTGGCGTACCGCGCGTTCGACCTCGGGCTGGACACCTTCCACAAAATACTCTTTGGGAATACCGACTCTGAGGCCCTGTACGCCGCGCTCCAGCGCAGCCTGATAATCCGGCACCGGCAGGTCAACCGAGGTTGACTCTCGGGGGTCATGGCCGGCAATGACTTGGAGCAGCGTGGCGCAATCCCGCATATCCTTTGTCAGCGGTCCAACCTGATCGAGCGATGACGCATAGGCAACGACCCCAAAGCGACTTACCCGGCCATAGCTTGGCTTTAAGCCGACCACGCCGCAAAACGAGGCCGGCAGACGGATTGAGCCACCGGTGTCGGTGCCCAGTGCTGCCAAGGCCTGGTCGGCCGCAACACAGGCCGCGGACCCGCCCGACGAACCGCCCGGTACTCTGGAGACATCCCACGGATTCCTGGTCGGCCCGTAGGCCGAGTTTTCGTTTGACGACCCCATACCAAACTCATCGCAGTTGACTTTCCCAATAATGACAGCGCCGGCGTCTTTGAGTTGGCGGGTCACGCTGGCGTCGTAGGGCGGTATGAAGTGCTCAAGGATTTTTGAGCCGGCTGTCGACCGCAAGCCTTTGGTCAGAATACTATCTTTGATCGCAATCGGAATGCCGCACAGCGGGGGAGGGGGCTGCGGGCCGGCCAAGCTACGGTCTGCCGCCTCAGCCTGGGCTAGGGCCTGCATTTCGTCAACCGTGATATACGAGTGGAGCGTCCCGTCGGTAGCCCGAATCCGTTCAAGAATGGCTCGGGTGAGTTCTTGTGCGCTGAGTTCACGCGAGTGCAATAGCGCGCGTGCTTGATGTATGGTCAGGCGAGAGAGGTTCATGGCCATTATTCAATGATCTTGGGTACTTTCAAAAAGTCGGCCTGTCGTTGTGGCGCGTTTTGGAGCATTGCGTTGGCATCGGCTCGGGTGGCGACTTGGTCGTCGCGCAGGCGGCCTGCTAAGGTGGGGAATCCTCTCTTTCCGGTAGAACGGTCAGGATCACCTGTCTTCACATCAACCGCATGGGCCAAAGGCTCAACCCTGTCCGTATCAAGCTCACTCAGCTTGTCCATGTAGGCCAAGATTGTGTCGAAGTGGGCTACTAGTTCGTCCGTCTCTGCATCGCTGAGTTCCAGGCGGGCCAAAAGGGCTACCCGCTGGACTTCTTGTCGGTTCACCCGCATGGTCTGAACATCCTAAAAGAAAGGCATTGATCCGACTAGGGGCTCTCGGTTACTCTTTGACTATGGCGGACGATCGAGGGCACTTAGGCCAGTCTGGGGAGGCGGAGGCCGAGCGATTCTTACGGGCAAAAGGCTATATCATTATGGCCAAAAACTACCGCTCTCGGCTGGGTGAGATTGACTTGGTGGCTCTGCATCAGCACACGGTGGTCTTTGTTGAGGTCCGTAGCCTGAGCGGACCTGAGTTCGGTGACCCGCTGGCAACAGTGACGCTGCGCAAGCAGTGCCACATTGCCAAAACTGCCCTGGCCTATCTCAGTCGTTACCAGTTGCACGACCGGGCGGCTCGTTTTGATGTTATTGGCATTCAGTGGCACAATGATGCGAAGCGGCCGCTTCGCATCAGCCATATTCAAGACGCTTTTGAGTTGCCAGCCGCTCTCTAGAGGTTCCCGTGCTGGATATAAAAATCGTCCGTGAGCAGCCCGAGTTTGTCAAACAGGAACTCAGCAAAGTTGATTTCCCGGCCGAAGATATTGATGCCCTGTTGGAGTGTGACCGCCGCCGGCGTACGGTCATCCAGGAAACCGAGTCGCTGCGCGCCCATCGCACCAGCCGTTCAAAAGAGCTCCGCTACCTCATTGACCCCCAGGGGCACCAACAGGCTATTGACGAAATGCGGGTGGTCGGCGACCGAATCGGTCAGCTCGAAAAAGAGCTCAACAGCCTTGAGAACGAGTTTCAGCAGCGTTTGCTGTTGATCCCGAACTTGCCGCATCCAGATGTTCCGGTCGGCAGAGACGAGCACGACAACCGCATCACGCGGCTGGTTGGCGAACAACGTGAGTTTGCTTTTCCGCCCAAGCCGCACTGGGAGTTGGCCGAGCAGCTGGGGATTATCGATTTTGTGCGCGGGGTCAAAATTTCCGGGACCCGTTTCCATGTCCTCAAGGGGCTTGGTGCCCGTCTCCAGCGCGCTCTGATCAGTTGGATGCTAGACCTGCACATCACTGAACACGGTTATACCGAGGTGTATCCACCGGTCATGGTCAAGGAGCAGTGTCTGGTCGGGACCGGCAATCTGCCCAGATTCGGCGACAACCTGTATCGGGATCTTGAAGAAGACTTCTGGTTTATCCCCACGGCCGAGGTGCCGGTGACTAATCTGTACCGTGACGAGTTGCTTGAGGCCGAGCAGTTGCCCATCTGCCATGTGGCCTACACTCCGTGTTTTCGGCGAGAAAAAATGTCGGCCGGCCGCGATGTGCGCGGGATCAAACGGGGTCATCAGTTTGATAAGGTCGAAATGGTCAAGTTTGTCCGACCCGAGACCTCGGACGCCGAACTTACCAGCCTACTTGATAATGCCGAGGATGTCTGCCGCGGGCTCGGCATCCCCCACCGGGTAGTTCAGGTGTGTACCGGTGACCTGAGCTTTGTGGCCGCCATGAAGTACGATGTGGAAATGTGGGCCCCGGGCTGCTACGAGTGGCTGGAGGTCAGTTCGTGCTCGAACTTCCGGGATTTTCAGGCCCGTCGGGCCAAGATTCGCTATCGTCCAACCCGCGGAGCCAAACCAGAATTCCTGCATACTTTAAACGGTTCCGGTTTGGCCCTGCCACGCGTACTTATTGCTGTGCTGGAGAATTACCAACAGGCGGACGGTAGTGTCGAGATTCCGGCTGTCTTACGGCCCTATATGGTTGGAATAGAGCGGATCGGTCCGCCGACCTGAAGCGACGCTAGGGGCGGTGGACCCAGGCGAGATTAGAGGAGCAAATTTGTCGTATAACGCTGTCTAATCCCGACTTTTGTCCGCTGACTCAGGGGGCTTGACGGGTCGAGAAGGGGCAGATACTTAGTCGGCCAGACATGGCGGAATTGTGGTACCCGGAGCGGAAAAAGAAGAGTCTGGCCAGGACCTTGAAGACAAGATTGAGCGCCTGACCAAAGAACTCTCCAGCCTCATCAATGAAGCTGGAACACAGAGGCGAGAAGAACTGCGTGAATATGCGGTCAGCCTGATCCAGACAGAGACGGCCCTAGTTGAAGAGCCGGCCGAGCGGGAGGTAAGCAAACAGGAGTTGGCCTTTAACCCTTTAGCTCTGAGTATTCCCTTTGTCCTGATTGGCATCCTTCTGCTCCTCCTCTTTCCTCCAGTTGGGGCAGTCATGCTCCTGTTTGCGGCGGTGATGGCGGTCGGCGGAGGGCTCTATACGCTGCTGTTTCATCGCAAATAGACATCACTCAGGAGGAAATGTGTGATATGGCCAGAAAACCCATCTCACAAGAAGAACAACAGGAAATCGAAGCCCGGCGACGCATTGAACAGGTTGCCGAACGCAAAAAACGGGTCTCTGAGCGGTCTGAGCGTCCTGGTCTCTGGTCGCGGCGTGACTTTTTTGGTCGGCTCAGTTGGGGCGGCTTTGGTCTGGTGTCTCTGGTGAGTCTGCTGGCCTTTGTACGGTCGGCTTTTCCCCGCGTGCTCTTCCTGCCCCCTTCAAAATTCAAAGCTGGTTTTCCGGGTGACTATCCAGTAGGCGAAGTGAGCGAAAAATATACCCAAGAATTTCGGGTGTGGATCGTCCGTGAACCCGTAGGACTGTACGCGATCTTTGCCAAATGCACCCATCTCGGCTGCACTCCACGCTGGTCGGGATCTGAGAACAAGTACAAGTGCCCCTGCCATGGGAGTGGCTATTACAAGACTGGCTATAATTTCGAAGGGCCTGCGCCCCGTCCCATGGATCGCTTCCAGCTCTCGCTGGATGAGGAAGGGCAGTTAGAGGTGGATATGAGCAAGGTGTTCACCATGCAGCCCGGGGTTGATCCCAACAAGCAACATCCGGACAGTATTCTCAGGATCTAACCAATACAGAGGAAGAGACTTTATGAGTCAGTGGGACGAACTCAAACGCCAGGTGATGGAATCGCAGGCGTGGCAGTCCATCTTTCGTCACGGCTACGAGGACACGCCGCGGAACCGGATCCTGATGGTGTCGGGTAATGTGTGGCTTCATCTCCATCCGTCTAAAGTCCGTAAGCATTCGACCCGTTTACGCTTCACTTGGTGTATGGGCGGTATTACCTTCCTCATGTTTCTAGTGACGACTATAACCGGGATATATCTTATGTTTTACTACCGGCCGGTCGCCGAATACGCCTACGCGGATATCAAATATCTCGAGTTTGATATGCCGTTCGGTATGTTGATGCGCAACATGCACCGCTGGGCGGCGCACGGCATGGTCATTGCCGTATGGCTCCATATGTTCCGCGTCTTTATGACCGGCTCCTATAAACCGCCGCGCGAGTTTAACTGGGTAGTCGGGGTCATTCTGCTGGTGCTGACCCTTTTACTGTCCTTCACCGGTTACCTGTTGCCCTGGGACCAGCTGTCGATTTGGGCGGTGTCGGTTGGATCGAACATGGGCCGTGCCACACCTCTGTTGGGCCACGAAGGGCCGGGCCGCGAGTTGTTAGGGGTCAACGCGGTCTACGACGCCCGGGCTTTTCTGTTTGGCGGTGGAGAAATTGGGGCGCACACCCTGCTGCGCTTCTACATCCTGCATTGTATTTTTATCCCCTTGGTCACCAGTTTGTTCCTGGCAGTTCATTTTTGGCGGATTCGTCGGGATGGGTTCTCTGGTCCTCCATTGTAGAAGGAGTCTGTTATGCATGTGCTTGTTGTGCCAATCCTTATGGTCCTGGTGTTGTGGGGGCTGTACCTGATTGCCAAGCCCTCCGTCCACAAGGATTCCTAAACCGCTGTGGAGAGATGTATGGCTGAAATAAACGCTCCAATGCCACGACGGGTTGAGGCCTCGCTTAAAAAAGCGGGCAAGCCCGGGGATGACAAAGTCCACACTTGGCCATTTCTGGTACGCAGTGAGTTTCTATGCACAATCCTTGTCCTGGTCTTTCTGCTCTTCTGGTCCTTGTTAGTGGACGCTCCGCTGGAAGAGCCGGCCAACCCGGGGCGCACACCCAACCCCTCAAAAGCTCCCTGGTACTTCCTGGGCTTACAGGAAATTCTAGTGTTTTTTGACCCCTGGCACGCCGGCGTAGTTGCCCCGACCTTTATCATTGTCGGCCTGATGGTCATTCCCTATATCGACATCAACACCAAAGGGAACGGCTACTATACATTCAAAGAGCGCAAGTATGAGATCCTGACGTTTCTGTTTGGCTTTCAGGTCCTGTGGGTGTCAACGGTCATTATTGGGACCTTTCTGCGCGGCCCGGGCTGGAACTGGTTTTGGCCCTGGGAGCCGTGGGATTCCCATAAGGTTGAAGCCATGACGAACCAGGATCTGCCTTACTTGGTCGGGTTTCGCGACTACTGGACCTCGGCCGCCTTTGGCGGCGGGCTGGTTGTGCTGTACTTTGTTATGGGGATCATCCTGATGTACTGGTGGGTGGTATGGATCAAGGGCCGGGAGTTCATGCGACGCTGGGGGATGGCGCGTTTTGGACTCACTGCATTTCTGTTTCTGAATATGCTTGCTATTGTGGTCAAGATGGTGATGCGGAGTACTTTTAACATCAAATATATTATGGTGACGCCGTGGCTGAATATATGAGGCTCGGTCGGTGTTGGGTGTGGCGAGATTTTTACAGGCCTTGGCGCTGGCTGTTGTGGGCTACGCGCTGATGGTCGGCCTGACCGAAGCTAACAGCATGGGCAAGGAATTATACCTCCTTGGGTTCGGCGTTGTAGTGTTTTACCTTGGCCGTCTGCTTGAACAGCGGGTATGCTCCTGAGTTGGATGTATGGCACGCAGAGAGCTCGACGACGAGAAAAAATCGTATAGCGGACTGTTCCTCTTCTGTATTGGACTGTTACTGATGGGGACGGTCTGGTCGGTCTGGGATGACTCCGTATCGCGTCGTCCGTGGAAAAGATATCAAGCTGAGTTCGCCCGTATTTCGTACGATACGCTCACTGCAGACCTTCAGCGCGAGGAGGAACGGCTGGCCAATGATCCGGCCTATCAAGAGGCGCTGACTAAATTTGCCGAAGCCCAAGATCAGATCAGCGGCGGCGAGGGTGCCGAGCGCCTAGCCCAGTTGCAGGCTGAGTTGGCGGTTGCCGAAGTAGCAGCTAGCGAGGCCGAAAACGCCCTGCGCTTAGTCCGCAGCGAGATTGAGGTGGCCTGGTATGAGTATGATCATGCCATTATTACAGACCATTCGATCCGCGAACCCAAGGAGCACCTTAATGCGCTGCTAGCCGAAGCTGAGGTCTTGGATACAGACTTCAAAGCCAAAACCGCACACCGCGACCAACTCCAGAACGAAATTGATGAAATAAACCTGAGTGTGCGGGAGTGGGACGATACACTCAGGCGGCTGACTTCTGACCGTGAGCGCTTAAAGCAGCGACTGGATGATACTGTCCTGTTTGCCTCTGATGGTTTCATCATTCCCTATTTCCCGGCTATTAATCAGATTGTCTTGCCCGAGTTTGATCGGAGCAATTTTGATACCCCTTTGCAGCGTGTTGACCGCTGTACTTCGTGTCACATTGGGATTAACCGCAGCGGCTTTGAGGATCAGCCCAATCCGTATAAAACCCACCCCCACCGTCGGACCTTGCTGGGCAGTCATGTCGGATGCACGCCGTGTCATGAGGGGCAAGGAGTGGCAACCAACAGCATCGCCCAGGCCCACGGCAATGTCCAATTCTGGGAACACCCGTTGCTTGAGGGCGAGAAGGTAGAGGCCAACTGCATTAAATGTCACGCCGATGTACAGGATATTGAATTTGCCGACAATATCGCCCGGGGTGAAAAACTGTTCATGCAAGTCGGTTGCACCGGCTGTCACTTGGTTGAAGGTTATGGTGACGCCCGGAAGATTGGCCCCTACCTGAGACGGGTTGCGGCAAAAGCCGATCCGTCCTGGCTCGTTGAGTGGGTGACCAACCCGCACCAATTCCGTCCCCAGACCCGTATGCCGCAGTTCTTTTTTACCCAGGAGCAGGGCAAAGCCATTGCCGCCTATCTCCTCAATGCGAGTCAAGAAGAGGGTCAGGCTTGGCTGGATGCGCGGCCCGCGCCAGAGGGCATTGATCCGACCGACACCGCCCTGGTCGAAAGAGGCAGAGCGCTGGCCAATTCGGTCGGCTGCCGGGGCTGTCACATGTTGGAAGAGGGGCAAACTGCGACCCTGGTCGGCTCGGCCAAGACATATGCGCCGCTGCTGGCACGGATTGCTGAAAAGACCAGCTCGCGCTGGTTGTATTACTGGATTAAGAACCCCCGCGACTACTCGTCGCATACGGCCATGCCAAGTCTGCGTCTGACCGATGATGAGGCTAAAGCAATCGTCTCGTACCTGATGACGCTGGGAGAAAAACCGGCCGCCTTTGCCTCCCGGCCCGACTTGGACGATGCCGAGTTGATCAACCACGGCCAGGGATTAGTCCGCCAGCACGGCTGTCACGGCTGTCATGAGATTCCGGGTATGGAAAGAGAGGGCCGGATTGGCGTAGAGCTGTCCGCGTTTGGCTCCAAGACGCTTGAAGAGCTATACTTTGGGAACCGGACCGACATCCCGCATACCTGGGACGGCTGGACCTATTACAAGATCAAAGAGCCGCGTGGCTATGCAACCGAGCGGATTGAGCAGCTCATGCCGTGGTTCAATCTACCGGATGAAGACATCCGTCTGCTTCGGGTCTTTCTGACTAGTCGGACCGAAGGAGAATTCAGCGAAGCCTACCATGCCCTCAGCAAATGGACTCCCGCGTTGGTTGAGGGTCAGCGCATGGTCCACTACTACAACTGCACCGGCTGCCATGTAATAGAGGACAAGGGGGGAGACATTCGAGTGCTGTACCAAGAGAGTCCGACGCTTGCCCCGCCCATCCTGAAGGGACAAGGCGAGAAGGTTCAACCCGAATGGTTGTACGAATTCCTGAAAGGACCGACCCCGATCCGACCCTGGCTTGAGGTTCGTATGCCAAGCTTCCACTTCAGCGATACCGATGCCCGGACCGTGGTTGATTACTTTATCGCCCAAGCCAAGCTCGAAAATCCGTACACCTATCTTAATCCGGCTGAACTGCCACCCCACATGGTCCAGGCCGGCGAGATCCTCATGTCCGATGACTACTTCGCCTGCTTCTCGTGCCATCAGCAGGGCGACAAAAAACCAGAGGGGCCTCCTGAAGGCTGGGCACCCGATTTGGAACTGGCTAAAGATCGTCTGAATCCAGAGTGGGTCGTCAAATGGATTGCAGATCCTCAAACACTGATGCCGGGAACGCGTATGCCCAGCTTTTATCCAGGCGGCCCGGATGATATTCTGGATGCCGATGAGCCCAAACAGATGGAAGCCATGCGGGACTATATTTGGACTCTGGGCCTGCCTCAGGTAGCGAAACTGGCAGATCCTGACTCGGCCGCGCCCGCTGAGGAACCGGCTGAGAGCACAGGACCTGCTCCAGAAACGACTGTGCCGTCTGGGGAATCGGTCCAGACTGATAAGCAGTATGTGGCTCCCGCCGTCCAGCGGACGGATCGAGGATGAGAACGCAACACTGGAGAAGGAGGAGATATGTGCAGTTGTAGACACCTGGTTCTGGTTGTCCTGGGTATTCCTGTTCTGGCCCTTTCAAGTGCTTGGGGCTATGAGGACGGAGTTGTGAGTAACGGGGGAAAGATTGTCGGAACCGTAAAGTTTGTCGGTGAGGCCCCGGCTATGGTCAAGATTGAGACGACCAAAGATGTAGAGGTGTGCGGCAAAACCGAGAAGTTTGACGAGGCGCTTGTTGTCGGCGATGGGAACGGGCTGAAGAATGTCGTCGTGTCCATTGTCAACATTGAAAAGGGCAAGGCCCAGGCTGCCGAGGGGGGCACTCTTGACCAGAAGGAATGTGTGTACCGCCCGCGTGTCATCCTCTCGCCAGCCGGGGCTGAGTTGAATATCTTGAACAACGACGGGATTTTGCACAATATCCACACCTACAGCGAAGCCAACCCCCCAATCAACAAAGCCCAGCCCAAGTTCCGCAGGAAGATGACGCAGAAATTCGACAAAGCCGAAACGGTTCGGGTTGAGTGCGATGCGCATAGTTGGATGAAGGGTTGGCTGGTTGTGACCGACCATCCGTACTATGCTGTCACTGACGCTAGTGGGATGTTTGAGCTGGCAGAGGTGCCGGCCGGTTCGTATATCCTGAGATTCTGGCATGAAACGCTAGGTGAAATGACGCAGGATGTGACAGTCGAGGCTGGTCAATTGGTCTCGCTCACAGTTGAAATGGTCCAGAACTGATTTTTCCAGGACTGTTTTCAGAAGAGGCTTCCAGCCTCTCCTTCATAAAACCATTTATTGACTATAGTCAATAAATGGTTTTCCAAAAAACGCTTTTCTGGTTAGGTATTGTCTCGTTATGTCCTGATATTTTGTCTCCAAAGGACCTAAAAATGAAATGCAATGACGATGCGATGGATGAGATACGAATCGGAATTTTCAGCGTTGGAGAAGGGAGGAATTGTGATCAAAAGTATTATAGTGTCGCGGACACTTTGATATCGCCTTCGACATCTGTCCCCCCAAGTGTGGGCAGGCTCTGCCGACAGAACCGGACTACCTGAACGTTCCAGGTGCTGATACAGACCCTCGGCCTGCTTCCATATCCGGTATATCTCGTTGCAGACGTTGGTCTTGGCCGTGGTCTTGCTCTTTCTTGCCGGGGCTTTTTTCCGTGTCGGCTTCGTCTTTTCCCCCCACTTGGCATCCCACTCGGCCTGCGCTTCTTTCGCTTCCTTCGCCCACCTAGCGTTTGCCTCCTCTTGCGCCCGCTTCGCCTTCGATGAGTTCATACACCGACTCGACTTCCTGCTCGTGAGGAACCTCTTGCTTCTACCGTAAATCTGCAAGCTCCGGGCTGATTTCGTATGTGAGCGGTGGTTTCTGAACCGCGCATCCTGCCACCACCAACGCCAGGGCTAGGGGTAAGAGGGTTTTCTTCATTCCCGTTCCTTCTTGCTGAACCCGGCCGTGCTGGGCAGAGCCGGGGCTATCCGTTGGGGTTAGTTGCACCACCTCGGGTTTATCAGGACATAGCCCTGTTTACTCTCTTCCCAAGTGACTGAAACAGACCGATTAGGAAAAATGGGGTGTGGGATAGTCTCACAGAACGATTCAACACCTCGGACAAACTCCTGCCCCAATGTCGACACCCGGAAATCGTTTGCCGTGACGAGTGTATCGTTCACAACTAGCCCCATGCGGTGTGTTCCATCCCCAAGCAGATTCCAGTTGAAGAGCAAGCCAAAGCCGTTATTGGTATCGCCGCATGCTCTGAGCGTATCGCCGCGGGCGGTTCCATAGGCAGGATAGAGCGGGCCAACGCTCCCCCTAGATGTAGCAACGCTTCTGTCCGGGTTGTAGCATAGGGCGGGGTAGATGTTGCCGTTGTGGTGGCAGTCTGTCCGAAGGCCGGACTAGCCAAGGCCAACACCATCATCAACATAAAAATCGCCTTCATCATTCTTCCTTCCTTCCTGAACCCCGAGGCCGACGAGTAACGCAATCTTGCGTTTGAGTCAAACATCATGCCCTGCCCAGTATAGACGGGTTTATAAGAGAGGAGACGGAAGGCTGTGAAGGGCTACTGGCAAAAGATTATGCCTATAAAAAATATATGACTATAGTCAAAATTACTCTGTCAAATCATATAAAAATCTCTGTTCTGTACATTTAGAGTTATTTTTTAGCTGAATAAGTGTTTGTTCGCATGGTTTTAATTTTTGAAAAATTATTTTATGACTATAGTCATAAAATATCGTTTTTTCTCAAAGACAGACGGCGAAGCTGGTTAATTCCGACCATCAATGTTCACTGCCTAATCAGTTAGGAGTCTCGCTGAGGACCCAGACCAACCATCCTTACAACAGTAAGCGGTGTGTTGCGACAGTGTGGGAGAACGCGCCCGAAGGTGAACGATGATGACCCTCATCATCAGGAAGAAATTATTGTTCGCCTTTGCGTCGGTATAATCTATTATTGACATAATATATCTTATCAGACATAAAAGATTATATTGCTTCCCCCTTAATCAAGCTTCCGCTCAACCAACTCCTTCAGGAGCGAATTGTCGGCCATCTCTGCAAACTTTTGATAGTACGATTGGGCCTGCGTGCGATCATTGGTTTTTTCAAAAATCCTGGCCGATGATAAAAAGGCCTGTGACTGCGTCGGACCGTCTATCTCGGCAGCTTGCATATAACGGCTCTTGGCGAGCGCGATTTCCCCGGCCTGTTCTGCGACCTCGCCCAGCTTGAGCAAAGCCAGTTGCACCAAGTAATGGTCACCGTGCTTGGCGTCTGCTGCAACGGCTTGGTAGGCCCGAGCCGCTTTCCCAAACTCCCGCTGCTGCTGATAGGCGTGGCCGAGGTGCCACAAGGCCAACTGACGCGGCTGCCCGCCTAAACGGGCAGCCGCGGTTTCAAAATGCCGAATTGACCCGTCCAGAGCGTCCGGTATCAGGGTTTCTTCTGCACTTGCCGCTAAGCCCGCTCGCAGGGCTTCTAATCCGCTCGCGGTCTGGTAGTGCCAAAAGAGGCTGACACCGCCCCACACCACTAGCACGACTAGTCCAACGCCAGCCACGGTGGTCAGCAATCCCTGCCGTGGCTGACTCCAACTCGAAATCTGACGCGCCCATTCAGACAGATGCTCAAAGGGGTAACGAGTTAAGGCCGCTTTTCGTTCGGGGCGCATACCGCTCTACATCTTGTATTTGAAATCGTCGGGAGACATTTTTTCAAGAATCTCGGCCCACTTGTCGCGCGAGACATTCGACAGGTTAGTGTCGTCTTTTTGCCCCTCTTCGATCTGTTGCAACACGCTGGACGCCTCAAGCACCTGCTTGGCTACAAAGATCGGACTTTTGGTCCGTAGGGCTAAGGAAATCGCATCGCTGGGGCGAGCATCAATGCTCAGCGTTTTATCCCCGGCCCGCAGGCAAATCGAGGCGTAATAGGTGTTGTCCTTGAGTTCGGTGACCTCAATCAATTCAACTTGGCCGCCCAGCTCATCAATCAGCGTACGCAGCAAATCGTGGGTCATGGGCCGCGCCATCTGAATGCTCTCCAGTTCGGTGGCCATGGCTGTGGCTTCCATAAGACCGATCCAAATCGGCAGATTGAGTTTATTGTCCACATCCTTGAGGATGACGATCGGGGTTTTGGTCATTGGGTCAAGAGTCAACCCCCCGACACGCATCTCAACAAAATTCTCTCGGGCCATGTTTCCCCCTTGCTCTGCCCTCACGCAGCCTTGGTCCCGTACTGAACGATGATGACCTCCTCTCATCAGGAGGAGAGCAGCGTACACTTCGCCCCGCAGCGTCAATTCGGCATTCAGGCGGTGACCAGACGATCAATAACACGGTACAGTTGGTTCAGGTTGCGGCACTCTTCAACCATGCTGCAGTATGGCGCGTAGCGATCCATTTCACTGTCCCCAAATCCCCAGGTGAGCTTGCTCTCCGGGTTGAGCCAGATCACCTGCTTGGCGCGCTGTTGGAGCTCTCTGAGCACCCACTCGTGGGGCAGATTGTAGTTATTGCGGGCATCCCCCAAGACGATGACCGTGGTGCGTTTGTTGATGATCGAAAAATGGTCACGGTGAAACGTTCGAAACGCCCGGCCAAAGTCCGAGTGGGCGTAGATGTTAATAATATTTCCCCGTAGCGATAAGTCGATGGCCGAATGGATATCGTTGTCCTCAAACAGTCGGGTGACCTCGCCGAGGTCAGCGACAAAAATATAGCTCCGCACCCGCGAGTACAAATCCTGAATAGAATAGACAAACTGGAGCATGAAGCGCGAGACGTTGCGCACCGAGTCTGACACGTCGCACAAGATGACGACCTGGGGCTTTTCTTTTTTCTTTTTGTCAAGCACGATCTTAAACGGCACGCCCCCATACTGGAGGTTTTTGCGTAACGTCTGCTGGAGATCAAAGCGGCCCTTTTTAGCGTGTTTGCGGCGGATGGCAATAACCTGCTTGAAGCGCTGGGCCAGCTTGGCCACCGCCTCTTTCATTTTCCGAATCTCGTCTTCAGTCAGATAGTAGAAGCTCTTATCGGCCAAGCTGCGCATCTTTTGCTGGTCACGAACCTGAGAGTCCCGCTTTTCCAGTTCAGCCCGCACATAGCTGCGAATCATATGGGCCAAGTCCTGCAGACGGCGGTCCAGATAGGTCATCATCTGTTCAATCTGTTCGGTCGACAGGCCCGCCTGCTGCAGGGCGTCTTTCATATCCGCCAACTCTTGGGTCAACTGGCCGAAGCCGAGTTGTTGGGCGACCGCATTGGCAAACTGTCCCTCTTGAAACGAGCGCTGGATATCTTGCAGGTTGGCCTGCTCGGCCGCTTCGCGCAGCAGGCGTTCCAACTGGCCGGTGTTGTTCTCGAGCAGCGCCTGGGCTAGTTCGGACAGATCAGACCCCATGATTTCAAGCGCTTCCTTGAGTTGATCGAGAAACTGCTGGAACTCTTCTTCAGACATCTCCATGGCCTGCATGGTCGCTGTACCAGCCTCTTTGATGATTTCCCCCAAACCGCTGAAAAACATGTCAAACAGTTCGTCATAGGTCTGTATATCAACCGCTCGCTTGACCAGAGTTGAACGCAGCGTATCCTTGACCACTGCGCGCTCACCAAGACCGATCAGACCGAGCGCGGCGAACGTGTCCATATTTTCAGCGGCCGACACCTTGAGGCCGTTCTGACGCAAGAGATTGCCAAATTCGATG
Organism: uncultured Binatia bacterium (SeqCode); assembly: GCA_965200965.1. Classification (GTDB taxonomy): domain Bacteria; phylum Desulfobacterota; class Binatia; order Bin18; family Bin18; genus JAAXHF01. The sequence continues at coordinate 877,546 of OZ241744.1, forward strand.
ATTTTATCGTCCATGAGTCCTCTCCCAAAGTGAGCGATGACAGGCGCTTTATGCAGAAGATACCATTGGCCCACTTTGCTCATCGTAGTGCAAGCGGCCGCCCTCTCCCCTGTTTAGTGTAAGAGGTCTTCGTGCTCGCCCTCTTCAACGGTTTGGGCTTTCTTCTTTTGCAGGTAGTCCTTTAACTCCGCCTCGGCTTTACGCACATCTCCCTCATATTTCAGGATGGCGTTCAGAGTCTCGTTGACCACCCCTTCCTCAAGCTTATGCACATTGAGCAGGGTCAGGGCCTTGGCCCAGTCCAGGGTTTCGCTGATGCTGGGGACCTTTTTCAGGTCCAGTTTGCGAATATTCTGGATGATCTCGACCACCTCCCCAGCCAGTTTCTCGGACACTCCCGGGACCTTGAGTTTGACAATATCGAGTTCCTGTTTGTGATCTGGAAAATCGATATACAGGTGGAGGCAGCGCCGCTTGAGCGCGTCAGACATCTCCCGCGCGTTATTACTGGTCAGCACGACGAGCGGGATATGCTTGGCCTGAAGCGTGCCCAGTTCCGGCACACTGACCTGAAAATCGCTCAGCACCTCGAGTAAAAAGGCTTCAAACTCACTGTCTGATTTGTCGATCTCATCAATCAGCAGGACTAACCGCTCGTTGGCCGATATGGCTTGCAGGAGAGGCCGCGGCAGAATGAAGCGGTCAGAAAAGAACACTGTATCCTGGTCTGCAATCCGCTCAACCGCGTCTTTGAGGGTCGCCGTCCCTTCAAGGGTTTCGCTGATTTTGTCCTTAAGAATCTGCGTATACAGCAGCTGCTTGGCATACTCCCACTCATACAGCGCCTTAGCCTCATCGAGCCCCTCATAGCACTGCAGACGGATCAATTGGCACCGCAGAGACGCCGCCACGACTTTGGCTAACTCGGTCTTGCCAACTCCGGCTGGCCCTTCCACCAGAATCGGTTTTCGCAGATGACTCGCCAAGTAGACGATCGTTGCAATACGCCGATCACAGATATACTGCTCGTCGGCAAATTTACTGATCACATCTTCAATAGATTCGAACATCCTTCCTCCCCAAGGCGAGTGATTTGGGCCAACCTAGCACAAGGGTAGGCGAAAGACAACGCGCACACCCAACCGGTACCGCTTGCGCCCGGCAACGCTCCGCCTCTATAATCCGTCCCCGTTATGTGTACCCTGGCTCTGTATTTCCGCGTTTTTGCCGACTCTCCCATTGTGGTCGCGGCCAACCGTGATGAATTGCTCGCCCGCCCCTCAGATCCCCCTCTTCAACTGGCGATCAATCCCTGGATATGGGGCGGGCGTGATCGGATCGCCGGCGGCACATGGCTAGGCGTGAATGCCGCCGGCGTCATGGCCGGTATTCTTAACCGCCAGTCCCCCCTCCCCCCAGACCCAAGTCGCCGCTCACGCGGTCAACTCTGCCTCGACGCCCTGCGCTATCCATCGGCCACCCAAGCTGCCGAACAGATCATTCGTCACTTTCCGCACGAATATAATCCTTTCACCCTGGTGATCGCTGATACACAGCGAGCCTACGCCATCAACACGGCACCTATTGCCCTCGCCCTGCACACCCTCAAGCCCGGTCTCTACCTGTTTACCAACCGTGATTTTAACGACCCCAGTTGTCCCCGCATTGCGCGTCTGCTCCCCCATTTCCAACAGCTCAGCCAGACGACAGAGCAGCCTGCCTTTGCCGCTCTGGGTCCCCAACTACGCCACCTTATGGCCGACCACGGTACCCGTCCTCCCGAACTGGAGGGAGCGCCCTCCGAGCCCGATACCCGTAACAGCCTGTGCCTGCACCTGGACGGCTATGGCACATGTTCGTCCACCCTCCTAGCCTATCAGACCGAAGTCCAGTCTTACCACTATCTGTTTGCCCCGGGTGCCCCATGTCAGCACCCTTATGAGATGGTGTCTCTGCCGTAAAGGTCAACGATCTCTTCCTGCTTATGAGGATCGTCATTGACCTTCCAGCCCAGACGCTAACCAGCCCCCGTCAAGCACATAAGTCGCGCCCGATATAAAATCTCCCTGCTCGATCAGAAAGCGTACTGTACGGGCTACATCGTGCGGGCTGCCAAGCCGGCCCAGGGGCGTGTTGCGGCGGAGGCGTTCCAACTCGGCAGTCGTGTATATGGCGGGCGGTAAGACCGGGCCGGGCGCAATCGTATTGACTTGGACCTGGGGTGCCAGGGCTTTGGCCAAGGCTAGACTCAGGGTCTGGATACCGCCTTTGGACACACAATAGGCTAAATAGTCCTGGGACGGCCGCAGCCCGCTCCAGTCGCCGAGCTGAATAATTTTTCCCGCCCCCTGACGACACATGACCCGACCCAACTGGATTCCTAAACAGAACGCCGCGGTCAAATTTGTGTGTAGAAAAGCGTTCCAGTCCGCAGTGCTGAGCCGGGCAATGGGGGTCGGGTAAAAGAGGGCAGCATTATTCACTAGCACATCGACCCGGCCGTCGAACTCCAGGGCCTGATCGCCCAACCGTTGGACATCTGCCACCCGGCGCAAGTCCGCCTTGAGGATATGTGTCCGACGTCCACGCAGGCGGATAGCAGCCGCCAACTCCCGCGCAGAAGAGGTATGGACATGCAAGATGACATCCGCCCCAGCCTCGGCCAGCGTCAGGGCAATGGCCCGTCCCAACCGCCGGGCCGCCCCGGTCACCAGCGCAACACATCCCTCTAGTTGCATCTCTGGCCCCGCTATCAGCTTTCTCGATCGGCACTGTGGCAAAGGCGAATTTGGATATGTTGCCGCGCGATCTCAGCGTAGCGGAGGGTCAAGGTGCGCATGAAGATATGCGCTGCCCTAACCGGTAGACAAACGAGATACAGGCCACTTGACCCCATCTGTAACAATAACCGTGATTTTTTCCATGGTTTTGACCCTTTGAGTGAGGACTGTGACTGTATGGGTTTATCCAGAAAGGGTCAAGAAAAAGACGATCCACCCATATTACTCCTTCAACCGGACACAACCTTCCAGCTTCCAGAAGCCAAATACATATAATAAGCAAGTAATAATTTTCTGAAAAATAAAAAGAAATAAAATTAGAATAAAAATTATTGCTAAAGAAATAATAAAGTAAAAAATAACTAAATAAAAAGAAAAACAGAAGAAAAGATTTTTCTTAGTAAATTCAATATGTTAGAAGAATATTAACCTCGCTTCAGATCTATTTTAGTCACGAAGACAAAATAGAAAACAGGAAAGAAATTTGGCGATCAGTAATAATAGCTTGGATTTTATAGCCCAAGTAATAAATAATGGCCTTTTCCACAGAGTTAAGAAATACTGTGGATAAAACACAGCAACAAAAGACAGGAAACAAGCATGGAAGCGAGTACCACAGCACGGCGGGGAGTCCGCCCAAAAAGTCCGAATGCCCCGGCCTACACCATCCAGGAGTGCTTGGAGGATATCCGCAAAATCTTTCGAGCAGAGCATCAAGTCCCGATTAGCCGGGAGTCTATAGCCGAACACCTGAGTTTGGCGGCACAATCGGGGCCTTTTAACAGGAAACTGAGCAGTCTACGTCAATTTGGCTTGCTTGAGCCAATCGGTAAGGACCTTCGGGTGAGCGACCTGTTTTTGCGTATTGAGCACGCCGCAGACGAAAACGATCGCTATCATGCCCTGCGAGAAGCCATAGGCCGGCCGACCATCTTTCAAGGCTTGCTCGGCCAATACGAAAACAGCGGTACGCCTTCGGATATCAACCTGACGAACCAGTTGATTATCAAATATCGTTTCACCAAAAAGAACGCCGAAACTGTCTCAAAAGCGTTTTTAGAATCTTACCGATTTGCCGGTCTAGGACCGCAAACGCGCCCGCTGTCTTCACCGGCTCTGCCCTTCCCCGCTCCTCCAGCACCGCCTCCAATACCCGATCCGTCTCCCTCGGTGCAGCCTATCCCCACGGTCCCCTCCCCTATTCCAAACGAGCCGCCTCACCGGCCTCAGTGCCGTCAGGAAATCCCGCTCGGCACAGCTCGACGCGCCGTGCTTGAGCTGCCTGACGACGTGACACCCGAGGAAATCGCCAAAGTGATACGGGTCCTTAAAGCCCTGGTCGACACCGACACCTAAGCGATCCCGAGTCGGACAAGGAGCACGGACATGTCTGAGCAGGCGGCCCTTTCTGCCAAGCCTTGGAGAATCTGTTCTTTCGATAAGAGAACTGGATCAACGCTGTCTTTTCCAACATAATTCGTCCGCTCCGCAAAATTATGTCAACTTTATTCTCTTCCGCCTCTTTCACTCCAGACAAAACTGACCTATTGACCGGCTATCTGGATTTCTGCATTGTAGGTCCAGTTCGGATTCACAGTTGAGGAACATATGCACTACTTGACCCGCCTAGTCGAATTTGAGGCCTCACACCGGTACTGGAACCCGGACTTCACACCGGAGCACAACCACCAGACCTTTGGGAAATGTGTCAGCCCCTACGGTCACGGCCATAACTATGTACTCCACGTCACCCTGGCCGGCCGGGTGGCCCCCCACACCGGCATGGTCATCAATATCACTGAACTTGACCGTATTCTCAAACAGGTCAGCGCCGAGTTTGACCACAAGTTCATCAACCTTGACCACTCAGCCTTTCACGACCGCATCCCAACGACCGAAAACCTTGCGTCGTATATGCGCGACCGCATTGAAGACACGCTTTGCACCCAGCACCACGCAGACTACCGCCTCACTCTGGTCCGGCTGTCTGAAGAACCCAGCCTGTGGTCTGATGTGATTGGTGGAGAAGGAAAGAATATGGCCTCCTTAACCAAGACCTTCGGTTTCAGCGCGGCGCACCGCTTACACAGCAACGCACTCTCCGAGGAAGAAAACCGGGCCGTTTTCGGCAAGTGTAACAATCAGCACGGGCACGGGCACAACTACGAGCTCGAAGTAACGGTCAGCGGTCCCATCGCTCCACAGACCGGCATGGTCATGAACTTGGCAGTGTTGATGCGCATTGTCCGGGAAGAAGTGCTGGACCGCTTTGACCATAAACATCTGAATGAGGATACCTTGGAATTTCAAACCCTTAACCCGACCGGCGAAAACATTGTCCGGGTGATCTGGGACCTGCTCAAGCCACGAGTCGGCGAGCGCCTGACCAAGGTCGGGCTGTGGGAAACGCCCAAAAACTTCTTTGAGTACCACGGCGAAGAAGGTGATTGCTCCTGACCGCTGCATCAAGAGAGGAATCGTATGCCCAGACAAGCGCTGAACGGTCGGGTCGCTATTGTCACCGGCGCGGGATCGGGCCTGGGCCAAGCCATCGCCGTGGCCCTCGGCGCGGCGGGCGTTCGGGTCGCCTTAGCGTCACGCACCAAGCCGGCGCTTGAGGCCGTAGCCGACGAGATTCGCACGCCTGGCGGGACTGCCCTTGTCATTCCCACCGATGTCGGCGATGAAGCCCAGATTCAACACTTAGTCGGCCACACCCATCAGGAATGGGGGCATATTGATATTCTTGTTACCAGCGCTGGTGGTGCCAGTTTTGGGCCGCTGGTCGAGTCCAGCACCCAAGACTGGGACAGTATGATGAGGACGAACCTGCGGGCGACCTATCTCTGCGCCAAGCATACGCTGAAGGTTATGCTGGCCCAGCAGAGCGGCCATATCTTGAACATCCTGTCCTTAGCCAGCCAGACTGCCCTCCCCGGCTCGGCAGCTTATACTGCCTCCAAATTTGGTGCTTTAGGGCTGACCAAGGTCATGGCCGCCGAGGTGCGCAGTCAGGGCGTCAAAGTCACCGCAGTAATCCCCGGCGCGGTCAATACGCCGCTGTGGGATAAGAGCGGCGGCGACTTAGACCGCACCAAGATGCTCACCCCTGGCGATGTTGCCGACGCCATACTTGACGTTATTGCCCAGCCTCCAGGCATCTATACCGACGGAATTTCTCTGATGCCCCCTTTAGGTATTCTGTGAGGATGGTGAGGACGGAGGGAGTGGGATTTGAACCCACGAGAGCCCGCTAAGGCTCTGCCGGTTTTCAAGACCGGTGCATTCGACCGCTCTGCCATCCCTCCCACGCCGGACAAGACGCCATCTAACACGCTCCTGTGCCCCCGTCCAGGGCTGCTCGTATCCCAGCTAGCCTTAAAAAGCATCTCCCCTCGGACACTCTCTGGATAATAAACCAGAGGGTGTCCGAGTTGATAGAATATCATATATTGACTATAGTCAATAAAAAATAAAGCCTCTTTCTCAAATCCACCAAAAGCTCTACACTGGAAACAACATCCCAGACGCACTTATTCAGCGCCTTGTTCACAAGCGCGCTTGCCCTCATTGTGTCATGGTAGCGAGACTTGTATGAAACGCCCTATTGTAGACTTTCACCGCGACAAAGAGAAGGATTGGGTGGCTGACCTGGACTGCGGCCACAGCCAGCATGTCCGTCACCGTCCCCCGTTTGAAAATCGCCCCTGGACGACGACCGAGGCGGGACGGCGCTCAAAGCTGGGCCAGCATCTGAACTGCCTAAACTGCGACCGTTTTGAGCTGCCAGGCGGATTCCAGGCGTATCAACGGACGCAGGAATTTGATGCGTCCTCAATTCCAGACGGCCTGCGCAAAGCCCACTCCACCAAACGCGGGGTATGGGCAAAAGTGCATGTGCTGCAAGGACGGCTGCGCTACACCGTTCATCCCCCCCTCGCTCGGGAGTTTCTCCTTGAACCCAAGAACGGGGGAATTATTGTCCCCGAGGTTCGCCATCATGTTGAGCCGATCGGTCCGGTCCGGTTTTACATCGAGTTCCATAGGAGGAAATAGGCATGTCCTTAGCAAGAAAACCCCGTCTGTACTTGGCCGGCCCCGAGGTGTTCTTACCCGATGCGGTGGAACACGCCCACCGACAGCATCGCCTGTGTGAGCAATACGGCTTTATCGGTCTGCACCCGATGGATAATAACATCGAGCTCAGGGACCGATCCCTGCAAACAGCCGTGCAGATCTATCGTGGGGATATCGCCCAAATCCGGGCCTGTGACATTGTTGTCGCCAACTGTAACGCTTTTCGCGGGCTGCTGATGGACGACGGCACGGCGTATGAAATCGGCTTTGGCAATGCGCTCGGAAAGCCGGCCTACGGCTATATTGACGCGCTGAACACGGTCTCCGAGCGCACCCGCACCCAGTATCCGTGTCGGCAGTTGGCCGACGGCAGGACGATCGATCAAGACGGTTATCTGGTCACCGACGATTTTGGTACCTCAGTCAATCTGATGATGCAGTGCGGCATGATAGAGACCGGAGGACGCCTGATTGAAGGCGATTTTGAAGCCTGTCTGCAAGCGATGCGTGAAGATATGGACAGCGGCAGGCTGAGTCTCGTTCTTCCAACCACTGCTTGAAGCCTTCGGTGGAGTCTTCTCAGGGAAGCCCTCAGCTCTGGCAGGCGGCAAACCGCTCTAAATGGTGTTCGGCATCGCCAAACGTCTGACTGATAGTGGTCAGGCGCCGAAAGGTATGGCTGACCTTGAGTTCTTCGGTCATCCCCATGCCCCCGTGGAGTTGCACCGCCTCCTGGCTGATATGCCGACACGCGTCGGAGACCTTGATCTTGGCCGCGGCAATTACCCGGTGGCGTTCGGCCGCCTCAGTGCTATCCACCTTCACACAGGCCAGGCAGGCCATGGATTTGACCTGCTCATAGGTTATCAGCATATCAACCACCCGGTGCTGGAGGGCCTGGAAGGAACCGATCGGCACGCCAAACTGTTTGCGGGTTTTCAGATATTCCAGGGTGGCGTCGTTGGCAAACTTCACCGCCCCAACCGTCTCGGCACACAGCAGGGCAATCGCATAATCGGTGACTTCTTCGATCAGATCCAAGGCTCGACCTTCGACACCAATCAACGCGTCGGCCGGCACGACCGTGGCCGAGAACCGGATGTCCGCGGCTCGGAGATTATCAAGCGTCTTATACGAGTTGAGGCTGACCCCGGGCGCGTTGCGATCAACCAGAAAAAGACTAATGCCGTTGGGGTCGGTCTCCTGCCCCGCGGTCCGGGCCGAAACAATGATGTGGTCTGCGCACGGACCGTGCAGCACTACACACTTTTCGCCGTCAATGACATAGCCGTTGTCAGACGTGTTTGCCCGGCAGCCGATGTGGGCCAGATCATAGCGTGCCCCACGCTCGGTTTGGGCAAAGGCCAGCTTGCACTTGCCCTCCATCAGGGCCGGCAGGATCGCCTGTTGCTGGGTCGGGCTGCCGCCCCGGGCAATGAACTGCCCGCCGAGGCCAACGGTGGCCAGATACGGCTCAAGCAGCAACCCTTCTCCAATGGCGGCCATGACCGGCATCAGGTCAACCGCACCGCCACCAAAGCCGCCCACCTGACTGGAAAACGGCAGGCCCAGCAGACCCATAGCGGCCAAGCTGGACCACACCTGCTCACTATAGCCGGACTCGGATTCAACAATCGCCCGGCGGGCCTCAAATGTATACTCCCGGGCCATGAACTGTTGGACGCTGTTGGCCAGGAGTTGTTGTTCTTCCGTATAGTCAAAGTTCACGGCCTTCCCTCCTGGGCGGCTCTACAGACCGAGGGACCTTTTGGCAATGATATTGCGCTGTATCTCGTTTGAGCCGGCGTAGATGCTCGTCTTGCGGTAGTTGCAGTAGCGAGGAGAAATCCGGGCGGTATCGGCGTCGAAGTTTTCCGCCTCAAGTGGCTGAAAAACTTGGGCAAACGGCCCTACTGCATCCATCATCAGTTCGGTCAGGGCTTGCTGAATTTCAGTGCCGCGAATCTTGAGCAACGACACCTCGGCTCCGGGCTCACGCCCGCCACGCATCTGGTCAAGAAAGCGCAGGTTGGTGATCTCAAGCGCCATCAATTCAACCTCGACCCGGGCCAGACGGTCGGCAAAACGCGGGTCTTCGAGCAACGGCTGGCCGTGTTTGGTCTGGCCGGCGGCCAACTCCTTGAGACGGGCCAGCTCCCGCTTGGAGGTGCCGATACTGCCCGTATTGAGACGCTCATGGCCGAGCAGATATTTGGCCACCGTCCAGCCGTCGCCCTCCTCGTAGACCAGGTTTTCGGCCGGTACCCGTACATTATCAAAAAAGACCTCATTGACCTCATGGCCGCCATCCATGAGGATCAGAGGGCGGACTGTAATGCCCGGAGTTTTCATGTCAATCAGCAGAAAAGAGATGCCATGTTGTTTCTTCTGGGTCTGAAAATCGGTTCGCACCAAGCAGAAGATCCAGTCGGCAAACTGGGCCAGGGTAGTCCAGATCTTCTGGCCATTGACGACGTATTCATCACCTCGGCGTACCGCGCCAGTTTTGAGCGAGGCCAAGTCTGAGCCGGATTCGGGCTCGGAATAACCCTGGCACCAAAAGTCGTCACCGTTATAGATGCGCGGCAGATATTTTTGCTTCTGCGCCTCAGTCCCAAACCGGAACAGCACCGGTGCGCACATCGACAGACCAAACGGCATCCGACCCGGACAGCCGGCCGCCCCCATCTCCTCCTCAAAGATATAGCGCTGGACAATAGTCCAGTTCGTTCCGCCCCACTCTTGCGGCCATTCCGGGGCCACCCAGCCTCTGGCGGCCAGGACTTTATGCCAACGGATGTAATCGTCTTTGCTAAGCTCTTGATAGTTAACGACTTTTTCGCGTATATCATCCGGCAGACTGGCCTTGATCCATGAGCGGACTTCATCGCGGAAAGCAGTCTCTTCGGCTGAATAGTTCAGGTCCATCTTTACTCTCTCCTACCCGCATCAGGTGGCACGCTCAAGCCACCAATAGTCGCCCGCCGCCAGCCGGCAATGTCCGGTACGAGGATGTCGGCACCCAAGTGAAGCTCCGGCTCAAAAAGAAACCACCTGCCGCCAAGCCCACCAGAATCGCGGTGAGAACAATCGGAAGGACCAAGGTCCTGGATGATGACCGAAGCTGCCCGGGCATGCGGAAAAGCCGGTCGCGGCGTGGTCAGCAATTCCCCGTCAAGAATCCCGGCGATAAAACGGTCGGGGACCCGCAGCAGGTCTGCATAGCTGGTGCGACGCTGAGCTGGGTTCATAGACGCAAGGCTAGCACAGTCAGCCGGGGAGGAACAGGGGATGCGAGATGCCCCGGTCTTCCAGCGGCGTCCCAGCCCAGTCTTTCCCAACCGTTGTCTCGACCTCAATTGGCACGCGGTCGCCAATAATCTCGCGCATGGCCGCGGTCATGTGGTGGGCCAGCCACTGCGCGGCGTGGCCGGCCTCGGCCAGCGGGGCTTCGGCCACAATTTCGTCGTGGACGCAGGCCACCGGAAACGCTCCGGGCACCTCATGGCGGTGTTCAAACAGGCGACCCAAAGCCAGCTTCAGCCCGTCCCCGCCGGTACCCTGGACCGGGATGTTGAGCAGAACATTGAAATGGCGAACGCCGAGAAACCGCCTGCCGGTCAGGGTGCGGGTCTCAAGGGTTTGCTGCCTGCGCTGGACGTGTTCGAGCTGGCGTTTGGCCTGCTGATGCCAACGCTGGAGGCCCTGATAGGTGCGAAAGAAAGCCTGGTGATAGCCGGCAGCCTCGGCCTCGGTCATCGTCACCCCATACTTGGCTTCGGCATCCAGCCTGAGCCCGCGGATACCCATGCCGTACAGCAGGCCGAAGTTCACGCTTTTGGCCAGTTGACGGTGCTGTGTGTGGACCTCGGCCAGGGGAAGCCGGAGAATGCGTGAGGCGGTCAAGGCATGTAAATCGGTCCGCTCACGAAACGCCCGCAGCATAGTCTCGTCGCCGGCCAGGGCCGCGGCGATGCGCAGCTCAATCTGTGAATAATCGGCCCGAATAAGCGCCCTGCCCGGCTCTGCCTGGAAACAGGCACGAAAGGCCACGCTTTTGGGGACCTGCTGGATATTGGGCCCGCCGCAGCTCATCCGGCCGGTTGCCGCGCCGTTTTGAAAATAGACCGGATAGACCCGCCCGGTTTGGGGGTCACATGAGGAATCAATGACTGCCCGGCCGTAGGTATTCACCCGCTTGGCAAGCTCTTTGTAGGCCACGAGGAGACGCGCCAGCAGATGATCGACCTTTTTTAAGGTATCGGCTCGGGTGTTGGGCAAAACAATGCCGAAGTTGTGGAACAGCCGCTTCACCTGCTGGTGCGAAAGCCAGTTGACAGCCCTCCCCTGACCGGCAACCGCGCTATCGAGCTGGTCTTTGAGGTCGGCCAAACGGGCCTCGTCATCCAGGGTGCGGGCCAGCCAGCCCTCGGAGTCAAAGCCCATGCCCTGCATTTCGAGCCAGGCCAGCCCCTTGACGCAGCGGAACTCAATATCCGCCGCCCGCTCCAGGCCAGCGTCGTGGAGGGCGGCCTGCAAGCCGGTGTACAGCGGCCACAGAACGGCCACATCGCGGGCCGCGTAGGCACGCTGTGGTTCGGACAGCTCGGCCTGGGTCCAGTCACTGGCACGGACCGTTTTTGGGCAGGCTCAGGTCGAGCTGACGCTGTACCAGGTCTTCCAGGCCATGTCCGACGCGCAGCCCGGCCGTCAGCAGTTGACTGGCCAACATGGTGTCAAAGATATGCCGCGGCCAGGGCAGCCCGGCGCGGACCAGGAACTTCACATCAAACTTGGCGTTGTGAAAAATCCACACCCGGTCGTTTTCAAACACCGGGGCCAAGGCTTGGGGCGGCAGCGCGCAGGCATCAAACAGGTAGACGTGTTCAGGGCTTGCAATCTGGATCAGCCGCAAGGCATCTTTTCGGCAGTCCAGACCCGTTGTTTCGGTATCACAGGCAAGGGCTGGGGCGGACAGGAGTCGGGGCACAAGCTGGGTAAGGTGGCTGAGGCGGGAAACACAGGTGTAGGCTGGGGTTGGACAGGGGGGACGCTGCTCTCTTCCCAATCGGTGCTCACCGTCGGTACCCTTGAAGGCGTGCCCCGCCCCAGCCGGCCTGGTCGGCCGGTCAAACTCTTCGGGGAACAGCACCCCCTGCTGTTCATCCATAGCCTTCCCCCTCCTGTCTCTGTTGTACGCCTTCCAACCGCGGGATCAAGCCGGAAATGCCAGCGATGTCTTGCCGCTCTTTTGCTGTGCCCGCCAAGCTGCTAACACAGTGGCTGAGGTACGCGCATAACAAGGAGGGACAACCATGCAGCATCGAGGATTCCGTAGCAGCATCACCACCCAGGGCCGGCGCATGGCCGGTGCCCGGTCCCTGTGGCGGGCAACCGGCATGAAGACCGAGGATTTTCAGAAACCGATTATCGCCATCGCCAACTCATTCACCCAGTTTGTCCCCGGCCATGTCCACCTGCACCAGATTGGCCAGATGGTCAAAGAAGTCATTGACAGCCACGGCGGCTATGGGGTGGAGTTCAATACCATTGCGGTTGATGACGGCATCGCCATGGGCCACGACGGCATGTTGTACTCCCTGCCTAGCCGTGAGCTGATCGCCGACAGTGTGGAATACATGGTCCAGGGCCACAAGGCCGACGCCCTGATCTGTATTTCCAACTGCGACAAAATTACGCCGGGCATGCTGCTGGCCACTATGCGCCTCAATATCCCGACAATTTTTGTGTCCGGCGGGCCGATGGAAGCCGGAAAAACCGAGCTGTCCTCCGGCCCGGCCAAGCTCGACCTGGTCAACGCGATGGTCGGGGCCGGGGATGACCGCCTGTCGGATGAGGATGTCGCCAAGATGGAGGAGGCCGCCTGCCCGACCTGCGGCTCATGTTCGGGTATGTTCACCGCCAACAGCATGAACTGCCTGAATGAAGCGATCGGCCTGGCCCTGCCCGGCAACGGCACGATCCTGGCGACCCACGCCCTGCGCTGGCAGCTCTTTGAGCGGGCCGCCAAGCGCATTGTCGAGATGGCCAAAGCCTATTACATGGACGGCGACGAATCAGTCCTGCCGCGCAGTATCGCTACCTTTGAGGCGTTTGAGAATGCCATGACCCTGGACATCGCTATGGGCGGCTCAACCAATACGGTCCTGCACCTGCTGGCCACCGCCCAGGAGGCCGGGGTGAACTTCAGCATGGCCGATATTGACCGCCTGTCGCGCCACGTCCCGTGCATCTGCAAGCTGGCCCCGGCCTCCGACACATACCATATTGAGGACTGCGCCCACGCCGGCGGCATCCCGACCATTCTGGGCGAGCTGAACCGGCTGGGCAAGCTCCACACCGATGCCCTGACCGTCAGCGGCCAGACCATCGGCCAGATGCTCGCCACCAGCGACATCCGCGCCGAGACGCCGGACGACTTCGCCCACCAGCGCAGCCTGGCCGCCCCGGGTAATGTCCGCACCAAACAGGGCTTCTCCCAGCAGCAGTCTTATGAGCACGCCGACCTTGACGCGGTCAGCGGCTGCATCCGGGCCGGTGAGTTTGCCTACAGCCAGGACGGCGGGCTGGCCGTCCTGTTCGGCAACCTGGCCGAGAACGGCTGTATTGTCAAAACCGCGGGGGTGGACGAGTCCATCTGGGTCATGCAGGGCCCGGTGCGCATCTTTGAATCGCAGGACGAAGCCTGCGCCGGCATCCTGGACAACACCCTCAAGCCCGGCGATGTAGTAGTCATCCGCTACGAAGGCCCCAAGGGCGGGCCGGGAATGCAGGAGATGCTCTACCCCACCTCCTACATCAAATCCAAGCATCTGGGTACAAAATGCGCCCTGCTGACCGACGGCCGCTTCAGCGGCGGCACCAGCGGCCTGTCCATCGGCCATGTCTCGCCAGAGGCGGCCGAGGGCGGCGCTATCGCCCTGCTGGAAGAAGGCGACATCATTCAGATTGATATCCCCAAGCGTTCCATCAATGTCCTGCTGCCGGATGGCGAGTTGACCGCCCGGCGCAACAAGATGGAAGCCCGCGGCAAAGATGCCTGGACGCCGACCAAGCGCAGGCGCAAGGTCTCAGCCGCCCTGCAAGCCTATGCCGCCCTGACCACCAGCGCCGACCGCGGCGCAGTGCGTGACATCCGCCAGGTCCAGGCCGGCAGCTAAGGCCACGCCGATAGAGCATCCGGCCTTCGGGCCGGGTGAGGATTGAAACCAACCAACCAAACCATGCCCAAACAGCGCCACCGTGAGGAGGTCGTCAACACACAGCTTGCGGTGCTGATCTCAAAGCTCGGCGTGAGCGCTGACGCCGAGACCATCCACGTTCACGGCAAGCACCGGCCCGATGTGCTGTTCCAGCTTCGCGGTCTCCGGGCAGTCATTGAAGGCAAGTTCGCCGATGTGCCGAACGCCGACCAGATCGTCCTGGACGACGCCCGCACACGCGTGCGGGCCGGCATTGCCCATCTGGCCGCGGCAACGGTCTATCCCGAATGCCTGCGCACCACCCCCACCGCCCGGCTGCTTGACGCGCTGAGCAGGGCACGGCTGCACTACTGCATCATCACCGAGACACACGAAGGCGAGGACTGGTTTGAAGGCAGTCCCGCGGCCCTGATGGAGAGCTTGCGCCGCGCTCAGGAAGCGCTGACCCAAGACGACATTGTTGAGCAAACGGCCAAGGCACTCCACGGCCGGCTGCTCAGCATTGCCCAACTGTGGCTGGGACAGGCCGGTGCCTGTGACCGCCTGTCAGACATTCTGGGCATCGGCACGCCCAAAGGCGAGACGCCCGACAAGGCCGAGGGCCGGCGCGAGACCGCGGCCAAGGTCTCAGCCCTGGTGCTGGCCAACGCCTTGATTTTTCAGGAACAATTGGCCTTGAGCGACGGCCGTGTCAGCCCGCTGCGGAAGCTCGATAAGGAAGCCAGCCTCGTTGAGGCCATTGCGAGACACTGGCGCTGGATATGGGAGCATATCAACTATGTCCCGATCTTCCAGTTGGGCGAGCGGGTGCTTGACGAGCTGCCGGCCAACCTCAGCACCACCCGCGCCGTAAGCGCTGTGCTCGGCGAGGCCAAAGCCATCTGCGAGAAACAGGCCGCCCTACGCCACGACCTGATGGGCCGCATCTACCACTGGTTGCTGCACGAAGCCAAATATGTCGGCACCTATTACACCTCAGTGCCGGCGGCGACCCTGCTGCTCAAGCTGACCCTGGCCGCGGACTGGAAGCGGGACTTTGGCGACCCCGCCGAGTTGGCCGGCTTCAAAGTGGCTGACCTGGCCTGTGGCACAGGGACGCTGATGATGGCCGCGGCCCAGGCTTTCGCCGACGAGTATATCCGGACGCGCGCCGGCTCAGACCGGCCCCTCGGCCCGCCCGAGCTGTCGCGGCTCCACCGGACCCTGATGGAGCACACCCTGCACGGCTATGACGTGCTGCCCTCAGCCGTTCACCTGACCGCCTCCACCCTGGCCCTGCTCGCCCCGGATATCGCCTTTGCCCGGATGAATCTGTTTGTCATGCCGCTCGGGATGGACCAGGGGCAGGCCCGTCTGGGGAGTTTGGATTTCCTTGATACCAGGGAACTGCCAACCCAGATGGCGCTTGACCAGTCGCAGCTCGAGACCGTCCGCGCCGGGGCGGCCAGCACTCAGGCTGCTGCCGCCCGCCTGCCCAAGCTGGACCTGTGCGTGATGAACCCGCCCTTTGTCCGCAGCGTGGGCGGCAACCTGCTGTTCGGCTCCCTGCCCGATGAGCGCGGCGCGCTGCAAAAAGACCTCAAGAAGCGGGTGAAGAAGCTCTCGGCAAATAGCACCGCGGGGCTGGGCAGCGTGTTTGTGGCCCTGGCCGATACCCACCTGGAGCCGGGCGGCCGGCTGGCCTTCGTGCTGCCCGCGGCCCTGGCCTCGGGCCAGGCCTGGGGGGCGACGCGGGCCTTGCTGGCCGACCGCTACCACCTGGAAACCATCGTTTCGAGCCATGACGCCGAGCGGCCCAACTTCTCGGAAAACACCGACCTGTCTGAACTCCTGTTCATTGCTCGCAAGCTCGGCCGCGGGGAGCAACCGGGCCGCACAAGCTGCATCAGCCTGTGGCGCAACCCCCGCTCCATTCACGAGGCCATGCACCTGGCAAACGCCATTGCGCAGGCCGGCCCGCCTGTCAGTGTTGAAGGCGCTGGCATCACCAGCGTCAAGCTCGGCAATGACAAGCTGGCCGAACTGATGAGCCTGCCGGCCGCGGCGGCGGAGGGCATCTGGCCCGGCGCACTGTTTGCCCAAGTGGAATTGCTGCGCATCGCCTGGCATTTGGGCCGCGGCAAGGTACTGCTCAGCCAAGCCAAGCCGGTTCCGCTCTGTCGGCTTGGCGATCTCGGCGCGATTGGCCCAGACCGAAGGCGGATACACGATGGGTTCAAGGTGACAAAATCCGACTGGACCCCCTTCCCCGGTTTCTGGGGGCACGATGCCAAAGCAGTCACGACTATCGCTCAGACACCGAACTGCAAACTCCTGGAGTGGACGGACTCCCCGCGTGGGCCGCACTACGGCTCTCATCTCTGGCAACGGGCGGGAAGCATCCTGCTGGTAGAAAGATTATGGCCTATCACCCACTCCGTTTTGGCGGTCGGATTCGAGGAGAAAGTGTTAGGCAATACCTGGTGGGCTTTCGAGTTGTCTGAATTGAATGAGCAACGAAGAAAAAGTTTACTGCTGTGGCTGAACTCCACGCTGAGCCTTGTTTTGTATTACAGCCGACGGGCGGTAACGCGGAGCGCTTGGATGCAGATGAAGCAGCCGGCCTGGGAGTCCATGCTTGTGCTTGATGTGCGACGCCTGAGGCCGGCCCAGCTTACCGCGCTGGCCAGCGCCTATGACACGGTGGCCTCACAAGCGCTCGCCCCGCTCGCCCAACTCGACGCCGACCCGGTCCGCATCGGCATTGACGAAGCCCTGTGTACCGCCCTTGGCCTGCCCTCCCTCGTCCCGGTCCGCGCCCTGCTGGCCCGAGAGCCGGGCCTGACCGGCCGGAAAATCCCCCCACCGGGACACTGAAAAATTGAGAGAACTGACACATGAACACCTGTGAACTTAGCTGGATCGGGGCTTCGGTGACATACATCCGTAGCCGTTCTCATATTGACTTTTCTTGTCACTCGTGTACAGGTTGTTCTCCACACGCAGGGGGGCCTTATGATGAAACGGTCGTTTCAGGTTCAAGCTGTTTGGGATGCTGATGCAGCAGTCTTCTATGCAAAAAGCGATATTGAAGGTCTGCATATTGAGGCTGAGAGTGTGGAGAAGTTCAAGGCCATCCTGCTTGATGTTGCGCCAGACTTGATTCTGGCCAACCATAGGGATGTAAGCGATCTCCAAAATCGCTCCATTGCCGACCTCATCCCGACCATTCTCTGCGAACCGCCACAGATAACAAAAGTCTGAGGTGACGGAGACCTTTTATCAACCTGATTCTGCCCCGTCGTCTCAGAAGTCGCCATACGGCAAACGGTATTCTCAAAGACGCCGGCAGTCAGACGAAGGTGTGAGGGGAAAGCCGGCTGTCTACAAGTGCTGGGCATACCAGGCTGTGATGTGGGGCAGGGCTTGCTCAAAGCCCGGGCCGGTGAGGATGTCGCTGTGGCCGAGGCCGGGCAGAATGACGATCTTTTTGGGCTCGCCGGCTTTGGCATACATGGCCTGTGACTCTTCCATTGACACCCGTTCGTCGGCATCGCCGTGCAGCCACAAAATTGCTCGGGGCGCAATGTTGGCCACTACCGACTCCGGCCTGTAGGCAATCAGCGGCAAGCCCGAAGACAGGCTGATCTCTCGGCTCCACTGCGGGTACTGATCCAGAATCTGAGCAAACAGGGCGGCCGTGCTCTCCGGCTCGGGCACAATCTCCTTGGCCTGTACATATTCCAGTTCACCACTCAGGACGCGCCGCGCCCGGTCGGCCTTGAGACGCTGGAGCAGCACCCGCCACTCCCAGAAGTGGCAGGCATCCCGAATCCAGCGTCCGCAGTCACCAATACCGCACACGCTGACCGTGGCTCTGACCCGGTCTTCAACCCCGGCCGCATAGCTCACGTTAGCCCCGCCCAGACTCACCCCAAACAAACCCAGCCGGTCAGAGTTGACCTCAGGCTGGTTTTGCAGAAACGTCACCGCGTTGCGGATATCCTCTATCTGTTGCAGGGGAATGATCTGACGCCGGGGCTCGCCACCGCTCGCTCCCAGAAAGCGATAGTCAAAGGTCAACACCACATAGCCGAGGCCGACCAAGTGCCGGGCAATCTCGGGCAGTATGAGCTCTTTGACCGCGGTAAAGCCGTGGCACATGACAATACCGGGCCGGGTCTCGCCCGGGCTCAGGTCATCGGGCACAAACATGAGGCCGGCCACAGGGATGTTTTCACTGTAGAACTGTACGGTCTTCTCCATCAGATACCCCCTTCTTCATCCGACTGGCCGCCCTGGCCGGCCGCTTCGCTCAGGCTCCACTCTTCGTCCTCATTGCGGATACGGGTTGACGGCGGGGCGAGTTGGTAGACCGCTTCGCTGAGGTTCATGACATGGCGCGTGTTGGTGCCCAGGTCGCCCCTGCCGACCCGGGACGAGGACCGGATGTAGAGTGCGCTGCCGCTGGGCCGGGTCGCATGGGCACGGATCACAACATCGTCCTGAAACCCGAATAGATCAGTGGTGACAACCGCGCTGACCGTATGCGCCTCGGGGTCGGTCTCTGTCACCTCCCAGCCCAGGGCTTTGGCCGCCCGCCGGGCAATATCGATCAGCAGGGCCGGCGGAGCCTGATAGCGCTTCAGGCGCAGTTCGGGAAACGCCGAGTCTTTGGTGGTCTCGGCCACATTGGTGCTCAGGTAGGTGACAACACGGGTCAGCAGGCCCGGCGGGTCGGTCATTGGCAGCCTATTGCTGATAATAGCCGCCGCGGCTACGCCGGCCCCGATAAAGGCGACAAAGAAAATGAGCTGCAACGCGCCTTTTAGGAATCCCATAGGCTGTCTTCCTCTGCGCCGTCGGCCTCGGCGGCTCAGGCAAGCAGCAGCGCTTTCAGAGCCCCCCAGTCTGTGACCGGTGGCGAACAGGTAAAATTGTGACACACATAGACGGTCAGTTTGCCGTCAATCTGGACCTTGCCGGCCAGGGCCGAGGGGCCCTGGCCGTCGGCCACAGTTTGCGGATCAAGACACACGACGGTCTTGTTGGGCAGGTACAGGCTGTTGATGTGGGCCACGAGTTGGCGGGTCTCAGGTGCCCGGGCGTCTCCGACCAGCACAATCTCTTTGGGCCGGCTGAGGTAGAAATCGAGTGCGCCGAGCATATGGCTGAAGCCAAACGGGTTCTGCTCCATCGCATCGTAAAAGAGGCGCAGAATCTGCTCGGCTTTGTGCAGATAGTCGGATCGCCCGGTCAGCCAAAAGAGCCGCAGCAGGGCAAAGGCGGCCAGGGAGTTCCCGGACGGGATTGAGCCGTCAAAGGCCGACTTGGAGCGGCTGATTAAGCGCTCATGATCGTCGCTGGTAAAGAAAAAGCCGCCCTGCCGAGCGTCCCAGAAACGGTCGAGCAACACCTGGCTCACCGCCACCGCGTGGTCGAGATAGGGCCGCTCTGAGCTCGCCTCGTACAGGTCGAGCAGGGCGGTGGCAAACGCAGCGTAATCGTCCAGATAGGCGTTGAATCTGGCCTGTCCGTCTTTATAGCTGCGCAGCAGCCGGCCATTCCTGAACAGCCTGGTCAGGATGAACCCGGCGTTGCGGCGGGCAATAGCGAGGTAGTGCGGCTCGCCCAGCACCCGGTAAGCCTCGGCAAAGCCCGACAGCATCAGGCCGTTCCAGCAGGTCAGAATTTTCTCGTCCCGGCCGGGTTTGACCCGGCCCTCACGGGCAGCAAACAGGCGCTGTCTGGCCGTTTGCAGCAGCCGGTCAATCTCGCCCCGGTCGCGGCCAAAAAGCCGGGCCAATTCGTCCAGCTCCAGACACGGATGCAGGATGTTATGGCCCTCAAAATTGCCCGCGTCGGTCACGTCGTAGTAGCGACACACGATCTGGCCGAGCTCTTCACCGAGCAGGCCCATGACCTGATCCCGGTCCCAGACAAAAAACCTGCCCTCAGCGCCCTCAGAGTCGGCATCCTGGCTTGAGTAGAAGCCGCCCTCGGGGCTCAGCATCTCGCGTTCGACATAGGCCAGAATCTCCTCAACAAGGCCGCGGAAAAATGGCTCCCGGGTGGCCTGATAAGCCTCAAGATACAGCCGGGTGAGCAGGGCGTTATCGTACAGCATCTTTTCAAAGTGGGGCACCAGCCAGCGCTCATCAACCGAATAGCGGTGAAAGCCGCCGCCCAGATGGTCGTACACCCCGCCCTCGGCCATCTTGCGCAGGGTATGGGTCGCAAGTTGCAGGTAATGGGCGTTGTGCGCGCTCTGGCGGAGAAACAGGCTGAAGACCGCGGTGTTGGGAAACTTGGGAGCCCGGCCCAGGCCGCCGTGGGTGTGATCAACGTGTTCGGCCAGACTGGCCGCCGCGTTCTGGACGGTCTCGATCCGCAGCGGCCGGCTCGTCGTCTGGCGCTGCGACAGTTCACGCAGCTTGTCGAGAATCTGCCGGCTGGATTTCGTCACCTCCCCAGGCTTATCGTGATAGGCCCGCGCCACGCCCTGCAACACACGCGGAAAGGCCGGCAGATTGTGCCGATCAACCGGCGGGAAGTACGTCCCGCCATAAAACGGCTCACCGTCCGGGGTCAGGAACATGGTCATCGGCCAACCACCCCGTCCGGTCAGCATCTGGACCGCGTTCATATAGATTTCGTCAACGTCGGGCCGCTCCTCGCGGTCAACTTTGATGTTCACGAACAAGTCGTTCATCATCGCCGCAATGCGCTCGTCTTCAAACGACTCGTGCTCCATGACGTGGCACCAGTGGCAGGCCGAGTAGCCGACGCTCAACAGAATCGGCTTATTTTCAGCCCTGGCCTTGGCAAACGCCTCTTCGCCCCACGGATACCAATCAACCGGGTTATGGGCGTGTTGCAACAGATATGGGCTTGTCTCCTGCCCTAAGCGGTTGGTGAATGGGTGCGTCATGGCTGGCGTCCTTCGTCCCCTACAGGAAATAGATCCGCCGCGCCTCTTTGCGCAGCTCCGGCCTGAAGTCCGGGTGGCAGATCTCGACGAGGGCGGCCGCCCGCTGTTTGAGGGTTTTGCCGCGCAACTCAGCAATGCCGTACTCGGTGACAACGTAATCAACAAAAGCACGCTGGGCAGTGACCACGCTGCCCGGCTCCAGCATCGGCACAATGCGCGAAATCCGACGGCCATTCACCACCGAAGACGCGGGGGTGACAATCACTGACTTGCCGGGATTGCTGAAAGCCGCGGTGATGGTGAAGGTCGTCTGGCCGCCGGTCCCGGTGTACATGAACGGCCCAAACGACTCGGAACAGGCCTGACCGCCGAGGTCAACCGCCAGCGCATTGTTGACCGCGACATAGTTCTTCTGGTTGACCAGCAGCCGCAGATCGTCGGTATAGGTGAAATCGTAGAACTCAAAATTGGGGTTGTGGTCGATCAGTGGCAGTTCATCGGGAAATAAGCCGATGCCGGCGCTGGCCACCACTTTTCCGGGATTGACGGTTTTGTATTTGCCGGTCACTACCCCGTCTTTGACCAGCCGGGCAATGCCGCCGGGGATGACCTCGGTATGAATGCCCAGGTCGTTTTTGTCGCCCAGATACATGGCGACCGGCGAAGACACGCTGCCCAGACCGATTTGCAGGGTATCGCCGTCATGGACCAGGTTGTTGGCCACCAGGGTACAGATCACTTCGGTAGCGGCGACTTCCTCCTCGCTGCGCGGAGTCGGCGGCAGTTGGGCCGGCGACTGCTCAGGCTCAACACAATAGTCAATCTCAGACATATGAATGTAGTTTTCGCCACCGGTACGGATGAAGTCCTCATGCACCTCGGCAACCACCGTCCGAGCGGCCCGGGCCAGAGTTTTGGACATGAACAAGCCGTGTCCAAAGCTGCAATAGCCGTGCCTGTCTGGAGCGGAGACCGGGGTCATATACACATCGCACTTCAGGCCCGGCGGCAGCTCGCCGCGGCGGAAGTACATGACCGGGATAAAGTCCAGCCGGCCGTCCTGCATCAGCGGGCGCGTGCTCGTGCCCAGATAGGTAGCTTCAATGGTAAACGCCCGCTCAACCCCGGGCTGGTCCCAGTTGAACAGCGGCCCGATCGTGCCGACCCGGACATCGCGCAGCTCTTCTTTGCGATCCAGCAGGGCTTGGCTGAGGGTCAGCGGCGTAGCGTGCAACCAGTTGAGTTGCACCGCATCGCCGTTATGCACCGCGTTTTTGACCGCCCGTTGGGGGGAGACAAGTTTATCGCTACAGTGTTCGCGCCAGTCCATAGGTCGCCTCCTTGTGCATGATTCCAGGACACTGGCCGGAGCATAAACCACCGGACGGCAGAAAGCAAAGCCGTTTGAGCCGGGCGCGGCGGTGTGCTAGAGGGGGAGCGGACCTGACTGACAAGGAGGAGACATGAACATTCGGATTGAATACTGCGCGGCGTGAGGCTATGAGCCCCAAGCCGTCAGTCTGACGGAACAGGTGTTGAACGACTACAAGCAGCGCATCAGCGGCCTGACCCTCGTCCCGTTTGACGACGGGCGCTTTGAGGTCATGGTCAATGGTACCACGATCTACTCAAAGCTGGAGACGCACCAGTTTCCAGACTATGCCGAGGTGAGAGCTGCCTTAGAGAAACGGGCGGCCTGAAAAAACGCCACGCCCCCCGCCACACACGGCCCGCCCCTGTGGTTGACGGGTGTGGGGTCACACCATCTCGGCGTGGCCCCACACAATGTTCAGACAGGTCGCGCCGTTTCGCGTTGTGACGGTGTGGGTGCAACCCCTGGGGCGATAACTCATATTGCCGGTCGCCACCTCTCCGGCCTCATCCGCGTTCGCGCCCTCAATCACAAAAATCAACTCGTCGCCAATGTGGCGGTGGAGCGGTAGCTTGGCCCCCGGTTCAAAGCGGGCCAACACAGCGCGGCGTTCGGCGGCTTCATCCTGCCAGATGCTTTTCAGCCAAATGCCGGGCCGCGTTTCGACCCATTCCAGCTCGCTGAGGGTAAAGACCTCGGACGGCGGGGCGTCGCCGCGTCCGGTCGTCATTTCAATTCCGCCCGTAATCACGGCAATAACGGTGGCCCCCTTGGGACTCGACACGGTGTGGACACAGCCGTGTGGCCGGTAGCCGAGGTTGCCGGCCGTGACCGTGCCAAACTCGTCGCCCAGCGTCCCTTCAAGGACAAAGATGAGTTCGTCGCCATCATGGCGGTGCATGGGCAGAGCGGCCCCGGGCTCAATCCGGGTCATGATCGCCCGCCGCTGACTCGCCTCATCACTCCACAGATGCTTGGCTCGAATCCCCGGCTGCAAGTCCTGCCATTCGATATCGCCAACCTGAATCACGCGCGACAGCGGACTGTCTTGGGCACTTGCCATAGTGTCCTCCCTCTCAAAGTCATGGGCATATCGCCCATCGTCTCTGACATCTGTCTCTGCCGGACCTAAGCATAGGACGCCCCCCAAAGGCAAGAGGTACCGGCCTTGCCTTCCTGGCCGGGTACGTCCAAAGTGTGTGTGGCGGCGCGCCGATCTGCCCACCGCCGGAGGTGTAGTACTATGAAATATCCCCTGCTCTGTGTCGTCCTGGCCGGCTTGGGATTCCAGACAGTCCCGACCTGCATCCACGCCTTTGATATCACGCCCGGCAAATGGCAGTTTGAGTACGAGGGCCGGGCCTCATTTCAGCCCCAGCCGCAAAGGCGCACCGATATTCAGTGTGTCACAGACTCGAACTGGGACCCCACCGCCTCAATCGCCAAGAGCGACCACTGTCAGCTCCAGGATATCAGGCAGGACAAGACCTCATTCAGCGGGACCGTGACCTGTGGTCGCGGCGCGGGAAACCCGCCCATGACCGGCAGTATGAGCTATACCTCGACCGGCACAAGCCTGACCGGGCGCACGGCCTTCACCGGACAGGACTACGACATGGAAATGCGAACCAGCGGAACACGGCTCGGCGAGTGCGACTAGCGCAGGCCGGCCCTCCTCTTGACCACCATAAGCGTGGAGTGCTACGCGAACGAGAGGGGAAACAGCATAGATATCGGTCTGCATGCAAGCACCCACGGTCCCGGCTATCGGGAGAGCGTGGGTGTTTTCGACTGCCCGTCGGGCCAACGCCAGGAACTCGAAGACCAGAGGCGGCAGTTCAGCGAACAGGTCCTGCCCCACGCGGCCGGCAGACGCGCCGAGGGCGGCTGGAAAACCGGCCTGTAGCCAGACACAAGGACAGCGCATGAAGCGCCTTGGGTTTTTTGACCATTTGGAGCGCCGGCATGAGCCGCTGAGCCGGTTCTACGCCGGCCGGCTGGAACTGCTGACAATGGCCGATGAGGCCGGCCTCTACGCCTACCACCCGGCCGAGCACCACGCCACCCCGCTCGGCATGGCCCCCTCGCCCAATGTGTTTCTGGCCGCCGCGGCCCAGCGCACGCAACGGATTCGCCTAGGCCCCCTGCTCTACCTGCTGCCGCTCTACCACCCGCTGCGTCTCATTGAAGAACTGTGCATGCTTGACCACCTGAGCAACGGCCGGCTTGAAATCGGTGTTGGCCGGGGTGTCTCGCCCTACGAGTTGGCCTACTTTGAGGTTCCCTTTCTCCGCTCGCAGGCCATGTTCAAAGAAGCGCTCGACGTGGTGGTGGCCGGTCTGCGCGGGGAACGCCTGTCGCACAGCGGCACCTACTACGACTGCCTTGATGTGCCCCTCGAACTCCACCCCCAACAGACCCCCAACCCGCCCTTCTGGCACGGGGTGACCAGCCCCCGCAGCCTCCGGTTTGCCGCGGAGCGCGGCATGCACATGGTCGGCGGCGGGCCGAACCCGGGCCTCAAAGAGACAGTCGCCCACTATCGCGAGCTGTGGAGCCAGCACCGCAATGACCCGGCCAATCTGAATCCGCATATTGACACGCCCATCATTGGTGCCCTGCGCCACATCTATGTGGCCGACACCGACGAGGAGGCTGAGGCGGTCGCCGGCCCCGCGTATCAGCAGTTCTACGAGAACATCATGAAGCTGTGGAAAGACTTTGGCACGGTCCATGTCTTCTTTACCCCTGAACTGGCGGTTGCCCGCCAACTCGATGTGGCGATTGTCGGCTCCCCGCCTTCGGTCCAGGACCAGTTGGCCAGACTGTTTGAAGAGACGGGCTGTAACTACCCGACCCTGGCCTTTGCCTGGGGCAACCTGAGCCAGCGGCAGTCCCAGCGTTCGCTGGAGTTGTTCGCCACCAAGGTTATGCCGGCCTTTGAGTAAGCTATGTGTCGCGCTCGCTCCGCCCTGTATTCGAGCCTCGCCCTGGCCGGCCTTGCGCTGTTCGCGGGTCTGCTCTGGCCCGCACCGGCCTCAGCCGGACAGATCATCCGCTGCCAGAGCCACGACTACCAGTATAAGCACTGCCCAACAGGGGGGCGCAGCCGTGTCCGTCTCAGCCGCCAGCTGTCCAGAAGCGCCTGCATCGAAGGCCGGACCTGGGGCTATGACCGCCGCGGCGTCTGGGTCGATCACGGCTGTGACGCCGAGTTTCGGATTCTCCCCCGACACACCCGCCGCCGCGGCCCGGCCCTGTTTCGCTGCCGCAGTGAACAGTACAGCTACCAGTACTGCCCCACAGACACCCGCGGCGGCGTCCGCCTCCTCAAACAACGCTCCAAAGCCGCCTGCGTTGAAGGCCAGAGCTGGGGCTATGACCGCCGCGGCGTCTGGGTCAATCACGGCTGCGACGCCGAGTTTCGGACTCTCCCCCGCCACACCCGCCGCCGCGGCCCGGCCGCCGAGCCTCGGATTCCCCGCCACACCCGCCGCCGCGGCCCAAGCATCTTCCGCTGCCGCAGTGAACACTATACCTACCAGTACTGCCCCACAGACACCCGCGGCGGCGTCCGCCTCCTCAAACAACGCTCCAAAGCCGTCTGTGTTGAAGGCCAGAGTTGGGGCTATGACCGCCGCGGCGTCTGGGTCAATCACGGCTGTGACGCCGAGTTTCAGACGGGCGGGTCCGTCAGCCGGCGACCGTAGACATTTTTTGAACAGGAGGTCATGTATGATTGTTGTTTCAGGTACCATTCCGCTCAAAGCCGAAACGCGTGACGAAGCAGTCCGGCTGGCGCTTGACATGGCACGAGCCACCCAAGCCGAAGCCGGGTGTCTGTTCTACCAGTTCTATGCTGACTTGGCCGATCCCAACCTGCTGCGCATTTTCGAGGAGTGGGAATCTGACGAAGCGCTCAGCCGGCATCTGAAGACCGACCACATGGCAGCCTTCATCAAGGCAATTCCCCGGCTGGTGGCCGGCCCAATTGAGGCCAAGAAGTATACGGTCAGCGCGGCGGAACCGCTCAGCGCCTGAGCCGGCGGCTGGCCTCCGCCCCCCCCCAACTCCATTCCGCGGGATGGTGGACCGCGGAAAAGCCGCTCAGCCGAGCGCGCTCACAACCAGGCGACCGGCCGCCAGGGCCGCGCCGGCATACAATACCGCCATAAAAGGCCGCTCTGGAATGCGGCTATGCAGCCGGGCACCGAGCATGGTGCCAACCGGCAGGCAGGGCAAAAAGCTCAGTGACCGGGCCAGGCTTGCCGGGTCAATCAGTCCGAGCCAGATATAGGTCAGCAACTTGGCCAAGTTGACCCAAAAGAAGACCAGCAGGTTGGTCGCCACAATCTGGTGTTTGTCCAGGCGTTGGTCGAGCAGATACAGGCTGATCAGCGGGCCGGCAGCATGGGCCAGGGTTGAGGCCAGAGCCGCCAGCAGGCCGGCCGAGCCGCCGGCCAGAGGGTGGCCGGAAAAACGCGGAACCTTGCCGCCCAGCAGTTCATAGCCCTGAAGCGCGACAAAACCCAGACAGATGCCGCCAACCGTCAGGGTCAGCAGCGGAATAAAATGCGTGCTGTGCCGAAGAACGCCCAACAGCACCGCGCCCAGACAGAAGCCACAGGCCGAGCCGACCCCCAGCCAGCGGACATGGGGGCGCGACTGCCGGCCCCAATGATGCCCGATGCTCAGGATGTCGCCGGCGATGAGCAGGGGCAGCAGCACGCCGAGGACGGTATGGATGGGCAGGACCAGGGCCAGGAGTGGCACGGCGATAATCCCCACCCCCCCGCCAAAGCCGGCTTTGCCAATGCCGATAATCAGCGTCGCCAGCGCCCCGACAGCGTAGGACAAGGGGTCAAGACCGGTGAACATGTTCACGGCGGAAGACAGGCGGCTCAGCCCACCAGCCAGCGCACCGCCATAACGGCCCCGATAACACCGGCCACATCGGCGATCAGGCCGGTGGCCAGGGCGTGACGCACCCGTGTGATGCCGACCGCACCAAAGTAGACCGCGAGGACATAAAACGTCGTCTCGGTGCTGCCCTGGAGGGTAGACACCAGATAGCCGACCGGGCTGTCCGGGCCCTCGGCTTGCATGATCTCGGCCATGATGCCGTAGGCCCCGGAGCCTGACAGCGGGCGGAGCAACGCCATCGGCAGGGCTTCCGGGGGAAACCCGAGCAGGCTGAGAGTCGGGCCGATGACAGCAATAATGCCATCAAGCAGGCCGGAGGCCCGAAACATCCCCGCGGCAACAATAATGGCGACCAGAAACGGGATAATCCTGAGCGCAACCTGAAAACCCTCTTTTGCTCCGGTAATCATCGCGTCATACACGGCGACCCGCTTGGCCAGGCCATAGAGCAGCATCAGGACGATCAGGACCGGCACCAGCCAGCTTGAGGCGGCCTCCCGCAGCAGCCCGCCAAGCGACAGCCCGGCGGTCATGCCGGCCTGCAGGTGCAGCACAAAGCCAAGGCCCAGAGCGGCCAGGGTGAGCACCGCGACCAGACAGCCCGGCCGAGAGCTTGGCCGGTCCGCGCCAAGTGCTGCCTGGTCGGGCAGCCGGACTTCCTGCTGGCCGGCCGGCTCAGCCGCGCCGGTCTGCGGCCCGGTCGGCACGACCCGCTGGAGGAGTTTTGCGGCGGTAATGCCGACCAGGGTTGAGAGCGAGGTGGCAAACAGGGTGGGCAGCCAGATGCCGGCCGCGTCGGTCGAGCCGAGCGAGGCGCGCAGCGCAATCACCCCCAGCGGGGCAAGCGCAAGGTTTGAGGTATTGATCGCCAGAAAAAGGACCATAGCGTTGGTCGCCACTCCGGGCCGGGGGTTGAGGCGGGCCAGTTCCTGCATGGCCTTGATGCCGAACGGGGTGGCGGCATTGCCCAGTCCCAGCATATTCGAGGCCATGTTCATAATCATCGCGCTCATGGCCGGATGATCGGCCGGCACCTCAGGAAACAGCCGCGCCATCAGCGGCCGCAGCGCACGGGCCAGCGTATGCAGCAGCCCGCCCTCCTGGACAATCCGCATCAGGCCCAGCCAGAAGGCCATCACCCCGACCAGGCCCAGGGCCAAGCTGACGGCCGACTTGGCCGAGTCTATTGAGGCCGCGGTCACTTCGGCCATCGTGCCGCTGAAGGCCGCGGCCACAACAGAGGCGACAACAAGTCCGAGCCAGATCACGTTCATGCATGCCCTCCCCAGCTTGTCTCAGGCCGGCTACACTAGCCTGTAGTATGAAAAAGACGACATGGATAGCGGCGGGAGCGCTGATAGCCCTCGTGGTGCTGGTGGTGTATGCGAGCTTTCAGGTCGGAGGCTATCGATGTGAGGTGTGTATGCGGTTTCGGGGTGCGCAAGACTGTCGGACGGTTGACGGGGCGACCGAGATGGAGGCGCACAGAGCGGCCATTACCAACGCCTGCGCCCTGCTGGCCTCGGGCGTGACCGACTCGCTGGCCTGCGAGCGGACCCGCCCGACAACAGTGCGGTGCAGCCCCCTCTGATCAGAACCCGGCCGGGCGTGGACAGCCGCCGGCCTGCCTCAGCACATGCCTGGCCAGGTCAAGGCTGGTCCGGTCCTCCAGATAGGGGCCGACAATCTGAACGCCGACCGGCAGGCCGTTGTCCAGACAGCCGACCGGGACGACGGTCGCCGGCAGATAGCAGGCCCCGGCCGGGGCCATCCAGGTAATCATGTCCCAGTAGGGATAGTCCCGGTCGCCGACCCGGACGCTGCGGCCGGCCTGCGGCTCGGAATGGTCGTGGCGAATGGCCGCGCAGGGCATGACCGGCAGCAGGATGGCGTCCCAGTCCTGGAAAAACTCTTCCCAGCGCTTGCGCATCTGCATCCGACGCTCGTTATAGCTCAGCCACTCCCGGTGGCGCATGGCCATGAAACGCCGGGTGCGGTCAACGCTGGTGTCGCCGGAGGCCGCGGCATAACGCTCAATGGTGTCACGGGCCACCTCGCCCGAGAGCGCGACTTGTAAGAGCGCCTGAAACGTGGTGGCGATTTTTTCCAGGGAGAATGCGGGCCGCGCCTCGGGGTCAAGCCGCACCCCCTCGGCGGACAGCCGACCGGCCGCGGCTTCGAGCAGGGCCTTGAGCTGCGGCTCAAGCGGACAGCGGGGATCGTCCAGCCAAGCCGCCACCCGGTAGTCTTTGAGCCGCTGCCGGCGGGCCGGCGGCAACGCCAGCCGCCAAGCCGGCCGCTCCCAGCGGTTCGGCCCGGCCATGATGTCGAGGCCGAGTTCCAGGTCTTCAACGCTGCGGGCCATGGGACCGGCAACCGCCAGATCGGCCAGGGTCAGGGTTCCCGGCGGGCCGGGAATCTGGCCGTGGGCCGGCACGATGCCATAACTCGGCTTGTGTCCGACCACGCCCGACATGTGCGACGGCAGGCGAATTGACCCCCCGATATCGCTGCCCAGTTCCAGGGGCGTCAAACCGCAGGCCAGGGCCGCGGCCGAGCCGCCGGACGAGCCGCCCGGGGTGCGCTCGGGGTCGTAGGGGTTGTTGGTCGTGCCAAAGACCTTGTTATAGCTTTGCAGGTCGCCGGCATAGAGCGGCAGGTTGGTCTTGCCAAAGATGACCGCTCCGGCCTCACGCAGCCGGGCAACCGGCCAGGCGTCTTCCCGGGGGACAAAGTCTGCCAACTCGGCAGCCCCCGAGGTGGTCCGCATCCCCGCGGTCTGAAAGGAGTCTTTGACCGTCATGGGAACGCCGTGCAGCGGGCCGCGCAGCTCGCCCCGGGCCAAGGCCGCGTCGGCCGCAGCGGCTTCTGAGCGGGCGCGCTCGGGGTCCCGCGTCACCACGCTGTTGATCGGTGGATCGAGCCTGTCCACCCGCTCGAGGAGGGCGTCGAGCACTTCGCGGCTTGAGACCTCCCGCTGACGGATTTTCTGGGCGATTTCGATGGCGGTCGCATACGCCAATGCATCCATGCGTTCCTCCTGCTTGCCGGCGGGATCAGGCCCGTCAGCGCCCGCGGAACTGGTTATTGCACTCGACCTGACAGCCGGTCAGGTCGCCCCGGGCGTCATTCTGACAGGCCAGCACCGGGCTATCAAAGGCGGTCGGGTTGGCTTTCTCCTCCTCTGACAGTTGGGCGATGCAGTCTTCTTCCTGTTGTGTGGCGGCTTGCTGGCATTGTTCCAGACACTCATCACGCGTCCCCTGCGGCTCCGCCTCGTCCACTTCGGTCGCCTCTTGGACAGCTTCCTCCAGGTCTCCCGGACAGGCGGCCAGGAATACGACCCCGCCTAACATCATTCCCATTGAAACGGCTCTGCCAAGTCTGCCAAGTCGCATAGCTCTCTCCTTTGCTGGACTCGCCCCTTTGTGCCGGTGGGCGGCGACAGGATTATATGCTACACAAATACCTCTGACTAGTTGGCGCACGCACCGCCTTGCACTCAGGCCGACAACAGGATTTCACCCGTCCGCCGGACTGAGACGAGGCGGTGACTGCGAAATACCACACACTTGGCCGCGCAGATCGGGTCAGCCGCAGGCGTAACCCGACAGGACAGTTCACGTTTCGTCAAACCGACCTCTATGCGCGTCGGCGGTCGGGGTATTGATGTCTGCATGGTAGACGGCCTTGCCCTGAAAGGCATGTGTTTTCCTTCATTGTGCATGGCGGCCGACGCTTCCTCAGCCATGCTTCAATTATCCGCTTCTTCTTGCAGCAGAATCAAGGAGTTGAGTGACCAGCCCTTCGATTTCGCCGGCAAGGCCGTGTTCGGCCAGGGCCGCCCGGACGCGCTGACGGACGCGGGTAAAATACTCGCCCGGCGTGCGGGGCAGGCTCTCGACCAAGCCGGCCGCGGTCTGTGCCGCTTGTGTTTTCCTTCATTGTGCATGGCGGCCGACGCTTCCTCAGCCATGCTTCAATTATCCGCTTCTTCTTGCAGCAGAATCAAGGAGTTGAGTGACCAGCCCTTCGATTTCGCCGGCAAGGCCGTGTTCGGCCAGGGCCGCCCGGACGCGCTGACGGACGCGGGTAAAATACTCGCCCGGCGTGCGGGGCAGGCTGTCGACCAGGCCGGCCGCGGTCTGTGCCGCTTGGGCTAATGCCTGGTGCAGGGCGTTAGCGCCCTCAAAGCGCGGGATGGGCAGGTTGAAGACGTATTTGTCAAAGTGGCGCGCGCCCCATTGGCCTTGGGATTGATAGCGGGCGACGCCGGTGCGCAGGGTCTTGCTGTTGAAAATCGCGCATAAGTACTGGGCCTCAGCCACATCTTCGACCGCGGCCCAGTACAGTTGATGATCGATGACCGGAGTCTCGTCCTGAACGACACAGGCGGCAAGATTGGTGCCGGCCTTAGTATACACAACGCGGATCGGCGCGGGCGGGAATTGCTTGGACAGACCCTGGTGATAGTCCTGGCGTTCGAGAAAAGTCAGGGCACTGCGCTGATGCCGCTCCCACAGCGTTTCGCTGTTTTTGAGCCATTGCGACAATCGCGGGTAGCCGCGCTCGGCGGCCCGGGCCGCGTCCATGAGTTCGCCCTCCGCCCACGGAATGACCGCCAGCTGTGGGGCCAGGACGCAGAACGGGGCGATGGACTCACCGAGCAGCACAGGACGCAGAAACGCCTGCTCAACCGTGCCCTCGGGCGGCGGCAGGGTCTTCCACGGGGCTTTGTCCTGATTGCCAACGCGCCCGCGCACCAGGGGAAACGCGGGGTTGGGCGGCAGCCTTCCAGAAGTCGTCACCGGCTCAACCAGGACAAAACGGCGGGGAATCAGGGTTGCACCAGCGCGAAAGGCTTTGCGGTAGGGCGAGCCGGCCGGCTCGGACGAGGCAATGGCCGGCCAGGCCGCGGGGGTTTCGGTCAGGGTGGCGGCGGCCTCTGCCCGGTCGGCGTCTCGCTTGGGCAGGCTGCCGGCAAAGGCCAGGATGCGGGCCGGCAGCCGCGGCGGGGTGTCGCCGGCCTGGACTTCGGCAAACAGCACACAGCTCGGCACTGGAAACAAAGGCTGGACCTCGGCTCCGAAGGCCCACGCCTGGGTGAAACGCAGGCGCAAGACCGGCTGACCAAAGCGGGCCACCTCGCCCGCCCTGAACGGCGCGTAGGCTTGGCGCGACATCGCGGCCTGGGGCAGGATCATGGCCAGCCGGCCGGCCCGGCGCATATACAGGCCGGCGGCACGCATATAGAAATAGCCGGACAAGTCCTGCTGGGTGGCCACCTTGCCGCCGACCCACAGCCCCGCGGCCCGGCTTTCCTGACGGAAACGCGCCTTGAAATCCCCGCTCATATAGCGGTAGGACACCCACGGCGGATTACCGATCACCACATCGGCCTTCTGGGCCTCGGAGGCCAGCCACACCGGACGGGCCAGGTTGCGGGCCACATAGCCCCAGATGTGGTTGCGGCCCTCTTCTTGCAGCCGGCGCATGGTCGTATAGGTGGTCTGGAGAAGATGGCCGTCCCGTTCAGAAGCCGCTCCCTCACGCTCCAGCCAAGCGACAAAATGGGCCAGCGGCTCACCACGCGCCCCAAACTCGATCATCGTGTTCAACACCCGGTCAAACAGCGAGGCATCCGAGGCCACCCCGGCCGGGAAGCGCAGCGTGACCGCGGCGAGCTGTCTGGCCTTAGGCGTGCTGACCGTCATGCCCGGCACAAAGATGTTCAGGGTCTCATTGTCGGCCAGCAGGGGCGGTTGCGCTCCGATATCACAATCCATCCCGGTCTCAGGCCGGCTCAGGTTCCATTGCAGGGCATCACCCAGGTAGACGGGCACGGCCAGCGCACCCGGATGGCCGCCGGCGCGCAAGGCCGGCATCAGCGCCAGCAGGTAGGTGACGCGGGCAAAAATGACGGCGACCGGATGGATGTCAATGCCGGCCACCTGCTCCACGGCCCGCTCAACCGCCTGGACCGGCGACAGGCCGGCCGCCTCTGCGCCGGCCAGTACGCCGCGGACGGCGTGGAACAGAAAGGCACCCGAGCCGCAGGCCGGGTCCATGACGCGCTGCTCCAGCGGCTTGTCCACCGCCGCGGCCACCATGCGGGCCGCCAGCCAGTCGGGCGTGTAGTATTCGCCGAGGTCGTGCCGGGTGTCGGGGTCAATCAGGCTCTCGTAGAGCGCCTTCATCATGTCAATACGGATATCGCTCAGCCGGAAACGGCCGACCAGGCGCGCAATCTGCATGACCAGTTCGGGCCCGCCCCGGGCGGCCAATATCCAGTCAAAGAAGTCCGGCTCGCTCTGCCCGCTGATGCCGAGATTCGTAAACGCCTCGCCGTGCAGCAAGGCCGCGGCGTTCGCCGGCGGCGCGTCGATCATGGCGTTCCAGGCCACCGCTTTGGCGATAACGGCCAGATAGGTGTGCTGCAAAAACAGGGCATCGTCGCCGACCCCGGCCCCGTAGGCCAGGCTCAGCAGCCGGTTCCACAGCTCGCGCTTCAGGCCCGCCTCGGGCGTCTGGGCCACGCCGGCCCACAACTCGCCGAGCTCGTCAAGTGCGTGACGGGCGGCAATGCTGTGGCGTCCGAACTCGCGCTGTATGGTGTGTGGCTCGGGCAGCAGCTCGTCGCCAACGGCCACCGCGCTTTGCAGCCAGACCAGCAGCTCGCGCGACGCCGAGGCGTCCGTGCGATGGCTGTCCGCTTCACGCAGCCGTCCGGCCTTGAGAGAATAGGCCGTGAAGTCAGCCCCATCGGTCGCCAGCCCCACATAGCGCTTACCGGTGAGGCGCTGGCGGTCGCTCAGATAGCGGCTGAGTTCTTCTTCGGCGTCTCCCCGTTCGCGCCTCAGGTCAGACTTGAACTCCAGCACGGTACGGCCCAGCAGGGCATCGATCCGGCCGTGCACTTCGGGAACCGGCTTCTCGAAATCCATGTCCCGGCTGTCCGCGCCAAGCCCATCAACCATCAGGCGATGGATCAGCACCCGGACTTTTTCGTGACCGGGGCGGGCCGCAAGTTCCGCCACCAGTGCGTCTCTTTCCTCTGGGGTCAGCATGGAAGGGGATCAGGTCCGTATACGCCTCACATGCATTAAAGCACGGTTTACCTCTTCTACGCACTCACTAACCGCCTCTGCCGTAAACCCGTCATTGAAATGCCAGGACTCCCCTGGGAAAGGAAGAGCGGGAAGTAAGGGGGGATCGCCTTTGTTAATGACAAGTTTTGGAAGCTTTGGGGGGAGGTCGGAGAGGATTAAGTTGATATATTCGTCCCGGAAAGCAAAACCGATAAAAATTGCCGCCTTTGCTTCACGCACCACAGCTCGTAGATGGTTATGGAATTTGATGAAGGGTTCCTCCCCCGGGATTCCCTTGAATCCTGGATATAAAATCGGGATATCCCCGGTAGCGTCGGTGGCACCATAAACGATGTAATCGTTCTCGCGCTTCCAGTCCACGGACCCGTGTAGCTTGGTCAGTCGTCCGCGACCGTCATCAAGGGGTTTGCCTGGATTATCCCAGAGAGCGGTATTCAGCCCCGTCCTGTCCCCGTCATCCTCTCGCCCAGTTGCAACCTTTTTTCCGGCTAGCCTGATAACCCTCTCCAGCACCCGGTCATAGTTCGTTGTGAAAATCTCAAGAATCGGGTCAAGCTCTTCGAGTTTCCGGAGTAGCTCAACCCAAGCTGACAACTTGCCTTCGTCGGGGAGCTTGTCATAGAATTTATGAACTTGGGCATTGATGCGCTCTCGTAGCGGTTTCAATTTCTGCCCGCAGATGACTGACAACATTAGCGAAACATTGGCAGTATCCACCCCGCTACCCACGAGTTGCCCGAGCTGGTTCCCCGTCGTTATCCACCTTAGCATGGAGTTGGAGAAAAACGGTGCTGAGTCGTCTTCAAATTCGCCAAGGGTCCACAGGACTTTTTCAATGTCGATCTGCTCATCAAGTCTCCCTTGTGTTGTTAGGAACTCACAGACGAGTTGAAACAGGCTATCCCCTGTGATTTCCGGGGGAAGGCGCTTGAAGAACTCAACCGTGGTTGGATACTGCTCTGGATCAACGGCGGCGGAGCCTCCCGCACCCACAAAAACTAAAATCATCGTCTGTCCTCCTTACAGATTGAGCGTTCCAGATTCATTCAGGCCGGTCAAGCCTTATGCGTCTGCGTTCTCACCCCATACCCGCCCGTATCTTCCCTGTCGCGGAGGGAATCGCTAGGCCGAGCCGCAGCCGTATGCTACACACGAGGCAGACACCACAGCTGCCAGGAGCGGCAAAGGAGGAGGCCATGCAGGAGAGGCATTTTCAGATGATCGAGACAAACGGGATTCGGCTGCGGACCGTTGTCGAAGGCACGGGCCGACTGGTGATTCTGCTCCACGGCTTCCCCCAGTGCTGGTATTTGTGGCGGCATCAGATTGACCCGCTGCGTGAGGCCGGCTTTCAGGTCGCCGTCCCCGACCAGCGCGGCTATGGCGGCAGCGACCGGCCTGAAGCGATCGAAGCCTATGATATCATTGAACTGACCAGGGATGTGGTCGGTCTGGCCGACGCCCTGGGCCACGAGCGGTTTGTGGTGGTCGGCCACGACTGGGGCGCGCCGGTGGCCTGGCACACCGCCCTGCTCTACCCCGAGCGGGTGCGGGCCGTGGTCGGCATGAGCGTG
Source organism: uncultured Binatia bacterium (SeqCode) (assembly GCA_965200965.1). Taxonomy (GTDB): domain Bacteria; phylum Desulfobacterota; class Binatia; order Bin18; family Bin18; genus JAAXHF01. The sequence goes on from OZ241744.1 coordinate 913,514, forward strand.
CCCTATATCCGGGGGCAGGCCGGGGTGATGACCCGGCAGGAGAATTTTGGCGACAACTTCTGGTATATCGTCTATTTTCAGCGGCCGGGGGTGGCCGAGGCCGAGCTGGAAGCCGATATCCGCAAGTCACTGCGCACCACCTATTATGTTGCCTCTGGTGACGCGCCCGAGGGGGTGTGGTTTACCCCCAAGCCGGCCAGCGCCGGCTTTCTGGACGGTCTGCCCGACCCCGACCCCTTGCCGGCCTGGCTGACAAGCGAAGACCTCGATTATTACGAAGCCCAGTACAGGCGGAGCGGCTTTCGGGGGCCGATCAACTGGTACCGGAATATCGACCGCAACTTTGAGATCACCCCGCAGCTGGCCGAGGCCAAGGTTGAGCCGCCGGCCTTTTTCATCGCCGGTACAAAAGACCTGGTGCTGTCCTTTGCCGGCGGCGGGATGCTGGAGATGATGGACAGCTTTGTCTCCGACCTGCGCGGCAAGGTCCTGATTGACGGGGCCGGCCACTGGGTCCAGATGGAGAAACCGGCCGAGCTCAACGCGGCCCTGCTCGGCTTTCTGCGCCCCTTTGCCTGAAGGTTGAAAACCGCCGGGAAACTTCCTATCCTGACCCCAGTTCCTGGCCGCAGTTCAAAAGGAGGTTGTATTATGAGCGCTCATGTTACAGCGTCGGCAAAAGTCCGGGCCGGCCTCTCCCACCCGGTCGTTGATGCCGATGGGCACTGGTTGGAGTTCGGCCCCCTGGTCAGAAGCCATCTGCGCAAGATCGGCGGCGACAAGGCCGTTGAAGGCTTCTCCATGTTTCCCAAGCTGGTCCAGAACCAGCTCTCCATGTCGGTGGCCGAGCGGACCGCCCACCGGACGGCCCAGCAGGCTTTCTGGGCGCTGCCGACCAAAAACACCCGCGACCGGGCCACGGCCATGATGCCAAAGCTGATGAACGAACGCCTGGACGAACTTGGCATTGACTTCAGCGTCCTCTACCCGACCGCCGGCCTCGGTCTGCCGCTGGTGCCCGAGGCCGAGGCGCGCCAAGCCGCCTGCCGGGCTTTCAACACCTTCAGCGCCGACTATTTTGGGCCTTTCGCCGACCGCATGACGCCGTCTGCGGTAATTCCGATGCACACTCCCGAAGAAGCGATTGAAGAACTGGAGTACGCGGTCCACCAGCTCGGCCTCAAGGTCGTTATGCTGGGCAGCTTGATCGCCCGGCCAATTGAGGCCGTGGCCGAGAAAACCCCCGAGGCGGCCAGCGTTGCCACTTGGCGGGACGTGCTGGGCCTGGACAGCGTGTATGACTACGACCCGGTGTGGGCCAAATGCGTCGAACTCAAAGTCGCCCCCAGCTTTCACTCCGGCTCACGCGGGTTTGGCCTGCGGGTGTCGCCCTCCAACTTCTGCTATAACCACATCGGCCATTTTGCGGTGGCCAACGAGGCGGTGTGCAAAGCCCTGTTCCTGGGCGGCGTTACCCGCCGTTTCCCGGACCTGAAGTTCGCCTTTCTGGAGGGCGGTGTAGGCTGGGCCTGCCAGTTGTACATTGACCTCATTGAACACTGGGAGAAGCGCAAGCTGGACGCCCTGGAAGAGGTCAACCCCAAAAACCTGGACAGCCAGTTACTCCTTGAGTTGGCGGAATCCTATGGGCATGAAGACATGGTGGCCGCCATGCGCGAGCGCGAGACCATGTTTGACACCGCCATGCCGCCCAAGGCGTCGATGGATGTCGGCGGGGTAGCCAACCTTGACGACTACGCCGCCTGCCGGATTGACAAAAAAGAGGACTTCAAAGACCTGTTTGTCAACAACTTCTATTTTGGCTGCGAGGCCGACGACCGGATGAACGCCTGGGCCTTCAGTACAGCGTGCAACCCGTTTGCCTCCGAGCTGCATGCCCTGTTCGGCTCAGATGTGGGCCACTTCGATGTGCAGGACATGGCCGGCGTCCTGCACGAAGCCCACGAGCTGGTTGACGACGGGCTGATGAGCGCCGACAATTTCCGGGACTTTGTGTTCGCCAACCCGGTTCGCTTCTGGGGCGAAACCAACCCCGACTTTTTCGCCGGCACGACCGTTGAAACAGACGCCGCGGCCCTGCTGGCCGGCCCGCCGGTCGGCCTCAGCCCCGGCGTCCAGGCCGCCCAGCCGGCCAAATAAGGCACGCCCCTGACCGGGTGCCGCTGGCACCCGCCCTGCCCTCAGCCCAGTCGGCGGCTATCCAGGGTCACGCTTGGCTCTTTACGACGCCCGGGCCGGCGGCTTATGATTCCCGCAGACACGCACAAGGGGGTGCGCATGTTCAGCATAGGCAAACTGTTCCATCTCACCCATGTGGTAGACGATCTCGAAGCGGTCGATCGCTGGTACGACGAGGTGTTTTCGGTCAGGCGGTTCTACAACGGCTATGAGGAGTTGGCCGGCCGCAAGGCATCGCTCATCGCCATTGGGGATGTCATCATGGAGCCGATGATGCCGGCTGGGGCTGAGCCGCTCAAGAATCCATCGGTCAGGAAATTCCACGACCGCTTTGGCCAGCACTTCCACTCTATCGCCTGGTATGTGGACGATGTGGCGGCCATCTCCGAGCGGCTCGACTCGGCAGGATTGCGGTTGTTCAATATCGTGGGCAAAAGGCTCACACCGTCCGATACGACAGCCGCGATCTGGACCCATCCCAAAGAGACCCCGGGCCAGTTGGAGTTTGCCCTGGCCGGCGACTATATTGACGACCCCCGCCTCAAGCCGGACTGGTCAAACGAGCGGTGGCGGGAACACCCGCTGGGCATTGAGCGGGCGTCCCATATCGGCGTGGTGGTCGGCAGCCTGGCCAAGGCCAGAGAACTCTACTGTGGGGTGCTGGGTGGGACCCTGCTGAGCGAGGAGACGGTCGCCGGGCGCAAGCGCAGCGCTTTTGTGGCAATTGGTGAGGATACGGTGGTGGAGCTGTCCGAGCCGCTGGCGGCCGGCAGCCCGGAGGGGCGGGAGTTGGACACCTGCGGCGAGGGCATATATTCGCTGATCTTCAAGACCCGCGACCTCGGCCAGGCTCGGGACTTTCTACGGTCCCGGCAGCATCAGCCCGCGGCCGACGGCCCGGACACGGTCGTGCTCGGGCCCGACCAGGCCTTTGGCATGGTCGTCGGCTTTACCCAGCGCACACTTCCAAACGATCCACGCGCCTGAGTTTGTATCGGGCCGGGGTCAGGACAGGAATCACCCTCAAGAGGACACGACTTGGCATTTCTGGAAAAACCGGCCACAGCAGCCCAGCGGCGAGTGGCGGCAGGTTCAGCGCTCACACGGCTATCGGTCAATTATCGTCAACGGGGGTGATCCCTTTGCCGACGGCCAGTGGAGCGGCGACACCGGGCGGGCCGCCTGAGCCTCACCCGGCCCGGACTCTTTTGTCACGCGGAAGACTGGCGTCCTTCCCCTTTTCCACGGCTTTGCCAGATGAGAACAACGCCAATTGACTACTGTCATGCGCCCGGCGCACTGGTATGTCGTCAAGAAGGATACTCCGTGGGTTGACCTCGTAGCAGTGCGACAGCCGACCCTGGGCGTGCTGGCAATACTCCGGGTTCAGGTCAATGCCGATCCAGCGCCTTTCTGTGACCTTCGCGGCCAGGGTCGTTGCTCCCGATCCGTTAAACATATCGAGTACCAGGTCTCCGGCAAAACCCGCGTCTGGGGCCTCCTGGAATGAATACATATAGATGAGCCGTTGCGGCAGCACGACCGGAAAGGGAGCCGGGTGGCCTCCGGTGCGCTTCACGTCTTCCGGATACATGGGCCAAATCTGCATGGTCAGGTTCCGCCACTCTGCCTGGGTGAGGCGGCTCCGTTCCTTGGCCTTTTTCGGGAGTGGTGGCGGAACGCCGCTTTTGACATAGACATTGATAAACTCAATCGTGTTGTCTTCATAAATGTTGGGCGGATACGGATAGCTCCCGAACATTTTGGTGGTGGTCTGCTTTTTCCAGACCATCAGACCAAAGCGATAGAGTCCGGGGATCTCTTGCAGAATGCGCGCCTCAATATCAAACGCGATGTTTTTGAGGTGGCGCGTGTGTTGATCTCCCATCTGGCTCTTGGGAATGGGCATGATTGGCGTGATGATGGCAAGTTTGCCGTTCGGGATCAATATCCGTTCGGTCTCGCGCCAGACTGCGAGGAGGTCATCAAGATACTCTTCGTAACTTGTCTGCCCGATCTGGCCCTCCACGCGGTAATCAATCACATTCCAGTACGGCGGGCTGGTGATAGCCAGGGCGACGCACTCATCTGGCAGTTCGCGGAGCGCTTTTCTCGCATCTGCCCGGATAATGCGGTCCACGCAAGGCCAATGGGCCGGGTCGGGTATTCTGTACTGCACGGCGTCAGACCTCCTCAGTGGCAAATGTGTGTATGCCGGCCTTGCTGCTGTGTCAGGCGAAGGGGACTTTGAGTTTGGATGTCATGGGGAGAGGCTGGCAGATGGGGGCGGATATGCTGGAAGGAGGAAATGTGTCATCAGACCGACAGGCTGGCGACACGTTTCGTCCTCGGTCTGGGGCCGTGAACAGGACGGCAAGAAGAATGCTGCAATCTCCGACTGTAATTGAAGGAGGTTTATGACGAGAGATGACGAAAAACCCGACCTAAGCGCCTGTTTTTATTGAGGTGAATTCGGGGAGGGGGATAAGAACATTAGTTGAATTTATGAAAAACCCGCCGAAAAATTATCAATTTTTCCGATCAAATTCATAGACAAGGCGTCAATCAGGGCGGTGTGCTCTTCCCTCACGGGTCTCCTCAGCTTGAGTAGGCCGAGTTGAAGTGGACATAGCCGGTGGACAGGTCGGACGTGACCACATGGGCCCTGCCTGTGCCGCCGCGGAGGTCAATGGCGATGGAAAACTCGGGCTGCTGCATAACGGCCGCGGCGCGTTTTTCGTTGTGCGGGCCGGTACTCATGCCGCTGCGGCCAATCAGGATATCGCCTACCGTGATATTCAGTTTGTTCTGGTCCAGGCGGACGCCGGCATAGCCGACCGCGCAGGCGATCCGCCCCCAGTTCGGGTCGCCGCCAAAAAAGGCGGTTTTGACCAGCGGGGAGTGGGCAACAGTCCGGGCGATCTGCTGGGCATCTGCGTCGGTTTTGGCCCCCCGGACAAAAATATCGACCACCCGGGTTGCGCCCTCGCCGTCCTTGACGCACAGCCGGGCCAGCTCGCACAAGACCTCGCCGACCGCGGTCTTGAAGGGCCGAAAGTCACGCCCTGACTTTCTGACCGGCCGGTTGCCGGCCAAGCCGTTGGCCAGCAGCACGAGCGTATCGCTGGTGCTGGTATCGCCGTCCACGCTGATGGCGTTAAACGAGTCGCCCAGCGTCGCCGCCAAGGTCTGGCCCAAGGCGTCGGCTTCGACCGCGGCGTCGGTCACGACATAACACAACATGGTGGCCATATTCGGATGTATCATGCCCGCCCCTTTGGCCAGACCGGCCAGGGTCACGGTCTTCCCGCCGACTTGCAGCCGGCGGACCGCGGCTTTGGGAAAAGCGTCGGTGGTCATCATGCCCGACAGCGCGTCCCAGAATCTCCTGGGCGAGAGTTTGTCACACGCCTCGATAATCCCGGGCCGCATTTTTTCCCACGGCGGCAGGACACCGATTTTGCCGGTTGAAGACGGCAGCACGAGACCCTCGTCAATACCCAGCCGGCAGCCGACCAGGCGACAGGTATTGCGGGCCAGGCGCAGGCCGGATGCTCCGGTCGAGACATTGGCCATGCCGCTATTGACCACGACGGCCTGGAGTTGACCCCGCTTCATCCGCTCCAGACCGAGCAGCACCGGCGCGCCTTTGACCTGATTGGTGGTAAAGGCCGCGGCGGCGGTGGCCGGCCGGTCTGAGACGATCAGCGCCAAGTCCTTTTTTCGACTCGGCTTGATGCCGCACGAGACGCCGCTGAAGCGAAAGCCGGGCACGACGACCGGTTTTTTGTTGACCTTCACGCGCATGGCGGGTCTCCTATGCCCCGTGGCATTTCTTGTATTTGCGGCCGCTGCCACACGGGCACGGGTCATTGCGCCCCACCTTGGGTTCATTTCTGCGGACCTGGCCGGTGGGGGCCGGTGGGGGCTCCTGGCCGTGGCTCATGCTGAGCGGACGGCGGGGTTGGGCTTGGCGCGCCTCCATTTTCTGGACATCTTCCTGGTGGGCAATCTGGACGGTAAACAGTTTCTCGACCACTTCGGCCCGCATCCGGTCGTGGAGTTGCTCAAACAGCGCAAAGCCTTCTTTCTGGTATTCCTGGAGGGGGTTCTTTTGTCCGTAGCCGCTCAGCCCGACCGCTTCCTTGAGGTGGTCCATAGACAGCAGATGGTCTTTCCACAGGGCATCGGTGGTCTGGAGCAAAATAACCTTTTCCAGGTAGCGCAGAACCGGCGGCGTAAAGGCTTCCTCTCGTTCCCGGTAGATGGTCAGGACCTTGTCGCGCAGCGTCTCGCTCAGGCTGTCGGGGTCGGCGGTGTGTTGGTCTTCCTCGCTCAGCGACAGCCGAAAATTGAACTGGCGGAAGAGCGCGTCGTCGAGGGCCTTCCAGTCCCACTCTTCGGGCGGCAGGTCTTCGGACAGGTAGAGCTGGATCGTCTTTTCGACCATGTCCTCAATCATCGCCAGGACTTCGGCCGACAGGTTGTCACCGGCCAGAAAGGCGCGGCGCTGCTCGTAAATCACCTCGCGCTGCTTGTTCATCACGTCGTCATACTCGAGCAGATGCTTGCGGATATCAAAGTTGCGCGCCTCAACCCGTCCCTGGGCGTTCTCAATCGCCTTGCTGACCATGCCGTGCTCAATCGGCTCGCCCTCTTCCATGCCCAGCCGGTCCATGATGCTCTGGATGCGCTCCGCCCCAAAAATGCGCAGCAGATCGTCTTCAAGAGACAGATAGAAGCGGGACGAACCGGGGTCGCCCTGGCGCCCGGCCCGACCGCGCAGCTGGTTGTCAATGCGGCGAGCCTCGTGCCGCTCGGTCCCCAGGATATGCAGCCCGCCGACGGCTACGACCTTGTCGCGTTCCTGGGCACAGGTAGCCTGGTATGTGGCCAGGGCCGTGTCAAAGGCGTGCTGGTAGATGTCCGGCGATTTTTCGAGCTGTTCGCGGACCTCCTCAACGACCTTGACCCGCTCGCGGCGCTGTTCTTCGTACATCTGTTCAGCCTCGGCGACCGCGGCTTCGTAGGGCTTGCGTTTTTCTTCGTAGAGTTGATCGGCCCTGTCATAGGCCTGCTGGGCTTCTTGATAGGCCCGCTGGGCCTGTTCAAACTGCTGGCTGACCTCGCCGTTGTCGCTCAGCGTAATCTCGACGACCCGAACAATCGCCCGGCTGTATTCGTCAAGGACGCGCTCATAGCGGTCCCGCATGACCGCGAGGCGCTCTGCCGCCTGGGGCGAAATGCCCTCGGCCAACAGCCCAGCGTAATCGGCGCACACGGTCTCGTACTCCTCCCGCCGCTCTTCGGGCAGGGAAGGCCCAACGACCTTGTCGTACTCGCTCAGGGCGTGTTCATACCTTCCGCACACCTGGGTGTAGTGTTGCAGGACGCCTGCCGCCGGCGAGCCGGCCACAAAGTCGAGTTGGGCGGTGGCGGCCTGATAGTCGGCCCGGGCTTTTTGCAGGGCGGCGTGGAGAAAGGGCCGGTAGGTCTCGGACAGGCGTGACAAGGCCGCGTTGCGGGCCTCTTCATGGGGTTTCCAACCCGGCTCGTACTGCTGGTGGGCCCTGGTCAGGGCTTCGTTGTAGGTCTCGCGCAACTCTTCAAGGCTCTCTTCGTAGCTCTTGGTCCTGGTTTGGGCTGGCGCGGTTTTTTTCAGCCAGGTTTTTTCAATCTCAACCCGGGCCAGGAACTCAGGATTGCCGCCGAGCAAAATGTCAGTTCCCCGGCCGGCCATATTGGTGGCGATCGTCACCGCGCCAAAGCGGCCGGCCTGGGCGATGATATTGGCCTCGGCCTCGTGATTGACCGCGTTCAGGACGTTATACCTGATGCGTTTCTTTTTGAGCAGCTTGCTGAGCCGTTCGGATTTTTCGACCGAGACCGTCCCGACGAGCACCGGCTGGCCGCGTTGGTGACACTCGGCAATATCATCAGCCACAGCCTGAAATTTTTCGCGTTCGGTTTTGTACACCACATCGGGGAAGTCCTGGCGCGACAGGCCCTTGTTGGGAGGAATGACGACCACGTCAAGGCTGTAGATCTTTTTGAACTCGACCGCCTCGGTATCGGCTGTGCCGGTCATGCCGCCGAGCTTGTGGTACATGCGAAAATAGTTCTGGATGGTAATTGTCGCCAGGGTCTGATTTTCCTCACGGATACGCACGCCTTCTTTGGCCTCAACCGCCTGGTGGAGTCCGTCAGACCAGCGCCGGCCGGGCATCAGGCGGCCCGTGAATTCGTCAACAATAACCACCTCGCCGTCTTTGACCACATAGTCAACATCTCGCCTGAAGAGGGCGTGGGCCCGAAGGGCCTGGTTGACATGATGGAGGGTGCCAATTTCAGACGGGTCGTAGAGGTTTTTGACCCCCAAGATGCGCTCAACCTTGGACACGCCCTCTTCGGTCAGGGTCGCGTTGCGCTGTTTTTCGTCAATCGCATAATCGAGGTCTTTTTGCAGACGGGGAATGACCCGATTCAGGGCGTAGTATTTTTCGGTTGATTCCTCGGCCGGGCCGGAGATAATCAGCGGCGTGCGTGCCTCGTCGATCAGGATGTTATCGACCTCGTCCACAATCGCGAAAGCGAGTTCGCCCTGGGCGTGCTCCTCGTTGCTGAACTTCATATGGTCGCGCAGGTAATCAAAGCCGAACTCGTTGTTTGTCCCATAGGTCACATCGGCCCGATAGGCATCCCGGCGGCTGACCGGCCGCAGCTTGAGAAAGCGGTAGTCTTTGACCACATGGCCGGGATCAAACACAAAGCTGGTATCGTGGACAATCGAGCCGACCGACAGGCCGAGGGTATGGAAAATAGGGCCCATCCACTGCACGTCGCGGCGGGCCAGATAGTCGTTGACGGTTACCAGGTGCGCACCGCGACCGAGCAGCGCGTTGAGATACAACGGCAGGGTAGCAACCAGCGTCTTGCCCTCGCCGGTCTTCATTTCGGCGATGCGGCCCTGGTGGAGCACCATGCCGCCGATGAGTTGACAATCAAAATGGCGCATGCCGGTGACCCGCCGGGAGGTCTCGCGGACAAGGGCAAACGCCTGGGGCAGGAGGTCGTCAAGGGCCTGAGCTTCGGCCTCGCGCAGTTCCTTTTCGGTCTTCTCGCAGTCCTCTTTGAGGTATTCCTGCTCCTGCGGCTCTTCTTCCTGCTTAAGCCGGGCTTGGGCGTCGGCCAATTGGTCGCGCAGGGCTTGGGTGGCGGTTTTGACAGACGCCCGAAACTCATCGGTTTTGGCACGCAGCTGGTCTGGGCTCAAGGCTTCCATTTCTGGCTCAAGCGCGTTTATCGCTCCAACCAGCGGCCGCATTTTCTTGAGCTGTCTGTCGTTACTGCTGCCGATGACCTTCTGAAACAAGGTTTTCCACGACATCGTCATCCCCTCAGTGCTGTGTTGGTATAAGCATAGCACATTCTGCCACAAAGCAGGATCAGGCCCATACTATGCGGCTCCACTTTCTACGGGCAAGAGCATGGACAAGAGCATGGACAAGAGCGGAGGTCTCACAAGGGCCTGGGCGTGCAGTTGCGACGGCCGGGCTTTTATCGCTACAATTCAGCGGTGAGCCTCCAGCGCCCAGACCGGACACCGCACTGTCTCTGCGGCTCGGCCCCGTCTCCGGGCCTCGGTGGTCGGCCGGCCCCTACGGCTGGGTGGGCCGTGTTGGCGGGTCTGCTTTTGGGTCTGTGGAGTTGTTCGGCTCCACCGCCCCCCGGCTTCCCGCCTCCGTCCCACATTCCGGCCCCGCCTCCCACCACCCCACCCGCGCCACCACACCCGCCGGAACGGCTCGATACTGACTATGTCCTGCCCTGGGCGACGAAGGAAAAAGTTTTTCTGGTGGTTGATAAGGGCTGCCGGCTGCTGCGGATGTATCACTACGGTCGGTTGGTCCGCAGCTATCCGATAGTGTCTGCGCGTCGGGACGGACGCAAGCTGTACGAGGGCGACAAACGCACGCCGCTTGGCCTGTATATGATTATTGACAAACGCCGGCACCCACGGTGGGCGCATTTCATGCTGCTGGATTATCCGAGTTCGTCCGATGTCGTCCGCTATCGTCACCACCTCAAAAATGGCCGGATTCCGCGCCGCAACGGCAGCCACCCAGGCCCGGGCGGCGAAATTGGTATTCACGGCACCAGCTATAGCGACCTGAACAAGGCCGGGGTCAACTGGACGATGGGCTGCATCTCGCTATTTAATCCAGATATCCGGGAACTGTACCGCGCAACCCCTGAAGGAACCCTGGTGTACATCAGGGAGTAAGTGCGATTTCACATGAGATATGCGCCTTACACATCCGAAGAATCGTGGGATTATATCAAAACAGGATGTGACGCTTGAGCTGTTTCACGCGAAACACCGGCCTGTCCTATGCCATGACCTGTCCGCCGCACACCAACAGGTATTCGCCGGTAATAAAACTGCTCAGGTCAGAGGCAAAAAACAGGGCTGCATTAGCCGTGTCTTCAACCGTTCCGGTTCTGCGCAGCGGCACTTGTTTTTCGTGCCTGGCCTGGGCCTCTGGAGTCAGCCTGGCCCTCACCTCTTGGGTCAGGGTCAGACCCGGGGAAACGATATTGACCGTGATATTGTAGGGGCCGACCTCGACCGCCAGGTTGCGGGTAAAACCCAGCATCGCGGTTTTGGCCGATGTGTAGCCGTGGTAGGACGGGCCGGGTTGGTGGATGCCGATGGTACTGACACTGATGATGCGTCCCCAACGGCGCGCTTTCATGCCTGGCAGAACAGCTTGGCAACAGACAAAGGCCGCTTTCAGGGTGGTGTCGATCTGCTCTTGCCACTCGGCCCAACTGCTATTGACAAACGACGCGCGCGGCACCCCGGCCGCATAATTGCTGACCAGAATGTCAAGCTGCCCAAAAGCTCGCTCGGCCTTGGCCAGCATGTCAGCGACCTGGGTCGCATCGGTAATATCGGCTTTGACAAAAAGGGCCTGGCCGCCCACGGACTCAATCTCATCAAGAACGTGTTGGGGGTTGCCCTCGTCCCGCACCTGATTGATCACCACCTTGGCCCCGGCCTGGGCAAAGACCCGGGCAATACCGGACCCTGTTCCCCGGCACGAGCCGGTGATGAGCGCAACCTTCCCCGCTAACAGCATACGCCCTCCGTGTCTGAAGATGCAGATTTATCTTCCGGGCTGGAGGCCAAGGCCGCGGGTAGCCATGATGTTGCGCAGCACATTGCTCGTTCCGCCCTGGATTGTATACGCCGGCGCATAAAGATATTCGCGGGCCGCCCGCCCGGCTAAACGGGCCGCGGGGGAGTCTGGCATGAGGACCGCATAGTCACCGAGCAAACCGCTGACGGTATCGGCGATACGCTGCTCAAGCTCGGTGCAGTAGCACTTGGCCATGGCCGCTTCATAGTTTGGGACCCCGCCCTGGGTCAGCATCCAGGCCACTCGGTAGACCATTGAGCGGCCAAGTTCCAACTCAATGTGGAGCTCGGCCAGCCTGTTGCGCACCAGCGGATCCGAGGCTTGGCCGGTCTGCCTGGCATAGGCGACCGCATCGCGAAACAGGGGATAATTGCTGAGCAGGCGTTCAATCCCACTCCGTTCGTAGTCGAGTTGGGAGGCGATCTGATACCAGCCGCGGTTCTTCTCGCCAATCAGCCACCCTTGGGGGACATCTACATTATCAAAAAACACCTCGTTAAAATGGTGCTCGCCAACGATATCGACCAAAGGCCGCACGTCGATCCCGGGCGTCTTCATGTCAACCAGGAACTCGCTGATGCCCTTATGCTTTGGTGCCTCGGGATCGGTCCGGGCGACCAGATAGGCGTAGTCTGCCACATGGGCAAAACTGGTCCAGATCTTTTGACCGGTCAGCGAGAAGTGGTCCCCCTCTTCAACCGCCCAGGTTCGCAGCGAGGCCAGGTCAGAGCCCGAGCCGGGTTCGCTCATACCGAGACAGAACACGATCTCACCCCTGGTCACCCGTGGCAGGATCGCCGCTTTTTGCTCCTCGCTGCCGTAGGCCAGCAGCGCCGGACCAACCTGCCGGTCGCCGAGCCAGTGGGCAGCGACCGGCGCGCCGGCCCGCAACAACTCCTCGGTCAGGATCAGGCGATCGATATAGGTTTTTTCTTGTCCCCCATACTGCTTCGGCCAAGTCAGTCCGATCCAGCCCCGGGCACCGAGCTTTTGCGAAAACTCCCGCGAGAAACCCGTAATCCAGCCGTCCTCAAGCGGCGTGTGATCGGCCAATTCGTAGGCGAGAAAATCGCGGACTTCGGTCCGAAACGCTTCTTGTTCACCGGTCAGCGCAAACTCCATTCTGCTCTCTCCTCTGCGGCAATCAGCTCCTCAGTGTCCCGCGAGCAGCGCACATGCAGATCAAGTGGACTATCCTCGTCAAAGTCCTGGGCCAGAATCCAGGTCTGCTCGATCTCGTCGCTGATGCGGGGCAGGACGGCCAGGGTTTGACGCCGGCGCTCAGCGTCAAAAAAGGCGAACGGCTCGTCCAGTATGAGGCACTCTTCACCCTGGACGGTCGAAGAAATCAGGGCTTGGGACAGGGCTAAACGGACCGCCAGCATGAGCTGCGCATAGGCACCGCCAGAAATTTCGCTCAGGCTCACAAAGTCCTCCTTTTCCTGAGAGAGCGCCCGGATGTTCAAGTGTTCATCAACCCGGACATTGGCATACCGCCCCTCGGTCAACAGCGGCACGAGCCGACCAGCCACTTTTTGCAGTTCCAGATCGAAGACGCCGAGCAGACGCGGATGGGCGCTGTCGAGCAACTGTCGGGCAGCTCGGCGCACGGCAATGTTTCTCAGCCGGTTGCCGCGCTCTTTTTCCAGATCAGTAATGTGTTGCCTAATCTGCTCGGCCGTCTCCCGGCGAGACTGCTCATGCATAATCTCCTGGTCCAGGCGTTCAAGCTCTTGGCGTCCGGCCTCAATCTGGTCCGTATAGTGTTTGACCTCGGCCTCAAGCCGTTCCTGGGTCTGGCGCACCGTCTGTTCATTCTCGGCCAGCGCATCGCGCAACGCGGCAAGCCTGGCGCGGACGCCGTCTTCCGTCGCCAGGGGTGCCCCCTGCCCTTCGGCAAAGCCGGCGACCGAAGCCGACAGCGGATCGTCATCAAGCGTCCGCAAGGCTGCCAGTTGCTCGGCCAACGGCAGTTCTTCAACCCGGTCCAGCGTTTGCATTTCACGGCGGACCGCATCGCCCTGCAACTTGACCCGGGCGAGTTCCTGCCGACGGCAGACCACATCGGCCGCCCGGAAGGTGGCAAGCACCAGAAAAACAAAAGCCAAGCCGCCGGGACCGAGCGCGTAGACAGTCTGCCCCAGCAACAGGACGCCAACCGTAGCTGCTATGCCCAGCGTACCGAGCCCGAGCATAAGCATTCGCCGGCGGCGGGCGGCGGTCAGTTGATCGCTCAGCGTCGCCCGCCGTTCGGCCAGGGGTCTGAGGTCAGAATCGGCCGGGCCGGGCCGCTCGTCTTCGCTCACTAACCAGGCCTGACGCGCGCGCCAAGCCGACAGACAGCGCTGGACCGGGCCAAAAGCCGCCAGTTGGTCCTCCAACTCGGCCAGCCAGGAGTTCAGCCCAGCGCCGGCCGTTGCCTCGGCCCCGGCAGCCTGATAGGCAGCGGCCAACTCCTGTTTTGTCGCCTTCAGGCTCTGTTCAATATCGCGCCAGCCGGCCAGCGAGCTGTGCGGACCGGTTCCGGCGATGCGCTCACCCTGCGCTGCAACCCGCTCGCCAGCGGCCCGCAGCGCGGCTGAGGCACTTGTCCGGCGGCGAATACCGGCCTCAGCCTCGTTCACCCTATCCAGCCGAGACCGACGTTGGGTCTGGAGTTGGCCCAGCACCATGTCTTCAATATCCAGGTCGGCCAGCTGTCGCTGAGCTGTGCTGATCTTGGCTTCAAGCGGAATGAGGGCGTCTTGAGCCGTCCGAATCTCGGCTTCGCACTCCGCGGCGATATTGTTAAAGGTCTGAATGCCAGACAGGGCCTTAACTGTCTGTTCCAGCACACCAGGCGCGACTACATTCCGCTGGGCCAGATAGAAGGAATCCACAAAATGCCGATAGGTAAAACCGCCGATCTGGACAATCGCTTCATTCACCGCCTCCAGGCCACGCGCCAGGGGACTTGCCGCCCTGTCCCGGGCGAGCTGGGCGGCGCAGGTACCATCGGCCTCAAACTGGCGGCTGACCGTATAGGTGTCACCGCCCCGGACCCTGAAATCCACCCATAGCGCGCCCGAGAACTGGCCCCATTTGACAATGCTGGCAATATCCCTGGCCTCGACCGTAGAGGTCCGGCCAAACAGTGCCAGACAGATGATCTCAACGATAGAGGTTTTGCCCGACTCGTTGGGCCCGCTGATGCCAATGATGCCGGCCGGCGGCAGCTTGGCCAAGTGGAGCTTGGTATAGCGCAGGATATTCTCGGCCCGAATCTGGGTGATAATCATCGAATATCCCTCTGGTCACGGTGCTTGAGTTTGCGCAGGACGAGTTCGCACGCCTGCTCATACAGGGACTCGTCAATCTCGGGTTGGGCGCTGCGCAGGCGCTCAATTTCAGCCGTACTGTGGCGGATGAACTCCTGGGCGAGATCACTGAGCTGAAATGTCTGGATAATCGGGTCCGCGGTCGTCACTCCCCCTCCCCTGAAGGCCGGTGGCCCACATAGTTCCATTAAAGAAATTTCAGCAGATCCGCAAGGGCGGTCGCTGTGTCAGGCGGCAGTCAATCGGGACAGGCGTCCTGCACATCTGTTCAGGGTCGTTTTCTCTCAGCCTCGTCATGGCCGCCAAACGAGCGGCGCATGGCCGATAACACCTTCTCGGCAAAGGTGTGGCCGCGGCGGGAACGAAACCGGGCGTACAGGGCGGCGGACAAGACCTGGGCCGGCACGGCTTCCTCAACGGCAGTCATCACGGCCCAGCGTCCTTCGCCCGAGTCTTCGACAACCCCGGTACACTCGTCAAGGTCAGGGCTCTTGGCCAGCGCCGTCGCCGTCAGGTCAAGCAGCCACGAAGAGACCACGCTCCCGCGCCGCCAGACCTCGGCAATATCGGCCAGATTGAACGCATAGCGGCAGTCCTGCGGCAGCTCGGGCCGATTGGCGTTGCGAAGAATATCAAAGCCCTCGGCATAGGCTTGCATCAGTCCGTATTCGATCCCGTTGTGGATCATTTTCACAAAATGGCCGGCCCCGGTCGGCCCGCAATGCACATAACCATGATCGGCCGTTCCGCCCGAGGCTCGGCCTGGAGTGCGGGGGGCTTGGTCCTGGCCCGGAGCAAGGCTGCGAAAGATCGGACCGAGCTGTTGAACGACAGCCCGAGGCCCGCCGATCATCAAACAATAGCCACGTTCCAGGCCCCACACGCCGCCGCTGGTACCCACATCAAGATAGAGAATCCCCTGTGGCTCCAGGGCCTGAGCGCGCCGGATATCGTCTTTGAAATAACTGTTCCCCCCGTCAATGATAATATCTCCGGCCGCTAAAGCCTTGGCCAGAGCGGAACAGGCCTCTTCGGTGGCCGGACCGGCCGGCAGCATGATCCATACCGCGCGGGGTGGGCTGAGACGCACACCCAGCTCGCTGACAGAAGTCGCTCCACGCGCTCCCTCATCAACGAGTTGGCGCACTTTCTCGAAGTCGCGGTCGTAGACAACACATTCGTGTCCGCTCAGCAGCAGCCGGCGGACCAGGTTTGCTCCCATACGCCCAAGGCCAACCATGCCGAGTTGCACAGCAATTCCCCTGTCCTGGATATGCGGGCGATTGCCGGCCGCGGCGGCTAGTCCTGGCGGCGGCGGTCTTCTGCGCCGTGGGCAATCAGGTAGTCAACAACGGCTTGGCGCTGATAGTGCCAAGCCGACAGCATCGGCGTGTAGCCGCTGGTATTCTCGGGGTCAACCTCCACTCCAGCCTCAATCATGGCTACCACGGTCTCAAGGTGGCCCTCTCCTGCCGCCCAATGCAGGGCGGTATTCCCCCGCCGGTCCTGGAGCGTGGTGCTGGCTCCGGCCGCCATCAGGGCTTTGACCAGCCCGGTACGACCACCTTCTGCGGCAAAAAACAAGGCGCTCCACTGATCCTCATCCTGTTCATTGAGGTCAACGCCGGCGTTAATCAAGAGCTGGGCATGTTCCAGCTTGCCCTGCCGGGCGGCAGCGCGTAAGGCAGCCGTGGAGACGGCGATGCCGGCCGCCTCGAGCTTTTGGCGGGCCTCGCGCTGAACAGCCGGGTCAATTTGCGGCCGGCTGTCAGTCTGTGTCTCGGCTGGAGCTTGGTCCTGCCCAATCGGTGCCTGCGCTTCGCCCCCGTGTGAACTGGCCGCCTGTTCCTGTGGCGCGCCCGGCTCCTGCGAACTGCTTTGACAGCCGAGCGCGAAACAGACCACAAGCAACAGGCTCCCTCCAATACGCGAACACGCCATATTTTCCCTCCTTCATGCGCCCTATAGCGCGCAAAGCCCATTTGTGTCAACGAACCAGACTTTGAGAAAAGCCCCGCACACCCGTAACGAACAGGATTAGGGAACGGGGCGGCTTATGGGACTGCGGCAGGTCTGGGAGGTTTCAGGGTCGCCCGATCCCAATACACAATCAGTGGGACAAGCACCACCGTCGGAGCCAGCCACAGCACAGAGGCCGGGGAGAACTGAAAATTCGTCACCACAAAAGCCGTCACCGTCGAGAGCGTCCCGCCCAACAGGCGGGACAGAAGGGTGGCAATACGCCGCTTCCCCGTCAGCGGTTTGCGAGGTTGGTCCGCAAGAGGATCATCGGCAACGCGGTGATAAAAATAACCAGCATTCCCCAGAAGAACCCGCGTCCACTATACACCTGCCACGCCTGCCCTTTTCTTGTGAGCATGGCACAGAAGGCGGTCAGCAAACAGCAAAAGCCGGCCAGGATATGAATCCGCGGCAGGAGTGCGTACATTTCCGGTTTCCTGCCCTCTGACTTGACCCGCGCCATTATCCGGCTACGAGTGTCAGGCGACACAGCATCGGTCATAACGCGCACCTGCTATAGCTCTAAGGAGAAAAGCAGGCTTCTCCTCTGCGTCAATGGTTGCAAAATCTCAGTTGCCAGCCATGAAACGACAGGGACGCATATAGCGTCACCAAAGGCATTGAGAGCTTGCCGTTCCGAGTCCGCCACAATAGGGAAACTGTCCGGCACACCCTGCAACCGGGCGTACTCGCGCGCAGTGAGGGTCCGCATGCGAATCGAATCGTTGCCGGCCGCAACCAAAAACTGCTTCCCGCTGCCGCCAACAGCGGTGCGAAGACAACCTGCGATGTCGTCTGAGCGAACTTCGGCCCGCTGTCCCTCCGCGCGGCGGCGGCGAAAAAACGTTCTAAATCTTTCCCCCTTCAGTCGTGCCATGCGCTTGACCATTGCAAGGTGAGAGGGCGGCATCATGGCAAGGTGTTTTTCAACCTTTTGATCGGGCCACCAACGTAAATCCTGGATCGATAGTTCTTCGACTATTTCATGAGAGAATCCTGTATTTCTGTAAGACGGCGGCTCTGGAATATCCAGCCACGCCCATTGGATGTCATCGGTTTCCAACATCAGACGTTTCAGTCTATCAGGCATCAATCGTTTAGACCGGGCAGGTAAAGAAGCGCGATTGTCGATTTCGGCACCCTCCTTTATCCCGACCATAAAAAGCCGCGGACGGCTTTGCGGAATGAAGGAGCGAGCATTCAGCATGAAGACATCGCAGGCATACCCAAGTTTATTGAGGGATTTCGCTGTCGCGTAAAAATCCTCGCCACCGTTGGAATACAGCCATCCGGTTACATTTTCGAGCAAAACAATCGGAGGCGCTTTCGCTTCCTGTTCTCTCAGCTTGTCATAGAATCCCCAAAAAGCGCCGGAGTGCTTGCCGTTAATGCCCTCACGTTTGCCGGCGAGCGACAAGTCTATGCACGGGAAAGAACATGTCGCCAATATCGTCTGGGGAATCTCGTCCAAAGCAACGGAAAAGATGTCCTTCACCTCATAGTCTTCGCCAAAAAATCCCCTGTACATTTTCGCGCGTTCAGCGTTCCAGTCGTTTGCGTACGCAACCCGCCACCCAGCCGCCTCAAGCCCCATGCGGAACAACCCGATGCCGGCAAAGTATTCGGCGACAGTCATGGGGACCTCAGCCTCCTCAACAGCCAAAGACGCAGCCCGTTCCGGTGAAGCGACAGTGAGCATCTATTTCTCCAGGACTGTCGGAATTTTTATTTGCAGAGACAAATCGGTTTCGACTTTCCCGATTCTTGCGTTGTACACCTCCAAAAGTCGCTTCATGTTTTGAGAAATCTTCTCGCCAGAAAAATCAGACAATTCCTCTATATTCTGGGAAACGAAAGATTCCATAGATTCGACTGAGACGCGGCCCGCCGTCTCCAGATTCGCGTTTTGTCGCGCACCCGCCAGAATTTCGTCGGGTACCAGGAGAAAAATCCTGAGACCGTCGGCAAGATTACGTCGGCATTTCTCATAATGGCCGCTGTTGGGGGCCGTAGTTACATGGAACACGCAGTCGTTTATCTGGAAATCCCCCTTTTCGTCTGTTTGGTCATCGGCCGCACTGGCCGCCGAGTTTCTTATGTCATAGTCGGGAAAACGCAACGCGAGCTTGGCCCCAACCAGATATTCCGCGACCTCACCCGCTTTGCGGCGTTTGCGGGCCGATTCCAGAATCATTCCAATCGCTTCGCGGGAAGTTATATCCTTACCTGTATTCAAAGGCAAGTTTCTCGGCATTGAATATCTCCTTCGCTTTTTCAACCAGAAATGCTTGCATGTTCTTGAGTTCCGCTTCCCTCGCTTGCGGGGATAGCCGTGCCATGCCGGCGTCTGACAATGCCTTCAGTAGGAACGTGAGATTTTTCATCAAGCCGCGATTTGTCCGTCCTCCTTCTTTCAGCAGTACTCTTTTTTCGCCAAAGCTTGCCAGGACCTTCTGGACATTCGCACGGGTCGCGTTTTTCAGTTGGTCGCTGCCCGCGGCTTTGTGTGCCTTAACGTCAAGGTCGAAATTGACGCGCAGATTCTCAAAAAGAACAAGGCCGCCCGCTATGTTTCCGCGAGACCTCAACCTCTGCGGAAAAGATTCCCACCAGTTCTCGACAACCGCCGTCAGGGGGGATTCGTCAGCCATGTTTGCGCTCCCGTCTATGAGCCTGACAGGCGGTCCGAGTGCCCCAGAGCCTTTCGAGAAGCGACGCGGTCCCGGACCCGCTGTTTCAACTCTTTGAGCTCAGGAAAGCGCCCCTACTCCTTGCGCGACAAGATCAACTCGGCGTTGACTCGCACCTCAAAAAGACCGCTCCTGCCCGGCACCAGCGCCGCCTCTCCCAACTCGGCGGCAAAGCTGGTCAGCAGCTCCCGGGCCATTCAACCGGCGCGCAGCAGCCGGCGACGCTGGGCGCAGTATACAATCTCAATTGTTGGTCAGGACAGACCATATAGTTCGGCCACATTGTTGCGCCCGCTCTGATCACGGTCGCGGGCCGGGATTGGGTAAGCGGAAAATTCGTCGTCCGAGTGACAGCCGGCCGTCTCCAGGGCAGACACACCCCAGCCCAGGGCGCTTTTGGCAAACACGACATGCGGGCGCGCAAAGCGCCACACGAGGAGGTGCATCAAGCGTCTCCTTACTCTTCCATGCCTTGGATCGCGTCTTGGGTACTCCCGCCATAGCTCCGGGCGGCGTCTTCGTCAAAGGTCAGCACGATCAAGCGTGCCCCGCCCGGTCCGCAGACGAGCGGCGGCGCGGCCTGACCCGCCTCCACAAAGCGCAGGCCCTTTGGCTCAAGCGACTTCCCGTCAACCAGGGCTGAGCCGGACAACACTACCTCGTAGCGGCCATAGGCGGGTACTCCGGGCGCAAACTCCATATGCGGCGGACAGTCGATGAGCTGGGCCGAGGGGCCGCGGACGGCCGGAATCAAGACCTTTTGCCGCACATCTGGATAGCCGGCCAGCGGCTCCCAGCCCCCCTCGTGGGCGCTACAGGAGATTTCTCTGCCTCGCGTATTGGCTTGGTAGCGGCGTTTCTTGTCCCGCATCATGACCACCCCGGCGGGTTTGGCGTGCAAGACCAGCATGTCATGCTGGCTGACCTTGAACGGGCCGTAGGGAACCTTGCGTTCGGTGTAATGGACGGCCGGAGCGTTCAACCGAAAGGTCGGAAACTCCATTGAGCCTTCCAGCAAGAGCTGAAACTGGGTGGCCAAATGAAAGTGCGGCTCAACCTCATAGCCCTCAGAAATCCGGGCCCGGACGGCCTCGGGACCGCCGTCCTCTCCCCTGAGGTACATTTGTAGCTGGGCCTCACCACCGCCATCGAGCGCCAGCGTCTTCCACGGCACCTCAGACGGCTCAACGGCAAAGCGATGCGTATCCATACACACCCCCTCCTTTGGACATAGTTTACTGCATTGGACGCTTGATCATCAAGCGTGTTGTGCTGTGGCCTCGAAACGCTACAGTTCAGAGGCCATTTCTTTACCCGACAGGGGACGGATGCTTATGAAGAGGACACGCCCCAAAAGAAAATCGCCGGCTAGGTCGGCCGACGAATAACCTTATCTTCAGTTCGTATGTTGAGAAGAATGATGAAGTCTTCCCGTTAGTCCTGTCGTTGGTGGCCGATGTCACCTATGGGAATGGGGTCTTTTGGAGAAAGGTCCCGAAAGATACATATTCCTTGCCGTTGACTCGTGAGACTAAATCAATAAGCCTCCCCTCAGACTCAAGAAAACGCAACGAAAAAACCGCCAAATCAGGAATTCCGTCTGCTGCATGCCTTGACGCCCAATCTTTCCTGCAAGCAGATTTGACATTCTGATAAGCCGCACGAAGGCCATCTTGTCCTTCCATACACGAGTTTCCTCACACCCCTCGCCGCAACTCTTCCCTGCTGATCCCTGATGCGTGGGCAACAGCCTCAATATGGCGGAGAGCGATATGCCGTTCTCCGCGCTCAATCCCTGTTGACCCAGGTTCGGTCTAGCGGCTCAGCCCACAAACGCGGGCATGACCTCCTTGACAAACAAGTCCTGAGACTCGGCTGAAGCCGGTACGACAATGTGGTAGGTGAAGCCCAGCTCCTCAATCCGGGCGTGGAGGTCGCGCTTGACCTTGTCCGGCGTGCCCATCAGCAGCAGGGGTGAGCGGAGCGCCATATCGACATTGGGAAAGCCTAAACGGGTCGCGGTGTCTGCCAGGGCGGGGTCCGTGGGGTCGCGGTTCAGGTGGAGGAGCAGCAGGGCGCTCAGTTCAAGGTCGTGCGGGTCACGTCCGACCGTCTCCAGGTAGCCGTGCAACATATCGAGGCGGTGTTTCAGATATGGGGTGTCGAACCGGACGGTCATCACCGGGTCGTTCACAAAGTCCTTGCCGTTAAAGATCGGCGGAATGATATTCAGCAGGTCAGCTTCGGCCGCGGCGATTTTGAGCAGGCCGCTGCCCGAGCCACCGAGCATTAGCGGCGGGTGGGGTTTCTGGACCGGGCGTGGGTTGTTGTAGGCCGTGCGGACCGAGAAATACTTGCCCTGAAACGTGGGCTCGGCCTGGGTCCACATGGCTTTGAGCACCCCGATGGTCTCGGCCAACTGGGCCAGGCGCTCGGCGTTAGAGGGATAGGGGTAGCCGTGCGCCTCGTACTCGTCCTGCTTCCAGCCCGCGCCCAAGCCGAGCGTCAGGCGGCCCTGACTGAGATGGTCGAGGGTCGAGGCGATTTTGGCCAGCATCGGGGGGGTGCGAAACGAGGCGGCCACAACAGCCGGCACCAGGCGGATGCGTTCGGTCACCGCGGCCACCGCGGTCAGGGTGGTCAGGCACTCCAGTTGGGGCGTTTGGGGCTCCCCGAGGGGGCTGAAGAAATGATCGTTGGTCGAGACCGAATAAAACCCCTCGCTTTCGGCTCGCAGGGCTGCCTTTCTGGCCGCGGCAAAGTCTCCGATGGGTAACAATATGCCAAACTTGAGGTCGTGCATCTTCTGCTCCTCGCGTGTTGGGTTGGTCTTCGCTTAGCTATACGAAAAGAGCGCTAGGGGCAACTCCCGGCCCCTTCCTGTTTCCTTGACTTTAGAGCGAGCAACTGCCATGAGAGGCCCAAGCGCAATCCATGAGGAGGACACCGTATGAAACTCGGGATCGAGATGTTTGCCACCGATTACGCGATCCGCCCGGATGAACTGGCCATTGCCTGTGAGGAGCGGGGCTTTGAGTCGGTCTGGTTTCCAGAGCACACCCATATCCCGAGCAGCCGCAAAACGCCGTTTCCCGGCGGTGGAGAACTGCCCCGGGAGTATTCGCACACCCACGATCTGTTTGTGGCGTTGACGGCTGCCGTGGCCGTCACTACCGACATCAAGGTCGGCAGCGGCGTCTGCCTGGCTATGGAACGCGACCCGATCACCACGGCCAAAGAAGTCGCTTCGGTCGATCAGCTCTCCAACGGACGCCTTATTTTCGGCATTGGCGGGGGCTGGAACGCCGAGGAGATGGAGAACCACGGAACCCCGTTCAGGAAACGCTGGAAGGTGTTGCGCGAGAAGATCGAGGCGCTGAAGGAAATCTGGGCCAAAGAAGAGGCCGAGTATCATGGCGAGTTCGTTGACTTTGATCCGATCTGGAGCTACCCCAAGCCCGTTCAAAAGCCGCATCCGCCGATCGTGCTTGGCTCGCATACCTCCAACGGACTGGACCGCGTGGTGCGCTACTGCGACGGCTGGATTCCCAACGCTCGCCGCTATAAGGACATTCCGGGCATTCTTGCCGATCTGCGTGACCGCGCCCGCAAGGCCGGCCGCAAACCCGACAGCATCGCTATTTCACTCCTGGGTGCCCCCAACGAGGAGGACAGCCTCAAGCAGTACCGCGATATGGGCGTGGAGCGGGCCATCTTTTTTGTTCCGCCGGTGGACAAGGAGAAAATTTTACCCATACTTGACGAGTACGCCGGCCTCATCTCAAAGGTTGCCTAGGCCGCGACGCCGGTCGGGAGGTAGGACGGTGTTGCGTTTCTTAGTGCATCTGGCGGGTTGGGGCTTGCCCGCGCTGCTGAGCAGCCTGGCCGCGGCTCAGACGTTTCCCGAGCCACAGCCGCCCCTGGGCGCGAACTGGAAGATGTCTCTCGGCCAAGTCCGCGCCCTGCCCCAAGTGGACCGCAGCCCCGGCGGAGAGTTGCTGCACAGTCACACAGTTCGAGCCAAGAGCCAGACCGAGTTGGTGGCCCGCTGGCAGGACCACGCGGTCAGCTTTTTGTTTGCCAGGGACTTTGGCCTGTACGCTGTGGGTATTGAGACAATCCCATGGACGGTCCAGCATACGGCCACCGAAACCGACCTTGAACTGCGCGACCTGAGTTATAGCGCCCCGGTGCGACTTGCGGTGGCCGGCAAATATGGCCGGCCGCACGGCATAAGCACCCTGTGGTCGGCCCAGGAGGTCATTCCGCTGGAGGCGAGTCGGCTGAGGACCACCTCCTACAGCCAGACCAGCCTGATCAACTGGGACTACGGCCGGAGTTGGCTGATCTGGCGCGGCCAAACCACCAGGCTGGCGCTCGGCGAGCAGTCCGTGTGGTATGTCAGCCAAGCCGGCCTCGCCTGGCAGCAGCGGCTTGAACGGGCCGAGGAAGTGGACAGCCTGATTGAACAGGCCAGGGACGAAGCACAAGACACCGCCCGTCGCCAACAGCTTGAGCGGGCGCGCCGGCAGTTGCCGGCACGGGCGCGCCGGCTTGAGCGGTTTTTTTAGCCGCCGGTGCTTCTTCAGACCGCGGAACGAGTGTTGGGCAAGCCCTTGCGTTCCTGGAACAGCCGCCTGCCGTCACGCTTTTCACTCTGATCTGCGTAGCTTTGGCGGGAATGTCTTGCCGGGGTCTCTCAGGGAGCCGCGGTCGGCAGAGAGATGCCCATAGCCCGGCCGTCCCGATGGATCTGCATGGAGACCGTCTGTCCGCTCTCCTCCCCCATCCTGGCCTGAAAATCCTGGATATTCTGAATCGTCTTGCCGGCGATGGTCAAAATGATGTCGCCGCGCCGCAGACGGCCCTGAGCGACCGCGCCGGTCTCCACATCGGCAACTAAGACACCGTGGGTGTCCGGCAGGCGGAATACCCGGGCCAGCTCCGCGCTGATATTCTGGACGGTCAGCCCGCGGCTTCGCATGTTTTGCGGACCGCCCGCGCGTTGCGGCTGCCCGGGATCGCCCGGGAGCGCGGTCTCGAGCAAGCCCTGGACGACAAAAATCGGCCGCTCAAAACGCAGCGCCAGGGCAATGGCGTCGCTGGGGCGGCTATCAATCTCGAGCGGATGATCGGCTGTACTCAGATGAATGCGGGCATAATAGGTGCTGCCCCTCAGCTCGCTGACAACCACCTTGTCAAAACCAACCCCAACCGAGTCCAGGATGTTTTTCAGCAGATGGTGGGTCAGCGGCCGCGGGGCGGGCTTCCCGCGCAACTCAAGCTCAATCGCCCGGGCCTCAGCTAGGCCGATCCAGATCGGCATCATCCGGGTCTGCGCCTCGTCCGTGAGCAGGATGACCGGCGAGCGGGAGACAGGATCAAAGCCGACCCGCTCGACTGTGACCCGGACCATCCCGGCACTGTCGGCCGCGGGGCAGGCCGAGGTCAGCCAGCCGCACAGCGCCAGCGCCGGCCCGAGCTGCGAGAGAAAAAACCCGCGGTGACACATCCGCTTGCTCATAGGTGCCTCCTGTCTGGACTCGGGCCAGCCAGCGCGACTCACAGCCGGGTCGGCCTTCTCTTCCCTCCCCCTGACTAGTATACTTTCCGGGTATGAGCAAGCCGCGCCCGGTAGCGTACCGGCCCCAGGGGCTGGTTGAGGTCAGCAACGATCAGTTATACCGCTTTTTCTTAGGCTGTACGCAACGCAGCTTTGGGGAGCTCGGCGTGGGGGACCGGGCGGTCATCGCCTATGTGGCCGAGGTCCTGACCACCTTTGCCCAGACCGATCGGCTCTACCGGCTGCGTTCTCCGGCCGCCCGCAGCCTGAGCGGCGTGGTTGAAATCCTGGCCGAACAGCCCCCGCTCCAGGACCCCGTGGACGACCGAGACAGCACTTCGGGCCTGTGGCGCGAGCGCGCGACGCGCAAGCACCTTGGGGATTATACGCTGTTTATGAGCGGGCTGTTTCGCGCCTATGTCGAAAAGATCGCTGTCCTTGACGACTACATCAAGGAGGGCCGCCAGTCGTATCGAAAAGTGTCTGAGTTGGACGTGAGCCTGTATCAGACCGGCTTTCTGCTGTTTGAAGAACTGGCCAACAATTTTGAATACTACTCGGGTGCGCTTGACTACATGCGCAAAGCCCATTTTGCGGCCAGTCCGGGCGACAATCCGTTTGGCCGGTTTCTGCGCCAAGTCGAGGGCTGGGTCAAAACCCACCTGTCTCAGAACTGAGCCGCGACCCGCCCGGCGGCCTCCGAGCCGAACAGGCCGGAAACGAGCCGTGACACAGCCAAGCCGAGTTGGCGGGAGTGGATCGTCTCGGCACAGGACGATCTGGTCCGCCTCGATATTTTTTGGCCCGTTCCCTGCCAGGGGTGTCACGGCGGGCGGCTGGTGATCTTGTCAAGGCCGGCCAAGTGTGGCTGAACCGGCGGCCGGGTTCGCGGCGGCGACCACGCCCGGGTTCGGCTGGGCCTCAGGCCCAACCCGTCGCTTGCCGTCCGGCTGGTGTACGCCGAGGGCGCAGTCCCCGGTCTTGACAAACCGCCGGGCGTGCCAAGTGTTGCCCTGCGCTTCGGCGATACCCACACGGTCGCCAACTATGTGGCGGCCCACTATCCAGACACCGTGCTGAACAGCCTGTCGTCGCGCGCCACTTGAAACCAGGGTGCGCCACCAGATCCGGACGCACTTGGCCGTCCTGGGTTATCCGCTGGTCGGCGATACGCGCTACGGCGCGCCGCCCAGCCCGCACACCGAGGCGCTCCGCTCTGTTCACACCCCGATACCGGGCAAAGCGTGCATCTCGTCAGTCCAGCAGAACCGGATTTTTTGCCGTGTGAGAAGGGAACTTAGGCGACAGCCCGGCCTCTTTTCCTGCTTTTGCCCCGGGTTTTGGCGCACGCCGCGCACTGGTTGGCAACGTTATTGGGATCTTCGACAAGTCCCTCGTCAAGATTATGGCAGATTGTCTTGCAATCGAGACAAATGAAGTAAATGCCTTCGATCGTCTTATTAATGCGTTCCCGATTCAGGATGCGGCCTTTGAGCTTCTCGACCCGAATCCCGAGCAGTTCTCCGTAGCGCCGCTTGATCTTGCGACGCCCCGCCTCATCCTTGGGCAACTCTTCTTCGGCGGTGTCGTCTGAACGCTCTTCATCGTCGAACAGGACCAAACTGTATTGGGTCTTCTCTTTTTTCCTCGCGCGTGGCATGCACATCCTCCTCCACACAAGCGACCGGTTCGACAGCCAGGGGCAAAAAGCGAGAATGGGCGGAGTTAGAGCCTCTCTACATATGGGATGAGGTCGCCGCCTGTCAAGACTTCTTGTCGAGTTGGGGGGTGCGTGGTAATCTGGACCGATGCGGGTGACACTCGTGCCGCAAAACCAGACTGTGACATTTCCGAAGCGCATGCGGGTGTCCACCCTGCTGAGCAAGCTGGACTTGGTGCCGGGGACGGTCATGGTGATTCGTGGCGCGGCCCTGCTGATAGACGAGGACCTGATTCAGGAAGACGACGAGATTGAGATCCGTTCGGTTATTTCGGGGGGCGTATGAAGTGTAAACGCTGTGGAGAACGGGCGGAAATCCAACTCCGCTCACATAACGCAGCCTTCTGCCGCCCGTGCTTTGTGATGTACTTCCAGCGTCAGGTTGAGCGGGCCATTCAGAAACAGCGCATGTTCACCCACCAGGACCGGGTCCTGGTCGCCGTGTCCGGCGGCAAGGACAGCCTCGCCCTGTGGGATGTGCTGCTGTCCCTCGGCTATCAGACCCACGGCGTATATCTGGCCCTGGGCATTGGGGACTATTCGAGCCAATCGCAGCGCAAAGCCGAGGCCTTCGCCGGCCAACGCGGAGCGTCCTTGCGCGTCGTCTACCTGTCCGACGACGCGGTCTCGGTGCCGGTTGCGGCTCAATTTACCAACCGCGTTCCGTGTGCGGCGTGCGGCATGATGAAACGCCACTTCTTCGACCAGGCCGCGCTTGAAGGCGGCTTCCCGGTCCTGGCCACCGGCCACAACCTCGATGACGAGGCCGCCCGTCTGCTGGGCAACGTTTTGCACTGGCAGACCGAGCATCTGGCCCGCCAAACCCCGGTGTTGCAACCCGGCCACCCCAAGTTCGTCCGCAAGGTCCGCCCGCTGTACCGGCTGGGTGAGCTGGAATCCGCGGCCTACGCCTTTTTTCGGGGGATCGACTATGTGATTGACGAATGCCCCAACAGCGTCGGGGCCACCCAGCTGAGCTATAAAGACACCCTCAACCGCCTTGAAGCCAAAATGCCGGGCACTAAGCTCACCTTCGTCCAGGAGTTCTTGCGCTCGGCCCAGCCGGCCTTTGCCGCCGCGGACGAAAGCCCGCCCCAAACGTGTGCGGTGTGCGGCATGCCGTCCTTCAGTTCGGTGTGCGCGTTCTGCCGCCTCCTCCAGGAAGTCAAGCGTAAACAGGAGCGCAGCCTCGCACCATGAGCCATTCCGCACCCTGGCGTTGAGCCTGTATGCCTTCCCCTCGCTCCCTCCTCCAAGCCGGCGATAGTGTGCTGTTTATCGACCGCAAAGAACGCGAGTACCTGCGCACCCTCAAAGCCG
Organism: uncultured Binatia bacterium (SeqCode); assembly: GCA_965200965.1. Taxonomy (GTDB): domain Bacteria; phylum Desulfobacterota; class Binatia; order Bin18; family Bin18; genus JAAXHF01. Next base: position 941,548 of record OZ241744.1, read on the forward strand.
GCGGCCGCCTGTCGCTGCGCGGCGGCCAGCTCCTGGCCGACGCTATTATCGGACTGCCTGAGGGCAGCCTGATTCGCACCCCCCACAATGAGCCGTTCCGGGTTTTTCGACCCAGCTACGCCCACCTGATTCCCAACCTGCCCCGGCGGGCTCAGGTCATCTATCCCAAGGATGTCGGCCCGGTCCTGCTCTGGGGCGATATCTTTCCTGGTGCGGCCGTGCTTGAAGTCGGGGTCGGTCCCGGGGCGCTGAGTATCGCCCTGCTGCGGGCAATTGGGCCAAGCGGAACGCTGACAACGGTTGAGGCGCGGCAGGATTTCTGTGACATGGCGCGTGAGAATGTAGAGCGCTTTTTTGGTCCCGCCCCCAACTGGACCCTCACACACGGCGACGCCTACGAAAAAATCGACGCGCCCGAGGTAGACCGGGTGGTCATCGACGTACCCGAACCGTGGCGGGTCATTCCCCACGCAACGCTAGTCCTGCGGCCGGGCGGCGTGCTCGTCGGCTATAGCCCGAGCACGGTCCAGGTCAAAACCCTGGTTGATGAGCTGCGCGCCAGCGCGTGTTTTACCGCGGTTGAGGTGATGGAAAACCTGCTGCGCTTCTGGCACGTCAAAGACCTGTCGGTCCGTCCCCAACACCGCATGGTGGCCCATACCGGTTTTATCATGGTGGCCCGTCGGACGGCCGAACCCGCGCCCTCCCCGTCCGGCTAAGTCTGCGTCGCCGTCCTCTGGTAGACAAGAGAAAGGAACTTCGCGTATAAGGCTTCCAGACCCCGGAGAGGACGATGATTCGCCGTATCCGCTAGTGGACATGACCGGCATTGTCGCCGACCTGTCCGGACTGATTGACGGGGACGACGGTGATCTCGAAGTTTGCAGTATAAGGAGGCCGCTATGAAACTGGGATTCGTTGGGCTGGGCACTATGGGCAACAACATGGCCATGAACCTGCTCAAAGCCGGCCACAGTCTTCAGGTCACCGACCTGCGGCGCGAGGCCGGAACCCCGCTTGAGGAGGCCGGCGCGGTGTGGGTTGGCAGCGCCGAGCGCGCCGCCAGCGGTACCGACTGTACCTTCCTGTCGCTGCCCATGCCACACGATGTGGAACAGGTCGTGCTTGGCAACGCCGGCGTGCTGGCCGGCTGTCAGCCCGGGCATATCATTGTTGACATGAGTACCAACGCCCCAACGGTGGTCAAAAGCCTGGCCGAACAGGCCGGGGCCAGAGGCGTGGACTTTCTCGATGCCCCGGTCAGCGGCGGCGTGCGCGGCGCGCGTAACGCCAGCTTGGCCATTATGGTCGGCGGGGAACGGTCGGTGTATGCGCGCTGTGAGCCGCTGCTCAAGGCGATGGGCGAGCATGTGTTCCATGTCGGTGCTGTCGGAGCCGGCAATGTGGCCAAGCTGGTCAATAATATGCTGGCCTTTATCAATATGATGGGCGCGGCCGAAGCCCTGGTGTTAGGCACCAAAGCCGGGGTTGATCCCAATGTGCTGTGGTCTATCGTCAAGGCCAGCAGCGGCGGCAGCTTCATCTGGAATTCGGGTACCCGGGCCATTCTGCGCGACCGGCTGGCACCGACCTTCACCATTGATCTGGCCCGCAAGGATATTGGCTTGGCGACCAGCTTGGGCGACGAACTCCAGGTGCCGCTCACGATGGCCAAAACGGCCGAAGAGTTGATCGCCGGCTATCAGCGCGAGGGCTATGCCCAGGAAGATGTGCTGGCCACGATTAAAGAACTGGAGAACATCACCGGCACAACGGTACGCGGAATGTGGCGCGACCCGGCCTGAGCACGCCTCAAACGCGCAAACAGAGAGGACGCCTATGCAGGATCAACACGCTATCGCTTCCAGCCACCATCTTCCTTCGGCAGCTTGGCCCACACCCCAGGAATCACCCTGCGGGCCTCGCTTTCAGGTCTATACCGAATCGAACCTTGACCAGATTCCGCACTTGGTCCGGCTGTCCGAGGCCGACCGTTTTGACATGCAGGTGGTCGCCAATGTCCTGCCCTTTCGGGTCAACCCCTATGTGCTTGACCAGCTGATCGACTGGGACAACATCCCGGCCGACCCGATTTTCCAGCTGACCTTTCCCCAGACCGGCATGCTGGACCCCAAAGATTTTGAGCGGATGGCGGAGCTGATGAAACGCCACGCCGACCGCAAGCAGATCAGAGCCGTGGCGGACGAAATTCGCCGCGGCCTCAACCCCCACCCCGCCGGCCAGCAGGCCCTGAATGTGCCCACATTTGACGGCCAGCCGGTGTCCGGCCTGCAGCACAAGTACCGCGAGACCGTGCTGTTTTTTCCCACCCAGGGCCAGACCTGCCACGCCTACTGCACCTTCTGTTTTCGGTGGGCCCAGTTTGTCGGCATTCAAGACCTCAAGTTTGCCTCAACCGATGCCGCCCAACTCCATGCCTATCTGGCCGCCCATCCCCAGGTCAGCGATGTGCTGTTCACCGGCGGCGACCCGCTGGTGATGAAGACCCGCCACTTGGCTGCCTATCTGCTGCCCCTGCTGGACGACGCCTGCCGCCATGTGCAGACGATCCGCATCGGCAGCAAGGCCCTCAGCTATTGGCCCTACCGTTTTACTACCGACCCGGACGCCGACGCCCTGCTGGAGCTGTGCGAGCGCCTCGTCAAGGGCGGGAAACATGTGGCGCTGATGGCCCATTATAATCACTGGCGCGAGCTTGAAACGCCGGCTGCCCGAGCGGCGGTTCAACGGGTCCGCGACACCGGGGTGGTCATTCGCGGGCAAGGCCCGCTGATCGCCCACATCAATGACGCCGCCGAGGTCTGGGCCCACCTGTGGCGCAAACAGGTCCAACTCGGGATTGTCCCCTACTACATGTTTGTTGAGCGCGACACGGGTGCCCGGCGCTATTTTGAGGTCCCGCTGGCCGCGGCCTGGGATATCTACCGTCGGGCCCTGAGCCAGGTATCGGGCTTGAGCCGGACGGCGCGCGGGCCGTCAATGAGCGCCGGGCCGGGCAAGGTCGAGGTCCAGGGCGTGACAGAGGTGGGCGGCGAACAGGTCTTTGTCCTGCGTTTCATCCAGGGCCGCAACCCGGACTGGGTCCAGCGGCCGTTCTTTGCCCGCTTTGACCCTCGCGCCACCTGGCTCAACCATCTCAAGCCGGCCTTTGGTGCCGAGCGGTTCTTTTTTGAAGAGGAGTATACGTCAATGGCCGCGGGTCGTCTTCCCACGCTGGCCGAGACAGCCGCGCTGGGGAACTGAAGCCCGCTCTGCTCCGCGCCGCCGCGGACGATGATGACCGCCCTCGGCCACACGCTATCATCGTCCACCGGGTCCGGCTTTTCGGCTCTCCCCCCAAGCTGGGCACAGATTTTTGGCAATACCAATCCGGTTGAAGTTGAGATCGGCCCGGGCCACGGCTCGTTTCTCATGGCTCTGGCCCGCCGGTATCCAGAGCGCAATTTCTTTGGCGTGGAGTTTGCCTCCCGGCGCGTGTTCCAGGCCGCGCGCCGGCTGGAGCGCGATGGGTCGTCAAACGTGATTATTGTGCGGGCTGACATTGGTTGTCTGTGCAGAACCCATATCTATCCCGAGTCGGTTCAGGTCTATCACTTCTATTTTCCAGACCCGTGGTGGAAAAAACGCCACCACCGACGCCGGGTCGTCCAGGCCAACTTTCCCACCGCCCTGACCCGCACCCTGGCACCCGGCGGGAGCCTGTTATTTGCATCGGATGTGCGACCGTATTTTGATCAGATTGTGGAGCAGTTTGGGCGCGTGGCCGGACTCGATCAGTTTGCCTGGCGGCGTGATCAACTGAGCCACCAGGGCAAGCCTATTGTGACCGACTTTGAACGCAAATATCAGCGCCAAGGGCGGGCGATCTATTACACTGGTTTTCGGAAGAGGCGATAGACGAGGCGACGTTCTATCCCACCAGGCTCTTGACCCGCTCTGCAATCCGTCTGGCACTGATGTCAAACGCATCTAACAGTTCGACCGGCTTACCGGAACGCGGCACCTCGGTGACCGCCAGCTTGTGGACCTTGATGCCGTGGGTTGCCACCGCGTTCAGCACCGCATCCCCCAGCCCACCGTCATAGTAGTGGTCTTCAACGACAAGGAGGGTGTTGTGGGTGTCCCGGGCGGCACTCACAATCCCCTGGGCGTCGAGCGGCTTGACCGAATAGGCGTCCAGGACGCGGATATGGGTACCGGCGGCCTGCACGGCGTCCGCGGCTGACAGGGCTTCGTGCAGGGTCACGCCGGCCGCCACAACGGTCAGCCGATCGTGTGGACTCGACCGCACAACTTTGCTGCCGCCAATGGGAAATGCCTCGGTGTTGGTGTACAGCACCGGTGTCGCCGGCCGGGAGGTCCGAATATAGGTCGTCCCGGTGAGTTCGGCCGCGGCCGCCACCAAGCGCTCGGACGACACTGCATCGGACGGGTACAGGACGGTTGAGTGTGGAACTGCCCGCATCATCGCCAAGTCTTCCAGACCCATCTGTGACGGCCCATCTTCGCCGACCGATACGCCACAGTGCGAACCGGCGTAGTTGATGCTCAGACCCGAAATGGCGGCCATCCGAATATGGTCAAAGGCGCGGGTCAGAAAAGCGGCAAAGGTTGACACAAACGGGATTTTTCCGCACGCGGCCAGCCCCACCGCGGCACCGACCATGTTTTGCTCGGCAATATAGCTCTCAAAGTAACGATCGGGATGCGCCTCCAGAAAGCGCTCGGCAAAGGTCGAGTTCCTGGTATCACCGTCAAGGGCAAGCACGAGCGGATTCACCCCACCGAGCTTGGCCAGGGCTGTCCCATAGGCCGCGCGGGTGGCAATTTTTTCGCCGATCGTATAGCGCGGTGGGGGAAACTCGCCGAACGGTACCGCAGTCGGCCTCTGCGCTGAGGCTGGGGCTGGACGGCGAACCGTCGGCGGCGTGCCGTTGGCCGGCACATGAATTTCCTGGAGGGCCCGTTCGAGCTGCTCCCCTTTTTTGAGCGGCTTGCCGTGCAGGCCGTCTTTATCTTCGAGAAACGAGACCCCCTTGCCCTTGCGGGTCTTGGCCACGATCATCACTGGCCGGTCGATCACGGCGTGGGCTTCGGCCAGCGCCCTCAGGATGTCTTCGATATTATGGCCGTCTACCCCAAAAGTCTGCCAGCCAAAGGCGGCAAAGCGTTGCCGGTAGGCGTCTATGTCGAACTCAAACATGGTCCGCTGGCTCTGGCCAATGCCGTTGACATCAATAATGCCGATCAGCTTGTCCAGGCCGTAGTGGCTGGCCATAGCCGCGGCTTCCCACACCCCACCCTCGGCCACCTCGCCATCGCCCATCAGGACATACACCCGGTAATTGAGCCGGTCAATGTACTTGGCGTTCAACGCCATGCCAACGCCGACCGACAACCCCTGGCCGAGGGAGCCAGTGGCCGCCCCGACCCACGGGATGCGCGGCGTTGGATGGCCCTCAAGGTCGCTCGATATTTTACGCAAATCCATGAGCTGATCGACCGGCAGGGCACCGGCTTCGGCCAGCGACGCGTACAGCACCGGGGCGGCATGGCCTTTTGACAGCACAAAGCGGTCGTTGGCCGGATTGTCGGGATCGCGGGGGTCAAAACGCATGGCCCCAAAGAACACCGCGGCCATCAACTCAGCGGCCGACAGGCACGAGGTCGGATGGCCTGAGCCGGCCTCTGTGGTTGACCGCAGGGCATGAATCCGCAGCTTCTGGGCAACGGCCTGGAGCGAGACAATATCCTGGCGCACTATCGAAGTCTCCTCAGCCGGGCACGGCGTGGCGTCCACCGGCCAGCGGCGGGAAAATACTCAACTCCTGTCCGTCGGCGAGCGGAGTGTGTGGCTCGATATAGATATCTCCCATGACCAGCAGCCCGGCCTGTTCATGCGGAATGCGCAAGGCTTCGACAGCGTCTTGAACGACAGACCCGGCTGGCAGCCTCAGGCTGACCGACGAGCCATGTCCGGCCGGGATGTATTTTTTGAGGGTGGCAAAGAGGGTAACGGAAATGCGTATGGTGTCAGCCATGCTGAAAGCCTTGGCGCTCGTCTCGCAACGCGCTCAGGCCGCGCTGGCCGTCCGCAGTCCGCAGAACTCCTCGTAGTCGATCAGTTCGGTGATCGTGGGATGTTCACTGCACACCAGACAGTTCGGGTCCCGGCGCAGCTTGAGGACCCGAATTTCGGTACTGAGCGTATCAAAGTGAATCATGCGGCCAATCAGCGGAGTGCCAGCCCCCAATATCACCTTGATGGCTTCAAGGGCCTGGACACAGCCTACGAGCCCCGGTAACACGCCCAACACACCGGCTTCGGCACAGCTGGGGGCCATGCCCGGCGGTGGTGGTTCGGGGAAGAGACAGCGGTAGCACGGTCCCTCATCCGGCGAGAAGACCGTTGCCTGGCCCTCGAACTGGAAGATCGACCCATCAACGAGTATTTTCCTGGCCATGACACACGCATCGTTGATCAGATAGCGGGTCGGGAAATTATCGCAGCCGTTGACTACCACGTCGTAGCCTGTAATGAGCCGCATCACATTCTCAGACGACAGACGTTCCTGGAGAGGAACGACGGTGACATCTGGATTGAGTGCTTCCAGGGTCATCCGGGCCGACTCGACCTTGGGCATGCCCACGCGGTCGTTGGTGTGCAGAATCTGGCGCTGGAGATTGCTCATATCGACCGTGTCGTGATCGGCAATGCCGATTGTGCCAATCCCGGCCGCGGCCAGGTAATAGGCCACCGGCGAGCCCAAGCCGCCCGCGCCAACGCACAAGACCTTAGCGTCAAGGAGTTTGGCCTGACCCTGCTCGCCGACATCGGGCAGGCTGAAGTGGCGGGCGTAGCGGGTAATCTGCTCCTGGGAAAACTGGCGGTCAGCCACCCACTTGTAGCCCGCGTTTTTCCAGGCGGTATAGCCGCCAGCCATGGAACTCACGTTCTCATAGCCCAGTTCTTTCATCGTCCGGGCGGCGATCAAGGACCGCACGCCACCTGCGCAATAGGCGATAACCGGCTGGATTTTATCGGGCAGCGTCTCCTCAACCCGCATTTCCAGAAACCCGCGCGGCAGCGGAATCGCGCCGGCGAGATGCCCCTCGCGGTACTCCTCGCGTTCCCGGACATCCAGGACCGCACAGGTCTCGCCCTGCTCAAGCCGCTCTTTAACCTCATCAATCGTCAGCTCGGGAATGGTCTGACGGGCTTCGTCCATCATTGCCTTATACGTCTTGGCCATACCTTTCCTCTTACCGGGCTGCCAGGGGACCCTGCCGGCGGCGTCAAAGTGGACGATGAGTTCCTCTTTGGCCCAGTACGGTCATCATCGTCCACTTTGTTGGTAACTTTCCAACATCTGGACCATCAGTGAATCTCGCCCGCCCTCGGCCAGCGTCCGCGAGCGTTCCATCAGGACCTCTTTGCTCTCAATGAAATCCTGGCGGGCATAGCCCCAGATGCGGGGATGCACGGAGGTATCCATGCGAATCGCGTCACACGGACAGGCTTCAACACACATCCCGCAATAGATGCACCGCAGGGTATCGATCTCATAGCGCACAGGAAACTTTTCGACCTGGGGATCGGGGTGCTCACCGGCCTCAATGTGAATACAGTTGGCCGGACATGCGGTGGCACACAAAAAACACGAGGTGCAGCGCACCGAGCCGTCGTCTTTGAGGGTCAGGCGATGGCTGCCCCGATAGACATCGGGGTAGCGCCGGCGTTCCTCGGGGTACTGGATCGTATACGCGGCGCGTTTGTGGGTGGCCAAGCCAACTGCGTGCAGAGCGTGCAAGGCCAGATTCCGCCAGAAATGGGAGGTGGTCACCAGCAGGCCGCGCACGATCTCCGGGAGATACAAACGCTCCCACCACGTCATGTCTTCTTTGCGTTTCATAGTGTTCCCACCCTCACTATCATGAGGCGGCTGAGCTTTGTCAAGGCAGTGGAGCCTGAGGGCTAGTGCATGCGCGACTTGCCGGCTTGGCCGAGGTTGGCCTCGGTCAGTTTGAAATCAAGGATATCCCGCAAACAGCCGGCCCGTTCAACCAAGCTGCCGGCCTCAATCAAGCTCTGTTTCTCAATCGGCCGGAGCCCGAGGTGAAATGAGAAAAAATTCACAAAGAACGTATCCTCAATCGAGGGGTCGGCCAGAAATTTTTCGACATTGGCGCTCTCGGGCAGATAGCGCTTGAGCAACTCCCGCAGTTCCTTGCGCTGTTGCTGGCCAAGCATGGCTTTTTCGGGCGGCCGCCAATTCACCCGGGCTTGGCGGTAGGCTTTGGTGAGGATTTCCTCCTGCACCTCATACTCGCGTAGCCCTTGGAGCAGAATATTAGAGCGTCCGTCCGGCTGGGGGACCATGCGCACCATCTCTCCCACACAGCCGACCGGATAGATCGGCGGGTTGCCCTCATAGTCGGCCCGCCAGTCCTCCCCGCGCAACAGCGACATCCCGATCAGGGACGGAGCGCTGGCCTTGGCATCGCGCACCATAGCGCGATAGCGCGGCTCAAAAATATGCAGCGGCAGCTGGACGCCGGGGAACAGGACGACATTGGGCAGCGGAAACACTGGAATGATATCTGGTAAATCTGACATACGGAGCCTCTCTATTCCTGGCGGGCCGAGCGCCTCAACTCGTCCCCACTCTGTTCAGCCCGCCCTGCGGCTATAAGGCCAGCTGGTGTTGGAGTTGTTGGACAGACATGCGTTGCTTGAGGCGTGCTATCCAGACCGCGATGTTCTCCAGGCTATCAGGAATTTCCACTCCAAGGGGTGCTAAGGCCAACAGACGCGGCACAAACGCTGCATCGGCCAGAGAAAACTCCTGGACGAGATAGTCCTTGCCCTCCAGATGATGGTTGAGAAACTCTAACACCCGGACCAGATCTGCCCGGTAGCGTCGAATCCGATCCTGGTCGCTCTGCTCGGCCGGCTTTGTCAACTCCGCGGCCAGCACGGAACTCTGGGGGGTAAAGGAGGTGTCGGCGAAATCTTCAAACAGGCGCACCCTGGCCCGCCCGTCGGATTCGGCAGGCATAAGGGGTGGGTGCGGATATTCGTCGTCCAGATATTCGTTAATAATCGTTGAGTCGTAGATCACCTCTTCTTCGTCAATCAGGACCGGGACCTTGCCATACGGATTGAGCCGCAGAAAATCCGGGCTGCGCTGAGCGTTTTTCCTCAAATCCACAAAGACCGTCTCATACGAGAGATCCTTTTCTGCCAGAACCAGCTTCACCTTCTGGCAGTTCGGGCTCTGCGGAAAATCGTACAGCTTCATCATGCCTGTTCTCCTCTCTGTGCTGGCGTGGTAGGGTAGAAGAAAATACGGCGACTGGCAATGTAAGGACCTGGATCGGCATGCGGGCTACCGGCCTCTACGGTCCCGAGCGCCTCGCTCTTCTGCTGACATGCCACGCTTCACGTCTCAGCTTGCCGACCTCAGCGTCGGCGACAGCGCTCCGGTCCGCGTGATGGGGGTGCTGAACCTCAGCCCGGAGTCCTTCTACGGAGGGTCGGTTCACACGCGCCTTGACCACCTCATTCGGGCTGCCGAAAAGCAGGTGAGCGGGGGAGTTGATATCATTGATATTGGGGCGATGTCCACTGCCCCCTACCTGAAAACGCACATTTCCGAGGCTGAAGAGACCGACCGTTTAGCCCCGGCCATTGAGGCCCTGGCCTCACGCCTGGATGTGCCGCTGTCCGCCGACACCAAACGGGCCGCTGTTGCGCGGGCCGCCCTGGCCGCCGGTGCCAGACTCATCAATGATGTCAGCGGCCTCAAACATGATCAGGCAATGGCCGGCTGTATTGCCGGGATGGGGGCCGGTCTTGTCCTCATGGCCAATGAGGTCTCGCCCGGCCGCGGTTCGCCCCTCAGCCGGATTCGCGCGGCACTCGCCGACAGCCTCGGTCTCGCCCAGCGGGCCAATATCCCCACAGGCCGCATTGTGCTTGATCCGGGGATCGGATTTTTTCGGCAGCCCGAAATTGCCTGGCATGAGTGGGACTGCAGAGTGCTCCGAGAGCTGGGACAGTTGCGCTCGTTTGGCCTGCCAGTGCTGGTCGGTGCCTCGCGCAAGTCATTTATTGGAACCATCACCGGCCAATCCAAGGCCGCCGACCGGCTGGCCGGCTCCCTGGCCTGTGCGGCGATTGCGGTCTATAACGGAGCGCATATCATTCGGGCCCACGATGTCGCCGAAACCCGCCAAGCGGTCAGCATGGCAGAGCGTCTGCGGCCGGCTTTTGTTTAGCCCTCAGGAAGGGGCATTCCCGGCCAAGCCCTCGGCCCCAAATCCCCATCCTGCCCCACAGGTCGAAATGCCGGCCGCTCGGCCCGTTTGCATAAGGACCAAGTGTCGGTGACAGCCGGGTCTCAGCCGTTCCCGGTCTCATCCACCGCAAACGAGGTGCCACAGCCGCAGGTGCGCACCGCGTTTGGATTGACAAACCGAAACCCCGCCCCGCTCAGCCCATCCTGGTAGTCAAGAATTGTCCCGTGAACATACTGCTGACTGATCGGATCAACAAACAGCTTGACGCCGTGCTGCTCAACAACAACATCGTCCTCACGCACACTGGCATCAAGATTGAGGCTATACGAGAAACCCGAACAGCCGCCACCAACAATGGAAACACGCAGCCCGCCCTCAACCATGCCTTCTTTTGTCAGCGTCTCTTTGATTTTCTGGGCCGCATATTCGGTCATGGACAGCGCCGGCCCGTCGCGCATATCGGGCATCTGATCGCTGACGCGCGGTAATACTTCGTTTGCCATACATCCTCCAGATTGGTCTCAACTCCCCGTATAGGTATTCAGGACCCGTGAGTCAATCATGCACTCTTCTGCCGGGGGGTCTGGTCATGCTACACTGGAGCATGAGCCTGGAAAACCGGATCCGCGCCAAAGCTGCCGCCCTGGGATTTTCTGCGTGTGGCTTTGCCCGACTCCGCCGGCTGGCCCGCGAAGATTTTTTGCGGAGGTGGCTGGCGCAGGGCAACGCCGGGGATATGCACTACTTGGCCCGCCGGCCCGAACGACGCCTCAACCCGGCCATTCCGTTTCCGCAAGCCAGGAGTGTGATCTGTCTGGCCTGTCCCTACACCCCGCCGGCCGTGCCCGAGATGGACTGGAAACAAGAACTGCGGGGCCGGATTGCGGCCTACGCGCTCGGCCTGGACTATCACGACCGTATCGCCGCCAAGCTGCGCGAGTTGACCGCCTTTCTGGGCGAGTTGCGACCCGGACTGTGGGCCCGTCCGTATGTTGATACCGGCCCGTTGCTGGAGCGCGAATGGGCCGGCCACAGTGGCCTGGGCTGGTTTGGCAAAAACACCATGCTGCTGCGCAAACGGGCCGGCTCGTGGTTTTTTCTGGCCGAGGTGCTGGTTGACCTGGAGCTTGAGGGCGCGGGCCTGACCCAAGACCACTGCGGACGCTGTACCCGCTGCATGGACGCCTGCCCAACCGGGGCGCTGGAAGACGGCTATGTGCTGAGGTCGCCGGTGTGCATATCGTATCTGACGATTGAGCACCGGGGCGCTATTTCGCCGGCGCTGCGGCCCAAGCTCGGCAACTGGATATTCGGCTGTGACATCTGTCAGGAGGTCTACCCCTGGAACACCAAGTTCGCCCAGCGCCAGCATATCGAAGCCCTGTTCCCATCCTTGCCTGAACTGATGGCCCTGGACGACGAGGGCTTTCGCCGGCGTTACCGCAAGACCGCCCTGTGGCGTACCAAACGCCGCGGGCTGCTGCGTAATGTGGCCGTCGCCCTGGGCAACAGCGGCAACCCCCGGGCTATCCCTCCCCTGCATCACGCACTGCACGACCCCGAAGCGCTCATCCGCGCTCATGCCGCCTGGGCCCTCGGCCAGCTTGAGCAGCGAGCCACTGTGCGGCGTGCCCTGGACACAGAAGATAACCCCCAGGTCAGGGCTGAAATGCAGGCGGCTCTGGGTGAAGCGCCGGCAAGTCTCCTGTCGGGCACGGGGACATCTGCGTGAAGTTTTGAACATTGACAGGGATATCAATCTGGCATAGAAAGAAGACAATGGCCCAAGCAGAAAAAATCAGAATCTACCTCGAATTCTCAGAAGAAGCATTGGGCGAACTCAGGAAGCTGGAAGAGCGCTTACAGGCCTCCTGTCCGGCTGAAGTGATCCGGGATGCTCTCGGCGTTCTGAGATGGGTCACGAACCACCTTGCCGAAGGGGACAGGATACTGATCAAGAGGGGAGACGGTCAACAGACCGAGACCACCTTCCCTTTTCTCCGAATCAATCAGTAGAACAGCTTGAAAGGCGGGATGCAGACCCCCGCCTTTTTTATCTGCTGCTAAAAAGGCTCTCGGGTGTCCTGCGAATTCCTGATCACCACGGCCAAGGACCTGCTGACAAGCTGGCCGTTTGCGGTGCTGATCTCAGGACTTGTCTACCAGAAGAGTTTGCGGGCGCTGCCTGATTCTCTGAGAGAAAGAAATGTGAAACTCAAGGCTCCTGGCCTTGAATTTGAATCTTCAGGAGCCGTTCGAGACCTGCCAGGCCCTGAAGAGAAAGGCCGCAACAAGCCCCACCCCCCGCTCACATGACAACCGCGTTCACCTAGTACTTCAGGGCGCTCACGAGCCTGGATGTGTCCGAGGCCACCGAGCTCAGCTGGCGCAGGGCGCTGGAGAACCTGCTCAGGACACTGGCCGAGGACGCCAATCCGCACATCACCATCATTCACGAACCCAAGCGCGACCGGGCCGGGGGAGGCGCGCCGGACTTCAAGGTCAAGCTGGGCGAGGCGATCCTGGGCTATGTGGAGACGAAGAGCATCGGCGCGGACCTCGACGCCGCGCTGCAATCCGAGCAGCTCGCCAAGTACAAGCAGTTGTCCGGCAACCTCATCCTGAGTGATTATCTGGAATGGATCTGGCTGAGAGACGGACAGATCACCAGGCGGGAGAGGCTGGGCGAGCTTGGCGAAAACCGGCTTGACCCGGACAGGGCCGATAGGGTGGCCGGGCTGACAACCGGCTTTCTGTCCACGCCGCCGAAAAAGCTGGGAGACGCCAGAAGGCTGTCCGCGGCCCTGGCCGTGCGCTGCCATGATCTGCGCGATTTTCTGCTGGAGGAACTTGAGCGTCAGGACAGGGAGCAGCGGCAGGGTCGGCTGTACGGCCTGTACGATGTATTCAGGCGGGATGTGTTCCACGAACTGGAACTCAGCGAGTTTGCCGATGCCTTTGCCCAGACCCTGGGCTACGGCCTGTTCCTGGCTAAACTCAACGCCGGCGAGCAGTCCGCGGTCACGCTCGTCAACACCAAGCACTATATTCCGGTCAATTTTGCCCTGATCCGGGAACTGGTGGACTTTCTGGACGAGCTGGAGCAGGACGACTACCGGGCCATCCGCTGGCTGGTGGAAGAAATCCTGAGCATAATGAACAGCCTGGACTTGGCCGCCATTGTCGAAGACCTGGCTTTCACAAAGCGTCTTCACCGGCGGCACCCTCCCGCCGAAGACGACCGGCTGCTGTTCGCCAAAGACCCGTATGTGTATTTCTATGAGGACTTCCTGAAAGCCTACGACCGGGAGACGCGCAAGGCGCGTGGCGTGTACTACACCCCGCCGCCGGTGGTGAGCTTCATCGTCCGGGCGGTCCGCGAACTGCTGAAAGACACCTTCGGCATCGGCCACGGCCTGGCCGACCGCAAGCGGGTGACGGTGCTGGACTTTGCCACCGGCACCGGGACCTTTCTGCTGGAAGTCCTGCACCACATCTTCGAGACCGTCTCTGAAGGCATCCGCGGCCAAGTCGTCAAAGAGCATGTGCTGAAAAACCTGTACGGCTTTGAATACCTGATTGCGCCTTACACCGTTGCCCATCTCAAGCTGTCGCAATTCCTGCGCGACAAGGGCCATGCCATGCAGCCCGAGGAGCGGCTGCACATCTACCTGACCAACACCCTGGAGCCGATCGAGGCCCAGGCCAATTTTCTGCTACCGGCCCTGTCGCGGGAAGTCAAAGCCGCCCAGCAGGTCAAGGACAGCCCCATCCTGGTCATTACCGGCAACCCGCCCTACTCCGGCCATTCCAAGAACACCGGGGCATGGATTACCGGGCTGATCGACACCTATAAACAGGTAGACGGCAAGCCGCTGGGCGAGCGGAACACCAAATGGCTGCAAGACGATTATGTGAAGTTCATCCGCTTTGCCCAGTGGAAGATGGAGCAGGTCAAAGAAGGCGTTGTCGGCATCATCACCAACCATTCCTTTCTGGACAATCCGACCTTCCGGGGGATGCGCCAATCCCTGATGCAGACCTTCAATCGGCTCTACCTGCTCGACCTGCACGGCAACGCCAAAAAGAAAGAGACCGCGCCGGACGGCGGCACAGACGAAAACGTGTTTGACATTGAGCAGGGCGTGGCCGTTTCCCTGATGGTCAAGAAGAAGGGCCTGTCGCCGGGCGTCTATCACGCCGAGCTGTGGGGCGGGCGGACTGAGAAATACCGCGCCCTGCTGGAATCCGATAAAGCATCGGTAGAATGGACAGCCCTCACCCCCTCCCCGCCCTTCTACCTGTTCATTCCCCAGGATGAACGCCTGCGGGAAGAATATGAACGCGGCTGGAAAGTCACCGAGATGTTTCCGGTCAATTCTGTGGGTATCACCACCGCACGCGACCGCCTGACCATCCATTATACCGAAGAAGATACCTGGAAGACCGTCCAGGACTTTGCCGCCCTGCCGGTGGAAGAAGCCCGGCAGAAATACAAGCTGGGGAAAGATGCCATGCATTGGAAAGTAGAACTCGCTCAGCAGGACTTGCAAAAGAGTGGACCGTCACAAGACCAACAGATAGTTCCTATTCTCTACCGTCCGTTTGACATGCGCTATACCTATTACACCGGCCATTCACGCGGGTTTCACTGTAGCCCACGCAGGAAGGTCATGCGGCATATGCTGGCAGGAGAAAACATCGGTATCGTTACGACCCGGCTCACAAAAGATGATTGGGCCGTTTTGGGAACCGAACACATCGTTGGCCATAAATCGGGCAGTCGTTACGACATAAGCTATCTTTTTCCCCTGTACCTGTACTCACCACCGGACAAAGACAAAAAACAGGAAGAAGCCTTTGAGGCGACGACCGCGTTCAACGGCAAAGGCCGGCGCGAGAACTTGAGCCAGCAATTCCGCGCGTTTATAGATGCCAAATACAAGTGTCGCTACAGCCCCGAAGCCATCCTGGGCTATGTCTATGCGGTCCTGCATAGCCCGACGTATCGAAACACCTATCAGGACTTCTTGAAAATTGACTTCCCCCGCATCCCCTTTGTCAAGCAGCGCGAAACCTTCGAAGCCTTGTCACAACTCGGCTGGGAACTCATCCAGGCCCACCTGCTCACAGCCATTCCTCAATTCCAGGTAGACGTGACCCCCGGCGACTTCCATGTTGCAAACCCCGTCTATGACTCCGGCCACGAACGCCTGCACATCAACACCACGCAGTATTTTTTCCCCGTGCCGGCGGATGTGTGGGCCTTCCACATCGGCGGCTACCAAGTGCTCGACAAATACCTCAAATCCCGCAAGGGCCGCACCCTCTGCCTGGACGAAATCGAGAATGTGCAGCAGGTGGTCAGCGTCCTACGCTTCACCATTGACCAGATGCAGCGGATTGAAGCCTGCTGGCGGCCCTGAGGCGGGATGTCGGCTTACGCCTCCGGGGCTACGCCACTTCCAGGCAGACATGACAGAGGAGACACCATCATGAACGAAGCATTGACCGCGGTATTTGAGAAATCCCCACACAGCTATATCGGCTATGTTGAGGAGTTGCCCGGCGCAAACACACAAGGCGAGACCCTGGGAGAAACAAAGGCAAACCTGATTGAGGCCATCCAACTTGTCCTCCAGGCAAACCGGGAACTCGCGGAAGAGGAAATAGCCGCTGGCAACCGCCACGTCGTCAGAGAACCTTTGGGCAATGTTGCCATATGAAACGCCGTCTTCTCATTCGCCGTATCAAGGCAATGGGCTGTAAATTTCTGCGCGAGGGAGGAAATCACAGCATCTATGTCAACCGAAGGCAAAAGAAAGTCACCGCCATCCCCAGACATATTGACGAAAATCTTGCCAAGCGAATCTTCAAGGATTTGGGCTTAGCAGCTCCCTGAACTCCCTTCGCCCCCGTCATTGACAGAGATTTTTTCAAACAACTGTTTGGAAATACCCGCCACGCCATTTGCATCCGCTCCGCATTATTATGTCAAGTTTCCTTGCAGATCGGATTAGCGCAGCGTAATCCGGCAGGTGCAGCACGGCCGCTCTCTACACACCCTGCGCCGCCAGATACTCCTCTATCGCTTCTACCACTACGGCGTTCAGGCTCCGGTCTTTCAGGCGAGCCAGAGTGCTGGCCCGGCGGTGGATGGTCGGCGACAGGCGAACGACAAACCGGCCGGAGAAAGGCTTTTCCGGCTCCCCGCCGTCTTTCCGGCAGCCGGCAAGGTAGAAGTCAATGGAATCCTGGAAAGCCCGCTGAACCTCCTCAATTGTTGTGCCACGGAAGTCTACATGGTCCCGGTGCAGATTGACGACAGTGCCGTAGAACTCGTTACCGTCCACGTCAATTTTCCCTACATAGCCCTTGTACTTCATCATGGTCTGACCCCCATTGTTCTGAGCAGGTTCATAACTGCCCGCACCGTGGCTCGCCCCGTCTCACCGGAAGGGTGCGGTTCGTGGAAGACCGCCCGTGTTCCATCGGGAAAACGAAACCGTACGCGGGAACCTGCTCGCTCCCGTACCTCCCCAGTTCGCTGAAGAGTGCTTCAATGTCCTTCCAATCAAGATTCGTCTGGGACCTTGCAGATAGCCTCCAGGGTCCGGCGATGCTTTCTCCTCACCTCGCTGTGATACGGCTTTGCAGTATGGCTGACAAAAACCTGTTTGTGCTATTACCGGCTGCGGCTCGTGTGAGGCGTGGAGAGGGTGGCATGGGCCGGGGCAGTGTGCTACGGTGCGTCCTGTGAGCATTACGGGAATGACCCACTCTTAAGGAAAGTCTATATTTCATGCCGGAAAAGTGGCCTGTTGTGTTGGCAAAAAGTGCCAGAAAAATACCAAAAAAACCGTGTAATATCTGTTTTTGTTGAACCCGGTTGTCGGAAGGTAGAAAATAAGCTGGACTTATACAAAAAAGAAAAAATTCCAAATTTCTGACTATAAATGCAGACAGCACACTATGGCGCGTGCGCAATCCCCCCTGTCGCCAGACCTCAACCCCTGCCTTGACACCCCGGCCGAGCGCGACCAACTGCGCGTCGTGGCTGTTGTTGGGCGACCAAACGCCGGAAAATCAACACTGTTCAACCGCTTGATCCACAATCGGAAAGCGGTAGTAAACGCCAGCCCCGGGGTGACCCGGGATCGGAACTTTGCGCGAGCCGCGTGGCGTGGGCGAGCGTTTGTCTTAGTCGATACCGGCGGGATTGACCCCAGCGAAACCGAGGGAATCGTCGGGCATGTGCAGCGCCACACCCGGCTGGCGATTGCCGAGGCCGATACGGTCATTTTTCTGTTTGACGGCCGCGAGGGCCTCAACCCGGCCGATACTGAGGCCGTAGACCTGTTGCGACGCAGCCACAAGCCGGTCGTGTTTGCCGTGAACAAAATTGACAGCCCAAAACATGCGGCCAATGTGAACGATTTTTTCTCGCTGGGTATCGCGCCCTTATATCCGCTCTCGGCCGCCCACGGTCTGGGCGTAAGCGAGTTGCTTGACGGGCTGACTGAGGGCTGGGAGCGGGATAGTCCTCATCACACGGACCCCAAGCCGGCCCTGCCGGTGGCCATTATCGGGCGTCCCAACGTTGGAAAATCGTCTTTGCTGAACCGGCTCGTCGGCTTTGAACGCTCGATCGTTGCCGCTACCCCCGGCACGACCCGGGACGCTGTTGACGGTCTGATTGAATGGCACGGCCGGCCCATACGGCTGGTCGATACGGCCGGCGTGCGCCGTCGGACCCGCATCCATGAACAGATCGAACAGGCCAGCGTCTTGATCGCCCTCAGAGCCGTTGAACGGGCGGAGGTGTGTCTGCTGGTCATAGATGCCGAGCAAGGCATGACCGACCAGGACGCCCGGCTGATTCACTATGCCTGGGACCGGGGTCGGGCGTTGGCCTTAGTCGTCAACAAGTGGGACCTGGCCCCGCCCGCTCATAAAAACATGGCTCGCTATGAGGCCAGCCTGCGCCAGTTTGCTGTGACCCTGCCCCTGCCCATAGCCTTTGTGTCGGCGCTTACCGGCAGCCGGGTGAGCAGCCTGCTGCCCCTGATTGAACAGGTCTCCGACGCCCACGCTGCGCAACTGCCGACCGTTCAGTTGAACCGCTGCTTGCAGGCGTGGACCGAGCAGAACCCGCCCCCCTCCTACCGGGGCAGAAACCCGCGCTTTTTTTACATTGTCCAGGTGTCGGTCAAGCCACCGGTCATCGCCATCTATACCAGCGCCCCGCAGGTCATCCCCAGAGGCTATGGGCGCTATCTTGAAAATCAACTCCGCGCACACTTTGCCCTGACCGGCACCCCGCTGAGGCTGAGCTTTCGGACCCGGCGTAAAGAGCGCCGGCGGCCAGACAGGACCGCCGACTAGGGCGTGGTCTCTCCCCGGCGTGGCCGCCTAGTCAACCACAATCCGGTCACGCTCCGGAAAAAAGCACTCGTCCTGGTAATACAGCCCACCGCGCAAGCGACAGTCATGCTCATTGAAGGCTTCATAGCTCGCTTCGTAGCACTGCTCGCCATACGAAAACCCGCCCCGCTGCTCGCACTGTTCGGCGGCGGTCAGCGGTGTCTCAATGGATTTTTTGAGGTAGTGTTCAAAATTGTCCCAGCGTTGGGTGGCAGAGCCGCAGGCCGACAATGCCAGACCCGTCACAAGCAACACGCCTATCCGTCTCATCTTTTTGTCCCGATTAGTACGCCGCTTCTCGCCGGGCGATAATCCGGTTCACCAGGGCCAGGTCGGCCGGACTGTCAACATCAATCGCGCACTCGGCAAACGGCATCTGGACAAACGCGATACGCGCCCCAATGACCCGCTCGGCCCGTTGTCGGGCGGCTTCGGCGTCAAGTCTGCCCAAGGCCAGCAACACGAAGTTGAGCAGCCCAAAGGTGCTCAGCAAACGCCACGGACGCTTACGAAACTGTCCGCTGCCGTGCCAGAAGGCCGCGGCAGCCTCGGCACCAGGGCCGGCGCGCAGGACAAAAAGGTTTGTGCCACAAAATCGCTCGCCCCGGAGCGGAATAAAGCTGCGCGGTGAAGTGGGATAGGAGGCCCGAAAAAGCGACTCGGCCATCACCCCAACAGTCACGTCAGCGTCGCTCGTCCGTGCCGCCTGACAAAAGTATTCAAGCATGTCCGTCGTCAACAGCGGATGGTCGGCCGTAGTCACCAGCAGCAGGTCTCCGGCGGCTAATTGTCTGAGGTAGCCAAGGGCGCTGGTGCTGGGCGAGTCGCCCACGGGCGCAAACTGGAGCAGGCCGGCCTCGGCCAGGGTGTGAAGCTCGGCAATAGCCTCCAGACTACCCGGTTCATCGGTGCTGACCACAAACCGCCGCACCCCGCACAGAGGCCCAAGGCTGCGCAGCACCCGCGACAACATGGGAATGCCCCGGACCGGCATAAGCGCCTTATGGCTCCAGCCCGCGGCCTGCGCCAGCGGCTCGCTCGGTCCCCGGCGGCCCGCCAGCACCAGGACGGTCAGATCCGCCCGAGGCGCTTCCTGTGCGGACACTCGATCGGACATGGGGCTATTGTAATCGCTCGTCCAGATTCAACCAGTCCCCTGTGGGGAGATGGCTGTGCCCCTGTCCCAGCTTGACGCTGGATTGACTGCCCCATAGGCTGGGGGATGTACTGAGAGAAGCCTGGGGATATGGTCGTGCGCATTTGGATTGATGCCACAGATCCGCGCAGTCAGTTATGCGTGTTTGGCATGAGCCTTCTCGAACGCCAACTCCAGGCTCTCAGACAGGCCGAACTGAGCCCGAGCGAGGTGTGTATCGCCGTGTCCCAAGACACCGCTCCCCTGCCTCAGCTTGGGCAGCTGCCCCTCCGCTGGGAGCGGGCGAGCGGTTCGGTTCAGGACCGACTTGCCAGGGCCGTCAGCAGGGCAAACGGCGAAGCGCTCATTGCGACCGAGGGGCGGGCTGTTATTGATGCCCGTTTAATGCACTATGTGGCGCACCATCCGGGCTCGTATGCGGCTCTGGGCGGCGAGGGAGAGGCACACACCGTCCTGCTCCGACTCGAACATGACGCCCTGACCGAGCCGATGCCCGGGGCCCAGCTGCCGGCTCTGGTCCAGCGGCACATGACACAGGCCAAGCTCCCAGCGCTGTCCCTGACAGATATCCCGTCGTATATTCCCAAGCTCCGCCGCGCGTTGCCGGTGTACCTCTTTGGCGTCACCGACCCGCACAGTCGAGACGCGGCCGAGCGCTTTCTGTTCTGGTCAAACTACAAAGGCTCAAGCGATTTCTTTACCACACACGTTTATCCGCCCCTGGTGTGGCTGCTGGTCCGTCCCCTGACCCGTTGGCGGGTCCACCCGAACAGCGTCACCCTGGTGAGCATCGTTTTCACCCTTGCCGCGGTTCCCCTGTTCAGCCTTGGCTACTGGACCGCCGGCTTTGTGTTGTCTTATGCCATGAGCGTACTTGATTCGGTTGACGGCAAGCTGGCGCGTCTCACCTTTCGGTCCTCACGCCTGGGGGACTGGTTGGATCACGGCCTGGATATTATCCACCCGCCGCTGTGGTATGCGGCCTGGGCGTGGGGGCTGAGCCAGGGCAACCCCGACTCGGCGATGTTTCAGGCCGCGCTATGGATGACCGGGGTGTATAGCCTCGATCGCCTTGTGGCCGGGGTGTTCAGCTGGCGGCACGGCCGTTCGATTCACGGCTATACCCGACTGGACGAGCGTATGCGCACATGTATCTCGCGCCGGAATATCAACCTGCCGCTGTTCATGGTCGGCATGCTGCTCGGCATTCCAGTTCCCATTTTTTATCTGATTACAGCCTGGCAAGTAGTCTCTTTTCTCTTCCACATCGACCGGCTGGTTCGCTTTTGGAAGGCTCAGCGCGCGGTCGCAATCCGCTGAGATACCGCTATGCGCCTCTTGCTTGTCTTTGCCCGGGCCTACCCTTACCACAGTGCGCTTGTTCTCGGCTGCCTGCTCGTTTCTGTGGTCTTTGAGGGGATCGGCATGTCCAGTCTGCTGCCGCTGCTGAGCCTGGCGGTCAAGGGTCAGACCGACGCCCAGACCCCGCCCTCCTGGCTTGAACAGAATGTGAGCAATGGGCTCGCGCTCTTTGGTCTGCAACCCCAGGTCGGTACGCTGTGCCTGGTCATGCTCGGCGGGATGATCCTCAAAGCCGTCTTTGTCCTGCTCGCTCAGCGACAGGTCGGTTATACCGTCGCCCATATCGCCACCGACCTGCGCCTGTCCCTGTTGCGCTCACTGCTGACCGCCCGCTGGGGGCATTATATTCGCCAGCCGGTGGGGAGTTTTACCAACGCCTTTGCCACCGAAGCGGACCGGGCCGCGGGGGCCTATCTGGCCGGAACCATGATTGTCTCGCTCGGCATTCAAACCGCGCTGTATACGGCCCTGGCGTTTGCTGTGTCGTGGCCGGTGACGCTGGGGGCGGCCGGCCTGGGGCTGGCGATTGTCGGTGTTCTCAGCCGCCTGGTCCGCATGTCGCGGCGGGCCGGGGCACGCCAGACCCGCCTCTTGAAGACCCTGCTGGGACGTTTGACCGACGCCTTGTCCGCGGTCAAACCGCTCAAAGCCATGGCCCGGGAGACCCTCCTCGGCCCCGTCCTGGAAAAAGAAACCCGCCGTCTGAACAAGGCCCTGCGCCGGGAGGTGCTGAGTCGGGAAGCCCTGCGCGCCCTGCAAGAGCCGCTGATCGTGGCGGTGCTGACCGCCGGACTCTATCTCGCCCTGAGCGGCTCGGCCTTGTCTGTAGACAGGCTGGGCATCCTGGCGGTGCTTTTTGAACGGACCCTCAGAAGCCTCAGCAAGGTCCAGCGCCAGTATCAACACCTGGCCGCCCAGGAAAGCGCGTACTGGTCCCTGCACGAGAGAATAGACCAGGCCCGGATGGAATGCGAAGCCACCCAGCCAGGGCCACAAGACACGCCACGGCTCAGCCAGGCGCTTCGCTTTGAGCAGGTCAGCCTTGCCTACGGCGACCGGCTGATTCTTGACAAGGTGTCTTTTTCTATTCCGGCAGGGCGGCTGACAACACTGGTCGGGCCGTCCGGGGCCGGCAAAACCTCAACCGTCGATCTCATCGTCGGTCTGGTCCGTCCTCAGTCAGGCGCGATCTGGATCGACGATCTCCAACTCGCTCAGGTCAATCTTCACGCCTGGCGCCGGGCGGTCGGGTATGTCCCCCAAGAGGGCCTGCTGCTGCACGACAGCGTGTTGACCAACGTGACGCTCGGCGACCCGAGCCTGACCCGCTCTGAGGCCGAAGCCGCTCTGCGGGCAGCCGGAGCCTGGGATTTTGTCAGCCGCTTAGCCGACGGCATAGACACCCCGGTTGGGGAGCGGGGCAGCCGCCTGTCCGGCGGTCAGCGTCAGCGCCTCGCCATTGCCCGGGCACTTGTCCATCAACCCCAGCTGCTCATCCTGGATGAAGCCACCGCCGCTCTTGACCCAGACAGCGAAGCCGTCATCTGTGCAACCGTGCAACACCTGCGGGGACACATGACGGTCCTGGCTATCTCGCACCAGCCCGCGCTCTTGGAGGCCGCGGACAGGGTCTATCACCTGGAAGGGGGCAGGCTGGAGCGGCTGCGGCAGGGTCTGGAACGCCCCAGTCTGCTGCCGCGCGAGGTGGAAGCCTGAAACCGACACAGACCACAGATGAAGCTGACACACACACTGTGGACCCTGGCACGCCTTTTTCCGTCGTCGGCCACCGGCTCCGCTCCATGCAGCCCTGAACCGATTACACTGGGAGTACGCCCCGGGGTGAGTCCCGGCGTCAAGCCTCCGGTGTATCTTTTTGTCGGCACCGAAGCGGCTCAATATCGGGCTGAGCGCGTTTTTGTGTGGTCAATAGAACAGGTCCGCGACCCAGGCCGGGTGTATACCATTTACCTGATGAAAGACCTGGCCGGCTTTGACCGGCGGGGCTGGCTGACCGGCTTTACCAATTATCGTTTTGCCATTCCACACTTCGCCCGCGGCCTGGGCATTCAGCGGGCCATTTACAACGATGTGGATCAGGTCTATCTGGCCGACCCGGGCGAGCTGTTTGATACTGATTTGGGGTCGCACGGCTTTGTGTCGATTCGAGACCGTGATACCTCGGTCATGCTGATGGACTGTAGCCGGATGGCTGGAGTCTGGTCGCTCCCGGCGGCCCAGCGCGAACGCCGCAAGACGCTCGAGGCCAAAGCCACAGCCGTGTGGGGACCGCTTGACCCGGCCTGGAACGCCCGGGACGAAGAATATCGGCCGGGTCACTCCAAGGTCTTGCACTATACCACCATCCACGCCCAACCCTGGCAGCCTTTCCCCGAACGCTACGCCTACCAGCGCAACCCGGTTGCCCACATCTGGTTTGATCTCGAACGAGCGGCAGACCGGGCTGGCTACCAGACCAAAGGATGGAACGTGTCATCAGAGCGACGGGAAGGCGAGACGTTCCATCCTCGCGGCACGCCACCACCAACCCCCACCCCTGGCGATCCTCCCTCAGTCTGGGTGCTGACGGCCGACAAACCCGGCCACACCACCCAGGCCCTCGGCCTAGCCGACACGCTCGGCTGGCCGTATGAGGAGAAAAGGCTCGCTTTCACCGGGCTGGCCACGACCCATAAGCGCCTGTTTGGGGTGCGCGGCGCAACCCGTATCGGTCTGGACCGGAGCCGCTCAGCCCAACTTGGCCCCCTGTGGCCGGATATTGTGATTGCCGCCGGCTGGCGACCGGCGCGGGTGGCGCGGTGGATTCGGGACCACAGCCGGGGCAAGACGCGGCTGGTCCTCCTCGGCCGCAGAGGCGGCCACCTCACCAGTCGCTCAGACATTGTGGTCAGCTGTAGACACTTTCTTCAGCCGCCTCACCCCCGACGGATTGAAACGATCGCACCCCTGACCCGGGTCACTCAACAGCGCTTAGAGACCGCCGCGGCCGAGTGGCGAGACATCCTTGAACCCGCACCACAGCCCCGCATTGCCGTGTTCGTTGGCGGGGCGACTGCCCGCTATCGTTTTGATCCAGACACTGCCTGCCAGCTGGGACAGGCAGTCCGCGCCTTGGCCCACGACCTTGGGGCGAGCCTTTTTGTCACCACAAGCCGACGGACCGCGGCCCAAGCCGGCCGCGTCCTGCAACAGGCCCTCGGTCCTGTCCAGCACATGCACATGTGGCAAGCCGGACAGCCGACAAACCCCTATCTGGCCTATTTGAGCCTGGCCGATGTGTTGATTGTCACCGGCGAGAGCGAATCCATGTTGGCCGAAGCCGCGGCAACCGACAAACCGCTGTACATCTACCCCCTGCCCGAACGTCCGACCCAGCTCGGCGCGCGGCTCAAAGACTGGCTGGTCAGGCGTGCCCAACAGCCCCGGCGGAATGCACGCGGCACGGTTCGTCCCCAGCGTGGGCTGGCCTATGTGTGTGGCAGACTCATTGAACGCGGCACAATCCAGCCCCGGCGGGACCTGAACGCGCTCCACTCGGCCCTCGTTCAACACGGCTTTGCCCACTTCTTTGGCAAGACGTTCAGCCTGGCGTCCCGACCACGCCTGCAAGAGTTTGACACGGTCGCCCGTCAGGTCCGCCAACTCTTGAAAGGAGAACGATGATGACCGATCATCCAGAAAGAAATCATCGCTCTCCTTTCGTGCCTCTTCCGCTTGTTTTTCTCCGCCACGGCCAGAGTGTGTGGAATCATCAGCGCCGTTTTACGGGTTGGGCCGATGTTGCACTCAGCCCCGCCGGCCACACCGAAGCCGAAACCGCCGGCAAACTGCTCAAGCAGGCCGGCTACCGCTTTGACGTGGGCTTTACCTCGGTCCTCCAGCGCGCTCAGGCTACCTTGGACATTGTACTCCACACCCTGGGGCAGTCGCGGCTGCCGGTTCATGCCAGCTGGCGCTTAAACGAACGGCATTATGGAGCGCTGGAAGGTCTCAGCCGCACCGATGTGGCCGAGCAGTACAGTCCCCGGCAGGTCACGATCTGGCAGCAGTATTTTGACATCTGTCCGCCGCCGCTCGCCCCCAAGGACCGCCGTTTCCCCGGCCATGACACGCGCTACCGGGGACTGGCCGCGGCCGAGCTGCCGTGCGCCGAGAGCATCAAAGATGTCCGAGCCCGGGTGCTCCCCTACTGGCAGGACGCCATTGCGCCACGCCTCAAGGCCGGCCAGCAAGTCTTGGTCGTAGCCCACGGCAACAGCCTGCGAGCGCTCGTCACCTATCTCGACGGTGTGCCAGAGGCCACTATTCCACAAATCAAAAGACCCCTGACCGGAGAGCCGCTCATTTACGAATTTGACACCGGCGGCAAACCGCTCCGCCACTTTTACCTCAGACGCTCACCCAAACTGCAACGCTGGGCGCAATCGACTTTTGGCTCCGTGCTGCCCAAACCCTCAGCCTAGGCCGCGCTATGCCGTATCTTGATTTTGACCGGCTCCACGCCCTTGACCCGCGGGCGTTTCAGGCTCAGACCCCCTACCCGTGGATCAATCCAGCGGGTCTGCTCACCCCGGACGGCTACCAACGCCTGGTAGACAGCCTGCCCGCGGTGTCACAATTCACCCCGCTGTTCGGGGTCAAACGCGCCCACGGGCAGCTGAGTCATGACCGCTATGGGCTGGAGTATAGCCCGAGCCTCCAACTCGCCCCGGCCTGGCGGGCATTTATTGACGAGCTGGCCGCCAGCACCTATCGGCGTTTTGTCTGCCGCATGTTCGGCCTGGGGTCTGTCGAGCTGCGCTTTCATTGGCACTACACGCCCCGGGGCTGCTCCGTCTCTCCCCACTGTGACGCCAACCACAAACTCGGCTCGCATATTTTTTATTTCAATGCGAGATGGAACCCGGCCTGGGGAGGAGAAA
The DNA here is from genome assembly GCA_965200965.1 of uncultured Binatia bacterium (SeqCode). GTDB lineage: Bacteria > Desulfobacterota > Binatia > Bin18 > Bin18 > JAAXHF01. Next base: position 967,756 of record OZ241744.1, read on the forward strand.
CCCTCATCCTGGACGACCGCGGGCGTTTTGATCGCAGCTCAGCCCCGGGGTTTGAGGATTTTGATCGGCGCATCGCCTGCCAGGCGGTGGGCAATCGCAGCCTGTTATTTCAGCGCAAAAAAAACTCGTGGCACGGCGTGCGCCGGCTGGAATGTCCAGCAGGCCAGCTGCGGAAAGTCTTTATTGTCGTCATTAACCGCACTTCGGCGCGTGACCGCCTACGCCGGCTGTTTGGCAGAAAAGCCAAGGGCTATGACCAGGCCGGAGTCAGGACGCCCGAAAGCGCTCAAAGGCCCCGGGGTCTATGCGCTTCCACTTCTTTTCAAAAAAATACAGCTTGGTCCAGGCAGACCTGTAGCATAGCTCAACAAAGGGCAGATAGGGCCGGAAGTCGGGGACCCCGGCCCGCATCAAGTGCCCGAAAAAGCGATCCTGAAACGGCTGCAGCCATCGCGCCAGGGCGTTGGCCACCCCGGTTCCAATGAGTTGATCTTTGCGCAGACTCTCGGCGTCTATGCCGCACACCAAGCCGGCTTTGTCGGTGACAATAAAATTTTTGAGAACCGCATCCACATAGTCAAACCCGACCCAGACCCGGCCCGGGGCCAGTCGCCGGGCGGCAGCCCTGAGATCACGCCAGGCAGCGTCGGACACAATCCCAACCCGGTTGAGGAAGCGCAGGTCGCGCTGGAGTCGGGCCACAAACGGCGTATCCCCTATGTCCACCGTGCGGGGGGAGTGGCTGTACGCGGCGGCGTAGAAGTCGGCTATTTTTTCGACTACGGGCGGGTCAAGCCGAACAATCGGGCCGCCCGCAACATAGTCCAGCCACACTTCGCGCTCATAGCGGATGACCAGGGGTGGAAAATGGGGACTGCCGTGAAAAGCCTCAAGATTGTGTTCGAGTTCGGCTGCCAGCGCGGTGTCGCGCAGAATGAGCCGTTTGAAGCGTCGCCCGTTGAGCCTTGGAAAAGAAGTGCTCTGCGAGTTCTGGAGGCGGTTGCCAGGCAGGCGCGACACCAGATAGCGTAACCGCCGCATGAGGCGAAAGCTCAGCGTCTGGGGTGGAAAGCGTCGGAACAGCATGGCCACATCAGCGGCCAACTCTAGCGCAAGCCCTGCCGGCCACACAAGCGGCCGGCGTATCGGCCTGTTTGTCCGCTCGTTTGGCGGCGGCGGTGGCGCAGAGCGGGTCATGCTCAACTTGGCCACCGCCCTGGCCGCTCAAGGCCATCGGGTTGACCTGGTAATGGGCCGCAAAGAGGGCCATTTCCTGGATGAAATTCCCGATACGGTCACGGTCATTGACCTCAGGATTCGTTCAGCCCGCCAACTGCTGCCCGCGGCCCTGAAAAGACCGCATATCGCCGGAACCCTGACCGCAAGCCTGCTGCGGCGCAGATCACCCTGGATTCTGGGTGCCGTCCCCGGGCTGGCAGCCTATCTGAACCACCGGCGGCCGGCAGCCCTGTTATCCGCCCTCAGCTATCCCAATATCGCGGCCGTGCTGGCCCGGCGGCTGAGCGCGGCCTCAACCCGCACGGTCATCAGCGTCCATAACCATCTGTCGGTGGCCACAGCCGAGGCCGACAGAGCCGCGGACAAACATTTTCCCCGGCTAGCCTGCCGGGTGTATCCCGAGGCCGACCGGATTGTTGCCGTATCGGACGGGGTGGCCGAGGACCTGGCCCACACCCTCCAGCTCCCGCGCTCTCGCATCACCACCATCTACAACCCGGTATTCCGGCCGGATATTGTGAGCCTGGCCCGAGCCCCGCTCGAACACCCCTGGTTTGCCCCGGGCGCGCCGCCGGTCATCCTGGGCATTGGCAAGCTCAAGCCTCAGAAAAATTTTGGTGGTTTGATCCGGGCTTTTGCCCGTGTTCGGGCGACCCGGCCGGCGCGATTGCTCATTTTAGGCCAAGGACCTGAGCGTGAAGCCCTGCTGTCCCTGGCCGGCCAACTGAAGGTCGCCGACGCTATCGCCCTGCCCGGCTTTGTGGCCAATCCCTTCGCCTATCTTGGCCGCGCCGCGGTGTTTACCCTGTCTTCGGCCTGGGAAGGTCTGCCGACTGTGTTGATTGAGGCGCTGGCCTGCGGCTGCCCGGTGGTGAGTACGGATTGTCCGAGCGGCCCGGCTGAAATCCTCAAACGGGGCGTTGATGGATCGCTGGTGCCGGTCGGGGATGACGTGGCCTTGGCTCACGCCATTCTGGCAACGCTGGACAATCCGCCCGACCGGGACCGTTTACGCCACCGGGCGCGTCAGTTCTCGATAGACCGCGCGGCAGAGCACTACCTGTCCGTTCTGCTGAAAGATGAAAGCCCCGGCTAGGTCTGTTCCAAGGCTGAAAATGCCACCGCCCGGTCCACCTTGACCTGCCGCTGGACGAACGCTGAGCGAGCCTGCATCAGATCGTCGAGGGTATCAACCTCAGCCCACCACAGGCCCGTAATGCTGCTGGTTTCCACCAGGCCGGATTTGGCCAGGGTGTCAATCACCGACAAATACCAGCGCTGCAGGGCGGCCTTGTGGCGAATCGTTCGATTCAGGGCGGCCCGAAAGGCATCCACCCCCGAGTCGCGAAAGACCATCAGGCCGATGGACTCGCCGTCGGTCTGCTCCGCGGCCAGGGTCTTGCCAACTGTAAACAGCCGTCCCTCGCCGCTCAGGCTGACCTTCATATCGTCGTCGTCGTAGCTGGCTTTGCGGTCGATGGCCAAAGTCACCGGAGCGGACGGCGCGCACAGGACACGCGCTAAAACCTGCGATTCAAACAGTGTATCGCCGTTGAGCAGCACGAAATCTTCGGTCATTTCGGGCACGGCCAGCCAGCAGGTAGCCAGATTGTTCGAGGCCGCAAAAAATGGATTATACTTGGTCTGGATGTCCAACCCATCGGGCCGACGGGTGGCCAGCAGGGCCTCAATCTGCTCGGCTCCAAAGCCGACCATCACAATGACCTGCTCCACACCACACGCGGCCAGAGCCTCAAGCTGGAGTTCCAGGATTGTGTGCTCGTCATCTATCGGCAACAGGCATTTTGGCACACTCTCGGTCAGCGGCAACAGCCGCCGAGCCTGACCAGCACTGAGTATGATTGCCTTCCGCGGCAGCCGCGTATACCAGTCGGCCGCCCCCCCATTCCTACCCACTCCATCACGCATGTGTGTGTTTCAATCCTCACCCAACCCAAAGCCTGGATGCGACGGGGCTGTTTTCCAGGCTGTCCGTCCGGTATAGGTGAGAACAGTGGGCAAATCAAGCCGCATAACCTCGAGCGGGCGACCGTCGCTCTCTTCCAGAGATATGATTGAGCTCTGCCGGCGACGGGGAGCGGTCTTCGATGCGGTCCTGGCCTGGCTGGGGAGCGGTCAGCAAGGCTCTCTTGGGTGGACTGTGGGTCGGACGCTGCACTGGTATATTGTGCGGGAGTTGCTCCGCCCTATCCTGCTCGCCTTTGGCGGCTTGACCGTCCTGCTGTTGACCACCGAACTGTTCGGGTTCTCTGATTTAATCATCAACCGCGGCTTTGGACTTGGGGCGATTATTCGGCTGATCGGCTTCAAGCTGATGGCTCTGGCCCCGACAACCCTGCCTTTTGCCTGCCTCGTCGGTATGCTTGTCGGACTCGGCCGCCTCAAAACCGACCTGGAAACCCTGGCCCTGCACGCCTCGGGCGTGTCTCAACGCCAGTGTCTTGGTCCAGTGCTGACGTTTTGCGCGGCCGTGACAGCCCTTGGCCTGCTCCTCAGCCTCAGCGTCTCGCCCTGGGCCAAGCGCGGTCTGGACAGCCTGCAAACACGCCTCGCGCGGGACAACCCGGCCGGCCTGCTGCGGGCCGGGGAGACACACACCTTTGGGAACACGCGTATTCTGGCGCGTGAGGTCTCAGACGGCGGCGAGCGGCTGAGCGGCGTACTGCTGTGGACCCCACACGTCTCAGGCGCAAGCTTTCTGGACGGCCAGACGATTTTTGCCCAGCGCGGCGAGGTGCGCTCCAACGGCAACGGCGAGGCGCAGCTGACGCTGTACAAGGGCTTGAGCCTGTCTCCGATTCGCGGCAGCGGCAACAGTACCCGTTTTGACACCCTGTGGGCATCGCTCCAGTATAGCCGGCCGCCGGCCGCCGCGGCCGGCGATGAACGACGCGCGGAACACCTGGCCTTCCGGGATGTGGCGCTGCGCGGCTGGCCACGGGACAGCCAGCCCGGAGATGAGCAGTCTGTACGGCTGGCTCAGACCGAGTTTCACCGTCGCCTGGCCACACCGGTCGCCAGTCTGGTGTTCGGCCTGCTGGCTCCCCCCCTCGTCCTGCTCGGTCGGACCTTTTCGCGGGCGACCGGCGGGCTGGCCGGGCTGTTGATTACCGCTGTGTACTACGGCGTGCTCCAGCTTGGCAACGGCCTGATCCAGACCGGGCTTTCTCCCGCCGTGGGTGTTTGGCTGCCCAATATGCTGGTCGCTGGGATCGCCCTTGTCCTGGTGTCGGTCCAGAGCGGCTGGCCGCGCTGGAGAAACCCCATCGGCCTTTCTCTGGGTCAATCGCCCTCCACTGCGATCGGCAATCGGAAAGATCACATCTTAGCGCGCTATGTGGCCCGTTCATACAGCTCTATGCTGCTGGTATCGTTTGGCTTTCTGTTCACTGGGTATGTTCTGGTTGATGTGCTGGAACGACTCCAGTGGTTTGCCCGCCACCAAGCCGAGTTTGGCGAGATCGTCCGTTTCTACTGTGCCCGCTCTCCGCTCCTGGCCTCGCGCATGCTTCCCATGTCGCTGTTGTTAGCTACCGCCCTGACCGTGGGGGTGCTGTCGGTCAACAGGGAGCTGATCGGGATGCGGGCCTGCGGCGTATCGGGGCTCCATGCCCTGAGCCCGATCGTGCTCATTGCCGGTCTGATAGCCCCGGCCTATCTGGTCCTGAACGAAGCGATGGTCCCCCGCACCAACGCCTGGGCCGACTGGCTCAAAATTACCGAGATCAAGGCTGTGGCGGGCGGGACCCGCCTCCAGCCGCTGGCCCTCTGGCATCAGCACGGCAAGCTGTACCACACCCGCCAGCTCGATACGATCAACGGACAAGCCCGTGACATCTCGATTTATGAACTTGACGACACCGGCCTGCCGACCAGTCGCACCGATGCCCGCTCAGCCCGCCACATTGGCGACGGCCTCTGGGTCTTGACCGATCCCATCCGCCTGGCTGTTCGTGACAGTTCGTTTGAAGTGCTGCCGGCCCCCCCTCACATCCACCTTGGAACCGAGCCCCACACCCAACTTGACACCATGCACCTCAATGTCCGGCAATTATCCCGGACGATTCGCGACACCGAAGCCGGCGGCTACGATGCCACGGCCTACCGGGTGGCTTGGCATATGAAGCTCGCCGCCCCGCTGGCGTGTGTGTTCCTGCCGGTGGCCGCCCTCTTCTTCGCCCTCAGCGGCCCGCCGTTTCCCGGCCCGACCCTGACCATCCTGGTCAGCTGCGGCCTTGGTATCGGTTCAATCCTGCTGAGCGACCTGTTTGCCTCACTCGGTTACGGCGGCCATGTTCCGCCCAGTCTTGCCGGCTGGGGACCGTCTGCGGTCCTGTGTCTGCTGGCCGCCGCCCTGGCCGTCCGCAGCCACTCGTTTGAAACCCTTCCCGGGCCGACCGGTCCCAATTGAAAACACGCGCGCGGCATGGTGAAATCGGCCCCCAGGGAGGTATGCGGACATGCGTATGATTCTTGTTGGCCCGCCGGGGGCAGGCAAAGGGACCCAAGCGGCATTCCTGGTCGAAACATTTCAGAGTACCCATATTTCCAGCGGCGATATGCTGCGGGCCACGGTTGCCGAGGGGACGCAGCTCGGCAAACAGGCCGACGCGTATATGAAAGCCGGCCAACTCGTTCCAGATGAGCTGGTGATCGCCATGATTATCGAACGGATTGCCAAGCCGGACTGTGCCAAGGGGTTTATGCTTGACGGCTTTCCGCGCACCCGGCCCCAGGCCGAGGCGCTCGACATCAACCTCAAAGCCGCCGGCGTCCGTCTTGACCTTGTGTTGCTGATCGAGGTTCCTGATGAACTGATCGTAGAACGGATTACCGGCCGTCGCTCAGACCCTGAGACGGGTGAAATTTATCACCTGAGCTTCCGACCGCCGCCGCCAGACATTGCCGACCGGGTCATTCAGCGCAAAGACGACACGGCCCAAGCGTGTGCCGCCCGACTTGAAAAATACCACGCAGAGACCGCCCCGATCATCCCCTTCTATGAGGAACAGAGCCTTGTCAGGCGTGTTGACGGGAATGCCGCGCCCGAAGAGGTCACACGGCGTATCACGGCAGCACTGGGCACCGGCCCCTATCAATAGCCGGCCTACCGCGCCTTCCCAAGGAGGTCAGCCAGAAAAATGGGCGAAAAACAAAACCGCGGGTCGCCGGCCGCGGAGTTTGCCCCCCCGGCCGTCCCGGAGCCGGCGGACGACCCGGGCCAGGACCTGGTCCTGTCCGACCCCCTCCAGCGCTATTTTGCGGCCATTGGACACTATCCGCTGCTGAGTCCCGAAGAAGAACATGACTTGGCCGTTGAGTACAAAGAGTACGGCGAACTGCGGGCCGCCTACCGGCTGGTGACCGGCAATCTGCGGCTGGTGGTCAAGCTGGCCCGGGAGTACCAGCACGCCAACGAACAACTGCTGGAGCTGATTCAAGAGGGCAATCTTGGCCTTATGGAAGCGGTCCAGAAGTTTGACCCCTACCGCGGGGTGCGCTTCCCGTCCTATGCGGTGTGGTGGATCCGGGCCTATATGTTACGCTTCCTGCTCCAGAACTTTCGCCTGGTCAGGATCGCCACTACCCGCGCCCAGCGCAAACTCTTCTACAACCTGCGGCGTGAAAAGGAACGGCTGGAAGCCCAGGGCTTTGTTCCCAGCCCCAGGCTGATCGCCCAGCGCCTCGATGTTGCAGAAGCCGATGTCGTTGAGATGGAGCAACGCCTGGCCGCCCCGGACACCTCGCTCAGCCTGCCGCTTCACAACGCAGAGCCGGGTGCCTCGCTCGAAGACATGCTGGCCGACCCCACAGCCTCACCCGAGCGTCAGGTGGAAACCGCCTATGACCAGCGGCTGATGCGCCAGCACATCGCCGCCTTTGCCGGGCAGTTGTCGGGCCGCGACCGGGTTATTTTTGAGCAACGGCTGACCGCGGTGCAGCCACGCTCCCTTCAGGACATTGCCGACCAGTACGGGCTGAGCCGTGAGCGCGTACGGCAGCTTGAGGGACAGATCAAAAAGAAGCTCAAAGCCTACCTGCTCGAGGTGTTTGACGACGCTGAGGCCATCAGTTTTGACGACGGCTGAGGCGGCCGCGATGAGACCAGCAGCGGCTCCAGCGCGGCCAGCAACTCATCCACGCTGTGGTTAAGGCCGTCAAACACCTGCACCACCAGACCATTCCGGTCAATCACACAGGTCAGTAGGCGATGATCGACAATGCCGCCCGAGCCACCCCGATACTCGGCACCATAGGCGGTGGCCACCAGCAGGATATCTCGGGGCGAGCCGGTCAGAAACTTCCAGCCTGACAGGTCGGCGCGATAGCGCTCGGCGCAGGCTTTGAGCACCGGCGGGGTATCCCTGCGGGGGTCAATGCTCACCGACACCAGCATGACCTGGGTGCCGGGATGCTCCCCGAGCCGGCGCTGCACATGGCTGAACCTGGTTGATAACATCGGGCACGGGCCGGGGCAGTGGGTAAAGATGAAGTCGAGCAGGACGACTTTGCCACGCACACTCGACAGACCAAACGGCTGGGCGTCCTGGTCGGTCAGCAGGAAATCCGGGGCAGGAAACGGGGTGAAGGCGACCGACTCCGGCCCTGCCTGCTCCTCGTCCGGGCGGTCTGGGGCAGCCCCCTGAGGCCGGTGTCAGGCGCTTGGCGGGTCCGCCTCGGCCAGACGCTCAACGGCAAGCAGGGACAGGCTGTTGGAGCGGTGTTCCGGGCTGAAGCGGATCGGGTCTTCAGGGTTGAGGCCGCTCAGGACAGCGGGGTCTCTGAGCTCGAACTCCATTGTCATGGCCGGCATGAAGCCGGGGATTTCCTCATGCGCGATCGTGACCCGATTCTGCTCTGGCCTCAGGTGTTTGACCACGCCGCGCACAGACCTGCGGCTCGACCGGCTGGCAGGCCAGCAACGCCAGCCCGAGGCTGAGGGTGACGGCCAGTGCGCGGCAGGCTTGACCAACACCGATGGACATCCAGGGGGGGCCTCAAAACTGAAAGATGGCGGTAAAGATGGTCTCGGTCCGGTTATTATACCCGCCGCCAAACCGGCCGCCAATAAACCACGGCTCTTCGGTGGACTTGCCCCAGTAGATGTCGTGGGTCAGACGAAAGACCAGATGGTTGGAATACAGGTACTCGACCTGCACCCGGTTATAGAAGGTCGTCCACAGGGGATTATAGGCCACCACGACCAGCGGCTGGATCAGGCCCCCGGGGCCGTAAATGGTTGAGGCCGACAGGGTGGCGACCACCCGGTCTTCAAAGATGCGGTCGGTGTTGACGCTGATATACCGGCCGGGGATGACGGTACCCGAGCCGGGATCGATCGCCCGATGGGCCGACGGCACGCCCCGGAAAAAACGGTTGTAGTCGGTGTAGTGCTGCCAGAAAAACTGGCCGCTGATGAAAAAGGTCCGCAGGCTGTTCAGCGGTCGAATCCAGGTTGGCCGGTCAAAGGCCAGCATCAGCAGGGTTTCCTCGGTGGTTTTATAGCCGTTGTTATCCGTGTCCAGCCGCCGCGGCACGCCGCGCGGGTCGCGCGTGTCGAGCGTCATCGGGATGCCGGTGGTGTAGGTGGCTTCGAGCCGGTAGACGGTCTGGGTATAGACTTCTTCGGAATAGTTGGCCGACACGCCAATGACGTGGCTGCGCGGGTTGACCAGGTCAACCGGGACGGTCAGGATGCCGTCGGTGACAGGACCGGTGCGGTCGTTGCGGACCTTGACCCCGGTTGAGTCGGACAGGGTCCAGAAGTAGTGCAGGCCAAAGTCAACCAGCCCGTAGACGGCCTTGAAGCGCACCCCGAGTTCGCTGTTTTTCAGCTGCCAGTCGGGTTTTTTGTTCCGCGCCTCGGTGACGAGATCGACCACAGTGCCGTCATCCAGCAGAGCCGTATTGACCGGTCCCCGCCGGCGCGAGCCGTAAAAACACCACGGTCGATAGGGGTTGCCGCAGCCGCGGTTGGGTTTGAAATCGCCGGGGATCCAGATGCCCTCAATAAACGACTCCTCAAACGGCCCGAACTTGCCAATGTCGTAGATGGCACGGGTCATAAACAGCGGGAAGCGGATATCTTCCCAAGGCTCGCGGCTCCAGTGCCAGGAGGTATCCAGGGGGTTAATGACATCGAGGGCCCGGAAGGTGTCGGTTTCGCCCCAGATGACCTGCTGGCGGCCGATGCGCAGGGTGATGGGCGGAATGGCCAGGTCCAGGTAGGCTTCCCGAACCCAGTTCTCGTACTTCAGGTGAGAGCGGCGGCCTTTGCTGAAGTGTTTACGCCGTGAGTCAGAGAGGTCATAGGTCGAATCGTAGGCAAAGCGGTAGATGAGCTTGAAGGTCGCCTCTTCAATCAGTCCAGTTGACAGACCGCCCAGAGAGGTCTGGCTGTTTCGGATGAAGTTCCAGGTATTTTCCAGCTGCACGGTGTTGCGCTGGATGACGAGGGTGGCGTCCTGGTACTGGGGGGTACGCAGCACAAACTGGCTCTGCATAAAGCCTTCGAGCTCTAAGTCGTCGCGCAGATTGATAATCGCCGGCACCTCAACCGCGGATGCCAAGACCAGACCAAGAACGCTCAGGCAGCCAAGAATCTTTGAGAGTTGAGGGGATATATCCATCCAGAAACTCCTTTCAGGAGGCCGGGTCGGGCTGTGGCCGGTGCCACGAGCGTCGGCAGGCTCAGCCAAAGAGTATGCTGGCCGGAGAGCCGGAGAGCAAGGGGGTGCCCCGCTTGGCCTGGCCGGCTGGTAAAGTGTGGGAAAGAAGAGGATGATTGAGCCGGGATACAGGAGGGCAGCATGTCACACCCATCACCATCGGCCACCATTCGCGCCCGGCTCAAGCACCCTGTTATTGACTCGGACGGACATATGATTGAGTTCGAGCCCGGGTTCCTGGACTACTTGAAGCAGGTCGGAGGCCAGTCCATGCTTGATCGCTATCTTTCCCCAGAGCGAAACACCGGGAGTTGGGGCAGGCTGTTTGACTGGTACCGCCTGTCAGCCGAGGAGCGCCGGGCCGGGCACGCCACGCGCTCCCCGTGGTGGGCCTTGCCGACCAAAAACACCCTGGACCGGGCCACGGTCAGCCTGCCCAGGTTGCTCCATGAGCGCCTGGACGATATCGGCATTGACTTCACCGTGCTGTATCCCTCGCTGGGCCTGGCTTTCCCCCATATTGAGCATGCCGAACTGCGCAAGGCGAGCTGCCGGGCGCTCAACATGTTTGTGGCCGATTACTTCCGCGGCTACGCCGACCGCATGACCCCGGCCGCCTGCATTCCCATGCATACGCCTCAGGAAGCGATAGATGAGCTGGGCTACTGTGTCAGCATCCTTGGCCTCAAGGCGGTGATGATGGCCGGTCATGTCCAGCGGCCCATCCCGGCCGCGGTCGCCAGGGACGCCGGGCTGGGCCGGCACGCCTTCTGGATCGACAATTTCTGTATTGACAGCGCCTGCGACTACGACCCGGTGTGGGCCAAGTGCGTGGAACTCAAGGTTCCCCCGACCTTTCACTCGCCCGGCATGGGCTGGGGCAGCCGAACCACCTCAAACTATATGTATAACCACACCGGGCATTTTGCCGCGGCCGGCGACGCGGTGTGTAAAGCCCTGTTCATGGGGGGTGTCACCAGGCGCTTTCCAGGTCTCAAGTTCGGCTTCCTGGAGAGTGGCGTTGGCTGGGCCGCGGACCTGTACGCCGGCATGGTTGCCCGCTGGGAGAAGCGCAACCCCCACGCCCTGGAGAATTATAACCCGGCCAACTTGAATACCGAGCTGTTTGTGGACCTCCACAGGCGCTATGGCGATGCCATCGTCAGGGCCAAGCTCGACAGCCTGAACCCGCGCCGCGGCTCTTTGGCCGGGACGCGTGAGGACCCGGACACCTTGGACGACTGGGCCCGCTGTGAGATCACCACCGCAGAGGATATCAAAGCCCTGTTTGTGCCGCATTTCTACTTTGGCTGTGAGGCCGATGATCCCCTTAACGCCACCGCCTTCAGCACGAGAATGAACCCCTTTGGCGCACGCCTCGGTGCCGTCTTCAGTTCAGACATGGGTCACTGGGACGTACCCGACATGACCGCCGTCCTGGCCGAAGCGTATGAGCTGGTGGAAAAACAGCTTCTGACGGAACGTGATTTTGAGGATTTTGTGTTTACCAATCCGGCCGAGCTGTGGACCGGGATGAACCCCGAGTTTTTTTGCGGCACGGTAGTTGAAGACGCGGTCAAAAAAGTGGCGACCTGATTTTCGGTCCCGCTTTTTGGATAAGGACTGAACGCTCATTCAGGTTTTTGTATGGCAGCAAAGGAATGGCCAGTCTGCCGGGCATGCGGTCAGGGGGTGCTCCTCCCCCTCTCGGACTATGGACCGCACGGGGGCGACATCCCGTTCAAAGTCTGGGTGTGTCATAACCCGCACTGTGGCTTTAGCCTGCGTATTGACAAAGGCCGGGTCAGCGCTGAGCATGTGTCCCAGCCCGCACGCCCGGCCTAGCGCTCTGCATCCGCCTCACCAGTTGGCTGCGGTCTGACCCCAGACCGACCGCCTACACGGTCTGCGCCCGCTCCACGACCGGGGCCACCCGGTCAATACAGCCGAGCGGGTTGCCCTCGGCAATCTCTTTGGCAAACGGCTGTGAGAAGAGGACGATCCGACCCGCGCCGGCGTCCCGGAAGGCAGCCAGTTCGTCGGCCGACAAGGCACCATCTCTGGGATCAACAAACGCCGACATCTCCAGCGCGTCCGGGTCACGGCCGGCCGCGCTGGTCATGTCCCGAATCGTGTTTACTTTTGTTTTATAGTCCTCGGGGTCAAACGCCAGCGGACACCAGCCGTCATAGGTGCGGGCGACCCGTTCCAGGGCTTTTGGCACATGTCCGCCCAAAAAGATCGGTGGACCGGACGGCTGGGCCGGTTTGGGATCGCAGTAGACGGGCGGGAACTGGACCATTTCGCCCTGATAGCTGGGCTCGTCTTGGGTCCAGCAGATGCGGAGCGCTTCGGTTGTCTCGCGCAGGCGTCTCCACCGCAGCCGAAAACTGGTACCCATGACCTCGGTCTCTTCGCGCAGCCAGCCGGCACCGACCCCGATCATCACCCGCCCGTTGGAGTACATGTCAAGACTGGCGATGACCTTGGCCGTGATCAGCGGCTCACGCTCCGGGAATAAACAAATGCCGGTCGCCAGCTTGAGCCGTGCGGTAGCCGCGGCGGCCATTGTCAGGGCCACAAACGGGTCTGCCCAGCGGTTGTAATGCTGGGGCAGTCTTCCCCCGCCCGGCACCTCGGTTTTGAAGCCAACCGGAATCACCGGGTGTTCGGGAATCCACAGCGACTCAAAGCCCAGCCCTTCGAGCCGCTGGGCAATTTCGGTGATATTCCTGGTGTTTGAGGTGGCCGGGATCAGAATGCCAATATCCATCGTGTGTTCCTCCTTTTTCAGGCTGCCGGAAGGCTGTCCAGCGGCAGCAGAAAAGCCCACAGGTCGCGCCGGACGCCGGCGTTTTTCATGGCCAGTTGAGCCGAACGCATGACCTCGCCGGCTTTGGTCAAGTCCCGATACCAGCGCGCGCCGGCCCAGGCTGCCGGGGTATGTGTGACAATCGCCAGGGCCGCGGTCTCGTAATAGCCTCGGATGTCCTGGGCCACCCGGGCCGGAATGCCGGGAATCTCAGCCTCTTTCCACGGCGTTCCCTGGGCAATACGGATAAACGCCTCGAGCGCAGCCGGGATATCGTCCGGCCCGACCGCGCGGCCGGCGGCAACGCGGTTGCCGTACTGGGCTACCGCCCGGTCGTAGGCTGCCCGCAGGCCACGCGCCTCATCCACCGCGGGGTGGGCGTCGGGGTCGTAGCGGGGCGGGAGGGAGCAGACCAGGGTCTCGGAGCCCTGGTCTGTCACCCGCTCAGGAAAATCTTCCAGGACCGGCTGGTCAGATTTCAGCAGGGAAAATCCGTGGGCCAGGACCCGGTGCTGGAAGGCTGCATCGCCGGGCTTGCCGAGCGGACGGCCGAGCGGGAAGTCGCAGAACAGACCACGCGGCGGAGCCGTATTGAGCAGCTGCTCACGGATGGAACCCAACACGATCGTGGCCATACCGGCCGCCTCAAAGATATGGGCCAGCGTACTCACGGTACGCGTACACAGCGGTCAGACCGGGGTCAGCACGACGACATCAACGCCCTGCTCGCGCAGACAGGCCGCTCCGGCCGGTCCGCCGTCCAGGCGAATCCGGGCCAGATCAAACTGGTTGCCGGCGTAGGCGAGGTGCTGGTCGGCCAGCCTGCCAATTGTGCCCTGGGCGGCGAGTTCACCAAGCCGATCGATCGGGAACACCACATTCAGATCAACCGCCACGCCCGAGGTGTCGAAGTTCGGACTCCAGTGCCCAACCAGATAGTCCCGCCGCGAGCCGTCAAGCACCCGGTAGCTGGTATCCATCGGGGCAAAGTCGTCCTGCTCAGGGTGGTGGAGTGAGGCCGATGTCACCAGCGCAACGGTGGCCTCTTCCAGCCGCGGCGGGCTGGTAAAGGCCGGGGTATCAAACACCGGACACTCAATGTTGCGGACCTCGTCTTTGATCCCTGTATCAGACATGCCGCCTCCTCAGTTGAGTTTGTAGACCTTGGCCACGTTTTCGCCCAGGACGCCGCGGCGGGCCGTGTCAGTCATGGGTGCCACCATCTCGCCCAGTTCTTCGAGATAGTTATCGGGATGGTCGGGGTGGGGGTAATCGCTGGCCCAGAAAAACTTGTCCTCGCCAACTATGGCGGTCAGCCCGGCAATCGTCCGCTCTTCGGGGTCGGCCGAAATATAACACTGGCGCTTGAAGTAAGAGGAAGGCGGGTCTTTCAGCCTGACCGTTGCGTTCAGCGTCGTGCCTTTGAAGATGGCGTCGGCCCGGTCCAGGAAGTAGCCGATCCAGCCGGCCTGCGACTCTAAGACCACAGCGCGCAGGCGCGGGAAGCGCTCAAAGACGCCGAACTGAAAAAACGTGGCAAAGGCGTGCTGGACGGCCTGACCGGCGAACAGATCGTTATACCAGGCCGCCCAGCCAAACTTGTCGTAGCGGTGGTGGATGCTGAACTCGGGCGGCTCAAAGGTCGGATGAATGGCCAGCGGCACGTCGAGGTCTTGGGCCGCGGCAAAGACCGCGTCGTGGCGCGGGTCGCCATGCGGAATGCGGGTGATCGTAAATGGAGCGACAAACGCGCCTTGACAGCCGTCTTTGACGGCGCGTTGCAGCTCACGCGCAGCTGCCTCAGGCTCGCCCAGGGACAGATGGGCAATCGGGATCAGCCGTCCACCGGAGTCGCGGCAAAAGTCGGCAATCCAGCGGTTATAGGCCCGGCAGCAGGCCGACGACAGCTCGGCATCAAACAGCTCGGCCTCCCACAGCAGACCGAGGGTCGGATACAGAATGGCCTTTTCCATATGTTCCCGGTCGAGGAGTTCCAGCCGCTCCTTCATGTGCATTGTCCCAAACGCGGCACCCCGCAGATAGGTCTGCTCCGGTCCCATCCGAATGGCCCGTATGTCTTGCGGGTTGACCTCGCCACTCAGCGCCTTGCGGCGGAGTTGGTGCGCTTCTTCAACCTGCTTGCCCATACCGCCCAGCGTGCCCAGCATCCCGGGTTTGACCAGCTTGGCCGGCTTTTGATCAACCTCCAGGTATTCATAACCATCCTCACCGACCCGCAGACGCAAGGCTCGTTCACGATACTGGGGTTCGAGATAGGATTCCCACAGATCGGGCGGTTCCAGAATATGGCCGTCACAATCAATCACTACAGGTTCTGCCGTCATGTCCTCCGTCCTCTCGTGTCTTGTTGCTGCGCCCCTTGGACTACAGCCTTTGTGTTTTTGCGCTCATAAGCGGCTCATACCCCAGCCCGCCGGGGCGCAATACCGGCCACATCAACATAGACCTCGTCGCCCTCAATTTTGACCCGATAGCGCGCCAACTCGCAGTCATCGGGATTGATGCCCCGGCCGGTGGTCACATCGAACTCCCAGCGGTGCGAGTTGCAGATCAATACCCGCCGTCCGTCGAACTCACCGGCAGACAGGGGGAAACTCTGGTGCGGACACTCGCCCTGTATGGCGATCAGTCCACCGCCGTGGGGATGGACAAGGACAATGGCTTGTCCGTCTACCTCGAATTCGGCAAGGTCGCCCTCCCAGACCTCATCCACCCGACACACCCGGATAAACGCCATCGTCTTTCGCCACTCTATCAGGACAGGGGATCGTCGCCATGTGTTCAGCGTGTTTCGCTCTGGTGCGGCAACACTAAGCTATCTCACCGCTCCGAGCAACACCTGTCATACGCCCAGCGGGGATATGGCCGATGTACCGCCATCTGCAGGAGCGCGAGCTGCCGCATTGCGGGCGGTTGGCTGAGGGCGTGGCGTGGTCATGGGCTGTCAAGCTGTGGCGTCACGCGTACCGCAACAATTTTGCCGGCCTGCACCCGGTCGGCTACGGGCCTCGCCCAATACAGCAGCCATGCCGCCCAGTATTTGCGCTCATATCCGACATTGATCCGGTCCAGAGTCGGCCTATCGGTCACGATGTGTGTCTGTCCGGTAAAGGCCGGGCCGGCCGTGTCGTCAAGCCACACTTGGGCCGGACTACCCCGCCGGATGCGCCGGGCTTTATACGAGCCTGGCGCGGTATGGAAATAGATGTCCTGCCCGTCGTACAGGAACCAGACAGGAGCGGCCCTGCCCCATTCGCCGTTCGCGCGCCGGGTCGCTATGGATATCAGTTTCCGGGTCTCGAGAGCCGTTTTCATCGAATCCTTCAGTTGGCCCGCGCCATAGGCGACAACGCACACGCTGAGGGCCAGCAGAAGAGCGAGAAGAAGAGGCATGAGGGTTCCTCCATCCGTCGGGAGCGGCACGTTCAGGTCCGCAAATACGACCCCCCGTTCACAGCAATGATCCTGCCAGTGGCAAAGTTGGCCTGACCGGAAGACAGAAAGGCGACAATCGCGGCACCTTCCTCGGGAAGGTCTGGTGCGGCCTGCCGGCCAGCGAGGCCAGGGTCTCCTCAGCCACCGAGCGGTCCTGGTTATAGTGGATCGCGACCCGCCCGCCCCGCTGGGCGATGGCGCGGCCAATGCCACGCGCCGCGCCGGTGACGAGGACGGCTTTGTTTGTCACGCTCATGCCTATGCCTCCGCTTGCTTCCTGACCCGGAGACTACCATAGATTCAAGAAGAATTGAATGATATGGCAGTCGCATGAACAGTGCAGGAGGAACAGAGTCTATGCAGATAAGGTCTCGTTCGGCAATCGTTCTCAGTCTCGCCTTTTTGCTGGTGTGTTTGTCGTCGCTCGCCTACGGGGCAGACGATCTCGCGGCTCTCAAAGCAAACTTTGAGGCGGAAATGACGGGTCTCAATACCAAGGACCTCGCCGCGGCCCTGGCCGAGACCCACGATGATATCGTTCTGTTCGGGATCTTCTCGCCTTTTCCTTCAGACGGCAAAAAAGAGTTTGAGCAAGCGGTCAAATCGTACTTTGGCAGCTACGCCAAGGCCGAGTTTACCCCCGTCTCGCCGCAGTTTCGGATTGTTGGTACAACCGCGGTCGCCTGGGGCCACTACCAACTGGCCGCCACTCCCAAGGGCGGGGAGCAGACGGCCTACTCACACGGCCGGTACATCTTCACCCATGTCAAGGTCAACGACAAATGGCTCATTCTGAGCATGCATATCTCGCCGCTTGAACCGTATCGACAGCCCCCGTTCTAAACTCCGGCCGCCTGTGGCGGGGCACGCCGGCCGCACTCAGCCACCAGGGCCATGCTCCGGCTTACACGCCGAGCTCGGTGGGGTCCCGGTGGCGTTCAGGGGGAGTAAAGAACCGGCTGGGAGGAGCGAGCGATGAAAGGACACGCCCGTCAACTCATGACCGCTCCTGTGGCGACGGCTTCGCCTGAGACAAGCCTGGCTGAGGCGGCTCGGGAACTGGCCGACATCGCGATCAGCGGTTTGCCGGTTGTGGAGAGTTCGGGCCAAGTCGTGGGAATCATCACCGAAAGCGATTTGCTGAACGCCCTGCTCCAGTCAGTACCAGCCGAGACACCGGTCCGCACCCTGATGACCCGGTCGGTCGTCACGGTTGACGAGTTTGCCTCGGCCAACAGCGTCGTGCGGCTGCTGCGCCTCAAGCAACTCCACCATCTGCCCGTCACCCGTCAGGGGAGTGTCGTGGGCCTTATCACCCCCCAAGACGTGATTCGCTATGTTGTCACCCACGAGTTCCCGCCTCCCCCCGATGTGGCCTGAGCGTGTGTTGCAAAGCTGCGCCACCGTGCTCTGGCGTGGGCTATCCGGCTTGTTGAGCTGACAGGCCGGCAGACAAGCCCTGCTTTCCGTTGACTCATTCTTCCCGTCTCCGCTCGAGCTCGCGCTCCTCATCCAGCCATTTCTGACATTCCTCGTCACAGTGTGGGCGGGCTGGCAGAGCCCGCGCGATGCCGGGTTCCAGTTCTCCCGGCGGGCTACGCCACGACGCACAGGCACTAACGGTGAGCACCAGAGCGAATAACAGCGGGGTCAGCAGCATGGCTTCCTCCTTAGCAGCCCGGCGGGTCACAAGTTCGTGTAGAAGGTGAGCGGAAGGGCGACTTGGTGCCCCAGAAATGGGAGAACGGCATCCCGGCGTTCTGGAAAGCGCGCTTGATATGATCGGCGGGAATAAAGGCTGCTCCGCGCCGGTTTCCGAGACTCGCAAGCGGTCCTCCGGCAATAAGGACTCCGGCGACATGCCGGTTGCCCCGCCCGCCAAAGGCCACGAGTGCACCAGAGTCTCCCCCTATCACACCAGCATTAAGCCAATCGACACAGCACACGCGATACAGTTTGCCGCTACTTTTGTAGATCATGGCCCGTTGGGTAGTCAGGACCTTCGAAGTGACGTGTGTGCGTGACCCCCAAATCACCAGTCTGTGGCCGCTTCTGGATGTGCGAATCCTGCCAGACGGACCGTTGATATAGCTGCTGGCAGACCGTTGCATTCGGCGGGTCGGTTCGACACCGGTCGGGTTATTATGAGGCGGGGCATCATAGTGGCCAAAGGGAGTATGGGCGATGGCCGCAATGTCAGGATAGATCGAGGTCGGATTATTGGGCGCACTGTCTAGCAAACAGGGTCGGTCATTGCTGACAGAGTAACTACACGGGGTCAGGCGGAACGTCTTGGCCACATAGCCAAAGAGGTTCCCTGAGGATACCGTCGGTTGGTAGATAGGCACAGTGCCCGGGGTCGGATTCGGATCATTCATGTTCAACTTGACATTATGGGCAGCCGTGAGGGACCAGATCAGGCAACACCCGCCGGCGTGCCGCACGACATGGGGACCGAGCGTCCCTGCCCACATGGATCTGTTCGTGGAAGGATTGGCCGACATGATCCCAGCCCCGGCCGGCACAGGCCGAAAGCGCGCATTCTGGTGGCTCTCCGCCTGCATCATGTCTTCGATCACCACTTTGACGGGCACACCCTCAATTGTCAGCGGGACGAGGTCGGTGTTGCGTGCCGCGTTGGGACGAATTGACACTTCGAATCCTTCAGTTCCAATACCGAATGCATGGACGCCAGGAATACTCATAATCTCGTCCATGTTGCGGTAATGGATGCGGATCAGGTCAATTTTCGGCACGGGATAGTCATCGGAAAACGGCTCATCGTCAGTCGGACCAACATAGGCTTGGCGTCCAATATACCAGATCGGTTCGCCGGTGTCAGGGTCAATCGTTTCGCGCTCTTCGCCGTCCTCCAGCGGAGCAGGATTCGGGACATGGCGCAGAATCAGGTGTTCCTTGTCCCCGACTTCGACACTCTCGAAGATTTGGTAACGTCCTTCATTAAGTCCTGGCACGGTGAAACATGTGTCACACTCGAAGTGTGGCAGACGGTCGTCTACGCGCCCGATCGGGCCGGGGTACTGCGGTTCGGGGTCTTCGTCTCCAGGCAGAGAGGGGTCGTCAAGGGCACCGCTTCCGTCATCAACAGAACCGATGGAGCCTTGCCCCTGTCCCGGTCCCATACCAGGATCAAGCAAGTTTGATCCTGATTGGGCAAAAGCGGACGGAACAGTGAGAAAGGAAAACAGGGTAACCGGGAATATCCAGAACCAACGACGGGAAAAAATCTGGCACATGACACACATCCTTTCTACCCATGGTATGGGTATGGGCGGATAAATTGGACAGCGAACATCCACGGTCAGGTCTACTCTCCTTTCTTCGGCCAGCGTGGCCGATGCCAGATTGTTGCGTCTGCGCATCACACCGCTCCTGTCTCCGCACCAGAACGGAAGAATGATCAAGAGCGGCGGCAGCTGTATACAGAACCTATTTGCAAGCTGTGTGCCACGCCGAAAACGGCTGTACAGGACCGATTTACCACCTCTCGCCACCCGCGACGTCCCATTTTTAGGACAGAGCAAGGGCTTAGATGTTGCAAAGCTGGGATACCGCGCTATGAGGCAGTGGGGATGCAACCGCCCTGGCAAGTCTGATCACAGAGCTGCTGGCGGTGGAAACCGGCCAGTATGCGGAGCGGGGGATTCAGACCAACAAAACGGACTAGCGCCATTCGGACCGCTCCCAAATCGCGCCCACCGCATAGCTCGCAAGGTCGGGATGATTTGAGCGAAGCTCAGTCGGGCCCAATCCCAAGTTGCTCCATTTTGCGGTACAGCGAAGAGCGGCTGATCCCCAGCAGCTTGGCCGCCCGCCCTCGGTCCTGACCGGCTTCCCGCAGCACATAGTCGATGTGGCTTTTTTCGTAGCCCTGGAGCGCACTTTTCAGTTCATAGCCACCAGGGTGGCCGGTGTCGCGTCTGAACACGCCTCTACTCGCACGCTCTAGGACATTCTCCATCTCGCGCACATTGCCCTTCCAGGGCGCGGCGATGAGGAGCTGCATGGCCTCGTGGGTCACCCCCTTGCAGTTTTTCTTCATCTCCACATTATGACGCTGAATCAGATGCTCAACCAAGCGGGGAATATCGACCCGCCGCTCGCGCAGCGGCGGCACCGCAATGCCGACCACATTGAGTCGATAGAACAGGTCTTCGCGGAAGCGCCCGGCCTCGGTCTCTTTTTCGAGATCCCGATTGCTGGCGGCCAGGATACGCACATCGACCTGTATGGGGGTGGCCGCCCCGACTGGCAAGACCTCTTTGCGCTCAATAACCCGCAACAGCTTGGGCTGGAGGGGCGGGGGCAGCTCACCGATCTCGTCCAGGAAAATCGTCCCTCCCCGGGCCTTGCGGAACAGGCCGTCCTGAGCGCTCAGGGCACCTGTAAACGCGCCCTTGGTATGGCCAAACAGTTGGCTCTCTAAGAGCGTGTCCGGGATAGCGCTACAGTTCACGGGCAGAAAGACCTTCTCCTTACGCGGACTCTCAGCGTGAATCGCTCGGGCGACGAGTTCCTTGCCTACCCCGCTCTCGCCGGTGATCAGAACCGTGCTGGCCGCCGGCGCAACTTTGCCGATCATCTTCAGCACCTCGCGCATCGCCGGGCTCTCCCCCACCATACCGCCGGGGTCAATATGTCGGTTGACCTCGCGCCGCAACATCTGATTTTCCCAGGCCAGGCTCTTGTGCTCCATCAGCCAATGGACCTTGCGCAGTAAGTCATCAAGCACGATCGGCCTGAGCAGATAGTCTTGGGCACCGAGCCGGAGTGCAGCAACAGCCGTATCAACCGAGGCATGGGCGGTCATAATCATCACAAAGGTTTGGGGGGCAACCTCTCGCACATGCTGGAGCACATCTAGGCCGTCGGCCCCAGGCATGCACAGGTCGGTCAGCACCAAGTCGAAGTCGCACTCATCAATGGCAACTAGCGCCGCCCGGCCATCGGTGACCTCATGGACCCGATAGCCTTTTTCGTGCAAAACCCGACAGATATTTTTTCGCGGGATGGTTTCATCTTCGGCCACGAGAATGGTTCCCATCATAACAATACCCCGTCCCAAAAATGGGACACTAGATGATCTGGATACACGCCAGCCGGCCGCGCTGTGTCACAGTTTTGGCGAATAGCGCTGCGTGTCGTAATAGCGCTCGATATCCACCGTCTTGAGGGTGCTGACGGCCTCGCTCAGCGGTGCCAGCGACAGCCGGCAGGCCGGGGCCACCCCCTCGGCGCTGACCATCTGGCCGAAAGCTCCCTCGGTCGCGGCATCGACCGCGGCCGCGCCAAACAGCCGGCCCATGATGCGGTCCACCACGCTTGGAGCGCCCCCGCGCTGACTATGGCCGATGATAAGCGCCCGGGCGTCAAAAGGCGTCTCTCGCCGGATGCAGTCGGCTAACAGGTTGCCAATGCCGCCCAGCCGCTCGTGGCCAAACGCGTCGCGGTCGGCGTCCCGCGTCACCAGGCCCTCATCACGCGCGGTCGCGCCCTCGGCCACCACGACAACCGCATAGCGGGGGTAACGGCGATCGTGCTCGCCGCGTTCCAGACGGTCGGCCAGCAATTCATAGGCGTGGGTGTGGGAGAAAGGATATTCAGGAATCAGCGACATGGACGCCCCGCCGGCCATTGAGCTCCACAGGGCCAGGTGGCCGGCGTGGCGACCCATGACCTCAACGATCTGCACCCAATGGTGAGAGCCGGCCGGGGTACGGACCTGCTCAATCACCTCGGCGCAGTTCCGCAGTGCTGTATCAAAGCCGAGGCTGTAATCGGTGCGGTTCAGATCGTTGTCAATTGTCTTGGGGATGCCGACGATCCTGCCGCCCTGCTGGCACAGCCGGCTGGCGACCCCCAGCGTGTCTTCCCCGCCCAGAGCGATCACCGCGTCGAGTTGCAGGCGGTCGATATTGGCCAGCACCTCCCCGGAACGGTCGCTCGGCTCGGTCTGGCCGGGCAACGGAGTGCGAAACGGGTTGGTCCGCGACGAGCCGAGGTTGGTTCCTCCGTCACGGTCCCAGCGGCGGACCATATAGTCCTCCAGCCGCAGCCATTCCTGACAGCCCTCGTCCAGCAGACCGTGCCAGCCGTCGTACAGACCGATGACCTCAATACCCAGCGTGGTCGCTTTGTAGACAGTGGCTTTCAGCGCAGGATTCAGGCCAGGCGCGTCACCGCCCCCGGTCAAGAGCCCAATCCGTTTGATCTGTCGCATACTCATATGGCTTATCCTTTCTCTTGCTTTCCGGTTGAGCCCAGAGATAGGCTGCGGTCAGCAAAGGAGTTCACTATGCAGTTCCTGATTACCATCACCTGGCGCGCCGGCTCAACCGTCGCGCAGAACCGTTCAGCCGCCAGCGTTGAACCCAGAGGACCCCTCTTTTCTCCCGTCTGTCCGTGTATGGGAGACTTTGCTGAGCGTTTCTGTTGAGCCCGAAAAGGAGTAGAGCCATGCCCCGCCTCGTCCTGTCCTGTTTTGTGTCCCTCTTTGTCCTTCTCCCTGGAGCCGGTCCGG
This sequence comes from uncultured Binatia bacterium (SeqCode), assembly GCA_965200965.1. Classification (GTDB taxonomy): domain Bacteria; phylum Desulfobacterota; class Binatia; order Bin18; family Bin18; genus JAAXHF01. The sequence continues at coordinate 990,494 of OZ241744.1, forward strand.
GCTGGGGCCAGACCTCACCGCCCACCCTGGAGAGCCGGGTCCAAACTTTAGAGGCCACAGTCGCCAAGCTGACCCGCTACATTCAGGTGATTGAGAATGCAGCCACCAGCACTTACCACGGCCTCACAGGCCCGCATGTGGTCTTCACCGGGGCCAATGTCCACATCCGCAGCGGGTCGGGGGTGACCCATAAAGGGCGGTGGGTCAACGGAGACTGGGAGAGCGAGGCGGTGGGGCTGGGCAATCTGATTATCGGCTACAACGAGGCGAACGATTCGCCGACTGCGGACACGGCCCAGCGGGGCGGCTCGCACAACCTGGTGATTGGGAAGAATCATCAGTACCTCACCTCCGGCGGGCTGGTGGCGGGGCATAACAACGTCATCTCCGGCTATGCGACCAGCGTGAGCGGGGGCCAGAGCAACACGGCGACCAGCAGCGTGTCGAGCGTGAGCGGCGGCTACCGTAACACGGCCAGTAACTGGGCGGCGAGCGTGAGCGGCGGCGAGCTCAACACGGCCAGCGGCGGGACTTCCAGCGTGAGCGGAGGATCCCTCAACCGAGCCACTAACACGAACGCCAGCGTGAGTGGGGGCCGGAAGAACACAGCCAGCGGCAGAATATCCAGCGTGAGCGGCGGCTGGAGCAACACAGCCAGTGGTTATGGGGGCAGCGTGCTCGGCGGCAACAGCAACACGGCCATCGGCGGTAACTCCAGCGTGAGCGGCGGCGTTGGCAACACGACCCGAGGGAGTGACTCCAGCGTAAGCGGGGGCTTTGGCAACATCGCCGGCGGCTCGGCGACCAGCGTGCTGGGCGGCCAGCGTAACACGGCGACGAGCAGCGCGGCCAGCGTCGGCGGGGGCAGCGGCGTGACCGCGACCGGCGTGGCCGACTTCCGCCACCTCTGGCCTGCCTGCCTGACCACCGAAGCCGCGACCGGCCAAACCACGAAAGATGTGGTCTTTGAGGGCTGCAACATCCACATCCGCAACGGGTATAGCACCAAGCGGACCAATACCATCAACGGGCGCGGCAACCTGATCGTCGGCTACAACGAAGACAATCGCATCACCGTCGGGGTTGCCCCGCGGACCGCGGGCACCAATGACCGCAGCGGTTCGCACAATGTGATAATTGGCCCCGAGCACGAGTACAGCGGTCATAGTGGCTTGGTGGTGGGCTTAGGGAACATCATCAGCGGTGACTATGCCAGCGTGAGCGGCGGCAAAGACAACGAAGCAAGCGGTGACTATGCCAGCGTGAGCGGCGGACAGGACAACGAAGCGTGGGAAGACGCCTCGAGCGTGAGCGGCGGCTTCGGGAACACGGCCAGCGACTCGTATGCCAGCGTGAGCGGCGGACAGGACAACGAAGCGCGGGGCGACTATGCCAGCGTGAGCGGCGGCAAAGACAACGAAGCAAGCGGTGACCATGCCAGCGTGAGCGGCGGACAGAACAACGAAGCGCGGGGCGACTATGCCAGCGTGAGCGGCGGCAAAGACAACGAAGCGCGGGGCGACTATGCCAGCGTGAGCGGCGGACAGGACAACGAAGCGCGGGGCGACTATGCCAGCGTGAGCGGCGGACAGAACAACACGGCGAGCGGGAAGCGGACCAGCATCAACGGGGGCAAGAACCAGACGGTCAGCGGCGACCTCTAGTCCTGATGCGGTCTTCTGGGGCTGGAGGGCCGTGGTCCCCGCCCGCCCCGTCCTGGGGCTGGCCTTGTTGACGGGCTACGCACCAGCCCCACCCGCATTCCGTCGGGGCTTTTGTGTCCGCAGGGGGCAAAACGTATGCCATACGCAGGCTGCGCAGCCCGGTCGCTGGCAGCGCGCTCGTGCTTGTTGTTCCAGGTACGGAAGAGCCGAGACACCTGAGCCGATATCTCAGAGCCTTATTTTATCACCGCAATATCACTTTTTCGGCTTGACTGTTGGCCGCGGCCCAGGCCAGGATGGGCGCAAGGAGGAAGGGGAATCTTCGCGCATAAGGAGGTCGTAGTCATGGCAGTAGATATCAGCGAGGGTTTGCAAGAAGAAGAGCAGATCATGGCCGAGCGGGCGGCTCCTGCCCAGCGCCGGCTGGAAGAGAGCGCGCTGCACGAACCGATCAGCATCCTGCCCTATGTGCCGCCCCTGAATGTCAGTCCCCAGACGAGTGTAGCTGAGGCCGTGCGCCTCATGCGGGAGCAGCGGGTGGGCTGTGTTCTGGTCCAGGAGGCCAACCGCCTCGTCGGCATTTTTACAGAGCGCGACCTGTTATACAAAGTGCTGGACAGGGCTCAGGACTTGACCCAGGTTCTGGTCGAATCTGTGATGACGCCAGACCCGGAAGCCCTGCCCACAGACGCTCCGCTGGCTTTTGCCCTCAACCGTATGGGAGAAGGCGGCTTTCGGCGCATCCCGCTTGTGGACGAAGCCCATCGGCCGGTCGGCATGCTGTCGGTCAAGCACATTATTTCCTATCTGGCCGAGTTCTTCCCTGAGGCTGTGCTCAACCTCCCCCCCCAGGCTGAACTGCTGCACCCCGGCGATATTGACGGGGGCTGAGGGGTGCCACGCCTCAACCGACCCGGGCACTCTGCCCGCCGTCAACCGGCAGAATCACGCCGGTAATAAACCGGGCTTCGTCCGAGGCCAGAAACAGCGAGGCATAGGCGATATCCCAGCCTGTGCCCATTTTTCTCCCCAAGGGCACCTGAGCGTCGCGTTCTTCCCGGAGGGCCTCTTTGGACATATGACGCGCGGCCGAAATGCCCTCAATCGCCATCGGGGTGTCCATCAGACCGGGCATAATGGCGTTGACCCGAATGCCGTATCTGGCATTGCCAAGTGCCATCTGGTGGGTCATGGCGTTGATGCCGGCCTTGGAAGTTTTATAGGCCAGCATGCCGACCGAGCACACCGCGGCAATTGAGGAGATGCTGATGATGCTGCCACGGCCCTGCTCGCGCATCACCGGCAGGCTCTGCTTACACGGCAGGAAAACGCTCTTCATGTTGACATCCATGATCCGGTCCCAGGCTTCTTCTTCAAGGTGGGTGGGACCTGAGTCGCGGTCTCCAATGCCGACATTATTATGTAGAATATCAAGGCGGCCGAACTGTTGGACACAGCACTCAACCATGCTCCGACAGTCGTCCGAGTTGGTAGCATCGGCCCGGAAGGCGACGGCATGGCCGCCCTCTGTGGCGATCATCTGGCAGGTGTCTTGGGCTGACTCCAGCCGTCGGTCTACCACCAACACCCGAGCACCTTCGCGGGCATAGACAATAGCGGTGGCCCGGCCGTTGCCGATCGTATCGCCCGGTGTTTGCCCTGCCCCAACAACAATCGCCACCTTGTCTTTGAGTCGGTCTGCCATACGTCCTCCTCTGCGGCAGGGGTGCGTACCCTGCGGTGTTTCAGCGGACGCTAGCACCGTGCCAACCCAAGCACAAGAAAGGGGGTGCTGACCGGATTAGTCTGGCTTATACTTGTTCCTTTTGCATTTCATGTCTGTTCCACAACACCCGTCTTGACTGAATGAACGCTCATGTCATATTTGTAGCCGTAGACAAAAACACGCGCGATTGCGAGAGCGCATCCGCTCAGGTCGCACCCAGGAGGCATAATGACGCACCGGGCTGTTCAGCTCGTCGCACTGCTCGTCTTGACGGCTCTTCCAGCCGAAGCCCGACTGCTGGCGGCCCAAGACACCGTCCAGCGGAGTTGGAAAACCCTTGAGGAACTGTCCACACAGGAACGCCGAGACATTGACCTGGCGACTGACACGCCCCGTCACCCCGAGGTGGCCTATCTGCCGGCCGAGGCCTACCCGTTTACCCCCCTTACACCGCGGAAGAAATGGGCTACCGGGTTATGGAATACAACCCGCGTCCGCGTTGGTCGGGAGTAGTCGCCAACAGTTGGGCCTCTATTGGCGACTCTGGGGTGCTGCTGAATCCCGGCAAATCCATCACCTTTGTTGATTATGCGCCAACCGAGCGCGGACTGACCGGGGTGCAGGCCGAGTTTCGTCTCAAGGCTGGCGAGGAAGTCTACCGTTCGCTGAGCCAGGGCGTCGCCCCGCCGGCGGCCGAGGGATCACAGTGGATTGCGATCCATTATCGGACCGATAAGAGCTTTTACAAAAAGGAAGAGCGTTTCCGCTATTCGCCGTCTATCCGGCGGGTGCGCCACCAGGTTCCCCGGCGACGCCAGAACCGTTTTCCCAACATGGCCCTGACGCCGGATGACTCGTATGGGCGTGACGCCTGGGAGTTCAGCTGGCGTATACTGGGCACTGACGTGGTGTATCAGACGGTGCGTTTTCCACACACGCGCCCGACGATTACGCTCCGAGACAGCCACACCGAAGAATTTCGAGCGTATCAGACCCAGTCGCTCAAACTGATGGGAGACACTTACGCCCACTACACCGCTGAGGGCGGGGTTGAGTGCTACGTCGTTGAGGCCATTGCGCGGGAAGACTGGCTGCCGGACTATTATGTGCCGCGTCTGATCTTCTGGCTGGACAAACACGCGTTTTTTCCCCTGCGGATCGAACAGTATGGCCCGGACGGCAGGCTGATCCATATTGAGGTCCGCATGGCTGACCTGTTCAATCCGGCCCTGGGCAAGCGGGGGTATGGGACCCGTTTTATTGTCCATTGGCACATTCCGCCCGATATCATGTCCTACATGTCCAACGACAGCCACAAGGTGATCGAGTGGGATGCGCGGGAAGCCGAGATTTATTTCAATCCCGACTTCCTGCGCCGTCAGTGGTATCTCGACACCTCAATCAAAACCCAGGCTGAGGTGAGGTATCCAGAAGAGTTCTTCCTGCGCCCGAGCATTTGGCCGGACAAGTTTCCAGACCAGCGGCCGATAGAGCTGTCGGCTGCCATGCAGGCCAAGCTGCAAGCCCAGAACGCGGCCAAGCGGCTGGTTTTCCGGGGCGAAACCCCGCCTGTTCAGGTGACGGCCGAGACCCCGGCCTCCTCAGACCAGTCCGCCGCTCAACCCGGCGTCGGCCAGCAAGACACGACGGCCCGCTATGTCCGCAATCCGGCCAGCCGACGCTGACTTTCCTCCTGCGGGTGGGAGGCCGGATGCCCTCCTGAGCCTCCCGCCCGCGCCCTCCGCTCCGTCAATGGTTTCGTTGAAAGGCCGTGATCGCCCATGTATTATGATGATGCTGCACAATTTCATGCCGAAAACTGTGAGGAGGGCCGGCGGGCCTTTCCCGAAAAACGCCACGCACACTTCAGCGGAAAATACGGCCTCACAACTCCCCGACCCGCCGCGAGGTCGTGGCCTCCCCGGTACTGCCCCGGTTGACATGGCTGTTGTGCGCTTGGGCCTCCTGCCTGAGCGAAAAGCGCCGCCACATGTCCGGGCCGACCGCGGTCAGCCCGCCGTCAACGACGAGGGCTTCGCCGGTGACAAAGGCCGCGTCCTGACTGGCCAGAAACAGGGCTGCGCCGGCAATGTTCTCCCCCTTGCCGTGTTCCGGCCAGGGCTGAAAGCCGGCCAGGGCCCGGGCCGCGGCCGGCGGGTCACCCCGGTCGGTGAGTCCGGTCAGAATCGCCCCTGGGCAAATGGCGTTGACCCGAATCCGATCGGGGGCGAGTTGAACGGCGGACGATTTGGTCAGGTTGATCACCGCGGCTTTGGCCGCGGAATAGACCAGCGGCCCGGAACCGCCGCTCAGCCCCGCGGTTGAGGCGGTATTGATGATTGAGCCGCCCCAGCCCTGTTTCTTCATGGCCCGGGCGGCATGCTTGATGCCCAGAAACACGCCCTTGGTCAGCACATCAAACGTATAGTCCCACTCCTCAAGCGCAATATCCCACACCGGGCCGACCACGCCCCCTACCCCGGCGTTATTGAAGAGGATGTCCAGCTGGCCGAACTCAGACACCGCCAGTTCAATCAGGGCTACGACATCGGCCTCTCTGGCAACATCGGTACGGATAAAGCGGACCGCGTCCGCATGGCCGGCCTCACGCGCCAGACCGAGCGTTTTTTCGCCGTTGGCGGCATTGTAATCGGCAATAACGACGCGCGCGCCTTCGTCAAGAAAACGCCCAACCGTTGCCCGACCCATTCCGCTCGCCCCACCGGTAATCACTGCAACCCTGCCTTCCAGTCTCATTGCGGCTGCCTCCTTTCGTCAATGCTGCCCACTATAGCGCACTTTGGCCCGGCCGACAGCACCGCGCCCTGCGCCGGCTGGCTGAAGAAGTCCTGCCGGCCAGCCGTGACCTCGCAGGAAGTTTCAGGCTGCGAACCTGCCGCAGTTGGGGAAATATGCGTGCCCACAGGCATGGATTGTCATGCAGATTCGCAAGGCCATGACGCAAGCCGAGCAGCGCTACATGCTAACCGGGATTGTCAAGATGATGGAGAAGACACAACCATTGAAGGTCATTGCAGGCGCACCAGACAAACCACTCATTATCGGAGATATTGAGATTCCCTGCTATGTCCTGGAAGATGAAACACGGGTGTTGAGTCAACGTGGAGTGACCAGTGCCATTAAGTTAAATCCAGATGTCGGCTTTAGGATGCCGCAATTTCTGTCATCTAAAGCCCTGAAGCCCTTTATTTCTCAGGAGTTACAGCGGGCTTTTTCTCGCCCTATTCAGTTCAAAAATCCATCCTGGAGAAGTTCATCGCCAAAGAGTTGCAACCCTGGACCAAGACATTCCCCTATGAGTTCTACCAGCAGATTTTTCGCCTCAAAGGCTGGCCGGGACCAGAGGGCGTCCGGGGGCCGCGTGTCTTAGGACACTATACGAACGATCTTGTCTACGAACGCCCAGCCCCCGGGGTCCTCTCTGAGCTGCGCCGGCTCAACCCGAAGATGCCCCACGGGAGCCGCAAGAACAAACACCACCAGTGGTTCACCCCGGGCTTGGGACATCCCAAACTCAAGGAGCATCTGGCCGCCGTCATCATGTTGATGAAGGCGGCACCGAATTGGCAGCATTTCAAACGGAGTCTGGACCGCGGCGCTCCCAAGCTCAACGACACGCTCCCGCTGCCGTTTTGAAGAAGGTATTTTTGCGTCATGCCTCTGTTTGGATCAATCGTTTCGAGAAAGGACGTTCCGTTTTCTTCCTCCACATACGGAACTTGCAGAGCCGGCCAGGAAGGGGTATACGAGGGATGAACCGAGGGGGCCAGCTATGCGCACAATCTACTATCATCCGCTGTCAACCTTTGCCCGCCGGGTCCGTATTGCACTGATTGAAAAAGGGCTGGACAGGGACACCGAGTTTGTTGAGGTCGATATGTTCGCCGAGGCCCACAAACACCAGCCCTATCTGTCGCTCAACCCCTACGGCCGGGTGCCGACCCTGCGGGAAGACGACGGCTTTGTGCTGTACGAGTCCACCGCTATTCTGGAATATGTGGAAGCCCTCCACCCCACCCCGCGGCTGGTCCCGGCCGATGCGCGTGGACGTGGGCGTGTGTCGCAGCACATGAAACTGTGCGACCTGCAACTCACCCGCCAGACCGGGACGATCATCTTTCCCAGACGTTTTCTGCCCCAGGACCGCTGGAACGCCGCGGCGATGGATCAGGCCAAACGGGAGATTGAGAGCCACCTCGAAATTCTCGACCGCCAGCTCCAGGACACAGACTATGTGGTCGGCAACAACTACAGCCTGGTTGAGGTGTGCTACACCCCGTTTGTTGAGTTCTTTCCCCTGATGGAAATCACCCCGCCGCCCCACGTCGCCGCCTGGACCGCCCGGATACTCGCCCGGCCCAGCGCCCAGGCAACCAAACCAGCCCGCTAGGAAGCGGTCATGCCAGACGAACTGAGGGAGCAGGGCCACATTCGTGGCTTGATACGAGCGCATGACGAACACCGCTGACCCCCAGACCTTTCTTGAGGCCATCCGTGGCCTCACGCCCCACATTCAGGACCGGATCGCCCAGATGGAGGCCGACCGCCGCCTGCCGGCCGAACTGGCCCGCTCCCTGGCCGAGACCGGCATCTTCCGCCTCATGATCCCCAGACGCTTGGGAGGTCTGGAGATGGACCTTATCCCGGTCCTGCACATCTTTGAAGAACTCGCCCGGATAGACGGCTCAACCGGCTGGTGCGCCATGATCGGCGCAACCGGCGGGACAACCAGCGCCTTCCTGAGCGAAGAGGTCGCGCGGGAAATCTACGCCAGCGATCCCCATGTTATCACCGCCGGCGCACTCGCCCCCTGCGGCCAGGCGCAGCCGATAGCCGGCGGCTACCGGGTGACCGGCCGCTGGCCGTTCAACAGCGGCTGCCAGCATAGCCGGTGGCTCATGGGCACGAGTGTGATTGTTGAGCACGGCCAGCCGCGCAAACTGCCGAGCGGCTTTCCAGAAACGCGGATGATGATTTTTCCGGCGACCGAAGCCGAGATTCTTGACACTTGGTCGGTGTCCGGGCTGCGCGGCAGCGGCAGTCACGACATTGCGGTCCAGGATGTGTTTGTTCCCGAGGAGCGCGCGGTGGCCTATGGCACGGGCAAACGCCACCAATCCGGCCCCTTGTATACCTTCCCGATTTTTGGACTGCTGGCCGTCAGCGTCGCCAGCGTTGCCACCGGCATGGCGCGTGGTGCCATCCAGAGCTTTGTCGAGTTGGCCCAGACCAGGCGTTTGACTGGCAGCAGTCGCCTGCTCAGCCAGCGCGCCGCCGTCCAGCTCCAGGTAGCCCAAGCCGAGGCGCAGTTGCGGGCCGGGCGCGCGTTCCTGTTCCAGACGGTCCAGGACGTGTGGGACAGGGTGGTGGCCGGGCAAAAGATCAGCCAGCGCGACAGAGCCATCCTGCGCCTATCCGCCTGCCACGCCGCCACCGCTTCCGCCCAGACCATTGATCTGATGTACCAGGCGGCCGGAACCGGGGCTATTTGGGACACCAGCCCACTTCAGCGTCACTTCCGCGATGTGCATGTGCTTACCCAGCACGCAGTTGTTGCTCCGCCGATCTCAGAGCTGGCGGGAAAAATCCTGTCAGGAATCGAAACAACGTTTCCAATGCTGTAAAAGGAAAACGAAATCAGCCGTTGGGCAAAGCCGCCGAGTGCGCTCAGACGGCCGGCAGGAGGGTATCAGCATGGCCCGAAAAGTGGAAAAAACAGAACACGAGTGGAAAGAACTCCTCACCCCGGCCCAGTTTGCCGTGTGTCGCGGCAAAGGGACCGAGCCGGCCTTCAGCGGCAAATACGCCTACTCCAAGGAACCCGGCATCTACCAGTGTTCGTGCTGCGGCGCAGAGTTGTTCGACTCCGACACCAAATACGAGTCGGGCACCGGCTGGCCGAGCTTCTGGCAGCCACTCGGGGCCGACAGCGTTGAAACCGGGCAGGACCGGAGTTGGGGCATGGTGCGTACAGAGGTGGTGTGCAGCGCGTGCGGTGCCCATCTGGGCCATGTCTTTGAAGACGGCCCAGAGCCGACCGGCCTGCGCTACTGCATGAACTCGGTCTCGCTGAACCTCGTCTCCAAGGAGGGCAAAGACTAGGCCGGTAGCGGGTCTTTGAGGGCTGACGGCCCGGCCTGCACCGGCAATCCCCTTGTCTCGGCCAGGCCCAGCATCAGATTGAGATTCTGAATGGCCACGCCACACGCCCCTTTGCCCAGATTATCGAGGGTTGCCACCAGCAGCATATGGCCCGAGGCATGGGACAGCACATGAATCTCCAGCCGGTTGGTGTCATTACACGCCTGGGGATTGAGGCTGCGTTCCTCAACGGCTGAGCCGTGGGGCATGAGCTTGACAAAAGGCTCATGCCGATAGCGGTGGTGAAAAACCTCCCACACCGCCTCGCCAGTCGTGCCCGGCGGCAACAGCGAGACGTGGAGCGGCACCTCAACCCGCATCCCACAGCGGAACGGCCCAACGGCCGGGACAAACTGCGGCTCGAGGTGCAGGCCAGCGTAGCACACCATCTCCGGGATATGCTTGTGGCGGCTGCTCAGGGCATACGGGGCCTCGTAGGGCAACCCGCCCAGCCCGAGCTGCGGGTCCTCCCACCTGTCAATCAGCGGCCGCCCGCCTCCCGAATAGCCGGACAGGGCGTGGATAGACAGCCCGGCCTGGGGCACCAGGACAGCGGCGTCAACCAACGGCCGGACCAGCAGCACAAAGGCCGAGGCATAACAGCCGGGGTTGGCGACCCGTTTGGCGGTCCGAATGGCGTCCCGCTGGCCGGGCTGGAGCTCGGGCAGACCGTAGACCCAGCCCTCCGCCACCCGGTGGGCGGTACTGGCGTCAATCAGCCGGGTCTGGCTGTCTGCGGCCCAGCCGGCCGCCTCCCGGGATGCCTCGTCGGGCAAACACAGGACAGCGATATCCGCGGCCAGCAGGCACTCCCGACGGGCGGAGGCGCTCTTCCGCAGGTCCTCGGCCAGGCTGACAATTTCGACATCGCGGCGGTTCGCCAGCCATTGTCTGATACGCAGCCCGGTCGTGCCAACGTGACCGTCAATATAGACCTGTGGACGCATGTTCAGACATCCCTCCGTCTCCGCCGAGCGTGTGCCGGCCAGGCCGCCGACCTGGCCTCCAGACCCTCAAACCAGGGCAGCACAACGGTCTCATTAATGCGGTAGGGATAGGCGTGGCCCCAGTCCGGGATCGCACGAAATGTTATCGGATAGCCAAGTCCACTGAGGAGTTGTTGGGTCTGGCGGGCAAAGGCGATCGGGAAGATCGGGTCCTGTTCGCCGTGTACCAGCAGGATGGGCAGGTCCCGGCCACGGCCGCGGCGCAGCAAGTGGTCGGCCGCGGTGTGGAGTTGGGAGGCAATCGGCGCAATCCCGGCAAACAACTCGGGAAAACTCAGACCCAGAATATGGGTAAAAATCCCCCCGTCGGAAAAACCCGAGGCGTAGACGCGGCTGCGGTCAACCGCGTAGGTCTGCCACACCTCGTCAAGCATACGGCGGATGGACCGCAGGTCAACGGCCGGGTTGGGCGGCGTGCCCGGCGTGCGAATGGCCGACCAGGTCTCACGCGAGGATTTCGGCGACAGCAGCACATACCCCTTGCTCTTGGCCAGGCGCAACCAGGTCAGAATGTAATCGTCGTCTCGGCTATAACCGCCGTGTAGACACACGATGAGCGGCCACTGTCTGCGCGGCGTATAGTTCTCGGGCACATAGAGCGAGTAGGCATAGCGCTGCCCGGTCTGTTCCTGACGCAGCAGCCCGACCGGGACATCAAGGTCCGGGCTGTGGGTTTCCAGGCGGGCCAGCTCGGGCAGTGCCTCGGGCAGCACCCAGTACTGCTGGAGGAGCGGCAGGTCGGCCCGGATGCGGTACAATACCCGCTTGCCTCGACACAGCAGAAAGCGGCCCTTCAAGAAACGGATGGCAAAGTCTCGGCCAACAGCGCTGACAAAAGCGCCGTAGGCATCCGCGCAGTGCTCAATCGCCTCGGCCAAACTGGTGTGGAAATCGCTCAGACGCTGGGGGGGAACGAGGCTGGCCAGCTCGCTCTTGAGGCCGTGAAACAGCTCGCCAACCGTGGCTTCCAGGGCCTCACGCTGCTCGGCCAGGCGCGACATATGGAACTGCTCCTGATAGGTCTCCATCGTGCGCAAAAAGGGCAGCAGCTTGTCTTCAAGCTGGCGAATGCCGGCGGTGTAGCGAATTGCAGCGTCCATGCGTCCCCCTGTTGTGGCTTTGCCCCGTGGTGGAGTCGCCTTGTCCCTCACCACACTGTCACACGCCCGCCCGAAAAGGCAAGCGGGCGGACTGTCACCAGGCGTCTCTTCCTGCTATGCACACGCGTATGCCTGAACACCACCAGCGGCGTCTGACTGCTCTGCAAGCCTCGTTCCTGTACCGGGAGCAGCCCGGCCAGCCCATGCATATCGGCGGCTGTGGGGTGTACGAGGGTCATGTCCCCCGCACCACCGTCGTCCGTCTGCTCGAAGACCGCCTCCACCTGCTCCCCCGCTACCGGCAGAAGGTTGTCGCCGCCCCGTTTGGCATTGCGCAGCCAGGCTGGGAAGACGACCCGGATTTCGAGCTGTCGGACCACATTGAGGAGCGGACGCTGCCCCGGCCCGGGGATGACCGGGTGTTAGCGCGCGTTGGCGGCCGTATATTTGCCGAACCCCTTGACCGCGCCCACCCATTATGGAAACTCATCCTGCTCCGGGGTCGGCACGACGGCAATACGGCGATTCTGGCCAAGGTCCATTACGCCCTGGTCAAAGGCATCACCGGCACAGCGCTGAGCACTGTTCTGCACGATATCCGGCCCGACGCGCCCCCGACCCCGCCGCCGCCCAGTGACTGGCAGCCGGAGCCCATGCCAGATTTTTTGACCCGACTGCAAAACGCGCTCCATGACACGATCACCACCACGACCAGGCTCGCGGTCAATACAGGCTTGTTCCCGCCGGGGGCGCGGCTGTGGTCAGGCTCGCCGGCCGGCGTTGGTTCCCGGCTTGGCGCGGCGCTGTCTCCCCTCCTGCGGCCGGTATCCCGCCTGCCGTTCAACGGCCGGCTGTCCGGCGTGCGCCAGTTTGCCTGGACCGAACTTGCTTTTCCTGAAATTCGGGCGGTCCGGTCATCCCTGGGCGGAACGGTCAACGATGTCGTCCTGACGATCATCTCCGGCGCTCTGGGCAGCTATCTCAGGGAAAAAGGACACCGGCCTGAGGGTCTGAATCTCCGGCTCGCCTACCCGGTCATGCTTCACCATCATGCCAGCGGAGACGAGTCTGAGGACGAGACACCCGCGATTTCAAGCCTGCTCGTGCCGCTGTATCCGGGCATGGCCGACCCGGTCCAACGTTTCAGGGCCGAACACCAGGCCCTGGAAGCATGCAAGAACCGCCGGCAGGCCCACGCCTTGGCCGAGCTGATGACGCTGAACCGTTTCCTCCCGCCGGCCGTCCAGGCCCTGAGCCAGCAGTTCGGGCTGCCCAAGCGCGTGGCCAACACCGTCTCGCTCAACATCCCCGGCCCCCAGATTCCGCTCTACCTGGCCAGCCACAAGCGCCTCGGCTTCTACCCCATTGGTCCGCTCAGCACCGATATCGGTCTCTTCCACATCACCTCAAGCTATAACGACAAGCTGACCATCGGCGTCACCGTAGACCCCCATCTGATGCCGGATGTGTGGCACTACGCCGACTGCCTGCGTGGGGCGTTTCAGGAGCTGCGGGAGGCGGCCGACCGCACCACATCCCCGTCCGACAGGCCGGCCCGGCAGGTCGCCTGAGCGACCGGGCGACACCCCGGCCCGGGTGCCGGCTATACTGTATGCTCGGTGAATCCGTTCACGTCGTAGGCCATGACCATCAGATCGTGGGTACGGCCGTCCCGGTCAATCACAAAATCAGACAGCAGCGCTTCGGGCTGAAAGCCTAAACGCTCAAATGTCGCAATCGCGCCTTTTTGATCGGGCATCATCTGAGCCACGATGCGGCTGAGGCCCATCGCGTGGGCCAGCGCAAAAATTTCGCGGGCCAGGTGACGGCCCAGCCCCTGGCCGCGGTAGGCCGGTCCGACCAGAATCCGAATTTCCCCCAAGTGGCGCTGCCAGGTGACTTGGTGGTGGTGCAGAATCGCATAGCCGGCAATCTGGCCGTCAGCCTCGGCAATAATGGTGGCGGTGGTGTTTTCTTCGAGCTGACGGACCCATTGCCTCACCACCTCGGGCTGGGTGATATCCATCCGCAGGTGGAGCAGATCATAGGCCGGCAGGCTGTTGGCAAAGCTGAGCAGCCGGTTGGCGTCAAACGCGCTCATTGGCCGCAGGGTGACGGCCTGGCCGCCACGCAGGGTGATGAGTGAAGGATGGGCAGACTGCCGGGGGGTGTCTTCCATGCCGGTGTTCCTGTCTCAGCGCGTGCTCTCGGGTCACGCTTGCGTCTTCTATCCCAGTCTGCCAAGTCCTGGCAAGAGCGGGGTTTGAAACGAACCTGTGCTTGCAAAATTTCCCATCCTTTGCTAGCAGGGAAGACCCGTATGAACTGGCGTTCCACTCCCGCGTATCCCGACTATGTGTGGCAACTGTCTCAACTCCTGCCCTCTGCACTCTACCGGGACCCACCGCTCCGCCCCGGCGGCGGCGAGCCGATTTTATTGATTCCAGGGTTTCTGGCCGGCGACTGGACGCTGCGGGTGCTGGCCGGCTGGCTGGGCCGCCTCGGCTATCGGTCCTACCTGTCCGGCATTGACTGGAATGTTGACTGTCCGAACCGGACCAGCGAACTTCTGCGCTGGCGGCTTGACCACATTCTGCAAGAAACCGGCCAGCCGCTGACTCTCGTAGGGCACAGCCTCGGCGGTATGCTGGCCCGTTTTCTGGGTGCGGCCTATCCGGCACAAGTCAGCGGCGTCATTGCCATCGGCTCGCCGCTCACTCCTCCCGTTGAGGTCAACCCAATCGTCTTGCTTGCCTCACAGGTCTTATACCCGATCAGACGGCTCCGTGGGCACGTTCCACCCGAGTGCGGCAGTCTGGAATGTACATGCCAGTTTCAACAGACTGCTTTTGGCCCCTTACCGGCGGGCGTTGACTTCGCCTCCATTTTCTCCAAAGAGGACGAAATCGTGGCCTGGCACTCCAGTCTCGACCCCCAAGGTCACAACCTTGAGGTCCCGGGAAGACACCTCGGGCTGATTGTCAATCGCTCTGTCTATCAGGCCCTGCTCCAGGTCCTGTCAAAGGGTGTGGACGAAGCCGGGAACGACCATATGGGAGAAGACGACAAAAAGAACTGAAGGATGCGCACCCAAGCTTGTCTTCCAGCGGCTCAGCGACTGAACGGTTCTGTATAAGTGGTGTCTGGCTCATCGGCGGACGTTTCAAACGACCTGGCCGCGGCGTTCTTTGCCACCACTCCCTTGGTGTAGACATTCACGTCCCACAGGGCTTCGCCATCGCCGTTCTCATCCTTGAAGGTGAAGCGGACCCAGTAGCTTCCAGTCCGAAACTGGTCAAGCGCGTTAAAGTACTGGCTCAAGGTCTCGACAATCCGGTCCTTCCGAGAAGGCAGGCCGGCTGTCCAGGCTCCCAACTCCCAGGGGTTGCCGGCCCGGGCGCTGTCCTGAGAGCGTTTCTCAATGTTCGAGATGACGCTGAACAGCCCCCCTTCCCGCTTATGCGCTTTGACCAGCTGAATCGCCTGTTTTTCCTTGGGGCCCATCTCGGTCGGCTCACCGCAGCCGGCCAGGACGCCCAGCCCAAAGACCAGCAACGCGAGCAGCGTAGTATTCTGCACTATGGATCGCATCCCCTCGCCCTCCAAATGAGCAAAATTCAGCCGGGGGCTCTGCACCCGTCCCGGCTGTTGGCCAGGGATTGTACAACGAAAGAAGCGCCCGGTCCATCAGCACGGCCCACTTCCGGGCGGTCTGTGAGCGGGGAAGATAAAGGCAAATCGGGCTGAGGCTTGCATTTTCGTCACCTGGGTGACACACATGTGCTTGGCGAGCGCAGCTGCGCTGTTTCAGATAGCCGGGCGAGACGAGGGAGAATGATACGCCGACCCGTTCTGAACATCATGAGCCTACGGCGGATGAAGACCTTTGCCAGGGCGTCTGATCGTCAACTCCACGCTATTTTGTCCGAGATCACCCTGGAACGCTTTGAGCGTCGGACAACCCTCTTCCGCCAGGGCGACCCGTCCGACTCCCTCTATGTCCTGGTTTCCGGCGTGATCAAGCTCTCGCTGCGCACCCCGGAGGGCGAGGACATCCTGGTCAGCCTGATTTCACCCGGCGAACTGTTCGGCATCACCTCCCTGCTGCCCGGCATGCAGCGACCGTTTCGGAGTGAGGCGTTCAGTGACTGCTGGGTTGGCCGGTTGTCGGCTGAGGCTTTGGTCAGCACCCTGCTCGGCGTCCCGTTTGCCGACTTCAGTGCGCTGATGGACGGCACGGTCAGCCGCTGGTTCGGCCTGCTCCAGCGCTACGCCCATTTTCAGGGGCTCGACCTCCAGCATCGTCTGGCCTTTGCCCTGCTGGAACTGGCTCAAAAGTTCGGGGTCCAAGAGGCGCGGGGGACGCTCCTCATTCTCCAGTTGACCCACGAAGACCTAGCCGATCTGGTCGGGGCTTCGCGGCAAAAGGTCACTGAACACCTGCGGACCCTGGAGCGGAAATCCCTCCTCCAGCGGGAGGGGCGCAGGCTCATCGTGTCACCCAAAGGTTTACGCGACCTGGTGCAAATTGAGCACTGAAAAAGGGGGCTGCACGAGCCCCCTTCCGGGACAGGGGACACGAGGGACTAGACGCTGGCTTCTTCTTCGGACGGCTTGTCCAGCCGCCACAGTTGACGCGCCAGCGTTGTGGAGGAACCAATGAGCTGCCTGGCCACAGAGAGTTGGGCCTCAACCATCGGTGCCATTGGGGTTTCCTTGGCCCAGGCGGTTGTTTTTTCGCTCATCTCCAGGGCTTGACTGGCCCATTTCTCGCTGTTGTCAATGTACTGTGCCGCCATCTCCCGCATCGGAGCCAGCATCGGGGAGTTGCTCAGGTTCAGTTTGCCACACATTTTGGCAAAAGGATTGTTGGTCCACAGATTGTCGGCCATGATGTTCTCCTCCTCAGATCGGATTGACGTTTCTGACGCTTGATCGCTCTGGGACAGATGCTGGCTCATATCGCTAACTTTTGCAAGCGCAGTTCGGCACCTTGAGGGACAGGAACAGTCACCCAGGTGACAGGATCGCGCTTTCAGGCCGAGCCTTCGCTCTCGTTGACCTTGCGGAACGAGCGGTACATGTCGATCAGCATCTCTCGCTGACGGGCCGACAGATGGGGGTCATGCAGGACCGCCCTCACCACATCGCTGGCTTCGGTCTCTTGGGGGTCAAGAATACCGGCCTGGGTGTACAGTGTTTCCGCGGAGATTTTCAATCCTTTGGCCAAAGACTGGAGGATGACGCTGCTCGGCATGCGCAGGCCCCGCTCAATCTGGCTCAGGTAGGGATTGGAAATGCCGCACAGCTCGGCCAGTTGGCGGATGGAGAGCCGGGACAATTCACGCTGCCGGCGGAGAAACTCGCCGAGACTCGCATACGGGTCAGGTTGTGTTGCAGCCATGCGCTCAGTGCTAGCGCACTTTGCTTGCGGATGCAAGCAGTGGGTCAGCCGAGCGGCAGACCGGCCTTCCTGGCCCGCTCTAACACCATCCGTTCACGGTCGGCAATCGGACCGTCAATCATCCGCCCCCGGAAGGCAACCGCGCCCTTGCCTTCGGCCACCGCTCCGTCAAAAGCCGCGAGCAGGTCTCGGGCATAGGCGACTTCTTCCGGGCCCGGGGTGTAGACCGCGTTGACCGGCTCAATCTGGCTGGGATGGATGCAGGCTTTGCCCTCATAGCCGAGATGTTTGCCCTGGCGCGTCTCGGCCACCAGGCCTTCCACATCGGGGATATCCAGATACACATTATCAATCGGCACGATGCCGGCCGCTTTGGCTGCGGTCACGACCTGACAGCGGGCGTGCAGGACAATCCCGTCGCTTGACGGGCCGGCCTGTATCCCCATCGCCAGCGAAAAATCTCCATGTCCAAACGCCATGCCGGCCAGACGTGGGCTGGCCTGGGCCAGGCTGAAAGCGTTGCCGATCGCCTGGGGCTGCTCAATCAGCGGCAGCAGCGCTACCGAGCCGGGTGCCTGTCCGGCCCGCTCCTCAGCCAGCGAGACCAGTTTGTCCACAAACCGGATACCCTCAGGCGTGCTGGTTTTGGGGACGACCAGCCCATCCGCCCCGGCCTCAACCATAGCCAGCACATCATCCAGGAAATACGGCGTATCAAGAGCGTTGATCCGCACCGTGCGCTCGAAGCGCTCAAAGCCACTATCGCTCAGTACGTCTTTGAGCGTTTCCCGCGCAAGGGCTTTCCGTTCTGGAGCGACAGCGTCTTCGAGATCAAAGATCAGGCTGTCGGCCTGAGCGTTCTGTGCTCTGGCCAGAAACCGCTCACTGCTGGCCGGGACAAACAACAGGCTGCGGCGCAGGCGCGACATGGGATACTCCTCAGATAACGCCCAAGTCCTTCAGTTCCGCCAGGCGATCGGGCGTTATGCCTAGTTGTCCACAATAGATCTCTTCGTTGTGGCTTCCCAGGTGGGTCGGGCCGGTCCAGCGGACCGCGCCCGGGGTGCGGCTCAGCGTTGGGACGACATTCTGCATTTTCAGCGGTCCGAGCTCCGGGTCGGTGACGGTGGTAATCGTCTGTCGGGCCTGAAAATGGGGATCAGCCATAATGCCTGCAATATCGTACACCGGGACCGCCGCACAGTCGTACTGGTCAAACTGCCTGAGCGCCGTTTCAAGCGTCTGGCGGGCGATCCAGCCGCCCACAATCGCATCAACCTCGTCGATGTTTGTGATCCGCGCCCGGTTGTCGGCAAAGCGCGGGTCGTCAATCAGCTCGGGCTGGCCAATGGCCGCAAACACCCGCCCGGCCAGGGCGTGGGCGTTGGCCGACAGAGCCAGCCATTTGTTGTCCCTGGTCTTGTAGATGTTCCGCGGCGCGCCAATGGACGGGACGCGGTTGCCGGTCCGCTGCTGGACAATACCCAACTGGTCATAGCTCAGCGCCTGGTCGCCGGTGAGGGTAAAAATCGGCTCCAGCACGCTCAGGTCGATCATCTGGCCTGTGCCGCTGCTGTGGTCCCGTTCATACAGGGCAAACATGACCGCCCACGTCCCGAACTGGCCGGCCACGGCGTCCGCCAGGCCAAAGCCCGGCAGGGTCGGCGGCCCGTCCGGCTGGCCGGTGATATGGGCAAAACCGCTCATCGCCTCGGCCAGGGTCCCGAACCCGGGTTTGTCCTTATACGGGCCGGTTTGGCCAAAGCCCGATACCCGGGCCATAACCAGCCGGGGGTTCAGGGCGTGCAGCACCTCCCAGCCAAGCCCCCAGCGTTCGAGCGTACCGGGCCGGAAATTCTCGGTCAGGACATCGGCATCAGCCACCAGTTGCTTGAGGATGTCCCGGCCGGCCGGTTTGCTCAGGTCCAGGGTCAGGCATTTTTTGTTGCGGTTGGTGATCTTCCACCACAGCGGAATCCCGTTCTTGGCCGCCCCCAGCGAACGCAGGCTGTCGCCCAGCCGGGGGTGTTCGACCTTGATGACCTCGGCACCAAAATCGCCCATGTTCTGGGAGATCGTCGGCGAGGCAAACAGGACGGAAATATCAACGACTTTGAGTCCTTCGAGTGGCAACCGGGGCATGACTGGGCATCCCTTCTGGAGGCGGGCGGGTCAATCCCGCTCTAACCACACATCCGGCGAGGTCTCAACCCCGTGGCGGACGAAGATCGCGCTGAGCTCCGACATATCGGCCTCCGAGATCTCCCAGCCCAGCGCGCCGACATTGTCCTCCACCTCGGCCTTGGTGCGACAGCCGACCAGGGCCGTGCTGATCACCGGATTGGAGCTCGTCCAGCGCAGGGCGAACTGCGGCAGGCTTTTGCCATAGCCGGCCGCCATGTCTTTGAGTTCGTCCACCGCGGCGATATTGCGGGGGAAGTACTCGGGGCCGAACAGGGTCTGGAACAGGGTGATGCCGCCCATCCGGCCCCGCCGGGAGCGCCAGTCGTCGGACTCAAAGTCCATATCCGCGCTGAAGGTTCCGCTCAGCAGTCCGTAGGCCAGTGAGCCGTAGGCCATCACCCCAATGCGCTGCTCACGGCAGTAGGGAAAGACCTCTTTGTGCATGCGCTGGTCAAACATGTTCCAGCAGTACTGGGCGACATCGACCCGGCGGGTCTGCATACAGGTCTCGATCTGCTGCCGGCGGAAGTTGGAGATGCCGACAAAGCGGGCCTTGCCCTGCTGGACTACATCGTCAAGGGCGCGCATGGTCTCCTCAAACGGGGTGTTCACATCCGGCCAATGCACCAGGTAGACGTCGATATAGTCGGTGTTCAGATGGGTCAGGCTTTTTTCAACCGACTCCATCACCCGCTGGCGGCTGCTGTCGCGGAAGTTGGGCGCTTCCTGATAGCCAACCCCGAACTTGGTGACAACAATGGCGTCTTTGCGCCGTGCGCCAAGCGCTTTGGCCAGCGATTTTTCTGAGGCCCCGAAGCCGTAGGCTTCCGCGGTGTCAAAGCAGGTAATGCCCAACTCAAGCCCACGCTGCACCGCCTCAATGAACTGGCTCTCCTCAATGCTGCCGTAGCCGCCGCCAATCTCCCAGCAGCCGATGCCAATGGCCGAGACCTGGAGGCCCGTGTTGCCAAACGGTCGATATTCCATAGCCTGCTCCTCTAGCGGGCGATAAACCCGCCGTCGATAACCAGTTCGGTTCCAGTCACAAACGACGCCTCGGCCGAGGCCAGATACAGCACGCCATAGGCGATCTCATCCGCTTCGGCGATGCGTTTCATCGGGTGCAGGCCGGCCGCCCGGTGTTTCCATTTTTCCCCGAACGGGTTCAGGATTTCGGTATCCACCCCGCCCGGATGGACCGAGTTGACCCGGATGTTCTCTTCGGCATACTGCACGGCCGCGGTTTTGGTCAGCAGGCGCACCCCGCCCTTGCTGGCGTGGTAGGCCGGCAGACCACCGCCGCCCACAATGCCGGCAATGGACGAGATATTGATGATCGAGCCGTGCCCCGCCGCCCGCATGGCCGGAACAACGTATTTCATGCCCAGGAAGACCCCGGTCAGATTGACCGCCAGCGTCTTGTGCCAGGCGTCCAGCGGGGTCTGCTCAATCCCGCTGTCCTCACGCAGCCCGATCCCGGCATTGTTGACCAGAACCGTCACCCGACCAAACGCATTGCGTGCGTCGGTGACGACCTGCTGCCACACCTTCTCCTGAGAAACGTCGTGTTTGATGAACAGGGCGGCCGGGCCGATTTCCTCCGCCACCTTGCGGCCCAGCTCGTCCAGGACATCGCTCAGGACCACCTTCGCCCCTTCGGCGGCGAACAGCCGTGCCTCAGCCTCACCCTGTCCGCGGGCCGCCCCGGTGATAATTGCTACCTCGCCGTCAAGTCTTCCAGCCATAGGCCCTGTGCCTCCTCTCTCTTGATCGTTCAGCCTGTCCCTATCAAGGCTATATCTGGCCGCACGCCGTCGGACAAGGCCGGGTTGCCTTGAAGCCGGGGGGCTGGGGGTGGTATATCCGCCGGTAATGGAGAAGAGCCGGCTGAGCGAGCGCGATATCTGCACCAAGTTCATCACCCCGGCCCTGCGGCGGGCCGGCTGGAACGAGCTGACGCAGATCCGCGAGGAGCTCAGCTTTACCAGGGGCCGCATCATTGTGCGCGGCCGGCTGGTCAGCCGGGGCAGGCTCAGGCGGGCCGACTATGTGCTGTCCTATAAGCCAAACCTGCCCATCGGCCTGATTGAGGCCAAGGACAACCGGCACGCGGTCGGCGATGGTATGCAACAGGCCCTTGAGTACGCCACCACGCTTGACATTCCCTTTGTGTTCTCCTCCAACGGCGA
The DNA here is from genome assembly GCA_965200965.1 of uncultured Binatia bacterium (SeqCode). Lineage (GTDB taxonomy): Bacteria > Desulfobacterota > Binatia > Bin18 > Bin18 > JAAXHF01. The sequence continues at coordinate 1,011,930 of OZ241744.1, forward strand.
CGGCTTTGTGTTCCACGACCGGACCTGCGGAACAGAAACGGCCATCGCCCTTGACGCCTTCCCACCGCCGGGCGAACTATGGGCGCGCTACTGCGCCTGGAAGGGCCTGAGGCCCGAGGCCGAGCGGATTGTGCTTCAGGATTATTGTGACGACGGCAGCGGCAAGGCCCCGCGTTACTATCAGATCAGCGCTATCAACGCCGCGGTTGAGGCCGTCGCCACCGGCCGCGACCGGGTTCTGCTGGTCATGGCAACCGGAACCGGCAAGACCTATACCGCTTTTCAGATCATCTGGCGACTGTGGAAGGCCGGCCGCAAGAAGCGTATCCTGTTTCTGGCCGACCGCAATGTGCTGGTCGATCAGACCATGAATAATGACTTCCGGCCCTTCGGCCCGGCAATGGCCAAGCTCTCGAGCAGCGCCGGCACCATTGACCCCGGGGCCGGTTCCGCCCCGGGGGTGCGCCGCATTGACACCGCCTATGAGGTCTATCTCGGCCTGTACCAGGCGATAACCGGCCCGGAGGACAGGCAGAAGCTCTATCGGGAGTTCTCGCCCGGCTTCTTCGATCTCATTGTCATTGACGAGTGCCACCGCGGCAGCGCTGCCGAGGACTCGGCCTGGCGGGAAATCCTGGAGTATTTCGCCAGCGCCACCCAGATCGGCCTGACCGCCACCCCCAAAGAGACCCGCTATGCGTCCAACATCCACTATTTTGGCGAACCAGTCTATTCCTACTCGCTGAAACAGGGCATCCGTGACGGCTTCCTGGCCCCCTACAAGGTCATCAAGGTCCATATTGACCGGGACGTGCAGGGCTACCGCCCCGAACAGGGCCAGCTTGACCGTGACGGCCGGGAGGTCGAAGACCGGCTGTACAATACCAGGGACTTTGACCGCAGTCTCGTGCTGGACGAGCGCACCCGGCTGGTGGCCCACAAAGTCACCGGGTTTTTGAAGGAGAGCGGCGACCGCTTCCAGAAAACCATTCTCTTCTGTGTTGACCGGGAGCACGCCGGCCGCATGAGGCGGGCGCTCGTCAATGAGAACGCCGATCTGGTGGCCAAGGACCCCCGCTATGTCATGCGCATCACCGGCGGGGACGCCGAGGGACAGGCCCAACTTGACAACTTCATTGACCCCGAATCGCGCTCCCCGGTGCTGGTCACAACCTCACGGCTGCTGTCCACCGGGGTGGATGTCCAGACCTGCCGGCTGATTGTGCTCGATCGGCCGGTCGGCTCAATGACCGAGTTCAAGCAGATTCTCGGCCGCGGCAGCCGGGTCCATGAGGATACCCGCAAGTTCTATTTCACCCTGATGGACTTCCGGGGGGCGACTCAGCATTTTGCCGACCCGGACTTTGACGGCGAGCCGGTCCAGGTCTATGAGCCGGGCGAGCACGACCCGATCAGCCCGCCCGACACCACCCCGGACGGACCGCCGGCAGAGCCGGACGAGACCAGCATCTCCGGCCCGCCGGACTGCTCCGGCCCGGCCGGCGGCCGGCCCAAGGTGTATGTGGATGGGGTCAGCGCCAGCATCGTTGCCAAGCGGGTGGAATACCTCGACGAGGCCGGCACGCTCATCACCGAGTCGCTGCGTGACTTCACCCGCAAGGCGCTCACGCGGCGCTTTGCCAGCCTTGACGCCTTTCTGCGACGCTGGCGGGCCGAGGAGCGCAAGCAGGCGATCGTGGACGAACTGAAGGCCGAGGGGCTGGACTTTGACATCCTGACCCGGGAGCTTGGCAGGGACCTCGACCCCTTTGACCTCATCTGCCAGGTGGCTTTTGATGCCACGCCGCTGACCCGGAGCGAGCGGGCCGCCAAGGTCAGAAAGCGCGATGTGTTCCACCGGTACGCCGGCCAGGCCCGGGCCGTGCTTGACGCCCTGCTTGACAAGTACGCCGACGAGGGGCTGTTCAACCTTGACGACACCGGGGTGTTGCGCATCCCGCCGCTCAACCGCCTCGGCACCCCGGTACAGCTCATCAGGGCCTTTGGCAGCAAGGACCGCTTCGTTGCCGCGGTGCGTGATCTGCAAGCCGCCCTGTACCAGGAGAGCGCCTGAGCCATGTCGGTCCGCAGCCTGGTCAAATCCATCCAGAACATCATGCGCCAGGACACCGGGGTTGACGGCGACGCCCAGCGCATCAGCCAGCTGTGCTGGATGTTCTTTCTGAAGATCATGGACGATCAGGACCTGGAGTTGGAACTGACCCGGGACGGCTACCGCTCGCCCATCCCGGATTGCTTCCAGTGGCGGGCCTGGGCCGCGGACCCCGAGGGCATGACCGGCGAGGCGCTGCTCGGCTTTATCAACACCGAGCTGTTCCCGGCCCTCAAAGGGCTGGAGACCGCCGGCCGGGACAAGCGCGGCCGGGTGGTCCGCAGTGTGTTTGAGGACGCCTATAACTATATGAAGTCCGGGCAGCTCATGCGCCAGGTGGTGAACACGATTGACGCCATTGACTTCAACGACAAAGACGACCGCCACCACTTCGGCGACATCTATGAGCAGATGCTGAACGACCTGCAATCCGCCGGCAATGCCGGCGAGTACTACACCCCGCGGGCCGTGACCGCCTTTATGGCCGACCGGATTGACCCCAAGCCTGGGGAGAGCCTGTTTGACCCGGCCTGCGGCACCGGCGGCTTTCTGAGCTGCGCCCTGCGTCACATGCGCGAGCGCTATGTCAAACGGCCCGAAGACCATCGGGCCATGCAGGCCGGCCTGCGCGCCGTGGAGAAGAAGCAACTCCCGCACATGCTATGCGTCACCAATATGCTGCTGCACGGCGTTGAGGACCCCGGCTTTGTCCGCCACGACAACACCCTGGCCCGGCCCTGGATCAGTTGGGGGGACGCAGACCGGGTGGACATTGTGCTGACCAACCCGCCCTTTGGCGGCAAGGAAGAGGGCGGCATTGAGAGCAATTTTCCCCAGCATTTCCGCACCAAGGAAACCGCCCACCTGTTCCTGGCCCTGATCGTCCGGGTGCTCAAGCCGGGCGGCCGCGCCGGCGTTGTGCTGCCCGACGGCTCGCTGTTTGGCGAGGGGGTCAAGACCCGGCTCAAGGAACACCTGCTGGCCGAGTGCAACCTGCACACCATCGTCCGTCTGCCCAACTCGGTCTTCAAGCCCTACGCCTCCATCGGCACCAACCTGCTGTTTTTTGACAAGGGCGAGCCGACCGGCGACATCTGGTTCTACGAGCACCGCGTCCCCGACGGCCAGAAAGCCTACTCCATGACCAAGCCGATCCGGCTGGAGCATCTGCACACCTGCATGGACTGGTGGGGCGGGCCGCAACGCACCGGCCGGCAGGAAACCGCCTGCGCCTGGAAAGTCAGCGCGGAAGAAGTCAAGGCGCGTGGCTATAACCTGGACATCAAGAACCCGCATACCGCCCAAGCCACGCCCGGCGACCCCGCCGAACTGCTGGCGCAACTGACTGCCGCGGAGGCCGAAGCCGCCTCGCTGCGCGCCCGGTTGAAGGCCGTCCTGGCCGACGCGCTGCAATGAAGGCAGGGTCTGAGCGAAAGGCGTGAAGGTGTCGCCTTCCGGTCGATCTGATGACCCGTTCACTCCCCGCTGGGGGGCTGTCAGTCAGCGGCCTCTCTGCCAGCTCTTGTGCAGAGAGAGGAACAGGGCATGACAGATTTTGAGGCCGCCACCATTGCCGTCCGGCAGACACAAGCCGCCCATGCCTTGTGGGTGGGTTTGTGCAGGTTGCCGTGGTCGCACTCGGCATTCCGGCCATGTTGTGGGAAGGCATCAGACGGGGGAGGCAGCACGCCGACCGCCACGCCGAAGCCATGACCGCGTTGAAAGCCCTGATTGAACGGAGTGCGCCGAGGAGTGAACGGCAGGAGAGAGAGGAGCGCTGACCCGATGAGCATTGACGCCCTGCTGACCCACTTTGACCGGCTGATCCAGACCCCCGAAGCCGTCTCGCGCCTCCGCCGTTTCATCCTTGACCTGGCGGTACGCGGCAAGCTCGTGCCGCAGAACCCGGCGGATGAACCGGCATCGGAGTTGTTGAAGCGGATTGCCGCGGAGAAAGCGCGGCTGGTGAAGGCGGGGGGGATAAGAAAAGAACGGACTGAACCAATACTCTCGGGAGACCGCCCTTTCAAGCTTCCAGCAAGCTGGCGTTGGGTAGCCTTCGGAGAACTGCACACTCTCATTCGGGGTGTAACCTATTCAAAATCGGATGTCTCCGATTCAGCAGGAGAAGGCTATCTACCGATTCTCCGCGCAAACAATATTGCTATTCGTCTTAACCACGAAAACCCAGTATTCGTAAAACGCGAGAGGATATCGCCGGATCAATTCCTGCGACGAGGCGACTTTATGATTGCCCTTTCCAGCGGCAGCAAAAACTTGGTGGGCAAGGCTGCTTTTGTACCCGACGACTTCAACGAAGGATTTGGCGGTTTTTGTGGGGTGATCCGTTTGACTCATACCAGCCTTCAAGGCTTCGTCGGAGTATATCTCCAATCAAACCTTTATCGGGACAGTATCGCAGCAGGCAGTCGCGGGATTGGGATTAACAATCTCAAAAAAGAAAAGCTCTCCAACCTATATTTCCCTCTCCCCCCTCTGGCTGAACAGCGCCGGATTGTCGCCAAGGTGGATGAACTGATGGGGCTGTGTGACCGGCTGGAGGCAGCGCAGGCGGAACGAGAGACGACGCGCAGCCGGCTGGCCGCGGCAAGTCTCGCCCGGCTCAACGCCCCTGACCCTGACCCGGCAACATTCCGGCAGCATGTTGCCTTTGCCCTCGACAACTTCACCCCGCTGACCACACACCCTGAGCAGGTCAAGGCGCTGCGTCAGACCATCCTCAACTTGGCGGTGCGGGGCAAGCTCGTGCCGCAGGACCCGGCGGATGAACCGGCATCGGTGTTGTTGAAGCGGATTGCCGCGGAGAAAGCGCGGCTGGTAAAGGTGGGGGAGATAAGAAAGCCGAAAGCGATTCCGGCGCTGAGAGAAGAAGAATTGCCGTTTTCGTTACCCGCAAACTGGCAATGGAGCCAAATCGCGGAGATTGGATTGCTGAGTCCACGGAACGAAGCAGCGGACGACATTGAGGCGTCGTTTGTTCCAATGCCAATGATTGCGGCTGACTACGGTGTGACATGCAGCCATGAGGTTCGACAATGGGGGGAGATCAAAAAGGGTTACACGCACTTTGCCGAAGGGGATGTTGGCTTGGCTAAGATTACCCCGTGTTTCCAGAACGGAAAATCTACTGTCTTCCGAAACCTGACTGGCGGGCTGGGAAGCGGCACGACGGAATTGCACATTGTCCGCCCCCTGTTCATTGATCCGAATTTCGCCGTCCTTTTCCTCAAGAGTCCACACTTCATCAAAACCGGTATCCCCAAAATGACCGGCACGGCCGGCCAGAAGCGGGTGCCGACTGAGTATTTCGCCCATTCCCCGTTTCCGCTCCCACCCCTCGCTGAGCAGCGCCGGATTGTCGCCAAGATGGATGAATTGATGGGGCTGTGTGACCGGCTGGAGGGGAGCCTTGCCGCGGGTGAGGGTACGGGGGGGCGGCTGGTTGATGCTATGCTGTATGGGCTGCTTTGATGATAGGCTCGTACCGGCTTGCAGGTTCCAAGAGGAATGCTTTAGAAACGCTCTCTCCCAATTCGTCTAGCGTCAACTCCGCCACGCCGGGCAGTTCCGAGACTGCACGGGTCCAATCGTCCATTTGAATCTGTTCTCCATTTATTGAGGCGCTCACCCGCGTGATTCTGTCCGCACCGATCAGGAGTCCGGCTTGTCCAAGGGCGTTGAGGGACTGAAGCCGCATTGCCGCGTAGATAATGTCCATCCACGCGAACAAGCCGCCGCGCACTATCTTCAGGCGATTCACGACATATGGGTCATCCCCGCATCCCAAGCTCAGAATCCGCACTCGATCACGAGGCACAGAAAAACAGGACAACGCATCAACGAGAGCTATCATGATCGGATTGTTCGCCCAGACTCCTCCGTCAACGAACGTGTAGCCGCTGTCTTCGAGCGGCTTAAAAAATGTCGGAGCGGCTGCCGTGGCAGCCGCAACCTTTGTCATAAGCTCACTGCCGTCCTTCCAAAAATCAGGGTGATGGGGAGTTTTGAAGATATAGACTTCGCTATAGCGACCCTCGAACGAGGGAATACACAACCGCGTCTGCGCTTCACCAAATTTTCGGTTGCCGAGAGTGTCATCCAGGACACGCATAAGCGCTTTCCGGTCGTAGCGAAACTTGAAGTACTGGCCAATGTTCCTTATACAACGCCTTGCTACTCCAATGACCCCGTTTCGCGTAGGCGGGAAGATTTCGCGTCCGCGTTTAACATAGAGGTTGAGCAGGTCTGCGGCCCGGAGACCCGAGGCAAGGCCAAGGGCAATGATCCCACCTGTTGAGGTTCCTGCAATGAGGTCAAAATACTGCGCCGCAGAAGCCCCTCCCAGGTAGCGCTTCTCCAATCCAGCCAGGAAAGCGGCTGGGAATATCCCACGGATGCCGCCGCCATCAATGGAAAGGATGCGAAAGTCCTTATCTTCCGGCCAAGGGAGGCGAACCCGACGGCGCTTAAGCGTTCCAGAGGACCGTTTCGGGGGAGCGTTTTCATCATCGTTACGCATAGAAGAACCGGATTGCCCTAGCCGTGCCGTCCGCCGCCTGTCCATTCCCCCGTCGCCAGCCAGCCCTCGTAGCAGGCAAGCCAATTTATTGTCCAGGGGATTATAGTCTGAGCAACCGCACGCCCGGGATGCCACTCTCTGGTATCTGGGTCGTACAGGCACAGAATAGGCAGATTCAGATTGTTCCGATTTGGATAGTGATGCGGAATGGGATCAGATGGAGCTCCCGATCGTCGGCGGAGCAGAGGATTGATTACGGTCACTTGTGGAATCCGTGGCAGAGCGGATTTATTGTGATTTTCCTCTCGCTGTAACAAGACTTGGACCGTGTAGGTCTGACACAAGGGTTTTAACGGTCCTTCCCAAAGCGCTTCCCAACGGGTGCGACGGAGGACCTTGAACCTCGGCCACCCCCTCCGCATGAGTTCAATCTGTTTCATTGTTGACAGGATCATCGTTTCCTCCGTTCGGTCCCATAGAATCCGTGTCTAGGTGTTGGGCGACTGACAGATGGGGCCGTCGCACCTGGAAGAATCAACCTTCCGCTTGTCGGATCGTGCCGGCTGCGCCCATCACGCACCCCTTTCCCGGTTCGCTCGTTGAATGCTTTGATGGCCTCTGTTGCGGGTGCTTCGCCAAACAGGCGCACCATGATTTCCTGCATTTCCGCTAGGTCGCATCCTGCAACCAGCCGATCGACTTTGCCGACCAGCACCTCAAGATCGTTGATGAACAGAGCCTGATCTTCCAGCTTCTCCGGCCAACGATCCGTCAGCACATCCTCTCCGCACACCGGATTGACAATATGCACGAGCCGGTTTTGTTTTTCAGCTTGGCGGAAGACGGACAACATGTGCTGTGCCTGGAGAAGCAATTCTTTGGACAGGCGGTCTGTATGGTTAGCCGCATCGGCTACAAGTTTCGCGATCATGATCGACGGCGGTCGCCTACCTAACCGGGAGTCATACTGCACGTTGCGCCAGCGTTTCAGGAGTTGCAACACGATGACGGCCTTCGATTTACGAAACGGCGGCTCCTGTGGGGGAACAGGATCGCTGTCCGCTTCAGCCCGCGTGCGCAAACGCTCATACTCCTCGGCCCGCTCCTCAAAGATGTCAGCGAAGCCGTGGTCCAACGGCGTGTTGATATTAAACCACTCAGCGAACCCGTAGGGGTTAGCGATTATCCTGCGGCCCTGCTCCCGCGGTGTCTCCGGTCGGTGGTGAAATATCCAACTTTGCCGCTCCTGGGTGCTCACCATCCGCAGAGCAGGCGTGACATCGAGGTGCATGGCGTCGCTGTAATGAACTGTGACGCACCGTGTTCTGCGTTTTGCCATCCGGTAGTACCGAGATCCTGGCTCCCCCCGGATCGCTTCAAAGAGCAAGTCCAGAACTTCCTGCGGTGATGTATTGGTTGGCAGATCAAGCTGGGAGACCACATCAATGTCGAACTCGTCAGTCCTGAGTCTTGAGGCTATAGTAGCCCCGATAGCCATTGACCCCTGCGGGTAGAACAACTCGACGCGATCCTTTAAGGGGCTCCCGTCTCGCTCAATCCGTTTGTTTATGACCTGGTATCGAGACACGGCCTTATCGTAGTCCGTCCGGCTGAGTTGCACGCGGATAGCCACATCGGCTAAGAGGATGTCAGATGGCTCGGTGAGGAATTGCCGCGATGATTTTGTCTTCGTTGACATTGGGCACCTCCAAGTTCCAATTCTGTGTCTCCGGACACTACCACCGTTCTTTCCCGGATTCAACCCCTCAGTTTACAATTTATATCTGAAAGTCTAATTTTGTAAATATCGGTCAAGGAGGGATAGATTATGATAGGACAAAGACTTAGGATCGCCCGCGCCGCCGCCGGCCTGTCTCTCCGTGCTTTTTCAGCAAAAATTGGAAACCAGGTCACGGCCCAGGCTATCGGGAAATATGAGCGTAACGAATGCATGCCCGGCTCGGGCGTGCTCATCGCCCTCGCCGGCGCGCTCGGCGTCTCGGTGGACTACCTGCTTGGCGATCAGGAGATGGTGCTTGAAGCGGTCGAGTTCAGGAAGAAGGCCATCACCAGCCGGCGGGAGGAGGCGCACGTTGAGGCCAAGGTGTTGTCTCTCCTGGAGCGCTATCTGCTGGTTGAAGAACTGCTCCAACTCCCGAGCGTCAAATGGCACAGCCCGCCCGAAGCCCCCTACCCCGTCAACGCCATTGCCGAGGCCGACCGCGCCGCCCGAAGCCTGCGGGACCACTGGAGCCTTGGCAACGATCCCATCCAGAACATGGTCGAGTTGCTGGAGGAACAAGGGATCAAGGTGCTGGCCGCCCCGCTGGCGAATATCGACGGTCTGACGGCGCGTGTCCGCCGGTCAGAGAAAAGCGCCGTGCCGGTTATTGTAGTAAACAGGGGGGAGTGGGGAGAGCGGCAGCGCTTCACCCTGGCCCATGAATTGGGCCACTTGGTCATGGATGTGGCCGCCAAGGTGGACGAGGAGAAGGCCGCGCACCGCTTTGCCGGGGCTTTCCTCATGCCGGCAAATGCCCTGTGGGCAAAGATCGGCAAACACCGCACCTCAATGGGTTTGGGTGAACTGTGCGGCGTGAAGCAGCTTTTTGGGGCAAGTATGCAGGCCGTCACCTATCGCTGCAAGGACCTGGGGATTTTCAGTGAGAGCCTGTTCCGCCGGCTGTTCACCGACTTCAATCGCCGCGGCTGGCGCAGCCCGCCGTATAAGGAGCCACACGCGATGCCGGGCGAAGCGCCACAGCGTTTCGAGCGCCTGACCTTGCGCGCCCTGGCCGAAGGGGTTGTTGCTGAGGCCAAGGCCGCGGAACTGCTCGGCCTGTCGGTCTACGACCTGAACCGGCGGATGGAGGAGCCGCCGGCTTCCGAAGCCGCGGCGCGGGACTGAGCCGGATGCAGGTTCTGATCTCCGATACCTCCGTTCTTATCGATCTCAAACGCGGCTCCCTTCTGAAAGCCAGCTTCCGCCTGCCGTTCCAGTTCACCGTTCCCGACCTGCTGTACGAACGGGAACTGAAAGGTCAGGGCGGTGAGGAGTTGATAGGGCTTGGCCTCACTGTTGAAGAATTGGACGGCGACGGCGTGATGCTCGCCCGTACCTATCGGCAGCGAGCGCCGGCCCTTTCCCTTCCCGATTGCTTTGCCCTGGCCCTTGCGCAAACACGATCATGGATTCTACTGAGCGGCGACAGGGCGCTTCGCCAACTTGCGGATGATGAGGCGGTCGAGTGCCACGGCGTACTCTGGCTGCTTGACGAGATAGACGCCGCCGGCGCGGCAAGTGTCCAGGAATTGCGCGATGGCCTGATCGCTATCTGGCAGCATCCGCGCTGCCGGCTTCCCACGCGTGAAGTCCGCGGTCGTCTGGCCCGCTACGCCAAACACCAGCCAAGTTCGGCCTAGCAAACAGGTCGGATTACGCCTCCGGCTCATCCGACCTGCATGGCTTTGGACCACATCGCCACCCGGGATCGCGTGGAGCCGCTGGTCAACGCAGGGCTGTACGAGGCATTGGGTTCCGGATGTTATTCTTAAGTATCTTAAAACGGAATTCCAACGCGTGAGCGTCGTTAAGTGCTTGCACATAACGGTCGAACTCGAGCAGATCGTAATCTGCCTCTCCAATATCCTCTTGAGCAATGTCACGATTCTCTTCTCTTTTTTTCTGAAAATCGGCAAAGGCCGACCTTTCGATCTCGTTAATCCATCCCTCTCGCAAGGCGGTCTTGAATAGGAAATAGTAGAGAACGACATTCCCGATAGACTTCAGAAGAGGATCTCCTTCCGTGAAAACCTTGTTCATTGCCTGCAAGGTTTTCCGAGTGTTATCCTTAATCTCCTGGAGTCTTTGCTTTTCAATGTTGGGCCCCTCTTTGACAAACCTGTCCAAGTACACCTTTTTGGTATCCACTAACTTCTCCTGGTATTCGAATAGCAAAAATTTTGCGGCCAAGTCGTGATAACGGTAGCGTCCGCTGGCAAATGGGACTTTCTTTTGAAAGAATGTATGCTCCGTTAGAGACCTGATTATCGGGGTCAACGGACCTGGAAATGCGTTTCTCTTCTCGGCAGCATTAAGTGGAACGGCCTCATTCAGCCTTGAAAACATGTCCTCAATTATTTCCGTGTCGTCCGTTTCAACCACTACCACAGACAGGTTGTACGAATCGAACTTGATTTTGCGTTTTGGGTATTTCTCTGCGAGTTCTCCATATGTGAGTCCGCCCGGACGCTGATCAGCATCGTCATCAATGAAGCTGAAGTCCTCCGCTAAGGAATAATCCCCTGCGATAAACTTCCAGATGGCTTCAAGTCGCTGCCTCCCATCAATGATTGAATATTTGTACTTTGTCGGTGACGGATACTTATGGAGATATATTTTGGGAATATCAAACCCGTTGAGAATAGAATCAATTAGTAATTGACGCTTCTCGATTGGCCAGATATCGCTCATCCTTTGATAGTCTGGATCTACCTCGATATGCTCTTTGTCTGCATACAGATAGAGAATTGAGCTTTGCGGCAGTTCCGATATTTCCATCATGACAACATCCTCTGCGCTTCATGGGCCACGCTGTCGAGTTCTGGAAACACGGTCAATCTCGTATGCCTCAAATGTTCAAGTTCTTTAAGAATTTTAGGCTTTGCGTCAGAAGGAATGATAATCCGCCAGACATGGCTCTTGTCGCCGACATCTTCGCCGACATCTTCAATTGGTGTGAAATCTCTATGGCTAATTGTAAACGTACCCAACTGGGCTGCGATACGCGGAGAATTGCGCGGCGCTATCGCCGCAATCGGCTTCATGTGTGAAGTTTTTTCTTTTACCAGCGTGGTAGGCAGGTAGTTATTCAGAATATCGTCCTGGTCAAAGGCCGGAATCTCCAAGCCATGTTCGAAAAAGATCTCTGAATGGTGGTTGAGGGCTACCGGGTCAATACACCATAAAGCGGCATCCTTGCCTTTGGAGGAAGTATCAGTATCATCCACAGCGAAAAATAAACCAACAAGAGGGCTTTCCGTCCAATCAAGGAGCCGCGTTTTTAAGCGATGATGTTGCATCAGGAACAGCCATTCCCATTCCGTGTTCGGTTTGGATGAAAGGTGAGGTATTGCGTTTTGCTTGAATCTTTTTATTAGCAGATTTTCTGCTTCCGCCATATCTCTCCCATGCCTCCCAAGCCCAGGGACCAGCTGCCAAGCCAAGTCGCTCTGGCCCCGGAACCAAACCAGGGAGCCGTTCTTTGCCTGATCGTCTAAAACTTCCAGCAAACCGCCAATACCTTCGATTTCTCTATCTCTAAACCGCACGCCCTAACCCTACCGCCTCGGATTTCGGTCGAACGCTGGATTTTCATCGCAGCACACGAATCGATTTGACAAGCTCGCGGAGCGCAAGCAGCAACAGCTTGTCATCCCCCTCCTCAAGGATAGCGTCAAGATAGGCAGCGCCCTCCTCCGGGCTGGTGAGATGATCGGCCACCTTGAATGGTCTGGTCGTTGCGCTGGCCATCAGGTGTTCTCCTTGTCCAAGAGCCTGGCGAGCATACGCGCTCGTTCAATGTCCCGCGTTTGAGTGCCCTTCGTCCCGCCCCACAGCAGGACAACCGCCTGACCGCTGACGCGGTAATATATCCGATACCCCGGACCGGCGTTGATGCGATACTCAAACAACATCGGCACTCCCTAATAGCCCCCGAAATTGCCAACCGCCATCTTGCTGACCGCGGCAAGGATACGCCCCTTCACGACAGGATCGCCAAGACGGCCAAGCCATTCCTCAAAAGGGACCTGACCGCTATCCAGTCTGAACGCAAGTGTCTCGTATTTCACCCGAATACGTCAGTTACAGCTAACATCTCTGTCAATCTCTGTCAATTGGTCCAGTCATTATCTGGATACGGCCTTATTGTAGTCTGGCTGGCTGAGTTGCACGCGGATAGCCACATCGGCTGAGAGGATGTTGGCCGGATCGGTGAGGAATTGCCGGGATGATTTTGTCTTCATTGCCATTGGCTGCCTCCTTGCCTATCCAATTTGCATTGACCGGCTGACATGATGGAATACACCACATGGCTTATGGAATGTCCGGTTAGGAAGCAGCATACAACCGAACAATAAAATTGTCAAATTCTCAAAATTAGTGATAAAGATAATTTTTGATACGGCTCTGTGAATGAGAAGGAGTGAATGATGGCAGATGGGGCAAGCATTGCCGCAAACATTGCCCGCCTGCGGCTGGACCGGCAGCTCACCCAGGACGACCTTGCCGCCAAGGCCCGCCTCTCACGGGTCGCCCTCGGAAAAATTGAACGCGGGGAGGTCATCCCGCGGGCGCGTACCCTTGACGCCCTGGCAAAAGCGCTTGCCGTCCCGGTCGGCGACCTCGTTACCCCCGTCCGGCCTCTTGAAAGCGTACGCTTCCGCGCCCAGGCGCGGGTCCATGCGCGAGAGCAGATTCTGGCGGAAGTCTCGAAGTGGCTCGATGCCTACGCCGGGCTTGAGGCCGACCTGAAAGAACGGCAGCCCTTCCGGTTTGAGGAGGCGACACCAAAGAGCCGTGTCGGCAGTCCCGAAAAGGTCGCGCGGGCCGCCCGCCAAGCGGTCAGGCTGGGGGCCGAAGAGCCGGTCCGTGACATCTGTCGGCTGCTTGAAGAGAACGGCGTCAAGCTGCTGCTGCTGGAGACACAGCGGGACTCGTTCTTCGGGCTGAGCGTCGGCGCGCGTGATGGAGGTCCGGCGGTGGTCGTCAACACCTGGGATCGGATTTCGGTCGAACGCTGGATTTTCACCGCAGCACACGAACTCGGCCACCTGTTGCTGCATCCCACCGAATATCAGCGTGACGCCACCGAGCTCCCCGCAGAGGCGGAGCGTGAAGCCGACGCCTTTGCCAGCGAGTTCCTGATGCCAGCGGCAGCGTTTGTCGTGGAATGGGACGCGACGCGGGGACACCCGCTGTTGATGCGTGTTCTCAAGGTCAAACGCTTGTTCCGGGTCAGCTATAAGACCGTGCTCTACCGGCTGGTCGAGTCGGGCCGCGAGCCCTCGGACCTCTGGCGCACCTTCCAACGCCAGCACCGTGACCGGTTCGGCAAGACGCTTCGGAAGACGGACGAACCCGAGGCGCTGGAGAAGAGCGAGTTCGCCTGGAATTGGAGCCGAGCGGGCGAACCCGCGGGCCTCATCCCGCACGACTTCGGAGACAATCGTCTCGCGCGGCTCGTGCGCAGGGGACTGGAACAGCACCGCATTTCGCTCGGACGCGCCGCCGAGATATTACGGCTCACCCGGGAGGAGATGAGAGCGCAGGCACGCGAGTGGGGACCGTAGATGCCGGCTCCGCCGACGGTGCTCCTCGCCGACGCGGATGTGTTCATAGACTACCGCGAATCCGAGTTGGCAGTCCTCACGCTCGTAACGCGGCATGTGGGACGCTTGGCCGTTATCCCGTCTGTCCTTGAGGAGGTAAAGGGCGTCACGGCTACGGAGTGCGCACAACTCGGCGTTGAAGTTGTTGAGGTCGAGACAGGTCAGATGCTCCGGGCTATGAAAGTCAAGTCGGGCGTCTCGTTCAATGACCGGCTGTGCCTGGTCGTATGTCAAGAAACGGGGTGGACATGCGTGACGAACGATGGCGCACTGAGGCGGCTATGCAGACGCCACGGCGTCGAGATATGCTATGGCCTGAGCCTCATGGTGGAGTTGGTCGCCACCGGTGTACTGACGCGGCGGCGGGCCATATCAGTCGCACATCGGATGCAGGTATCGAATCCCTTCCACATCAACGACCGCGTGCTGATCCGCTTTGTGGCTGCGATCAATCGGGCACGGTGATGGCACTTGGCCCGCAGGTCGGATCAGTGGAGCGTAATCCGACATTTTTTGTCCCCCTGGCCAACGGAGCCGGCAGCCCGATTTCTCGCGGGGCGGAGGGTGGTCTGCACTGCGATTATGGGATTCCTGCAAGGGGGAGATGAAGGGAGCGGGCTTTCGCACACGGGCTAGTCTGCCGCCGGGCGTGGGGGTGCGGTGCGCTCAATCAGCACTTTCAACGCGGTCATGCTCTCCTCATGCTGATGCTGCTGGGCGTCTCGCTGCTGGTGCAACGCTTCCATCGTGGCTTCATGCTGATGCTGCTGGGCGTCCTGCTGCCGGCGCAACGCTTCCATCGTGGCTTCATGCTGATGCTGCTGGGCGTCCAACTGCCTGGCACGCTCGGTACTGCTCCCCTTCATGATCTGCACCCCCCACCAGATCAACCCACATTGCCCCGCTCCCACCACCAAGGCCACCACTACCCCAGCCACCTCAACCCAGGTCCAGCCCGAATGCGTGGCCAGGGTTTGTAAGGCGGTGACGGCTGCCCGCGCAAGTTCTTCGTTCATCGGATTTCCTTTTTCCGGGCTTGCCGCATGGTTTTTTGCAGTATCGGGGTCAGGGGCGGCGTCTGGGGCGGGGACGTTTGTAAAGCCGCTCCCGGCCGTGGCGCAGATCCTCTGAGGTCAGGCCCTCTTGGGGCGCTTCCTGGCCGCCCATGAAGCCGGTGCTGGCCTGGACACAGGTATCAATTTTTTCTTCGTCAGACAGGGCTTGGGGGCTGAGTTCGAGGTACTCGCGCATGATGAAGTCGCCGCCGCCGGGATGAAAAACCTGTCCGTCGCCCCGTTCACACGCCGCCGCCAGCTGCCGGGGCGAGAGGCGCAGGGCGAGAGCATCGCCGAGCACAAAGGAAAACGGCTTGTCATCCACATAGTAACAGCGGCCGCCAAACATGGCTTTACTGGTGACGCCCGGCACCCCCAAACGGGCCAGCGCCTCGTTGAGGGTGAGCTGATGACGTGGGGGCGGTCTGCGCCGCGGGGCCGGCTGCAAACGGACCGCTTTGGGCTTTCCTGTCGGCATGGTCTGTGTGTATAGCACGGCTCAGGCTTTGCTTGCATCAGGCCGGCCCGCTATGCCACTATACCGGAAGGAGTGAAGGTGTCATCAGCTCGACTGGAAAGCGACACGTTCACTCCTGGCTGAATGATGAGCGACCAAAGGAGGAATGCCATGCAGGCCCTGGATCATATTAAAGTTCTTGACCTGACACAGTTTGAGGCTGGGCCGTCGTGTACCGAGATTCTGGCTTTTCTGGGGGCGGATGTCGTCAAGCTTGAACCGCCCCGGGGTGGGGACCAGGGGCGCTACCTGATCACCGACAGGCCGGGACTGGATTCGCCCTATTTTTTGCTGCTGAACGCCAATAAAAAAAGCATCTCGCTCGACCTGAAAAGCGAAAAAGGCAAGGAGCTGGGGAAAAAACTCCTGCCCCATTTTGATGTGCTGGTCGAGAACTACGCGCCGGGTGCCCTCCAGGCGCTGGGCTTTGGCTACGATGTGGTGTCCGCGATCAACCCGCGTATGATCTATGCCCAGGTCAAAGGCTTTGGCACCTACGGCCCCTACTCGGGTTTCAAGAGCTTTGACATGATCGCCCAGGCAACCGGCGGTGCCATGAGCATCACCGGCACCGCAGCAACACCGCCGCTGCGACCCGGACCGACGATCGGCGATACAGGCACCGGCATTCACTGCGCCGTCGGCATTCTGGCCGCGCTGCTCCAGCGCGAGAAAACGGGCAAAGGCCAGCGGCTTGAGGTCGCCATGCAGGATGCGGTCGTCAATCTCAGCCGGATCGGCATGATGGGCCATTATTACGGCAGCGTGCCGGCTCCCCGCACCGGCAATCGTGTCCCGAGCCTGGCCCCAACCGACCTGTATCCGTGTGCGCCGGGCGGCACGAATGACTATGCCTTTATCATTACCACCACGCCGGCAATGTGGGAGACGCTGGCCAAAACCATCGGCCGCGAGGACCTGTTGCACGATCCCCGCTTCGCCGACCAGGCCAGCCGCAACACACATGGGGCCGAACTCAGCGCGATCATCTCGGCCTGGACCACGCAGCGCACCAAGCACGAGGTCATGCAAGCTCTCGGCGAGGCCGGCGTCCCGTGTGGCGCGGTGCTGGATAGCGGCGATATTCTGGAGAATGAACAACTCAAAGAGCGCGGCATGATCACCACCATCGAGCATCCGACCCGGGGCCGCTTCACCATGCCCGGCTGTGCGGTTCAACTGTCAGACTCGCCGACCGAGGTGAAACCGGCCCCGCTGTTGGGCGAGCACAACGCCGCTATCCTGGGTACGCTGTTGGGCCTGACGCCGGCCGACCTGGCCGGACTCAAAGAAGACAAGGTTGTCTGAGCGATGCCGGCGAGCGTATGAATGACGAACGGAACACCCCGGCGTTCATCCTTCGTCATTCCGCATTCATCCTGCTGCTGGCCGCCTGCGCCACATCGCCCGAGGTGGTCCTGTATTCCCAAGCCGGCGGCCCGGTCCGGGTCAGCGTCGAAATCGCCGACAGCCCCGAAGAACGCCGCTATGGCCTGATGTACCGCAATGCACTCCCGGACCGGCACGGGATGTTGTTTGTCTTTCCGGGCGAGGCTGTTCGGTCGTTCTGGATGAAGAACACGCCCCTGTCGCTCGATATCATTTTTATCAGCGCGGCCGGCAGCGTCGTGCATATCGCCCCCCACACCCGCCCGTTTTCGGAAGCGCCGACCCCCTCCGGCGGACAGGCCGCCCAGTTCGTCCTTGAGGTCAAGGCCGGCTTTTGTGAGCGCTACGGCATCAGCCCCGGCGCTCGGGTAGAGTTCGTCCGGGTTCCGCCGGCGAGACACTGAGGGGCGTGTCTGCCGCCCTTCACTTGATATTTTCCGTCGCCCATATTACAAGTCTGGGTTCCAGTTCAGCAGAGGAAGGAATATGAGCCTACAGGAAAATCTCCACGAATTGACCCGCCGCAACGAAGAAGCGCTTCAGGGTGGCGGTCCGGCGCGCATCGAGCGCCAGCACGACCTTGGCAAATTCACGGCTCGGGAACGGATCGAGCTCCTCCTCGACCCGGGCAGTTTTGTTGAGCTTGACCGCTTCAAGACCCACCGCTGCACCGACTTTGACATGGATAAGCAGAAAACCCCGGGCGACGGGGTGGTGACCGGCTACGGCCATGTTGACGGCCGCCAAGTGTTTGTCTTCTCCCAGGATTTTACGGTCTTTGGCGGCAGCCTGTCGGGCGCGTTTTCTGAAAAAGTCTGCAAGGTCATGGACTTGGCGGTCAAGACCGGCTGCCCCATCGTCGGCCTCAACGACTCGGGCGGGGCGCGCATCCAGGAGGGCGTGGCCAGCCTGGCCGGCTATGCCAATATCTTCCACCGCAATGTCCTGTCCTCGGGCGTGGTGCCCCAGATTTCGGCCATTATGGGGCCGTGCGCCGGCGGCGCGGTCTACTCGCCGGCCATGACCGACTTCATCTTCATGGTCGAAGACACCAGCTATATGTTCATCACCGGCCCGGAGGTGATTCGGACCGTGACCCACGAAGAAGTCACCATGCAGGAACTCGGCGGGGCTTTGACCCATAACGCCAGGAGCGGGGTGGCCCATTTTGCCTCGTCCAATGAGCGCGAAAGCCTGCACACCATCCGCGAGCTGCTGAGCTTTCTGCCGGCCAACAATATGGAAGACAGCCCAATCCGGCCAAGCAACGACGACCCCAACCGGCGCGACGAAAAGCTGAACAGCCTCGTCCCCGATAATCCGAACAAGCCCTACGACATCAAGCACCTCATTACGACTGTGGTGGACGAAAACTACTTCCTGGAGGTGCAAAAAGACTACGCCCGCAATATCGTTGTCGGTTTTGCCCGTCTCGGTGGCCGCACAGTCGGCATGGTGGCCAACCAACCGGCCTTTCTGGCCGGGGTGCTCGACATTGACGCCTCGGTCAAAGGCGGGCGTTTTGTGCGCTTCTGCGACTGCTTCAACATCCCGATTGTCACCCTGATTGACGTGCCGGGCTTTCTGCCGGGCACCTCGCAGGAGTACGGCGGCATCATTCGCCACGGGGCCAAGCTGCTGTACGCCTACTGCGAGGCCACTGTCCCGCTGGTCTCGATCATTACCCGCAAAGCCTACGGCGGGGCCTATGTGGTCATGTCGAGCAAAGAGATTGGCGGCGATATCAACCTGGCCTATCCGACCGCCGAGATCGCGGTGATGGGCCCCGACGGAGCGGTGAACATTATTCATCGCAACGCGATCAGCAAAGCCGCCGACCCCGACGCCGAGCGCGAAAAGCTCGTTGACGCATACCGCCGGACCTTTGCCAACCCGTTCAAAGCGGCAGAAATGGGCTACATTGACGAGCTCATCATGCCGGCTGATACCCGGCCGCAGCTGATCCGGGCCCTCGCCATGCTCCACAACAAGCGGGACAAAAACCCGCCCAAGAAACACGGCAACGTCCCGCTCTGAGGTCTGACCCATGTTTAGACGTATCCTCATTGCCAACCGAGGCGAAATCGCCGTCCGGGTGATCCGCGCCTGCCGTGAGCTGGGGGTGGAAACGGTCGCCGTGTACTCAGAGGCCGACCGCACCGCCCTGCATGTCCAGTACGCCGACTACGCCTACCCAATCGGCCCCTCACCGTCCGCCGAGAGCTATCTGGTCATTGACAGAATTCTGGAAGTGGCCAGAAAGAGCCGGGCCGAGGCCATCCACCCGGGCTATGGCTTTCTGTCCGAGCGGGCCGCGTTTGCCCGCGCGTGTCGGGAGGCCGGCGTCACATTTATCGGCCCCGGCCCCGAAGCGATCGAACAGATGGGCGACAAGGTCACGGCCCGGACTCTCATGCAGCAGGCCAGGGTCCCGGTCGTTCCGGGCACCGATGTGCTCGGCGATGAGGCCGAGGTGGTCGCTGCCGCGCGCGCTCTCGGCTTTCCGGTCATGTTCAAAGCCTCGGCCGGCGGCGGCGGCAAAGGCATGCGCTTGGTCAGTTCTGAGGACGAGGTCGTGTCTGCCCTGCGCGGCGTGCGCTCTGAGGCCAAGTCATCGTTTGGCGATGACCGGATGTACCTGGAAAAGTTCGTCACCAAGCCGCGCCATGTTGAGGTTCAGGTCCTGGCCGACACCTTCGGTCACACCCTGCACCTGTACGAGCGGGAGTGTTCACTCCAGCGTCGCCACCAGAAAGTCATTGAGGAATCGCCCTCAACCGCCATCAGCCCCGAGGTGCGGGAACAGATGGGCCAGGTTGCGGCTGAGGCGGCCCGGGCGGTCAACTATGTTGGGGCCGGCACGGTCGAGTTTCTGGTTGACGACCAGCAGCACTTTTATTTTCTCGAAATGAACACCCGCATCCAGGTTGAGCATCCGGTCACCGAGTTAGTCACCGGGGTGGACCTGGTCAAAGCCCAGATCGAGATCGCCGCCGGCAAGCACCTCACCCTGCACCAGGCCGATATCAAGCAGCGCGGCTGGGCAATTGAGTGTCGCATCTATGCCGAAGATCCGGCCCGCGACTTCTTCCCCTCACCGGGCAGAATAGAGGTTTTGCGCACCCCGGGCGGCAGCGGCATCCGCGATGACAGCGGCGTGTACGAGGGCTGGGAAGTCCCGATCTTTTACGACCCCATGATCTCCAAGCTGTGTACCCACGCCAGCACCCGCGGGGAGGCCATTCAGCGCATGTTGCGCGCCCTGCAAGAGTATACGGTTGAGGGTATTATCACCAACATCCCGTTTCACCGCTGGGCACTCCAGCATCCCCGCTTCATGCGGGGCGATCTGGACACCGGCTTTATTGCCCAGGAGTACCACGGGCTGGCCTTTGAAGAAGACGCCCTGCACCAGGAAGTCCTGCTGGCCGCGGCCGCTCTGGCCGCCTATCACAAGGACCAGGCCGTTCAGCGCACGCTGCCGGCCACCGCCGGCCGCGCGGCCCAGGCGTCGGCTTGGCGTTCGGCCGGCTGGCGCGGAGCCCTCCGATAAAACGGACTGCCTATGGCGTATATCGCAACCCTTGGCGACCAGACGCATACCATTGAGGTCCAGGAACTGGAAGCCGACCACCTCTATCGGATTGTCATTGACGGCACCGAACGGATCGTTGACGGTCGGCAACTGTCGGCCCACATGTACTCGCTGCTGCTTGAGGATCGGTCGTTCACGATTGACGTGACCGAAAAAGACGACCAGTACACGGTCTCGTGCGAGGGCAAGACGTTCCGGCTCACCCTTCTTGACGAGCGGCGCGCCCTGCGTCCCGGCGAGGGCGGCGGCGGCGGAGCCGGCGACACCGCGCTACGCTCGCTCATGCCGGGAAAAGTCGTTGCGGTGTTGGTGGCGGTCGGCGATCAGGTCGCAAAAGATCAGGGCGTCCTCATCATCGAAGCCATGAAAATGGAAAACGAGGTCCAGGCGTCCACCGCAGGCACGGTCAAAAGCATCCTCGTCACCCCCGGCCAGACCGTTGAGGCGGGCGAGTTATTGCTTGAACTGGAGTGATGGACGACGCCTTCTCCGCGACCGAGCACGCCCGTCTGGCCCCTTTTTTTACCAACCTGAGCGAGCCGATTTTTGGCTTGCAACTCCCCCAGGAAGTGGCCGGTGCCCTGTTTTCCCGCTACAGCCGTTCGTCAAAAAGCCTGCGCAAAATTTTCCTGGACGAGTTTCTGGGCAGGACCGACCGGCCTCTTGACCAACTCCCCGGCGGCCAGGCCGAGCAGACCGCCGCGCTCCGCGCAGCCCGGGCGTTCTATGAGCGGGTGTTGATCGGCTATGGCGACGACTCGGTCGCCCAGCTCGGCGGGGCCCACATTGCCTGCGAGCACATCTCAAATGTCGCCGCCAAGCTGCTTGAAGACGCCCGTATCGGGATTGCGCCGCTGGAAAAATCAACCCGTTACGTCCGCTTTGATACGACCGACCGGGCCGGCGAGTTTCTGTTTGCCAAAGAACCGGCCATCATGGCCTCGTCGCACCGGGACGCCTACTTGGCCGGCATGCGCCACCTCTTTGAGACCTACAGAGAACAGATGGAGCCGATGCTGGCCTTTATACGGCGCAGCCTGCCGATTGAAACCGCCGTGTGGCACCACCCCCAGACCGGGGAGCCGCTGCGCCATGCCGATACCGCGTCCGATGCCAGGCTGCGCCGCTGGGCCGAGGGTGCCTATCGCTCCACCGTGCGCACCCGGGCCTGCGATGTGCTGCGCCACTATCTCCCCGCGGCCACCCTGACCAATGTCGGGCTGTTTGGCAGTGGCCAGGCCTTTGAACATCTGCTTACCAAACTCTACTCGCAGCCGCTTGAGGAGGGCCGGACCATCGCCCACGCCATGCGCCGCGCCCTTGACGCGCTGATCCCCTCCTTTGTCAAACGCGCCCAGAAAAACCCCTATTTGGCCGAGACCCCCGCCGCGGTCCGCTCAGTCGCAGCCCGGCTGCTGGCCGCCACCCCCGTCGAATCCAGCCGGCCGGTCCGGCTCATTGATTATGATCCCCAGGCCGAAGACAACATCCTGGCCGCCATCCTCTACCCCCACCTGCGCCACCCTCTGAGCCAGCTACGCGGCCTGGTCACACGCCTGTCTCCAGAACAGCGCGCCGGGCTGTTCGACGAGTACCTCCGCCGCCGGCGACACCGGCGCGACAAACCCGGCCGCGCCCTGGAGCAGGCCTATTACACCTTTGATATTACCGGCAACCTCGGGCTGTACCGGGACCTCCACCGCCACCGCATCCTGACCCAAGAGCGCCAGGATTTTACCACTGTCCACGGCTACGACCTGCCCCGGGAGATTGAAGACGCCGGCTTCACGGCCGACTTTGTACGCAGCATGGACCGCGCGGCCGAGCTGTACGAACGGCTCTACCCTGAGCTGCCCTTCCAGGCCCAGTACGTCGTGCCGTTTGCCTACCGGGTCCGCTGGACAATGAAGCTGAACCTGCGCGAAGCCGTCCATATCGGTGAGCTGCGCACCCTGCCCCAGGGGCATCCAGACTATCGGTCAATTGTCCAGGCCATGTGGCGCGAGATTGGCAAGGTCCACCCGCTGCTGGCCACAAGCGCAACATTCCTGGACTGGAAGACCTACGGGCTGGGCCGGCTCCAGTCGGAGTTGCGCAGCGCATATAAGCGGGACCTCAGCCCCACTTGATCTGATATTCCTGGGCGACGAAGCTCACCGCCAAGCCCAGGTCAAGAAACGTGCCCCCGTCCGGCCACGATTCGTTTTGAAACTCGGGGGAGTCAAGCATGGCCTGATAGGCCGCGGGACTGTCCACCCACAGCTGGGCCACGCCGTCCCAGCGGGGTTCGGCATACTCATAGGCGGCGTCAACGGTATGGCACTGGACGTAGCGGCGGAGCCCGGGCAGACGCTTCACAATCGGTCCGTGGACCTCCACCCAGTACTGGCGAAAGTCGGCCAGCGACAGGCCGGGTTTGCGTCTGAGCTGAAAAATGCCCTTGGTTAGCCCGGGGCTCTGCGGACCGTCCAGAATAACCCGGTCCTGGGTCACCAGCCATTCAACCCGGTTCAGGTCAATAAAATTGGGCTCATCGGCCAAGGCCCCATCCACATATTCGGGCACCTGACGCAGGGCGTGCAACGCGGCTTCGTCCTCCAGCCAGGCTTCAGCCGCCCCGTCGTAGGGCGAATTGGTGCCGGCAAACGGGATGCGGTGGCTCTGTTCATAGCGCACCAGCTGCGGAATTCTGGCCGCGATGGGGCCGTGGGTGTCACGCCAGTAGCGGTGGAACTCGGCCTCGCCCAGCGACGGCTTACGGGTAATAAAGTACAGGAGATGGATCATCTGCTCCCTCCTTATGCGTTGTGTGTTCGGTGTGCTCATGCCGCGCACCGGGCTGTCATTGACAGACGTGATGCCGGCTGGCGATGCAGGCTGTCTTCAGACGGTGAGGCCGGCGTCATCAAGCGGAGCGATGACCGGCTCTTCTCCCATAAAAAAGGCCAGCGTGCGCTGGCCTTCCACACCCAGGCAAGCTTGGGGCCTAGGCCAGGGTCGCGGCGTGTTTGGCCTCGTCTTCGGCGGTCGGGCCTTCGACCTTGTAGAGTTTCTGGCCGTTGTCCCACAGGATTTTGCGGCGGACTTCTTCATTGCAGTCATCAAGACCGTTTTTGATCCGGTCGTGGACCTCAGCGCCGTACAGCGAGGTGGGGTGCGGGAAGTCAGTCTCGAACATGATCTTGTCCGCCCCGACCTTGTCGATCAGACGCCGGGGGGCGATCTGCTCAAACCAGTAACAGGCGTAGATGTTGCGGGCGAAATACTCGGAGGGCAACATGTCGAGGTCGGGCCGCTCTTCGGGCACGCGATTGCCCAGGAACTGATAGTCGAGCGCTTCGAGGGCGAACGGAATCCAGCCGATGCCGCTCTCGACCGAGACAAACTTGATGTCCGGGTAGCGGGCCAACACCCCGGAGACAAGCAGGTCGCTGAGCTGAATGCCGTTGCGCATGAAAATATCGACCGACAGCTCGGCAAAGGCGGTCATTTTGCCGTACTTGGCGACCTTGTCGCGCCGCAGCCCGCCGTCCATATTGCCCGAGCCGATGTGAAAACTGATCGGCAGATCAAGCTCAACGGCGACTTCCCACAGGGGGTTCCAGTGCTCGTCGCCCAGCAGGGGCTGGCCCAGGGATTGGGGCTCGCCGGTAAACAGAATGCCCTTGTGCCCCAGAGCGGCACAACGTCGCACTTCTTTGACGGTCTCAGCCACGTCCCAGAACGGGGTTGAGGTAATCGGCAGCAGCCGGCGCGAGTCGGCCGACGCCCACTCGGTCTGCCAGTCGTTGTAGGCTTTGACGCAGGCGAGTTTCAACTCGGCATCTTCGAGCCGCAGAAACTCCTGGCTGCCAAAGCCACCGACATTGGGATACATGACCATCGCCCAGATGCCCATCTCATCCATGTATTTCAGGCGTTCCCTGGCATCGTAGGCCCCGGGGTGCATCTCTTCGTAGCTTGTCGGCCAGCGCATCATGTCGCCGACCCCGGCCGTGGCCGTCAGGCCCGGATTGGCCACCCGGCGGTCGCCGATGAACCACCACAGCCGGCCTTTGGCGTCGGTGTCAAGCCGGGGCACGGCGTCCTTCATCCGCTCGGGCACCCGGCTTGTCCACAGGTCGGGCGACTCGGTGACATGGGTATCAACGTCAATAATGGTATACGCGCTCATGCTCTTCCTCCTTTGGCTGCCCTTGGCTCACCCAGGTTTTTTTGAGGGCTGATACTATACGAAATCTGCCGGCAGGCATAGACTGGCCGGGCAGAGAAGTCAACCGCCCGGAGGACAGGGTATGATTGACCATATCTCGATCGGTGTGCGTGACCTGGGGCAGAGCACCAGCTTTTACCAGACCATTCTGGCCACGATCGGCCTGACCAAACTGGTCGAGCGCCCAGACACGACCGGCTTTGGCAAAAAATACCCCGAGTTCTGGCTCAACCTCCGCCCGCACCTCAAAGGGGTGGCCGGGAACGGCGGGGGGCATATCGCCCTGCGGGCCACCAGCACAGCAGCGGTCAATCGCTTCCATGCGGCCGCCCTGCACGCCGGCGCGCAGTCTGACGGCGAGCCAGGTTTTCGGCCCGAGTACCACGACCGCTATTATGCAGCCTTTGTCCGTGACCCCGACGGCAACCGCATCGAAGTCATGACCTGTGTGGACGACAAATCCTGAGCCCAGGACGAAAGACCCATCCCCATGTCAGACCGCCCGATCAGCCGCTACCCCGTGCCCCGGCTCGAAGACCTGCCGGAGGATATCCAGACCCGGATCGCCGAGGTGCAGCACAAGGCCGGCTTCATTCCCAATGTCTTTCTGGCTCTGGCCCACCGACCGGCCGAGTTCCGGGCGTTTTTTGCCTATCACGACGCCCTGATGGACAAAGACAGCGGCCTGTCAAAAGTCGAGCGGGAGATGATTGTGGTGGCCACCAGTGCCGCCAACGACTGTCACTACTGCGTGATTGCCCACGGGGCAATTGTGCGGATATACGCCAGGAATCCCTTGATCGCCGATCAGATCGCGGTCAATTATCGCCGGGCCGATATCACGTCGCGTCAGCGCACCCTCCTCGATTTTGCCGTCAAAATCGCCCGGCGGCCCCAGGACCTTGAGGACGCCGACCGCGACCGGCTCCGCCGGCACGGCCTGAGCGATGAGGACATCTGGGATGTCGGGGCGATTGCCGCCTTCTTCGCCCTGTCGAACCGCATGGCGCACCTGACCGACATGCGGCCCAACGACGAGTTTTATGGCATGGGGCGATAACCCGGTCGCCCGTCGGCGGCATCTGGCCGGCAGCCTCCCGCGCGTGCTACACACACCGCGGGCTGGTGTAGACCGGCAAGCCAAAGGCCCGCCGGCCCAGCAGCGCCTTGCCCTCCAGGCCGGCAAACGGCTGGTGAATGACCGCGGCCCGGGCATCGCGGTACATCTGTTCCAGGGGGTTTTTCTTGAACAGGGCCGCGCCGCCGACCATGCGCATGGCCCTGTCCACCACCTGAAGGCAGCTCTCCATCACAAACTGGCAGGCGGCGATCAGGCTGACCAGGTCCTCCCCAACGCGCCGCTTGAGGTCGGCGTGGGGAGCGACCGCCTGGTGCAGCATGGCGCGCGCCGAGCGCAGGCCGATCTCCATCTCGGCCGCCATCAACTGGTTGCCGGGGTAGTGGGTCATGGGCTGGTCAAACGGCTCCTGGCTTCGCCCCGCCACCCAGTCCACGGCGTAATCCCGCGCGGTCTGGGCCAGCCCCAGGTAGCACGCCGGGCCGGAGGCGACCCACCACGAGGCGGTGATATTGGCCAGTACATCCCAGGTCCGGGCCGGACGCAGAATTACCGCCTCGTCAGCCACAAATACGTTGTTCCAGGCCACATCGTTGCTCTGCGAGGAACGGATGCTCATCGTCTCCCAGTTGTCCTTGACCTCAATGCCCTCGGCCGAAGCTTCCAGGAAGCACAACATGCATTGCGGTCCTGTGTCGGGGTCGTCATAGCGGGCGGTGGTCAGGACATAGTCCGCGCCGGCGGACATGGTGCCAAACCCGCTGTGGCCGTTGAGCCGGTAGCCGCCGTCCACCCGGGTCGCCCGCCGGGTCGTATCGTTGATCCCGGCAAAACCGACCGAACTGTTCATCCGGGGGTCACTGACCGGGCCGCAAAAGACGAGCTTGTCGCTGACCGTCGCCCGGAGCAGCTGTTCAAACGCCTCAAGCCGCGGTCCCTCGCCGCGCTGATTCAGCCGCCACAGGTCGCTCATCAGGGCCACGACGATGTGGTGCATATTCACCGCAATTGCCATCGGCAGGTCGCCTTGTGCCAAGCGGTCTTGGGCCAGGGCGAAATCCAGGGGGCTGGCCCCTCCCCCGCCCCAGTTCCTCGGGCACAATCAGCGCTGTATAGCCGGAGGCTTTCATCGCCTCTACATTCTCGTGGGGGAAGCTGCTGTCACGGTCGTGCTCGGCAACCCGGGTTGTGAAGTCTTCGGCGTGGGTGGCCGCGATATCAAGGAAACGCCGCTGTCGTGTGGTGGCTGCTGGCATAAGGCTCCTCCTGCACGGATGGTATGGCCGGCATTATGGCCGTCCCCCCGCCGCTCGGCAAGGACTGGGCACATGCCGCCTTCTTGCGATTGGGACCGGGGTGTGATTTGACAGGCAGCGACCAGCGGCATCGTAAAGGAGGATGACATGGACCTTGGCCTGCTGTTTCCCTTTCGCAACCCCCCTCAGTGGCGCAAACCCTTCCCCGAGTTCTACGCCGAACATCTCAAACAAACCCGGCTCGCCGAGGAACTCGGCTATGACACCATCTGGCTGACCGAGCACCATTTTGCCGAGGACGGCTATTCGCCGTCGCTGCTGCCCATTGCCGGCGCTATTGCGGCCATGACCAGCCGGGTGCGGATCGGCACCTTTCTGTTGCTGCTGCCCTTGCACAACGCGGTGCGGGTGGGTGAAGACGCGGCGACCGTTGATGTCATCTCCAACGGCCGGTTTGATATGGGATTTGGACAGGGCTATGCTCCCTCAGAGTTTACGGGCTACGGCATTCCCCGCCGGGAGCGCGCTGCACGGCTGGAGGAAGGCATTGAGGTCATCCGGGGCATGTGGACCCGAGACCCGTTCTCCTACCAGGGCCGCCATTACGACCTGAAGAACATCAGCCTGGTACCCAAACCGGCCCAGACGCCGCACCCGCCGATCTGGATTGGGGCCGGCCAGAAAAAAGCTGTTGAGCGGGCTGCCCGCATGGGCTGCCACTTCCTGGGGACCTCGGACCCGACCGCCCAGGACACCTACGACAGCGCGCTGCGCGACCACGGCCATGACCCCCAAAATTTTCACGCCGCCCAACTCCGCTGGGTTCATGTTGGCCCGACCCACGATCAAGCCTGGGACAATGTGCAGGATCACTTGCACTACATGCTGAGTTGGTACGGTCGTTGGCTGGCCGAGGCCAGAGACTTTGCCGGGGCCGAAAAGTTCGCCCAACTCCCGCCGGCCGCGGAACTGCGTAACGTCACCGATCAACTCATCGGCGCGCCGGTCGTTGGCACGCCGGAAGAGGTCGGCCGCGAACTCAAACGTATGACCGCCGCCATCAGGACGACCCATATTGTCATGGGCATGCACCTGCCCGGCCTTGACCCGGCCAAGAGCCGGCAGTCAATGGAGTTGTTCGCCAGGGAGGTGATGCCGGGTCTGCATCAGGCGTCCAGACGGCTCAGTTGAGGAGCTTCATCAGCGTGACCGTCAGGCCGACAACGCCAGCCCCCAGGACCCATAACTGACGGTACAAGCGCACTTCCAGGCCGGCCAGGTCGGCCTTCAATTCGGCCTTGGTTTCGGTCAGTTCGGTCCGCAGTTCGGTGACATCAGCCTTGACCGCCGTCAGCTCGGTCCGCAGTTCGGTGACATCAGCCTTGACCGCCGTCAGCTCGGTCCGCAACCCGGTGACATCAGCCTTGACCGCCGTCAGCTCGGTCCGCAGTTCGGTGACATCAGCCTTGACCGCCGTCAGCTCGGTCCGCAACCCGGTGACATCAGCCTTGACCGCCGTCAGCTCGGTCCGCAGTTCGGCCAAGTCGGCTTTCAACCCGGTGATGTCGACCTTGGTCGCGAGGTTCTCGCCCATCGCCGCGCCGACGGTCGCCACAACGGCCTCGGCCAGCGGTTCGGTCGCCCCGGCTTCCTGGAGTGCCTTGACCGCCTCGTGTGTGTCGAAAGCAAACATGGTCATGCCGGCCAGCCTACTGCCGGCCCGCCCGGCCCGTCAAGAACAGGGGATGAGCGGGGTGTCGGATTACGCTCCGCTCATCCGACAAGACTCCCTCCATTGCCGGCGAGGGAACGCGGCGGGAGGCGGTCCATGTTGATGACAGACACTGGACAAGTCCGAATAGCCTGGCGGTAACAGCCAGGATGAGCGCGGACTGCAAGCCAGCCGCCCATTTGAGGGCAGTCAGGTCGGCCCGAAGCAGAGCAATGTCCGCCTTGGTGGCAACCTGTTCATCAGTGTGGCTGATGGCCGATACGATGGCTTCAGCCTGCGCGGCGTTGAACCCGCCGGCTTCCAAGGCTTGAACGGTAGCGTGTGTATTGAGGGTGTACACGGGATTATGCCTGGCAAGGCGAGCGCCTTGCCAGGGGGGGCGGGACTCAGGCGGCCATCAGTTCGGCCAGGGCCTGGGGGTCGCTGACCGGTGCCGGCTCGCTGCTCCTGAGCGGCACTGAACCAGGGACGCGCTCATATGGGCTGACCAGGCCGAGCGATTTGCCGTGCTCGCGCATGGCCGGGATAACATCGCGGTTGATGAGCTCCAGGCACCGCTTGCGGTCCTTGGCCGAAACCGGACCGTCCAGCCAGAAGGAGAAGATGCCGGGACGCAGAATGTCCTGGATCTTCTTGAGCTTGGCGATCACATTGTCCGGCGTGCCGGCGATCATGACCATATCTTTGAGCACATCGGGGTAGCTGCTGTAGATCGTCTGCTTGACCCCTTCGACCTCTTCATCGGTCTCTTCAAAGCCGTCGCCGTACAGGGGCTTGGCCGCGGCGTTGATGCCGAAGTTGCTCTGGGCCAGCCGGCGGGTGGCCGCCTTTGAGTTATAGCCCGGCGGGAACATCCATTCCGGGCGGGCAAAGTGGGCAAAAGCCCCACCGTACAGAATGCGTTTGCCCAGTTCCTCGGCCCGCTCCTGGGTATCGGCAACCATCACCGGCTGGAGATAGCCGAAGTTCTCGGGTCCGGCCTGGTAGCCTTCCCGGGCCGCGGCCCTGGCGTAGAAGTCCCACAACTCCAGGGTCGGTTCCAGGCGGGTAGCCAGCGCCACATAGGGATAGCGTCGCTTGGCGCACCAGAAGACCGTATCGGGGCTGATGAGGCCGGGAATCCACATCTGGGGATGGGGCTGCTGGTAGGGCAACACCCACGGATTCACATGCCGGAAGTGGAAGTGCTTGCCCTCGTAGCGGAACGGACCTGGGGTTGTCCAGGCTTTGAGGATGAAATCAATGCCTTCCTCAAAATACTCGCGGTTCAGCGCCGGGTTGGCGTTGTTGGCGAGCTGCTCAGAGCCGGCCCCGCGCACCCAGCCGGTGACCATCCGGCCCTCTGACACCAGATCGATCATGGCCAACTCTTCGGCCAGACGCAGAGCGTTGGCCACCGTCGGCACGGGGTTGCCGAGCAGGGCGATTTTGACCCGCCTGGTGGCCTTGGCCAGAATCGAGGCTTCCACATCCATGACCGCGCCGAGGCAGAACGGCGTGCCGTGGTGCTCGTTGAGCATCACCCCGTCGAAGTTCAGCAGTTCCTGGTCGGTGTAGATTTTCTCGTCCAGATACTGGTTCAGCAGCCGGGCACCGTGCTGGCGGTCAAACAGACGGTTGGGCGCGCCAAAAAAGCTCCGCCGGCGGACGATATCGGTTTCCAGCTCCTTGTATCTGCTCAACTCCTCTTCAGGGTCGTAGTGATAGGCCCGCTCAGTAAACCACATGAAATGCATACGCTGTCCTCCCTTTTGCAGCTTCTCCCGGCCGCTGTCCGCGGCTGGAACCTTCCCCCTTTCTACCCGTACCGCCGCCCCAATAAAAGAGGGGGGCGTACTAGCTGATGCCTCGCCGGGCCGCCCTCACCCGCCGGATATCGTAGCCGTCAATTACCTGCGGCTGACCGAACTGTTCAACAGCCGGCGCAACCTCGGCCAGCGACAGGCTCAGTAACAGCAGGCGGTGGGCATCCGCGGGCAGGGCGTCCAGCGGGAATTGATCCAGGTAGGCGAAGATGTCTTCCAGCCGGGTCAGCACGGCCTCATAGAACGCCCGCAGCTCGGCCAGACTGCTGGCCTGGCGCTTGTCGCTGCGTTCCTTCTCGGTTGCCAGGCTCCAGGCCAGCCACGGTTCAAGGTCGCGGAAGGCCTCGGGCAGACCGGATTCAGGCATGAGCGGCCTCTTTTCTGTTGTCCGCAACAGCCGGGACGGGCTGACCCGCGCTCATCTGTTCAACCACGCGGCAATATCTTTCACCAGATAGTCACCCGGATTGGGAATCTGCTCAAGCCGGCCCACATTGAGCCAGACCTTCTTGAAAATATGCTCCCGCTCTCGCTCAAACTGCTCGGCTGAGGTGAAGACCTCGGCGGCGATCGGTCCCCGGTCAAGGTGGGGATAGCGGTCGTGCCATTTCGAGCCGTTCGCTCTGGCCTGCGGCCTGGTCACAGAGCCGTTCCGTGTCGTCATAGTATTCCTCCTTAGGGTCAGGTCTTGCAGGGCACCACTCTACGCCATGCCAGGTCTCAAAAAAACCGCCGGGGGCCGGACTATGCAGAGCAGCTCACACGGCCCGGCCCTCTTCCGCAAGAAAAGCCTTGTCCGCCGACCAACAGGTGGTATACACAATCATACCCGCTGGAGAGAAAGGACACCGCCATGCCAGCAGCCGAGCGTCATGCCACCCACCCGTCCTCCACAACCGGCCCGGAGCTGGTCAAACGCGCCCACGCCCTGATCCCGGTACTGGCCGAGCACACCGCCGAGGCCAAACGCCGGCGCAAGCCGGTCGATAGCGTGATCAAGGCCCTTGAAGAGGCCGAGATATACAAGCTGATGGTGCCCAAATGCTACGGCGGCCTGGAGCTGGATAGGGACACTTTTTTTGAGGTGGGGGTGGCCCTTGGGCGAGGGCGACGCTTCAACCGCCTGGGTGTCCAATTTCTACATCGAACACATACGGCCGGCGTTGCTGGGTCAGAAGTTGCCGGGCGGCCCGCTGGTCTGACATGAAGGAGGCAAAACATGGCAATCACCGAACATACGGTCAAAACAGATGGCCATACAACGTTTTATCTGGCCGCGGGGCCCGAAAACGGCCCGCTGGTCATCTTTGTCCACGGCTGGCCGGAACTCTCGATAAGCTGGCGGCATCAGCTGCCCGTCCTGGCTGCCCTGGGCTTTCGCGCTCTTGCCCCGGATATGCGCGGCTATGGGCGCTCATCCGTCTATCGCCAACACCACGACTACGCCCAGGAGCATATCGTCGGCGACATGATCGGCCTGCTCGACGCTCTAGGCGCGGACAAAGCGGTGTGGGTCGGCCACGACTGGGGCAGTCCGGTGGTGTGGAACCTGGCCAGCCACCACCCGGACCGCTGCCACGCGGTCGCAAACCTGTGCGTGCCCTACTACACGCTTGAGCGGGGCTTAGAGCATACCCTGAGCCTGGCCGACCGCGAGCTGTATCCTGAGGAGGAGTTCCCGGCCGCCCAGTGGGACTATATGCGCTACTACGAGGAGAGTTTTGACGAGGCGATTGCCCCGATGGACGCCCATGTCCCGGCCTTTGTCACACTGCTGTTTCGCAAGGGCAACCCGGACGGTGAAGGCAAACGGGCGATAACGGCGACAGCGCGGCGTGAGCGCGGTATGATCGGCACGCGGGAGATCCCCGAGCTGCCCCGGGATGACGCTATTGTCAGCGCCGAAGAGTTGAGCATGTACGTCTCAGCCCTGGAGCGCAACGGCTTTTTTGGACCCAACTCGTGGTATATGAACCACACGGCCAACGCCGCCTACGCCCTGACCGCCCAGAACAACGGCTCCCTTGACCTGCCGGTCCTGTTTCTGAATGCCCGCTACGACTATGTGTGTGAATGCACCCACTCGCGGCTGGCCGAACCCATGCGCCGCTACTGTCGCAACCTGACCGAAGTGACGCTGCGGACCGGGCACTGGATGGCGCAGGAGAGGCCAGCCGAGGTCAACGCCGCCCTCGTCAAGCGGCTGGCCACCGCAGTATCGTTGATCTGGCCACGGGCCAGCTGAGAACGGCCGCCCGGATCCTGTTAGAAACGAATCCAGGAGAACTTCCTGCCGTTATCGCCCAATATCTTATCCACAGCCGCGGTCGGTAATGACGACAGCACCTTGCGGATTTTCCGAATCGGCTGCGCAAAATCCTGAATCATCCCTCAAGCCAGTGCTGGACTGAGAGAAGAACAGACGGAGGTGTCACAGTGGGGAGCTATCCTGAGCGATATAAAGGGAAGTTCAGCAGCTACGAAGTAACGAAATTGCTGGATCGAATCCAGCCGCCCGCCATCAAGGAAGCAGTGCGACGCTCCACCAGGGAAATCGTCATTGCCATGGCAGAGCCAGGGGGAACTCTGGTCACGCTGACCCTGGAAAGTCAGGACGGGAAGAAATTTACTGGCCGGTACAGTCCGGCATGAGCTCGTTGATAGGGATGAATTGAAATGACCAGGAGACATACCCTGACACAAAAGTTCAGAACCGCTCTTGCCCTGGCGGTGCTTCTGTGGTGCGGTCCGTCTGCCACTCACGCCAGTGAGTGCCGGCAGTTATGCGATTCCGACTTCTGGAAATCCGCCACCCTGGCAGCCGTCAGGGCAGTGCTGGCCGGCGGGGCGGATGTACACGCCCGAACTGAGGACGGCGAGACCCCCATGCATGCGGCGGCGAGGTCCAACGCGACCCTGGCGGTTGTAGCGGCTTTGCTCGAAGCCGGGGCAGACCTGACAGCCAAGAACGAAGCTGGTAAGACTTCTTTTGACTTGATCCGGGAGAATACAAGCCGAAATGAATGACCACGCTCCCGCTACCCTGCTACAAACTCCCCACCTCCAGGGGAATTGTCGGATTACGCTTCGCAATCCGACCTGCCGGACTGGGATACAAAGGGAAGCATGATAGCGACGAAGATATGGAACTCTTCGGAGTGTGGAGAGAACCCAGCGGCGAAGAATGGCCATGGCAAGCAGAACTAATTCCTGATGAAGACAGTTGACAGGGGCGATAGAGCCAGAAATAGCCAAGTTCAAAGCCCGTTCGTTTCTGCACGCTTACTCCAGACAGGTTTCAATCTTATGGTTGTCCAGCCCGTTCAGCTCGTCTCATGAACTGCTGATCCAAGGCGATTCGTTCATCCGCGGCATTCCAGAGTTCATCCGCATACGTTGAATCCGCACTTTGATTCTTGGAGCCGTGGAAAAGCCATACCGCGATGCCTTCTTGTTGCGCTCTCTCAACTGCGGGCAAGAAATCACTATCCCCTGCAACTAACGCCGCGTGTGTGATTTGGCGCTTACTGCTAAGAAGGACAAAGTCGAGGCCGAGCAATAAGTCGGTGCGCTTTTGTTGGAAAATAGGCTTGCCGTTTTTGTCGAATCCTCGGTGCGCGAGGCGGCCTTCTCTGACCTGGAAGCGTTCAAAGGAGCTTAACTTCTGGAAGAACCGGCGCTTGCCTGCAAACCGCTTCTTCTCATCGTCACTAGGAGGATTGCTCTGGTAAGGGAGGCAGTCATAGTAGTATGTCCGTAACAAATCCAGAGCATTCGGTGTTTTGGTCGAGAGAGCAGCAATTATCTCATCCACGAATTTGGCATAATCAATCCGGATTCCTAATGCCCTTGTCAACTCATCAACATAGCCGCCGTCTATGAAAATCGCCAGCCCATACATACCGACCTCCAAGAAAAAAGGATGATAAAAAACAAGCCGAAGAAGATCGTTCTTCGGCTTGTTGAGTTGGAAAACTGACCTGACATGCCGTTCCAGGTACAGCCCCCATTACCTTCTTACCCTCGTTTGGGGTTGGTTAATGGTCTCGCTGCCAGAGGGGACGCCAGGGGGTATTCTTGAAGTGAGCCTGACACGGCCTGAGCTGTCTGTCAACAGAGTCCATGTCCTGCGTCGTGGGCGCGTTCATCAGGCCACCTCGAACAGACCGGCCGCGCCCATGCCGCCGCCGACGCACATGGTGATAACGACATGGCGCGCACCGCGCCGCCGGCCCTCGAGCAGGGCGTGGCCGACCATGCGTGAGCCGCTCATGCCGTAGGGGTGGCCGATTGAGATCGCCCCGCCGTTCACGTTGAGCTTGTCGTTGGGAATGCCGAGCTGGTCACGGCAATAGATGACCTGACAGGCAAAGGCTTCGTTCAGTTCCCACAGGTCAATGTCGTCCATGCCGAGGCCGTTGCGCTCCAGCAGCTTGGGCACGGCAAAGACCGGGCCGATGCCCATTTCGTCAGGCTCACAGCCGGCCACCGCCATACCGCGGTAGACGCCCAGCGGTTCAAGCCCGCGCTCCTGGGCGTGCCGGCGCTCCATGAGCACACACACAGAAGCGCCGTCTGACAACTGGCTGGCGTTGCCGGCGGTGATAAAGCCGCCCGCGCCCATGACCGGCGGCAGCGCGGCCAGACCCGAGGCGGTGGTTGACGGCCGGTTGCACTCATCCCGCCCAAGGGTAATCTCCTGGCGCGTCTGCTCCTTGGTCTCCCTATCGGTAAACAGCTTGGTCACGCTGACGGGGATGATCTCGTCGTCAAAACGCCCGGCCTGCTGGGCCTCCGCCGTCCGCAGCTGGCTCTGGAGGGCGTATTCGTCCTGAGCCTCGCGCGAAATGGTGTAGCGCTTGGAGACCACCTCGGCCGTATCAATCATGGCCATGTACAGGTCGGGCGCGTGGGCCAGGGCCTTCGCGTCGGCATTCCGGTAGACATTCTGGTGCTCGTTCTGCACGAGGCTGATGGACTCAAGGCCGCCGGCCACAACCGTCTGCATCCCATCGGCCATGATCTGCTTGGCCGCCATTGAGACGCTCATCAGGCCCGATGAACACTGGCGGTCAATAGTCTGACCCGAAACGCTGACCGGCAGGCCGGCCGCCATCGCGCACTGACGGGCGACGTTAAAACCCTGGGTCCCCTCCTGTAGAGCCGCACCCATGATCATGTCGTCAACCTCGTCCGGCTCAACCTTGGCCCGCTTGAGGGCTTCTGTGATGACCGGGGCGGCCATAGTCGGGGCGGCGGTATCGTTGAATGCGCCGCGGTAGGCTTTGCCGATGGGTGTCCGGGCGGTAGATACGATGACAGCTTCTCTCATAGATTCCTCCCTGCGCAATGCTGATCCCAGTTAGTGCCATCTTCCCGGCTGGCACGCAAGCGGCCCACACCACACAGGAGCGCACTTCGTCGGGGCACATCCCAGTGTCCAAGGACACGAGGCGAGCGCCGCGGTCGGCTTTGCCGGCGGGTGAAGCTGTGCTACAGTCCCGCGCCCGGGGGAATATCGCTTCAGGTCCACGAGTGGAAGTGCGCGCCGTATGGTCCTGGCCGGCGTTCACCGGGCATGGTGTATTGACCTCGCCCCGTTTGGGGCCGCAAGGAGGAAGCTGCAATGGAAGTTCTTGGAAGCTGCGAGCCAAAGTTTCAATCCGTCCGTCAGGAGTTTGAGCGCAATTTTGACCAGCGCGGCGAGGTTGGTGCCTCGGTGTGCGTCACCGTCCACGGCCACACGGTGGTCGATCTGTGGGGCGGCACGGCCAACGCCGAAACCGGCGCAGCCTGGAATGAAGACACGGTCAGCATTGTCTTTTCCTCGACAAAAGGGGCGACAGCGATCTGCGCCCATATCCTGGCCTCACGGGGTCAGCTCGACCTTGAGGCCCCGGTAGCCACATACTGGCCGGAGTTTGCCCAGGCCGGCAAAGACACTATCCCGGTCAAGATGCTGCTGAATCACCAAGCCGGCCTGCCGGCGGTACGCGACCCCCTGCCCCAGGGGGCCTATGCCGACTGGGAGCTGATGGTCAACACCCTGGCCAAACAAGAACCGTTCTGGGAGCCCGGCACCCGCAACGGCTATCACGCCCTGAGCTTCGGCTGGCTGGTCGGCGAGGTCGTTCGGCGGGTGTCGGGTACATCGCTGGGCAGTTTCTTTCGGGATGAGATCGCCGACCCGCTCGGTCTGGACTTCTGGATCGGTCTGCCCGAGGACAAAGAATCGCGGGTTGCGCCCATGATTGCGGCCGAGCCGGACCCGGACAGCCTGTTCTTCCGGGAGATCGCCAAGCCCGGCTCACTCCAATCCCTGGTGCTGCTCAACTCGGGCGGCTACATGGGGGCCGAGCCGGAGTATGACACACGCGCGGCCCACGCTGCCGAGATTGGCGGGGCCGGCGGCATCACCAATGCGCGCGGCCTGGCCGGCATGTACGAACCCCTGGCCCTGGGCGGCAAAAAGGGCGGAGTCGAGCTGGTCAACGCCGAGACGCTGGCCCGGATGGGCCGGGTGTCCTCAGCGACCGGCCGGGATGCGGTGCTGGTGATGCCGACCCGGTTTGCCCTGGGTTTTATGAAAACCATGGACAACCGTGGCGAGCCGGTCGGGGTACAGGACAGCGTCTTGACCTCTGAAGAAGCCTTCGGTCATGTCGGGGCCGGGGGATCGTTTGGTTTTGCCGATCCCAAATCCGGCATGTCGTTCGGCTACACCATGAACCGGATGGGGCCCGGCGCGTCGCTCAACGAGCGCGGCCAGAGCCTCGTGGACGCGGTATACCGGGCACTCGGTTACAGCTCCAGCGGCTCAGGTGCCTGGGACTAAGGCCGTCCGATGGCCGACGGCAAGCAGGGGGGGTGTCGGGTGTCCGGGTTCAACGAGTCCTGAGCTGGTCAACGCTAACCCCCTCGTGCCCCAACAAGTACCGCTTGCGCTCCAATCCTCCGGCGTAGCCGGTCAGGCTGCCGTTGACACCCAGCAGGCGGTGGCAGGGCACAACAATGGCAATCGGATTCAGCGCATTGCTCATGCCGACCGCCCGGCAGGCAGCAGGCCGGCCGAGTTGTGCCGCCAGCTGTCCATAGGACAGCACCCTGCCTGGGGGAATGGCACGCAGCGCGGTCCATACCTGTTGCTGAAAGTCGGTTCCGCCCAGGCTGACCGGGATTGTCCCAATCGCTCGCATATCGCCGTCAAAATAGGCCCGGAGCCGGCTGCTGAAGCCGTTTGGGTCGGCTGCCTCGGACAGACAATACTTCCCATAGCGGCGTTTCAGCAGCAGCGTCATCCGCTCCTCGGCGTAGTCAAGTGCGCACAAACGCCGGCCTTCGGCCACAATCAGCAGTGTGCCAAGGACCGAATCAAGCCGGTCAAGAGCCAGTTCAAGCATCGGGCCTTCCCGACCAACGCGCCGGCACCCCGGAACATTGGGGCCAGGACTTTTGCGTAACCGGGCTACAGCTCGGCAATCGCGTTCTTGACCGTCTCCCACTCAGCAATGGGCGTAAAACGCCGTCTGAGCACATGGCCGTGGGTGATACCCCGCAGGAACGGACCGACAGTTGTCGTATGATCCTGGATATCGAGCACCATGATCAGCTTGGGTTCTTCATTCGACGCCCACGGTCCGGCGATTCTGGTCACGCCGGGCGGGAAATTCCCGGCCAGCAGGCCGTCTATGGCCTGCACAATCTCCTTGGCCCGGTTTACACTGTCCACATTCAAATACAACTCTGCCAGATGTAAGGCCATGCATTCGTCCTCCTCTGCCCGCCACCCTACGCCCAGGCCGGGCAGGATTCAAGCTCTGCCCTTGCCACCGGTCGCCCGACTGGGCTAGAGTGCGTCCAACTCGAACGCCACACTGCACGCAAAGAGAGGGGTTATGCCAAGGAATACTGTACTTGTCGCCGGAGCCTCCGGCCTGGTCGGCTCTGCCGCGGTCCGGCATTTTGCCGGCCTGCCCGACTGGGAGGTGATAGCCGTCTCTCGCCGCGCGCCTCAGACTGAGGAGGGGCTGAGTTTTGTGTCTGTTGACCTGAGCGACACCGCCCGCTGCGCCGAGGTCTTCGGCCAGATGAGCCAGGTGACACACCTGGTGTATGCCGCGGTGAACGAGAAACCGGGGCTGATTGAGGGCTGGCGTGACCGGCACCAGATGCAGACCAACCGGGCCATGCTGGTCAACCTGTTTGAGCCGCTTGAAGCCGTGGCCACAGACCTCCGGCACGTCTCCATTCTGCAAGGCACCAAAGCCTACGGCGCGCACATCGAACCCTTTCCGGTCCCGGCCCGGGAGCGCTGGCCGCGCCACCCGCACGCCAACTTCTACTGGCTGCACGAAGACTACATCAAGGCCAAACAGCAGGGCAAAGCCTGGCACTGGTCCATCTGGCGCCCGCAGCTCATTTTTGGCGAAGCCATCGGCAGCAATCTGAACGTGATTACCCCCATCGGGGTGTATGCGGCCCTGCTCAAAGAGGAGGGCAAACCCCTGTCCTACCCCGGGGGCGCGCCTTATGTGTTTGAGGCGATTGACGTTGATGTCCTGGCCCACGCGCTGGAGTGGGCGGCCAGGGCCGACGCCAGCCATAACGAAATTTTCAACATCACCAACGGCGATGTGTATGTGTGGCAGAACGTGTGGCCGGTGCTGGCCGAGGCGTTTGGCATGGAGGTTGGCCCGCCCCAGCCGTGTTCGATGGTCGAAGAACTGCCCAGACGCCAGGACGAGTGGGCGGCGATTGTGAAAAAATACAATCTCACCGCCCCACCAGATGTGCGGGAGTTTGTTGGTGAGTCCGCAGCCCTGGCTGACTTCTGCCTGGCCTGCGGCAGACAGCAAGCGCCGCCGCCCATGCTGGTCAGCACAATCAAGCTGCGCCAAGCCGGCTTCCACGAGTGCATGGACAC
Source organism: uncultured Binatia bacterium (SeqCode) (assembly GCA_965200965.1). Lineage (GTDB taxonomy): Bacteria > Desulfobacterota > Binatia > Bin18 > Bin18 > JAAXHF01. The sequence goes on from OZ241744.1 coordinate 1,051,538, forward strand.
CGAGGATATGTTCCGCAAGTGGATTCGGCGCTTTCAGGAACTGCGCTGGCTGCCGCCGCTCGGGGTGTGAGGCGGGCAGCCGCCCCTTCTCCCCCGCTTTTTGCCGCGCTCAGGCGGCGATCCGCTGCCGGGCCGGCGTCGCCACCCACTCGGCAGTGCGCCGGGTCGCCTCAAGCACATCACCGCACCAGCGGCCGAAAAAATCGTCGGGTAAGGGCCGGTCGAGCGGAATCGTCTCGCTGGCCGACAGGGCTTTGGCCCCGTCAAAGTCCACATAGGCCAGCCGGGCCGTCAGTTCCTGGGCCGGTCGCTGAAACGAGACCCCGGGCAGGGCCGCCACCCCGGTGTCCCGGAGCAGGCGCTCGCACAAGGTGCTGCTGTCCCGGATATCGCGCCGGGCCAGGCACTTGGCCAGGGGCGAAAAATCTGGAAACAGGTAAAACGCCCCGACCGGCTGGTGTATCCGCACCCCGGCCCGGGCCAGGATGGCGGCGCAGCGCTGGCCGAGCCCGGCCAGAATCCGTCGCACATGCCACAGGTAGCGCTCAATGGCCAGACCGTCCTTGAAGGCCCGCACCGCGGCAAACTGAATCGGCGCGCTGACCGAGGTGTAGGTCTCACTGGCAACCGCCACCATCGCCTCCATGAGCCAGGACAGTTCGGGCGGAAAGGTGAAGGTCCCCAGCCGCCAGCCGCCGGCTCCGCACCACTTTGACAGGCCCGAGCTGACAATCGTCCCCTCGGGATAAAAGCGGGCCACCGAGACGTGCCGGCCCTGGTGGTGCAGCTGCCCGTAGATTTCGTCGGACAGCAGGATGACGCCAAAGCGACGGGCCACCGCGGCGAGTTCTTGCAGCTCGTCCGCGCTATAGCTGCCCCCCTCGGGGTTGCCCGGATAATTCAGCACCAGCAGCCGCGGCAGCGCGGCGTCGTGCTGACAGAGCGCGGACAGCTGCCGCGGCGTCACCCGCCAGTTGTCGGCAAACCGGGTCGGCACCAGCCGGACCTGGCGGCCGATGATCCGGGCCTGTGGCACATACGACACCCAGGCCGGCGACGGTACGAGCAACTCGCCGTCAAAGCTCAGCTGCAACAGAAACATCAGCTCCTTAGAGCCAGGCCCGATCAGCACATACTCGGCCTGGGCGTCAAGCCGGTCTTTCTGGCGGTGAAACTCGGCCACTGCCTCACGCAGCGCCGGCAAACCCCGGACCGGCAGATAGTCTTTTTCGCTGGCGTGCAGCATCAGGGCGTCCACCACCTCGGTCGGCACCGGAAACGGCGACTGGCCGAGGCCCATGTTATAGATATGCCGCCCGGCGGCACGCAGCGCCGTGCTGCGCTCGTTGATAGCCAGTGTGGCAGACTGTTGCAGCCCGCAGATATTCAGGTTGAGACCGAGCCCTCGCCTGGCATGGTTATCCTCCATGTCCTCCTCCTCTCCACATCCCATCCCGCGCCGGTCTCCCCGGCCGTCCTGTGTTGGCTCAGGACGGTGCGACCGGACGCTTCCCATCACGGCGATTGTCCAGGCAGCAGCCTAGCAGATCGGCGACGCAAAGGGAAGAAATCGGGCCGCCAAAAGCGCCCGCGGGTGCAAAAAATATCCCGCTCTGCTATATGCCGCACAGGAGGATTGTCGTATGGCTTGGGATTTTGAGACAGAGCCGGAGTTTCAGACCGAACTTGACTGGATAGACCGCTTTGTGGCTGAGGAAGTCGAGCCCCTCGACCATGTGCTGGGCAACCCGTATGACATCCACAACCCGCGCCACCAGAAAATCGTGCCCAGCCTCCAGGCCGAGGTCAAACGCCGCGGCCTGTGGGCCTGCCATCTGGGGCCGGAGCTGGGCGGCAAGGGCTATGGGCAGCTCAAGCTGGGCCTGATGAACGAAATCCTGGGCCGTTCACGCTTTGCACCGATTGTCTTTGGCTGTCAGGCCCCGGACACCGGCAACAGCGAAATCCTGGCCCACTACGGCAGCCCGGAGCACAAGGAGCGATACCTGAAACCGCTGCTCAACGGCGAGATGGTGTCGTGCTTTTCCATGACCGAGCCGCACGCCGGGGCCGACCCCAAGATGTTCCGGTGCAGGGCCGAGCGGGACGGCGATTTCTGGGTCATCAACGGCGAGAAGTGGTTTTCGTCCAACGCCCGCTGGGCCACGTTTCTGATCGTCATGGTTGTAACCGACCCGGACGCCCCGCCCTACCAGCGGATGTCCATGTTCATCGTGCCGGCCGACACCCCCGGCATTCACATCAAGCGCAATGTCGGCCTGGCCGATGAGGTCGAGGGCGAAGGCGACCACGCCTACATCCACTACGACCATGTGCGCGTGCCGGCCGAAAATATGCTGGGCGGCCCCGGCCAGGGCTTTGAGGTCGCTCAGACCCGCTTGGGCGGTGGCCGCATCCACCACGCCATGCGGACCATCGGCCAGATCAGGAAATCGTTTGACATGATGTGCGAGCGGGTCCTGTCGCGGGAGACCCAGGGCGAAATCCTGGCCACCAAGCAGATGGTGCAGGAGAAGATCGCCGACTCATGGATGGAGATTGAGCAGTTCCGGCTGTTTGTACTGCGGACCGCCTGGCGGATTGACAAGTACAAAGACTACCGCAAGGTGCGCAAAGACATTGCCGCCATCAAGGCCGTCATGCCCAAGGTCTTCCACGATGTGGCCTACCGCGCTCTGCACCTGCACGGCTCGCTCGGCGTATCCAACGAAATGCCCTTCTCCAGGCAGATCACCGAGTCGTTTGTCATGGGCCTGGCCGACGGCCCGACCGAGGTTCACAAGATCACCGTCGCCCGCCAGATTCTGCGCGAGTACGAGGGCACTAAGGGCCTGTTTCCAACCGGCCACCTGCCGGCCCTGCGCGAGCGGGCGATTCGGAAGTACGGGGAGGTGTTGGAGATGGAAGTCGGAAATCTGTAGGCCAGTGATGAAATATGTCATGGTGGTTGAGAAGACGGACAGCGGCTACTCGGCGTACTCACCGGACATTGACGGCTGTGTGGCGACAGGGGCAAGCAAGGAGGCATTGGGGGTGAGGCTATGGCAATTACTCCGCTCAAGACCAAACGGGACTACCGGCGGGCGTTGCAGGAGATAGAGGGGCTGATGACGGCAGAGCACAATACGCCGGACGGCGACCGCCTTGAGGTCCTGACGAGTCTCGTTGAGGCTTGGGAAGCGAGGCACTATCCGCTCGACTTGCCCGGCCCGGTGGCCACACTGCGTTATCACATGCAGGTCGGATTGCGAAGCGTAATCCGATAATTTCCCTGGAGGTGGGGAATTTGTGGCGGGAGCGCGGTCATTTATTATGGTGTGCGTCTTGAAGCTGCCGATACACATCTGTGCCTTTCAGCTTGTCATTCTTCTGGATCAAGTCAGAAGGAGTCTGACCAGATGCGGTCTTGGCTGTCGGGTCTGCCCCGCCTTCAAGCAAGGCCGTTACCACGGCCAGGGTCTCACTGGACGCCGCCGCATCATGCAGGGGGGTCTCGCTGGCCTCCGTTCGGGCGTTTACGTCCGCCCCCGCTTCAAGCAAGACCGCTACCACAGCCGGGGTCTTACTGTGCCTCGCCGCAAGATGTAGGGGGGTCCTGCCGTCCTCAGCTTGGGCGTTTACGTCCGCCCCGCCTTCAAGCAAGACCGTTACCACGACCGGGGTCTCACTGTACCTCGCCGCATAATGCAGGGGGGTCTCGCCGGCCTCCGTTCGGGCGTGGATGTCCGCCCCGCCTTCAAGCAAGACCGCTACCACAGCCGGGGTCTCACTGTGCCTCGCCGCAACATGCAGGGGGGTCCTGCCGTCCTCCGTTCGGGCGTGGATGTCCGCCCCGCCTTCAAGCAAGGCCGTCACCACGGCCAGGGTCTTGCTGTCCTCCGCCGCAACATGCAGGGGGGTCTCGCCGGCCTCCGTTCGGGCGTTTACGTCCGCTCCGCCTTCAAGCAAGGCCGTTACCACGGCCGGGGTCTTGCTGGACCTTGCCGCATCATGCAGGGGGGTCCTGCCGGCCTCCGTTCGGGCGTGGATGTCCGCCCCCGCTTCAAGCAAGACCGTTATGACGGACGGGGTTTCACTGTGCCTCGCCGCATAATGCAGGGGAGTCCTGCCGCCCTGATCTTGGGCGTTTATGTCCGCCCCGCCTTCAAGCAAGACCGTTACCACGACCGGGGTCTCACTGTACATTGCCGCATCATGCAGGGGAGTCCTGCCGCCCTGATCTTGGGTGCTTATGTCCGCCCCGCCTTCAAGCAAGGCCGTTACTACGCCCGGGGGCTTGCTGGACCTTGCCGCAAAATGCAGGGGGGTCCTGCCGGCCTGATCTTGGGCGTTTACGTCCGCCCCGCCTTCAAGCAAGACCGTTACCACGACCAGGGTCTTGCTGTACCTTGCCGCATCATGCAGGGGGGTCCTGCCGCCCTTACCTTGGGCGTTTATGTCCGCCCCCGCTTCGAGCAAAACCGTTACCACAGCCGGGGTCGTGCTGGACGCCGCAGCATCATGCAGGGGAGTTCTGCCGGCCTGATCTTGGGCGTGGATGTCCGCCCCGCCTTCAAGCAAGACCGCTACCACAGCCGGGGTCTCACTGTGCCTCGCCGCAAGATGTAGGGGGGTCCTGCCGAGCCAACCAGCTCGGGCGTTTACGTCCGCCCCGCCTTCAAGCAAGACCGTTACCACGACCAGGGGCTTGCTGGACTCCACCGCAACATGCAGGGGGGTCCTGCCGGCCTGATCTTGGGCGTTTACATCCGCCCCGCCTTCAAGAAAGGCCGTTACCACGGCCGGGGGCTTGTTGGATTCCACCGCAAGATGCAGGGGGGTCCTGCCGCGGGATGCGTCTTCAAGCCACCGATACACCTCTGTGCCTCTCAGCTTGTAATTCTTCTGGATCAAGTCAAAAGGAGTCTGACCAGATACGGTCTTGGCTGTCGGGTCTGCCCCGCCTTCAAGCAAGGCCGTTACTACGGCCGGAGTCTTGCTGGACCTTGCTGCAAAATGCAGGGGGGTAAAGCCGGCCTCATCTCGGGCGCTTATGTCCGCCCCCGCTTCAAGCAAGACCGTTACCACAGCCGGGAGATTGCTGAACCTCGCCGCATAATGCAGGGGGGTCCGGCCGGACTTAGTTCGGGCCTTTATGTCCGCCCCCGCTTCAAGCAAGACCGTTACCACAGCCGGGAGATTGCTGGACGCCGCAGCAAGATACAAGGGGGTAAGATCGTACTGATCTCGGGCGCTCATGTCCGCCCCCGCTTCAAGCAAGACCGTCACCACAGCCGGGGTCGTGCTGGACGCCGCAGCATCATGCAGGGGAGTTCTGCCGGCCTGACTTTGGGCGCTTATGTCCGCCCCCGCTTCAAGCAAGACCGTCACCACAGCCGGGGTCGTGCTGGACGCCGCAGCATCATGCAGGGGAGTTCCGCCGTCCTGACTTTGGGCGCTTATGTCCGCCCCCGCTTCAAGCAAGACCGTCACCACGACCGGAGTCTTGCTGAACGCCGCAGCATCATGCAGGGGAGTTCTGCCGGCCTGACTTTGGGCGCTTATGTCCGCCCCCGCTTCAAGCAAGGCCGTTACCACGACCAGGGTCTTGCTGGACATCGCCGCATAATGCAAGGGGGTCCTGCCGTCCTGATCTTGGGCGTGGATATCCGCCCCCGCTTCGAGCAAGACCGCTACCACGGCCGGAGTCTTGCTGAACGCCGCCGCAACATGCAGGGGGGTCTCGCCGCCCTCCGATCGGGCGTGGATGTCCGCCCCCGCTTCAAGCAAGACCGTTATGACGGACGGGGTTTCACTGTGCATCGCCGCACCATGCAGGGGGGTCTCGCCGGCCTCCGTTCGGGCGTTTACGTCCGCCCCGCCTTCAAGCAAGGCCGTTACCACGGCCAGGGGCTTGCTGGACCTTGCCGCATCATGCAGGGGGGTCCTGCCGCCCTTACCTTGGGCGTTTATGTCCGCCCCCGCTTCGAGCAAAACCGTTACCACAGCCGGGGGCTTGCTGGACCTCGCCGCATAATGCAGAGGGGTCTCGCCGGCCTCCGTTCGGGCGTTTACGTCCGCCCCCGCTTCAAGCAAGACCGCTACCACAGCCGGGGTCTCACTGTACCTCGCCGCAAGATGCAGGGGGGTCTCGCCGTCCTCAGCTTGGGCGTTTACGTCCGCCCCGCCTTCAAGCAAAGCCGTTACTACGACCGGGGGCTTGCTGGACATCGCCGCAAGATGCAGGGGGGTCCTGCCGGCCTCATTTTGGGCGTTTACGTCCGCCCCGCCTTCAAGCAAGACCGTTACCACGGCCGGGGTCTCACTGGACGCCGCCGCATCATGCAGGGGAGTCCTGCCGGTCTCCGTTCGGGCGTTTACGTCCGCCCCGCCTTCAAGCAAGGCCGTTACCACGACCGGGGTCTCACTGGACGCCGCCGCAACATGCAGGGGAGTCCTGCCGGTCTCCGTTCGGGCGTTTACGTCCGCCCCGCCTTCAAGCAAGGCCGTTACCACGACCGGGGTCTCACTGGACGCCGCCGCAACATGCAGGGGAGTCCTGCCGAGCCAACTAGCTCGGGCGTGTATATCCGCCCCGCCTTCAAGCAAGGCCGTTACTACGGCGGCCAGGGTCTTGCTGGACATTGCCGCATCATGCAGGGGAGTCCTGCCGAGCCAACTAGCTCGGGCGTGTATATCCGCCCCGCCTTCAAGCAAGGCCGTTACCACGGCCGGGGTCTTGCTGTCCTCCGCCGCAAAATGCAGGGGGGTCTCGCCGGCCTCCGTTCGGGCGTTTACGTCCGCCCCGCCTTCAAGCAAGGCCGTTACCACGACCAGGGTCTTGCTGGACCTTGCCGCATCATGCAGGGGGGTCCTGCCGGCCTCCGTTCGGGCGTGGATGTCCGCCCCCGCTTCAAGCAAGACCGTTATGACGGACGGGGTTTCACTGTGCCTCGCCGCATCATGCAGGGGGGTCTCGCCGACCTCCGTTCGGGCGTGGATGTCCGCCCCCGCTTCAAGCAAGACCGTTATGACGGACGGGGTTTCACTGTGCCTCGCCGCATCATGCAGGGGGGTCTCGCCGACCTCCGTTCGGGCGTGGATGTCCGCCCCCGCTTCAAGCAAGACCGTTATGACGGACGGGGTCTCACTGTGCCTCGCCGCATCATGCAGGGGAGTCCTGCCGCCCTGATCTTGGGCGTTTATGTCCGCCCCCGCTTCGAGCAAGACCGTTATGACGGCCGGGGTTTCACTGTGCCTCGCCGCACTATGCAGGGGGGTCCTGCCGTCCTGATCTTGGGCGTTTACGTCCGCTCCGCTGGCCAGCACTGCCTTAACGGCTTCCGGGGTAGCGGATTTCCAGAAGTTTTCATCGAATAATTGCAGTGTGTTCAGGGTAGACATTTGTCGCATTGGGCATTCCTTAGTCCGTAGCAACGAGCTCATGCCGGACCGTATCCCAGTATAATACCAGGTCTGAGGGGTCGCGGAGCCCTTGCAGGGCTACCGTCAGGTCGTCAAAGTCCTCCAGGTATCGTTCAACCGCCTGGCGAACGACGGCCGCACGGCTGCGGTTCAACTCGGTGGCGGCCATGTCCAGGGCTTCAACGAGGGCGTCCGGCAGGCGCGCGGCTATCCGGCGCATACCTGAGACGCTATCCATCACACATTTTCCAAACTCAACGCGGTATCCAGCTCGGGGTCAAGCTGGACGCCGAGGGTGTTGAGGGCCATTGAGACCAGGTTGTACTGGCCGATGGCAAACACGATGTCCATCAACTGCCGGGTGGTGTAGTGGGCACTCAAGCCCTGCCAAGTGGCGTCGCTGATGCAGGCGTCGGCGTGGAGTTCGTCGGTGGCTGTGAGCAACAGCCGGTCGCGCTCGCTCCAGCCCGGGGCGTCCGGGCCTTGGGCAATGCGGCGCACCTCGTCTTTGCTCATGCCGGCATCAAGGCCGATCTTGACATGCTGGGTCCACTCATAATTGGCCCGACACAGATAGCCGATGCGCAGGATGACCAGCTCGCGTTCGCGGGCCGGAACGGTCGATTTGAACAGCACATGGTTGGCAAACACCAGCCAGCGGCGGAACAGGTCCGGATGGTGGGCCATGGTCTTGAAGATGTTATACACCGTGCCGGTGCCGACCATTGGCCGGAAAATCTCCTGGACCTGTTCGTCCCAGTGGTCTTGTTCCAGGGGCGGGACACGCGGGGTGCCCGGTCGGGTGCTCATGCGGGTACTTGTGCGGGTGCTCATGGGGTCCTCCTTGTGGGTGGCCGGCTCAGATGCGCGGCGTGCCTTCCGGCTCCGGAATGACCGGGTTTTCAAGCTGGCCGATTTTGTCAATCGTAATCCTGACCGTATCGCCCGGCCGCAGCATCCGGGGGGGCTTCATGGCAAAGCCGACCCCGCTCGGCGTGCCGGTTGAAATTACGTCGCCCGGCTCCAGGGTGAACACGGTTGACAGGTGCTCAACCAGCGCAAAGCAGTCGAACAGCAACTCGCGCGTGTTGGAGTCCTGGCGCAACTCGCCGTTGACCCAGGTCTTGATAGCCAGGCCGTGGGGGTCGCCTATCTCATCCGCGGTGACAATACACGGTCCGAGCGGGCAGTGGGTGTCCCAGGACTTGCCCATTGTGAAGGTCGGTACCCGCAACTGCCAGTCACGGACGCTGACATCGTTGGCAATCGTATAGCCGGCAATCACCTCAGCCGCCCGGCTTTTGGGCACATGGCGGCAGAAGCGGCCGATGACGACCGCCAGCTCACACTCATAGTCCACCTGGTCTGAGGCACGCGGAATATGGATCGGGTCGCTCGGGCCGGTAACTGCGGTTGACTGCTTGTTGAAGATCATCGGCACTGTGGGCGTTTTCATGCCGGCCTCGGCAATGTGATCTGTATAGTTCAGGCCAACGGCCAGAATCTTGGGCGGACGCAGGATGGGCGCTTCAATTTTGAGCTCGTCCAGCCCAAGGCGGCCCGCGCCCGTGTGGGTGGCCTGCTGGGCCGCGGCCAGGGCCGGGCTGCCGGCCTCAAGCAAGGCGCACATTTCGCGCGGGAGCTCGGGGGCCGCGGCCGACAGGTCTATCACTGCCCCGTTCTCCAGGACACCGATACGGGTTGCGCCAACGTGGGTGAATGTGACCAGTTTCATACGCTCTCCTCCTGTACGCGCCGGTCTTGCCGACTTGCTCCCGGAGCCTAGCAGATTCCGTGGGCTGGGAGTATACGCGGGCGGGCCGCCCCTCAGCCCAGGCTCGCCAGGACTGCTCTGGCGTCTTGGGCGTCTGGGGTGTCAAGCCCTTCGCTGAACCAGCCGTACACCGAGGCGAGAGCCTGTTGGGCCTGTTGCATCTTGCCCTGTCGCTGCCACAGACGGCTGAGGCTGAGGGCGGCGCGCAATTCCCAGGACTTTGCGCTCTGACGGCGGGCAATTTTCATGGCCAGCAACAAACAGTCTTCGGCCTCTGAAGAGGCGGCGTGAGGTCCCCCGTTCTCCCCGGCCAGCAGCAACTCGCCCCGCAGCCGGTACAGCTCGGGTTCGCAGAAGCGTTCGTCTGTGCTCCGAATGATGCCCAGCGCGTCGCCCAGGACGCGCACGCCCTCCTCAGTCCGGCCGGCCAGGCCGCAGGCGTCGGCCAGCAGGCCGAGCAAATAGGGTCTGCCCCAGCCAACCCCGCTCTTCTGGGCGCGGGTCAGCCCCCGGTGGCTCTGCTTAACGCCATCTTCGGCCTGTCCTTGCCTGGCCAGCGCCCAGCCCTGGAGGACAGTGGCCACGGCAGACGGGAAAGACAGGCCGTGTTCGGTGGCCAGGCTCAGCCCCCGGCTGGCCTGCTCGTGGACCAGCTGCCACTCCCCGCGGTGCTGGTGGAGCCAAGCCGAGCACAGGACCGCCCAGACCAACTCAAGCGGAGAAGTCGCCTCGTGGGCCATACGCTGGGCCTGTTCGTTGAGGCTCAGCGCCTGCTCGGGGTAGCCGAGATACCAGACAGTCCAGGCCGCCACAGAACAGGCCGTCGTTTTCGGGTTGGTCCCGTAGCGAAGCGCCAGGCTGCGGTGTTTGTTGGCCTGGTAGAGGGCGATCGACTGCTCAAAATGCTCACGCGCTGCCGTGTACTCGCCCAGCCACAAACACACCATTCCGAGGCCGACCTGCGCGCTCAGACGCAGAGCGCGTTCTCCGGCCTGTTCGGCCAGGCTGAGCTGTCGTTGGGCCACCTCACGCGCGGTCCGGTACTCGGCCCGAGCCGCATAAAACTGGCCGACGCTATACAGCAGGGGAGAGAGCCTGCGGTCATCCGCCAAGCGTGAGGACAACTCGTGCGCCCGTCCATACGCCTGCTCGACCTCAGGCGTGCTCAAGCTGTGTTCGGCCGCCAACACCCGGCCCAGCCACGCCTGGAACGCAAACTCGAGCTGGTCGCGCGCCGCGGCATCGGGCAGCTTCGGCAGCGCGGCCAAGCCGTGCCGAAGCTGCCCGGCCGCCTCGCGGTAGGCCGCTTGGTGGTAGGCCCGTTGTCCGGCCTGGAGCCAATAGGCCAGGGCCGGTTTGATCGTCTCGGCCCTGGCATAGTGACGCGCCACCCACTCGGGTTGGGTCTGGGCAAGCCCGGAGCAGCGCTGGGTCAGGAAGGTTGCGTAGCCGTGGTGATATTTCCGGCGTGTGGTGGGTGGTATGGACGTGTAGGCGGCCTGGTGGATCGCGTCATGGGCAAAACGATAGTGCGCCTGAGGAACCGGGCCGTGCTGGACAAGCAGCCCGGAGCGGACTAACTGGGTGCATCGCTCCTGGAGGCAGCTCTCGTCCGTAGACAACAAGTGCCGCAACGTTTCATATGAAAAGGCGGGACCGAGCACCGCCCCAAGTTGGACGACCTCCCGGGCCTGGGACAGCTTCTCCAGCCGGGCCGCCAGCGCCTCGGCCAAGGTCGTCGGCAGCAGTTCGGCGGGTGGAGCGTGGAGGCCGTCGCCCGTGGGCAGGGCTGAGTCAAGAGCGAGTGCGGTAAGCGCTTCGGCAAACAGCGGAAGGCCGGCACTGGTGGTGGTAATGGCGTGGAGCAACTCGTCAGGGAGGGCCGTCCCGTCGGCCAGACGCCTGACCAGCGCCTCGGTGGCCGGCGCTTCCAGGGGGTCAAGCGAGAGCGGAGTCAGGGAGGAACGGTTTGACCAGGGCACGACAAACTCCGGTCGAAAGGTGCAAACGGTGAGCATTCGGAGTTGGGGCGTCTGCTCGATCAGCCGGCCGAGAAGCTCCAGGGTAGACGGGTCGGCCCAGTGCAGGTCCTCCCAGCACAGAAAGACGGGGGAGTGTTGGGCTTCGTGGAGCAACCAGGCGGTCAGCCCGGCGTACACGCCCCGACGGTCCAGGTGCGGAGACACCGGCTGCGGTCCGCCGCGGTCGTCAAGCGGGACCGACAGCAGACGGGCAAAGATCGGCAGCATCTCATCCGCCGCCAGATCATGCGTCCGCAAGAAGGTCTCCAGCCGATCAAGCCGTTTGTCGGTCGTCTGCCACTCCAGGCGATGCTGTAAATGGTCAACAACAGGCCGCAGCGCGGACAACTGGCGGTCGGACTGGCAGTGAAAGCTGAGACACCGCGCCCCGTCTTGCCGCGCGACGTGAGAGAGCCAGTCCACCAGCCGGGATTTCCCAATCCCTGCCGCGCCACTCACCAGGACGACTTGGCCAAAGCCCTCCTTGCTCTGCTCCCGACGGAGTTCACACAGGCCGACTTCCACATCGCGGCCAAACAGAACCGGCGGATGCTGGTCCTGTCCGGCTCCAGGCGTGGCGTCTTGGCTCGGGTCGGGCTCATCTGCCGCGGGGCCGCTTGGGGTTTCCTGGGCCGGAGGGACGGACGGCGGCGAGCCGTTCCCGTCAGGCGGGCCGGCTGGGGCGGGCCGGGGAGCGGGCGGCTCAGCCACGGGCCGGTCCTGCCCGGTCCAGACCAGGCCTTTCCCGTCTTCGTCTGTCGCCAGCCGCTTGAAGACCAGCTCAGTACGCACATCCTCCAGCAGCGCCTCATCGCAGCCCAGACCACGTTTCAGAGCGTGGTAGCTGCACCGCCCTTCCTGCCGGAGACGGGCGATCACGACCGGCAGCACCTCCCACAGATCGGACGCATCAAACCCACACCGAGCGCAGCGCATGTCCCTCCCTTCGGCCCGTCAGGAACGAGTCATGTATAAGGTTCCGGCCGGTAGCTCAAGCGGCCCGCCTGAGCCGGCCTGTCCGGCCCACCCTCCCCTCGCCCCCAGGGAGCAGCCATGCTAGCCTGCTCCCCACAAAAACACGAGAGTGTGGCCTATGGGTCCAGACCAACTGCTGACATTCTGGTTTGCCGATGCCGCCACAGACCCGCCGGCGGCCAACAAGCGCTACTCCTTCTGGTTCGAGGCGAACCCGGATGTTGACGACCAGATTCGGGGCCGGTTCTCCGGGCTGTACGCCCAAGCCGGCAGCCGCGGGCTGGACGGCTGGCAGACCGCGGCCCGCTCCTGCCTGGCCCTTGTCATCACCCTGGATCAGCTGCCGCGCAACCTGTTTCGGGGTACACCCGCGGCGTTTGGCACAGACCCGCCGGCCCAGCGTGTCTGTCAGCATGGTCTGGAAAAAAATTATCTGGCCCAGCTCACACCCGCCGAGCAAGCCTTCTTCCTCATGCCGCTCCAGCACGCCGAGGATATCGCCCTCCAGGAAGAGTCGGTCCGACGCTGCCAGGCCCTCCTGGCCCAAGCCCCGCCCGACTGGCGCGCGTTTCTCAACTCATGGCTCGGCTTCGCCCGCAAACACCTGACCATCATTCAGCGTTTCGGCCGCTTTCCGCACCGCAATGTCATCCTCGGACGCCGGTCCACACCAGACGAGCAGGCGTTCCTGGATTCGGGCAGCGGGTCGTTTGGCCAAGCTCCGGCAGGCGAGCCAGACCGGCGGCCCCGACCCGTCTCAAGCGACACGCCCTAGCCGCACACGCTCTCGAACTTCCGCCACGAAAATGCTGCGCGTGAAAGCCGAGGCGGCGGCCCCGGCCCGGCGGCTACGCCTGCGCCTCTTTGCCCACGACCAAGACCGGGCACGGGGCGTGACGGACCACCCGCTCAGCCACACTGCCGAGCAGGACATGGCTCAGGCCTGTCCTGCCATGTGAGCCCATCACAATCAGGGTGCTCTTGGCCTGTTCGGCGATGGTACAGATATCGTGAAACGGTGAGCCAAGCACGACCGTGGTCTTGATCGCGCCCCCCGGCTTGTCAGCCCGGTCGGCCAGTGCCGCGATCTGCTTCCCAGCCTCATCCTTCAGGCTGCTCTCATAGTCGGCCGGATTAAACCCGCCCTCCCCGATCATCATCGGCGGGTAGGTCGGGGTGGGGACGACGTGCAGCAGTTCAAGCCTGGCCTGCCACTTGTCGGCCAACTCGAGCGCCCAGGCAAAAGCCCGGTCCGAATACCCGGAGAAATCGGTCGGCACGAGAATGGAGTTGATTTTCATCACGAATGCCTTTCTGGTGTGACAGTCACTTCGGAGGGGACAACAGGCCGGTGAGGCGTTGTATGAATTGCCCGCTCCACTCACCGCCCCGATGTTTGGACAGCGCTTCCAGCTCACCCTTATCGAGCCAGATGCCCTGACACTCCGGACACTCGTCAATCGTGACCTCGTGGACTTCCCGCTGTCCGAGCCGCGCCCCACACCGCGGACAACGCAGATGGACACGTTCACGAAAGAGTTGCTCCTCTTCGTCGGCCTTTTTTTGTCTGAGCTGTTCAAGCAGCTCCCGGTCGCGCTCGGCAAAAAACCGGTTCTCCTCGGCGCGCTCTTTTTTGTCCAGGAATTGGCCGAGTCGATCTTTTTCGTCCATTGCTCTTCCTCCTTGGCGGCTCAGCCGTGCCTAGTCCATCTCCGTCACCAGTTGCAGCATGTCGGTCTCGGTCACAATCCCGACGAGTTCATCCTTGTCGAGGACCGGCAGACAGCCAATTTTCTCCTTCAGCATCAGCCGGGCGGCTTCCTGGACCGAGGCCTGGGGAGCAATCGTAACAGGGGGATAGTTCATAACTTCTTTGACCGCGATGGTGTCCAGGAACTCCCGTTGGGCCTTCTCGCCATACTTCATGACCGACCCCAGCGAGGCCTTATACAAGTCGCGCTGGCTCATCACCCCTGCCAACTCGCCATCCTCAAGGACCGGGAAATGACGTACGCGGCCCAGGGTCATAATGTCCTGAGCGAGCTGCAAGCTATCGTTGCGACCCAAGGTCGTCACCTCAGTCTTCATGATCTCCCTGACCGTTTTCATACCAACCTCCTTCGTGTCACAGCGGTCGGGCAGCCGGTCTATCGCCCAGCGCGCTTCTGGCATCGCCCAGATTGACTTTTGGCGCACACTGCCCTTTATATGAGTAACATATCTGTTCCCTTTTTTCCAGCAGAGGCACCGGCGCATACGCGAAGGAGGACATCCCTATGCCCGAAGTATTTCGCAAAATCCTGAGTCCGGTCTATTTTGATGAAACCTCGCAAGAGGCGCTCGAGTACGCCCGCCATTTTGCCCGGCAGAACAACGGCAGCGTCTCTTTGCTCCACATTGTCCCGACCGACGAATTCCACCTCTTACGGCGGGTGTATGAGCCTGAGAAGGGCGGTGGGGCCGACCCGGACTGGGCAGAGAAAATCTCCCGTGAAAAACTGCACACCCTGGCCCAAGAACACCTGAAGGACACCCAGTATGAAATCCTGACCCGTCTCAACAGCGACCCCGCGGCCGGTATCCTTGAGGCCCAGAAGGACACCGCCGCGGACTTGGTGGTGATGGCGACCCACGGCAGGACGGGCCTGGCCCACCTGATTCTGGGCAGCGTGGCCGAGAAGGTGGTCCGGGAAACCAGCGGCCCGGTCTTTATCTCCCGGCACGGCGAGCGTCTGTCCGAGCCCCGGTCCTTTGAGAAAATTCTGGTGCCGGTCGATATTACCGAGCAGTCAGGCACAGCCCTGAGCCATGCCCGGCAGATTGCCGAGCAGTACGCGGCAACCGTCTATCCCTTGCATGTTGTCCCGGCGGCGGACAGCGATTTGCTGCTGCGGGACGTGTACCGCGCGAGTCCCGAGGCACCGGCCGACCATGTGTATGCCGAAAAAATCGCCCAGCAAAAGCTCGACGAATTGGCCCGGACCTATCTGGCTGGGGTCCAGACCCGGACCGAACTGCATGTGAGCGATGATCCGGGGCGGACCATCATCGAAACGGAGAAGTCTATCGGGGCGGACCTGTTGGTGATGGCAACCCACGGGCTGAGTGGTATGTTCCACCTGCTGCTGCGCAGCCTCACCGAAAAGATGATGCGCGAGGCCGGCTGCCCGGTGTTGGCCCTGCACCAGTAGGCCGGCCGACATCTAGCGCGGATCTTTTTTGTCCACCGGCCCGGACTCCGGGGCAGCCGACCACAGGGCATCCTGGCCCAGAGCGCCCGCGGCCAGATGGCTCAGGGCGTCATATTCGGTCCAGACTGCATCCAGGACTTCCTGCTGACTCCCAACGCCCAGCCACAGGCGGGCTTCTGCCAGCGGCAGATCGAAAAACAGGGTCCGGTAGGCGGTGGCCAAGTCTTCAAGAGGGGAAGAGGTGTCTGTGCGTTTATCCATTGGTGTTGGTGTGGCGGTCCCTTTCTAGTCGGCCGGCTCTTGGTCGGCCTGACCCGCCGGCAGCAGGCTTTGCAGGTATGCCAGGAGGTCGGTGTCGGTCAGAATGCCGACCAGTTTCTTGTGCTCAACAACCGGCAGACAGCCAAACTTTTCGCTCAGCAGCAGGTGCAGGGCCTCTGCAATATCCGTTTCCGCTTCGACTGCCACCACGCGCTTGGACATGACCTCCCGGACCGCGATCGTGCCGAGCCACTGCTGTCGCTTATGGGCCGACATCTTCAAAAATGACGAGACCGAGGCCCGCAGCAGGTCCCGCTGTGAGACCATGCCGACCAGCCGCATATCGGCGTGGACAACCGGCAGATGCCGAAAGCGGCCCATGCCCATGATGTCTTCGGCAACGTCGAGCGTATCGTTGGTTCGGAGGGTGACGAGGTCGGTCTGCATCAGGTCTTTGACTTTCACGCCGTGTCCTTTCCGCCGAGCATCAGCGTTTGCTCTGCAAACACCGCCGGCTCATGCGTGGCCTGCTGGCCGTCCAACCGTCGGGGCAGGGAAAAATCTCCTTCACCACAGCAACAGGCAATGCGCAGACCCCTGTCGTGGCCGTACTCATCTTTATCTGTGTACAATACAGGAATCCGCTCTCTTTTGACAAGGCTGCCGGCCTGGTGTAGTCAACAGGACGTGACGGTTTTCACCCGAGCCACGAACCCGGAAAGAGGGGATGATCCATGACAAGCGTTCCTGCTGCCGAGACACTGCTGTATCCCTTTGATGACCGCAATATGCGGTGGTACACCTTGGGAGATTTCGAGCATTTTGTGTTTGCCATGCTTGATGTTGATACCGAAAAGCTCATTGTCGATTTCATTCTCAAATTCCCGCCCCACCGGCAAATCTTTCTGCATAGACACCTGGCCCTCACCAACACCTTCGTCGTGCAGGGCGAGCACCGGCTGTATGAGCCTGACGGTTCGCTCAGGGAGATTCGCCCGGTGGGCAGCTACACTTCAAGCCCACCGGGTGAGCCGCACCGGGAAGGGGCCGGCGACGGCGGGGGCGTCGTGTTGTACAGCGTCCGGGGCAAGGATGGCGTTCTCTTTGAAGGGCTTGATGAAGACCTCAAGGTCAATGTAACGCTCAGCCTCGAGGATTTTGTCGGCGCGTACAAGGAACAGACGAAATGAGCCGGCTTGCTCACGCTTACCCCACGCTCATCCCTTGAGCCCTGACAGGCTGCAAGAGGGCGGCGGGCCATGCTTTTCATCGGAGGATGGAATCAGCGCACATAATGTCTGGCGTGGACAGGACGGACGAGCAGGTTGGCAAGAAGCCCTACGGCCAGCAGGGCCGCCATAGCGTACATGGTTGTATTGTAGAGGGTGGCCGAGGGGTCAAGGACCCCGGGCGGAGCGATGTCGAGCAGGGCTGGAATCGTGACCGTCCGGGTCTCAACCAGTTCGGCCAGGGCAGCTTTCCCCGTTCCAAAGGCTCGGACGAAAGCGTTCTCTGGAATACTGGCGGCCAGCGTCTCAATGGCAGTCCGGCGCGAAGACTCCCGCAACTGGGTAATAGCCACCGGGCCGGCCACCCCGGCCACGCTCCAGGCGGTCAGCAGCCGGCCATAGATGGCCCCGATATGACGGGTGCCGAAGATGTCGGCCAGATAGGCCGGAATGGTCGCAAAGCCGCCACCGTACATGGTGAAGATGATCAGGGTTGCGCTGTAGAACACCACCAGCCACACCACCGTCGGCCGCAGGTTGGCCGCCACCGCGCTGTAAGGTACGCTGAGGTAGAGCACGATGCCGAGGCTGAAGAAGATGCCATAGGTCGTCCGGCGGCCGATCTTGTCCGACAGGCCGGCCCAGAACACCCGACCCAGCATGTTGAACAGACCGATCATCAGCACATAGTTGGCGGCAAAGGCCGCGGTCACGATGGACGGAAACAGGGTGCCAAAAATATCGCTCAGCATCGTTCTGGCCACGCCAAGCACGCCGATGCCGGCCGTGACGTTACAAAACAGGACCAGCCACAGCAGGTAGAATTGGGGGGTTTGCAGGGCATGATTGCTCTCGACATCGTGGCGCGTCATCATGCCGGCCGACTTGGCCGGTTCCTGCCAGCCGGCCGGCCGCCAGCCGGTCGCGGGAATCCTGTACAGGAAAGACGCGCCCAGCATAACCGTGAAGTACAGCAGGCCGAGGGTGAAGAAGGCCGCCGCCACCCCGGTTGAACCGCTGCCCACCACATACACCCCCGCGGCCACATTGCGCTGAGCCGCCTCGCCCGGACCCAGCAGCACCACTTCGCGCAACAGACCGGCCGAGGTTTCGGCGTAGCGCACCCCGTCACGCGTCAGCAACGACAGGCTGTCCGCGCTGCCCAGATACTCCGGTGTGAGTGCAAAGCTCGCCAGCAGCCCTTCAATCAGCGGCGTACCCAGCACCGCGCCCCCGCCAAAGCCCATGATCGCCATTCCGGCCGCCAGCCCCCGCCGGTCGGGAAACCAGCGCAGCAGGGTGGTGACCGGCGATACATAGCCGAGGCCCAGGCCACACCCGCCGATGATGCCATAGCCCACATACAGCAGGACGAGCTGATGGGTCAGGATGCCGAGCCCGCCGATGAGAAACCCGCCTCCCCAGCAGACCGCAGCCACGACCCCGACCAGACGGGGGCCGGCCTCTTCCAGCCACTCGCCGGCAAAGGCCGCGGTCAGCCCCAGACACACAATGGCTACTGAGAAAATCCATACCACCGCCGGCAAGGACCAGTCGCCGGCCGCCGGGGCAACAACGCCCAGGGTCTTGGTCAGGGGCGGGTTGAACAGGCTCCAGGCGTAGATTGAACCGATGCACAGATGGATGGCGATGGAGGCCGGTGGCACCAGCCAGCGGTTGAAGTCAGGGGCGGCGATAATGTACCGCTTGTGCAAGCGTAGACGGTCCAGCATAGGGGGCCTTTGTCATAGAGGGATGGGGGAAGGCCACACGCGGCCACGCGCTGTGGCCCGGCTTTTCTGCCGCTCGGAGATGGAGGAACTCATCTCTGGCGGAGGCGGCCATGTCGTGACAAAAAGAGGGTGGGCACAGGTCCTGCCGCCCACCCTCTGTCAGCGGAAGAAGGGGGCTAGGCCGAGGCGGCCAGTTCGGTATAGCCGTTCTGCTCCTTGGGCAGTTTGAAGGCGGCGTCGTGCTGCAACACCGGCAGAATCCTCTCGGCAAACAACTGATAGCTGCGGCGCAGTTTATCAATCGGCAGACCACCAAAGCCGAAGGTGTTCACCACATGCTCAAGGGCGACGGTCGAATGGATGTAGCGGAACTTTTCCAGCACTTGGTCGGCTGTGCCGGCCGCGTGCAGGCTGCGGTAGAAGGCCACCGCCTTGGCTTTGGCCTCTGCATCGGCGTTCAGCTTGGCGTAGGTTTTTGCCATCTTGCCGTAGAACTCATAGCCCTTGACCTCGTTCAAACGGCCCGAGGAGAAGCGATAGTGGTTTTCGATGGAGTCGAACATGGCCCCCATGTGAATCTGGGCCAGGTCCTCGGCCTCTTGGGCGTCGTCTGACACCAGGACATTGAACAGGCCGATCGGCGGACGCGGCTGAAAGCCGCTGGCCTGTGCGTTCTCGACATAGCGCTGGTAATCCGCGGCCGTATCTTCCCAGCTCCGCTGGGCAATAATCAGTACACCCAGCCCCAGCTTGGCCATGATCTCGGCCGACTCAGGGCTGACCGAAGAGGCGTAAAAGCGCTGCTCCGGACGGGAGATCGGCCGCGGCCGGATCTGGATTTCGGGAATCTGGTAGTACTTGCCGTCGTAGGAGAAGCTATCCTGGGTCAGACCCTTGCGGACAATCTCGGCGCACTCGACAAAGCGCTCACGCGACTCGTGCATTGGAATGCGGTAGCCCTCATACTCGACCGTGGCCGCCCCGCGGCCAAAGCCGATAATGGTCCGGCCGTTTGACAGCACGTCGAGCAGGGCAATGTTCTCGGCCACCTCAACCGGGTCGTGCCACGGCAGCACAATCACCGCCGTGCCAAGCTGGACCCGCTTTGTGCGGCCGGCAAAATAGCTCAGCATCTGGGTCGGGTCCGGCGACATGGTATAGCCGGTGAAATGGTGGTCCAGGGCCCAGATCGAGTCAAAACCCATGTCTTCGGCCATATCGGCCAGCGCCAGTTCCTCCTGATAGGTCTGGAAATCAGGTTTGCTGCTAAAACTCGTCAATTGGGGGATCATGCCAACTTTCATACCGTCCTCCTTGTTTTTTCATCGTGATAGCCGGGGCTGTCCTGGATAGTACCACCTTATACAAACGGAAAAAAGATGCAAGCAGACATCACGCCCGGCTGCCTGTCTGGGACGGTCGGTTGTCTGAAATGCTTGCCAGACACGGCAATCCCAGGCATGGTCTTGGGGTGAGCGATTTCCGATCTTTCAGTTGGACGACCGGTCATGCTGAGCTTGACCGTCTGCTCCGGCGGGCGGTGGCGGGCTGGGAGCGGCTGGCGCTTCAGACCGACCTGACGGCCTCGGATCAGCTCAACGCCCTCCCCCCAGGGCTGCTCGGGCCTGATGCCGGTGTTCCCCCCAACTGGGCCGCGACCTACTATATGATGCCCCCCGCCGATCAAGTCCTGCTCGCCTTTGCCTGGCTCCACTGGTGGCAGCAATCATCGGCCCAGGAACCCGGCTTTGCCGGCTGGTTAGTCCGGGGGCCCGGCTTGTCCCTCAACCATGCCGCACTGTTGAAGGTCCTGACCCAGCAGAGCGACGGCGTGCTAGGAGTCTTGCACGGCTTTTTAGACACGATCGTTGAGCAAGCCGGCGACTGGGACGGAGACCGGACCGAGCGGCCGGACCTTGTCCGCCTGCTCACCGGCCTTGACGCCGAGTATCGATATACTATCCACGACCGTGAGTTGTGGCCGGCGGTCCTGGACTTGGCCCAGACCGACTGAACCGACACATCGGCCCGTGGAGACAAGAGCTTGGAACCGGGTGTTGAAGGTTCACTGGAGGACCCATGCCCAGAAGAAGAAAAAAATCCGCACGACAACCATCGTCGAAAAACTCGGGGAAAATTCAAATCAGAACTGGACGAGCCCGAGACCACGGAGAACTCGCAAACGAGCTTGTCCACATCTTTGTGGATGACCAGAACTTGTTTTGGGGAATTGTAAACGATCGCTATGGACCACAGTTCAGAATCAATTTTGGAAGGCTCCTCATTGAATCTGCCAAGGTTTCCGATGGACACCCACGAGGAGTCGCTAGTGCTTATATTGCGGGTGTAATCCCGGACAACGATTCGTTTTGGGAAACTGCGAAAAATCAAGGGTTTGAGGTACGTCGAGGATTTTTGGGTTCGAAAAACAGATCGAAACAAGATGATACTTATCTGGTTAGAGATTTGACACAAACGATTTGTGAAAAAGAAGGTCCGTCAACGATCGTCCTTGTTGCTGGAGATGCTGATTATGTACCTCCTCTGGAACTCGCCCTGGAAAGGGGATGGCGAGTCGAAGTTGCATTCACGGGCCGAGGAGTGTCAGGTTCTTTGGAGCCTGTTACTCACGAATTCAGGATCATATCACCATCAGCGATTGAGCGTATCGCATACTGACCACCGAAGAAACCCTCCGGCAATGACGAGGACAAGAGCCGTCAAGACATCCACAACTATCTCACCCCACGCCGCTTACTCGTCCTCATAGCCGAGTTGCTCGTTGAGACGCGCAAGGGCTTCGACATAGCCGCTGGCCATATCCCGGACCACGTCGCGCGCCGAACGCAGCGTATTGTGTCCGCCAATGCCCTGGCCGGTCGGATAGGTGTATAGCTGGTAGGCCCCGGAGTCGGCAGTCACTCCCGGCGCTTTCATGCCGCGATCAATCCGGCGCAGGTAGTTATAGGCCAGGATGCTCTGGAGCGGGGTTGTCAGCGGTTCCGGCGTGTCGGGGCGCTCCCACTCGTCGGTCCACTTGGAGCGCAGAAAGCGGGCCGGCTTGCCGGTCAGAGATGTCGTGCGGACCGTGCTGCTTGAGTCAGCCGCCAGCAGCTTGTCTTTGGCCATCCGCTCCAGCTCGGACTCGGTCGTGGTCAGCCACACCGTTCCGCACCACACCCCTTGAGCGCCGAGCGCCATAGCCGCGGCCATCTGGCGGCCGTTGCCAATACCGCCCGCCCCCAAGACCGGCGTTGGCGCAACCGCGTCCACAATCTCTGGGATCAACACCATCCCGCCGATGTCTCCGGTATGGCCGCCGGCCTCGTAGGACTGGGCAATGATGACATCAACCTCGGCTTCTTTATGCCGCAGGGCATGACGCGTTCTGCCGGCCAGCGCGCCAACAAAAATGCCTTTTTTATGCGCGGCTTCAACCACATGGGCGGGCGGGGTACCGAGCGCGCTGACCAGAAACCTGGCCCGATGCTCCAGGGCGATGTCAATAATCCCCCTGGCCTCTTTCTGCGAGTAACGCAGCCCGCGCCCCTTGGCCGACGGCGCGTCGGGTGGCAGCCCGGGCACCCCCGCCCGTTCCAAAAGGTCGTCCAGGAATTTTTTATGGGCTTCAGGAATACGCTGCGCGAGCGTGTCATGTGCCAGCCCGCCTTTCTCGGCCCCGACATAGTTGGCCGGCATCATCAGATCGACACCGTAGGGAATATCTCCCAGCTGCTCCTCTATCCACCTCAGGTCAATCTCCAGCCGCTCGTCGGTATGAATCGCCGCCCCGAGCACGCCGAGTCCGCCGGCTTTACTGACCGCGACGACCACATCCCGGCAGTGGGTGAAGGCAAAAACAGGCAGCGCAATTCCGAACATTTCGGTCAGTGGGGTTGGCATGTCGTGCTCCGTGCCGAGCGTCCTTGCGGTCCCGCCTCATCCACCGGCGGGAGCCATTTGAGGTCTTGAAAGCGTCTAATCCACTTGCGGAAACAGTCTTCGGTGTCCATGCAGTCCGGGAAGCCGGCCTGGCGGAGTTTGATGGTACTGACCAGCATGGGCGGCGGCGACTGGTCTTTGGCCCCAAAACCAAACGAAAAATCGGCCAGGATGAACGACTGGCCGACATACGCTTGGAGGCTTTTCGGGGCGTGCAGCCCGTACTTGTCCACAATCGCCGCCCATTCGGCCTCCCGCCCGGGCATTGTTTCGGCCAGCGAGCACGGCTCCGGCGGCCCGACCTCCATGCCGAACGCCTCGGCGATGACCGGCCAGACATGCTGCCACACGAACACATCGCCGTTGGTGATATTGAATATCTCGTTCTGGGCGGCTGGCGCACTGGCCGCCCACTCAAACGCCCGGGCGTGGACATCGGTATCAATGGCTTCAAGCACAAACGGCGGCCCGCCGGGAAAAGACAGTGGCAGCCCGGCTTCTTTTCGCAGCGCGGCATACACCCCGAGGGCGGGAAACACGTTCATCTGGCTGCCCAGCGACTCGCCAAGAATCAGCTGTGGGCGCCACACCGTCCAATGCCACTGCTTGCCGAGCTGGCGGTCGCGCAAATAGTCCTGCTGCAACCAGTAGAAGTTCTGGTGCTTATGCCGTGGCCAGCGTTCACGGGCCGGAACCGGAAACGGCTCGATATGCACGCCATAGGCCTTGGTGCCCTGCAACAGCGAGACCTGCTGCAAATCTGTGGCCGCAGCCTCAAGCGGGTCAAACAGATTATCCAGCATAGCCAAGTTGGTCTGCATCTGGTCCTGCTCAAACCAGCCCTGGACCAGCCCCGGCTTCTCGTACAGCGCGGCATAGACCACATGGGTCACATCCGACATCCGGCCAAAGACCTCGGCACAGCGGGCCTTGTCCTGGAGATCGACCGAAATAACCTCCGCTCCCTCCAGGCCGTCAGGAATCCGCCGTGACACGCCCACCACATCCCAGTCCTCAAGCCGGGCAAAATGCCTGACCGCGGCAAAGCCGACCAGCCCGGACGCGCCGGCAACCAGCATCTTTTTCTTTGGCATGGAACACCTCGCTTGATCGTACAGCTCTAGTAGCGGTCAATCCACTCCCGGCTCTCCAGCCGGGCAAAGTCATCGGCCTCGTTCTGGCTCATGAAGCGCCGGCCGCATTCGCTGAACGGACAATACTCATGCACTGCGCCATCCAGCAACCGGAACACCCGCGCCCCAGGCTGCCATTCTCCACTGTCAAGCCGTTTTGAGCGTGGTTCGATGATGAATCCTCCATGCAACTCGGCTGCCCCCATGATACCGACCTCCTGCCCGTTTCTTCCCATCCGTCATACCATCTCAAGGCAGGTTCGCCTATCAAGACAGGCCGTTTTTCCGGCCGGGACAACAGGGTTTGCTCTCAAACAGGAGTATGATACACTGGTTTGAAATGAGCCTGAGCGAAAAAAGCAAAGCTGCCCGCCAGAAGCTGTCAGCGGTCGTAACCGAGGTCTTTGTCAACAAAGGCTTTCAGGCGGCCGGCGTCCGTGAAATCTGCACCACCGCGGGAGCGAATCCAGCCGGCTGTCAACTATCATTCTGGCGGCAAAATGGAACTCTACAGGGCGTTTTATCCCGCGCCTTTGAAAACTGTCAGCCACCCCGGCGCAGGAGCAGATGCGGGCTGGGTCATCTGGAACGCTGAGCGCATGCTCGGTGCCGCAGGCCATGCCGTCTATGCCTTGATCGTCAAAGAACTGCACGAGCCGACCCTGGCCTTTGACGAGTTTTTTGAGCGCTCCATGCAGCCCATCTATGCAGCCGGCGAGGAGTTGATTGCCGCCGTTTTCGGCGTCAGCCAGGACCAGCTGTTCGTGCAGCCGTGCTGCACCAGTGTGTTCGGCCAATGCCTGATCTCCCGCTATTCACGGCCGATCATTGAACGCTTTCAGCGCCACGCCAGCCCGGCCCAGCTCGAACGCATTCGAAGTTTCCTGCGCCACGACCCGGATGTCATCTCCGGCCTTGCCAACTATATTGCCGACTTTTCGCTGGCCGGCATCACCGCTCAGGCCCAGCGTATGGGGAAATAGCAGCGACCATGCCGCCTCTTCAGCACCCAGCTTCACGCCCCCGCTATCAGTCGCCCGGGCTGCTTCAGCCCTGGGGCGTGACCCTCCTCATCCTGGTCTGGGTAGCTGCCGGCTGTAGCCCGTATCAGGTGCGGACCCTGAACCGGCCCCAAGTCCCGGTGCCGGAAACCTACCATCACCGCCTGGCCGGCGAGCGCGTGATCGGCGAATGGTGGCAGGAGTTCAACAACCCGGCGCTTAGCGCGATGGTGGAACGGGCCCTGGAGAACAGCCTGGACATCAGACAGTTGTGGAGCCGGCTCACCCAGGCCTATGCCCAGGCTCGGATTGAGGGTGCCGAGATATTCCCGCGGGTGGGTCTGAACGGCGGCGTGGCCCGGACCCATCAGCTTGACCGGGACGCCCAGGCCCCGTTTGGCGGCCAAGCCGGGCCGTCCACCCGGATTACCCACACCGACCGCTATTTTGTGTCCACCGGCCTGTCATACGAAATTGATGTGTGGCAGCGGATTGCCGCCCGCCGCCGCGCGGCCACCCTTGAGTATCAGGCCAGCCGTCAGGATGTCGAAGCCAGCGCCCTGCTTATCACCGGCTCGGTCGTAGACGCCTGGTTCATTCTCCAGGAACAGAAGGCGCTGCTGGCCCTGCTGGAAGAGCAGATCGAGATCAGCCAATCCTTGCTCGATCTGACCGAGGTGCGCTTCGGAGTCGGAACCGGCTCTGCGGTTGATGTATTGCAGCAGCGCCAGCAGTTGGCCGCTACCCGGTCCGAAGTTCCGCGTGTCCGCGCAACCCTCAATACCGCCTCTAACCGGCTGGCGGTCTTGCTCGGGGCCGCCCCAGGCGCGCTCGATAGCAGCGTCCCGGACGAAGCCCTGCCCGACCTGCCCCCGTTTCCCGAGTTGGGTGATCCGGCCGAGTTGCTGATGGCTCGCCCAGACCTGCGCTCCGCCCAACTCCGCCTCCAGGCCGCAGACTTTCGGGTCGCCACCGCGGTGGCCGAACGGCTGCCACGACTGGCCCTTGACCTGTCGTACGAGTTCAGCGCCCGCAGTTTTTCGACCGTCTTCCGCCAAGAGACCGGCTCCCTGGTCGGCAACTTGGTCACGCCGGTTATTGACGGCGGTCAGCGTCGCAACCAGGTCTTGCGCCACAAGGCCGTCGTTCAGGAGCGGCTCGACCGCTTTGGCCAGCAGTATCTCCAGGCCCTGCTCGAAATCGAAGACGCCCTGACCCGGGAGCGTTTTCAGGTCGAGTTGATCGACAATCTGGAAAGCCGGATTGGACTGGCCGAGGCAACCCTGCAAGAGTCGCAGTCACGCTATATGCACGGCCTGGTCAACTATGTGACCGTCCTGATCGCGGTCCAATCCCTCCAGGGCCTCGAGCGCCGGCTGATCGGCGAAAAACGCCGCCTGCTGAGCAATCGCGCTGGCCTGTATCGGGCGCTGGGCGGACGCTGGACGGGGAGGCTCGCCGCCCCTCCCAGCCTTCAGTTTGTGCGCACCACAGCCGTCAGGACACACTGATGACACACCGCATAAAACGCCTCCTTCAAGCCCTGCTCCCGGTCCTTATTCTGGGCGGCGGGGTGATAGGTGCCCGGGCGTTGATCGCCAGCCGGCCGGCGGCCCAGAAAGCGGCTCCGCGGGCAGCCGCGACCGTTGTCGAAGTCCTTACCGTTCACTCCGAAGATATCCGCGCGGTGATTTCAGCCTTTGGCACAGTCCGGGCCCACCAGGAACTCAGCGTTCATCCCCAGGTCGGCGGCTATGTGACCCAGCAACACGCCAACCTGATCAAAGGCGGCCTGTTGCAGGCCGGCGAGGTGTTGTTGCGGATTGACCCCCGCGACTACGTCTACGCGCTTGAGATCCAGCAGGGGGCGCTGGCCAAAGCCGAGTTTGAACTCCAGCTTGAGCTTGGCAGGCAGGTCATTGCCCAGCGCGAGTGGGAGCTGCTTGAGCCGTCGATCGAGACCAGCGAAATGGGCAAACAGCTGGCCCTGCGCAAACCCCATCTGCACGAAAAACAGGCAGCGGTCGCCGCGGCCAAAAGCCGCCTGGCCAAGGCCCAACTGGACCTCCAGCGAACCACCCTGACCGCCCCGTGCAACGCTCTGGTCCTGGAGGAGTCGGTCGAGGTCGGCCAACTCGTCATGTCCCAGACTCCCCTGGCCCGCTTGGTGTGTACCGACGCCTTTCGGGTCGAGGTCAGCATCCCCATGCACGATCTGGCCTGGGTCAACATCCCCGGTCCGACGCGGGCCAACGGCTCACAGGTGCGGGTGGTTCGGGACCTGGGGAATGACAGGACCGCCGTGCGCCAGGGAGCGGTCGCCGGCCTGCTCGGCGATGTGTCACAAAACGGTCGCATGGCCCGCCTGCTGGTCCTGGTTGACGATCCCCTGAGCCGCAAGCAATCCCAGAACCGGCGGCTGCCACTGTTGCTCGGAGAGTATGTGCGGGTCGAAATTGACGGCCCGCAGTTGACCGATGTGTTTGTCCTGCCCCGCGGCGCGCTCCGGGAAGGCAGCCGGATATGGGTCAAAAACGCCGACAACCAACTGGAGATCCGCCAGGCCGAAGTCGCCCTGGGCAGACCCGACTCGCTGCTGATTCAGCGCGGCCTGCGGGACGGCGACCGGGTGATTACCAGCCCCCTGCCCGTCGCCCTGCCCGGCATGGCCCTGCAAAGCGCGCCCGATCCCTCGCCCCCGACCTCCCCGGCCGAGACGCGCCCCCTCACGCTTGACGCAGACCCGGTCTGAACCCATGCAACGCCCCGCCCTCAATTCGCCAGCCTCGCCCAGCGGTCCGATCGCCTGGATGGCCCGCAACCACGTTGCCGCCAACCTGATCATGCTGGTCATCGTCGTCGGCGGCTTCATCGCCAGCACCCAGGTGAAACAAGAGGTATTTCCCGAGTTTGCCATTGATATCATCGTGGCCAGCGTGCCCTACCCCGGGGCCAGCCCGGCTGAGGTTGAGCAGGGGGTCGTCCTGTCAATTGAGGACCGGGTACGCGGCATTGACGGGGTCAAAAAGGTCACCGCCACGGCCCGCGAGGGCCACGGCTCGGTGGTGGTCGAATTGCTCACCGGCACAGACCCGGACAAGGCCCTCCAGGATGTCAAAAACGCGGTTGACAGCATCCTGTCTTTTCCCGAAGAAGCCGAAAAGCCGATCGTCAGCCTGGTGGAACTCCGCAACCAGGTCCTGACCCTGATGGTCTACGGCGACCAGGACGAACACACGCTGCGCGACTTGGCCGAGCAGATCCGCGACGAGCTGATCCAGCGTCCCGACATTACCCTGGTGGGACTCGGGGCGGTCCGTCCACTCGAAATCGCCATCGAGGTGCCCCAACGTAACCTGCGCGCCCATAATCTCACCCTGGGCCAGATTGCGCGCGAGATACGCCAGGCCGCAGTCGAATTGCCGGCCGGCGGGCTTAAGGCCGCCGGCGGAGAAATCCTGCTGCGCACTCAGGAACGCCGCGACTACGCCAGCCAATACGCCGATATTGCGCTGACCTCGGCCCCGGACGGCTCCCGCATCACCGTCGGCGATATTGCGGTGATTACCGACGGCTTTGAAGACTGGGACTTTGAGGCGTTCTACAACGGGCAGCGCGCCGTCCAGGTCCAGGTCTACCGGGTCGCCAGGGAAACCCCGCAGTCGGTATCAGCCAGCGTCCACGCCTATCTTGACGACATCCGCCCCCGGCTGCCCGAAGGCGTCGGCCTGACGGTCTGGGGCGACTATTCCGAGATTTACCGCGACCGGATGCGCCTGCTGCTCAAAAACGCCTTCCTCGGCCTGTGCCTCGTCCTGCTGCTGCTCGGCCTGTTTCTCGACCCCAAGCTCGCCTTCTGGGTCACCCTGGGCATCCCCATCTCGATCATGGGCGCTTTTCTGTTCATGCCCCTGAGCGGCGCGTCGATCAACATGATTTCGCTCTTCGCCTTCATTATCACGCTGGGCATCATCGTCGATGACGCGGTCGTCATGGGCGAGAACATCTATGAGAAACGCCAAGCCGGCCGGCCCCTGCTGGCGGCGGCCATTGAGGGCGCACAAGAGATTGCCGGGCCGATTATTTTTGCTGTGCTGACCAATATCGTCGCCTTTCTGCCGCTTGTGTTCGTACCCGGCCCGGCCGGCAAGTTCTTCATCAATATCCCCGCGGTGACAATCGCCGTGTTCACCGTTTCGCTGATTGAGTCGCTGTTCATCCTCCCGGCCCACCTGTCGCGGCAGAATGAACCGGGCCGCCTGTGGCGGGCCCTCAACCGGCCCCGGCTGGTCTTCGGGCGTGCGCTCCAGGCATTTGTCGGGCGTGTCTACCAGCCGCTGCTGCGGACGGCCATCGCCCACCGCTACGCCACCCTGACGACTGGCATTGCCGCCCTGCTGCTGGCCCTCGGCACGGTCGGGGGCGGCCACCTCCAGTTCAGCTTCATGCCCCGCATTGACTCCGACCTGATCACCGCCCAGGCCACCCTGCCGTTCGGCACCCCGATCGACACCTCACGACGGGTGCGCCGGCAACTGCTCGACGCCATGCAGGTGGCCATTGACACCCACGGCGGGCCGGCTGTCGTTCGCGGGACATATACCCAGATCGGGGCGGTCCTGCGCGGCATGGGGCCCGACGACGGGCCGCCAAAGCTGAGCGGCGGCCATCTGGCCGGGGTCCAGATTGCCCTTGTTCCGTCCGACCAGCGCGAGGTCAACAGCGTGGAGTTCGCCAACACCTGGCGCCGGGCGGCCAGTCACATTGCCGGCCTGGAAGCACTGACCTTTCAGGCCGAATCCGGCTTCAGCAGCGAAGCCGCCCTGGATATTCAGCTCACCCATCGCTCGCGTCAGGTGCTTGAAGCTGCCGCGGCCGAGCTGGCCGGCCTGCTGGCCGGCTACGCCGGCGTCACCGATATTGACGACGGCGTCTCACACGGCAAACCCCAACTCAGCCTGACCGTCAAACCCGAAGCCCGCAGCCTGGGGATCAACGCGACCGACTTGGCCCGCCAGCTGCGCGGCTCATTCTACGGGGCCGAGGCCCTCCGCCAGCAGCGCGGCCGCAACGAGGTCAAGGTCATGGTCCGCCTGCCCGAACACGAACGGCGGACCGCCCACACCATTGAGCAGATGGTGATTCGGACGCCCCAGGGCGGGGAAATCCCCCTCATTCAGGCCGCGGTTGTAGACTATGGCCGGGCCTACACCGAGATCCGCCGCCGCGAAGGCCGCCGCATCATGGCGGTGACGGCCGACGTTGACGAAAACGTCACCAACGCCAACACAATTGTGGCCGGCCTGGAGCAGAACGAACTTCCCTCCCTGATGCAGAAATACCCCGGCCTGAACTATACCCTGGAGGGCGAACAGGAATGGCAACAAGAGGCGCTGGCGGCAATTGGTCTCGGTTTTGTCTTCGCCCTGCTGGCCATCTATGCCCTGCTGGCCATTCCCTTCAAGAGCTACATCCAGCCGGTGATTGTGATGCTGGCCATCCCCTTCGGCCTCATCGGCGCGATCATCGGCCACATTCTGCTGGGCTATGCGCTCAGCATGATCAGCCTGTTCGGCATCATCGCCCTGGCCGGGGTGGTGATTAACGACGCGCTCGTTCTGGTTGTCACCGCCAACCAGTTTCGCGACACCGAACAGACCACCCCCCTGGAGGCTGTCTGCCGGGCCGGTATGCGCCGCTTCCGGCCTATCCTGCTGACCTCGCTGACCACCTTCTTCGGCCTGATGCCGATGATCTTTGAGACCTCAATGCAGGCCCGTTTTCTGATCCCAATGGCTATCTCAATTGGCTTCGGCATCCTGTTTGCGACTGCAATCATCCTGCTGATCGTCCCGGCCGGCTATATGATTCTGGAGGACTTGCGCGGCCTCCCGCGTCTGCTCCTGACCGGAGTGCTGCGGCCTACAGACGCCGCCGGGGCGGGCAGCGTCCCCCAGCCCGACTAGGCGGCCCTCAGCCCAGGGCCGCGGCCCGGAACGGCCGGCGAGTGCGCGACTTCAAGGGGGACGCCAAGGTCCTAGCCGAACGGCAGGGGCATCCACCGCCGGCGGCCAGCTCGGCTCGCCGGCTCAGTGTCTCGCATAGCGTTCAACGGCCTCCTCGTTCCAGGCCAGCCCATTTCCTGGAGCGTCAGACACCACCGCCCAGCCGTCGGTGACGGTCAGCGGCCGGTCCAGGATGGCGTTGGCCCAGTCCATGTATTCAAGCCAGTGGGCGGTCGGGGTCACTGCCAGCAGATGGGCGCTCACCTCAGGATAGAGATGGCTCGAGAGCAGCATGCCCCTTGGCTCGGCTAAGGCAATTGCCCGCAGCCAGCCGCTGACGCCGCCAATTTTGACCACATCGGGCATGAAAAAATCGCACGCCTCGGCCGCGAGGGCCTTGGCCATGTCGTTCGGACCCCAGCAGTTCTCGCCGAGCTGGATCGCGGTGGCGGCCGTGGTCCGAATCCGGGCATGGCCGGCGTAGTCATCGGCCCGGGTCGGTTCTTCAATCCAGTACAGCCCCTCATCGTCCAGCCGGCGCGCCCGCTGCTGAGCTTCGGGCACAGAGAGGGCCTGGTTGTAGTCGGACATGATGCGTGTCTCGTCGCCGACCGCCTGACGAACCGCCCGAACCGCGGCCACATCAGCCCCGCTGTCAGGATAGCCCAGGCGAATCTTGACCGCTCCAAAGCCGGACTCAATAAAGTCCCGGGCTTCGGCGGCCAGATGTTGGCCGTTG
Organism: uncultured Binatia bacterium (SeqCode); assembly: GCA_965200965.1. GTDB lineage: Bacteria > Desulfobacterota > Binatia > Bin18 > Bin18 > JAAXHF01. Next base: position 1,082,967 of record OZ241744.1, read on the forward strand.
CTCATGCCCAGACCACAGCTGTTGTAGGCCGGTATGGGCCGCTCCTGCCCACCGAGCAGGCGGACCAGCGGCAGGCCGGCAGCCTTGGCCAGTACATCCCAGGCGGCAATATCAATGCCGGCCAGCGCCATACCGACCAGGCCCTGCGCTCCGAGCAACCGAAAACGCCGCTGGAACATGTCGGCTAGCGTCAGGGGTGAGACAGGCTGGCCAAGGAGCAGGGTCTCGGCTTCCTTGAGGAAGGCGACCAGGGGTTTCAAGGTGAGCGGGGTATAGCCGAAGACATAGCTCCGGCCGGTGATGCCCTGATGTGTTTCGAGGTCAAGCAGAACGAGCGGGGCGCTGCTGACCCGTCCGCCACCGGTCAGCAGCGGACGCGGCATCGGAACTTCGACCGCCCTGGCCCGCAGGCCACGAAGGGTGCATATGTCAGCCTCCATGATCCCTCTCCTTATGTGGCCGGCGCGAGCCACCCCCTCAGTCTTCCTCTACCGGCCGCTCAATCCACCTGGGATTGCTGACGGTCAGTTTTTCATACACCGTTTGCTTGAGGTGGGCGACGAGTTGCTCGCGGTACGGCCCGCTATCGGCCTCTCCGTTGCGTATCCGTGTACACAGATCTTCTGTGCGCTGCCAGATGGCCTCCCGCGCCTCAGCCTGCCTAGCCGGCTTTTCGGTCGCCGACAGCAGCCCGTTGAGACGCTGCCACTCTGCCACGGCGTGGTCTTCGGCGTATTCCAGCTCGCGGCTGACTATGCGCAGCACATTGGCCGCCACCCGGCCATAGAACCGGCGCGAGCCCGACAGGCTGGGCACGACTTCCCGGTCAAGCAGGTGGATAACGGCGCTCAGCAGTTCAGGAATCGTTGGGCGATCGTGCATCAGTCCTCCATCAGGTGGAGCAACTCCCACTCGGTTTCCGCGGTCCGCCGGCCAATCGCCGCCAACTCCACGCTGGGGCTTATGCCGTCCAGATACGGCTGGGTCATGTTCAGGCAGATCACGCCCCAACGCAGGTTGCCGAAAATCTCCCAGAACCTGAGCCGCTGCTGGTCAAGCCGGCAGCCGCCGGCCTGTTCATAGGCGTGCTGAAAAGCGCGCCGCGTCCCCACCCCGCCGACCGGCAGACGGTCATTGCCAAAACGCCACGAGCGCACGCACATCCAGCTCAGGTCTTCCATTGGGTCGCCGATGTGAGCCAACTCCCAGTCCAGAATTGAGCGGACGCCGTCCGGGCCGAACATGATGTTGCCCATCCGGTAGTCGCCATGCACAAAGACCCGCTCGCGTTCCTGGGGCAGGTGGTGGGCCAGCCAGCGAAAAGCCAACTCAAAAACCGGGTGGGGATCCCGGGCCATACGCCGGTACTTCTCCATATAGCGGGCAAGTTCTGCCTCAGCCGCGGTGTCGCCTCCCCGCGGGGCCGGCAGCTCGTGCAAGCCGTGCTTGTCAATTGACACCCGATGAATACGCGCCAGTATTGTGCCGAGCTCGGCCGCCATGACCTCGCGGGCGCGGGCGTACTGGGCGTCGCGGAACAGTCGCCGCGGCAGGGTTTCTCCGCTCATCCGTTCCATGATGAAAAAGGGCATACCGAGGCTGCCGTCGCCCACAAAATAGGGCCGGGGCGCTAAAACCCCCTCGGCGTGGGCGGCGGCAATCACCCGATATTCCATGCTGCGCTCCATAAATCCCTGCGGCCCCTGCTGGGCGTCGCCGCGGAGAATCAGCGGCAGGCTCTCGGTCCGGCCCTGTGCGGTTTCATACCACACGTCAAACGCCCAGCTCTGGCGTGAGGCACCGCCGGTCAGCAGCCGCAGGTCTCTGACCTCAAGGTGGTTGACCGTGCGGTGCTGCTGCTCTGGAAAGGCCCGGAGCAGAAACCCGGTCAGCACCGGGGCGAGTTCTCGGGGGGTCGGATAGCTTGGGCCACGACTCATGACAGGTGCCTCAGATTTCTTTGTCTGCCTCTTCACTAAATCGGACCGCCGGGGTCCGTCAAGACAGCCCCTCCCAATGTGAGAAGGAATCTGCTATCAGAGGGGCATATCCCATATCCCGAAAAGGAGCGGCGTGTATGAACTTTGGATATTTTACTGAGCGGCCATATCGCTGGGTTGACGAGGACGAAGTGCTGGAGCATGAGGGCTTTTTTGCCATCCCGAATGCACGTTTTGACCGGGAGAAGGCGGCAGATGACTACAACCACTTCCTGGACGAGTACTGCTACGCCGAGGAAATGGGCTTTGATTCGCTGATGCTCAACGAGCACCACGGCAACCCCTTCTGCATGGGCAGCGTGATGAACGTCGAGGCGTCCATCCTGGCCCGGATCACCAACACGGCCAAAATTGTGCTGATCGGCAACCCCCTGCCGGTCATCAAACACCCGCTGCGCATGGCCGAGGAGTTGGCCGAAATTGACCTCATCTCACGCGGCCGGCTGGTCACCGGCTGGGTGCGGGGGGCTGGCAGCGAGCAGTTTTTCAACAACGCCAACCCGAGCTATAACCGGGAGATGTTCAACGAGGCCCATGACTTTATTATTCAGGCCTGGACCAGACCCGGCCCGTGGCGCTACGAGGGCAAGCATTTTCACTACCGCCACGTCAACCCGTGGGCCCTGCCCTACCAGAAACCCCACCCCCAGATGTGGATTCCGGGGGTGTTGAGTCCTGAAACCGTCAGATGGGCGGCCGAACACAACTATCCCTACCTGGCCCTGGTCACGGCGCTCAGCCCGACCTGTGATCTGCTGGACTTTTACGCCGATATCGCCGCGGAGAACGGCTATCAGGCCGGGCCGGAAAACTTCGGCTACCTCATTGGCGTGTTCTGCGCCGAGACCGATGAAAAAGCCCAAGAGCTGGGCAAAGGCTTTGTGTTCGGCGGCGGGGCCAGCGCCTTTTCGCGGCCAGAACATACCCTGCCACCGGGCTACAACTCCAAGAACGCCATTCGGCTGCTGGCCAAACGCCCCAGCGGCGGTTGGGTCGGGGTGGATTCCGACCGGCTCAAAGAGGCCCAGCACGGCAAGCGCAAGTCCAAAGACCTGGACGAGGTCCGCCAAAAACTGCTCCGCTCGTACAAACGGGCCCAGGACGACTACCTGATGATCATCGGCTCGCCCAAGACGGTGATCGAAAAGGTCAAGACCATGATGCGCGTGTTGCGGCCGGGCGCGTTCTCGTGCTTCAACGTCCAGGGGCCGGTCAGCAACGAAGACCGGCTGACCAGCGTCCGGCTGCTGGCCCGGGAGGTCAAGCCGGTCCTTCAGGAGTACGCCAGGGAAATCGGTCTGGTTGACCCCTTCACCCGCCGGCCGGGCTCGGTCAAGCTCAATCCGGGCACCAAGCGCCTGCCGGTCGTGGACCGCACGCCGCTGAAAGACCTCGACATGCTGCCGAACTAGCGGCTGAGACGGGCAGCGTGGTTCATCCTTCTGCTCCAACGCTCAGGATGAACCACCTTCGAGAGCGTGAGCGCTTATCGGGGAAGCCGCGCCGCGATGGTGGTGAACTGCTCCAGGGCGGCTTCGAGCTCGGTGGCGATTTCGGCGGCTATGCGCCCGGGCGACGGCAGGGACTCGCTGTCGGTCAGGCTGTTGTCCTTGATCCAGAACAGGTCAAGGCTCAGCTTGTCGCGGGTGAGCAGCTCGGCATAGTCGTAGCAACGCCAGCGGCCGTCCGGGCTGGCCTCGCTCCAGGTAGGGGTGCGCTGGTGGGTTCGGCCGGGCTTGTAGCAGGCCACGAAGTCGTCAAAGTCCCGGCGTTGGAGCGGTTTCTGCTTGAGCGTAAAATGGCAGTTGGTGCGTAGATCGTAGACCCACAGCCGGTCGGTCCAGGCTTGGGCCCGGCCCTCTCCCTTGTCAAAAAAGAGCACATTGGCCTTGACCCCCGGCGAGTACCAGATGCCGGTCGGCAGGCGCAGCAGCGTATGGACACGGCATTGCTCCAGCAGGCTGCGGCGCACCTTCTCGCCGGCCCCGCCCTCGAACAGCACATTGTCAGGGACGACAACCGCGGCCCGGCCATCAATTTTCAGCAGGGTATAGATGTGCTGGACAAAGTTGAGTTGCTTGTTGCTGGTTGAGGTCCAGAAATCTTCACGGACGACCACCTGCTCTTCTTTCTCGGTGTCGCCCTCTTCGTTGACGAACAGCAGACTTTGTTTCTTGCCAAAGGGCGGGTTGCCAGGACCATTGCATACTCGCGCTTCCAGGCCGCGGCCAAGCTGTCGTGTCCGGTGTGAACGACCACCTTATCGCCGCCGATGTTGTGCAGATGGACATTCATCGCGCACATGCGGCCTACCTTGGGGGACAGCTCCATGCCCTCAACGAGGTCTTCTTGCAGGCCGCGGAGTTCATCCCGGTCCAACTCGCTTCCGTGGCGATCGAGCACATACTGATAGGCGTGGCACAGAAAGCCGCCGGTTCCGGCCGCGGGGTCGCAGATGGTGTCTTCGGGCGTCGGCTGCATGACCTCGCATATGGCCTGGATCACGGGCCGGGGGGTGAAATACTGCCCTGCCCCGCGCGATGACTCCTGGGCTGAGCGCGCCAGGAGTTCCTCATAGATCGTGCCTTTCACATCGACCGGCAGGGACAGCCAGTCCACCCGGTCCAGCAGATTAAGGATGAGCTGTTTGAGCAGCGCGGGGTTGTGGATCTCGCACCGTGACCCCTTGAAGACCACGCCGAGCATGCCCGGTTTGCTCCCCAGCTTTTCCAGGTTGGCACGGTACTGCGCTTCGAGGGCCGCCCCATCGAGCGGCAGGAGCACCTTCCAGCCCAACTCCGGCGGCACGATGGGAGCGCGCGCATAGGGCGGCTCGGTCAGCTGGTCAGCCATTTTGAGGAACAGCAGCAGGGTCAGTTGCTCAACATACTCGAAGCACGACAGCCCGGCGTCCCGCAAGACGCCGGCGTAACTCCAGGCCCGTTTGCCGATGTGCGAAGCGTCCATCATCTGTTGAGTTCCATGACCGTCTTCCTGCTGCGTAGTCGGTTTCGTTACCATGCGCCCTCTCGCGTCCACCCGCAAGGCTCTAGCCTGCTTGCCTGTCAAGCTGAGCCTCTGCCACACTTTGACACCGAGAGCGTAGAGGTCTATATCTTCTGCTGGTGCCCGTGCGCCGCTGTTTATGCTCCCCAGCGTTCGTTCTGGATGCCGGGCTTTTCATGGGGAGGTCGCTAGTGGACAGGTCAGTTGTCTTTCTTGATGGTGGATATATTGATGCTCTCCTCAAAGAGCACTTCAATGGGCAAAGAATTAATTATGAGGATTTCGTCTCGAAAATAGCGGCGGGTTCGAGCGTTGTGCGCACTTACTACTACCATTGTCCCCCCTACCAGAGTGACCAGCCTACCGAGGAGGAGCGAGAAATGTTGTCACGAAAGAAGAAATTTTTCGATGTCCTCTCTGAATTCAGCCGCTTCCAACTGCGTCTGGGAAAGCTGGAGAAGCGGGATGAAAAGGCAGATGACAGTCCCGTCTTTGTTCAGAAGCGGGTTGACATTATGCTGGCAATTGACATGGTGCGGCTTGCGATGACCCGTCAGATTCAGCGAGCCATTCTCGTAACTGGAGACAGCGACCTGCTGCCAGCGGTTGAAGCAACGAAACAGCTTGGCGTTGTGGTTTCACTTTGGCACGGTCCTCGTGGAGGCCAAGCCAACACTGTCCATAGAGATCTCTGGGATGCGTGCGATGATCGGGAGGAAATCAAACAGAGCTTGATCGACTCGGTGCGCCTCCAAACGGACATCCACGCCGATAGACGGACATCCGCGCCGATAGCCTGAGTTCGTTGCATCACAGTTCAGACACGCCGGCGGGCTTTCCGCTCCGCGGCAATGCGCTTCAGCAGTGCCGACGCCGGCTCGTCATGCGGGTCGTGGGTGACAAGTTTGCCGCTGAAGGCGTGGCGCAGGATTGACTGGCGCAGGTGCTGCGCCGCCTTCAGCTTGGCGTCAATATCGGCCTCTAGCCGCTCCACAACCGAAAGCTGCTCTTCGACAATGGCTACTTGGGCTACTTGTTCGCTCATCGAAGGAAGTGACAGCGGCAGCCTTTTAATTTTGCTTATACTGAGCGTGTAAAGACCGCTCGTAGAACTCGCCACATTTTGAATGGCGAGCTGTCCTGTAGGCGAGTTCAGAAAGTATCCACCATACTTCGGAATCAGGCCGTCGGCTGGGCGAACCCGAATAATGTGGTTCTGATGAATACAGTCCGGGACTTCGCCCAGCCACAATGCGCATCTGCCAATCTCAGTCCGGCTCCCATTGCCCTCCACGATAAGAATATCACCCGGATCGAGCCGAAGTTTCTCCAACTCATCCGGTGTCAACTCGAAGCGGTGTAAATTCGAGAGATCGAGCGATCCTCGATGAACGTTAGCAACTCGAAGGTAAGGATAATGATTCCTCCTAGGCGCACGAGCAGGAGATTTCTGGAGCCCTCCTTGTATGTCCCCAAGCTGATCTACCGTCGCCCAGCACTGCCCCGCCGGCAGCGGGGGCAGGCTTGCCGTATCCGGGGCCACCGGCTCTTTGTACTTGGCCTGCCAGTACTTGGGCGGCGTTTTGCCTTTTTCCGCAAATGTACGGAGCTGGTCTTGCTCCCAGCGACGGCGGCGTTCAATGAGGGTGCGCTTGAGCAGTGCGCTGGCCGGCTCGGCGTCTGGGTGCTGCTCGCGCCAGTCCGCGGTGAGCGCGCCTTCGACCGCGGCCTTGAGCACCGAAGCGCGATAGCGTGTGAGCTTGTCGCGCGCGCGTTCCAGGGCGGCAACGCCGGTGTTGAGGCCAGCAAAGAGTTCGTCCAGGGTGTCGGCTATGCGGCGTTGTTCTGATTTTGGTGGCAGAGAAAAAGCAAACTGGCTGATCTGACTGAAATCCACACGCGGGCGATCACCTCTGCTGAGGCGGCTTGCAAAATGAACAAAATCGCTGGCATTGAGACGATACTTCAAGAACTTTCCAGATACAGCGCTCGTCTCGGGCATCACGATGAACTCACCGGAACATAACCCTCCGAAATCAGGCTGATAGACTTTGTTCAGATATGATCCAAGACGACCATAGAGCACATCTCCAACTCGGAAAACATTGGCGCTACTCTTCATCAAACCCGCTGGAGTCGTTCCAAGCAGTTTCGTGGTGTGCGCTTCAATGTGTTGCAATCCGATAAACTTGGCGCTTGGCGTAGCATGGGGGTCAGCCTTTCCTGTTCTCGGTTTGACAATTTCCCCAAGCGTCGTTTCCACCCATCCGGCCGGCAGGCGTTGTTGGTCTAGGTCGTTCACGCTGCCAGCCTCTCAGTCCATTCCGCTAGGAGCGGTTGGGGAATACATCAATGTCACGGCATTGCAGGAGCCGGGTGTCTGCTGTCACCAGCGTGAGGCCGAAGACCTTGGCGCTCGCGGCAATAAATCGGTCCGCCGGGTAGTGAGCGCTTCCCAGTCGGCAGGGTCGGTGACGGGAGCGATGAGGTCGCCGTGGAGCTTGGCAGAGTCCTTCATGGCGTCGAGCCAGATCCCCGTCGGACTCGGCGGTGGAGGAAGGATGCGGGCGACCGGTTTGGCAAACCGGGTCACCGGTACCGGCTTGCGCGTTTTTGCTACTTGGTCAAGAACAGACAGGCAGGTCGCCTTGAACTTGGCTATCTGAATTTCTTGCATACAGGCAATGTACCACGGCCTGAGACGATAGGCCACGATGTTGATACCTCCGTTACGCTCGCTCAGTTCCCCCCGAAGGTCGTCGTCCGCCATGACTTGGCAGTGTGCGCCAGCCGCCTTACTTACGCTGCCAGCCTCTCATTGAGTTCGGCCAGGAGCGGCGTGAGGGTGTCGCCGAACAGGGCGTGGGCACGGCCCAGGCTGCCCTGTTGGCCAAACCAGCCGGTCTCAAAGTCGGCCGGCTCTATAGCCAGGCTGCTGGCGATGTGCTCGGCTATGCGGTCGAGCCAGGCGTGCTGCTCGGGGCTGAAGGCGGTGGCGGCCTCGCGCTCGGCGAGCCAGGCGCGGTAGCGCTCCCGCAGCTCATCACGGTAGGGCACAAGCGTCAGGGTCGGAAGCAGGGCGTGGCGCACCAGGCTTACCAGGTCGGCCAGTTGATCGCCGCCCCTGCCCTTGACCGCGCCCGGCTCTGCGGTCTCAAAGGCGTGCCAGAGTTGGGCCGGGGTAGCGGACAGGGGTGGGCGGGCCAGGGCGTCCCGGAGCTGGCGCAGGTCTTTGAGGGATAGCCCGAGCGGGCGGCTGCCGGCGCACAGGGCTTGCAGGGCGGTGAGTTCGTCCTTGTGCCCGTCAATCCAGGCGCGGAAGTCCTGCACCTTGGTGCGCGCTTTTTCCACAGCGGCGGCGTCAAAGCCGGCCGACAGCACGGCGTCGATGGTGTGGCGGTCAATGGTCTGCTCGTTGTGCTGCTGGATTTCCAGCAGGCGGCGGCGGAAGGCCGGCTTGAGAAACGGCGTGACCGCGGCACGCGCGAGTTGGCTGGCCGCCTGGTCAATCTGCTGTTGTCGTGGTTCATCAAGCGTGAACTGCGCTTTGGCGGCCGCAATCTGCGCGTCAGGGTCGCAGGCGTTCAGCAGCTCACGCGCCAGCGTGGGCAGGGATGTACCGGCGGCGAGCGTCTGGAGTTCGGCCAGTTGGTCCGGGCTGAACTGATGCTGGAGGCGGGCCAGCCGGCCGGCCAGGGTGATGAGGGCGTCCGGGTTTGTGCCGCCCCGGGCGATATAGTCAAGAAGCTGCTTCAGGCTCCTGCTATGCCGGCGGTTGAGCGGGCGGGATTCATTCCGATCCTGCTCGCACACGCCCACCGCATCCACGATGATAAAGCGATCCTTGACCCGGGCACTGGGACTGACGGCCCGCAGCTTGTCGGGCGAGATGACGCGCACCCCACGGCCCTTCATCTGCTCAAAGAAGCCCGCGGACCTGACGTTGCGCATGAAGAACACGCACTCAATCGGCTTGACATCGGTGCCGGTCGAGATCATGTCTACGGTAACGGCAATACGCGGATGAAAAGTGTTGCGGAAGTTGGCCAGGATTTCGTCTGGGCTGAGTTCGGAGGTGCGTTTCCATTCCAGGACTTCGGACTGGGTGCCGTCGTCATGTTGCACCGTCGAGACGATCTTGGTGAAGCCGGTGCGGTAGGTGATCTTGCGGCAAAAGGCGTTGCCCTCGGCAAAGACCTCGCGGACTATCCGCACAATGTCGTCGGCATGGGAGTCGTCTTTGGCAAAAATCAGGGTTTTGGGCACTTCCCGACGGTCGGGGAAGGCCTCGGGCAGCACGGCATCACGGAACTGCTGCAATACGGTGCGGAGTTGACTTTCTGAGACCACGTCGCGGTCGAGCTGCTTGGCGGTATAGGTCAGGTCGTCGCTAAGCCATTCCAGCCGCTCTTTACGCGTCAGCTTGTCGCGTTTGTCCACATACACGCCGGTGTCGTCCGCAGCGACAGTCGCCCCCTGCTCTGTCACCCTGGTGCGGATGCGGTATACGTCAAAGTCCACGTTCACCCCGTCAATCACGGCCTCGTCATGGCCGTAGTGCATGACCAGATTCTGCTTGAAGAAACCGATGGTCCGGCTGGCCGGTGTGGCCGTCAGGCCAACCAGAAAAGCGTCAAAGTACAGCAGCACTTGGCTCCACAGTTCGTAGATGGAGCGGTGACACTCGTCCACAATAATACAGTCAAAGAACTCGGGCGGGAGGGCGGCGTTATACTGCACATCGGGCGGCTCCTGCCGCCAAGCCGGCCCGGCCTCAAACGCCGAGCCTTCTTCATTGTCGGCGGCGTACTCGGCCTCACCCTTGAGCATAGAGTAGAGCCGCTGGATGGTGGTAATGACCACCTTGGCCGCGGGGTTGACTGCGTTGGTCGTCAGCCGCTGGACGGTGTACAGTTCTGGGAATGTGCGGGCGTCGTCCGGCGGCTGGAAGTTGGCGAACTCGTCGTAGGTCTGGCGGCCCAGGTTGCTGCGGTCCACCAGGAACAGCACCCGCTTTGCCCCGGCGTATGTCAGCAGCCGGTAGACGACATTGACCGCGGTATAGGTCTTGCCCGAGCCGGTCGCCATCTGGATCAGGGCACGCGGGGCGGCGGCGGCAAAGGACTGTTCAAGATTGCGGATAGCGCGGGCCTGGACCGGCCACAGCCTGGAGTCGTCCAGTGCCGGCAGCTCTCGGAGCCGCTCCCGGAGCTGGATGGGATGGGCGAGGAGCTCGGCCAGGGTTTCGGGCCGGGGGAAGTTGAAAACCTCACGGCTGCGCGGAGCCGGATCAAGCCCGTTGGTGAAGTACGTCACCGCGCCGTTGGACTCGAACAGGAAGGGCAAGGGCCGGCTGTAGCTCGGCAGGTCTTCATGGACACCGACGGCATACTTCTCGGATTGGGCCTCTACGCCGCTCAGCGTCCCGGTGGCCTTGGCTTCAACCGCCCCGGCGGCTTGGCAGTCGAGATAGAGCAGGTAGTCTGCCGTGCCAAAGCCCGGCTTCATGGGAAACTCGCGCACAGCAATGCCGCGGCCGGCACTCGGGTCAAGGGCGTCTATGTCCTGCACCAGCCAGCCGGCGTCCCGCAGCGCGGCGTCAATATCACGTCGCACCTGTTGTTCGGGTATCTGGCTCACCGAGGAGTGGATGTGTCGCCCTCCTCTCGACCGGATGACACATTCACTCCTTCGAGAAAATCGGCCACCGCCTCCACAAAGGCCTCCGGTTGTTCATACGGCAGCATATGGCCGGCGGCCTCAATACACATCTTTTGGGCGTGGGGGATGTGGGCCTGAAAGCGGTCGGCGTACACCGGCGGGATCAGGCGGTCGCCCGTCCCCCAGACGATCAGCGTTGGCGCACGCAGCCGGTACAGCCGCTTGGACAGCCGACGGTTGGGGATCGGGAACAGCAGCTTGCTGGCCGTGCCCATCCGCCGGGTGTTGCCGATGTAGAACTCTTTGAGCGCCTCGGGGTCGCTGAGGTCAAGCCCGCCGGTCAGCATGGCCTCGCCGGCCGCCCGGTCGTGAAACAAATACCGGGCGTACTCGTGGGGCAGGAAGGAGAACAGGTCGGGAATCGGGTACTCAGCGATCCACAGGCCGGCCGCAGCCACCAGGATCAGTTTGTCCAGGTCGTTCGGTGCCACACAGGCCATCTCGGCGGCGATCATACCGCCCATTGAGTGGCCGAGCAGGTGGGGCCGGGACAAGTCCAGCGCACCCACCACGTCCCAGCTGTGCAGGGCAAAGTCTTGCATATCCTCCAGTGCCTCTTCGCCACTCGACTCGCCAAAGCCGGGCAGCTCGGGGGCAAAGACCTGATAGCGCTCGGCCAGGCGGTCCAGGAAAGGCTCTTGGCCGAACAGGCCGCCAGCCCCGTGCAAAAAGACCAGCGGTGCGCCTCGGCCGGCCTCAAAGACCCGCACCCTGACCCCGGGCCGGGTCTCAATCATCCGGCTGTTCACAGCGGAATCCTCCCGTTTTCGCGCGCTTTTTCAACAGTGGTCTCAGGCTCCAGGCGCTCAACCATTGGTTTGCACCACCAGCGCGTGTCATCCTTCCAGTCCGGCCACAGTTCGCGCAGATGGGGCATGACCTGCTCGGCAAAGAGTTGTGTGGAATAGCGCGTCTTCCAGTCCGGCATATTGCCAATGTGGATCAGACAGAACACATGGCCGACATGCAAGCCCTTGATCATCGCTTCCATGCGCTCGCGCACCGTGGCCGGGCTGCCGGCAATGACATAGCCCTCGTCAAGCAACTGCTTCCAGGTCAGGGTCGGAAAGGTCTTCTGCATGTCCTCGCTCAGGGCGTTCAGCACATTGGCCTTGATGGTCTTCACCGTCCGATAGCCCGGGGCGTCGGCAAAGCCGTTGTAGACATGCAGGCAACGGTTGTAGAAATAGCTGACATGCTCGGCGTACAGCTTTTCGGCCTCCCGATCGGTGTCGGCCACACACACAGTCTGGGCAAACGCCCCGCGGTAGGGCGACTCGTCTTTGCCGCGCGCCGCCACCCGATCCCAATAGCCGTCCATCAGCTGCTTGCCGCGCAAATAGCCGGTGAATGACAGGTAGGAGTAGTTGTAGTCGTTGTCCAGACAGAAGTCCCAGGTTTCGACCGAGCCGCCGCCGGGGATGTAGATCGGCGGGTGGGGCTGCTGGACCGGCTTGGGCCAGCAGTTGACCCAGCGCAGCTGGTTGTATTTGCCGTCAAAGGCGAACGGCTCGTCTTCGGCCCAGGCACGCATGATGAGTTCGTGGGCCTCGGCATATTTGTCGCGGGTCAGGGACGGAATCTGGCCGTAGCAGTAGTTGGTGTCCATTGAGGTGCCGACCGGAAAGCCGGCCAGCAGCCGGCCGCCTGAAAGTACATCCAGCATGGCGAACTCTTCGGCCACCCGGATCGGCGGGTTATAGAGGGCAATGGAATTGCCGATGACGGCCAGCGCAGCCTGCGAAGTCCGCCGGGCCAGGCCGGCGGCAATGATATTCGGCGAGGGCATCAGGCCATAGCCGTTCTGGTGGTGCTCATTGACGCCAATGCCGTCAAAGCCCAGCGAGTCGGCGTATTCGAGCTGGTCCATATACTCGTGATAGACAAAATGACCTTTCTTGGGGTCGTAGAGCGAGTTGGGCAGATCCACCCACACCGAGCGGTAGTCCTCGCGGAAATTATCGGGCAGATACGGCCACGGCATCAGATTGAACCAGGTGAACTTCATAACCGACCTCCTCACGTTCATTACATTCATTGCACCCTGCTCCCCACCTTAGACGACCGTGACGCCCGTGAAAAGTCACCGGCCTCCCTGCCCGCCGGTTCATCAGTCACCGACTCCATATGAAGCCCACCGGCTTGCATCTCTGGCCACGGCCAGGCATATTTGTCACCCGGGGTGCTCAGGCACCGCGACCCGCGACAAGGAGGGAAGCATGGCACTACCGCAAGACATTACCCCGTTCAACAGCGAGATCATGGACTCGCTGGCCCGGACCGCAGACATGGACTGGATTCCCAATGAGGCCGACCCCGAACGCGCCTTTATGAAGGTGTTGTGGACCGGCTCGGAGTCGGGCAGCTGGGCGGTGCTGTTCCGCTGGCTCAAGGGCTATGCCGCGCCGCCGCATAAACACCTGAGCGCCTCCCACACCTTCATTCTGAAGGGCAAACTCCAGGTCCGCGATGGCGTCCTGAACGCCGGCGATTATGTGTACGAGCCCAACGGCATGATCCACGGGGCGACCACCGCTCTGGAAGACACCGAGTACCTGTTCATCTGCAACGGTCCGGTGCTGTTCTTTGGCGAGGACCAGTTCGAGGGCTATATCAGCTGGGAAGAACTCAAACGCGCCCAGGACACATTTGAGGCGTCCAAGCGACGCACCAAGCGGACCAAAAAAGTCCAGCGCAAAAGAGCGGCCTAGCCGGCCGAGAGGCGATCCAACGGTCGCCTCTCCAGTATTCCGCGGTCTGCCGGGCCGCATGGCCGCGGCTCCATGCAGAGGCCGCCTCAGGAACCGGCCCGCTCTGACACGCCCGATAGCTGGCGTGAAGCCACCCCCTGGTGCGGCCTAGGACAGGCCCATCCCGCCGTCCACCAGCAGCATTTGGCCGGTCATGTATGAGGCCAGCGGCGAGGCCAGAAACAGGGCGATGCCGCCCATCTCTTCCGGCGTGCCCCAGCGGCGGAGCGGAATCTCGTTCAGGGAGTCTTCATAGCGACGCGGATGATTCCAGGTCACTTTGGTGATTCTGGTGGCGATCAGGCCCGGGGCGAGGCCGTTGACCCGAATGCCGTCACGCGCCCAGGCTTCGCCGAGTGTCATGGTCAGGGTCCGCAGCGCGCCCTTGCTGGCGCTATAGGCCGGATTGCCAAAGACGGCAAAAAAGCTCGCCCCCGAGCCGAGAATGATCACGCTGCCCCTGGTCTCCTTCAGCATGGGGTGAAACCTCATACAGCAGTTCATGACGCTCATAAGGTTCACGTCCAGGACTTTGCGGAAGTTCGGCATTGCAAACTCGGCCTGTTTGTACATCACCGTGCCCTGTGAGGCGACGAGCACGTCGAGCCGGTCAAACGGTGGCTGGAAAGCCTGGACCGTGTCGTCTTCCGACACGTCCAACTGGCAATAGTGCAAGCCGCTCAACTCTGAGCCGTCTTCGTCTTTATAGGCGTCGGCAGACGGCCGGGTGCCACACACATACACCTCCGCCCGGTGGTCTCGGAACTGCCGGGCAATCCCGTTGCCAATCCCGCTCGAACCGCCGATGACCAGAACCGTCTTGCCGCTGAAATCAAGCTCGTTCATGTTGTCGCTACCCATCTGTCAGTATATTTCAACCCTGCTTGGCTGAGGATGCTTTGTAGCATCAATGCTGGTATACACCAACACGGTCGAAAGCGCCGGACAAACGAGGAGGAACACACACATGCGTATCGGTATGATGATTGGTGAAGGCGCGGGGGAGAGCCCGCATCTGGACGAGGTGATCCAACGGGCGCAGCGGGCGGAGGCGGCCGGCCTGCACTCGGCCTGGCTGGCCCATGCTGTGTCGCACGATGCGATAGGCATGCTGGGGATCGTTGGACGCGAGACAAGCCGGATCGAATTAGGTACAGCCGTAGTGCCCACCTACCCGCGTCACCCGGTGGTCATGGCGCAACAGGCGCTGACCACCCAGGCGGCCAGCCAGGGACGCTTTACCCTGGGTATCGGCCTGTCCCATAAACTCGTGATCGAAGACATGTATGGCCTGAGCTACACCCGCCACCTCAGCCATATGCGCGAATACCTGGCGGTCATGAAGCCGATCCTGCGGGGTGAAGCCGTAAAGCACGAAGGCCAGGAGTACCGGGCCAAGGTGCATCTCAGCGTCCACGGGGCAAGCCCGGTGCCGGTCGTGCTGGCCGCCTTAGGTCCCAAGATGCTCGACTTTGCCGGTCGCGAGTCAGACGGCACGGTGACCTGGATGGCCGCTCAGAAAGCGCTGCGTGAACATGTCGTTCCGCGTATCACCAGCGCCGCCAAAGACGCCGGCAGACCGGCCCCCCGCGTGATTGCCGGAATGCCGCTGGCCATTACCGACGACCCCGCCAAGGCCCTGGAGGTGGCGGCCAGGGTGTTCGCCATCTATGGCGAGTTGCCGGCGTATCGGACGATGCTGGATCGCGGCGGCCTTGAGCGGCCGACCGAAGTTGCTCTGCTGGGTGAGGCGGCAACAATCGCAGGAGAACTCAAGCGCCTCGAAGATATCGGCGTGACCGATCTGTGCGCCTTTGTCTTTCAGGCCGATGAGGGGGCGTTCGATCGCACGGTCGATTTTCTGAGTTCGCTGTGCTGAGCGCGTGAGACGCCCCGGGGGCAGACAGGTGGGTCGGCCCTCTGACCACCCTGCGCCAGCTTACACCGCGCCCTCGGGGGCCGGCCCGCTGCCCTGCACAATCCCCTCCATGCGCAGCCGTACCGCCCGCGTGGTCCACTCAGGATCGGCCATGATATAAAACCGGTCTTGTCGAATGCCCTGGACCGTAATCTCGGCCACCTGTTGGGGCGTCATGCCGGTTTCCTGCAGACGCTCGTGGCGGGTCTGACGCCGGTGAATCAGGGCAGCCTGGGCCTCTTCGTCGCGCGGCACCAGCATCTCATGGGGGCGGTTGCGGTCGGCGTACAGAATATTTGTCGCGGTTGCCCCGGGCACTAACAGGGCGGCTCTGAGTTGCGAGCCCGCCGCCCGCAGGTCGTAGTGCAGGCCCTCGGTCATGCGAGTCACCGCGTGTTTGGTGACGCCGTACACCGAGCTGGTACCGGTCGTCAGGCCCACCACCGAGCTCGTATTGAGAATCAGGCCCTCCTCATCCCGATCGATCATGCGCGGCACAAAGGCCTGCATCGCGTACAGCACGCCGTACAGATTGACCGCCATGATCCACTCCCAGTCCTGGGCGGGGACTTCCCAGATAGGGCCTAGCCCGCCAGACACACCGGCGTTGTTACACACGAGATGCACTTGGCCAAAAGCCTCAAAGGCCCGGTCGGCCAGGGCAAAGACGGACTCCCGGTGTGAGACATCGGTCTTGACCGCCGTCACCGGCGTGCCGGCCTGCCGCAGCTCCTTCTCCACCTCCAGCAAGGCCGCCTCTTCGATATCGGCCAGCACCAGCTTCATGCCCTCCTGAGCAAATCGTCGGGCCAAACCCTGGCCAATGCCGCTCGCCGCTCCGGTAATAACCGCCACCTTGTCTGCGAAGTCCTGCATGTCGCGCGCTCCTGTTCAGCAATTGCCGCTATCCTCAGGCCCAGAGCTGGTCAAGAAAGGTGCCGAACTCGCGATTGAAGACCGCCGCCCGCTCGATATTGGCCGCGTGTCCCGCGTTGGCCAGGGTCAGTTTTTTTGCGTGGGGAATTTTCGCCGCCATATACTCGGTCGCGGCCAGGAAGGGCGTGTCGCGGTCGCCGCTCATCACCAACGTTGGGACCTCCACCGACCCGAGCGCATTCATGACCCGGGCGTCGTGCTGGGTCAGGATGCCACGGGCGGCATGGGCCAAGCCCTGGGCCGAGCGGTGCGCACCGGCCCGGACCTCGGGACTCCGCCCGAGCGCCCCAAGTCCCCTCTCCTCAAACGCGTCGGCAAAAGACCGTGCGTGCTGATTCCACGCCTCACGCGCCACGTCTTTGCGAAAGCCGGGCCCCGTGCCGAGCAGCATCAGGCCCTTCACCCGCTCTGGATGGGCGCAATAGAACGCGAGCGACAGATAGCCGCCGAGGGAGTGCCCGCCCAGCACCGCCCGCTCAACGCCCCCGGCGTCCAGCACGGCGAGCATATCAGCCACCGACAGGGCCTCAGAATACGCTGCCGGCTCAGCCGGGCTGTCCGACTGACCGTGCCCCCGCAGGTCCCAGGTGATGAGTTGATAGCACTCGGACAGGGCTTCGAGCTGCGGCTTCCAGGCGGCGGTCGTGGCACTGAAGCCGTGCGTCAGCAGCACGGCCGGTCCTGAGCCGTGCGTTTCGTAATAAATATGGACTCCATCACGATCGAGAGTTGGCATGACACGCCTCCGTTCAGAACAGGCCGCAATATGCTGGTCCCGGCATTGCATCACATTTGACCGACCAGGGAAACCGCTGAAGCCGAGGTGCCAGGGTCTGAGTTCTTCCGTCCAGCTACCAATCCCAGCCGGACTGTGGTATCAAAAACGTATCAGGAGGGACCATGATCGAGGTGAATGGGATGGCTCACGTCATTTTGACGGTGAGTGAGTGGGACCGTTGCCGGAGCTTCTACGAGGCATTGCTGCCCTTTCCGGGTCTCAAGCCAGCCTTCAGCGGCAAAGATATGATCTATTATGCAGGCGGTCGGACAGTGCTTGGAGTTGGCCGCTGTGCCGAGCCTTACGCCAAGGATCGATTTGTCCAGAACAGCGTCGGCCTGCACCATCTGAGCTTCCGGGCGCGGAGCCGGGCGGATGTGGATCAGGTGTACGCCTTCCTCCAGGACCAACACGCCACTATCGTCCATCCACCCGAAGAAGGTCCGTGGGCACCGGGCTATTACTCGGTGTTGTTTGAAGACCCGGTCGGCACCCGCCTTGAGGTGAACTCTGTTCCGGGCAAAGGGATTTTTGCCGCCGGAGCCGGTTTCAATCCGGCCGGGGAGTACCACTAGGAGGAGAATCCCTGGCAGCCGACAGGGGTACTGATATGGAGGAGCAGGCGCGCTCAAGGCCGGCCATGCCATGCATCTCGGTCATCCTGCCAACCTTCGAGCGGGCCCACCTGCTGCCGCGCAGCATCGGCTCGGTCCTGGCCCAGACCTTGACCGACTGGGAGTTGCTGGTCATTGACGACGGCAGTACCGACAATACGGCCCGGCTCGTCCGGGGCTGGAGCCGCAAAACGGCTCGGATGCGCTATCTGCACCAGGCCAATCGGGGGGTCGGCGCAGCCCGTAATCTTGGTATTCAGCGCGCCCGCGGGCGCTATATCGCCTGTCTGGATAGCGATGATGAGTACTTCCCCAAGCACCTGGAAACGCGGCTCAGCCTGTTACGCCGCCACAATCTCGACCTGGTACAGGGCGGCGTCCGCGTCCTGGGGAAAGACTGGACGGTCGATTTTTTTGACCCCCAGCGGCTGGTCCGGCTGTCCGAGTGTGTGATTGGCGGGACCCTGTTTGGCAAACGGGAGGTGTTTGTGGCCCTGGGCGGGTTTGGCGATCTCAGCTACGGAGAAGACCTTGACTTGTGGCTCAGAGCCCGGCGACGCTTCAAGGTAGCGACGTTTCCGAACCCAAGCACCTACTGTCTGCACGAAACGCCCGACAGCCTGCGGCTCACGCGCTACAAGGAATGGGCCGACCGGCAGGACGCCTGAGATCCGCTCCTAGCCAAGGCTGGGGAGTCGGTCGCGCAGCGCGTAGACGCCGAGGTAAAACAGCGGCGTATCCAACACGGCAAAGACACATTTGAACGCGTAGGACGACAAGACCAGCGGGAGCAGCTTGGCGACCGAGTCAATCTCTGGGCCAAGCCCGCCCGAGGCGTACAACACCGCCGAAATCAGGACGGTATCGACAAGCTGGCTCAGCAGCGTTGAGCCGTTGTTGCGCAGCCACAGATATCGCCCCCGGGTCAGCGTCTTCCAGAAGTGAAAGAGTTGCACGTCAACCGACTGGGCCACTAGATAGGCGATCATCGACGCCGCCACATTCGGCTTCATAAATGCGTAGACCTGCTCAAACGTTGCCGTGGCACCCGACACCCCGGCAGCGTCCGGCAGCGCATGGCCACCCCACATCAGGAAGAGCATGAAGAGATTCATGCAGAAGCCGACCCACACCAACGCTTGGGCGCGCCGGCGGCCATACAGCTCGCTGATCAGGTCGGTGGCCAGAAAGGTAAACGGATAGGCTAACAGGCCGACCGGAATCACAAACCAGCCCAGATCAACAAACTTGGTGATGCCAACGATATTGCCCAGGGTCAGCGAGGTGAGAAAAACACCGGCCAGGAAGGAATAGAAGACGTGGCTGGAATGGACCGACCAGGTCGAGGCGGTGGTCTCAAGCGGAGAGTCCGGCATACAAGCGGGACACACACAGACAAGCGGCAGTAGTTTGGCAAGCCGCCCGGACACAGGGTCCGGGCACGGCTCAGAGGCGCGGCTGGCTATTTGGCCGCAGCCTGCTGCTCGGCAAAGCGGACATCAATGTCAGTCGCAATTTTCTGGTGCGGGTTGTACCGGGGGACGAGGTGTTCCCCGATACGCCGAATGGAGCGCATAATGTACTGGTGCGGAATCCGGCCGGCCTGTTTGAAGAAGATGACCTGATCGAGCCCGCCCTGCTCAAATTTTTCGAGCTTGCGAGCGACCTCGTCCGGGTTGCCGACCGTAACCATCGGATGGTCTTTGATCTGCTGATCGTTCAGGTCGTTGGCGTCCGCGCCCAGATCAAACAACTGGCGCAGGTATTCGTAGGAGTACAGATTGTTCTTGGCCATCAGCGGCTCAAACAGCTTGGCGACATGGTGCAGGAACCAGCGCGCACCCTCAATCCCGGCCTGCTCTTCGTCCTTGCTCTCGGCCACATGACAGATGGCCACCCCGGCAAAACGGTCGTTGATGACCTTGCTGACCACATCGTTGCGGTCCTGGCAGGCGGTCCGGTAGATATCCACCGTCTTCTGGACCTGCTCCCAGTTGAAATTGAAGCTGAGCACGCCAAGCCCACGGTTGGCGGCCATCTCGTAGCTGTCCGGGGCCACACAGGCCATCCACATCGGCGGGTGCGGCTCCTGTATCGGCTTGGGCACGACCATCCGGGGCGGAACGCTGATCGTCTCGCCCTCGTATTCGAGAATCTCGTCGGTCCAGGCTTTGACAATCACATCAAGCGCTTCCCGGACTTCGAGGCGGGTGCGCTCATAATCTACCCCGAAGCCGTCCAACTCCTGGGCGGTAGTCGAGCGACCGGTACCGAGGTCCATGCGGCCGTTGCTCAGAATATCGAGCACTGCGGCCTGCTCAGCCACCTTGATCGGATGGTTGAAACGATGGGGCAGCAGGCGCACACCGTGGGCGATGCGGATATTCTTGGTCCGCTGCGAGACGGCCCCGTAGAACACCTCGGGCGCTGGGCTGTGGGAGTATTCTTCCAGAAAATGGTGCTCAACCTCCCACACATAGTCAAAACCGACTCTGTCGGCCAACTCAACCTGGGCCAGGGCCTCGTGGTACACATTATAGCTGCTGTGTTTGTTCCACGGCCGGGGGGTTTCCATTTCGTACAAAAGACCAAATTGCATGTGAACCTCCTTATATGTTGCAGATACGGCTTTTGGCTCGGGCTGTAGTTTGCCTGGATCAGACGCACATATCCAGCCCTCTTTCTCCACCGACGCCTGCGGTGGCAGAGTGCAGGGGCAAGAGATGAGGAGGGCGAGATGGAGAGAGCGAAGCCCATGCAGACGGTGGTGTTGCTGGCGGCCCTGGTTGTCGGCATCCGGCTTGCCGCCGCGGCCCAAGCCTTGCCTTCCCTGCCACGGCCTGCCGCCTATGGCGACTACGCCGTAGGCGTAGCCACCGGCTTCGCCGCTGACAACCGGCAGCGCTTTGATCCCTGGAACAGTGCCTATGGCCGGCCCGCATACCGCGCCCTGCTGCGCCGGGTAGAGGCTGCCGGGCAGACCCGCACGGTCGTGTTTCAGCTATGGTATCCGGCACCGGCAGACACGGCCCGGGGACGGCTGGCCGGGCCGCGCTCGCCCTTCCCGGCGCTCAGCGGCCGGCGCGCAAACTACTTTGACTTCTATTTTCAGGACGGCGACATGGCCCGGCAACTCGGCACCGCGGCGCAGGTCGTGCCGCCCGAGTTCATCCACCTGCGCGGCGACGACATTCTGGCCGAGGCCGACGCCACAACCCGGCGGGCGGCCCTTGACGACATCGCCCAGCGAATTCTCAATACGCCGCGCGGTGCCTACCAGGACGCCCGGGCCGCGCAGGGCAAGTTCCCGCTGGTCCTCCTCGCCCACGGGCTGGGCGGCAACCACGGCATGTGGAGTTCGCTGGGCGAGTTTCTGGCCTCGCACGGCTATGTGGTGGCGGCCCCCACCTTTATTTCTGACGGCAGCCTGCCGGTGGTGTTTCACGACGAAGACTCCCCGTTTGCCAAACAGGTCTCACCAGAGGAGCTGCAACAGGCCTATGAACTGCTCCTGGGCGAGGTCAAGGTCGTCCCCTATTTTTACCGCCTCCTGTTCGGACAGCAGGGCGAGGGGTTTACGCCGCCGGAGGGCTTTGACCCGGCCACGGCGACACTTGTCCCCCGCGGCGTGGAGCGGACCACCACCATGATGCGCAACCTGTTCCGCCAGCGGGTGGCCGATGTGGGGCTGGTGCTGTCCACCGTGCGCCTGCTCGGCGCGGACAAGGACACCTGCCGGACCGCTTTGGCCGTCATGGGCGCGACGAGCGCCGCCCGGAACCTGTGTGGGCTGCTGGCGGGGCGCGTTGACGGCGGGGCGGTGGGCGTGGCCGGCCACTCCTTGGGCTCCATGACGGCGCAGCTAGCGGCCAACCACCTGCCTGGCGTCAGCGCGGCCCTGGGGCTGAACAACGCCCCGCCCTTCTCCTGGACGCCCGAGGAAATGTTCGGCGCTGGCACGACGCGGGACGGCCTGCCGATTGGCAGCCATGCGCCTCTGCTACTGCTGGTTGGCGACGAGGATGACTTTGTCCAGGGGATATTCATCGGTCTGTTTCAGTCGGCGGTGGCCCGGGCCGGGGGCGACCCCTCCCTGGCCTTTCCTCTGGCCGCGGAGCGCGTCGCCCCGGATCGGCTGGAAAACCCGCAGCCGGTCGCGCTGAGCGCCTGGCAGCGCGCCACCTCTGAGCGCATGCTGGTGATTGTCCGCAATACCGACCACGGCACCCTGGCCGAGGACTTTGCCCGGCTCTTCCCCTGGCCGCAATTCCAGGAGGGAGAGCTGCCCTTTGGCCAGACCCCGGAGCGTACCCGCAAGCCCACGGGCGAGCAGGCCTTCGGCCAGCCGGGAGAGGTCGGAGAATCGTACACCCAGCTGGGTTGGGCCACAGTTGGTAAGGCCGGCCAAGTCTATCTGCCCCACCTGATCCGGGACTGGTATGTGCTGACATGGTTTGACTGGCACCTCAGGAAAGACCTCGAGGCCGGCCGCCGGCCGCGCGGCAAGGACCCGTTCAGAGCCATGACCGCGGTGCGCCGCCAGTACGCCAGGGAGTGTGTTGAGGCCGGTTTTGCCCCGTCCGCTACCGTCCACGGTGACAGGGGTGCGCCGGTGTCCACGGCCTCAGAAGACGACCGGCAGGTGCCGCAGCCCGCGCAGCGTTATCATTTCGCGCCATTCAACCCGGTCTGTTGCCAACCGCAGCCGCGGCATCCGCCGCAGCAGGGTCGTGATCGCCAACTGGGCTTCAACCCGTGCCAGGGGCGCGCCCAGACAGTGGTGGATACCGTGGCCGAAGGTGATATGCGGGTTGTCCTGACGGGTGATATCGAGCCGGTCGGGTGCGGCAAACTGCGCCGGGTCATGGTTGGCCGCGCCGAGCACAATCAAGACCTGCTGGTTTTGCTGAATACGCTTGCCGCCAATTTCGATCTCGCCAAGCGCAACCCGGGCCGTCATCTGCACCGACCCGTCGTATCGCAGGAACTCCTCAACCGCGGTCCGAATCAGGCCGGGGGCGGCCCCGAGTCTGGCCAACTGCTCGGGATGCCGCAACAGGGCCAGCAGCCCGTTGCCAATCAGATTCATCGTCGTCTCATGGCCAGCCGCAAACAGGAGGATGATGTTGGACAGCAACTCGTCTTCGCTCAGCCGGTCGCCGGCCTCTTCAGCCGCGATCAGGCTACTGAGCATATCCTGCCGCGGCCGAGCCCGCCGCTCAGCGATCAGGCGGATAAAATAGGCCACAAAGGACTCGGTCGCGCTGTTAGCGGCCTCGATGATTTCGGGCGTAACAACCGGGTCAAGCGAGCGGGCCAGCGTCCCGGTCCAGTCTTTGAACTGCTCCCGGTCTTCAAGCGGCACGCCAATCAGTTCGGCAATCACAATGACCGGCAGCGGAAAAGCCAGCTCACCAATAATGTCGCAGCCGCCCCTGGCTGCTACCCGGTCCAGCAACTCGTCAACAATCGTCTGGATATGGGGCCGCATGGCCTCTACCACTCGCGGGGTAAACGCCTTGGTCACCAGTTTGCGCAGCCGGGTGTGATCGGGCGGGTTTCTGAACAGCATCCATTGCTGCTCCATATCCGCGGCCGGCCCCTGCCCGCCGAGGGCTTCGACATAATCGTTATAGCGCTCCCAGTCACGCGGATTAGCGCTGGCCTTGGAATGGCGCAACACACGCACACAGTCGGCATAGCGGGTCAATACCCAGAAGTTGAAGGTGTCGCTCCAGTGTACCGGGTCAGCCTGGCGCAACTGCCGATACAAGCGGTAGGGATTGTCCCGGAACTCGGGCACAAAAGGATTGAACTCAACCGGGCTGGCCGGGGGTCGTGCTTCGTCGGTCGGGGGCTGCGCATCGGTCATGGGACACTCCCTCCTTCGGGCACGACTGTAGAATACCGCCGGCCCTGGATCAAGGCAGATAGCGGCTTGCCTTTTGGGGCGGAATTTTATAGGTGGGGCAAAGACGGCACCTGCACAGGAGCAAGGCCGGACCAGGGCCGGAGCCGCAAGGAGGAAAACCATGCACTATGACTTACTGATTCGCAATGGCAGCGTTGTCGACGGGTCGGGAATGCCGCGCTTTCGGGCCGAGGTCGGGATTGTGGCCGGAAAAATCGCGGCAATCGGCAAACTGCGCGACAGCGCCAGGCAGGTCATTGACGCCGAGGGCCATGTGGTCGCCCCGGGCTTTATCGACGGCCACACCCATATGGACGCCCAGGTCTTCTGGGACCCGCTCGGCACCTGCTCGTGCTGGCACGGCATTACCAGCGTGGTCATGGGCAACTGCGGCTTCTCGCTGGCCCCGTGCAGCGAAGACAAGAAACTCATGGTCATGCGCAACCTGGAGCGGGCCGAAGACATCTCGCCCGAAGCGATGGAAGCCGGCATCCGCTGGAGTTGGACGACCTTCCCCGAATATCTCAACACGGTTGACCGCCTGCCCAAGGGCATCAACTACGCCGCTTACATGGGCCACTCTGCGCTACGCACCCACATCATGGGTGAGCGCGCCTTCACCGACGAGGCCAGCGACACCGAGCTGCACGCCATGAAAAACGAACTCCGGGCCGCGCTGCGGGCCGGCGCTATCGGCTTTACCACCTCGCGGACGCGCAACCATCAGACCCCCGACGGCCAGCCGGTCGCCAGCCGCCTGGCCAGTTGGGAAGAAGTCCGGCAGCTCGTCGGCACAATGGGCGAGATGGGCAGCGGCGTGTTTGAGATTGCCGGCGAGGACACCGGCCTCAACCCCAAGCGCATCCAGGAGTACCTGGACCGGCTCAAAGCCCTGGCCGTCGAGAGCGGCGTTCCCGTCACCTACGGGATGTTCAGCACCCCAAAAGCGCCCGACTACTGGCGGCCGTTCTTTGCCCTGGCCGACGAGGCAGCCGAGGCTGGCGGCCGTATCTTTGTCCAGGTCCACAGCCGTTCCATCAGCGTACTGCAATCGTTTGAGACAACGACCTCGTTCGACAAACTGCCGGTGTGGCGCGACCTCCGCAGCCGCCCGCTGGCCG
The DNA here is from genome assembly GCA_965200965.1 of uncultured Binatia bacterium (SeqCode). Lineage (GTDB taxonomy): Bacteria > Desulfobacterota > Binatia > Bin18 > Bin18 > JAAXHF01. The sequence goes on from OZ241744.1 coordinate 1,107,722, forward strand.
AACAAGAATCCGCCCTGCGCAGCCCAGACCTGCGCCGCCGGCTGATCGAAGCGGCCAACACTCCGCCCCAGGACCGCAGCCGAGCGGTAGGGGCCGAGGCCCGGGCCGCCAACTTCAAATGGCTCTTCCCGATCATGGACCGGGCGGTCCCTCCCTACCAGTCGGTTCAGGATATCGCCCAGGACCGCGTCCAGGACCCGGTTGAGGTCTACATTGACCTGGCCCTGGAAAAAGGCTTGAAGCGCTTCTTCATGCAGCCTCTGACCAACACCAACAACGACCATGTTCTGGAGATGATGCGCCACCCCCGCTCGGTCATTACCTTCTCCGACTCGGGTGCCCATGTCTCGCAGATCATGGATTCATCGCTGCAAACCCACCTGCTGAGCTACTGGGTCCGGGACCGGGAGGCGATGAGCCTGGAAGAGGCGGTGCGGCAGCTGAGCTTCGTGCCGGCCTCACACTGGGGCCTGAGCGGCCGCGGCCTGCTGCGTGAGGGCTGGCAGGCCGACATGGTAATCTTCGATCCCGACACGGTCGCCCCCCAAGTGCCGACCCTGAACTACGACCTGCCGGCCGGTGCCCGGCGGCTCAAGCAAAAAGCCGACGGCTTCCTGGCCACCATCGTCAACGGCGAGGTCGTGCTGCGCAACAACGAACACACCGGTGCCCTGCCCGGCCAACTCCTACGCGGCCCGCTGGCCGGCCGTTAGCACCACTCCACCTTGGTCTTAGCGGGTCTGCATTCCCTGCCGGCCTGCCTTTTCCACTCGTCCAGGTGCCCATCTTTTACCCAGGAAGAGCGGCCCTTCCCCGGCCAGGGACATGTGTCTCCAGCCTCAACCACGCGCCAAGCAGGACTGGCCCCGGCTTCTTTTCTCGTGCGCCGCTTCCGGCTACAATCCTTGCACCAGACAAAAGGAGGGACAACAGATGCCAGCAGCACATTTTTTTGCCGAAAGTCTTGAGGAAGTCGGCCTTGACCCGGACAAGGTCCAGGCCCTGTTTGACCGGGCCGAACGCGAGGTCAAAGCAGGTCTCCTGCCGGCCAGCCAAGTCGCCATTGCTCGCAACGGCAAAATCGGCGCGATGCAGACCTTTGGCACAGCGGTCCAGAGCGGTGCCGAGAAGCCGGCGACCAACGACACCCATTTTGTCATCATGTCTTCAACCAAGGCGCTGACCGCGGCCGCGGCTTGGCTTATGGTGCAGGAAGGCAAGCTGCGCCTTGACGACCGTATCGCCGCGTATATCCCGGAGTTTGGCACCAATGGCAAAGACGCGGTCACGGTTGAGCACTGCCTGGTCCACACCTCGGGCATGCCCTACGCCCCGCACTGGCAAAAAGAATGGGCCGACCCCCAGCGTCGCCTGGACCGCTTTGCCCAATGGCGGCTCAGCCATAGGCCGGGCGAAAAATTTGAGTACCACATCTCGTCCAACTTCTGGGCGGTCGCCGCGGTCATCGAAAAACAGACCGACCAGAGCCTGAGCGACTTTGTCCGGACGCGGATCGCCGAGCCTCTGGGCCTGCCAGAACTCCGGCTCGGCCTGCCGGCCTCGGGCAACGCGCAGGTTGCCGACGGGGTATGGGTCGGCCACGCCCTCAGCCCCGCAGAGTACGAAAAAATGGGGCTCACAGGCTTTGGCAAGACGACGAGCGCGATTAGTGAGGACGGCGTACTCGAACTCAACGAGACCATCACCCGTCAGGCCGGCTCGCCGTCGGCCGGATGTATCACCACCGCCGGTGATATCGCCCTGTTCTATCAGGCCCTGCTCAACGAGGGTCGGGCGCACAACGGCACGCCGGTGTGGCAGCCCGAGATGCTCACCGAGGCACGCCGGCCGCGCACCGGCGACCTCAGAGACCCCTTTCTGGGCCACCGCGCCCTGCGCGCCTTGGGCATCGCCATAGCCGGCGGGGACGGCAAGGCCAACCTGCGGGCCTTTGGCAAAACCAACTCGGCCGAAGCCTTTGGCCATCCGGGCTTTGGCGGCCAGAGCGGCTGGGCCGACCCGGAGACGGGCATCTCGTTCGGCTATCTGACCAACGGGTTTGACCGCAACGCCCTGCGTGAGGGCCGCCGTCGGGTCGCCCTGTCGAGCCTGGCGGCTTCGTGCGCGGCCTGAGAAACCGGTGAGCTGCCTTTTCAGGAGTTTCCTTGAAAAACTTCCGAAATTCCCAATACACGGTCAGGGTTATCTCTTCGGTAATCGCCGCAATCCAGTTGCGGATGACTTTGACTGAAACAGGGTCAAACGCCCGGGCCCTACTGCCTCCCACACCGCTGGTGACACCAGCGTACTCTCGAGAGGGCCGGGCTTAGCCCTCGTTCTCGGGACCAAAGGAGTCGGTGGTGATCCGGCGCGACTTGAACTTCCACTCACCGTCAACCTTGGCGTATACATCGTCATACCAGCCCCGCATCTCCCACTTCTTGCCGTCACGCTTCATATGCACCTCGACGTAACACGTCCCGGTCGCCGAGTCCGGCCCGGTCAGCTCAATCACATGGTTATGAATGAACGGGCGGGGCTGCATGTCGTCCAAGCCGTTGGCGATCATGTTGCGCAGATTGTCCCGCCCCTGGGCACCCGGCAGGTCGGGGTTATCAACCGAGAACGAGCCGTCTTCGGTGAACAGCTTGGCGTAGCCGTCCAAGTCCTTTTGCCATACACAGTGACAGTACTGGAGCGGCAGGTTGCGGATCGCTTCCCGGTCAATCACGGCCTGCATTTGGGTCTCTAGGTCTGCCATAGCTCCCTCCTTGCGGCGTATTTCGTGCCCGAGCATAGTCCGACCGAGGCCGGCGCGCAACGGTTTTGCCGCGCCCCGGCTCAACCCTCGGTCAGAAACGACGGGCTACCCGTTTTGGCCGTCTGTCCGCCGTCGGCCACAAACGCCGAGCCGGTCACAAACGAGGCCAGATCGGAGGCCAGAAAGAGCACTACATTGGCGATCTCTTCCGGCTCACCCAGACGGCCGAGCGGAATGGCGGCGTCGAACTGGTCCTGAAAGCCGGCGATCTCCAGGGCCGGCGCGATCAGCGGCGTGTTAATCGCCCCCGGACACACACAGTTGGCCCGAATCCCGTTGCGCGCATACTCAACCGCTACCACCCGGGTCAGGTTGATCACCCCGGCCTTGGCCGCATTATAGGCGGCAATGCCGTAGTCGGCGTACAGACCCGAGATTGAGGCGGTATTGACAATCGCCCCGCCGCCGTTTTTGCGCATCTCAGGAATGGCGCGCTTCATGGCCTGAAAGACCGCGGTCAGCCCCAGGTCAAGGGTTTTGTCCCAGACCTCGTCATCAAGCTCGCCGGTCCGGGCGGCCCAGCGGTCGCCCGGCAGACCAAAGGCGTTATTGTGCAGAAAGTCGAGGCGGCCAAACTTGCCAACGGTCTGCGAAATAATGGCATCAATATCGGCCTGCTGGGTCACGTCGGCAACCAACGCCAAGGCCCGGCCGCCGGCGGCGCGAATCTCGGCTTCCACCTGCTCGGCCTTCTCCCGGTTGATATCGACGACGGCAACCGCGCCCCCACGTCTGGCAAATCCAAGCGCGGTGGCGCGTCCAATGCCCGAAGCCGCTCCTGTCACCAGACCGACTTTTGTGTCAAACTTCATGCTGCTCTCCTGTTGAAAAAACGCCGGCACCTGACCGGCACCAGCGTGATGGGGGGCGAGCGCCGGCCGGCTCAGCCCAGATTGAAGACCCGTGCCGCATTATCCCATAACAGTTTACGCTTGGAGACCTCTGGAATCGGCTGATCGAGCATGGCCTGTACGCCCCACGGGTAGGTTCCGTCGGGATGCGGGTAGTCAGAGTCCCAGGTGAAGTTGTCGTCGCCGACCAGCTCCACCGCGGCTTTCATAGTCGGCTCGTCGCCCCGGAAGGCCACGCACACATTTGTTCTGAAGTATTCGGTTGGACGCCGGGTCAGGTATTCGTGCTCGGCGTTACCGCTGAAGTTCCAGTGCTGTTCCATGCGTTGCAGCCAGTACGGCGTCCAGCCGCCGTCTCCCTCAACATGGATCACTTTCAGCTTGGGAAACTTCTCAAAAATACCGAACCAGATCAGCCCGGCCATTGCCGCCATCGCCTCAAACGGGTGCGACAGAATATGCCCGCTGGTATGGGTGTCCATCCGGTCGCCAAACGACGGCACAGAGGCCGAGGCCGAGTCATGGGTGGAGAGGGGCTTGCCGATCTTCTCGATCGCGGCCCACAGCGGGTCATAGTCGGTGTGCCACAGGGTCCGGCCGCGGACCGGATTGGGGCGCATGTAGTAGCTGACGCAGCCAGCCTCCGCGGCCCGGCAGGCTTCGGCGATTGCTTCTTCGACATCCTGCATCGGCAGGGCTGCGGCCCAGCGCATGCGTTCCGGGGCCAGCGAGGTATAGTCGGCGGCCCAGTTGTTATAGGCCCGCACGCAGGCGGCCAGCAGTTTGGTATCGCGGAACTCGCGGCCCAACATCTGTCCGGTATAGGTCGGGTACAGAATCTGGACATCAACCCCGTGCTCGTTCATATCGTCGAGCCGGCTCTGGGGGCTGAACTCGGTGCGGCGGGCCTTGTCAAAGCGGTCCATGGCCTTGGCCGCGGCCTTAAGAAACGCCTTGGCCGCCATAGGGTACTTGCCCTTCTCGCGGGTGAACGACTCCCCCTCCACCAGGAAGGTCCGCCGTCCCGAGCCCGGTGCCTCGCCCATCCGGGGGGCCTGCGACCGGTAGGCGTCCTCCATATGCCGCTCCCACAGCCATTCCGGCTCCATCATGTGAGAGTCAGTATCCACAATTTTGAATCCATCGCGCATTGTCGTGTTCCTCCATTCTGGCTGGACGCTCACGGTCTGAAGCGTCATCAGCGTCAGCCCTTGGGCAGGCCGAGCACCCGTTCGCCAATGATGTTATGCTGAATTTCGTTGGTTCCGGCCGCAATCGTGCCGCGCCGGGCGGCCAGCATCCGGTGCGACCATTTCCCCCGGTCGAGGGCCACCTCGGCCCGATATGCAAATTGACTGTAGGGCCCCAGCAGTTCCATCGCAAACTCCTGGATACGGTGGTTCAGGGTGCTGGTGCCGAGCTTCATTATTGAACCCTCGGGCCCGGGCGGAACCCCCTGGAGTTGCCGGGTCAGCTGCCGAAAGCTGGTATACTTGAGGGCCGACGCCTCGCAGGCGAAACCGGCCACCCGTTGGCGCACATAGCTATCCTGCCAAGCCGGCCGGCCGTTGCATTCAAGCTGCCTAGCCAAGTCCATGAGTTGCCGAACCTCAACCATCATGTCAGTCCGCCCGCCATGAATTGTACGCTCAAACATCATGTTCGTCATGGCCACCATCCAGCCCCGGTTTTTCTCGCCCACCAGGTTGGCCAGCGGGACTTGGACATCTTCAAAAAACACCTGGTTGAAACCGCGCTCGCCGGTCATCTGGATCAGCGGGCGGACGGTGATGCCCGGGCTTTTCATATCCACCAGCAGATAGCTGAGACCCTTATGTTTGGGGGCTTCGGAGTCGGTTCGGCACAGCAGCGTTGTATAGTCGGCGTGGTGGGCGTTCGAGGTCCAGACCTTGGAGCCGTTGACCAGGAAATGGTCGCCCTGGTCAATCGCCCGGGTCTCTACCGCGGCCAAGTCAGAGCCGTGGTTGGGTTCGGACAAGCCCTGACACCAGATCTCTTCGGCCGGCGGAATCTTGGGGATAAAGCGCTGCTTCTGCTCGGGCGTCCCCCACTGCATCAGCGTCGGCCCGACCCGGGCAATGCCCTGGAAATTGACCGTAGGGGGGGCTTTGGCCCGGTCAAGTTCTTCGTGGTAGATGACCTGCTGGATCAGGCTGGCCCCGCGCCCGCCGTACTCTTCGGGCCAGTGGATGCACATCCAGCCGCCGTCGTACAGCTTGCGGTGCCAAGCCCGGCGGCGCTCAAACTCCTCTGCGGAGTCGGGATCGTGCAACTCGCCGTCGTCCCGCCAATCACGGGGGATGTTGGCGGCCAGCCAACTCCGAAACTCCCGACGAAAGGCTTCCTCTTCTGGGCTGAAACTGAAATCCATAGCCGTGCCCTTTCTTCAGAACTGAGGATGAATCGGTATGGACACTGCCAGCCGCGTCATAACAGACTCCATCCTTTTTCTCTGGCCATAGCATTTTGGACCGCGCCGGCCAAGGGACTGGACCGAGAGCGCCTGCGTCCAGCCGACGCAAGTGGTGGCGCTTCGCCATCGCCTCGAGCTTGAGCAAGTGCGCAAAAACTGTAGTATTGTGCGTCATGATCCTGGAGTTCCTCCGTTCATCAGGAACGCATACAAATGTCCAATACCCCGCCCCTGTCGTTGCCCCCGGTTTCCAGCCTCGTGGCCTCGGATCGTCCATCGTATGACTACCTCCTTGGCGTCGGCCCCGGCCGCTCGGGCACGACATTTCTCCACAAAATCCTCACCAGTCACACGGCTTTCCACGCGCCGGAGATCCAGGATGCGTACTACTACCGTTCGTTCCGGCGCTTCAACAGGGTGCTGCGACACATCCGCACCAGCGTTCCGTCCGCCATGCTTGTTGACGTGGCAAACCACGCCTACCGCGACCCGTCGCTTGCCGCCGGCCTTGAGGGTCTGGGAAAACATGGGCACAGAACCTTGCTCGTCGTGCTCTTTCGGGAGCATCGGGCCAGGGCCGTCTCCATGATGAGATTCCGCAAGAGCCGGGGACACCCTTCGGCGCTCTTTGGCGCAAAGGTGCTGGAACGCGCCGTCGTTCGGCACAGCCTCACCCCCGCGGATCTGTTGAGGCTCTACGGACTCCCCGTGGATGTCCTGACCGTGGACTTCTCCACGCTCGTCGAAAACACCGAGCGACTGCTCAAGGTACTAACCGATATCTGCCGGACCCCCGCCTTCGGAGCCGTCCCCCACCACCCCCTCAACAAGTCGGTGCACGCCAGGAACCTGCTCCTGGCCGTGGCCGGCAAACTGGCCGCGGTCGTGCTGCGGAGGGCGGGGTTTCGCAAAACCTTGCACGGTCTCAAAGAACACCCCCGGATACAGCGCGCCTTCTTTGCCCCCCTCGGCGAGAGCCCGGACGAAGTCCGCTTCAGCGAGCAGGCTGAACGCCTCTTGCAGAGCTGCCACGAAGCCTGCCGCGGCGTCATTCACACTTCAGGCACGCGCCTCGCCGAGGGTATCTGGCTGAAGCGCGCCGGGCCGAACTCGACGGCCTGAATCTGCGACCGGGAGGGCATGGCATGGCAGGCAGCAGGAAGCAGCGTTGGCTGGTGCTGACACAGTACTACCCACCCGAGATTGGAGCGGCTTCGATTCGGCTGCGTCACCTCGTCGGGCAACTGGTGGCGAACGGCAAGGAGGTGCGCGTGGTGACCGCGCTGCCCAACTATCCGACGGGCCTCATCTTTCCCGCATACAGGGGAAAACTCTACCACAGGGAGGTGATCGATGGCGTGGAGGTCAGGCGGACCTGGGTGTACGCTGCGACGGGCCGCTCGCCAATCGTCCGTCTGGTGAACTACTTCAGCTTCACCGTTTCGGCCACCCTGGCCGTCCTGTTCGGCCCCAGACCCGACATCCTGTTCGTTGAATCGCGGCCGTCACTGGGGTTGGCCGCGATCCTGATGAAATTGTTGCGAAGAGTCCCTTACATCTACAATGTAGCGGATTTACATCTTGGCTTGGCGATCGGCACCGGAATTTTCAGCAACACCGTAGTACGTTCACCAGCCCTGAAGCTGGAAGACTTCTTCTTGCGCCATGCCTGGAGGGTCTCCACCGTCACGCGGGAATTTGCCGAACATATCGCTGACCGCGGAATTCCCAGAAATCGAATTACCTTCCTGCCGAATGGTGCCGACACATCCTTCCTCAAGCCACAGCCTCCTGAGCCCGAACTCCAGGAGCGGTGGAAACTGAGCGACAGAAAAGTCTTCCTGTACGCCGGAACCTATGCGTATTATCACGGCCTGGAGACGCTCATCGAAGCGGCCACCTTATTGAAGGAGCGGCCGGACCTCGTCTTTGTACTGTGCGGCGATGGCCCGGAGCGTCATCGAATCGAACAACTGGCTTTGAACTATCGAGGGTCCAACCTCATATTCGATCAGCTTCCATACGAGGAAATCAATCGCCTGTATTCGATTGCCTACGCATCCATCGCTATGCTGAAAAACATGCAGGTGTCGAAAGGCATGCGTCTCGCCAAGATTTTTCCCTCGCTCAGCTGCGGCGTGCCGGTCATTTATGCCGGTCATGGAGAAGGAGCTGACCTGCTCGAGGAACATGAGTGTGGCTTGATGACCGCCCCGGAAGACCCCGAACAATTGGCCGCCGCCATCTGCAATTTGGCCGATAATCCAGACTTGAGAAACCGTATGGGACGGGCTGGCCGAAGTCTGATTGAAAGAGAGTACGATTGGACGTCGATTGTTGCAAGGTGGCTGGACGAGCTTTCCGGCACCCGGCCCCTTCATGGGTGTGGACGGGGTTTGGCCTCTTCGTGCTGGCCCGGATGAGGAAGACCACCGGCAAATCCTTTCGATGAGCCATTGGGCTGGGCGCGGGCTGATCTCCTGCGGCCGGGCAGTGCGACGAAGATGGCTCTCGTCGTTGCAAGGTCCGTCGCTTCCAGACCACGGAATTGTTCTGCCAACTCCAATTCCCCTGATTCGATAAGATTGAGGGCAGACATGTCCACTTCGGAATCCCAGTCCAGAACATCGAATCCACAATTCTCGAAAATGCGGCGGTATTGGGACCCACGCAGCCGGTTCATGTACATAAACGCACTGCTGTGGGAGTCCCACGCTTCCTGGTCAAACCTCAGGAAGTTGACGGAAGAGATTGCTGGATCGGAAGCAGCAAAGTGGTCGCTGAGGTCGATCGTATGTACGCAGAGACCGCCCGGCTTGAGCAATCGGCGGGCAGTGCCCAACAGGCGATAAAGCGACTTCGGTGGAACATGTTCCAACACGTTGTTGGAACAATGAATATCAATACTTCGGGCAGGCAGGTCGATATCGCCGGCATCCGCCGGAGCAAGGTACGAGATGTTGCAAAGAGCGAGTACCCTCTGGACCAGCCTCTTCGGCGACTTCTCGGCCAATGCCAGAAGCTTGTCAAGCCGATGGACGGATGTTCCCTTCCCCCGCATCGCTTCAACCAGCCATGTCCTGTGCGCCCGGTAGAAATCCAGCTGGGAGCGCACGCGCGTGGGCGTAATATTGCGTTGCAAATCAAGGCATATGATCCTCTCGGCCCCAAGGACCCACAATAAGATGGGGATGTTCAGGCTTTGACCTGTTCCGACCTCCATGGCCGCGGCACCCTGCAAGCTCCCGCAGGTTCGGATCGCGTCCGCCAGGGCGAGTGCGCTGCGGATCTTTTCCTCCGGCGGTCGCGGCTGCCAACGGTAGTGAAGCCATTGAATCCGGCGATAGAGGAGCCGGCCCAAGGGGTGGGGCATTACTGATAACAGCCTCTGCAATTTCGTCTTGGTCGTCCACCTCATGATGCAGTCCTTTGGCTACCCCCTCCCGGTACCGGCACAGACCTCCGGGTGCTGCTTCAGCCATTCGAGCAAGGTCTCCGCGGCCCAGCGGTGGCCAGTGACATTCCAGTGAGGGTCGTGACGCCACTCCGCATCTCTGAGTGTGGCCCCCTGGCGGAGGATATAGTCAGCCTGATCAATCACGGGAATGCCAAGCGCCGAGGCCAAGGCCTGCGTCCGGTCAAATACGCCAGTTCCCGAGAACTTCATCTTCATGCGGTGGGACGCCAGAATGACCAGCCTGGCCCCGTCACGGGCGGCGCGCGCCTTGAACTGCTCAAGCGCAAAGGCCGTGTAATCCAGGGCCTCCTCAATCACTGGCGGCAGGTCACCTTGCGGGAACATCAGCATCATGCTGCCCATGCTGGCCGGTTGCCATCCTTCAAGCATCGTGGCATAGCCAGGCAGTTGCCGCAACGCGTCCATTCTCCTTTTGAGCCGGTAATAGTGGTACCCGCGGCGGAAGCTATTCCCCGACTTGGCATTCAACCAGTTGACGAACCAGGACATCTTGTTCGCTTCTTCTATGACGCGAACGCTCCAGGATTGGGGGGGGGGGTCAGAAAGGCTGGGCAACTTGACATAATCGGGATGGGGGGGACGTAATGTCAGCGTCCCATCCGGGTGCCTTGCCACGCTAGGCTCCGGAAGGTGTGCTGGATCGTATCCCGTCCCCAGTGCCCGCAGAATTGGAGCGTTGTTCTTAAAATCGTTCGGCACGAACACCAGGACCACCAGCTTGGGACGGAGAACCCGGACATAGGCATCGTAGAACGCGAGTTGCCAGACTTGGCCGGTGTCCTCAAGCCCAAAGGCCGAGGTGGTGATGTGCAGGTGGGGCAGGTCACGGGCAGCGAGTGCCTCAAGCCGGATGTGGAACTTGTCGGCGATGGGGACCTGCCTCGCCTCCACATAGGAGTCGCCGATCATGGCAAGGTGGCAGCTTGCCGCGGCGCGCGCAGGACTCAGGGGCTCCCGGTCAAGGAAGCCCAGGCGGTTGGCGCGGGAGACGGTCCAGTAGTCAAGCCGGTTCGTAGAGTGTACCTCGCTATGGGGCTTCCGCAGGAATCCAACCCCAGGGATGAAGTGGGCGGAGCTACGCTGAGTCATAAACGGCGTCGTCAGCCGGAAGTACGCCTCTCCGCCGAGCACGATCAGGCTCAGACCCCCGAGGAGCAGGAGCACATTCCAGCCCATCACACGCACGGCGCTCAGCCACCCGCACCCGCAACTCCCCCGAGGAGCAGGAGCACATTCCAGCCCATCACACGCAAAGCACGGCAAAGTTTCATGCTTTCCTCAAAAAAGCACTGGCGGTGGCCTCGTTCTTGCCACACCGCAGCACACTGCCCGGCTGATGTCGCCCGCGCCCGCGCCTATGATAGGCCGCCATATCCACCGGCAGGAGCACACGGTGTTGGACCACCTCCCTTGTAGAGGAGGCGATCCAGAGGGACTGGGTGCGCGTACTTGGCGAGCAGCGGCACACCCCGCAGACTTTCAGGGTGCGCCCTTGGCTGCCGCACCGGCACAGACCTCCGGATGCTGCTTCAGCCACTCGAGCAAGGCCTCCGCGGCCCAGCGGTGGCCGGTCACATTCCAGTGAGCGTCGTGACGCCACTGCGCATCTCTGAGCGTGGCCCCCTGGCGGAGTATATAATCAGCCTGATCAATCACGGGAATGCCAAGCGCCGCAGCCAGGGCCTGCAGCCGGTCAAATATGCCAGTTCCCCAGAACCTCATCTTCGTGCGGTGGGACGCCAGAATAACCAGCCTGGCCCCGTCACGGGCGGCGCGCGCCTTGAACTGCTCGAGTGCAAAGGCCGTGTAATCCACGGCATCCGCGAACACAGGCGGCAACGCAGCTTGCGCGAACATCCCGACCATACTGCCCGTAATCGGCTGCCACCCCTCCAACACTGTGGCATAGCGCGGACGTTGGCCCAGCAACTCTACTCGCCCGCTGATCCGCTGCGACCAGTCGAGGGCCCGGCGGAAAGGAATCCAGCGCTTGGTGTTCGGCTTGGCAGCCAGCCACTTCGCAAACCAGGACAACTGGATCGCTTTCTGTGCAGCGTGAAAGCGCCAGGGTTGAGGAGAGGGGGGGGGGAAGGGAGGCAACCAGCCAGGATTGGGAGAGGGGGGACGGAGTGCCAGCGTCCCATCCGGGTGCCTTATCGCGCTCGGCGATGGGAGGCGGTCCGGGTCTTCGCCCATGTCCAATGCCCAGAGAATGGGAGCGTTGTTCAGAAAATCGTTCGGCACGAACACCAGGACTACCAGCTTGGGACGGAGAACCCGGACATAGGCGTCGTAGAGCGCGAGTTGCCAGACTTGGCCGCTATTGTTCCGTCCAAAGGCCGAGGTGGTGATCTGCAGGTGGGGCAGGTGGCGGGCAGCGAGTGCCTCAAGGCGGACGTGAAACTTGTCGGCGATGGGGACCTGCGTCGCCGCCACGAGGGAGTCGCCGATCATGGTGAGGTGGCAGCTTGCCGCGGCGCGTGCGGGACTCGGGGGATCCCGGTCAAGGAAGCCCAGGCGGTTGGTGCGGGAGATGGTCCAGTAGTCGAGCCGGTTCGTAGAGCGCACCTCGCTATAGGGCTTCCACAGGCGTCCAACCCCAGGGATGAAGTGGGAGGGGCCGCGCGAGGTCATGAACGGCGTCGTCAGCCGGAAGTACGCCTCTCCGCCGAGCGCAATCAGGGCTAAGCCCCCGAGGAGGAGCAGCGCGTTCCAGCCGACCACGCGCAAGGCGGGGCGAAGTGTCATGGAGAAGAGAGGATACACCTGTTTCCTTGCTACTGTCGTTGACCAGCGCGTTCCAGAGCGACTGAACACGCGTATTTGCGCACCCCGCAGACTTTCACGGTGCGCCCTTGGTTGCCGCACCAGCACAGACCTCCTGGTGCTGCCTCAGCCATTCGAGCAGCGCCCCCGCGGCCCAGCGGTGGCCGGCGATGTTCCAGTGTGCATTGTGACGCCACTGCGCATCTCTGAGCGTAGCCCCCTGGCGGAGGATGTAGGCGGCCTGATCAATCACGGGAATGCCAAGCCCCGCGGCCATGCCCTGCAGTCGGTCAAATAGGCGAGGTCCCCAGGACTTCAGCTTCATATCGTGGGACGCCAGAATGACCAGCCTGGTCCCGTCACGGGCGGCGCGCACCTTGAACTGATCGAGTGCAAATGCCGTATAATCCAGGGCATCCTTGAACAATGGCAGCAGATCAACTTGCCCGAACATCTGCATCATCTCATTCCGTGTAGTCGGCAGCCTCCCCTCTAGCAGTGCGGCATAGCGTGGGCGTTGACGCAACAACTCTACTTGTTGGGCGAATATCTGTTTGGAAGCCGGGCGGGAAGAAAACCACCGCTTCATATGCCCATCCATCTTTTTAGCCAGCCAACTCACAAACCAGGATAGCTTGCTGGCTTCCTCTATAGCACGAACGCTCCAGGATTGGGGAGGGGCAGGGAGGCCAGGCAACCTGGCAGGAGCGGGATGGGGGGGACGGAGTGCCAGCGTCCCATCCGGGTGCCTTGCCACACTGACTTCCGAGAGGCGGTCCGGGTCCCAGTCCCTGCCTAATGTCCGCAGAATTGGAGAGTTGTTCAGAAAATCGTTCAGCACGAAAACCAGGACTACCAGCTTGGGACGGAGAACCCGGGCATAGGCATCGTAGGACGCGAGTTGCTGGACCTGCCCGGTACCGTGCCGTCCGAAGGCCGAAGTAGTGACATTCAGGTGGGGCAGGTCGCGGGCAGCGAGTGCCTCAAGCCGGACATGGAACTTGTCGGCGATGGGGACCTGCCTCGCCTCTACGAAGGAGTCGCCAATCATGGCGAGGTGACAACTTGCCGCGGCGCGTGCGGGACTCGGGGGCTCCCGGTCAAGGAAGCCCAGGCGGTTGGCGCGGGAGACGGTCCAGAAGTCGAACTGGTTCGTATAGCGCACCTCCGTGTAGGGCTTCCGCATGCGCCCGACCTTGGGGACGAAATGGAACTGATCGCGTACTGTCATAAACGGCGTCGTCAGCCGGAAGTACGCCTCCCCGCCGAGCACAATCAGGATCAGCCCCCCGAGGAGGAGCAGCGCGTTCCAGCCCACCACGCGCAAAGCACGGCGAAGTGTCATGGAGAAGAGAGAGGATAAGATTTCCTTAGAGAAACACTTGCAGCAGCATCATTCCTGTTACACCGTAGCACACTGCCCGGCCAATGTCCCCCCCCTCCCCCCGCCCGGCACCGTAGCCACTAATGGACCGACAGGGTGAGCCGTATCCACCTGTCAGGAGCACGCGGTATTGGACCACCTCCCTTGTCCGGTTTCACAGACCCGGCTCGGCCTTGTCGCCCTGCCGCTCTGCTGTTACCCTGACGCTCCACCTGCGGAACGCATGTCAGCACCCCATGCCTGGCGACGAGAGAACGAGCGACGTGCAGGAAACCGCACGAGACCTTCAATTCCCAAGGCGGTCCATGCCGGTCCCGCCCGACATGCGCCACTTGAAGACAGCGTTCGTTTCCCGCGCACTGGACGCTCTCGTCATCCTGCTTGGGCTGTGGGCTGGTGTCGCGCTGCGCGGGATAGCCTGGACCGACCGCTACACCATCGCCGGCGTTCTTGCCGTGCTCTTCTTTCATGTCTGCGGGGAGAGTGTCCGGCTCTACCGTCCTTGGCGCGGTGCCTCGCCCCGTCAATATCTGTGGCCGGTGCTCATCGCCTGGCTATGGACAGGATTCGGCCTCTTCGTGCTGGCCTGGGTCATGAAGACCACCGGCCACTACTCGCGGATAGCCGTCGGGCTGTGGATGATCTTCGGCCTGCTCGGCCTGACGGCGTGGCGGGTGTCGAGCCGCGCCTTGCTCGGCGTAGTGCGGGCGCACGGCCACGATACACGGCGCGTCGTGATTGCCGGTACCGGCGAGCACGGCCAGCGGCTCGCGCATGTCATGCGCTCAACCCCTTCCCTCGGCCTGACCCTGGCCGGCTTCTTCGCCGACCCGGAAGATGAAGAACTCCAGGGGGAAGCCCTGCCCACGCCGAGGCTCGGAGACCTCGCCTGTCTGGTGAAACGGACCGAGGCGGGCGAGTTCGACCGCGTCTATGTCGCCCTGCCTCTGAAGGCCGAAGAACGGGTCAGGGAGTTGGTCCTGGCCTTGTCCAATACCAGCGTAGCCACCTGCATTGTCCCGGCTCCCTTCGTCCACGATCTGGCCCATTCCCGCTGGACCGCGGTCGGGCCGATACCAGTCATCAATGTCTTCGAAGCGCCGTCCTCGGGCATCACTGGATGGGTCAAGCGAGCGGAAGACCTCCTGCTCTCGATCCTCATCCTGAGTGTCGCCGCGGTCCCCATGCTGCTGATCGCAGCTGCCATCAAGCTCACGTCTGTCGGCCCGGCGCTGTTCAAACAGCGCCGGGCCGGGCTCGACGGCCGCGAGATCACGGTGTGGAAGTTTCGCACTATGACCGTGCAGGAAGACGGCGACGACGTGACCCTGGTCGTCAGGGGGGACAAACGGGTGACCCCATTCGGCGCGTTCCTGCGCCGTACCTCACTCGACGAGTTGCCCCAGTTTCTCAACGTCCTGCGCGGCGACATGTCCATCGTGGGTCCGAGGCCCCACGCCGTTGTCATCAACGAAGAGTATCGCCGACTGATTCCTGGCTACATGTTGCGGCACAGGGTCAAGCCCGGACTCACCGGCTGGGCGCAGGTCCACGGCTGGCGCGGACCGACCGACCGGCTCGAGCAGATAGAGCGGCGGGTCCAGTTCGACCTCTGGTACATCCGCAACTGGTCCCTGTGGCTGGACTTGTGGATCATCGCCAGGACGGCCCTGTGCGGATTTGCCGACGACAACGCCTATTGACGCCCCCCCGGCGCGGCGTCACTGATGATGTCAACGACCCGGTGCGAAGATATGGCAGCCCCTCAAAGAAGCGCCATGGCACACCGTAAACTGCCCAGCGGCATTCAGACCTTCCGGGAATCCGCGAGGACGGCAGCTACGCCGTTGACAAGACCGCCTACGCGGCGCGGCTGACGGCGGAGGGCAAACGCTCCTCTCTGTCCCGCCCGCGTCGCTTCGGCAAGAGCCTGTTCGGTGAAGCGGGCGGCTTGACGCTCTCCCTTAGCCGTGGCAACAGAAGGCAATGATAACGCCCGGTAACAGAGTCTCGACGATGTGGACCGTGCCCCTGGGCAACTCATCAGGATAAAGATTCGATAGATGATCATTTCTGTTCATGTACCCAAAACAGCAGGCGCGAGCTTCGCGAAGGGTCTCGAATCACGATTGGGGAAACGTTTGCTGATTGACATGGCAGAGGACCGGCCTTTGGGGCCTTCTCTCTACTCTTGGCCATCGCGCTGGCGGGGTCGAATCCGAGTTCGCTCCCGGGTGGATGAGTTGCTTGGCAAGTACGACGCTGTCCACGGTCACTTCATGGCATCCAAATACTTCCCGCTAGGCGATCGCGCCGTCTTTTGCATATTTTTTCGCGATCCGACAGAGCGGATTCTTTCACAATATCGCTATGCGCTGAAGTCTACATCGAGACACTGGTATGGAAGATATAAGGCCACGCTCCTGTCTCCTCTCCAGTATGCGTCTCTGCCTCGTCATCAACGGCTCTATGCGTTGATGACCAGCGGCTTGCCCCTTGAGCGGTTCGCCTTCGTCGGCATAACAGAAGAATACGAAGCCAGCTTGACGCTTTTCAAAGCGATCTTCGGCATTGACGTTCCGTATCACCGGACCAACGTCAATGAAGAAATCCCGGACAAATTCAGCCCTCAAGAGAAAGCAGCGCTCAGAACGACTCAAGGGGCGAATGCTCGCATTTACGATGCGGCGCGGAGGCGATTCGATAGCCTCTACCGTCAGTGGTGCAGCTGATCCAAAGCAGGCAGACGGCGAACCGGGGTCCTCATGCAGATACTCACGTCCACCGTCAATGCGCGTTTCGACACGGCGCGGGCGGGTCTGGATCCAACACGCTGCGTCGTGGTCAACCAACTCATCCCCGAAGGCAGCGACGAGGAGAGATGCGTGCGCTATGACCGGTCCGTCGCCGCCGGGTTCGCCGCCTTCGACGAACGGCGCGAACGCGGCGTGTCGCGCAGCCGCAACCGGGCGATTGATCTGGCGGCGGCGGAGATTTGCCTGATCGGCGACGACGATATCGTCTATGTTCCCGACGTATGTGATCGTGTGGAGGACGCTTTTGCCAGGTTCCCGCAAGCGGATATCATTACCTTCAGGCAGAAAACGGCCCCCGACGGGGTGCTGCGCAAACCGTATCCGTACCGTCCCCGCCCACACTCCCTGGTCAGCGTCTGGCACGTCGGGGGGCCGGAAATCGCCTTTCGACGGTCTCGCGTCCGGGAGGCCGGCCTGTCTTTCGACGAGGCATTCGGCCTTGGGTCCAGGTACGGATCGGACGAAGAGCCCATATTTCTGGCGGACGCCCTCCGCAAGGGCCTGAAACTCATCTTCGTCCCCGACACCATCTCCTTCCATCCCATGAACTCAACGGCGTCGCGCGGCACCACCGATACAACCCTGATGTCCTCCAAGGGAGCGGCGATGAAGCGCATTTATGGCAGACTCGCTCCTCTTGCCATTTGCGTATTTGCCGGCAGGAAGATGATGCAGAGGCGAACCCTGTCGCCGACACTCCTGTGTCGGATGTTCAGGGCATGGGCCGATTATGAAAACAGGAAGCACCAGGCTTGACAAGCAAGTTGGTTTCGGCCCATGCGGCACCCAATCCATCGCCCGATTTTTCAAAGGGACAGGCCGATTGATTCCCGGATGCCATGGCATAATCCCGAAAAGCTCCTGTGGAGCGACTCGGTCAAGGCCGTTTGACGGCGTTCGGCGGCCCGTCACAGACCTTCGGGTGCTGCCTCAGCCATTCGAGCAGCGCCTCCGCGGCCCAGCGGTGGCCGGTCACATTCCAGTGAGCGTTGTGGTGCCACTCTGCATCTCTGAGCGTGGCCCCCTGGCGGAGGATGTAGGCAGCCTGATCGATGACGGGAATGCCGAGCGCCGCGGCCATGCCCTGCATCCGGTCAAATAGGCGAGGTCCCCAGAACTTCATGCGGTGGGACGCCAGAATGACCAGCCTGGCCCCGTCACGGTCGACGCGTGCCTTGAATTGCTCAAGCGCAAAGGCCGTGTAATCCAGGGCCTCCTCAAACAATGGCGGCAGTTCAGCTTGCCCGAATGTCCGGTCTATCTCGCGTAGCGTACTCGGTGGCAATCCTTTGAAGAGCGCAGCATAGCGCGGGCGTTGGCGCAACAACTCCGCCCGCCTCCTGTGGTTGAGGTCCCGGGCGATACGGCCCGGCCTCATCCTGGCCGCCAACCAGCTCCCGAACCAGGGGCGCTTGGCTACTGTCTCTATGGCGGATGTAATACGGCCGGCCCGGGATTGAGGCAACCTGAGCCTCGCACGGTCGGGATGGGGGGGACGTAATGTCAGCGTCCCATCCGGGTGCCTTGCCACGCTCGGCTCCGGAAGGTGTGCTGGATCGTATCCCGTCCCCAGTGCCCGCAGAATTGGAGCGTTGTTCTTAAAATCGTTCGGCACGAACACCAGGACTACCAGCTTGGAATGCAGAGGCCGTGCGTAGGCGTCGTAGAGTGCGAGTTGCTGGACTTGGCCGGTGGCTCCGAGCCCAAAGGCCGAGGTGGTGATGTGCAGGTGGGGCAGGTCGCGGGCAGCGAGCGCCTCGAGGCGGATGTGGAACTTGTCGGCGATGGGGACCTGCATCGCCTCCACGAAGGAGTCGCCGATCATGGTGAGGTGGCAGCTTGCCGCGGCGCGCGCGGGGCTCGGAGGGTCCCGGTCGAGGAAGCCCAGGCGGTTGGTGCGGGAGACGGTCCAGAAGTCGAGCCGGTTTGTATGGCGCGTCTCTGTATGGGGCTTCCGCAGGAATCCAACCCCAGGGATGAAGTGGACGGAGCTGCGCGGGGTCATGAACGGTGTCGTCAGCCGGAAGTACGCCTCCCCGCCGAGCGCAATCAGGACCAAGCCCCCGAGGAGGAGCAGCACATTCCAGCCGATGAGGCGCAAGGCAGGGCGAAGCTTCATGGAGCGGAAGAGAGGCACACCTGTTTCCTTGTCACTAGGGCGGCGACTGCCAAGTGTGCAAGCTCCTCCGCGCATCGCTGAAGGTGAATGTGCCCTTCCAGATATCCCCTCCGCGATCAAACTGGCCGGTCTCGATAGCAGCGATAGCGTAGGCAGGCAGAGAGCGCATCGCGATGCAACGCCAGCCAATTGACCCCCCATAGTGGTTCAAACTGAAATCGAACGCATTGAACGCGTCCCGCTGACGATGCCCCGGCAGATCGGCCGGGTCTACCGGGAAGATGTGCAGGAAAAACCGCGGTCCGGTATAGCCGGCGTCGCCGTCACCGCAGGCATCCCGAACATAGATCAGTCTGTTATGTTTCTCGTCCAGATACACATCGAAATGAGAACGGATGACGGGGCGGGCATCCTTCAGCAGGGCGTGAAAGGCGTGAACAACCGAATCGTTGTGCTGTGCCGCGGAACCGCTGTCGGATGGCGGACGGCTCTGGAGGATGACGCCATCTTCCAGGATGGCTGCGACTTCCATTCCCGGCAGGGCACCCAAATCTTGCAGGTCATAGTCGTAGTTGCGCCGCCAGAAATCTCTGTAGAACACGGCGAACACGATCTCTTCGCCACCCGGGTGCCTGTGTCTGTTGTCAAGCCGATATTTCACATCCGAAAAACGGAGCCCCAAACCGATCGTCTCCCCATCCCGAAATGCTTTCAAAAAATAAAACAGCGGGGCGGCGTTGCTCACGATGGGGTGGGCAGGTGGGTGAGCCTTCAGATAACGAACAAGCTCGGATTCAGCCCACTGCCTGGAGTTGTATCCAACTCCGTTATCGATCCACTCTCTTATATCATCGTAATTTGCGCCGACCTGTAACACAAGCCAAAGAGAGACGAGAATCCATCCGGGTTTCCCTGTTATCATCTTCTTCAACGACGGCGGTCTTGATGCATGAGAGTTCGAGATGAACTCGCCCAGGATGATCGTCGCCGCTACTAATAATGGTGGAAACATGGGCTGCAGATACCTGCTCGGAAGCGTAACGTCGGCAAGGGGAAGGTAGATCATCAGGAAAAGCGCATACACCGACAGAAAAACGATGGAGACGGTCAGGATGTCACGATTTCTCCCGAGAAATCCGGGGCGGTAGTATGCCAGCGCGTATCCGACACCGATGACCAACATGAGCAAGACGGCAATTTTCAACACAACGGCGGCTGTCGTGACATCTCCGGTGCTCTCGACACCCGCCAGTCTCTGCGGGATCCCGTTCAGGAAATGAAATCCGGTTTCTCCGAAAATCCACCTCGTCATTTCATCTGTGGCCACATGGAGACTGATCAGGGCAGAAAATCCGTTGGGTCCGGGTTTTCCAAGAAATGTCCCGATAACGAACACATTTCTCAATGCCCACAAGCTGAAAGGCACCGCCGCCACGACAAACCAGACCGCGGCGTTCGTCATTTTCGTCACCACAGTGTTTCTCTGGAATACAAGAACGAGCAGACCGGTCCCGATCAGCGTCACGCCGATATAACGAGTCAGACAGGCGGCGGCGGCGCTGACCGCCGCCAGGAAAAGAAGAGACCTGTTTCCGGTCCCCAGGAACCGATCCAGGGCAAAAAGCGAGACAACGACGAGCAAGATGAACAGCATATCGGTCAGTGCGCACGCCCCAAAAAGGGCCAGCCGGATTGACAAGATGCAGGCGCAGCCTGCCCAAACAGCCAGAACCGGTGACTGGACGCGACCTTTCAACCACAGGGAGACGACGAAGACCGTCAACCCGAACGCAGCGGCATTGGCATAGCTGGCGGCCTCCATGACTTCCAAACCGAACAGGCGAGCGACAATGGCCAAAGTCACGGGGAAGAGCGGGCCCGCGCTCTGGTATGGGCGGTCGAGGCTCGTGACCAAGCCGTTGCCGTCCAACAGATTCTGCGCGGCCGATATGTACCGGTGCGAGTCCCAGTTCAGCCCTATCCCGTATGTCGTTTGCCGCAACAGAATAAGCAGAGCGCCGACCCCGCCGAGCGCGACCGGAAACGCCGTCAACCAGTCTCTCTTGAACCTTGTCATGTGTCTGAGCCCGCTGGCGAGTCGAATCTTCCCGTCAGGTGAGCCCATGCCCGCTCGTTGAGTGGCGTTGTCGGGAAGACCTGTTCGCAGAGGTTCAGCGCGTTGTCACCTTCCATGATCTTCACATGATCTTCAGGTACTCCAACGGCGTGTCGATGTTGTCGAGGTCGGCCTTCTGCCACCCTTCGGCGACCGCGTCGCTGTAGTCTGAAGTCTCAGGAATCGTCCTCCGGGTCGGCAGCCGACGAAAGAATGACCGAAGCCAGGGACAGGATCAGAGTCAAGGATAGATCGAAGCACTGCCGCATATCGTTACCCCCCTGGTTCTTCACCTGCCGATGGCGACGAGGACGTTCCATTGATGGCGAGCCTGATCCGTAACACCCGCAAGCGACGTCGAGCCGGACGGACCGATGAACACCGCGTGGACCGTCGCTTGTGGCCTCCAGTCCGGTGGGCGAGAGACGCGCAGCTTGAATCCGGTGAACAACAGGTCGAGGTTCGGCAGGCTGGATGTCCGTTGCGGGTCAACACGGGTATATCCCGTGCGGGTCGCGCCGAGCAACCCCGCGCCGTTAAAGACCAGCACCTGAACGGCTTTGTCGGTCGCCGCGGGATCGTATGCCCAGCCGCTCACCGTGAAGGTGCCGTCGCCGTTGCGCCACACCCCATCCACATGACCGGGCACATGCCCCTCAAGAGCAATCTCCCTCCCGCGGTGTTGGAGCACGCCCCGTTCGACATCGAACCGCGTGTGCTCCGGTGTATAGCGGCTGTCGGCCAAGCGAATTCGTGCGCTGTCCCCGGCAACCACGAGCAGACCGATCAACAGCACGGCCAGGATCAGGAATCTCTCGCATCGCAACGTCAGTCCCGGCAGCGCGAGCGGCGGGCGTCGGCGGGCGTCGGCGGTCAGCGTCCCCGCGGCAAGCCCGGCCGTCAGCACGAATTGAATGACATTCTGCGGGGTCCACGCTGAGCGATCGACACCGAAGACGAGCAGCACGGCCGCCAGCAGGGCGACTCGGGCGGCCGCGCCGGTGTCCCGCGGCCTCGTGGGAATTGTATTAACGAGCAGACTGGCGACAAAACCCGTGACAAGGAGAATACCGAACGTTCCGAGTTCGCCCCAGACATGCAGCGGAAAATTATGGGGAAACGAGGTCACGAACTTCTGGCGCAGCCATGGCGAGCTCCAGGTCGGCAGCGTCTCCGGATAGGGCAGTCTCGCGCCGAAGACCTCGCGGAATGGCATCCTCGGCAACTCCCAGTAAGCCCCGAACCCGAGACCGGTCCAGGGACGCCGTTTGATCAGTTCAGCCCAATACTCCCATCGAACGAGCCGCTTCACAATGCGCCGTTTCACGGTGCGGGACCAGCTGGCACCGGATTCGTCGTAAGAAACAACCTTGGAAACAACCTTTGGGTGGGCCGTGAACCAGAGCCAGCCCGCTTTCGCTCCGAGCGGAGCGCCGAGGAATGCTACGAGGAGTGCGACCAGCGCTATTCGATGCACGAACCGAGGCACCCAGCACGCCGCGAAAAACACACCGATGCTGACAACGAATATCAACTTGGTTGACCCCGAGTATCCGGTGGCGATAACAAGCGCGGTCAGAACGAAGACGCTCGCCGCGGCGAGCCAGCTTCGCCGGGTCGCCGGCCGCAGCGCTGCCAGCGCTATCCAGGCCAGAAAGAGAGCCCAAACCGAGGTCGCCCTCTCAGTGTAATGGCTGAATTGCATGTTGGTAACGCTCTCGATCCGTAGCCCTCCTGAGGCCAGGCCCGAATTCAGCAGGCTCCCAATACCAGCCCGCACGTCGAATCCAATGTTGTCCAGCACACCGGCCAGGGACAGTGCGATGCAGATTCCACACAGAATACGGGCCCCGAGCGCTGCATGGTTCAGCGCGAGCAGAATAGGCAGGCCGAGCGCGACTGACAGCAAAAAGTCACTCACACGCCCCCACGACGAAAAAACGGACGGATTGAGCGTCGTCCCCAACGCTGCATACACCAGCAGCGCACCGAACCAGTATCCCCAGGGCGCAAAGCGAATCCGACAGCCGGCGGCGGCAATCGCCGTGAGTCCAAGGAACGATAAAACGGGGAAAAATATGAGCTCCTGCTGTCGTAGATGTGCGTGCTGGAAGAGAAACGTCCAGATAGAGACCCACGACAGAATCGCGAGAGATGCCCAGTGCAGCGGTCCGGTTCGGTCGAACATCGGGGTTGGTGGACCGTCTTTCAATTCCAACGCCATGCGGAGCTTCACCATCCCCTCCCCGGACAAAGATTCCACATTCAAAGACGATCCAACCACGGCGCAAGTTCTCGAATCCATGCCTTTCTGAACTTCTCAAACGTGTACCCGGCCGCGGTCCGTCTGCCGCGGCGCACGAGCTTCATGGCCAGCGCATCGTCCAACAGCAGGCCGGCGAACAGATCGGCGAGCCGCGGAAAATCAGGATAGCCGCACGCCAAGGCATTCTTCCGGTTTCGGAAATAGCTTCCGCCACATCCGTGAAACCCGACGACCGCGGTTCCACACAGCATGGCTTCCAGCGGTGGCAGCCCGAACCCTTCGATAGCGGACAGCCACAGAAAGTAACGGTGCCCGGACATCATGCGCAGCACCTCGGGATGTGGAGTATTGGGCGGGATGTGCGTCGGCGAAAACGTCACGCCAGGATGTCTGGCGTTCAGCATCGACGTGAAGTGATCGAGAAACTGCTCGCCGTACACCTTGACGCCGACCAGCACCGACCCTTCCGGCCGGTCTTCCCAAGTGGGCAAGGGCTGCGGCAGATGATCGTGATGGATGAACGGTGCGATGACCGGCAGCCTCATGCCATAGGTCCGCCGAACGAACGCAGCGACGAACGGTGACACGGCGACATATTTATCGAAGAATCCATCAATGATCTCGAAGGTTTTCACGTCCTGGACATACATCAACTTCGAGCCGGGAAACGACAACCCCAGCATGAGACCGGAGAACGAAGGATTGCAGATCAGGACATCGTTTCGACCGGCCTGTTGTATCATCTCAGGCAGGCTGACTTTCCGGTTTGGTGGCTCATACGACCAGACGGCGTGGCTTTCCCTTTCCGCATCAACCTCTACCGCGACAAATTCATACCCCCATTCGTCGCATATGATTCTGCCCAGGTGGTAGGCCATGTAGGTGCCGCCATTCGGGATATGGGCACCCACGACATACAGGCGTCCTTGGCTGCCGCCAGCCGGCCTGGTATCCGTGCCTCGAATGTCGGCGTGTCTCAAGAGCGTGCTCCCGATGAGGCCGGAACGGGCCAGCTCACCTGATCGGCCACAGGAAATTCAACTGCCCAGACCGGCTTCTCGCTGGCAACCTGCCCGGTGCGGAGCCGTGCCAGAGGATAGGCCGGCAGCCGCACCGTCGCCAGACACTTGTCAGCAAACCGCGCCGCCTGCTGTACATGCGGCAGGTGCCGCCGGTGGAAGCTGAAATCCAGGACCGCAAACCCCAAGGACCGCTGCGCAGCGGCCAGCACCGCCCGGTCCCGGGGGAAGACATGCAGGAAGAAGCGCCCCCGCGTGTCCGCCCGCTGACACCCCTCTTTGACATACGTCAGGGTCCGCCCCTCCAGGTACAGGGCAAAGGCAGAGCGGGCCACCGGCGGGGCCGCCACCACCGCCCGGTATCGCGCCTCAAGCAGGTCGGTCGCACGCACGCCAGCAGCCGACCACGCCAGGGCAACGTGCCAGCGATCCACGCCCCCGGGGGCGATCAGGCGGGCTTCAAGGGTTTGGATCGCATACGGGGGCAGCAGGGGCCGGAGCAGACACGCCCCGTCAACGCGGACCCCGTAATCGGAAAAAATGAAGCCTCGCATCCAACGCCACGCGAGGCGGCCGGCAGCAGGACCCACCGTTTGCCTATCCCAGCCCTGGCCGAGGTTTGGCCTCCAACGCCACCCGGGGCGGCCAGCAGCGGCAGCGGGGTCCACGGGCACGACATGGACCACGAAACGCCCCCGCACATCGGCCGGCCGGCAGGGGGCCTTCACCCAGGTCAGGGTGGTCCCGTCCAGGTACAGGTCGAACGCCGAGCGGAGGAGGGGCGGCCCGGCGGTGGTGGCCCGGTAGAGTTGCCGGTAGCGCTCGACGGTGGCCGCGTCCACCAGGGCCGGGTCGCTTGCGCTCACCGTGAGGATGGTGTTGTTGTAGACTTGGCGGGTGTAGACAACGGGTGCGAAGGGGTGATCAAAGCGGTCTCCCCACCCAGTGAACACATGAGAGGTCACATAAAAGTCCCCCTCCTCCTCCATTCCATCGGCAAAGACGAGGCGACGCCGGTCTGCCTTGGGCAGGATGTCCCGGTTCATGGTGTACTGGAAGCCGGGACGGCCGCGGGGACGGTCCGGCACGAGAGAGATGGGTGAGGCGGGATAGTGCTGGAGCAGATATTCCAGCCCCTCCCGGTACACCATCCGCCAGTAGTCCATGCCGTACTGCCCACGCAGATACTCGGGCGTACTCCGGTCCACCAGCCGGTTGAAATAGATGTACTGATGGGGATGAATCCCAACCATTTCGATGACCACGCCAGCCAGGCCAGCCACGGCCAGGCCATAGACACCGGCCCGCAGGGCCGGCCAGCGGCACACGCCAGCCAGCCGCCGCAGACCAGCCACGGCCAGCACACACAGCGGGGCGTAGAGGAAATACATCTGCCGCCAGCCGTTGTGGACATTGGCATTGAGGACGATGACGGCCCCAACGGGCAGGAGCACACAGGCCGCGAGCAGCCCCTCAAAGCGGGTGGTGGGGTTGCGGAGCAGCTCGCCGGGGTGGGTCAGAGTACGCCAGAGTACGCCAGCCGCCCCGATGAGGCTCAGCAGCAGCACGCCCGGCGGGGTGGTGATGGCCAGCCAGGTCGGAATGTAGTGCGCCGGAATGGCCGGCCAGTGGATGAGTTCGCCTTGAAAGAGCATAGGAGGACGGGTAGGGTGCTGGGAGAGGACTGCAATCGCGTCAAGCAGTTCCAGGGGATTGCTCCACAGATGGGGCGAGACCGCATACAGCGTCAAGACACTGGCCAGCCCGAACACCCCCAGCGTCCTCCCCACCTGCCGCCGCTCCGCCCGATTTCCCGCCCGCACCCAATCCACTACCCGCATCACCATCACCGCCACAAACAATCCCCCACCCATGATGCGTAAGTTCGTTGCGACCCCCACCCCCACCCCACACAGCGCATACCCCCCCCCCCCGCTGCCACGCCCGGTGAATCAGGGCCAGACAGCCCAGGAAGGCCACCAGGAAGGGGATGTCCTTGGTGTTGAAAAACGAGTGGGCATACAGCCGGGGATGGAGGACGAAGAGGCCGAGGGCCAGCAGGGCCAGCCAGCGGCTGCCGAACAGCCGGGCGGCCAGCCAGGCCGCGCCCCCGCCGCCAGCCAGAAAGCACAGGTGGGTGAGCAGATGGCGGCTCAAGTAGATGGCGCGGCTGTCGGTGAGGCCGAGCAGCCGCTCAACCAGCACCAGCGGCACTTCGAAGACAACGCCGTAGTAGCGGTTGTGGGGGGGACCGGGGGGGCCCAGGGTCTCGGTGTCGCCCAACGCATAGGCGACTGCCGTCTGGACAATTCGGCGCTGATCTGTCTCGTCCCACGTCACCCCGTAATCGTCAAGGACGGCCATACCCACTACGGCCAGGACCGCCAGGGCCAGCAGAACACTGTGGCGGGCCACGAAGGCCACCGCCGCCGTGGACCAGCGGCCCACGCCCCGGACGACAGAGGGACGGCCGCTGGTCATTGAGGGACTCCCGGCAGGGGCGGCCCGGCGGTGGTGGCCCGGTACAGTTGCCGGTAGCGCTCGGCGGTGGCCGCATCCACCATGGCCGGGTCGATCACGCTCACCGTGAGGATGGTGTTGTTGTAGACTTGGCGGGTGTAGACAACGGGTGCGGAGGGGCGATCAAGACTGTAGCTGTGATCGGGCACATGAAAGTCTCCCTCCTCCTCCATTCCGTCGGCAAAGACGATGCGACGCCGGGCTGCCTTGGGCAGGATACCCCGGTTCATGATGTACGGAGGGATGTGGCTCAGCACTATAGAGATAGGTGAGGCGGGATGGCGCTGGAGCAGATATTCCAGCCCCTCCCGGTACGCCGTCTCCCAATAGTCCATCTGGTACTGCCCACGCAGGTACTCGGGCGTGTGCCGGTCCACCAACCGGTTGAAATAGAGGTACTGATGGGGATGAATCCCAACCATTTCGATGACCACACCAGCCAGGCCAGCCACGGCCAGGCCATAGACACCGGCCCGCAGGGCCGGCCAGCGGCACACGCCAGCCAGCCGCCGCAGACCGGCCACGGCCAGCAGACACAGCGGGGCGTAGAGGAAATACATGTGCCGCCAGCCATTGTAGACATTGGCATTCAGGACGATGACGGCCCCAACGGGCAGGAGCACGCAGGCCACGAGCAGGCCCTCAAAGCGGGTGGTGGGGTTGCGGAGCAACTCGCCGGGGTGGGTCAGAGTCCGCCAGAGCACACCAGCCGTCCCGATGAGGCTCAGCAGCAGCACGCCCGGCGGGGTGGTGATGGCCAGCCAGGTCGGAATGTAGTGGGCCGGAATGGCCGGCCAGCGGATTGCCTCGCCTTGAAAGAGCATAGGAGGACGGTAAGGGTGCTGGGAGAGAACTGCAATCGCGTCAAGCAGTTCCAGCGGATTGCCCCACAGATAGGGCGAGACCGCATACAGCGTCAAGGCACTGGCCAGCCCGAACACCCCCAGCGTCCTCCCCACCTGCCGCCGTTCCGCCCGACTCCCCGCCCACACCCAATCCACCACCCGCATCACCATCACCGCCACAAACAATCCCCCACCCATGATGCGTAAGTTCGTTGCGACCCCCACCCCCACCCCACACAGCGCATACGCCCCCACCCCCCCCCGCTGCCACGCCCGGTGAATCAGGGCCAGACAGCCCAGGAAGGCCACCAGGAAGGGGATGTCCTTGGTGTTGAAAAACGAGTGGGCATACAGCCGGGGATGGAGGACGAAGAGGCCGAGGGCCAGCAGGGCCAGCCAGCGGCTGCCGAACAGCCGGGAGGCCAGCCAGGCCGCGCCCCCGCCGCCGGCCAGAAAGCAGAGGTGGGTGAGCAGATGGCGGCTCAAGTGGATGGCGCGGCTGTCGGTGAGACCCAGCAGCCGCTCAACCAGCACCAGCGGCACTTCGAAGACAACGCCGTAGTAGCGGTTGTGGGAGGGACCGGGGGGGCGCAGGGTCTCGGTGTCGCCCAGCGCATAGGCGATT
Organism: uncultured Binatia bacterium (SeqCode); assembly: GCA_965200965.1. Taxonomy (GTDB): domain Bacteria; phylum Desulfobacterota; class Binatia; order Bin18; family Bin18; genus JAAXHF01. The sequence goes on from OZ241744.1 coordinate 1,135,782, forward strand.
GCCGTCTGGGCAATTCGGCGTTGGGCTGTCTCGTCCCACGCCACCCCGTAATCGTCAAGGACGGCCACGCCCACCACGGCCAGGACCGCCAGGGCCAGCAGGACACTGTGGGCGGCCACGAAGGCCACCGCCGCCGTGCCCCAGCCGGCCACGGACCGGGGAACGGAGGGACGCCCGCTGGTCATTGAGAGACTCCCGGCAGGGGCCGCCCAGCCCCGCCTCGCTCCGGCAACGCCACGTCCACCGCCCAGCCCCCGCCCGCCTCAGCGACCTGCCCGGTGCGCAGCCGTGCCAGAGGATAGGCCGGCAGCCGCACCGTCGCCAGACACTTGTCAGCAAACCGCGCCGCCTGCTGCACATGCGGCATGGCGTGCCACCCGTCAAAACCGAAATCCAGGACCGCAAACCCCAAGGACCGCCGCGCAGCGGCCAGCACCGCCCGGTCCCGGGGGAAGACCTCCAGGAAGAAGCGCCCCCGCGTGTCCGCCGGCTGACACCCCGCTTTGACATACGTCAAGGTCCGCCCCTCCAGGTACAGGGCAAAGGCAGAGCGGGCCACCGGCGGGGCCGCCACCACCGCCCGGTACCGCGCCTCAAGCAGGTCGGTGGCACGCACGCCAGCAGCCGACCACGCCAGGGCAACGTGCCAGCGATCCACGCCCTCAGGGGCGACCAGGCGGGCTCTAAGGGTTCGGATCGCATAGGGGGGCAGCGGGGGCCGGAGCAGACACGTCCCGTCAAAGCGGACCCCGTAATCGTAAAAATCGAAATGCAGGATTTCAATGCCTAGCCCCGGCCGCCACCCGGGGCGGTCGGCAGCGGCAGCGGGGTCCACGGGCACCACATAGACCACGAAGCGCCCCCGCACATCGTCCACGCGGCAGGGGGCCTTCGCCCAGCCCAAGGTGGCCCCGTCCAGGTACAGGTCAAACTCTGAGCGGAGGAGAGGCGGCCCGGCTGTGGTGGCCCAGTAGAGTTGCCGGTAGCGCTCGGCGGTGGCCGCCAGCCGGCTGAAATAGAGGTGCTGGTAGGGATGAAGCCCAACCATTTCGATGACCACGCCAGCCAAGCCAGCCACGGCCAGGCCATAGACACCGGCCCGCAGGGCCGGCCAGCGACACACACCAGCCAGCCGCCGCAGACCAGCCACGGCCAGCACACACAGCGGGGCGTAGAGGAAATACATGTGCCGCCAGCCCTCGTAGACATTGGCATTGAGGACGATGACGGCCCCAACGGGCAGGAGCACACAGGCCACGAGCAGCCCCTCAAAGCGGATGGTGGGGTTGCGGAGCAACTCGCCGGGGTGCGTCAGAGTCCGCCAGAGCACGCCAGCCGCCCCGATGAGGCTCAGCAGCAGCACGCCCGGCGGGGTGGTGATGGCCAGCCAGGTCGGAATGTAGTGCGCCGGAAGGTCCGGCCAGCGGATGACCTCGCCTTGAAAGAGCATAGTAGGACGGTGAGAGTGCTGGGAGAGAACTGCAATCGCGTCAAGCAACTCCAAGGGATTGCCCCACAGATAGGGCGAGACCGCATACAGCGTCAAGACACTGGCCAGCCCGAACACCCCCAGCGTCCTCCCCACCTGCCGCCGCTCCGCCCGATTTCCCGCCCGCACCCAATCCACCACCCGCATCACCACCACCGCCACAAACAATCCCCCACCCATGATGCGTAAGTTCGTTGCGACCCCCACCCCCACCCCACACAGCGCATACGCCCCCCCCCCCCCCGCTGCCACGCCCGGTGAATCAGGGCCAGACAGCCCAGGAAGGCCACCAGGAAGGGGATATCCTTGGTGTTGAAAAACGAGTGGGCATACAGCCGGGGATGGAGGACGAAGAGGCCGAGGGCCAGCAGGGCCAGCCAGCGGCTGCCGAACAGCCGGGAGGCCAGCCAAGCCGCGCCCCCGCCGCCAGCCAGAAAGCACAGGTGGGTGAGCAGATGGCGGCTCAAGTAGATGGCGCGGCTGTCGGTGAGACCCAGCAGCCGCTCAACCAGGACCAGCGGTACTTCGAAGACGACACCGTAGTAGCGGAGGGGGGGACCGGGGGGGCGCAGGGTCTCGGTGTCGCCCAGCGCATAGGCGATTGCCGCTTGGCCGATCCCACGTTGATCCTTCGCCGAGTCCAGCGCCACCCCGTTCCAATATTCCCGATCCCCGTATTCCCGATCCCCGTCCCACAACACCCCGTAATCGTCAAGAACGGCCACGCCCACCACGGCCAGGACGGCCAGGGCCAGCAGGACACTGTGGCGGGCCACGAAGGCCACCGCCGCCGTGCCCCAGCCGGCCACGGACCGGACGACAGAGGGACGCCCGCTGGTCATTGAGAGACTCCCGGCAGAGGTCGCCCAGCCCCGCCTCGCTCCGGCAACGCCACGTCCACCGCCCAGCCCCCGCCCGCCCCAGCGACCTGCCCGGTGCGGAGACGCGCCAGAGGATAGGCGGGCAGCCGCACCGTCGCCAGACACTTGTCAGCAAACCGCGCCGTCTGCTGTACATGCGAAATGTCATGCCGCCACCAGTCAAAACCGAAATCCAGGACCGCAAACCCCAAGGACCGCCGCGCAGCGGCCAGCACCGCCCGGTCCCGGGGAAAGACATGCAGGAAGAAGCGCCCCCGCGTGTCCGCCCGCTGACACCCCGCTTTGACATACGTCAGGGTCCGCCCCTCCAGGTACAGGGCAAAGGCAGAGCGGGCCACCGGCGGGGCCGCCACCACCGCCCGGTATCGCGCCTCAAGCAGGTCGGTCGCACGCACGCCAGCAGCCGACCACGCCAGGGCGACGTGCCAGCGATCCACGCCCCCGGGGGTGATCAGGCGGGCTTCAAGCGTTTGGATCGCATACGGGGGCAGCGGGGGCCGGAGCAGACACGCCCCGTCAAGGTGGACCCCGTAATCGAAAAAGTCGAAACGCAGGATCTCACGGCCTGACCTCGGCCGCCACACAGGGCGGCCGGCAGCAGCAGCGGGGTCCACGGGCACCACAGAGACCACGAAGCGCCCCCGCACATCGGCCGGCCGGCAGGGGGCCTTCACCCAACTCAAGGTGGCCCCGTCCCGGTACAGGTCAAACGCCGAGCGGAACAGGGGCCGCCCGGCGGTGGTGGCCCGGTAGAGTTGCCGGTAACGCTCGGCGGTGGCCGCCACCACCGGGTTAAGCACGCGCTCGGTCGCAGTCACCCCAGCAGGGGTCCACTCAATGGCGACGTGCAGGCGCTCTATGTTCCCGGGGGCGACCATGTGGACTTCAAGGGCCCGGATCGCATAGGGGGGCAGCGGGTGCCGGATCAGACACGTCCCGTCAAGGGAGGCCCCGTAATCGGAGAAGTCGAAATGCAGGATCTCACGGCCTGCCCCCGGCCGCCACCCGGGGCGGCCGGCAGCGGCAGCAGGGTCCACGGGTATGACATCAACCGCAAAGCGCCCCTGCACATCGGCCGGCCGGCAGGGGGCCTTCACCCAACTCAAGGTGGCCCCCTCCCGGTACAGGTCAAACGCCGAGCGGAACAGGGGCCGCCCGGCGGTGGTGGCCCGGTAGAGTTGCCGGTAGCGCTCGGCGGTGGCCGCCACCACCGGGTTAAGCACGCGCTCGGTCGCAGTCACCCCAGCAGGGGTCCACTCAATGGCGACGTGCAGATGCTCTATGTCCCCGGGGGCGATCATGCGGACTTCAAGGGTTTGGATCGCATAGGGGGGCAGCGGGGGCCGGAGCAGACACGCCCCGTCAACGCGGACCCCGTAATCGAAAAAGTCGAAATGCAGGACCTCACGGCCTGCCCCCGGCCGCCACCAGGGGCGGCCGGCAGCAGCAGCGGGGTCCACGGGTATGACATCGACCACGAAGCGCCCCCGCATATCGGCCGGGTGACAGGGGGCCTTCACCCAGGTCAGGGTGGCCCCGTCCAGGTACAGGTCAAACGCCGAGCGGAGCAGGGGCCGCCCGGCGGTGGTGGCTTGGTAGAGTTGCCGGTAGCGCTCGGCGGTGGCCGCATCCACCACGGTCGGGTCGATCGCGCTCACCGTGAAGATGGTGTTGTTGTAGACTTGGCGGGTGTAGACAACGGGTGCGAAGGGGAGATTACGGCTCTTGTCCCGCGGGCTGGACATGTGAAAGTCCACTTCCTCCCCTATTCCGTCAGCGAAGACAATGCGACGCCGGTCCGCCTTGGGCAGGATAGCCCAGTTCACGGAATACTCCGCTAGAGAGATGGGTGAGGCGGGATAGTGCTGGAACAGATATTCCAGCCCCTCCCGGTACGCCGTCCACCAGTAGTCCATGCTGTACTGCCCACGCAGGTACTCGGGCGTATTCCGGTCCACCAGCCGGTTGAAATAGAGGTGCTGGTAGGGATGAAGCCCCACCATTTCGATGACCACACCGGCCAGGCCAGCCACGGCCAAGCCATAGACACCGGCCCGCAGGGCCGGCCAGCGGCACATGCCAGCCAGCCGCCGCAGACCGGCCACAGCCAGCAGACACAGCGGGGCGTAGAGGAAATACATCTGCTGCCAACCGTTGTAGACGCTGGCATTGAGGACGATGACAGCCCCAACGGGCAGGAGCACGCAGGCCACGAGCAGCCCCTCAAAGCGGGTGGTGGGGTTGCGGAGCCACTCGCCGGGGTGGGTCAGAGTCTGCCAGAGCACACCAGCCGTCCCGATGAGGCTCAGCAGCAGCACGCCCGGCGGGGTGGTGATGGCCAGCCAGGTCGGAATGTAGTGGGCCGGAATGGCCGGCCAGCGGATGAGTTCGCCTTGAAAGAGCATAGTAGGACGGTGAGAGTGCTGGGAGAGAACTGCAATCGCGTCAAGCAACTCCAAGGGATTGCCCCACAGATAGGGCGAGACCGCATACAGCGTCAAGACACTGGCCAGCCCGAACACCCCCAGCGTCCTCCCCACCTGCCGCCGCTCCGCCCGATTTCCCGCCCGCACCCAATCCACTACCCGCATCACCATCACCGCCACAAACAATCCCCCGCCCATGATGCGTAAGTTCGTTGCGACCCCCACCCCCACCCCACACAGCGCATACGCCCCCACCCCCCCCCGCTGCCACGCCCGATGAATCAGGGCCAGACAGCCCAGGAAGGCCACCAGGAAGGGGATGTCCTTGGTGTTGAAAAACGAGTGGGCATACAGCCGGGGATGGAGGACGAAGAGGCCGAGGGCCAGCAGGGCCAGCCAGCGGCTGCCGAACAGCCGGGCGGCCAGCCAGGCCGCGCCCCCGCCGCCGGCCAGAAAGCAGAGGTGGGTGAGCAGATGGCGGCTCAAGTAGATGGCACGGCTGTCGGTGAGACCCAGCAGCCGCTCAACCAGCACCAGCGGCACTTCGAAGACAACGCCGTAGTAGCGGTCGTGGGGGGCACCGGGGGAGCGCAGGGTCTCGGTGTCGCCCAGCGCATAGGCGATTGCCGCCTGGCCGATCCCACGTTGCTGATCCCCGTCCAACCCCACCGCGTAATCGTCAAGAACGGCCACGCCCACCACGGCCAGCACCGCCAGGGCCAGCAGGACACTGTGGCGGGCCACGAAAGCCACCGCTGCCGTGCCCCAGCCGGCCACGGACCGGGGAACGGAGGGACGCCCGCTGGTCATTGAGGGACTCCCGGCAGGGGCCGCCCCGCCCCGCCTCGCTCCGGCAACGCCACGTCCACCGCCCAGCCCCCGCCCGCCCCAGCGACCTGCCCGGTGCGCAGCCGCGCCAGAGGATAGGAGGGCAGCCGCACCGTCGCCAGACACTTGTCAGCAAACCGCGCCGTCTGCTGCACATGTGGCAGGCGGTGCCGCCGCCGGTGGAAGCTGAAATCCAGGACCGCAAACCCGGCTGGCCGCCGCGCAGCGGCCAGCACCCCCCGCTCCCGGGGAAAGACATGCAGGAAGAAGCGCCCCCGCGTGTCCGCCCGCTGACACCCCGCTTTGACATACGTCAGGGTCCGCCCCTCCAGGTACAGGGCAAAGGCGGAGCGGGCCACCGGCGGGACCGCCACCACCGCCCGGTATCGCGCCTCAAGCAGGTCGGTGGCGCGCACGCCAGCAGCCGACCACGCCAGGGCAACGTGCCAGCGATCCACGCCCCCAGGGGCGATCAGGCGGGCTTCAAGGGCGTGGATCGCATAGGAGGGCAGTGTCCGCCGGATCAGACACGCCCCGTCAACGCGGACCCCGTAATCGGGAAAGATGAAGGTCAGGACCTTAACGCCTGGCATCCGACGCCACGCGAGGCGGTCGGCAGCGGCAGCGGGATCCACGGGCACGACAGAGACCACGAAACGCCCCCGCACATCGACCGGACGGCAGGGGGCCTTCACCCAGGTCAGGGTGCTCCCGTCCAGGTACAGGTCGAACGCCGAGCGAAGGAGGGGCGGCCCGGCGGTGGTGGCCCAGTAGAACTGCCGGTAGCGCTCGGCGGTGGCCGCGTCCACCAGGGCCGGGTCGATCGCGCTCACCGTGAGGATGGTGTTGTTGTAGACTTGGCGGGTGTAGACAACGGGTGCGAAGGGGAGATCAAAGCCGTCTCTCCACCCACTGAACACACGATCGGCTACATAAAAGTCCCCCTCCTCCTCCACTCCGTCGGCGAAGACAATGCGACGCCGGGCTGCCTTGGGAAGGATACCCCAGTTCCGTATGTAATGGCCACTAGGCTGGCCGTTGCCGGTGGGGTTGCCCAACACCAGGGAGACGGGTGAGGCGGGATAGCGCTGGAGCAGATATTCCAGCCCCTCCCGGTACGCCGTCCCCCAATACTCCATGTCATACTGCCCACGCAGATACTCGGGCGTGTGCCGGTCCACCAACCGGTTGAAATAGAGGTGCTGGTAGGGATGAAGCCCAACCATTTCGATGACCACGCCAGCCAGGCCAGCCACAGCCAAGCCATAGACACCGGCCCGCAGGGCTGGCCAGCGGCATACGCCAGCCAGCCGCCGCAGACCAGCCACGGCCAGCAGACACAGCGGGGCGTAGAGGAAATACATCTGCCGCCAGTTGTTATAGACGTTGGCATTGAGGACGATGACGGCCCCAACGGGCAGGAGCACGCAGGCCACGAGCAGGCCCTCAAAGCGGGTGGTGGGGTTGCGAAGCAACTCGCCGGGGTGGGTCAGAGTCCGCCAGAGCACGCCAGCCGCCCCGATGAGGCTCAGCAGCAGCACGCCCGGCGGGGTGGTGATGGCCAGCCAGGTCGGAATGTAGTGGGCCGGAATGGCCGGCCAGCGGATTGCCTCGCCTTGGAAAAGCGTAACAACCCGGAAAGGATGCTGGGAGAAAACCGTAAACGTTTCGACCACCTCCAGGGGATTACCCCACAGATGGGGCGAGACCGCATACAGCGTCAAGACACCGGCCAGCCCGAACACCCCCAGCGTCCTCCCCACCTGCCGCCGCTCCGCCCGACTCCCCGCCCACCCCCAATCCACTACCCGCATCACCACCACCGCCACAAACAATCCCCCGCCCATGATGCGTAAGTTCGTTGCGACCCCCACCCCCACCCCACACAGCGCATACGCCCCCACCCCCCCCCGCTGCCACGCCCGGTGAATCAGGGCCAGACAGCCCAGGAAGGCCACCAGGAAGGGGATGTCCTTGGTGTTGAAAAACGAGTGGGCATACAGCCGGGGATGGAGCACGAAGAGGCCGAGGGCCAGCAGGGCCAGCCAGCGGCTGCCGAACAACCGGGAGGCCAGCCAGGCCGCCCCCCCGCCGCCGGCCAGAAAGCAGAGGTGGGTGAGCAGATGGCGGCTCAAGTAGATGGCACGGCTGTCGGTGAGACCCAGCAGCCGCTCAATCAGCACCAGCGGCACTTCGAAGACGACACCGTAGTGGCGGTCATGGGGAGGGAGACCGGGGGGCGCGTGCAGGGTCTCGGTGTCGCCCAGCGCATAGGTGATTGCCGCCTGGGCAATTCGGCGCAGGGCTTGCTCGTCCACCCCCACCCCGTAATCGTCAAGAACGGCCAGGCCCACCACGGCCAGCACCGCCAGGGCCAGCAGGACACTGTGGCGGGCCACGAAAGCCACCGCCGCCGTGCCCCAGCCGGCCACGGACCGGGGAACGGAGGGACGCCCGCTGCTCATTGAGAGACTCCCGGCAGGGGCCGCCCAGCCCCGCCTCGCTCCGGCAACGCCACGTCCACCGCCCAGCCCCCGCCCGCCCCAGCGACCTGCCCGGTGCGCAGCCGTGCCAGAGGATAGGCGGGCAGTTGTACCGTCGCCAGACACTTGTCAGCAAACCGCGCCGCCTGCTGTACATGCGGCATGGCGTGCCGCCACCAGTCGTCAAAACTGAAATCCAGGACCGCAAACCCCAAGGACCGCCGCGCAGCGGCCAGCACCCCCCGGTCCCGGGGAAAGACATGCAGGAAGAAGCGCCCCCGCGTGTCCGCCCGCTGACACCCCGCTTTGACATACGTCAGGGTCCGCCCCTCCAGGTACAGGGCAAAGGCAGAGCGGGCCACCGGCGGGACCGCCACCACCGCCCGGTATCGCGCCTCAAGCAGGTCGGTCGTGCGCACGCCAGCAGCCGACCACGCCAGGGCAACGTGCCAGCGATCCACGCCCCCGGGGGTGATCAGGCGGGCTTCAAGCGTTTGGATCGCATACGGGGGCAGCGGATGCCGGATCAGACACGCCCCGTCAAGGTGGACCCCGTAATCGGAAAAGCGGAAGGGCAGGATCTCACGGCCTGGCCCCGGCCGCCACCGGGGGCGGCCGGCAGCAGCAGCAGGGTCCACGGGCACCACATAGACCGTGAAGCGCCCCCACACATCGGCCAAGCGACAGGGGGCCTTCACCCAACTCAAGGTGGCCCCGTCCCGGTACAGGTCAAACGCCGAACGGAGCAGGGGCCGCCCGGCGGTGGTGGCCCGGTAGAGTTGCCGGTAGCGCTCGACGGTGGCCGGGTCGCTCGCGCGCACTACGAGGATGGTGTTGTTATAGACTTGGCGGGTGTAGACAATGGGTGCGAAGGGGCGATCATAGTGTGCTCCCCACCCTCTGAACCCACTACTGTCCAGAGAAAAGTCCCCCTCCTCCACTCCGTCGGCAAGGATGATACGACGCCGGTCCGCCTTGGGCAGGATAGCCCGGTTCATGATGTACGGAGGGATGCGGTCCGGCACTAGAGAGATGGGTGAGGCGGGCTGGCGCTGGAGCAGATATTCCAGCCCCTCCAGGTACGCCGTCTCCCAGGAGTCCATCTGGTACTGCCCACGCAGGTACTCGGGCGTACTCCGGTCCACCAGCCGGTTGAAATAGAGGTGCTGGTGGGGATGAAGCCCAACCATTTCGATGACCACACCGGCCAGGCCAGCCACGGCCAGGCCATGGACACCGGCCCGCAGGGCCGGCCAGCGGCACACGCCAGCCAGCCGCCGCAGACCAGCCACGGCCAGCAGACACAGCGGGGCGTAGAGGAAATACATGTGCCGCCAGCCATTGTAGACATTGGCATTCAGGACGATGACAGCCCCAACGGGCAGGAGCACGCAGGCTACGAGCAGCCCCTCAAAGCGGGTGGTGGGGTTGCGAAGCAACTCGCCGGGGTGGGTCAGAGTCTGCCAGAGCACGCCAGCCGCCCCGATGAGGCTCAGCAGCAGTACGCCCGGCGGGGTGGTGATGGCCAACCAGGTCGGAATGTAGTGGGCCGGAATGGCCGGCCAGCGGATTGCCTCGCCTTGAAAGAGCGTAGGAGGACGGCTAGGGTGCTGGGAGAGAATTGCAATCGCGTCAAGCAACTCCAAGGGATTGCCCCACAGATAGGGCGAGACCGCATACAGCGTCAAGACACCGGCCAGCCCGAACACCCCCAGCGTCCTCCCCACCTGCCGCCGTTCCGCCCGACTCCCCGCCCGCACCCAATCCACCACCCGCATCACCACCACCGCCACAAACAATCCCCCACCCATGATGCGTAAGTTCGTTGCGACCCCCACCCCCACCCCACACAGCGCATACGCTCCCACCCCCCCCCGCTGCCACGCCCGATGAATCAGCCCCAGACAGCCCAGGAAGGCCACCAGGAAGGGAATGTCCTTGGCGTTGAAAAACGAGTGGGCATACAGCCGGGGATGGAGGACGAAGAGGCCGAGGGCCAGCAGGGCCAGCCAGCGGCTGCCGAACAGCCGGGAGGCCAGCCAGGCCGCGCCCCCGCCGCCGGCCAGAAAGCACAGGTGGGTGAGCAGATGGCGGCTCAAGTGGATGGCGCGGCTGTCGGTGAGACCCAGCAGCCGCTCAACCAGCACCAGCGGCACTTCGAAGACAACGCCGTAGTAGCGGTTGTGGGGGGGACCGGGGGGGCGCAGGGTCTCGGTCTCGCCCAGCGCATAGGCGATTGCCGCTTGGCCGCGCCCGCGTTGCAGCTCCTCGTCCACCCCCACTCCGTAATCGTCAAGGACGGCCAAGCCCACCACGGCCAGCACCGCCAGGGCCAGCAGGACACTGTGGCGGGCCACGAAAGCCACCGCCGCCGTGCCCCAGCCGGCCACGGACCAGGGGACAGAGGGACGCCCGCTGCTCATTGAGGGACCCCCGGCAGGGGTCGCCCAGCCCCGCCTCGCTCCGGCAACGCCACGTCCACCGCCCAGCCCCCGCCCGCCCCAGCGACCTGCCCGGTGCGCAGCCGTGCCAGAGGATAGGCGGGCAGTTGTACCGTCGCCAGACACTTGTCAGCAAACCGCGCCGCCTGCTGTACATGCGGCATGGCGTGCCGCCACCAGTCGTCAAAACTGAAATCCAGGACCACAAACCCCAAGGACCGCCGCGCAGCGGCCAGCACCGCCCGGTCCCGGGGGAAGACCTCCAGGAAGAAGAGCCCTTGCGTGTCCGCCCGCTGACACCCCGCTTTGACATACGTCAGGGTCCGCCCCTCCAGGTACAGGGCAAAGGCAGAGCGGGCCACCGGCGGGGCCGCCACCACCGCCCGGTACCGCGCCTGAAGCAGGTCGGTGGCGCGCACGCCAGCAGCCGACCACGCCAGGGCGACGTGCCAGCGATCCACACCCCCGGGGGTGATCAGGCGGGCTTCAAGGGTTTGGATCGCATAGGGGGGCAGCGGGGGCCGGAGCAGACACGTCCCGTCAAGGCGGCCTCCATAATCGGAAAAGCCGAAATGCAGAATCTCACGGCTTGGCCCCGGCCGCCACCCGGGGCGGCCAGCAGCGGCAGCGGGGTCCACGGGCACGACATAGACCACGAAGCGCCCCCGCACATCGGCCGGCCGGCAGGGGGCCTTCACCCAGGTCAGGGTGCTCCCCTCCAGGTACAGGTCAAACGCCGAGCGGAGCAGGGGCGGCCTGTCTGTTGTGGTCCGGTAGAGCTGTTGGTAGCGCTCGGCGGTGGCCTCATCCACCAAGGCCGGGTCACTCGCACTCACCGTGAGGATGGTGTTGTTGTAGACTTGGCGGGTGTAGACAATGGGCATGAAGGGGCGATCATAACGCTCTCTCCACCCTCTGAACGCACGACTGTTCAGAGAAAAGTCCCCCTCCTCCTCCTCCACTCCGTCGGCAAAGATGATGCGACGCCGGTCCGCCTTGGGCAGGATAGCCCGGTTCATGGTGTACGGATGACCATTGGGATGGTCCGGCACTAGAGAGATAGGTAAGGCGGGATAGTGCTGGAGCAGATATTCCAGCCCCTCCCGGTACACCGTCCGCCAGTAGTCCATGCCGTACTGCCCACGCAGATACTCGGGCGTATTCCGGTCCACCAGCCGGTTGAAATAGAGGTGCTGGTAGGGATGAAGCCCAACCATTTCGATGACCACACCGGCCAGGCCAGCCACGGCCAAGCCATGGACACCGGCCCGCAGGGCCGGCCAGCGGCACATGCCAGCCAGCCGCCGCAGACCAGCCACGGCCAGCAGACACAGCGGGGCGTAGAGGAAATACATGTGCCGCCAGCCATTGTAGACATTGGCATTCAGGACGATGACGGCCCCAACGGGCAGGAGCACGCAGGCCACGAGCAGGCCCTCAAAGCGGGTGGTGGGGTTGCGGAGCAACTCGCCGGGGTGGGTCAGAGTCTGCCAGAGCACACCAGCCGTCCCGATGAGGCTCAGCAGCAGCACGCCCGGCGGGGTGGTGATGGCCAGCCAGGTCGGAATGTAGTGCGCCGGAATGGCCGGCCAGCGGATTGCCTCGCCTTGAAAGAGCATAATGGGATGGTGAGAGTGCTGGGAGAGAACTGCAATCGCGTCAAGCAACTCCAAGGGATTGCCCCACAGATAGGGCGAGACCGCATACAGCGTCAAGACACTGGCCAGCCCGAACACCCCCAGCGTCCTCCCCACCTGCCGCCGTTCCACCCGATTTCCCGCCCGCACCCAATCCACCACCCGCATCACCACCACCAGCACAAACAATCCCCCGCCCATGATGCGTAAGTTCGTTGCGACCCCCACCCCCACCCCACACAGCGCATACGCCCCCACCCCCCCCCGCTGCCACGCCCGGTGAATCAGGGCCAGACAGCCCAGGAAGGCGACCAGGAAGGGGATGTCCTTGGCGTTGAAAAACGAGTGGGCATACAGCCGGGGATGGAGCACGAAGAGGCCGAGGGCCAGCAGGGCCAGCCAGCAGCTGCCGAACAGCCGGAAGGCCAGCCAGGCCGCCCCCCCGCCGCCAGCCAGAAAGCACAGGTGGGTGAGCAGATGGCGGCTCAAGTAGATGGCGCGGCTGTCGGTGAGACCCAGCAGCCGCTCAACCAGCACCAGCGGCAATTCGAAGACAACGCCGTAGTAGCGGTTGTGGGGGGGACCGGGGGGGCGCAGGGTCTCGGTGTTGCCCAGCGCATAGGCGATTACCGCCTGGCCGCGCCCGCGTTGCTGATCCTCGTCCCACGCCACCCCGTAATCGTCAAGGACGGCCACGCCCACCACGGCCAGCACCGCCAGGGCCAGCAGGACACTGTGAGCGGCCACGAAAGCCACCGCCGCCGTGCCCCAGCCGGCCACGGACCGGGGAACGGAGGAACGCCCGCTGCTCATTGAGAGACTCCCGGCAGGGGCCGCCCAGCCCCGCCTCGCTCCGGCAACGCCACGTCCACCGCCCAGCCCCGGCCCGCCCCAGCAACCTGCCCGGTGCGCAGCCGTGCCAGAGGATAGGAGGGCAGTTGTACCGTCGCCAGACACTTGTCAGCAAACCGCGCCGCCTGCTGTACATGCGAAATGTCATGCCGCCACCAGTCAAAACCGAAATCCAGGACCGCAAACCCCAAGGACCGCCGCGCAGCGGCCAGCACCGCCCGGTCCCGGGGAAAGACATGCAGGAAGAAGCGCCCCCGCGTGTCCGCCCGCTGACACCCCGCTTTGACATACGTCAGGGTCCGCCCGTCCAGGTAGAGGGCAAAGGCGGAGCGGGCCACCGGCGGGGCCGCCACCACCGCCCGGTACCGCGCCTCAAGCAGGTCGATGGCACGCACGCCAGCAGCCGACCACGCCAGGGCAACGTGCCAGCGATCCACGCCCCCGGGGGTGATCAGGCGGGCTTCAAGCGTTTGGATCGCATAGGGGGGCAGCGGATGCCGGATCAGACACGCCCCGTCAAGGTGGACCCCGTAATCGGAGAAGTCGAAATGCCGGATCTCACGGCCTGGCCCCGGCCGCCACCGGGGGCGGCCGGCAGCAGCAGCAGGGTCCACGGGCACCACATAGACCACGAAGCGCCCCTGCACATCGGCCGGCAGGCAGGGGGCCTTCACCCAACTCAAGGTGGCCCCGTCCAAGTACAGGTCGAACTCTGAGCGGAGGAGGGGCGGCCCGGCGGTGGTGGCCCGGTACAGTTGCCGGTAGCGCTCGGCGGTGGCCCCGTCCACCGGGTCAAGCACGCGCTCGGTCGCAGTCACCCCAGCAGGGGTCCACTCAATGTCGACGTGCAGGCGCTCTATGTCCCCGGGGGCGACCATGCGGACTTCAAGGGCGTGGATCGCATAGGGGGGCAACGGGTGCCGGAGCAGACACGCCCCGTCAACGCGGACCCCGTAATCGGAAAAGCCGAAATGCAGGACCTCACGGCCTGCCCCCGGCCGCCACCTGAGATGGCCGGCAGCGGCAGCGGGATCCACAGGTATGACATCGACCGCGAAGCGCCCCCGCACATCGGCCGGCCGGCAGGGGGCCTTCACCCAGGTCAGGGTGGCCCCCTCCAGGTACAGGTCAAACGCCGAGCGGAGCAGGGGCGGCCCCGCGGTGGTGGCCCGGTACAGTTGCCGGTAGCGCTCGACGGTGGCCGCATCCACCACGGTCGGGTCAATCGCGCTCACCGTGAAGATGGTGTTGTTGTAGACTTGGCGGGTGTAGACAACGGGTGCGAAGGGGCGATCACGCCTCTTGTCCCACGGGTTGGATATGTGATCGGTCACATGAAAGTCCACCTCCTCCTCTATTTCGTCAGCGAAGACAATGCGACGCCGGTCCGCCTTGGGCAGGATAGCCCGGCTCATGGAACGATTCACTAGAACGGGTGAGGCGGGATAGTGCTGGAGCAGATATTCCAGCCCCTCCCGGTACGCCGTCTCCCAGCGTCCCTCGTCATACTGCCCACGCAGGTACTCGGGCGTGTGCCGGTCCACCAGCCGGTTGAAATAGAGGTGCTGGTAGGGATGAAGCCCGACCATTTCGATGACCACGCCAGCCAGGCCAGCCACGGCCAGGCCATAGACACCGGCCCGCAGGGCGGGCCAGCGGCACACGCCAGCCAGCCGCCGCAGACCAGCCACGGCCAGCAGACACAGCGGGGCGTAGAGGAAATACATCTGCCGCCAGCCATTGTAGACATTGGCATTGAGGACGATGACGGCCCCAACGGGCAGGAGCACGCAGGCCACGAGCAGCCCCTCAAAGCGGGTGGTGGGGTTGCGGAGCCACTCGCCGGGGTGGGTCAGAGTCTGCCAGAGCACGCCAGCCGCCCCGATGAGGCTCAGCAGCAACACGCCCGGCGGGGTGGTGATGGCCAGCCAGGTCGGAATGTAGTGCGCCGGAATGGCCGGCCAGCGGATGACCTCGCCTTGAAAGAGCATAGGAGGACGGTAAGGGTGCTGGGAGAGAACTGCAATCGCGTCAAGCAGTTCCAGCGGATTGCCCCACAGATAGGGCGAGACCGCATACAGCGTCAAGGCACTGGCCAGCCCGAACACCCCCAGCGTCCTCCCCACCTGCCGCCGCTCCGCCCGATTTCCCGCCCGCACCCAATCCACTACCCGCATCACCATCACCGCCACAAACAATCCCCCACCCATGATGCGTAAGTTCGTTGCGACCCCCACCCCCACCCCACACAGCGCATACGCCCCCACCCCCCCCCGCTGCCACGCCCGGTGAATCAGGGCCAGACAGCCCAGGAAGGCCACCAGGAAGGGAATGTCCTTGGTGTTGAAAAACGAGTGGGCATACAGCCGGGGATGGAGGACGAAGAGGCCGAGGGCCAGCAGGGCCAGCCAGCGGCTGCCGAACAGCCGGGAGGCCAGCCAGGCCGCCCCCCCGCCGCCGGCCAGAAAGCACAGGTGGGTGAGGAGATGGCGGCTCAAGTAGATGGCGCGGCTGTCGGTGAGACCCAGCAGCCGCTCAACCAGCACCAGCGGCACTTCGAAGACAACGCCGTAGTAGCGGTTGTGGGAGGGACCGGGGGGGCGCAGGGTCTCGGTGTCGCCCAGCGCATAGGCGATTGCCGCCTGGGCAATTCGGCGCAGGGCTTGCTCGTCCACCCCCACCCCGTAATCGTCAAGAACGGCCAGGCCCACCACGGCCAGCACCGCCAGGGCCAGCAGGACACTGTGGCGGGCCACGAAAGCCACCGCCGCCGTGCCCCAGCCGGCCACGGACCGGGGAACGGAGGGACGCCCGCTGCTCATTGAGAGACTCCCGGCAGGGGCCGCCCAGCCCCGCCTCGCTCCGGCAACGCCACGTCCACCGCCCAGCCCCCGCCCGCCCCAGCGACCTGCCCGGTGCGCAGCCGTGCCAGAGGATAGGCGGGCAGTTGTACCGTCGCCAGACACTTGTCAGCAAACCGCGCCGCCTGCTGTACATGCGGCATGGCGTGCCGCCACCAGTCGTCAAAACTGAAATCCAGGACCGCAAACCCCAAGGACCGCCGCGCAGCGGCCAGCACCGCCCGGTCCCGGGGGAAGACATGCAGGAAGAAGCGCCCCCGCGTGTCCGCCCGCTGACACCCCGCTTTGACATACGTCAGGGTCCGCCCCTCCAGGTACAGGGCAAAGGCAGAGCGGGCCACCGGCGGGACCGCCACCACCGCCCGGTATCGCGCCTCAAGCAGGTCGGTGGCACGCACGCCAGCAGCCGACCACGCCAGGGCAACGTGCCAGCGATCCACGCCATCGGGGGTGATCAGGCGGGCTTCAAGCGTTTGGATCGCATAGGGGGGCAGCGGATGCCGGATCAGACACGCCCCGTCAAGGTGGACCCCGTAATCGGAAAAGCGGAAGGGCAGGATCTCACGGCCTGGCCCCGGCCGCCACCGGGGGCGGCCGGCAGCAGCAGCAGGGTCCACGGGCACCACATAGACCGTGAAGCGCCCCCACACATCGGCCAAGCGACAGGGGGCCTTCACCCAACTCAAGGTGGCCCCGTCCCGGTACAGGTCAAACGCCGAACGGAGCAGGGGCCGCCCGGCGGTGGTGGCCCGGTAGAGTTGCCGGTAGCGCTCGACGGTGGCCGGGTCGCTCGCGCGCACTACGAGGATGGTGTTGTTATAGACTTGGCGGGTGTAGACAATGGGTGCGAAGGGGCGATCATAGTGTGCTCCCCACCCTCTGAACCCACTACTGTCCAGAGAAAAGTCCCCCTCCTCCACTCCGTCGGCAAGGATGATACGACGCCGGTCCGCCTTGGGCAGGATAGCCCGGTTCATGATGTACGGAGGGATGCGGCCCCGCACTAGAGAGATGGGTGAGGCGGGCTGGCGCTGGAGCAGATATTCCAGCCCCTCCCGGTACGCCGTCTCCCAGGAGTCCATCTGGTACTGCCCACGCAGGTACTCGGGCGTATTCCGGTCCACCAGCCGGTTGAAATAGAGGTGCTGGTAGGGATGAAGCCCCACCATTTCGATGACCACACCGGCCAGGCCAGCCACGGCCAGGCCATGGACACCGGCCCGCAGGGCGGGCCAGCGGCACATGCCAGCCAGCCGCCGCAGACCAGCCACAGCCAGCAGACACAGCGGGGCGTAGAGGAAATACATCTGCTGCCAACCGTTGTAGACGCTGGCATTGAGGACGATGACAGCCCCAACGGGCAGGAGCACACAGGCCACGAGCAGCCCCTCAAAACGGGTGGTGGGGTTGCGGAGCAACTCGCCGGGGTGGGTCAGAGTCTGCCAGAGCACGCCAGCCGCCCCGATGAGGCTCAGCAGCAGCACGCCCGGCGGGGTGGTGATGGCCAGCCAGGTCGGAATGTAGTGCGCCGGAAGGTCCGGCCAGCGGATGACCTCGCCTTGAAAGAGCATAGGAGGACGGGTAGGGTGCTGGGAGAGGACTGCAATCGCGTCAAGCAGTTCCAGCGGATTGCCCCACAGATAGGGCGAGACCGCATACAGCGTCAAGACACCGGCCAGCCCGAACACCCCCAGCGTCCTCCCCACCTGCCGCCGTTCCGCCCGACTCCCCGCCCACACCCAATCCACCACCCGCATCACCACCACCGCCACAAACAATCCCCCACCCATGATGCGTAAGTTCGTTGCGACCCCCACCCCCACCCCACACAGCGCATACGCTCCCACCCCCCCCCGCTGCCACGCCCGGTGAATCAGGGCCAGACAGCCCAGGAAGGCGACCAGGAAGGGGATGTCCTTGGTGTTGAAAAACGAGTGGGCATACAGCCGGGGATGGAGGACGAAGAGGCCGAGGGCCAGCAGGGCCAGCCAGCGGCTGCCGAACAGCCGGGAGGCCAGCCAGGCCGCGCCCCCGCCGCCGGCCAGAAAGCAGAGGTGGGTGAGCAGATGGCGGCTCAAGTAGATGGCGCGGCTGTCGGTGAGGCCGAGCAGCCGCTCAACCAGCACCAGCGGCACTTCGAAGACAACGCCGTAGTAGCGGTTGTGGGGGGAATCAGGATATGTGTGCAGGGTCTCGGTGTCGCCCAGCGCATAGGCGATTGCCGCCTGGCCGATCCCACGTTGCTGATCCCCGTCCAACCCCACCGCGTAATCGTCAAGGACGGCCAGGCCCACAACGGCCAGGACGGCCAGGGCCAGCAGGACACTGTAGGCGGCCACGAAAGCCACCGCTGCCGTGCCCCAGCCGGCCACGCCCCGGAGGACGGAGGGACGCCCGCTGGTCATTGAGGGACTCCCGGCAGGGGCCGCCCCGCCTCGCCTCGCTCCGGCAACGCCACATCCACCGCCCAGCCCCGGCCCGCCTCAGCGACCTGCCCGGTGCGGAGCCGTGCCAGAGGATAGGAGGGCAGTTGTACCGTCACCAGACACTTGTCAGCAAACCGCGCCGCCTGCTGTACATGCGAAATGTCATGCCGCCACCAGTCAAAACCGAAATCCAGGACCGCAAACCCCAAGGACCGCTGCGCAGCGGCCAGCACCGCCCGGTCCCGGGGGAAGACCTCCAGGAAGAAGCGCCCCCGCGTGTCCGCCCACTGACACCCCTCTTTGACATACGTCAGGGTCCGCCCCTCCAGGTACAGAGCAAAGGCGGAACGGGCTACCGGCGGGGCCGCCACCACCGCCCGGTATCGCACCTCAAGCAGGTCGGTGGCGCGCACGCCAGCAACCGACCACGCCAGGGCGACGCGCCAGCGATCCACGCCCCCGGGGGCGATCAGGCGGGCTTCAAGGGTTTGGATCGCATAGGGGGGCAGCGGGGGCCGGAGCAGACACGCTCCGTCAAGGCGGACCCCGTAATCGGAAAAGTCGAAATGCAGGATCTCACGGCCTGCCCCCGGCCGCCACCCGGGGCGGCCGGCAGCGGCAGCGGGGTCCAAGGGCACGACATAGACCACGAAGCGCCCCCGCATATCGGCCGGGCGACAGGGGGCCTTCACCCAGGTCAGGGTGCTCCCCTCCAGGTACAGGTCAAACGCCGAGCGCAGCAGGGGCGGCCCGGCGGTGGCGGCCCGGTAGAGTTGCCGGTAGCGCTCGACGGTGGCCCCGTCCACCACGGCCGGGTCGATCGCGCGTACTGTAAAGATGGTGTTGTTGTAGACTTGGCGGGTGTAGACAATGGGTGCGGAGGGGAGCTCAAGCCCGTTGCCCCACACGTCAAACACACGACTGGTCACATAAAAGTCCCCCTCCTCCTCTATTCCGTCGGCAAAGACGAGGCGACGCCGGGCTGCCTTGGGCAGGATAGCCCGGTTCATGATGTACTTGAAGCTGTGACTGCCGCTGGAATGGCTCGACAGCAGAGAGATGGGTGAGGCGGGATAGTGCTGGAGCAGATATTCCAGCCCCTCCCGGTACGCCGTCTCCGAATGGTCCATTTCGTACTGCCCACGCAGGTACTCGGGCGTGTGCCGGTCCACCAACCGGTTGAAATAGATCTGCTGATGAGGATGAAGCCCAACCATTTCGATGACCATGCCAGCCACGCCAGCCACGGCCAAGCCATAGACACCGGCCCGCAGGGCGGGCCAGCGGCACACGCCAGCCAGCCGCCGCAGACCGGCCACGGCCAGCAGACACAGCGGGGCGTAGAGGAAATACATCTGCCGCCAGCCATTGTAGACGCTGGCATTGAGGACGATGACGGCCCCAACGGGCAGGAGCACACAGGCCACGAGCAGCCCCTCAAAGCGGGTGGTGGGGTTGCGGAGCAACTCGCCGGGGTGGGTCAGAGTCCGCCAGAGCACGCCAGCCGCCCCGATGAGGCTCAGCAGCAGCACGCCCGGCGGGGTGGTGATGGCCAGCCAGGTCGGAATGTAGTGCGCCGGAATGGCCGGCCAGCGGATGACCTCGCCTTGAAAGAGCATAGAAGGACGGGTAGGGTGCTGGCCGAGGACTGCAATCGCGTCAAGCAGTTCCAGCGGATTGCCCCACAGATAGGGCGAGACCGCATACAGCGTCAAGACACCGGCCAGCCCGAACACCCCCAGCGTCCTCCCCACCTGCCGCCGCTCCGCCCGACTCCCCGCCCGCACCCAATCCACCACCCGCATCACCACCACCGCCACAAACAATCCCCCACCCATGATGCGTAAGTTCGTTGCGACCCCCACCCCCACCCCACACAGCGCATACGCCCCCACCCCCCCCCGCTGCCACGCCCGGTGAATCAGGGCCAGACAGCCCAGGAAGGCCACCAGGAAGGGGATGTCCTTGGTGTTGAAAAACGAGTGGGCATACAGCCGGGGATGGAGCACGAAGAGGCCGAGGGCCAGCAGGGCCAGCCAGCGGCTGCCGAACAGCCGGGCGGCCAGCCAGGCCGCCCCCCCGCCGCCGGCCAGAAAGCACAGGTGGGTGAGCAGATGGCGGCTCAAGTAGATGGCGCGGCTGTCGGTGAGACCCAGCAGCCGCTCAACCAGCACCAGCGGTACTTCGAAGACAACGCCGTAGTAGCGGTTGAAGGGAAGACCGGGGGGGACGCGCAGGGTCTCGGTCTCGCCCAGCGCATAGGCGATTGCCGCCTGGCCGATCCCACGTTGCTGACCCTCGTCCCACGTCACCCCGTAATCGTCAAGGACGGCCAGGCCCACCACAACCAGGATCGCCAAGGCCAGCAGGACACTGTGAGCGGCCACGAAGGCCACCGCCTCCATGCCCCAGCCGGCCACGGACCGGACGACAGAGGGACGCCCGCTGGTCATTGAGAGACTCCCGGCAGAGGTCGCCCAGCCCCGCCTCGCTCCGGCAACGCCACGTCCACCGCCCAGCCCCCGCCCGCCCCAGCGACCTGCCCGGTGCGGAGACGCGCCAGAGGATAGGCGGGCAGCCGCACCGTCGCCAGACACTTGTCAGCAAACCGCGCCGTCTGCTGTACATGCGAAATGTCATGCCGCCACCAGTCAAAACCGAAATCCAGGACCGCAAACCCCAAGGACCGCTGCGCAGCGGCCAGCACCGCCCGGTCCCGGGGAAAGACATGCAGGAAGAAGCGCCCCCGCGTGTCCGCCCGCTGACACCCCGCTTTGACATACGTCAGGGTCCGCCCGTCCAGGTAGAGGGCAAAGGCGGAGCGGGCCACCGGCGGGGCCGCCACCACCGCCCGGTACCGCGCCTCAAGCAGGTCGGTCGCACGCACGCCAGCAGCCGACCACGCCAGGGCAACGTGCCAGCGATCCACGCCCCCGGGGGTGATCAGGCGGGCTTCAAGCGTTTGGATCGCATAGGGGGGCAGCGGATGCCGGATCAGACACGCCCCGTCAAGGTGGACCCCGTAATCGGAAAAGCGGAAGGGCAGGATCTCACGGCCTGGCCCCGGCCGCCACCGGGGGCGGCCGGCAGCAGCAGCAGGGTCCACGGGTACCACATAGACCACGAAGTGCCCCCGCACATCGGCCGGCCGACAGGGGGCCTTCACCCAGCTCAAGGTGGCCCCGTCCAAGTACAGGTCGAACTCTGAGCGGAGGAGGGGCGGCCCGGCTGTTGCAACCCGGTAGAACTGCCGGTAGCGCTCGACGGTGGCCGGGTCGCTCGCGCGCACTACGAGGATGGTGTTGTTGTAGACTTGGCGGGTGTAGATAATGGGTGCGAAGGGGCGATCATAGCGTGCTTCCCACCCTCTGAACCCACTATTGTGCAGAGAAAAGTCCCCCTCCTCCATTCCGTCGGCAATGACGAGGCGACGCCGGTCCGCCTTGGGCAGGATAGCCCGGTTCATGGTGTACGGATGGATGTCGTTGGGATGCTCCGGCACTAGAGAGACAGGTGAGGCGGGATAGCGCCGGAGCAGATATTCCAGCCCCTCCCGGTGCGCTGTCAGCCAGTAGTCCATGCCGTACTGCCCACGCAGGTACTCGGGCGTGTGCCGGTCCACCAGCCGGTTGAAATAGAGGTGCTGGTAGGGATGAAGCTCAACCATTTCGATGACCACACCAGCCAGGCCAGCCACGGCCAAGCCATAGACACCGGCCCGCAGGGCTGGCCAGCGGCACACGCCAGCCAGCCGCCGCAGACCAGCCACAGCCAGCAGACACAGCGGGGCGTAGAGGAAATACATCTGCCGCCAGCCGTCGTAGACATTGGTATTCAGGACGATGACGGCCCCAACGGGCAGGAGCACGCAGGCCACGAGCAGGCCCTCAAAGCGGGTGGTGGGGTTGCGGAGCAACTCGCCGGGGTGGGTCAGAGTCTGCCAGAGCACGCCAGCCGCCCCGATGAGGCTCAGCAGCAGCACGCCCGGCGGGGTGGTGATGGCCAGCCAGGTCGGAATGTAGTGGGCCGGAATGGCCGGCCAGCGGATGAGTTCGCCTTGAAAGAGCATAGGAGAACGGAGAGGGTGCTGGGAGAGAACTGCAATCGCGTCAAGCAACTCCAAGGGATTGCCCCACAGATAGGGCGAGACCGCATACAGCGTCAAGACACCGGCCAGCCCGAACACCCCCAGCGTCCTCCCCACCTGCCGCCGCTCCGCCCGATTTCCCGCCCGCACCCAATCCACCACCCGCATCACCACCACCAGCACAAACAATCCCCCGCCCATGATGCGTAAGTTCGTTGCGACCCCCACCCCCACCCCACACAGCGCATACGCTCCCACCCCCCCCCGCTGCCACGCCCGGTGAATCAGGGCCAGACAGCCCAGGAAGGCGACCAGGAAGGGGATGTCCTTGGTGTTGAAAAACGAGTGGGCATACAGCCGGGGATGGAGGACGAAGAGGCCGAGGGCCAGCAGGGCCAGCCAGCGGCTGCCGAACAGCCGGGCGGCCAGCCAGGCCGCGCCCCCACCGCCCGCCAGAAAGCACAGGTGGGTGAGCAGATGGCGGCTCAAGTAGATGGCGCGGCTGTCGGTGAGACCCAGCAGCCGCTCAACCAGCACCAGCGGTACTTCGAAGACGACACCGTAGTAGCGGTTGTGGGGGGGACCGGGGGGGCGCAGGGTCTCGGTGTCGCCCAGCGCATAGGCGATTGCCGTCTGGCCTCTCCCACGTCGCAACTCCCCGTCCACCCCCACCCCGTAATCGTCAAGGACGGCCAGACCCACCACGGCCAGCACCGCCAGGGCCAGCAGGACACTGTGGCGGGCCACGAAGGCCACCGCCGCTGTGCCCCAGCCGGCCACGCCCCGGAGGACGGAGGGACGCCCGCTGCTCATTGAGGGACGCCCGGCAGGGGCCGCCCCGGCCCGCCTCGCTCCGGCAACGCCACGTCCACCGCCCAGCCCCCGCCCGCCTCAGCGACCTGCCCGGTGCGCAGCCGTGCCAGAGGATAGGAGGGCAGTTGTACCGTCGCCAGACACTTGTCAGCAAACCGCGCCGCCTGCTGTACATGCGGCATGGCGTGCCACCCGTCAAAACCGAAATCCAGGACCGTAAACCCCAAGGACCGCCGCGCAGCGGCCAGCACCGCCCGGTCCCGGGGGAAGACCTCCAGGAAGAAGAGCCCTTGCGTGTCCGCCCGCTGACACCCCGCTTTGACATACGTCAAGGTCCGCCCCTCCAGGTAGAGGGCAAAGGCAGAGCGGGCCACCGGCGGGGCCGCCACCACCGCCCGGTACCGTGCCTAAGCAGGTCGGTCGTGCGCACGCCAGCAGCCGACCACGCCAGGGCAACGTGCCAGCGATCCACGCCCTCGAGGGTGATCACACGGGCTTCAAGCGTTTGGATCGCATACGGGGGCAGCGGATGCCGGAGCAGACACGTCCCGTCAAGGGAGGCCCCGTAATCGGCAAAGCGGAAGGGCAGGATCTCACGGCCTGCCCCCGGCCGCCACCGGGGGCGACCGGCAGCAGCAGCGGGGTCCACGGGCACCACATAGACCACGAAGCGCCCCTGCACATCGGCCGGCCGGCAGGGGGCCTTCACCCAACTCAAGGTGGCCCCCTCCCGGTACAGGTCAAACGCCGAGCGGAGCAGGGGCCGCCCCGCGGTGGTGGCCCGGTAGAGTTGCCGGTAGCGCTCGGCGGTGGCCCCGTCCACCGGGTCAAGCACGCGCTCGGTCGCAGTCACCCCAGCAGGGGTCCACTCAATGTCGACGTGCAGGCGCTCTATGTCCCCGGGGGCGACCATGTGGACTTCAAGGGCCCGAATCGCATAGGGGGGCAGCGGACGCCGGAGCAGACACGTCCCGTCAAGGTAGGCCCCGTAATCGGAGAAGTCGAAATGCAGGATCTCACGGCCTGCCCCCGGCCGCCACCCGGGGCGGCCGGCAGCGGCAGCAGGGTCCACGGGTATGACATCGACCGCGAAGCGCCCCTGCACATCGGCCGGCCGGCAGGGGGCCTTCACCCAACTCAAGGTGGCCCCCTCCAGGTACAGGTCAAACGCCGAGCGGAGCAGGGGCCGCCCGGCGGTGGTGGCCCGGTAGAGTTGCCGGTAGCGCTCGGCGGTGGCCGCCACCACCGGGTTAAGCACGCGCTCGGTCGCAGTCACCCCAGCAGGGGTCCACTCAATGTCGACGTGCAGGCGCTCTATGTCCCCGGGGGCGACCATATGGACTTCCAGGGCCCGGATCGCATAGGGGGGCAGCGGATGCCGGAGCAGACACGTCCCGTCAAGGTAGGCCCCGTAATCGGAGAAGTCGAAATGCAGGATCTCACGGCCTGCCCCCGGCCGCCACCCGGGGCGGCCGGCAGCAGCAGCAGGGTCCACGGGTATGACATCGACCGTGAAACGCCCCTGCACATCGGCCAAGTTACAGGGGGCCTTCACCCAGCTCAAGGTGGCCCCCTCCCGGTACAGGTCAAACGCCGAGCGGAACAGGGGCGGCCCGGCGGTGGTGGCCCGGTACAGTTGCCGGTAGCGCTCGGCGGTGGCCGCATCCACCGGGTCAGGCACGCGCTCGGTCGCAGTCACCCCAGCAGGGCTCCACCCAATGTCGACGTGCCAGTCAATGTCGACGTGCCAGTGATCTGCTCTCCCTTTCCCGGGGGTGATCAGGCGGACTTCAAGGGCGTGGATCGGATAGGGGGGCAGCGGGTGCCGGAGCAGGCACGCCCCGTCAACGCGGACCCCGTAATCGAAAAAGTCGAAATGCAGGACCTCAGCGGCAGCGGGGTCCACGGGCACGACATGGACCACGAAGCGCCCCTGCATATCGGCCGGCCGGCAGGGGGCCTTCACCCAACTCAGGGTGCTCCCGTCCAGGTACAGGTCAAACACCGAGCGGAGCAGGGGTGGCCCCGCGGTGGTGGCCCGGTAGAGTTGCCGGTAGCGCTCGGCGGTGGCCGCATCCACCACGGCCGGGTCGATCGCGCTCACCGTGAAGATGGTGTTGTTGTAGACTTGGCGGGCGTAGACAATGGGTACGAAGGAGCGATCACGGCTCTTGTCCCACGGGTTGGACATGTGCTCGGTCACATGAAAGTCCCCCTCCTCCTCCTCCACTCCGTCGGCAAGGATGATGCGACGCCGGGCTGCCTTGGGCAGGATAGCCCGGTTCATGATGTCCGGAGAGATGCGGTCCGGCACTAGAGAGATGGGTGAGGCCGGATAGCGTTGAAGCAGATATTCCAGCCCCTCCCGGTACGCCATCCGCCAGGGGTCCATGTCATACTGCCCACGCAGATACTCGGGCGTACTCCGGTCCACCAGCCGGTTGAAATAGAGGTGCTGGTAGGGATGAAGCCCAACCATTTCGATGACCACGCCAGCCAGGCCAGCCACGGCCAAGCCATAGACACCGGCCCGCAGGGCCGGCCAGCGGCATACGCCAGCCAGCCGCCGCAGACCAGCCACGGCCAGCAGACACAGCGGGGCGTAGAGGAAATACATCTGCCGCCAGCCGTCGTAGACATTGGCATTGAGGACGATGACGGCCCCAACGGGCAGGAGCACGCAGGCCACGAGCAGGCCCTCAAAGCGGGTGGTGGGGTTGCGGAGCAACTCGCCGGGGTGGGTCAGAGTCCGCCAGAGCACGCCAGCCGCCCCGATGAGACTCAGCAGCAGCACGCCCGGCGGGGTGGTGATGGCCAGCCAGGTCGGAATGTAGTGCGCCGGAAGGTACGGCCAACTGATGAACTCGCCTTGAAAGAGCATAGTAGGACGGGTAGGGTGCTGGCCGAGGACTGCAATCGCGTCAAGCAATTCCAAGGGATTGCCCCACAGATAGGGCGAGACCGCATACAGCGTCAAGGCACTGGCCAGCCCGAACACCCCCAGCGTCCTCCCCACCTGCCGCCGTTCCGCCCGACTCCCCACTCGCACCCAATCCACCACCCGCATCACCACCACCGCCACAAACAATCCCCCGCCCATGATGCGTAAGTTCGTTGCGACCCCCACCCCCACCCCACACAGCGCATACGCTCCCACCCCCCCCCGCTGCCACGCCCGATGAATCAGGGCCAGACAGCCCAGGAAGGCCACCAGGAAGGGAATGTCCTTGGTGTTGAAAAACGAGTGGGCATACAGCCGGGGATGGAGCACGAAGAGGCCGAGGGCCAGCAGGGCCAGCCAGCGGCTGCCGAACAGCCGGGAGGCCAGCCAGGCCGCGCCCCCGCCGCCGGCCAGAAAGCAGAGGTGGGAGAGCAGATGGCGGCTCAAGTAGATGGCGCGGCTGTCGGTGAGACCCAGCAGCCGCTCAACCAGCACCAGCGGCACTTCGAAGACAACGCCGTAGTAGCGGTTGTGGGGGGGACTGGGGGGGCGCAGGGTCTCGGTGTCGCCCAGCGCATAGGCGACTGCCGCCTGGCCGATCCCACGTTGACCCGGATCGTCCCGCCCCACCCCGTAATCGTCAACAACGGCCAGACCCACCACGGCCAGGACGGCCAGGGCCAGCAGGACACTGTGGCGGGCCACGAAGGCCACCGCCGCCGTGCCCCAGCTGGCCACGGACCGGGGAACAGAGGGACGCCCGCTGGTCATTGAGAGACTCCCGGCAGGGGTCGCCCCGCCCCGCCTCGCTCCGGCAACGCCATGTCCACCGCCCAGCCCCGGCCCGCCTCAGCAACCTGCCCAGTACGGAGACGCGCCAGAGGATAGGCGGGCAGCCGCACCGTCGCCAGACACTTGTCAGCAAACCGCGCCGCCTGCTGTACATGCGGCATGGCGTGCCGCCACCAGTCGTCAAAACTAAAATCCAGGACCGCAAACCCCAAGGACCGCTGCGCAGCGGCCAGCACCGCCCGCTCCCGGGGGAAGACCTCCAGGAAGAAGCGCCCCCGTGTGTCCGCCCGCTGACACCCCGCTTTGACATACGTCAGGGTCCGCCCCTCCAGGTACAGGGCAAAGGCAGAGCGGGCCACCGGCGGGGCCGCCACCACCGCCCGGTATCGCGCCTCAAGCAGGTCGGTGGCGCGCACGCCAGCAGCCGACCACGCCAGGGCGACGTGCCAGCGATCCACGCCCCCGGGGGTGATCAGGCGGGCTTCAAGCGTTTGGATCGCATACGGGGGCAGCGGATGCCGGATCAGACACGCCCCGTCAAGGTGGACCCCGTAATCGGAGAAGTCGAAATGCCGGATCTCACGGCTTGGCCCCGGCCGCCACCCGGGGCGGCCGGCAGCGGCAGCGGGGTCCACGGGCACGACATAGACCACGAAGCGCCCCCGCACATCGTCCGGACGACAGGGGGCCTTCACCCAGCTCAAGGTGTCCCCGTCCCGGTACAGGTCAAACGCCGAGCGGAGCAGGGGCCGCCCGGCGGTGGTGGCCCGGTAGAACTGCCGGTAGCGCTCGGCGGTGGCCCCGTCCACCAGGGCCGGGTCGATCGCGAGCACCGTGAGGATGGTGTTGTTGTAGACTTGACGGGTGTAGACAACGGGTGCGAAGGGGCGATCAAAACTGGACACATGATTGGTCATATAAAAGTCCCCCTCCTCCTCCTCCTCTATTCCGTCAGCGAAGACAATGCGACGCCGGGCTGCCTTGGGCAGGATACCCCGGTTCATGGTGTACGCATGGATGTTGATATAGTCCGTCACTAGAGAGATGGGTGAGGCGGGCTGACGCTGAAGCAGATATTCCAGCCCCTCCCGGTGCGCCGTCAGCCAGTAGTCCATGTCATACTGCCCACGCAGATACTCGGGCGTGCGCCGGTCCACCAGCCGGTTGAAATAGATCTGCTGGTAGGGATGAAGCCCAACCATTTCGATGACCAGGCCAGCCACGCCAGCCACGGCCAAGCCATAGACACCGGCCCGCAGGGCTGGCCAGCGACACACGCCAGCCAGCCGCCGCAGACCAGCCACGGCCAGCAGACACAACGGAGCGTAGAGGAAATACATGTGCCGCCAGCCACTGTAGACATTGGCATTCAGGACGATGACGGCCCCAACGGGCAGGAGCACGCAGGCCACGAGCAGGCCCTCAAAGCGGGTGGTGGGGTTGCGGAGCAACTCGCCGGGGTGGGTCAGAGTCCGCCAGAGCACGCCAGCCGCCCCGATGAGGCTCAGCAGCAGCACGCCCGGCGGGGTGGTGATGGCCAGCCAAGTCGGAATGTAGTGCGCCGGAATGGCCGGCCAACTGATGAACTCGCCTTGAAAGAGCATAGTAGGACGGTAAGGGCGCTGGGAGAGGACTGCAATCGCGTCAAGCAGCTCCAAGGGATTGCCCCACAGATAGGGCGAGACCGCATACAGCGTCAAGACACTGGCCAGCCCGAACACCCCCAGCGTCCTCCCCACCTGCCGCCGTTCCGCCCGACTCCCCGCTCGCACCCAATCCACTACCCGCATCACCATCACCGCCACAAACAATCCCCCACCCATGATGCGTAAGTTCGTTGCGACCCCCACCCCCACCCCACACAGCGCATACGCCCCCCCCCCCCCCCGCTGCCACGCCCGGTGAATCAGGGCCAGACAGCCCAGGAAGGCCACCAGGAAGGGAATGTCCTTGGTGTTGAAAAACGAGTGGGCATACAGCCGGGGATGGAGCACGAAGAGGCCGAGGGCCAGCAGGGCCAGCCAGCGGCTGCCGAACAGCCGGGAGGCCAGCCAGGCCGCCCCCCCGCCGCCAGCCAGAAAGCACAGGTGGGTGAGCAGATGGCGGCTCAAGTGGATGGCGCGGCTGTCGGTGAGATCCAGCAGCCGCTCAACCAGCACCAGCGGTACTTCGAAGACGACACCGTAGTAGCGGTTCTGGGGGGGACCGGGGGGGCGCAGGGTCTCGGTCTCGCCCAGCGCATAGGCGATTGCCGCCTGGCCGATCCCGTGTTGCTGATCCCCGTCCAACCCCACCGCGTAATCGTCAAGGACGGCCAGTCCCACCACAACCAGGACCGCCAGGGCCAGCGGGACACCATGGGCGGCCACGAAGGCCACCGCCGCCGTGGACCAGCGGGCCACGCCCCGGAGGACGGAGGGACGCCTGCTTGTCATTGAGAGACTCCCGGCAGGGGCCGCCCAGCCCCGCCTCGCTCGGGGAACAGAATGGCGATGAACAGCGCTGCCCAGCCGCTGACCCATACATCGCCGAAGAGGCAGATGACCGGCACAGAGACGACCCCCACCAATGCCAGCCCGGTGGCGAGCAAGCCCAGCCACGTCGCCACCCGCAGGGGAGCTAAGGAGAACAACACAATGGCGTCAGTGGCAAAGTGGAGCATCTTCTGGAGCGGCCATTGAGTATCACCCACGGCCCGGACCGCCCGTCGGTAAAGAACCGCCTCCTGACGGAAGCCTGTCCAGGCCACCATGCCGCGCACGAAACGGTTGCGTTCCGGCATGGTCAGGAAGGCGTCCACCACCGCGCGGTCCATCAGCCGGAAATCCCCAGTGTCGAGCTGAGGGCAGCCACCAGACGGCGGTGCGTCTCGGTCAGGACCACTTCCTCGTTGAAGCAGGGGACAACCACAGACAGGAGAGCGCAGGTTCCGGCGCTGGACGTCTTCCGCACTTCGCTGCAGGTGAACTCCCTCGTCCAAACCTCGTCTCCACCGCAAACACACTCAGTTCTGATAGCGGCGACATCTCCCATTACTCTGCTCGTCAATCCAACTCAAACGCCTCCGCATGGGCATGGCGGAGCGCCGGGTTCTGCGCCGTCTTGCGCAGAAAACAGTTGCCGATGGCCAGGCAATCAAGGTCGGTGCCCATGAAGCAGCGGAAGGCGTCTGTGGGCGTACACACGATAGGCTCGCCGCGCACATTGAAGCTGGTGTTCACCAACACCGGGCAGCCCGTCTTGGCCTTGAACGCTTCAAGCAGCGCCCAGTAGTGGGGATTGGTCTCACGGTGGACGGTCTGCACGCGGGCAGAATAATCGACATGCGTCACCGCGGGAATGTCCGAGCGCGGGATGTGCAACAGGGCAATGCCGGACAGGGCACGCTGCGCCTCAGTCGCCGTCCTGCGTCGCTCTGGCTTCACGTCGGCGGCCAGCAGCATGTAGGGGCTGTCGCGGTCAAGCGCGAACCAGTCGGCCACATCAGCCCGCAGCACGCTCGGCGCAAAGGGGCGGAAGGACTCGCGGTGTTTGACCTTGAGATTGAGCGTCTTTTGCATGGCGGGCGAACGCGCGTCGGCCAGGATGGAACGGTTGCCCAAGGCGCGCGGCCCAAACTCCATCCGCCCCTGGAACCAGCCTATCGCTTTGCCCGTGGCCAGCGCCTCGGCTGTGACGTTGATCAGCGCGTCGGCCGTCAAGGTCTCGTAGCACGCGCCGGCCGCGTCCAGCGCCGCGCGGATCTCATCCGGGCCGAACTCGGGGCCGAGAAAAGCCCCCTGCATGGCGTCGCCAGTTGCCCCACGGTTCGCCCCCTCACAGTGGCGCGGCTCGCCGAACAGGCGATGACCGGCCACCAGCGCGGCACCCAGCGCGCCCCCGGCATCGCCCGCTGCCGGCTGCACCCAGATGTCCTCAAACTTGCCGTCTCGCGCCACCTTGCCGTTGGCCACGCAGTTGAGCGCCACGCCGCCGGCCAGACACAGATGCGGGATGCCGGTCTCGGCCCGCAGCGAGCGGGTCAGCCTCAGCACCGCTTCCTCAACCACCGCCTGCGCCGAGGCCGCCAAGTCCATGTGCCGCTGCGTCAGGGGTTCCTCCGGCGTGCGCGCCGGGCCGCCGAACAGCGCGTTGAAGCGGGTGTTGGTCATGGTCAGCCCGGTGCAGTAGTTGAAGTAGTCAAGGTTGAGGCGGAAAGTGCCATCGGCCTTCAGGTCAATCAGGTGGTCAAGAATAGTACGGGCGTAGGTCGGCTCGCCGTAGGGTGCCAGGCCCATCAGCTTGTATTCGCCGGCATTAACCTTGAAGCCGGTGTAAAAGGTGAAGGCCGAGTAGAGCAGCCCCAGGGAGTGCGGGAAGTGGAGTTCGCGGATGATCGCCAACTCGTTGCCGTGGCCGATGCCGACCGAGGTCGTGGCCCATTCGCCCACTCCGTCCAGGGTCAGCACCACCGCATCGCGGAACGGAGACGGATAGAACGCGCTTGCCGCGTGCGCCTGATGGTGCTCGGCAAACAGCAGCCTGGCGTTCCAGTCCACATCCGGGGCGAGTCCTTGCAGCTTCCGGCGCAGTAGGCTCTTCTGAAACAGCTTCTCTTTGATCCACAGCGGGGCGGCCATGCTGAACGAGCGGAAGCCGCGCGGCGCAAAGGCCACATAGGTTTCGAGCAGCCGCTCGAACTTGAGGAAGGGCTTGTCGTAGAACGCCACCCGGTCAATGGCCGCGGGGGGCAGGCCAGCCTGATCGAGACAGGCGGCAATGGCCTTGGCCGGATAGCCGGAATCGTGCTTCCTGCGGGTGAAGCGCTCCTCCTGGGCCGCGGCGACAATCCGCCCGCCATCCACCAAGGCTGCGGCGCTGTCGTGATAGAAGGCCGAGAGACCGAGAATGCGCATAGTTCAAAAGAGCGTGTAGATCATCGGCGCGACCGCGCTGCTCTGGGCCAGCATAATCAGCCAGCCCAGCACCAGCATGGTGACAATGACCGGCAACAGCCAGTATTTTTTGCGCACCCGCAGAAAGGCCCAGAATTCGTACAGAAAAGACATGACTCACCTCAGAACTGGTTTTGCATGGACTCAGGCTCTGGCCCCGGTGGCTCACGGTGGAGCCAGTAGCTGGCCGCGGTCGGGTCGGCACGCAGACGCAGCGGGTCCTTGCCCAGGGCGCGCATGATGAGGCCGGTCGGCGTCACCACCGCGAAGTAGATCACCGCCAGGATGACCGGGCTGACGAGGCGGTGGAGAAGCAGGCCGAGCCTGAACCAGACCGTGTTGAACGGGGCCAGCGCCTCGGCCTTGACCAGCGTCACTGCCAGCACCACACCGGCAAGGGCCAGCGCCCAGCCGCGGGGCGGGCCACCGCCAAGCAGCGGAAACAGACCGATCACGACAAACAGGGCGACGAAGACGGCACCGAAACTGCGCTCTGAACTCCTCGCGCCCGCTTCGTCGTCTGTCAGCCGCTCGTGGGACTGCATCCGTTTCGGCATACCACAAGTCTTTCTCTCCAGGAGCCCATCGGGTTAGACATCCGGCGGTCAAACACACTACAGCCCCCGAGAGAGGCAAGTCTATCAAAAACGCAGGTCTCAACCAAGTATGAGGCATGAATGCCGGAGAACGGGTCAAAATCCGCCTGGACCTTGGGACGAGGATGAAAGGCCGAGGGCCGTCGATCTGGGGCGGGTTCATAGACGCAACTCGGCCGGTTCAATGTCAAGTGTGGTCACCCGGCGCAGTTCACGGGGGTATGTGGTGTCCTCAAAGGGCTGGGCGCGGTGCATGGTGGCCCGGTTGTCGTAGATTACCAAGTCGCCGACATGCCACCCGTGCCGATAGACAAAGGCCGGCTGGGTGGCGTGTTCAATCAACTCCAGCAGCAGCAGTCGGCCTTCGGGGAGCGGCCAGTCCATGATCTTCGAGGCGTGGGCGGCAATGTAGAGCGACTTGCGCCCTGAGCTTGGCAGGGTCCGAATCAGGGGGTGGACTGCGCCCTCCAGAATCTCTTGCTCTTGTGGCGAGAACTCAAAGCCCAGGACTTGGCGCGAGTGGGCGATTGAATGGTGGGCCCGCAGGCCCTCCAGCCGGGCTTTCAGCTCGGGCGATAAGGCGTCGTAGGCCGCCCGCATATCGGCATATTCGGTATCGGCCCCGACCGGCGGGATGACCCGGGCGAACAGCATGGAATAGCGCCCGGGCGGGTCCTGGAAGGAGGCGTCGGTGTGCCACAGCCGATTACCCAGACCGTACATGCGCCGGCGGTCGTCGGCCGGCTGAATCTGGCCGTCGTCGGTCAGGTTTGAGACATCGGCCAGGGCTTCGTTGCCAAAGCGGTTCTTTTTGAGGGCGCTGATGCCGGTCTTGGTGTGCAGCTTGCCGTCCAGCCGACGGGCAAAGGCCAAGTGCTCCTCATCGCTGAAGCGCTGCTCCCGGAAGACCAGCAGCGCGTATTCGTCCATGCCGGCCCGGAGTTCGGCCAGAGTTTGCCGGTCGTGAACCCGGCGGAGATCAAGCCCAGCCACCTCAGCGGCAAAATGGGGGTGCAGTTTCCGAAATGTCACAGCCATGCCGGGCCCCTCCTTGTCATGCGGCCCGCTCAGGATGACAGAAGCCTACGGTTTTCCAGGCCCGGAGTCAACGAAGCCGGTCGCCGCTCGAACGGGCATAGCCCTGCCCAGCCTGAACCGCTATGCTCTCTTGTCAAAAGACGACACAGGAGGTCGGTATGGATATCGGAAACCTTGGCATCTGGTTTTTTCTGGACAGCATGAGCGCCCCGGACAGCACGGCCTTTGCCCAATCGGTCGAAACAGCCGGCTATAAGACGCTGTGGATTCCCGAGGCGGTCGGGCGCGAGCCGTTTGCCCACGCCGCCTATCTGCTCAGCAACACGGAAACCCTCAACTTGGCCACCGGCATTGCCAATATCTGGGCGCGGGACGCCTACACGATGGCCACGGCCACCAACACGGTCGCCGAGCTGTCGGGCGGCCGCTTTGTGCTGGGCATTGGCGTCAGCCATAAACCGCTGGTCTCCAATCTGCGCGGCCACAGCTACGACAAGCCGTACAGCTATATGAAGGACTACCTGCCCAAACTCAAGGATGTCTTCTATCAGGCCCCCAAGCCGGCAGAGCCGGCCCCAATCCTCATCGCCGCCCTGCACCCCAAGATGCTGACCCTGTCCGCGGAGCAGGCCCAGGGCACACATACCTATTTTGTACCGCCCGAGCATACGGCCAAGGTCCGGGCCCAGATTGGCCCCGAGCCGTGGATCTGCGCCGCCCAAGCCGTTATTCTGGAAACGGACGCGACCAAGGCGCGGGCCGCCGCCCGGCAATACATGAAAACCTATGTCCCCCGGCTGCCCAATTACACCAGGAACCTGAAAAATCTGGGCTGGCCGGACGAAGCCTTTGAGGACGGCTGTAGCGACGCCCTCGTTGATGCCATTGTCGCCTGGGGGAGCGAGGAAAAAATCCAGGATCGCATTGACGCCCATCTCAAAGCCGGCGCGACCCATGTGTGCCTGCTGCCGATTCGGGCCGACGACGAAGCCCTGCCCGACCCGCGCGTTGTCGAAGCCTTCGCCCAGCGCTAAGCGCGGCCAGATGGGCCAGGAGCAAGCCAAGAGGTGTCAAGGAATAGACCGCCGGAAGCTGAAGAGCGGGTCACAGCCCTCCGCACAACCATCCGAGCCCCAAACCGCCCAGCCCGTCACGAGTCCGGGCCGGACCTGTTTTTCCGGGACTGGCGAGCCGCGGGCCGCTGGACCTCAGGCCAAGCCGTAGACACCGGCCGCGGTGTCGCGGACGATCTTGCGCAGATCGGCTGCCGGCAGACCGCCCAGCCGCTTGGTCACAATCTCGTGCGAACGGGGAAAGGTGGCCGCGGTGTGGGGATAGTCTGACGACCACATGGTGTTGTCCGGCCCATAGCGGTGCAGTGAATCAACGAACACCGGATCGGCGATAAAGGTGGCGTAGACCTGACGCTTGATATAATCGCTGGCCCGCATGGGCAGCTTCATATTGCCCAGCGAACCCAGGCGATGCTGGACCGTATCGAGCCGGTACATGAAATACGGCATCCAGCCGACATCATTCTCAGCCGAGACAATTTTCAGCTTGGGGAACTTCTCCAGCACCCCGCCGTACACCAGCACCGAAATCGAGCGCTCAATCTGGTGGTGCAGGGTTGCCAGCGACAGCAGAAAGGCGTTGCCACCGGCCGGGTTCGCCCCGGTCCCGCTCCGGGCGGTCAGAATATGCAGCGACAGCGGCATGGCGAGGTCCTGAGCGGCGGCCCAGAACGGCTCATAATCGGGGTGGCTGTAGGGACGGGCATCGGGCGGCTCGGCCCAGATCATCGCCCCCCGCATGCCCAGCTTGGCGATGCGCTGGAGTTCGGCCACCGCCGAAGGAATATCCTCAAGGGTGATCAGCCCCAGCGGAATCAGCCGCTTCAGGTCATAGCTGCAATACTCGGTGGCCCAGTCGTTAAACGCCTTGAAGCACGAGAAGCGCAGCTCGGCATCGTCCAGCCCGAACAGCGGCATGCCCATTGAGGTGTAGATCACCTCGGCGTCCACGCCGTCGCGGTCCTGGTCAGCAATCCGGTAGGCTGGGTCCCAGACGCTCTTGGGGGCTTGGTCAAAGCTCTTCTTGTTATGCTCCTTGAGTTCGCCCGAGGGCACACCGGCACCAAAAAAGCCGGCCACCGACATGGGGGTGATGTTCTCACACACAAACCACTCGCCCTGACGGCCGCCCAGCCCCACGACCGTCTTGGGAGCGCGGTCACGAAACTTCTGGTCTATGCGCTCGGCCCACATGGTGGGCGGCTCAACAAAATGCGAATCTGCCGAGATCAGCTTGTAGTCTGCCATATTGCATTCCTCCTCATGTGTTCTGCTCCCTCTTGTACGCCACCTCAGCAAGGTTTTCCAGGGCGGTCGCGTCTTCCCCGGCACACTTGGCGTGTGGTATAGTACCCCAGAGAAACACAGGAGGATATGGTCATGCGTGTTGCAGTCGGCGGCTACCTGCTTGCGGTCAATACCTTTGTTGAGCAGCGAATAGGTCTGGAGTTGTTTCAAAGGTCGGTTGTGAGCGGGGATGCCTTGCTCAGCGCGGGGAGCGGGGACAGCGCCATCTATGGCTTTCTGGAAGGTGCCCGGGCGCGGCAGTGGGAGGCCGTGCCGCTCCAGTTCATGTTTCCGGGCATTGGCGGCAAAGCCACCCGGGACGCCCACGAATGGGCCAAAGAGGCTTTTGTGCGCCAGCTGCGCCGGACCGGGCCGGTTGACGGCGTCTTTATCCAGCTCCACGGCACCGGCGCGGCCGAGCATGTGGACGACTGTGAGGGCGACCTGCTGGCCGCCATACGCGAGACGGTCGGCGATAAGGTCGTGGTCATGGCTTCCTTGGACGGCCACGCCAATGTCACCCCGCTGATGGTTGATCAGACCGACATGTTGCTCGGTGTCAAAACCAACCCGCACTACGACTTTGTGCCGATTGGCCGCAAGGCGGCCCAGGTGATGGCCGGGATGTTGGACGGCAGTCTGTCGCCGACCGCGGTCCGCGCCCAGCCGGCCATGGCCCCGGCCCTGCAAAAACTCTATATTGCGCCCGGCTGGCCGATGGAACACCTGATGCGTCAGGCCCAGAATCTGGCCGCCAGCCACCCGCGCGTACTTGACGTGTCGCTGCTGGAAGGCTTTTTCTGCTCAGAGATTGTGCATACCGGCATGAGCGTGGTGGTCACCACCGACGAGGAACCAAACTTGGCCCGGGATATTGCCGAGCAGGTCAAAGAGGCGTGTTGGGCCAAGCGGCAGTCCTTTCATACCGACATGGTGTCGGTAGAAGAGGCCGTCCGCGAGGCAATAGCGACCGAGGTCGGTCCGGTCATTCTGGGCGACTTGGCCGATAGCGGTGGGGCTGGCACGCCGGGGGACGGCACAGCCATTCTGGCGGAGTTCATCAAACAGGGTGTGAGGGACGCGGTCATCGGCAATATCGCCGACGCCGAGGCCGTCCAAACCGCCATACAGGCCGGTATTGGCAAGACCGTCAGCCTCAGCGTCGGCGGCAAGGCGGATCGGTTTCACGGCGACCCGGTCGAGATCAGCGGCCGGGTGCGCTCCATCCATGAGGGCGTCTTTACTACCGGGACGGCCTTCATCTCCATGACCTTTCGCCGTGGCCCGACGGTGGTGCTTGACTGCGGCGGGATTGAGGTCATTCTGACCTCGCGGCCGGTGCTGGTGTTTGAACCCAATCACTTTCGCAGCCTGGGGATTGAGCCGACCGAGCGCAAAATCCTGGCCTGCAAAGCCGAGATGCAGCACCGGGCCGGCTTTGCCAACATCGCCGCCAAAATTATCGACGTGGATACGCCCGGTCTGGCCACCCAAATCCTGTCACGCCTGCCGTATGCAAAAATTCGGCGGCCGGTGTTCCCCCTGGACGATATCTAGGCGGGGCTAAAAGCCTTTGACCCCCTTATCGAGCTGGACGCCAAAGGTGTTGAGGGCCATTGACACCAGATTGTACTGACCAACGGTGAACACCACATCCATCAACTGCTGGGTGGTATAGCGCTCGCTCAGGGCCGCCCAGGTGGCGTCGCTGATCAAGGCCTCGGCGTGCAGTTCGTCCGCGGCACGCAGCAGGCTGGCGTCAAACGGGTCCCAGGCCGGGTCGTCGGGGCCGTGTTTGATCCGGGTGATCTCCTCATCGCTGAGGCCGGCTTGGCGACCAAACAGCACATGCTGGCCCCACTCATACTCGGCCTGACACAGCCAGCCGATCCGCAGAATCAGCAATTCCCGTTCGCGGGGAGCGAGGGTCTGGGTATCGCCCATGACGTGAAAAGCCCACACATTGAACTTCCTGGCCGCCTCCCAGTGCCGGGCCAGGGTCCCGATCACGTTGTAGACAACCCCCTCTCTATAGCGGGGCTCCAAGGTCTCTCGCTGTTCGTCGGTCCACTCCGCTTCGGTTAGGGGCTCAATCCGGGGTTGTGACAGTTTCATACGCCGCTCTCCTGTTCTCTGTCTCGGCCAAGCGGGCCGGGACGGTCTGTGTCAATCCCGACCTCCTTAGCATGACACCGCTCAGGAGAGAAACCCGGCGGTGTCAGAGCCGAGCGGCGTACTCCCGCCTCAGCCCTCTTTGGCTTGACAAGCCCCAGAGGCATCTACTGGAACGGGTCGGGCAAACGCCACCACAGGTAGGGACTGTTATGGGCTTACCGAACGGAGTGCATCATCTGGCCATTTGTACCAGGGACATGAAAGCTCAGATCGAGTTTTTCACCCAAGTGCTCGGCATGGAGATGTTGGAAGTCTCAACCTCAGAGGGGCGGGCGATTGACCAGGAAGCCTGGATTGATCCTGAAGTCGTCAGGCTGAACGGCATCAACCCACAAGAACTGGAACGCTACAAACGTCCCCCGGCGTTTGAGTCGCGCCGCGGCACGGCCCAAAATCCAGCGGCTGATCCCGACAACCCGCCCATGCGTTTCCCGCCGGGCCGGGAAGTCATCTACCGCATGTCCGATGAGGATGTCACCGCAAAGCTCAGCGAGACGACCCCGCCGGTTCAGCCTACGGCGGATTCACACAGGTAAGGCTGCGTAGCGCCGTCTCCGAATCACTGCGGTTTCCCCTCAGCTTCCCGGCTATCTTTGGGCATGAAACTCATCACATTCACCCAGGCCGGCTCGACCCGCATCGGTGTCCTTGACCAGACTGGTGTCGGTTGATACCCACTGTCCGCTCGGCCCGTGTATTGTCACCGCGGACGAAATCGGGACCCCCACAGCCTGGAACTCCAGACCTGGGTCAACGGCGAGGCGCGCCAACACTCAAACACGCGTGAACTGCTGTTCGATTGCTTTGATCTAGTCAAGCATCTTTCCACCCCATTTACGCTTGAGCCGGGCGATATTATTTCGACCGGAACGCCGGGTGGCGTGGGTGCGGCCATGAAGCCACCCCGGTTTTTACAAGCCGGGGATATGGTCACGATCTCGATTGCCAACATTGGCCGGCTTGAGAATCAGGTCATTGCCGAGCCGGAAGGCACGCCGAGAATATAGGACAACACTCGCGCGTTTCACGCTGGGCGAGAGCCGCTCAGCTTCCGGTCTTGCTTCACGGTTTTGCATAGTGCGCAGGTCGGATTAGCGGAACGTAATCCGACAGGCCGATGTGTTGGCTCTCATGTGCGGCTCCCCCTACGGCTGGCCGGTTTCAACCAGTTCCAGGATCGTCCCGTCCGGGTCCTTGAAACACACGAAGCGTGCCGGTGGAGCGTCTGGTGGACTGAGCAAAACAGGTTCAGACACAAACTCCACCCCGCGCGATTTGAGCGCTGTGACATCGGCGTCCATATCAGACGTAAGCAGCGCGATCCGAGCAATCCCAAGGTGGTACAAATGCGGATACGGCGCGGCGCTGTCACGCGGCTCTTTCCACTCCAACAGGTCGATCAGCGGGGTGGCCGGCGAGCCTTCCAACTGGAGCAGCGCGCCCCGGACATGATAGGGTGGCATACCCACCGCGGCCGCCACTTCGGGGGTGTTGCGCTCGGGCACCTCCCACATCACCTTGAAGCCCAGAAACTCGTAAAACTCTCGCGAGCGTTCATAATCGCTACAGTTCACATTGACGTGCATCATCCCGGTGAGGTGCATCCCTTTCCTCCTCAAGACGGCTCTGGGCGCGTGTCGCTACGGTGTCGGTGTGGCTGGGCGCGAAGGCGGCCCTCCTCCGCGCTTGTGGTTTTGTGGTGAAGCGCATATATGACACGAGCATGCTCCTGGCCGCGGGGAAGAACATAGCATCCACCACCGACAAGGCAAGGAAAATCTGTGGAAAACTCGCCGCCTGTGTACACCCCTTGCCTGCCGCTTCCCAGCCACGGCTATATCCGCACCTTTGAGGCTGAGATTGACTATCTCAAAGACACGACCCTGCGTATCCGGGGCGTCCAGACCGATTATCAGCACACGCTTGAGTATGACTGGCTAGTCCGCTTTCCCGACTACACGATCTTACGCGTAGCGGCACGCCAGCCGGCCGGCGAGGTCGCATCGCCCCAACTGCTGAGCCGCTGCACGGCTCTTCAGGGCGCGCAGACCGGCCAGGGCTTCACCAGAGCCGCGCGCGCAGCCCTCGGCGAGTTGCCGGGCCATCGGCACCACCTGGCACTGGCGATTGATATGGCCCGGGTCAGCCTCCAGGCTTTTCCCGTTCCCAAGGGCGACCACGAGCGCTTTGCCGCCGCAGCCACCGGGCTGGCCCCGGGCCCAAGCCGGGTCGCCCGCATGGCCTGGGAACGGGACCGGGTTGAATGGTCCGGGATCTGTAATTCGTGCTATGCCTACCGTGACGAGTCCGTGGCCCTGTTCGCCCAACGCCCGGTCAGCTGCTTCAACCTTGACCTGGCTTCCCCCGAACCCGGCCAACACCGGTTTTTCTGGCGCACAAAGCGTCTGCGCATCGCCGAGCGCGAGGACGGCTCAGGCTTTTCGTGCCGCAACGACATGAACGACACCTTCCACCAGCTCGGGGTGTCGTTTGACATTGAGGCTGACGGTACGATTGGCGCTGCCACAAGCCACTGGCAACGGCTCCCCTATGAGGGTATCTGCGAGGATGTCCAGACCCGGGCACCGGGCCTGATCGGCAAGAAACTTGACAAAGGCTACGCCCGGCTGCTGGCCGCGCATGTTGGCGGGCGGTCCGGCTGTAGCCATCTGTTTGATCTATCAGTTGATTGTGTGCGCTTTTTTGAATGGCCGGACTGACAGGTGTCTCAGGCCGCCTGATTCTGCCACTCAAGGGCGGCTTTCACCGCGACATCGGCCATACGGACGGGCCCCGGGCCACAATGCTCATTCCCGCTCCGCCTCCTCTTCCACAAGGTCCCCCACCCTGCTAGAGTGTCGCGCGACAAGGAGGGAGCTTATGCCAACCCAGCGATTCGCCCCAATGACCAAAGATTTTCCGACTTTTGACTGTGACGCCCATGTCACCGAGCCACCCTGGATCTGGGAGCGGGCCAAAGAGTGGCTGAGCAAGGACGAACTCGAAGCCCTCAAGACCACCATGTGGTTTGACGCTGAGTCCAAGCAGCTCATCGTCAACGGGACTGCCGGGGCCGGGCTGGGCTCTCAGAAGATCGGCGGGACGCCCGGCATCGTCAACGTGCTCTCTCTGGCCGGCCCCGGGCTCAAGCACGACATCCAGCGCGCCTTCAATGTCCGCAACCTCAATCCCACCACCGCCCTAAGCGCCGAGCAGGCCGACTACCTCGACCACAAAGGCTCCTACAAACCCGCCGAGCGGCTGCACGACATGGACCTCCAGGGCATTGACCAAGTCATGATTATCCCCACAGATATTGACACCTACCCCTGGCTGCCCAACGCCCTGGGGGCCAAAGCCATGTGCAAAGCCTACAACGAATGGGCCTATGACTATTGCCAGGCCAACCCCCAACGCCTCTTCTTTGCCGCCCTGCTGCCTATGCAAGACCCCAAGTTTGCCGCGGAGGAGGTCTACCGGGTAGCGGCCAAGGGCTGTCGGGTGGGTTTGGTGCGGCCGGTGGACGCGCTGGGCAACTATCCCTTGCAACCCAAGTACGAGCCGGTGTGGCGAGCGATGGAAGAGACCGGGCTGGTCTACGGAATGCACCCCTTCCCGGCCTTTGGCGCACTCAAGCCGCCAGGCTATACCGAGCAGTATTCCGGTGCCGAACTGATCGCCAAGACGATCCTCTCCTCGGGGCTGCCCCATTTCTTTTTGACCAACGTCCAGAACTTCCAGGCCGAAGCCGCCCTGTGGGTGACGCTGGTGCTGCTGTCGGGCTTCTTTGACCGCCATCCCAAGCTGCGCGCCGCGGTCTTTGAAGCCTCCTCTACCTGGCTCAGCTTCCTGCTTGACGAGTGCGACAAGTTCTACGCCCTGTACCGCAACGAGCGGGCCT
This sequence comes from uncultured Binatia bacterium (SeqCode), assembly GCA_965200965.1. Classification (GTDB taxonomy): domain Bacteria; phylum Desulfobacterota; class Binatia; order Bin18; family Bin18; genus JAAXHF01. The sequence goes on from OZ241744.1 coordinate 1,177,743, forward strand.
TGCCGCCGCTTACCCGGCTGCCCAGCCAGACCTTTTTTGAGCACTGTGTGACCGGCTTTGAGGGTGACGAGGCCCCGCCGTCGCGGCTGCCCGAGTTCTACCGGGACATCCTGGCCTGGTCCTCGGATGTGTATCACCACGACGGGGATGATGCCTGGCGGGCGCTGGAGACCATGCAGGCGTGCGGCCTGCCAGTGGCATATCAGACGCAGTTTCTGGGGGCCAACGCCCGCAAGCTGTACAACATTGAGGCCCCGCGCGAGTTCATCCGGGAGCGCATGACCGAGTTGGAGCGGCCCGACTGGTGGCCAACCGAGGCGGAGGTCAAGCAAGCCCTCCGACCCGAAGCCGCCCTGCTCCGGCCCTACGGAGAGCGTGGCCGGCCGGCCACGCGCACAAGCGGCAACGGTCGGGCCACGACCCGGACCGACCTGAACCAAGGAGCCCGGGCATGAGCGGCCCCAAACCCTTCCCCGTCTTTGACGCCAACTCACACATCGTTGAGCCGCCGGCGGTGTGGGACACCTACCTGGAAGCGGCATACCGGCCCCTGGGAAAATCTGCTCTCTGGCGCGAGGAAGGCCGCTACGGCTCCTACCTCAAGATCAACGGCAAGACATACCGTGACCCCATGAACCCCAACATCCCCCGTCACGCCATCTGGCGGCCGGGCCTGAGTTGGGAACAGATCGGCCAGCTCGACCCGAACACGCGCCACGCCCCGACCGAGGGCGCGTCCGAGCCCGAGGCCCGCCTGCGCGACATGGACGCGATGGGCGTGGATCAAGCCCTCCTCTACCCCACTTGGTTTGCCGAGGGTTTTCCCCTGGTTGAAGACCCGGATGTGGCCTATGCCCTGGCCCGGGCCTACAACACCTGGATCGCCGACTTCTGTCAGGCCGCGCCCGAGCGGCTGTACGCCGCGGCCATGATTCCGCTGCAAAACCTGGATTTTGCCTGTGCGGAGTTGCGCCGCATTGCCGGCCTGGCCTGCTTCCGGGCGGTCTTTCTGCGGCCCATGTTCATCGAAGAGCGCTATTACACCCATCCCTACTATGACCCGTTCTGGGCCGAGGTGGAGCAGCTCGGGCTGACCCTGGCCGTCCATCCCACGGCCGGCCTGTGGAATCCAGAGTGGACCTCGCACGGCCCGTTTACCGAGAAGATCAACGGCCGTCTCAATCAGGTGTCGTTTGTCCGGGAATCCGGTGGTGGCCCGTTTGCCGGCGGCGGCAACGGGGCCAATTTTTCCTTTGTGGCCCAGCAACCGATTGGCCACCCGATCGCGCCCATCCTGTCGCCCTGGCTCGATAACCACATGTTCGTGGCCGCCACCCTGATCGGCTTCACCGTCATGCAGCGCTACCCGGCCCTGAAAATTGTGATGGCCGGCGGCAAGGCCTCGTGGATGGAGGAAGTCCTGGAGAAAATGGAAGCCTCGACCCGGACCATTCCCCTGCTCCACTACTACCCGGTGCGGACCGATGTCGAAGACATGTGGGAAGAAGGCCGGGTGTTGCTCGGCTTTGACGCCGAGGAGCGCCTGATCCAAAAGCTGCCCCACACCTTTGCCCACAAAATTGTCTGGGGATCCCGCTATCCCCAGCAGGACACGACCAGCGCCTGGGAGGCGATTGAGACCCTGAGCCAAGCCGCTGTTGATGAGGCGAGCATGGCGCGTATGCTGGGCGGCAACGCCGCGGCCCAGTTCGGCGTGCAACTCCAACCGTATGAGCCACGGTAGACCGGCAGCCGCCGTCCGGCTGCGGCCGCCGGAAAAAGCTCTGCTGTGCGGTATCTGGGCCGGCCTGGTCCTGATCCTGCTGACGCCCTTCGTCATCACTCCCCAGACGATTTTCCCTTTTATCGTTGGCAAGGCCCTGTATGCACGGGTCATTATTGAAGTCGTCTTCGGCTTCTGGGTACTGCTGGCTTTCTTGAGTCCTGCCTACCGTCCCCCGCGTTCGTGGCTGCTCATCCTGTTTGGCCTTGCCCTCGGCGTGTCGCTAGTAGCGGCCTGCTCTGGCGTCAGCGTCCAGCGGAGTTTGTGGTCAAGCTATGAACGGATGCAGGGCGTCGTAGACTTGGCCCACTGGTTCGTCTTCGCCCTCGTTCTGGCGTCGGTGGTCCGCACCGTCCAGGCTTGGAGCGTTCTTCTGAAGCTCAATCTGGGCCTCAGCCTGATGATGGCCCTGCTGGCCATCGCCCAGTCGTACTATTTCCCGGACGCGCGCCTCCTCAGCTGGGATCCCCCAACAGCGCGGGTCGCTGCCACGCTCGGCAATCCGATCTATCTCAGCGCGTATTTGATGGTGAACATCGTCATCGCGCTCGGCTTCCTCGCACGGTCGTTCCTCCCCGTCGCTGCCCCGGCGTCCGGGGGGAAACGGGCGAGACGCCGCCGACGAAAACAGCCCTCAGCGTCAGATCTGAAGCGCCAGCTGCTGCTGCTGAAGCGCCAGCGTCGTCTGCTGTGGGTCCAGAGACTCTTGTGGGGAAGCGCGGTGTTGATCGAACTGTGGGCGCTCGGCTTGGCCGGCAGCCGGGGGGGGATGGCCGGACTCGTCACCGCGCTCGGCTGTCTCGCCGCGGGGGGCCTGTTTGTCGGGCGCGCTCAAACGGCCCGCTTGGCCGCGGTGGGCCTGATGGGTCTGTGCGGGACGGCGCTTGTGCTGCTGCTGACCATGTTTTTCAGGCCGAGTATCCTTATGCCCGATACAGGGATCTCAAATCCCCGGTTGCGCCACCTCACATCTTCCGGGACCATCCGAACGCGCCTGGCGGCCTGGGAGGCAGGTTTCAAAGGCTTTGCTGACAGGCCGTTCCTCGGCTGGGGGCCGGAGAACTACATCGTGGTCTTCGGCCGGCATGTGTCTGGAGTCGGCACCCACTCAAAGATCCACGACAGCGCGCATAACAGGATCGTTGAAGAGCTTGCGACAAAGGGTTTGCTCGGTCTGGTGAGCTACCTCGCCGTCTGGGGATTGACCTTCCTGGTTGTGCTGCGGGCCGCCAAAGGGATGGACTCCAGGGAACGGGTGCTGACGCTGTTTGTCGGCGCTGCCCTGACAGGACAGTTCGTCCAGAGCCAATTTGCGCCCGAGGGCTCGGTCGGTTTCCTCCAGTATGTCCTGCTGCTCGCTTTTGTCGCCAGGCTTGAAGGGGGAGCGGCTGGGCGGCCGGCAGTTCAACTCGGCCAAGGGGTTTTCTCCGCCTTTGAGCGGCTCACGCGCCCGGCCTTCCTGCGACCCAGGCTGACTCGCGCCGCGGTGGTCGTGGGCATACTCGTGCTGCTCGGGACGAATCTCCTGGCCAACCGGTCGATCTACTCGGCGGCCGGTACCACCCTCAGAACATCCGCCCCGGCAAACACCCCCGGTCAACTCAGAGGCGCTTTTCAGCAGGCCATCAGCGACTTCAGGCCACTCGCCAACTATCCCAGACTCCTCCTTTTTGAGACGCTGGCGCAACTCTGGGACTTCCTCCGGGCCCAGTCCAGGATCGAGACGGAACGCATGCTGGCGCTAGTCAATGCCGAGGCCGTCGCCGCCCTTGAAAACAACCCCTCTGACTGGCAAATCGCCGTCGCGCTGACCAAGCTGTATCGGGTGATAGGTGCCTCTGATCCAGCCTACGAGGACGAGGCGAGACGCTATCTTGAGAGAGCCCTGGACCTGGCCCCCCGGAGAAAAGAGGTCCTGGAGCTGGCTCCTTCGTCGCAACACGGCGGTCCGGCCGGCGAAGGCCGGACCGCCGGCTGAACGCGGAGCGGCCTCAGGCCGCCAGGGCCTGCCCGCGTTTGGCCTCATCCTGCGCGGTCGGCTCCTCAACCTTGTAGAGTTTCTGACCGTTTTCCCACAGAATCTTGCGCCGTACCGCCGCTTCACAGTCGGACAGGCCGCCCTTGATGCGGCTGTGAACCTCGTCGCCGTACAGCGAGGTAGGGTGCGGAAAGTCGGTCTCAAACAGAATGTTGTCTGCCCCGACCTTGTCGATCAGCCGCCGCGGGGCAAGCTGCTCAAACCAGTAGCAGGCGTAGACATTGCGGGCGAAATACTCTGAGGGCAGCAACTCAAACTCGGGGTGCTCGTCGGCCACATCGTTGCCGGAGAACTGATAGTCAAGGGCTTCGAGCGCAAACGGAATCCAGCCGATGCCGCTCTCGACCGAGATGAACTTGATGTCCGGGTAGCGGGCCAACACCCCGGACATGATCAGGTCATTCAGTTGCATGGCGTTTTTCAGAAAGATATCGACCGACAGCTCGGTAAAGGCCGCCATCTTGCCGTAGGCGCGAATCCGGTTTTCGAGCAGGCCGAGTTCCATATTGCCCGAACCGATGTGGAAGCTGATCGGCAGGTCAAGCTCAACCGCGACTTCCCACAGCGGGTTCCAGTGGGTATCGCCCAGCAAGGGCTGGCCAAAAGCCTGCGGCTCGCCGGTAAACAGAATGCCCCGGTGGCCAAGAGCGGCGCAGCGGCGGACCTCCTTGACCGCGGCCTCCACATCCCAGAAGGGCAGTGAGGTGATGGGCAGCAGGCGGCGCGAGTCGGCCGATGCCCACTCGGTCTGCCAGTCGTTGTAAATCCGGACGCAGCTCAGCATCAGTTCGGGGTCGTTCAGCTTCAGGAACTCTTGGGCCCCAAAACCGCCGACATTGGGATACATGACCATCGCCCAGATGCCCATCTTGTCCATGTACTTCAGGCGTTCCCTGGCGTCGTAGGCCCCGGGGTGCATCTCTTCGTAGGTCTTGGGCGGGTTCTTGAAGTTGCCCACCCCCGCGGTAGCCGTCAGGCCGGGGCTGGCCAGCATCGGCTTGCCGCCCACAATCCAGGACAGGCCGCCGTCGGTGTTGGTCTCAATACGCGGCACGAGCTCGCGCAGCGAGTCCGGGGCCCGGCTCGTCCACAGGTCGGGCGTTTCGGTGACATGGGTGTCAACGTCGATAATCGTATACGCGCTCATATCTTCCCTCCTTACACACTGACAGTCCTATTGGGCCACATAGCCGCCATCAACCGCCATTGGGTGGCCGGTTACAAAAGAGGCGGCCTCAGAGCACAGCCACACGACGGCTTCGCCAATCTCGGACGGCTCGGCCAGACGCCCGACCGGCTCGGCGGCGACCGCGGCCTCCGCGGCCTGCGGCTTGTCGGCAAAGACCCGCTGGAGCATCGGCGTGTCCACGCCGCCAGGACACACCGCGTTGACCCGGATGCCGGCCTTGGCGTACTCGAGGGCGGCGGTCTTGGTCAGGCCGACAACGCCGTGTTTGGCCGCCACATAGGCCGACAGGTCCGGCACGGCGATCAGGCCGGCGGCAGACGCGGTGTTCACAATTGCCCCGCCGCCGTGGCCGAGCATGTGCCGGATTTCGGCCTTCATGCTCAGCCACACGCCCTTGAGGTTAATAGCGATGACCCGCTCCCAGCTCGCCTCGCTATAGTCCCGGGTGGGCCGGACTTCGCCCTCAATGCCGGCGTTGTTGAACGCGCAGTCAAGCCGGCCATAGGTCTCAACCGCCCGCGTGACCATTGCCTCGGCATCTGCGGCCTGCGACACATCGGCCTGGATGCAGAGCGCTTCGCCACCGGCGTCGCGTATCAGGCGGACCGTTTCCTCAGCGCCCTCGACATTCACATCGGCCACCGCTACCCGTGCCCCTTCCCGGGCAAAGATCTGGGCGCTGGCCCGGCCAATGCCGGTGCTGCCGCCGGTAATCAGGGCAGCTTTTCCCGCTACTAATCCTGCCATATCGCTTCTCCTTTCCGGGTCAGCCTAGCAGACCCGAGACCGGCCAGAAAGACCGGGGCCGACCCTAGGCGGCGGACGCAAACCGCAGCGGCAGGGTCTGCGGCCCACGCACAATGATTGACACGATCTGCTCAATGTCGGGTGTCATACAGGCGAACGGTGGGCAGTCAAACAGCAGGGCCTCCAGGGCAAGCCGCCCCTCGAGACGGCCGAGTGGCGCACCTAAGCAATAGTGGATACCGTAGCCAAAGGCCAGATGGTCTGGGGGGTTGCGGGCGATGTCAAAGCGGTCCGGCTCGGGGAAGTGGCGCTCGTCACGGTTGGCCGAGCCGAGCAGCAAAAACACAGTCTGGCCGGCCGCCAGCGTGCCGCCTTCCAACTCTACATCCTGCACGGTTCGGCGGAAAATCACCTGAACCGGGGACTCATACCGCAGCACTTCTTCAACCAGGGCGGGGACGAGGGAAGGGTCGGCCCGGACCTTGGCCAGTTCCTCTGGATGCTTGAGCAGGGTCAGGACCGCGTTGCCGATCAGGTTCGTGGTCGTCTCGTTGCCGGCGACGAGCAGCAGGACAGCCAGGGCCAGAATCTCCTGCGAGGACAGCATATCCCGCTCTTCTTCGGCTTTGACCAGGGCGGTAATCAGGTCGTCTCCAGGCTCGATCCGCCGCCGCTCAATGCTGTGCTCAAAGTAGGCCCTGAGCTCGGCTTGGCTCTTTCGGATGTGCGCCCGTTCGGCCTCGTCGCTTGGCCGGCCGGTCGCCCGCACCACATCGTCAGACCAGACCTTGAAATCGCCCCGCCGCTCAGGCTCAACCCCGAGCATCTCGGCAATCACAGTCGTTGGCAGCGGGCCGGACAGGGTAGCAACCAGGTCGCCCTGTGGCTGACGGCGCAGAGCACTGACCAAGTCGCGGGTAATGGCCCGAAACCGCGGCTCCAGACCACGGATCAGCCGCGGGGTAAACCCCTTGTTGGCCAGCTTGCGCAAGCGTGTATGCTCGGGCGGATTCATGTCAAGAATCCACGGCGTCTCGGGCACGGGATTGAGCTCGCCCAGGGCTTCGGCGGTAAACACCGAGGACGAAAAGATATGCGGATTGCGCAGGGCAAAATCCACGTCAGCATACCGGCTCAGCGCCCAGCACTGAAACGGCTCCAGCCAGAGCACCGGGGCTTTGTCCCTGAGTTCGGCATAGTAGGGGTAGGGGTTGGCGGTCACTTCCGGGGAGAGCGGGTTGAAATCCATCATGAAGACCCTCCTTGGTCGAAAGCTTGCAGAATGAAAACACTATTGTCAAAAGTGGACTGCTGTGCAAGACTCTGCCCCAATCCAAACGAGCGAGAAGGAGTGGCTGCCATGAATGAAGCGCAAGAGCAATCCCCACCGAGCGGCATCCCGACCCCGGCAGAGTTGGGCTTTGACCCGGCTGCCCTGCGCCGGAAGTACGCCGAGGAGCGCCAGAGGCGTCTGCGCTCTGACGGCAACACCCAATACCAGGAAGTCACCGGCAAGTATGAGCATTACAACACTGACCCGTATGTTGAGCCGGGCTTTACCCGTCCGGCCTTGCAGGAGGAGCTTGACGCGGTCATTATCGGCGGCGGCTTTGGCGGTCTGCTGGCCGCGGCCCGGCTCCAGAAGGCCGGCATCACCAGCATTCGGATCATCGAAAAAGCCAGCGACTTTGGCGGCACCTGGTACTGGAACCGCTACCCCGGTGCCCAGTGCGACATCGAGTCCTATGTGTATCTGCCGCTGCTTGAAGAGACCGGCTACATACCCAAGGAAAAATACTCCTTTGCGCCCGAGATCTTTGAGCACGCCCAGCGCATCGGCCGCCATTTCAAGCTGTACGAGCGGGCCTGCTTCCAGACCCAGGTCAGAGAGGCGCGCTGGGACGACGAGGACGGCCGCTGGACGATCACAACCGACCGCGACGATGTCTTCAAGACCCGCTTTGTCATCATGTCGAGCGGCCCCCTGAACCGGCCCAAGCTGCCGGCCATCCCCGGGATTGAGCACTTCAAGGGCCATACCTTCCACACCAGCCGGTGGGATTACAACTACACCGGCGGCGATACGACCGGCGGTCTCGACAAACTCAAGGACAAGCGGGTGGGCATCATCGGCACTGGGGCGACCGCGATTCAGTCGGTGCCGCATCTCGGCCAGCACGCCAAGCATCTGTATGTATTCCAGCGCACCCCGTCCTCGGTGGACGAGCGCGGCAACAAGCCGACCGACCCGGAATGGGTGAGGACGCTCAAGCCCGGCTGGCAGGACTACCGCAACACCAACTTCTGCTCCATCCTGGCCGGCCTGACGGTTGAAGAAGACCTGGTTGACGACAAGTGGACGAGCCTGTTCAAAAAGCTCTCCGAGCTGCTGGCCAACAAGGACGACTCCAGGTTGTCGGACGAGGGCATGGCGGCCCTGTCAGAGATCGCCGACTTCCAGAAAATGAACGAGATCCGCGACCGGGTCTCGACGACCGTCAAGGACTCGGCGACCGCCGAGGCGCTCAAGCCGTGGTACGGCCAGTGGTGCAAACGCCCGACCTTCAACGACGAATACCTGCCGACCTTCAACCGGCCCAACGTCACGCTAGTAGACACCAGGGGCAGAGGCGTGGAACGTGTGACCGAGAACGCAGTCGTTGTGAACGGCGTGGAGTACGAGGTGGACTGCCTGATCTATGCCACCGGCTTTGAGGTCGGGACGGCCTACACCCGGCGGGCCGAGTTTGAGATCTACGGGCGCGACGGCCTGTCGCTGACCGACTCCTGGGCGGGCGGCATGCGGACCTTCCACGGCTTCCTGAGCCACGGCTTCCCCAACTGCTTCCACATGGGTCTGACCCAGACCGGGCTTGCGCCGAACTTCACCTATATGCTGAACGGCCAAGCCACCCACATCGCCCACATCATCGCCCAGATGGGAGCGCGCCGAGCCAAGGCGGTTGAGCCGACCACGGAGGCCGAGGCCGAATGGGTCAAGCTGCTGACCGGGCCAACCTTTATGACCGAGTACCAGAACGCCTGCACGCCGGGCTACTACAACGGCGAGGGCAAAAATGAGGGCCAGGGCTTTATTGAAGTCCAGTACCCCGAAGGCGCGGTGCCTTTCTATACTATGCTGGCCGCCTGGCGCGATCGGGGCGACTTTGAAGGACTGACCCTCACATAGGCATCGCCGCTGTCCGGGCAGCCCTGTGTGGCTGCCCGGCGCACGGCCGGCCCGGCGGCCATCTATTGGAAGGTGAAACCTTCGTAGCCCTTGGCCGCCACCTCCTGACACTTCTGCCGATAGGCAGTCGCCGAGTTGGCATACAGGAGCAGGGCGCGTTTCTTGCCCGGGATGTTTGAGCCCATGAACCACGAATCCCCATCACTCAAGAGCGTCTGGGAGGCCAACTCGTTGGCGTGGTCTATCCAGGCCTGCTCGGCCTCCGGACTGGGCGCAACGCAGCGCAGTTTGTTCTCGCGCATATGGCCGATACAGTCGGCGATCCAATCGACAATCATCTCGGCGCACACCGTGTAGTTGCAGAACGCCGAGTTGGTGGCAATAAAGAAATTGGGGAAACCGGCCGTCTGAAGCCCCAGGTAGCTGCGCGGCCCGTCGGCCCACCTGCCCTCGAAGGTCTGCCCGCCCTCACCGCGGATATCAATGCGGGTCAGCGGCCCGGACACCGCGTCAAAGCCGGTCGCATAGATGATGACATCGAGTTCGTACTCGGCCCTCCGGGTCTGCACGCCCTTGGGGGTGATGCGTTCAATCGGGGCTTCACGGACATCAACCAGCGAAACATTGTCCCGGTTGTAGGCCTCGTAATAGCCGCTCTCCAGGGGAATGCGTTTGGCCCCAAACGGGTGATCCTTGGGTGCCAGCTTTTCCGCCACCAGCGGGTCGTGGACCCGCTGGCGGATCTTGTTGCGGACAAACTCGGCAAAGGTCTCGTTGGCCTCCCGGTTGGTCATAATGTCGTGAAAGTTGCCCAACCATTTTTTGAAGCCGGGCAGCGCCCATAGCTCCTCGTACAGCGCCTTGCGCTCTTCCTCTGAAACCTCAAGGGCCGAGCGCGGATCAAATTGATGCACGAAGCCGGCCGGGGTTTCACGGCACCGCTTGTGGATTTGCGGGTAGGTGGCCTTCCACTCGCTCTGGGTCTGGGGGGCGACTGCCGAGTTGCGTAATGGAGCGCAGTAGTTCGGGGTGCGCTGAAAAACGGTCAGATGGCCCGCCTCCTGGGCCACGATTGGAATGAGTTGCACCGCGGTCGCGCCCGTGCCAATGCAGCCTGCCCGCTTGCCGCGAAAGTCCACCTTCTCCTTGGGCCAGCGTGAGGTGTGAAACGACTCGCCCTTGAAGTGGTCAATACCCTCAAAAGGAGGCGTATATTTTGCCGACAGAATGCCGACCGCTCCGATCAGAAACTGCGCCCGCGCCCGCTCGCCGCTCTCAAGCCGGATCTCCCAGCACTTCTCGTCCTCGGCATAGACCGCGGCGGCTACGCGGGAATTGAGCTGGATGTCGGGCCGCAGGTCAAACTTGTCGGCCACATAATTGAGGTAGCGCTCGTTCTCTGGCTGGCCGGAAAAATGCTCTTTCCAGTCCCACTCTTGCAGCAGTTCCTCGGAGAATGAGTAGCCGTAGGTTTCACTCTCGGAATCAAAGCGGCAGCCCGGGTAGCGGTTCCAGTACCAGGTGCCGCCTACCCCCGCGCCATCCTCGTAGACCCGCACCGACAGGCCCATCTTCCGCAGCCGGTACAGTTGATAGAGTCCCATCACCCCAGCGCCGATGACGATTGCGTCAAACTCCTTGAACTGCTCCGCGGCTGGTGTGTGTTGAGCGTTTGCCATAGTCTTCCTCCTTGACAGGCGTGGTGTTCGGCCGGTGGGTCGCTATTCGGGCAGCACAACCCCGGAACCGCCCATGTCGGCCGGCACGTCCTGCTGTTTGACAATGCTGTCGTGGATGCGCAGCACGGTTTCTGCGTAGAAGACATGGGCCGCCGGCTCGAACGGCAGCTCGGGGATGACCGCGGCGTAGACATCGGTCAGGCCCATGCCAGGATGCTCGGTAAACACATGTCCGCCGCAGACCGTACACCATTTGCGGTGGCTGTTGTCGGTCTTGGCATAGCTGCCCAGCTTGTCGGCTCCCTCGGTGACAACGAGCGCCTTGGGGTCCCACAGGGTAAAGGCGTTGACCGGGCCGGCCGACCAGTGACGGCACGACTCGCAGTGGCAATAGCCCATCGCCACCGGCGCACCGCTCACAGTTAATTTCACCGCACCGCAAAAACAACTGCCGTTATATGTATTTTCGCTCATAGTCGCTGTCCTCCTGTCCCTCTTGTGCGCAAAATATCGGGGGGGCGCAAGTCGGCATAAACTCAGAAGTCCCTGAGCCGCGCCGTGGTGTGTGGATCGAGAAAGCCGGCAACCGTGGCTTCGGTTTCAAGCCGCAGGGCGGTGGTGATATCCCGCGCTGCGCCCTGGTTGAGCACGCGCTTCATAGACCGAACCGCCAGCGCCGGCAGCGCACTCAGTTTCTCGGCCACGCTTTGGGCCTCTGCCAGCAGGCTGTCATCGGGCACAACCCGCCACGCCACCCCGAGATCAAGAAGGGTTGGGGCGTCGTACTGCTCACCGAAAAACAGCATTTCGCGGGCCTTGTTCAGCCCGACCAGGGCCGGCAGCAGCGAACTCACCCCGCCGGTGACAAACGCGCCGAGTGACACCTCGGGGAAAAACCCCCTGGCGCTGGCCGCCCAGATGGGAAAATCGCAGTTGATCGCCAACTCAAACCCGCCCCCGACCGCCCAGCCGTTGATCGCGCCCACCACCGGTACGTCGCCAAAAACGATCTCTTGGGTAGCGCGCTGTATGGTGTTGACAAACTCCCGCGCCCGGCCCGGATCGTCCGGGTGGACATGATCCTTGCGATCATCGCCGGCACAAAAAGCGCGGCCAGTACCGGTAAAAATGATCGCCCGGGTGGCGGGGTCGGCGTTGGCCTCGGCAAAGGCGCGGGCGAGGTCGTCCATCAGACCGCGGTTCATGGCGTTGAGACGCTCGGGGCGGTTGAGGGCTATGGTCCGCACCCCTGTATCGCCCAGCGTGCTCAGAACGCTTGCGTACTGCATCGCACTTCCCTCCTCATCTCGGGCGATCAGGCCCGGATATCCGCAATAATACGTTTCAGCCCGGCATCGTTCTGGCCAGGACGGTAGGGGAAATACAGACTGAGCCGGTCCAGCAGCCCGTGGTAGCGCGCCCGCAGCTTTGGGCCGATCTCGTCTGGCGGGCCGCTGATGCAGAACTCATCCACCATCTCGTCGCTCACTTCCCGGGCCAGGCCGCCCCAGTCGCCGGCCGCGGCCTTGGCGCTCAGCCGGCCGCTCAGTTCAGCCCAGCCGTGGGTGTCCAGTACCGGCGCATAGGTGCGGGTCGAGGCGTAGAAGCCGATCTGGTGCCGAATCTCCTCACGCTGCTCGGCAATAGCCCGCGTGCTGTCGCCGGTAGCGACCAAGGCTTGGGTTGACAGCGTCAGGTCGGCGCGCGAACGGCCGGCCCGGCGCGCCCCGGCCTCAAGGGCCGGGATGAGCGATTCGCGCAGAAAGCGGGGCGAGTTGAGCGGGTGGACATGAAAGCCGTCGCATACCTCGCCGGCCATCTCGGCGATCCGGCGATTGACCCCGGCAACATAGACGGGGATGTGTGGCTGGGCGACTTTTGACGGGCTGAAAAACGGCGTCATCATGCTCAGGCGGTAAAACTCGCCCTCAAACCGCAGCCGGTTGCCGGTCTGCCAGCAGTCCCAGATCGCCCGCATGGCCAGAATCATCTCCCGCAGCTTTTTGACTGGGGAGACAAACGGGACGCCAAAGCGGCGCTCGTTGTGGCCTTTGACCTGGGTGCCCAGACCAAGGATGAAGCGGCCCTTGGAGTTGGCTTGCAGGTCCCAGCAGGTGTGGGCCAGCACAGTCGGGTTGCGCGGAAAGGCCACGGCAATGGCCGTACCCAGACTGACCCCGTGGGTGACGGTGCTGGCAATTGCCAGCGGCATAAACGGCTCGTGGGCGGCCTCAATAGACCACAGGCCGTCGTGGCCGATCGCCTCGGCCCAGCCGGCAAAGTCACGAATGCCAGAAAAATCGCTGGCCGCAATAACAGTATCAAACTTCATGGGGCACCTCCCTCCGTCTTCTCTGCCCGCTTAGCCCTTGGAGAACGGCGTTCCCCATGAATCAACAAACGCCAACTCCTCAACCGGGCGGCGCGAGATCGGGCCGTGGCCACGCAGCACCGGATAGCCGACCGGCACAACCGCGGCCGTTCCCCACGGCTCGGGGATAGCCAGCAGGTGGCGCACCTCGGGCTCCTCCATGCACAGCAGGGTGGTCAGCACACAGCCCAAGCTCTCTGCCCGGCAGGCCAGCAGCAGGTTCTCGACCGCGGTGTAGATCGAGCCGCCGCCGACTACCGACACACGGTCCAGCTTGGCATCCGTCACCGCCAGCCCGTCTGGATCAAAGCAGAAGACCAGCAGGACCGGCGATTCCCCGAAATGCTCGGCCAGATAGGTACTGGCGCGCATCACCCGTTCCGCCTTGGCCCGCTCCTCCTCAGAGCGGTCGGCGAACTGTTTCAGGTAGGATTGGGTATAGGGGATGGTGATTTTTTTGTACAGCTCGCCCAGACGCTGTTTGCGGGCCGCGTCCTTGACCACAATAATCCGCCAGGCTTGGCGGTTGCCGCCGGTCGGTGCCCAGGTGGCGGCTTGGAGCACCCGGTAGAGCACATGATCAGGAATGGGGTCGGGGCGCAGCCGCCGCACCGCCCGCAGGGTTCGCATTGCCTCGTACAGGTCAATCGTCGCCATAACATCCTCCTGCCTCTGGCATAACCGTGTCCCGCCAAGCCGTCAATCATGTGCCAGACCCGGCTCGCGCCTGGGGGCCGTTTGACAAAGCCGCAGCGACACACGACAATCGGCGGAGAAACACCACAGGAGGAACACCCCCATGAGCGAGTTTGAGAGCATTGAGTACGAAGTCGAGCGAGGCCGGGCGCGCATCACCCTCAACCGCCCGGAAAAGCTCAACGCCCTGTCCCTGAAGCTTCAGGCCGAGTTGAACGAAGCGCTGTGGGAGGCCGATAACAACACGGACATACACTGCGTCATCCTGCGCGGGGCCGGGCGGGCCTTCTCAGCCGGCTATGATCTGTCCGGGGCCGATAGCAAGCTGGCGGTATCGCGGGTAGAGTCCGCCCAAAACCGCTATCGTGGCTCCCGCAGCATTGACGACGACGCCTGGCAACTTGAGCGCGCCCAGCGTTACCGCATGGCCCTGTTTGACATGCACAAGCCGACCATCGCCCAGGTCCACGGCTACTGTCTGGCCGGCGGCACTGATGTTGCCCTGCTGTGCGATATGATTATCGCCGCCGAAGACGCGACCTTTGCCTTTCCGCCGGCCCGCGACCTTGGCGCTCTGCCGACCAACTTCTGGCTGTATCACGTCGGTCCGCAGTGGGCCAAACGGCTGATGTTGACCGGCGACTCACTCACCGGGGCCGAGGCGCAGGACATCGGCCTGGTTCTGAAGGCCGTGCCGACCGAGCAGCTGGCCGCCGAGGTTGAACAGCTGGCAGATCGCCTGTGCCGGATTGACCCCGACCTGCTCAGCACCAATAAGCGCATCATCAACCTTGGTCTTGAACTGATGGGTGCCCGCACCCTCCAGCGCCTGGCCGCGGAGAACGATGTGCGGGGCCACAATACCCGGGCGGCACGGGACTATATGCAGTCGGTCAAAGACAAGGGCCTGCGGGAGACGTTGCGCGCCCGGGACGCCAAGTTCGGCGACGGCCGGGCGCGCGTCCACGGTCCCGAAATTCGAGACGAGAAAGGCCGTCTGGTCAATACCTGAACGGCTCGGTCGAGCCTGGTACTACCTGACCAACTCGGTATCGAAAAAGGTCTGTTGCTGAATCGACGGGGGACCGCCCAAGGGGAGGAGAACAGATGTTGAGGTTTGTCACTGGCTTGATCGTGGGCCTGTTCCTGGGCGCGGCCGTTCCGGTACTCGCCTACTACACCAGTTATACCAAGGTATCGGAACTGACGGCTGGCGACCTGGAAAGAATCATGGAGAACGCCATAGAAGACGCGCTGGGCTCCTGTTCCATACGGCTGTCTGGAGACCGGGGGCGCTTCTCCTGCTGAGGCGTCCGAACAGGAAAGAACAGAGAACGCCGGTCTGTTCGATCAGATTCCCGCACGGTTCGACACTACCGGTCGGCACCCCCCACAAACAGGAGGACGGTATGGCTCAGGCCAACGCAATCATTCGGGAAATCGAGACCGCTTATCACCACTATATTGCGGTCTTCAACCGCGAGGATGCGACCGGGTTTGTCGGCTGCTACGCCCACCCACACGTCATGCTCAGCGGCGAGCAGGGTCTGAGCAGCGTCCAGACCGAGGCCGACCATCATACGGTGTATCACAACATTATGGCGGGCTTGCGCGCCAGCGAGTGGGGACGCAGCGATATTGACGCGCTCCAGGTCTTTCCCTACTCCGAGTCGCTGGCCCAGATAGTGGCCGATGTGACCCGCTACAAACGGGACGGCTCGGTGCTGGAGAAACTGCGGGCCACCTATATGTATCGTCGGGATGCGGAGGGCTGGAAAATTGTGTCGCTGGCCCTCGTCGAAGCGCCGTTCTCGGGACCGGGAGGAAAACCACGATGACGCAGCCGAAGCATGTGTTGGAGGGCTATAAGGTCCTGGACTTCTCGCAGATTGTGGCAGGACCGACCTGCACCTTGATGATGGCAGAAATGGGGGCTGAGGTTATCAAGGTCGAGCTGGTCCCGGCCGGCGACGGTGCGCGTCTCGGCCCGGTCGTCATTGACGGCCGCAGCGGGTATTTTGTCCAGCATAACCGCGGCAAGAAGGACTTGTGCCTGGACGCCAAAACGCCCGAGGGGCTCCACATCCTCAAGGGGCTGGTCAGGAAGGTCGATGTCCTGGTGGAGAACTATGCCCCGGGAGTGATCGGGCGACTGGGCCTCGGCTATGAGGTGGCCAGTGCGCTCAATCCGGGGCTGGTCATGTGCTCAATTTCGGCCTTTGGCCAGACCGGACCGCTGGCCCATGAACCGGGCTTTGACTGGGTGGGAGCAGCCTACTCGGGCATTACCTCAATGGGGGGCGAAAAAGACGGCTCGCCCATTTTCCCGATGGTCGCCATGGGTGATGTGTCAACCGGCGCGCACGCTATGGGCGCAATCTGCGCCGCCCTGATCTACCGGGAGCGCACCGGCCGCGGCCAGCGCCTTGACCTGTCGCTGCTTGACACCTACGCCCATTATCACGAGGCCAGCTTCCAGATGTACAGTCTGAGCAAGGGCGCGATCAGTCCGACCCGCTCTGGGGCACATTCGTGGTACGCCAGCCCGGCGGGGGTCTTCAAGGGCCGCGATCGCTACATGATCCTCATTGCGCCCCTGGAGCAGCACTGGTCGAAGTTGTGCGAAGCAATGGGCCGAGCGGACATGGCCCGTGACCCACGCTTTACCGATAACGCGGCCCGGATGAACAATCTGGAGGTCCTCGTAGAGATCATTGAGGGCTGGATTCGCTCCCAGCCGAGCGACGACGCGGCGATTGAGATACTGAAGGCGCATCATGTGCCGGTCGCGCCGATTCTGTCCGTGCCTGAGGCGCTCCAGCATCCCCACCTGCGTCAGCGCGGAACCGTGCGGACGGTGCATGACCGGCTGCTCGGCGACCTTGAGGTGCCGGGATTTGCCCTGCGCTTTTCGGACTTTCCGACGCCTCTGGAACTCCAAGCCCCGCTGCTGGGCGAGCATAACGCCGAACTGCTGACCGAGTGGCTCGGCTACAGTCCGGATGAGGTCCGGGACCTGGAGCGCAGAGGCATTCTGCACAGCGGCCCGGCCTGAGCCCTGGGGGGGCCGGCGCAGGGCTGAAGGTCTCGCGCTCTACCCATACCGCGGGGGCGCTTTCCTGACAGCGGCTTTCGGTGTAGCCAGAGAAGAGTCCAGCGTGAGCCAACGCGGAAGGGATTATGTCGAAACTGAACGAGTACAATACACGGGTGATTGCGGAATTTCGGGCCAACCAGGGCAAGGTCGGTGGCCAGATGGAAAATATGCCGGTGGTGCTCCTGACCATGACTGGGGCCAAGAGCGGCAGAACGATCACCAAGCCGCTGGTGTATACGACCGACGGGGAGCGCATTGTTGTCATCGCCTCCTTCGCCGGAGCGCCCCATCACCCGGCTTGGTATCACAACCTGGTCGCCCACCCCGAGGTCACGCTCGAAATCGGCAGCGAGCGCTTTCGGGCCAGGGCAGAGGTGACGAGCGGCGAAGAGCGCCAGCGGCTGTTTGACCGCCAAGCCGGGCAGATGCCGATTTTTCACGACTACCAGAAAAAAACCAGCCGCCAGATCCCGGTCGTGGTGTTCAAGCGGCTTGACTGAAGCCAACCCTGAGCCGCGTGTTGGAACTGCTGAGGCTCAGTCAAAGAGAGACGGCTGCCGGCTTTGCATCGTGTCGCTTCGGTCTGCGGTCCGGTTCTCGGTCATGCCGGTCGTGCGGGCGGCGGCGCACACCTCTCCCCAGCCGATGAAATAGTCATCAAAGTAGTCGATCGGATAGCGGCTGAGGCGTTTGACCTCCGCCCGGGTGGGAAGCCGGCCCAAATGCCGGGCGATGTTCCTGACCTCTAATTGCAAGACTTTCTTGGAGACTTTGTAGTCAATGCCTCCGATCCGTCGGACCCGGCTGTTCTTCGCCTGAAGGTTGCGGGTCGCCTTGGCAAAAGGGTCTTCCCCCTGTCGCAAGGTCTCGTGTCGGCTCAGGGCGAGTTGGTGATAGGTTTCCGATAACTCAATGCCGATGAACTTCCGTCTCAACTGCTCGGCGCACAGCGAGGTCGTGCCGGCCCCATTAAACGGGTCCAGCACACTTTCTCCCTCACAGGTGAACAGGGCTATCAAGCGACGCATCAGCGCAGGTGGGAGCTGACAGGGGTGGTCAACCCGGCGGGCATTGTGCTTAAGCCGGTGGATATCCCACCACAGGTCGCTTATTGTCTCCCGATCGGCCAGACGGAGCCGGCGACGCTCCTTCACACAGGCGGCGCGCAGGCAATACCATTCCTTTAGAGAACTCAGATGGGTCTTCTGTTCAGTGTTTGTCATGCCAGGCAGAGGCCGGGGCGGTCCCTTTGAGCAGCACAGGATGGCGTAGTGGGCCGGCATGATCTTGCGCACAGGCAGGCCCAGCCCCTCCCAGACGATCCAGTTCTGAAAGGTGAGACGATGCTTGAGAGACAGAAAATGGCGAGCCGTCCACTGGGGGATATTCAGGACGGCACAGGTCCTCCCCGGCTTCAGGACCCGCGCCAATTCGTCCAGCCAGCGGTCGCACCAGGCAAAATACTCCCGCTTGTCCTGCGTATCGTCCCAGGCATCGTACTGCTTGGCGATATTGTAGGGAGGGTCGGCAAAGCAGAAATCAATGCTGTTCGACGCTATGGACGACAAGAGGGCTACGCTGTCTCCATTGATCAGCCTCGACGACTGGAGCGAGGGGCCGGCATTGTCGTCGCTGAGCAATGCAACGGGTGATCTTGTGGAGCGGAGGCTTCGGACCGCTGTGAGGTCAAGGACATGCAGGCTTGTGTAGGGGGCACGCCCAAAGACCTCGCTCAGCCGGTCTGTAATCTGGTCCGTCTCACCGTCGGGAGCCCAGTCAATATCCCGCCAGACATCCGACATGAGCGTCCCGTACTCGTGGTAGGTGTGCTTTTTCCCGCCATAGTCCTTTGTCGTCTTGTCGCAGGCCGGGCAGTAGGTATAGGCGATGCGCGTCTTGTTGTGCCGCAGGGATGTTGTGTACTTCGTCAGGATGAGCAAGGCTGCATGATGCCCCGGGAGCAGGCCCGGGTTGGCGACAGGCTCTCTGAGCTTGACGGCGACCCATAGCTGAAAATGCAGCACATCCGTCAACTGCATCACAGTGGTGGCGGCGTCCGCGGGTGTGGTGAGGAGACACAGCACGGAATCGTCGGACAGGAGGCCGGCAAAGCTGTGGAGACGGTCGAACCAAGCCCCGCCAGTTTCGCTGTCGGCCGGCGAGCGTCCGTACGGCAGGATGAACAGCCAGACAGCGGGGTGTATATCGGGGGCAGGGAGGTGGCCGCTGTCCTGCAAGGACAGCCTGACGACGCGCAGCGGCTTCGCCCCTTCGGACTGGTGTGCCATGTCAGCCCCCCGCTCCAAACTCTCGCAGATATTCGGCCAGAGCGTCAAGTTCGGTGTCACGGAATGTCACCACACAATCGCCGTAGCGACAAATTGTTTCTAGTGCTGAACGTCGCTGGAAATTTCCGGCTCCGTCAACAACATACGCAATGCCGTGGCCATGATTGTGAAGCGCGCTCTGTCGGGCTTGCGCCTGTCCTGCTTTCCGCTCAATTGTACTGTTTGTTGTCACCTGGAAGCTCACTTCTATGGCGCAGCACCGACCGGAAGGAGCCTCGGCCACAATATCGAACGCCATATCTGTGCGTCCCTCATTCTGGCTGATGCCAGAAATCCTTGTCCGGGAAAAATCCCACCCGTGAAGACGGAACTTGAGACGTTCGCGCACATGAGACTGAGCCAATTGACCCATAGTGTTGGCAGTGGCTCCGCCGGTAATCCTGCTCACATGAATATAGCGTTGCCGAACAAAGGCGTCTAACTCGCTCTTATTCCCGATCATCGTACCAATGCAGCATTTCTGGAATACGTCGTCTGGTATGTCAAGATTTGTAACAGCGCCCCCGTGCAGAAGGATCATAGCCACATCCTGCATTTCCAGTGTGAGTTGTTCAGCGTTTACGAGCCTCGTCCCATCAACTGCCAGATTACGATTTGTCCATTTCATACCCGTACCGAGCGACTGAAACCGATAAGAATGTCTGTTTCCGCGCCAGATAAAACTCAGGGATCGCTCGGGAAAGAATTTCTCGATTTCCCTACCTATACGCTGTAAGAGTTCGCCTCCAATGTCTGTGAGCACCATGAGATGCTTGAGAAAAAGATTCCCCGGCATCCCCGAGGTAGCGTCTAGCACCGATATCCACGAAGTAGGCGACGAATCGGCCACATACAGGATGCCTATGAATTTCTCTTGGCTGTCAATGAGGCGTGGTATGACGCTGCTCTTCTGAGACCGCTCTATAATGCTGTCAGGCCAGAATTTGGCAACTCTTGCCTCAAGATCATCCAAAGAGCGCGACATGGATATTCAGCCTGGCAAAACCCCATACCCCTGTGGAGGGTGAGTATGCGCCTATCTGCAATCAATAAACACCAACTCTTTGGCGACCCACATGGCCGAGCGCGGAAAGTCGATGAAGTGGGACTCGTCCTCAACCGCGACCTGCATGGCCCGTTGACCCTCTGGCGTGGTCCCGACCGCGGCCAGGTCAAGCCGGTCGAACCAGGCCTCGGCATGGCCGGTGTAGGGGGCAACCGTCGTCCCTCGGCTGACCCGGAGTTGCGCTTCAAGCTCATCCTCGAAGCGGTGGACTTGCAGGTAGCGTTTCATCCGCATACCCGACGCCACGCTCCGAATCAGCGGGCCGTGGTGGGTGCGCCAGTAGAGCTGGGCTTCGTCAAGACTGAGGGGATCCGGGTGGCGCAGACAGAAGAACAGCTTGAGCAAACCGCTGTTTTCCCGCGCCACCAACTCTTCTGGAAGCGGGTTGACCTGGGGATATTCATAGGCCAGCCACAGCGGGGATTGAGCGAGATCAATGAACCGCGCCTCGTCCTTGACCAACTCCCGGGCCGCGGCGCGGCCCGCCTCGGTCCCGGAGGCCTTGACCAGGGTCTCGCGCTTGGTCCACCACACTTCCGCCACGCCGTCATAGACCGGCTCCATACCGCCCCGCGCATCTGCCAGCTGGTCGTTTATCGGATCATCGAGCGTGTGGACCTGGACATAGCGGTGTATGGCCAAGTCGGTGGCGTGCTTAGCCACTAAGGGGCCGTGTACCTCGCGCCAGTAGCGCTGAAAGTCGGCGCGCGACATGCCCGGTTGGCGGCGGAGGACAAACGTTAAACGAATCATGCCAAGTCTCCTTGTCTCTCGCTTCTGCTGCCGAGTTACTTGGGCGGAAACGGTGTCGAAAAACCGTCTGTGAGTTGGCGCTGCGGCCACAGAAATTGCAGGCTGATACGCTCGATGAACCAGCCGTCATTGACCTTCCGGCAGGCGTCGTCATACACCCCGAACCACTCGACCGGGTTGGCCGCGGGGTCGGTATGGGTCAGCACGTCAATGAGGTAGGAGCGGCCCACCGCGCTTGTCGGGCCGGTCAACTCAACCCGGTGGTTGCCTGTGTTGTGCAGCGAGCCGAAGCGCTCTTGTATCTGCTGGCTGAACATCCGTTGGTAGTTGTGTCTGATCGTTTCTTTGCCGTGCCATTGTCCATACGGCCCAAACTCACACCGGGCATCCTCGGTGAACAGCGCCGCTACGGCGTCGATATTCCCGCCGTCCAGAAGGTGGGCATAGCGGTTCCTGAGCTTGCGGATGGCTTCGATTTCCAGCAGTTCGCGCAGCTTCTGAATCTCTGCGTGGGTAAATGGCATTGCTTCAGGCATTGCATCCCCCTTGGGTTGGTGTAGAGGTCAGCATCCTAGACGAACCGGCGCGGCTTGCGGGGCTGACGGCCGAGGGCAAATTCCGGCGGCCGCAGACCAATCTCCCGGTTGGCCGCAACCGGCGGCGTGAAGTACCCCAGGGCATAATTCATCATTGTATAGCCGAGCAGCTCTTGGAGTTCCGGGGAGAAATCTTTAGCCAACTCCGGCGGACAGGACAGGTACTGGTTTTCTTCTTGTCGAAGCCAGCCCAGAGAATAGGTGATGTTCAGCCCTACCCGGTCGGCTGGGCTGGTATTTGCGCCGCCACCGTGAATGACCGTCCCCGAATACACCAGGACTGAGCCGGGTGACATTTCGGCATAGGTGATGTCGTCCGGGGTGGCTTCGCGCTCTGCGGGCCAGCCGACGCTGCCCGGCGCAAGCTGGGTCGCCCCGTTCTGGCGGGTGAACTCGGTCAGCGCCCACAGGGTATTGAGCTGTGGCTCGAGGCCCTGCAAATACTCGCCCCACACCAGCCGGTCGCGGTGTAACAACTGTTTGGGCTGGCCCGGCATGAGGCGGATGACCTGGGCCAGATGGAGCTGATAGCGCTTGCAGTTGGGCAGCAAAAATTCATCGCACACGCCCAGAATTGTGTCGCGGGTGGCGAGTTCACGACACGCCGCAGAGCGGGCGATCAGCGCCCCGGTCCGCGTGGTCTGGTAGCCGGAGAATTCGTCCCGACCAACCGGAGTGCCCGCAATAAAGGGCATCAACTCATCGAGCGTGGCTTGGGCCTGCTGCCGACCGAGCGCGTTTTCAAGGATCACCGCGCCGTCACGGACTATCGCCGCGGTAATATCCTGTGGGGAAGCGGCCGCGGGGAAACGAGTCAGGGCTTGCATGGAAATTTCCTCCTGTCCTGTGAGCCTTCCATCAGGCTCTTTTTTCGTAGGGGAATTACAGCCCAAACTTGACGCTTGTTCGTCCACGCTCATGGCTTGGCCTCCTGCAATCGTCTGCGCTCCTTGACCTTCTGATCATGCCCCCAAAACAGCGCCTTAGCGAGCGCTTTCGGGTCGTCCGGCATGGGGCGGGAGGGGTCTTGCGCTTGGGTTGTTTCGTGGTCTTCTCAGCCATTTCCGTTCCCCTCTCCTTTAGTATACGCCTCGTGACGAGCATTTTTCTAGCAGGGTATAATTGATCACGATTAAAGCTCCCTCTCATCGCCTCCGTGTTCGGTTGACACGCCCTGCCTCTTATCGTACGGTTGTCCCTGCGAACTTTCGGGAACCCCGACCTGTGTCGGGCTACCCGCTGAGTGGTAGGCTGAGAACAGAACCAATTCAAAAGGAAGGAGAACTGAGGATGAGTTCACGAGATCAAAACTCACTAGCAAGACTGTACGAAAAAACCCCAGTAATACAAGCGTTGCTCCAACTCATCCCGCACTTAGGAGGCCCTATACATACGCTTATACATAGCACACTCCAAAGAATGGAGGAAGGCCGGATTCGTGCGCTCCTTGACGCACTTTCTCACGGCAAATTGGAACTCAGCGAAGAACTCATAGAGTCGGAAGATTTCTTGCACTGCTTTTGCGCGACCTACAAAGCAGTTCTCAATACGCGTCGTCGTGAAAAGATCGAGCTTTTCGCTAGACTACTGAAATCCGCTTTCACCGAAACACGTCCGAGAGATATTGACGAGTTCGAGGAGTTTATATCTATTTTGGATGACCTGACATATGAAGAGTGGTGCGCTCTCACTATTCTCGACTCATTTTCGAGCAGATCACGCAAAGCAGATGACAACGATCTTACATGGTCGCGGACGTTCTGGGATGAATTCAGCCGTACTGTAGAGCGACAATTGAAAATCCCATCGGACGAATTTACTCCGTTCATGAATCGCCTTGGGCGCACGGGTCTTTACGACCAACTTGTAGGCGCATATCTGGACTATGCCGGTGGGGTGGGAAAGCTGACGCCTCGATTTCACCGCCTTAAGAGTTTCATCAACTCACAGACTCAATAAGCCCGCACGCGGCTGCTGTTCATCTGAACCAAGTACGCGGTGCAAGACGAGCGGTACTGTGCATCACCGCCCGTTGGTTCGGGTTGGCGTGAAGGGCGTGGTACGCGACCATGGGTTCCTGTCCCCAAGCAGATTTGAGTTTGTCGCGATTGTGGTCTACAAGGAGAGCAAAGCTCGCTAGGTGTAGACATACAGCCCACACGCAGAGGAGGCACTAGGATGCGACTCGGACTCGTCAGCAGCTACTCAGGCCCAAAGATGCACGAAACCATGAAGGTGATCCTCGAGGCCGAACGGCTGGGATTTGACTCGGTTTGGACCGGCGAAGCGTGGGGGTCTGACGTGGTCTCATTTCTTGCTTTTGTCGGGGCGCGCACATCCACCATTCGGCTTGGCGCGGGAATTTTTCAGATGCAGGCTCGCACGCCGGCCATGACTGCTATGACCGCCATGACGCTTGACGGGCTGACCAACGGCCGCTTTTTGATCGGGCTAGGCCCGTCGAATCCACAGGTTATTGAGGGCTGGCACGGCGTGGCCTACGGCAAGCCGCTGCGGCGCTACCGTGAGTACATCGCCATCATCCGCCAGATTCTGGCCCGAGAGCAGAAGCTGCGCTACGACGGCCAGGAATACCAGATTCCGTATGTTGGCACGGACGCCAGCGGTTTGGGCAAGCCGCTCAAGAGCATCCTCCACGGCCGTCCCGATATGAAGCTCTATACCGCCTCGATCGGTCCCAAGGGGATCGCCCTGGCGGCCGAGATTGCCGACGGGCTGCTTCCGGTGTGGATGAGTCCGGACTGGTGCGCGGACTATTACACGCCCCACCTTGAAGCCGGCTTTGCCAAGGCTGGGAGCGCCAGGAACAGGCAGGATTTTGATCTGGCCCCCTATGTGAGCTGTGTGCTGGGCGACGATCTTGACGGGTGTCGGGCCCCGGTCAAGGCCAGCTTGGCACTCTACATTGGGGGCATGGGCGCGCGGAGCAAGAATTTCTACAACAGCTATGTCCGCAACTTCGGCTATGAGGGACTGGCCACCCAACTCCAAGACCTGTATCTGTCCGGTCGCAAAGCCGAGGCCCAGGCGGTCGTGCCCGACGAGCTGGTTGACGCCGTGGCCCTGGTCGGCTCCAAGGAACGCATTGCCGAACAGCTGACGCGCTGGAAAGCCTCGCCCGTCACCACCATGCTCATTGGCACCAGCCAAGTCGAAGCGCTCCGGGTATTGGCAGAACTGTGTCTGTAGGGTTCGGCAGAGACATCAACCGGGCCGAGGCACTACATATCTCTTGGGCCGAACGGCGCTTGCCGCCGTACCAGGGGAAGGGAGCCTTGAGGGTGTGTGCCATGCGGGGAGGCTAGCGAGGAGGAGCGGTGTGCTAGGGTGTTGACCGTGAACAGCAATGCAACAAGCGGGCCAGGGTCTCCATTGTCAAGTGGATTTTTCGTCACTTCTTCTTTAATTTAAATGGAATTTCCAAGTTTTCTGACTAAAGACAGGAACGACTACCTGCATGGGCGTCCCGAAGACGAAGCAGTACCCCTTTCGGCAAGCAGCCTCTCCGCCAAAAGGCTTGCGATTCGATCAGCGTTCGCCATGATGGTAAGAGTAGGCGGTTTGGCTGGAATGCTGGTGAGCGCTGCTCCATCGACAATATAGACGCCTGACAACCCGGCAATCTCCCCTTTTGGGTCCGCTTCATACGGCCTCGGTGACGCGCGCATAGGCACTGTTCCTGCATAGTGTACATCCGTGCCCGACGGCATAAGTCGGAAACTGCCTGGAAGCAAGAACGCTCTATAACGCCGCATCACGGCCCTAATCCGTTTCCTGATTCGGGCTGTGCTTTCCGCCACCGCCTGATCATATCCGCCTTGTAACCGCAGCGCACCGTCCTTTGTCCGAACCCGCAATGTGTGCCGGCTGTAACGACTGCTCAGCCAACAGACTCCCAGTAACATCGACGGCTGCATCAAGCGGATCAGCTTTCTTGACTGTGGATAGGAAAATGGCATCTGTGAAATAAAAGTCGATGCTGGAAGAGCGTCAGCAGGGGTAATATGACCCGAGGCGTAGCCGCCTTCCAAGCCAGCGTCATCCACCCTGAACGCTAGTTGACTCATTGCGTAGATTCTGTTGTCGGCGAGTTGCGCCCATCGCCAGCGCGGCAAAAGGAACACGCAAACTGCGATAGGATGGCACTGCAAAGGGACGCTGCCATGCCATCCCAAGGCGTCAAGTACCAGTTTCGCGCTGCCAATGGCACCACACGCCAAGATCACCTTCTTGGCGGAAAACCTGACTGTCTGATTGGTGTCAAGCGAATCCGCCACCAAGTCCTGCCCGGCCTCCCGCCGGACGAGCCGTCTGACAAAAAATCCCCCGCGGTAGGAAAAAGAGGGATAGGTCTTCAACAACTCGACATCGTAGGCCGCAGACCAAATTGACTGTTGAGCACAACCCCAGAGGCAGCGGCCACAATACACGCAGCCTAGTCGATCGGCCTGCGCTGTGGTCAATACCGCGTTTCTCGTCCGGCCGATCTTGACGCCCTTGGTCAGTACATCCGAGCGATTCGCAGCATAGCGTCGATATAAGACCTTCAGGCTATCACTGAGGTCAAGGGGCGGCATGAGAAAGGGGTCGTGTCCGTGCGTTTCGGACATGTCATCTCCGTTTGTGCCGCTTACGCCAATCCGCTTGGAGATCTTCCGGTACGACGGCTGCAAATCATGGATGGAGATCGGATAGTCCTCGAGGTCCTGCCCATTGAACATGCTGACCGCTGCGCTCCAGACGTTGGAAAGGCCGCCCCTGGCCAGAGAGCCGACGACGGCGAAATTGTCCGTTTCGATGGCATAGCGTTCACGGTAGTCCCGGAACACAGTGCTGTAAGCCGGTGAACGAAATTTGGGGGACAGCAGACGGATTTGGCTGCTGAACCATTCAAACTTCTCGCCAACAATAGTTTTCCATTGGTCAGGGCTTTGGCGGAGTTCCTGCAAACTGCCCGAAAATTGCTGGCCCGCTGGTTCGTGGGGAGTCCCAGCGTCAAGCATCAACACGCGAATGCCTGCCTGAACCAGGGGAAAGGCCGCGGAAACGCCTGCTGGTCCGCTGCCGACGATGATGACTTCCGGCTCAGGTGGCATCAGGAAATCCTTGGGGGCCGGCGGCGGCGCAAGATCGAGGACCCAAGGGCCACCGCTGCAATCATCATCTCCACAGCCAGAGGAATGGCCAGTCTCAACACCGCGACAGGCAGAAGCATACCCTTTCGCAAATGGAACGCTTCGGCAGTAACAGGATGGGTTTCGGCGAGAAGGACGGCGGCTTCCATTCGCCAGGCGAGTTCCCGCTTACGGCTCTCTGTTAGCCGCAGGATGGGAAACCGAGGGTCCATCAGCCGTAGCGTCGCAGGAAGCCTGAGGAAAAGGGGCGGCAGGTCAAGGCAACAGCCTCCTTTCAATTTTTCAACCAGTCTGACATAACGGCTCACGGTTGAATACTGTGCCGCTCGCCTGCTCACATAGCAGATCAGCGCCCTTCCCTCCTCCAGCAAGCCTCGGCGGACCTTGCCGGTTGCCGTCAAGCCGTCTGCAAACGACTGTGGCACCGACCCAAGGGTTTTGCTCTCCGACTCCGCATCCATAAGCACCGTGCTCTGCAAGCCCTTCAGTCGCTCGGAATAGCTTTGGGGTATGAATGACCTCCAGGTCTTCCGGCAAAGGCTTCCTGGACCTGGTGCTTGAGGCGGCGTGAGTAAGGGCGTCAACCTCAAGGAACGCCTGTGGATCGGGCTCCCCAGCCAGACAGGCCGCCCCATCTGAGATGGCTAGGCGGTGTGGGCCTTGAAGAAGGTACCGATCTGGTCAATCGCCTGCTGCCCTTCGGGCAGCATCGGGGCGAACATGTGCCAGACATGGGGCATTTTGTCCCACACCTTGAGGGTCACGTCCACATCGGCCTTGCGCGCCCGCTCGGCGAACCGGGTGGAATCGTCCAGCAGGGTCTCGGCGTCGCCGACCTGAAGCAACAGCGGCGGCAGGCCGGCCAGATTGGCGTGCAGCGGTGCGGCAAGCGGGTTCTTGGGGTCAGCCCCGCCCAGATACAGCTTGGCCATGCCCAGCAGCCCTTCTTTCTGGACAACCGGGTCGGCCGCGGCCCGGGTGGTCATTGACTCGCCGGTCCCCTCCATATCGACCCACGCAGAAATTCCAACGCCCGCCGCAGGCAGCGGCTTAGCAGCGTCGCGAATGGCTAGCAGGGTAGCCAAGGCCAGACCGCCACCGGCCGAATCACCGGCAATCGCAATGTTTGCAGGACGGATGCCTTGGTCAAGCAACCAGCCATAGGCTGCTACGGCGTCATCAACCGGGGCCGGAAACGGATGCTCAGGAGCCAGACGATAGTTGAGCGACAGCACCCGCGCACCGGCCGCCCGCGACAGACGCCCGGTCATATCGCGGTGGGAGCCGGCCGAGCCCATGACATAGCCGCCGCCGTGGACATACAGAATGACCTTGTTCTTGTCCACGCCGTCAGCGACATGCCATTCCGCCGACACCCCGCCGGCCTCAACCGGGCTGCACGACACGCCGCTGGGAATCGGCGTGTCGATCATAATCGCCCGCATGGCGCTGATATCCTTTGCCGCGCCCATCTTCTCGCCCATCTCTTTGAACATGCCCAGGACCTGTTGCAGTTGTTCGCTGGCCATACTGAACCTCCTTTGTGGTATCGAAGTGTGTCTCTCAAGTATTACTCAGACGCGCCCTTGTCAACTCGGAACACCCAGGCTCCGGCCTTCTTTCGTATCCTGCCCTGGATACTGGCCCTGCGATCTCGAGGCCTAGGCTCGGCCTGGACCACCCTCCATCTTGCCCACGAGCAAGAAGTCGCCCGGCTGCTCGGTATCCCCGATTCAGCGACCCAGGCCGTTCTGCTGCCAATCGCCTGCTATACCAGCACGGATTTTAAGCCGGCGCGGCACCGCCCGGGCCGCGGATCTGACGTACTGGAACACCTGGGGCCAGACTCGCTGAGGCCGAACGGCCCCGCGGTCTCTCAGGCCAGGGGCTCGGGCGCGTGTGGAATCTCCTTCCACTGGTCGGGATCATGGCCATAGATGATGCTTGCTCCCTCTTTGTCCCGCAGTGCGCGCAGCCGGCTGAGAGACTGGTACATCTCTGACTTATCCACCGCGACCGACGGCAGGAGGTCTTGATCCATATTGCCCCGGGTATAGCACGCATCCCCGGTCAGCACTATCTCTGTGCCCTTGCTGACCTTGACCCGCAGCGACTGATGGCCGGGGGTGTGGCCGTGGGTCGGAATGAGCACCAGGCTGCCATCGCCAAAAATATCGTGTTCGCCGTCCACCGCCTGGTAGTTGAGCGGATGGTCATAGTCCTGGGGGTCAAACAGAGCTTTGGCCCGCAACTCTGGGTCCTTGGCAGCGTCAAGTTCCTTTTTCTGGACCAGGAAGGTCGAGGTGGGAAAAAACTCGTTGCCGCCGGCATGGTCAAAGTGAAAGTGGGAGTTGACGATGTGGCTGATATCGGCCGGGGTGAGCGCGAACTTGGACAGTTGGGTGACAATCTCCTCGCCCGGTTTCGTCCGCGACACAATCAGCCTGGACACCTCCGGGCCGAGTCGGCCAACCGGATCGTCCATCACCGTGCAGTGGACGCCGGTGTCAAACAGGACATTGCCCTGGGGATGGGTGAGCAGATAACACGGTACCGGCACGACGATCGGGACGTCGGTTTCCTGGTCGGGGAAGAACAGCTTGCCGTCGAGTTCGAGAAACCCGCACGGCATGGAAAAGACTTGCAGCATGGGGATACCCTCCTTGTCCCCCGTCATGGCACGAATCGCCGGCAAGGTCCAGGCACGCCAGCCCGTATTGAATTTGCGGAGTATCTGTCATAAGGTGGCTGACTTTCAGACTCACGAGGTGACCGATGCGCTGTTGGAAGCACTGCTCCCGAGTGGCCGATTTTCTCCGCTGTTCAGCCCGGACAGGAACGCTGGGGCGGATACTGCGGTGCACCGTTGGCCTCCTGCTCGCCGCCCAACCCCTCTGGGCCAGCCAGCTCGGCGTGCCGGCCAGCAGTCCGAGCGACGGAGCGCTGGGCGGCAATACGGTCGCGCTGCCGATGAACGCCAGCACGGCCCTGTTCAACAACCCGGCCCAGCTCAGCCTGCTGCCCCCGTCTTTCTCGAGCGGCCTGATGGCCCTGCGCTTTCACCCCAGCTATACCAGCCCGCTGGGCTATGACAGCACCAGCCGAGAACTGCCGCTGGCCCCCAATTTTGGCTATGTGACAGACGCTTTTGGGCCGTTTCGGTTCGCCATCGGTGCCTACGGCTCGCTGGGCTTCATGTTCAACCATCGGGCCGACCCGGCCCACGGCGTGCTGAATAACTTCTTTACCGAACTGGCCTCGGTTTCGCTGGCTCCGTCAATCGCCTACTCGGTGGGGCCGAACCTGCACCTTGGCGTGTCCCTCAACCCGACCTATGGCCGATTGAAATTCAAGACCCCCAGCCCGGCCGGCCGCCTGGACGTTGATGCCCGTGGACCCGGGGTCTTTGGCACGCTTGGCCTGCTCTACCAGCCGACCGAGAAACTGAACCTGGGCCTCACCTATAAGACGCCGGGCAATATCTGGATGTTTGGCAACGCCCGCGTCGCCGGCAGGGGCGACGACAGCACAGTGTCGTTCAAAATCCCCCAGAATGTAAAGCTCGGCTTTGCCTATCGGCTGACCAACCGGGTAACGCTGACCGGCCAGGGGAGTTGGACCCAGTACTCGGTGTTTGAAGACAGCCGCCTGCGTTTCAGCAAGCGTTCGTTTCTGAACAGCCCCGCGGTCAGGGACGCCAAAGACCGCTGGCGGATCGGGGCCGGGGTGCAGGTCGAAATCATGCGTGGGGTCAAATTCCGGCTCGGCTTCTCGTATGAACCCTGGGCGATCAAGGACGCTGCCCTGACCCCGACCCTAGCCGATACGACCGATTATCTGTTTCCTATGGGCTTGGCGATTGAGCGGGGCGGCTGGCAGATTGATCTCGGCGGCGGCCCTTCGCATACCGAGCCACGCCGGGTGGACCAGAAGGAGAATCCGTTTTTTGCTGGCCGCTATTCGCTGGACGCGGTGGTCTTTGGTATTCAAGTGACCCGCCTCTTTGAGGGCCCGTCAATTATTCCAAGGACAGAGAGCCGACGGGCTGCCCCGGTGCGCTACGCCGGCGTCCCGGATAGCTACGCCACGATTTCTGAGGGCCGGGCCGAGACGGTGCTCGGCACGCTCATCGGCCGCCTGGCGGCAGACCAGTGTCACGACCTCAGCCCACTCTATCGGGCGGTGCCGGGCTGTAGCTTCGGCATTGAGGTCGTCGGTTTTGTCGGCAGCCACCTGCCGCAATACGCGGCGCTCACTGACGGCCCGGTACGCAACGGGCCCATCCCCCCTGCCGCCAGCGAGCCAATTCTCGACAGCCTGATCGAACGCCTGACCGCCAGGCAGTGCCGGGATCGGTCCACCGGTCAGCCGCCTCTTCCCGGCTGTGTGTAAGCACCCCGTGTCTACACGCAGGGGGTTGGGGCTCAGGCTTCCTCAGCCGAGGGAGGGAGCTGCTTTTCATCGAATATCTGATTGATAGTCTCAGACAAGCTTGTCAGCCCCTCAACACTCCCTTCATAGCAGATTTCCGCGCAAGTCTTCGGTCCGTCTCTTTCGATGACCAGGCCTAAACGGACCTTTCCTTCTCCAGGTCTCTTGGAAAAATCGGCTAAATAGTTGGCCAATACACCAAGAGCCCGCGATAGGGCGTGAGGATTTTCAGACAAGAGAGCGGCAGAAACAAAGAGAGTTGGCCCAACCCACTCAGATGAGGCAGTGTGAATGCGTAGGAAATTTTGCCCTTCCCTTCCTATTACCGAAACCGGTATGTGATTCTCTACAAACAGTTTTTGCACAATAGAGTGTGCCCGAGATAGGTGTGCAAGTTTGTCCGTGGAGGTGCGGGTGTCAAATTGTTCGGGCAGGATGCCAATACCTTCGGGCCGGGAACAACCTAACTCTTTCAGTTTGCCTGAAACGTTGATATAATCGGAAACCTCTATACGAGAATCTCCAAGTTGCTCAAGGCGAAAGAGAATGGCGTCAACCGGGTCTGGCTCCGCAACGGGGTGTGCTCTGGCCTTGTAAGCCCCCACCAAGGTCGTGGGGGTTTCCAGTCTATCGAACGCCTCGCTGCCAAGTTCGGCATCCATCAGTGTCTCAATTCCAGCGACGGCAGCCGCATGATCGGCATCGGGTTCAACGAGTTTCGCCCCTCGCCAGAAAGTTTCGTCCAGCTCGGGGATATCGCTGAAGTCGATATCTTCGTCCTTCGTGGCCGCGATCTGTGCGGGCGTGAGAGGCTTAGCGTATCTGCTCATGGTAAGCCTGCTTTTCCCTGCAGGAGGCGGGACGGGCCGAAATCAGACGCGTACATCCCTCACGGTCGGTATGAACAACCACGATCAACGCCTCGTGTTCCATCTGTCCGATACTGATATGACGATCTTCGCCATAATTCTTGCGACGGTCAAGTTCTGTCAGAATCGGTCGGTCGAAAATGTGTTTCGCGGTCTCGAAGCTGACCCCGTGTTTTCGGATGTTCGCCTGATTCTTAGCTTCGTCCCATTCAAATTCCATAGGTGCGCATCTGTTTTCTACGATGACAAAAATGCAAAAAATGTCCAGCTCTGGCCGGATATTTGCTGATGGAGCCCACTAAAGTCGCCTGAACAAAAGCGGCAATTGCAACGCCCCATCTTTCCTTCTCTTCGGACACTGCACTACTTCCTAATCAGGTCTGATAATGGATGCTTGAAGCACCCGGCATGGACGCCGCCGGTGCTTCCGACTATACTTGCTGGCGACAGACCGGGAGCCTGACCGTCACACAACAAGGAGAGCGCTATGTTGAAGATACTCGCCACGGTAATCCGCCGCGCCACCGTCTCGCACGACGAACTGGTCAAGGTGTGGGAAACGGTCCACGCCCCGCATGTGGTCAGGATCGCCAAGCCGGAACGCTATCGGATCACCTTTTTCGATCAAGGCGAGGCCAACGATCATGGGCTGGACGGCATGGCCGAACTGTGGTTCCACGATATGCAGCACTACGACACGGCCATAGGCCGCAACGCACCGCCCGAAATCATGGACGACCGTTTCAGCGACTACGCCGATATCACCAAAGGGAGTTGGCTGACAGTGACCGAACACCTCAACGTCAATGGCCCGACCAGCCGGGCGACGACCAAGTTCAGCTTTTTTGTCAAGCGTCGGGCCGAGGTCGAGCGCGCCGCCCTGGACCAGTACTGGCTTGAGACCCATGTGCCCAAGGTTGCGGCCGCGGTACGGCGCACCCCAAACGCCAGGCGCTACACCGTCAACTTGGTCAATCCGGCCAAAGAGCGGGAGTATGACGGTATCGCTCAAATCTGGCTGGACGGCGACAGTCCGGGCGCGGTCAAGTTAGTCGATCTGGAGCCGGACAACTTTACCGACTTGGTGCAAGCTCCAGTCATGGCCCGGGGCCACGAGATTCGGATTGTAGACTGAAATTCAGAAAGGAAGGTACCGGTATGGAGTACAAAACTGTTGCCGAAGCCAAAGACCTGCCCGGCCTGCGGTTGGCTCTGACCATCGGCGGTCCGGCCCCGTGGAGCCAGGCGGCCAAAAGCATCCTGGAGGTCAAAAACATTCCCTATGTCCCGGTTACCCAGCGCGGAGGCGAGGCTAACGCAGAACTGGTGGCCTGGACCGGACACCGCAACGCGCCGGTCGCCGTGTACAACGACGAGCCGCCCCGGACCGGCTGGTACGAAATCCTGCTCCTGGCCGAGCGGCTCACCCCTACCCCGTCGCTCATTCCGTCCAAGGTCGAAGACCGGGCGCTGATGATCGGCCTGTCCAACGAGCTGTGCGGCGAGTTGGGTTTTACCTGGCAGGCGCGCCACATTATGTTCGATACCGTCTTGAAACTTCAGGGCGATGTCTTCAAGAAGTCGCCGATGTTTTCGGCCTACGGCTACTCGGCCGACAACGCGGCCTCGGCTCCCGCAAAAATCACACCCATCCTCCACGCCCTGTCGGCCCGGCTGCACACCCAAAAGGCGGCCGGCAGCCGCTATTTTGTCGGCACAGGGCTGACCGCGCTTGACCTGTACTGGGCCAATATGTCGCAGATCATTGACCCCTACCCGCCCGACAAGAACCCCATGCCGGATTTTTTTCGGACCCTGTGGGCCCCGGTCCGGGCCGCGGTTGAGTCAGCGATTGATCCAATGCTCATTGAGCACCGGGACTTCATCTTTGATCAGCACCTCAGCCTGCCGCTCGACTTCTGACCCAGCCGGCTACAGAAAGGACACCGCATGGCAGACCAGTATCGTATCTTTGGGGCCGAACTCTCGCCCTACTCGGTCAAGGTTCGTTCGTACTGCCGCTATAAAAACATCTCCCACCAATGGATTATCCGCAGCGCGGCGGTACAGGACGAGTACAACACCTACGCCAAGCTCCCGCTCATTCCGCTGCTTGTCACCCCTCAGGGCACGGGCATTCAGGACTCAACTCTGATTATCGAACAGCTCGAAGCCCTCTACCCCCAGCCTGCCATCCACCCCGCCGACCCCGTTACCGGCTTTCTCTCGGCCCTGATTGAAGAGTTTGGCGACGAATGGGGCAATAAATGGATGTTTCACTACCGCTGGGCGCGTGAGGTCGATCAGCTCAGTTCGGCCGGCCGGATCGCCCGCATGATGCTGCCCACGGCAGACAACACCCAGCACGCCCAGATGGTTGCCCAGGTCCGAGACCGCATGGTCAAACGGGTCTGGTTTGTAGGCTCTAACGCGCAGACAGCACCCCAGATTGAGGAGTCCTTTTGCGAGGCGATTGAGCAACTCGAAGCCCATCTCAGCCGGCGTTCCTACCTGTTCGGGGGCCGGCCGTCGTTCGGCGACTTCGGCCTGTGGGGGCAGCTCTATAACGCCTGGACCGACCCGACCCCGGGCGCGTTCGTGGAAGGTCGCGCCCCGCACGTCCTGGCCTGGGTGCAGCGCATGCTGTGGCCGCGGGCCGAGGGCGACTTTGAGCCCTGGTCGAGCCTGGAGCCGACGCTGCTGCCGTTTCTGGAGCGGCAAGTCGGCACCCGCTTTCTGCCCTGGACCCTGGCCAATGCCCAGACGCTCGCTACCGGCCAGGAGGAGTTCAGCGTCGAACTGAACGGTCGCACCTGGACCCAGAAGCCCCAGAAATATCACGCCAAATCCTTCCAGGCGCTGCGTGACGAGTATGCCGCGGTGGCCGACACAAGCAGTCTGAACCCGATCCTGGAGCGGGCCGGTTGTCTGACCGGCCTGCAAGGCTGAGAGGAGAAGCCGGCCATGATAGACCTCTACACTGCCCCCACCCCCAACGGTCATAAAGCCTCGGTCACGCTGGAAGAACTCGGCTTGGCCTACACTGTCCACCCTGTCAATCTGGGCGACAAGGAACAGAAGCAGGAGTGGTTCCTGCAACTGAACCCCAACGGTCGGATTCCGGTCATCGTCGATCACGCCACGGCCGGCGGGGCCGACATCACCGTCTTTGAGACCGGAGCGATCCTGATCTACCTGGCCGAAAAAACCGGCCGCTTACTGCCCACCCAGGCCAAGGCCCGGGCCGAGGTGATCGAGTGGCTCATGTTCCAGATGGGCGGCCTCGGTCCGATGATGGGCCAGGCCAATGTCTTCTTCCGCTATTTCCCGGACAAGATTCAGCCCGCCATTGACCGCTATCAACACGAGTGTCGGCGCTTATTCGAGGTCCTTGAGCGCCGCCTGGGTGAGAGCCAATGGCTGGGCCACGACTACTCAATTGCCGATATTGCCAACTGGTGCTGGGTGCGGACCTACAAATGGTCGGGCGTGTCCATCGACGGCCTGCCCAACCTCAGGCGCTGGCTGGACGCCATGAAAGCCCGGCCCGCCTGCCGCCGGGGCGTCGAGGTCCCGGTCAAAATCAAGAGCCTGCTCACAGACGACAAGGCCGCCGAGGCATTTACCGAGAATGCGCGCAAACAACTCCAAACCTGAGCGGAGGACAACCCATGCCGGACAAACCCATCGAACATAGCGAAATCCTCAAGGACGCGCCCAGAAACTGGGGTCGCTGGGGGGCGGACGACGAGGTCGGCTGTCTCAATTTTCTGACCGACCGGGAGGTCTTACGCGGTATCCGGGCGGTTAAACAGGGCAAAACCTTCATGCTCGGCGTCCCGGTCGCCCGACCCCAGGGCGACCCCCTGCACCCGATTCGCGCCCAGCCAATCCGCACCCAGACCAACGACGAAGGCTCGTATATCAGCGGCCGGGCACAGCCCTTCCCCGGCGGGCTCAAGTATTCGGACGACGTGATTGTGATGTTTCCCCAGGGCACGACCCAATACGACGCCCTCGGCCACGCCTGGTATGGAGACAAAATCTATAACGGCTACGACCCCAAAACCACGATCGGCGCGCTCCAAAAGTGCTCAATCGAGCCGATTGCCAACCGGGGCGTGATCGGTCATGGCATCCTGATTGACGCCGCCCGCTACAAGGGCAAAAAGCACCTGGAGCGGGGCGAAGGGGTGAGCCTCGACGACCTGCTGGGAGCGGCCGACACACAGGGCGTGCGGATTGAAAAGCACGACATCATCGTCCTGCACACCGGCTGGCTCAATCGCTTCTACGAGGAGGGCCAGGACGCCTTTTTCCCCGACGGCGAGTTTGACGAGCCCGGTCTTGCATACAGCAAGGAACTGGTTGAGTGGTTTCACGACATGGAGATCGCCTCCATCAGCGCCGACACGGTCGGCTGCGAGCAGGCCACTAACCCCGAGACCGGCGGGCTGGGCCTGCTGCACGCCGCCCTGCTGTGCAATCTGGGCGTGATCTTCAACGAAATCGTCTGGCTCAAAGACCTGGCCGACCACTGTGAGCAGGACAAGCAGTACACTTTTCTCTTTGCCGGCGCACCGCTCAAGCTGGTCGGCGGCTGCGGCTCACCGGTCAATCCGATTGCGATCAAGTAGCGCCGTCGCCCGACATTCTCCCCGAAGGGAGCGCCAAGCCCTTCCTGCTCCCTCTCCCCTGGCGGGAGAGGACGGGGGTGAGGGGGATTCGCCGAAACGCGGGTATGGGTTTGAGCAGCAATAGAGAACAACATTCAAGGAAAAACACAGGCATCAATCCATCCGCTAGAGGAGAGCGAGACCAGCATGGAACACTTCATCTTTCCAGAACGGGAACTTCCTCACGATATTCGGCGGGAGATTGAAAAAACCGTCGCAATTTTATTGCGCCCCGGAGCCTCGAAAATCATCCTGTATGGAGCGTTGGCGCACGGCGATTATCAGACGGTTTCTGATATTGATATCTGTGTCGAGGGAATCCCTCCAGCGTAATACTTCCGCGTCCTGGCAAAATGTTTGATGAAAGCCTCGCGCGGCTCGGGGGCCGTCCTGGTCGCTCTTGAAGGGCGGGTCGAGGTAGATGAGATCGACGGTCTCGTCAGCGATGTAGCGATGGAGGACTTCGAGGTTATCGCCGTAGTAGAGCTGGTTGGTCATGCTGCCCCGAACGGCGGTTCAGATGCCCGAAAATTGACCTAGCGTTGCCGCCCAGAATCTTGTCTCCCGAATAGATCGAGCGGTTCCATGAAGTGGCTGTCGCCGTCAATCACGCGCAGGGCGCTCCTCCCTGGACTAGGCCTCGGCCCCTCTGCTGGCGTCTTCCCGCATGGCCTGCTGGAGCTTGCGAAGACCTGCCTGGCTGGTCACATCGCACTCGACCAGCCCCCCAGGTAGGTCAAACAGCACCACATGCGAGGCTTTGTGGTTGCTGAAAATCTCAAACGTGGTGCAGCCTTCAGACCCGGCGATATGCGGCCCGTAGACGGTGTTGGGTTCGCTGAGCATGATGTCGCCGACCTTGAGAATCCGCTCGCCCACATCCAGGGTGCCGCGGACCACAATCTCAAAGCGGTAGCAGTCGTGGCCATGGCGAGGCAGCACACAGCCCGGCCCCATCCGCAGGGCCACCACGGTGGCTGGGTTGTCTTTCAGTTCACCCAGCGGGAAATAGGCCAAGCCGCTTACGCCGCCCTGTATGGCGTGGCGCATGTTCTCCGGGCACAGGTCCCACAGTTCGGCGTCGTCCAAGGACATAAAAGGCATAGCGCTATCCTCCTTTTCTCACACCCGCAGGGCGGGCCTGTCTCTTTATATTAGGGAAAGGGTTTTGTGTCAAAGGGCCAGCGTGCTAGGAGGGGGGCAGACAAGATGGCCAAGCGTCCCTACGATCCGTACTACCGGAACTTTCCGTCAACCGCCCCGCCGGCCCGAACGCCGTTCACCCATTCGGGCCGGGGCGATGCTGGCCATGTTTTTTCCTACCTGACCCACCGCAAACCCAACTGGAGCCTGCTGCTGGACAAGTCGCGGCTGGAGGATCTGCGCCGAAGCCCGGGAGCGCATCCACAAGGATTTCACCCAGTTCCTGTTGCTCGAAAAGGTGTACAGCCCCGGCTTACACCACCCGCCCGGCGGAGCGCACAACCAGCCCCGGACGGCTCGCGCACCCTGGTTGTGCTACGCGAGCCCGACCCCATCTTTACCAGGCAGGGCAACTTGGTATCCCATCATCTGCACGAGGGCGAAGCCATTGCCGCGGCCGACACCTACGCCCGGCTCAACCAGTGCCGCGCCTTAATCGGCTTGGTGGTGTGGGATGAACGGTGGTATTGGTGTGCTTCGCAAGTGAGGCATCAGGCCGAGGCGGTAATGACAGGGCTGGCTGGGGGAGGGCTGAGCCCGTCCAGGACGCTTTGGGCCGCGGCTTCGCCGCTGCGCACACAGTCGGCGATGCCAACCCCGCGATAGGCGTTGCCGGCCAGGGCCAAGCCGGGATGAACCGCCAGCCGGCGTTCAATTGCTGCCATCCGCTCAAGGTGGCCGACCAGATACTGCGGCATGGAGCTCGGATAGCGGGCAATCAGGCTCAGCAGCGGGGCGGCCTTGACCCCCAGCAGAGCGGCAAACTCCTGGCGGACGACGCGCTCCATCTCGTCATCGTCCAACTCAAACAACTCGGCCTGCGAGGCCCCGCCAACAAAGGCGCGCAGCAACACTTGGCCGTCCGGGGCACGGCCGGGATATTTTACACTGGAAAACGTGCCGGCAATGATTGAGCGCTTCTCGATATGCGGCACAACAAAGCCAAAGCCGTTCAGGGCATGCGGAATATCGCCGCGGCGATAGGCCAAGCTGACGGTGGCCGCGGAGCTGTAGGCAATGGCCGCTAGGCGGTCGGCCAAGTTGGCGTCACAGGCGCGCAGCATCCGCGCCGTTTGAAAAGCCGGCGCGGCCAGGATGACGCCATCGGCCCGCAAAGAGGAACCGTCCTGGCACTCGATGTGCCAGGTCTGCTCTCCGGGCTGAACCGCGCGGACCGGGCTGCGGAGCCGAATTGTACCCACTGACAGACGCCCGACCAGGGTCTTGACCATCTGCTGCATACCGCCTCGCAGGGTGACAAACAGACTCCAACGCGCTCCGCTGGCATCTTTGGTGTCGTGGGGTCTGGTGCGCCCGGCCCGCCACAGGGCGTAGATCAGGCTGCGCCGCTCCCGCTCCATCTGAAGAAAGCGCGGCATGGTGGCCGCCAGGCTCAGTTCGTCGGGGTCGGCCGTGTATATCCCGCCGATCAGGGGTTGGGCGACCCGCTCCAGGACTTCCCGACCGAGACGCCGGCGCACAAAAGAACTCAGGCTCTCGTCGTCTCGCTGTTGTCCGCGCGGCAGGACCAGATCGAGTCCCATACGCAGCTTTCCCGGCCAGGAAAAAACGCGGGAGCGGGCCAGCGCTTTCAGCCGGGTCGGGGCCAGCAGCATGAAGCCTTCGGGCAGAGGCTCCAGCCGGCCCCGGCGTACCACAAAGGTAGTCCGGAATTGGTCCTGGGTGCCGATCAACTCATTCTCCAGCCCTAGGCGGTGGCACAGGCCCAAGGCCCAGGGTTTTTCCGAGATAAACGAGTCAGGCCCGTATTCCAGCACAAAACCGTCCCGCCGTTCTGTTCCAATCGCTCCGCCCAAACGGTCGCTGGCTTCAAGCAGGGTAAAGCGTAGCCGGCCTTGGCGCTCTTTGTGCAGTTCCTCAAGACGGTGGGCCGCGGCCAGCCCGGCGATGCCCCCACCGATGATCGCGATGTGGGCTGGAGAGGACGCCACGTTTATGCCCTTTCAATCTCCCGCCGCACGACCGCGGCCAGTGTCTGTATGAAGGCAGGATGATCGTTGACTGTGCCGGCCCGCCACATGGTGAGGCCCAGCCGTTCGGCGAGCTGCCTCGCCTCGGTATCCAGGTCGTACAGGACTTCCATATGATCGCACACAAAGCCGATTGGGCAGACCACAAGGTCACGCGCTCCTTGGGCCGCAAGCTGCCGCAACACCGCCCCGATGTCCGGCTCCAGCCACGGCGTGCGGGGGTCGCCGCTGCGACTCTGGTAAGCAGCCCGCCAGACCGGGTGTCCCAGCCTGGCGGCAACCCGGCGGGCACCCTCTTCAACCTGGGCCACATACTGGTCAACGCCCGGCATGGCGCACGGCAGGCTGTGAGCGGTAAACACGAGCGGGGTGCGGGTCCGCTTGTCCTGACTGAGGGCGGCGAAGGCCTGCCCGGCTAAGTCGCTGACCGCGTCGATAAACAGCGGATGATTGTGCCAGCCGGGAACATAGTCCACGCGGGGGGCTTGACCGCCGAGTTGTTCCTGGGCCGCGGCAACATTGTGTTTGTAGCGCTGCCAGCCGGCCTCGCTCTGCTGGGCGGACATAATCACACCCAGAGCGCGCCTTACCCCATCAGCCGCCATGCAGGCCAGGGTTTCGTGCAGATACGGATGCCAGTTACGCATGCCGACATACACCGGGAGGTCAAGTCCCTCGCCGGCCAGAGCGGCGTGCAGGGCGCTGGCTTGGCGCAGGGTAATGGCCTTGAGCGGCGAGTGGCCGTTGAACATGGCGTAGTGGCGGACGACCGTTTCGAGCTGCTGGGGTGGGACGGGTCGTCCACGCAGCACATTGGCCAGAAAGGGGCGCACCTCATCCATCTTTTCCGGGCCGCCAAAGGCAATGAGCAGGATCGCGTCACAAGGCATAGTGTGAAGAGGAGTCTCTTCTCCAGAGCTTCATCTGGCCGACATTTCATGCACCAGCTCAACCAGGGCAAGCACCTGCTCAACCGGCGTGTGGGGCAGAATACCGTGGCCGAGGTTAAAGACATGGCCCGGCCGGCCGGCCGTCGCGTTCAGCACTCGGGCGGTCCGCCCGCGCAGCATATCAAGCGGGGCAAACAGGCTGACCGGATCGAGATTGCCCTGCACCGCTCGGTCAAAGCCGACCCGGGACCAGACGATGTCCAGGTCAACTCGCCAGTCCACCCCAATCACATCGCCGCCGGCCTCTGCCAGCAACTCAAGCAGGCTGGCCGTGTTGGTGCCAAAATGAATCACCGGCACGCCTGGGGTGAGACCGCGTATGAGCTCCTGCATATGGGGCAGGATGAAGCTGCGATAGTCGTCGGGCGACAAACAGCCGACCCACGAGTCAAACAGTTGAACGGCCTGCGCCCCAGCCGCGATCTGTCCGTTCAGATAGTCGCTTGTCACCCGGACAAGGTAGGCCATCAGCGCCCGCCAGGCTCCGGGGTCGGCGTACATCAGGCGCTTGGTCTCAATGTAATGGCGCGACCCGCCGCCCTCAATCAGATACGACGCAACGGTAAAAGGAGCGCCCGCAAATCCGATCAGGGCAATATCCCGGGGTAAGGCCGCCCGCACCTTGCGCACCGCCTCATACACAAAACCGAGGGCCTGTGAGGCCGGCCTGTCTTGCACACGATCAATATCCCGGCCCGAACGCAGTGGCCGGTGAATGAGCGGCCCATCGCCCTGGGCAAACTCTAGGCCGACCCCCATCGGCTCCACAATCAGCAGAATATCGGCAAAGATAATGGCCGCATCAACGCCCAGCCGTTCGACCGCCTCAACCGTCACCTGGGCGGCCAACTCCGGTGTCCTGCACAGTTCCAGAAACGACACCTTGTCGCGCACCGCCCGGTACTCGGGCATGTAGCGTCCGGCTTGGCGCATCAGCCACACCGGCGTGTAAGGGGTTGGCCGACGGTGGCAGGCCTGGAGAAAAACCGGCTCTTTCATTGCGCGGCATCGTAGCATAGGATGCTGATGAAAACAGGAGGCGACCTATGTCCGAACTTTTGACCCACCACACCGCAACGATCAATGGCTTTCGCATGCACTACGTCACGGCCGGCTCCGGCTATCCGCTGGTCTTTGTCCACGGGTGGCCGCAGAGCTGGTATGAGTGGCGGAAAATCATCCCGGCCCTGGCTGAGCGGTTTACGATTATTGCCCCGGACCTGCGTGGGTTGGGAGATTCCGGCCGGCCCCTGACCGGCTATGACAAACGGACCCTGGCCTCTGATGTCCACGCCCTGGTCCGGTCGCTGGACCACGACAAGATCGGCCTGACCGGCCACGACTGGGGCGGCGCGGTGGCCTACTATCTGGCCTACGACCATCCCGAGATGGTTGAGCGGCTGATGATTCTGGATATGGTGCCGGGTCTGGGCCGCACCGGCGATAGCATGGACCTCCAGACCGCACGGCGCTTCTGGCATGTGTTTTTTCACGCCGGCATCCCCGACTTGGCCGAGCGACTGGTCAGTAGCAATGTCCGGGCCTATCTGAGCCATTTTTACACCTCGCCGGCTTACAACTACCGCCCGACGGTCTTCAGCAAAGAAGACATTGACGAGTATGTCCGGATCTACTCGGCCCCCGGAGCCTTGCGGGCCGGCTTTCAGTATTACGCCACCGGCTTGAACGAGGACCTGGACAACCTGAAAAGCTGTACCGGGAAACTCAAGATGCCGGTACTGGCCTGGGGCGGGGAGCGCTTTATGGCCAACATCGTATCCATCTGGCAGGGTGTGGCCGAGAATGTGCAGGGCGGCTCGGTTGCCGAATGCGGTCACTTTATCGCCGAAGAGCAGCCCGAGTTTGTAATTGAGCAGGCTCTGGAATTTTTTGAACCCCTCCGGAGCAAAGCCTGACCGCTCCTCTCCTCCCTCGCCCGAACGGCCCTGGGTCCCCTTGACCAAGCGGGGTTTTCCGGCGGAAGAATCAGGGGAAATATAGACCCTTCGTTGAGTTTTCGCCTATAATTCGCCGTGTGGAGGAGGATGTATGGAACAGGCGGCAGAGCGGATTATCCCGGCAGACTTGGGCCAACAGGCCGAAGAACGCTATCTGAACTACGCGCTGAGCGTGATTACCTCACGCGCCCTGCCCGATGCACGCGATGGGCTGAAACCGGTTCAGCGGCGGCTGCTGTACGCCATGTTCCAGAACCTGCGCTTGGGAGGAAACGCCCGACCGCGGAAATCGGCCGCGGTGGTCGGCGAGGTGCTCGGCAAATATCACCCCCACGGCGACCAAGCCGCCTATGACGCTATGGTCCGCCTGGCCCAGCCCTTCTCAATGCGCTATCCGCTGGTGCATGGCGAGGGCAATTTTGGCTCGCTGGACGGCGATAACGCCGCGGCCATGCGCTATACCGAGGCCAAGCTGGACCCGTTGGCCGAAGAGTTGTTTCGGGACCTGCGGGGCCAGACGATCCCCTACCGGCCAAACTACGACGCTACGGTTGATGAGCCGGTCGTGCTGCCCTCCGCCATCCCCCAACTGCTGCTGAACGGGGCTAGCGGTATCGCCGTCGGCATGGCCACCACTATCCCGCCGCATAATTTTCATGAGGTCGTCAAAGCCCTGCTGGCCCTGCTGGCCGACCCGGACATCAGTACCGCCGGCCTGCTGCGCTCGATCAAAGGCCCGGACTTCCCGACCGGAGGAGAAATTCTGACCTCGAAAAACGACTTGCGCCAACTCTACGAAACCGGCCAGGGTACGCTCAAGCTGCGGGGCGAGTGGCAGGTGGAAGCGCTGCCGCGCGGCAAGCGCCAAGTTGTGATTACCTCCCTGC
Organism: uncultured Binatia bacterium (SeqCode); assembly: GCA_965200965.1. Taxonomy (GTDB): domain Bacteria; phylum Desulfobacterota; class Binatia; order Bin18; family Bin18; genus JAAXHF01. The sequence goes on from OZ241744.1 coordinate 1,221,396, forward strand.
CCTACACCGTCAACAAAGCCCAGTTGGTTGAAAAGATCGCCGAACTGGTGATCGAGCGCAAGGTCCCCCAGATTCTCGATGTGCGGGACGAGTCAACCGACGATATTCGGATTGTGCTGGAACTCAAGGGCGACAACTCTGAAGAGCTAGCCCTGGCCTATCTGTGTCGCCATACGCCGCTCCAGATCTCGTACCCGGTCAACCTGACCTGCCTGGTCCCAACCGCCAACCCCGCGGTCGGCCAGCCGCTCAGGGCCACACTCAAAGCCCTGTGTCGGCATTTTCTGGACTTTCGGCTTGAGGTCGTCACCAAACGCTTTGCCCATGAGCTGGCCGAGTTGGAGACCCGTTTGCACATCCTGGCCGGCTTAGCCCTGATTGCCGACCGGCTGGATACGGTGATTCACACCATTCGGACCGCGCAGTCACGCCAGGACGCCGGCCGCAAACTCATGGCCGGCTTTGGGCTTGACGAAGCGCAGGCAGAGGCGATTCTCGAAATCCGCCTGTATCAACTGGCGCGGCTGGAAATTGACAAGATCCAGACCGAGCAAGCCGACAAAGAAAAACGGGTCACCGAGTTGCGCGGCCTGCTCGCCGACGAAACCAAACGCTGGGCGGTGATTGGGAACGAGCTGCGCGAGTTGAGCAAACGCTACGGCGATAAACGGCGGAGTGCGCTGCGGGCCGGCGAAGAACTCAGCTATGATCCCGAAGCCTATATCGTCCACGAGGAGACCACAGTCGTCCTCAGCCGTGACGGCTGGCTCAAACGCGTGCGCGAACTCAAGGACCCGAGCAGCACCCGTCTGCGCGAGGGCGATGGTATTCAGATGATTTTGACCGGCACAACCCGCGACCGGCTGGCTTTTTTCACCAATAAGGGCGGCCTGTATGTCCTCAAAATTCATGACGTACCAGCCTCGACCGGCTATGGTGAACCGATCCAGACTGTGTTTCATTTTCAGGACCGGGAAAAAATTGTCACCACATATCTGGTTAGCGATGAGCCGGCCCCGACCAGCAAGGGATCGCCGTCCGCAAACGGCCAGCCCGAGCCGTCTGAGACCATGCCCCAAGGCGGCCCTGAGCCCGGCCCACCCTATCTGCTGGCCACGGCCCGGGGTCTGGGCTTTCGCTTTCGTCCCAATCTTGAAGAGACCACGCGGAACGGCCGGAAAATCGCTCGCCTCACGGACGGGGACGAGGTCGTCTCCGTCACCCCGGCCCGTCACGCCCGGGCCGTGTGCGCCACCCGGGCCGGGCATCTGCTGGCCTTCCCGGTCGAAGATGTCTCAGAGCTGTCCGGGGCCGGTCGGGGGGTGCTCCTCATGCGGCTGGATAAGGCCGACCGTTGTATCGGCGCAGTCACCACACCACCGGGTGCCGGGGTGACGGTGTTGGGTTCCGACGGCCGGCGGCGACAGCTCCGCTCAAAAGATATTCCGCTCGGTCAACGGGCGGGCAAAGGGCAGCGCGTGGTCAAACGCATGGCGCTGGCCAGTGTGGGGGGGGGGGTGGATGAGGAGGAAGGCTATGGCAACGCACAATAGTTACACGGCCAAAGACATTACGGTGCTGGAAGGGCTGGAGCCGGTCCGCAAACGGCCCGGCATGTATATCGGCGGGGTTGATAGTGCCGGGCTGCACCACTTGGTGTGGGAGCTGCTGGATAACGCCGTGGACGAGGCCATGAACGGCTATGCCAGCCGCATCGAAGTCCGGCTGCACGAAGACGGGGCGACCGTCACCGTCAGCGATAACGGTCGGGGCATCCCAGTCGATATCCATCCCAAGTTCAAGAAATCAGCCCTGGAACTTATCCTGACCACCCTGCACGCCGGGGGCAAGTTTGAGGGCTTGAACTACTCGCACTCGGGCGGCCTGCATGGGGTCGGGGCCTCGGTTGTCACCGCCCTGTCCGACCGACTCATCGCTCGCGTCAAACGCGGCGGGGCCGAATGGCAGCAGACCTTTTCCCGGGGGCGGGCTACCAGCCAACTCACCCGGCTGCCACCCAACGGCGGGCTGCGCGGCAGCGGTACGATAATCAGCTTCCATCCCGACACCGACATCTTCCCATCAATCCGCCTCCAACCAGAACTGATCGCTGATCGGCTGGAAACCAAAGCCTACCTGCACAAGGGTCTCAGCCTGACTTTCCGCAACGAGCTCAGCGGCCACACCACCCGCTATCAGTACAAGGACGGCCTGAAAGCCTATCTGGCCAAACTCTTGAGCGCCGATAACAAGAAAGCCGTTATTCCCGAGGTCTTTCACCTGGAACGCTCGGATGATCCGGTGTGTGAGTGTATCCTGACCTGGACCGACTCACCCGACGAACGGCTGTACACCTTTGTCAACGGGATTCCGACTCCATTTGGCGGGACGCACGAAAACGGCCTGAAGGCCGGGATTGTGAAAGCCGTGCGGAATTATCTACAGGTGAACGAGATGCTGCCCAAAGGGCTGAGCCTGAGCGCCGAGGACACCCGAGAGGGCATGGTCGCCCTTCTGAGCCTGTACCTGAAACAGCCCCAGTTTCAGGGCCAGACCAAAGAAAAGCTCGGCAACCCCGAGGTCAGCGCCCAAATCGACGGCCTGATCCGCATCGGACTCGAAAATTTCCTGCTCCACAATCGCAGCCAAGCCCAGTCAATTGCCCAGCGGGTTATTCTGGCCGTCCGCGCCCGCACCGCCTCGCGGGCCGCCCTGGAGACCGTCCGCAGCAAGCGTTCGGTTTCCCACCGCCTCAACCTGCCGGGCAAACTGGCCGACTGCTCATCCACCAACCCGGCAGTGAGTGAGCTGTTCATCGTTGAGGGCGACTCGGCCGGCGGCTCGGCCAAACAGGGCCGCGACCGCCGTACCCAGGCCATCCTGCCGCTGCGCGGCAAAGTGCTCAACACCGAGCAGGCGACACTCAAAAAAGTGCTGACCAACAAAGAACTGGGGGATATTGTCTCGGCCCTCGGCTGTGGGGTCGGCAGCGCCTGCGATGTGTCCAGGCTGCGCTACCACAAGGTCTGTCTGCTGATGGACGCCGACTCAGACGGCAACCACATCTGCACCCTGCTGCTGACCTTCTTTTACCGTCACCTGCCGGAGCTGATCCGACACGGCTATGTGTATATTGCCCAGCCGCCGCTGTACAAAATTGAAATCGGCAGAGAGATCAGGTGGGCCAGCGACGAGGCCCACAAAGACCATATTCTCGCTGGGCAGAACGGGAAGGCCCGACAAGCCTACATCCAGCGCTTCAAGGGTTTAGGCGAGATGAATCCCGCCACCCTCAAAGAAACCACGCTCGATCCGCGCTCACGCACCCTCCTTCAGGTGACGATTGCAGATGCCGAGCGGACGGACACGGCCATTCAAACCCTGATGGGCAGAGAGGTCCAGCCCCGCTTTACCTTTATCATGGACCGCGCCCCAAAGGTTGAAGAGGTCGATGTGTAATATGGCCAAACGTCACCCCAGCCTCATTCCGCTGTCGCGTGAGCATCACGCCGCCCTGCTGCTCGCCTTTCGTCTGCTTCAGGGCTTGCCGCCCACCCGGCAGCCAGATAGCCCGCAAGCCCAAGCTCAGGACACCATCCGCTTTTTCCATACCAGGCTGACCACCCACTTTCAGGCCGAAGAGGAGACCCTGTTTCCGCTCATCCGTAGGACGCTGCCCCCCACCATGTCCCTGCTTGACAGGCTGCTCGCCGAACATGCGGAAATGCGCCACTCCGTCCAAGCACTTGAGCAGGCCGACCGGCCCAGCCTCCCCGCTCGGCTCAAGGCGTTTGGCCAGATCCTTCGACGCCATGTCCGCAGCGAAGAACGCGACCTGTTTCCCATGTGTGAGGCCAATCTGGCCGAAGACGACGCGGCCCAACTGAAAGCCGCCATTGTGCGCTTCCTTGGTGAAGGGCGCTGAGGCGCGGCCGTCTTTTTTCTGCACCCGGCCCCGTTGCATGATTGGCACGAAATTCGTAAATTGGCCGTGTCAACACATGAGCAACATCCGCATGAAGGAGGACGGCTATGCAACTTTTGCACACCATGATCCGGGTCAACAACATGGACGAGTCGATCAGGTTCTACACCGAATCCCTCGGCATGAAACTGCTGCGCAAACAGGACTACCCAGGCGGAAAGTTCACCCTGGCCTTTGTGGGCTATGGCGATGAAAAAGACAACGCGGTCATCGAGTTAACCCACAACTGGGACACCTCGAGTTATGATCAGGGCAACGCCTTTGGGCATCTGGCCATCGGCGTTGATGGCATTTATGAGAAGTGCGCAGCACTCAAGGAACAAGGCGTCAAAGTCGTCCGCGAAGCCGGCCCGATGATGCACGGCGGTGCGGTCATTGCCTTTGTGGAAGACCCCAACGGCTACAAAATTGAACTCATCGAACGCAGCGGTCCACGCGGCTAAGCCCAATCCCCCATTTTTAAGGAGTGTCTATGCCACTGCATCCAGCCAAAGATTCGGTTGACCTCGGTATCGTTGTCAGCGACATCAACAAGAGCCTGGACTTTTACCAGGGCCTGCTCGGCTTGGAAAAGAGTGAAGAGTTGCCCACCCCATTCGGTACCCTGCATCGGCTCCACTTCGGCAACAGCGACATCAAGCTTATTGACCCCAAGGCCGTTCCGCCGGCCGGGACCATCGGCTTAGAGCAACAGCTCGGGTTTCGCTACATCACCTTTGTGATCAAGGACATCAGCACCATGTGTAGCGAGTTGAAAGACAAGGGGGTGGAGTTCACCATTCCCGAAACCGAGTTTCGGCCCGGGGTCCGCGTCGCCATGCTCAAAGACCCCGACGGCAATATCGTTGAGTTGGTGCAGCGCGGCTGACCCGCCGCCCCGACCGATGGCTCCGGCACGAATCACCACGACAACTCCTTCCTGTGTATACTCAGCAGGACGGCAGAGCCGAGCGACACCCCGACCGCGACCAGGGAGTACAGCACCCCAAACAGGACGTCCCCGCCGTCCGGCCGCGGGTTCTGCTCCAGTTCTTTGCTCCAGAACAGGAACAGGTTCAGGACGACATACAGGGCGTAGGCGTGCGCCATGCCGACGACAAAGCGCTTCCTGTACCAGAGGCCCAAGCCATACACCACCAGATAAGCACCAAAGACGAGACTCCATATCACATTCTCGCTGCCCGCCAGCCGGGTCCCGAACAACACAAAGCCGCTCTGCTCAGAGAACTGAAAAGGCTTGGAAAAATTTGAAATTGCCAGTAACCAGAAACCAATCGCCAGCCCGGCAAAAATTCGATCGCGCTGTGACCCAGCCATCATCGCCCCCCTTGGTTGGCCGCCTCTCGTCCAGATTTGGTCAGAGTGGGCACGATAATAGCACGACCGTGGGCGGCTCACCAGGCATGACATCCCCCGGCTCGCCTCACCCGGCGTCCGGGCCACTCTGCCTTGCAGCGCCCCGGGCCAGATGGCAGCATAGAGCGGCAAGGAGGCTCTGGTGGCTCTGCAACTGACCGCCCCCGACTATGTGATCCTGATCGTTGATGACCTTGAGCGCACGCTCAGCTTCTACACCCAGGTGTTGGGCTTGCGCCTAGGCCACCGCTCGGGCGCGTATGCCCAACTGGACACGGGCACGACCCGGCTCGGCTTTTATACCCGGCCGGCGATGGCTCAGGCGCTGGGTTCTGGCCTGACCAAGCCGGCTGCGGATGCCGCCGGATTTGAGCTCGGTTTCAAGGTCGCGGATGTTGACGCCGCCTATGCGGAACTGACCGAAAAAGGTGCCGCGGCAGCTACGCCGCCGACAACTCGTCCGTGGGGCCAGCGCACGGCCTATGTGCGGGACCCCGACGGCCACCTGCTCGAGCTGGCGCAGGACCTCAAGCCACGCGCCACCAACTAGGGCTGCGGCCCGTAGCGCTGCTCAATAAAATCGTAAATCTGGTCCGGGGGAGTGCCCATCATAAACAGAGAGTGCGCGTCCAGCGCCTCGCTCACACAGTGCGGTCAACCGGCCGCATGGTCGTCACGAAAGCAGTCCAAAAGATTGCGGTGGCCTTGGGACGTGTCGCAGCCACAGTGACAGTTGAGTTCGGCCAGGACCTCGGGCAGGTCTGCCGCGACTTGGTAGGCTTGACGGAGCTTGCCGGTGAAGAGGTCTGGGGGCAGCGTCGCCGGTGAGGCTGGGGAGCCCAGCTTGGCCGGTGGGGATTCGGCTGGTGAGGATTCGGCCCAACTCAGAGCGCTCGGGCTCAGGGTGACGAGGCAAGCCAGAATCAGGTGTTTCCGCATACGGGTTCTCCTGAACAGGGAAAGGTGAAACACAGAAGTAGGCTCACATTTACACCCCAGGCTAGCATACGCGCACGGCCTTGCCTCCCCCATCCGGCTCACAAGATGCCCACATTCATCGGGCGGCGCTGGGTGAAACTGTACAGGCCAGCCGGCCGATGGGCACCGTGGCGGGTTTTGGGCAGGGGTTTGAGCAGCCCCGAGGCCAGAATCTTCCGCCGGAAATTTCGCCGGTCCAAGGGGTGGTTCAGGATCACCTCGTAGATCGCCTGGATTTCGCGCAGGGTGAACTCCCCGGGCAGCAGGCTGTAGACGATATTCGTATAGCCCAGCTTGGCCTGGAGGCGTTTGAGGGCGTAGGCGGCAATCACGCTGTGGTCATAGGCCAAGCGCGGCAGGTCGTGGACCGGAAACCAGTCAATACCGGCGTACTTGTCACCCCGTTTCAATCCGCGGTCAACAGAGGGTACCAGGGCAAAGTAGGCCACCGCCACGGTGTGCCAAGTTGGGTCCCGGCGGGCATCGCCAAAAGTAAAGAGCTGCTCAAGATACAGGTCTCGAACCCCGGTCTTCTCGTACAACTCACGGTAGGCTGCCTCGCCCAACGACTCGCCGAGTTCGACCAAGCCGCCGGGAAAGGCCCAGCGACCGACAAACAGGCCGGTTTTGATATTGACCAGCAGGGTTTGCAACCGGCCGTCGGTGATAGTGAACAGGACGGCATCAACCGCTACCCGGGGGGAGTGGGACGCGGTCGGGTCCGCTGGCGTTCGCGCGACACCCGGCCCGGCAACATCAACAAGAGAATGTAGCTTAGGCACTCAACTCCAACATGCGGTCGATCGCCCGTTCGGCGGCCACCCGGATATCCTCGTCCAGGGTAATCTCGTAGCGCTGCACCCGCAGGGAGTCACGCACGCCGTCGAGGGTAATCATCTTCATGTAGTGGCACAGCTGGCAGCTCTTGTAGAACTTCTTTTCGGGAATTTCGAGCAGCAGCCGGTCGGACAGACCACACTCGGTGACGATCAGAAACTCCTCGGCCGGACTGTCTTTGGCATAGCGCACCATGGCGCTGGTTGACAGCACCGCGTCGGCCAGCCGAATCACATCTTCCCGACACTCGGGATGCACCAGGACTTTGACATGGGGCAGCTTGTCACGCACCGACAGAATGTGCTGGGGGGTGATCTGGTGGTGGACATAACAGTTGCCCTCCCAGGACAGGATGGTTTTGGTGGTCTGGGTCTGCACATAGCGGGCCAGATTCTCGTCCGGGACAAACAGGATGTGTTCGGTGTCGAGGGACTCGACGATCTGCACCGCGTTGGCCGAGGTACAGCAAGCGTCACACTCGGCTTTCACGTCCGCGGTGGTGTTGACATAACAGATGGTCTGGAGGTCGGGATAGACCGTGCGCAGTTCGTGCTTGCGCTCGGCCAGCGCCTCGCCGGTGATACTCTCGGCCAAGGAGCAGCCGGCCTTCAGGTCGGGCAGCAGAATTGTGCGCTCCGGGTTTACGACCTTGGCCGTCTCAGCCATAAAATGCACACCGCAGAACACAATTTGGTCGGACTCGACTTTTTTGGCCTGACGAGCGAGTTCGAGCGAGTCGCCGATAAAGTCGGCCACCTCGAAAATTTCGGGCCGCTGATAGTTATGGGCCAGGATGACCGCGTTGTGCTCCTGCTTGAGGTGGTTGATGTCGTGAATCCAGTCCGCATATTCGGCACAGGCCGCGGGCGTGTATGCGCTGTCAAGCTGCGACAGATGGTCGTAGAGTTCTTGCGGGGTCTTTTCCCCGCCGTAGATAGGGTGCATATTCCCTCCCCGGGGGTTTGCGTAGACTTGACGCATACTATGACCGTAGAATGGCCAGATGTCAAGACCGCGCCCGGCCGTTTTGTTGAGGCGGGGGCATTATGGTATAGGGACGGTATGAACTACCTGAAATCGGAGCCCTTTTCCATCAAGGGCCACCCGGAACTTGACGAGAGATGGGTACAGAATCTTATCGCCGACGACCCTGCAATCCTCGGCTTAGGCGATCTGGAGTTGCGGGATAGGGAACGGAGACAGCCTCGTGCCGGGAGGCTCGATCTGCTCCTCCAAGATACCGAGACCGATCGGCGGTACGAGGTGGAAATTCAGCTTGGGGCAACAGACGAGTCCCACATCATCAGGACCATTGAGTACTGGGATATCGAGAAAAAACGCTATCCACAGTATGAGCACGTCGCAGTGATCGTGGCCGAAGATATTACGAGCCGCTTCCTCAACGTGATTGCGCTCTTCAACGGCACGTTGCCGCTGATCGCCCTCCAGATGCGGGCACTCCGGGTCGGCGACTCCATCACCCTGGTGTTCACCAGGGTGATGGACGAATTGGAACGCGGGCTTATTGACGATGATGAAGACGCCGAGGCAGCGCCAGCCACCCGGGCCTATTGGGAGCAGCGGGAAACGGGGGAGACGCTCGCTTTGGCCGATCGGGTGTTGAAGAGCGCGTGTGAACTCGATCCTGAACTGAAGCCGAAATACGGTCGAAGCTCCATCGTACTCGAAAAGAATGGTCGATCGTATTCGTTCGTGAGGATTACGCCACGGAAGGAGTATCTCCTCCTGAAGGTCAAATTGCCGGATACAGACGAATTCCGCCAGACCATACAGGGTGCTGAACTTGACCTTTGGAAGTACGGGAGAAAACACTATGATATCCGCCTGAGGAAAGATGATCTCGAATCCAAAGCCGAGGCTGTCCAAAAACTCCTGCGCCACGCTTACGAATACCGACGGGATCATGACTGAAGAGGCCTTAGCGAAGATTCCCTAGCCCGGGCGTACAGGGCTTGGCCAAAGGCGACCCGCTCGGCTACCGACAGATTCTGAGGTGCGCTCCGCTCAACTGCCTCGATCAAGGGCCGCAAGCCGCGCCGATTGGCGAGCTGGATGAGGAGGCCGGGCCGGGCGTTCAACTCCAGCACACACGGGCCGCGGTCCACATCAAGCACTACATCAACGCCCAGGTATTTGACGCCGGTTGCATCCGCGCAGCGGGTGGCAACACGCACCAGCCCGTCCCACTCCGGGACCTGGACGCCGCTCAGCCCAAGCCCCGTATCGGGGTGCTCTCCCACCCAACATCGTCTCGCAATAGCCCCGCTGGTCACCCCGCTGACCAGGTCGATACCAAGGCCGAGGCCGCCGTTGTCCAGATTGGCCCGGCCCTGAGACCGGCGGGTTGCCAGGCGCAGCATGGCCATCAGCGGGATGCCCCGAAACACAATGACCCGGATATCGGGCAAGCCCTGGAAGCTGAGCCGGGCCAGGCTCGGGTGTGCCCGCAGACGGCGTTCGACAAAGGCCTCGTCATAGCGGTGGTTGAGCGAATAGACGCCGCTCAGGATATCGGACAGGTGGTTCTCCAGCGTCCGCACACTGAGTGTTCTGCCTCCCAAGCTCACCAACGCCTCGTCCTGACGGCCGGCAACGACGATCACCCCTCCTCCGCCCGTGCCCTGGGCGGGTTTGATCACAAAATCCTGCCAAGCGGCCGCGTGATTGGCAAACTGCTTGATATCGTGCTGAAAACGATACACCGCCAACGTCTCGGCAACCGGAATGTCGCACGCCCGCAAGCATTTCTTGGTGTGCAACTTGTGGATAGTTGCATGGGCCAGGCGGCGCGGATTATAGCGGGCGACCAAGTCGCGGTCTCGCCGGTTCAGACCAAGAAATTCCCGGGACACGCTGCGTAGCTGCCGCAACATTGGGGTATGTCCCGGTCTAGCTGCGGTCTGGGGCCGCGGCGCGGTGCAGTACACGGGCAAAACGCAGATATTCGATCAGGCGCAGGCCGCGCCAACAGCCGACCGCAAGCTCCAGCCCGATGATGACGAGTAACAGATCGGGAAAGGCCAGCAACAGCGGCTTCAGATCGGTGTTCTCAATACACACATACGACACCAGAGCCACCAGCAGGGTATTGGCGGCCAGCCGCAGCGCTTCCCGAGTGCCGCGCTCCAACTGGGTATTGCTGAAATTTTCTATCATATTGGCAAGAATGACCACGGGGAAAATCCCGACATGCAGCAGTGCCCCAAGGCCCAGCTGAGCGCCGACGAGGGTCAGTCCGGCCGTGCTCACCGCTACCACCGCAATCAGGATCGCCACCCGCGCAACGAGGTGCAGCCGGAGCCCTTGCAGGGCTAGGCGCAGGCCGCCACCGATACCGATAATAGCGCCGAAGATCAGCAGGCCCCAGCCCAGACCGGTTGTCAGAAAAGCCAGGGCGAGCAGCATGGGGGCAAAAAACCCAAACGTCTCTACACCGATGAGATTGCGCCCAATGACCAGGAAAAAAGCAATGACGGGCAGCACCAGCATGGCGTTCAGCGCCAGCAGCGAGACCTCGGCTCGGATGGCGTGCTGCCACACGCTGACCACCCGGGCCCGCCACCAGCTCAGCTCAGCGTCGCCTTGAGGCGAGGGGCGGGAGAGCGCGAGGTCGGCCAGGCTGGTCTCCCACACATGGCTGGGGTCCGGCTGATGGGGCAGCAACACCACCGAGGCCGGTTCAAGCACGCGGTCTATCAGCGCCGCAAAGACCTTCCTGACTGGCCGGGCCACGCCGCTGGCTATGACCAGACGGGTGTTGGGCAGCCCATCCTCGAATCGAGCCTGGTCAAGCAGGGCGTAGAGCCCAGCCGCGTCGCGGGTCGTGAGCAGGACCAGGTTCGCCTCACGCAGGAGTGTGCGGTGAACTTCGAGAATGGTTCGCAGGCAGTCCTGGCGGAAGGCACGGGAGCCATCCAGGGTGGTGAAGACCGAGGCGTTGACACCGGCCGCCCGGGCTCGGGCCAACAGCGGCTGGAGGACATGGTCTGGCAGCGGACTTTCGTGGATCAATACGACCGAGGCCCGTGCTCGGTCAACAGAGGCGGTTGCCGTCCAACATTGATCGTGGCCGTGCAAGCCATCCGGTTGAGGGGCCGTGTCTGTGGCCAGGGCAGCGCTGCGGGTCAGGCGCTGAATGACAAAGCGGTAGTCCACCGACCCCTGCCGGGTGTGGACCAACAGCGGCAGATCGTTACGGTAGAGAGCCAGATAGGTATTTGGCAACCAGCCAAGATAGCCACCGGCCGGATCGACCGGAATCCAACTCCGACCAACAAACGCCTCAGCCCAATATATCGTTGTGCGCGCCTGCCCGACATCGCCGAGTCGAATCCCGCCGACCACCCGGGCCGGAATGCCAACCGCCCGCAGGACGGCCACCAGGGCCCGCGCCTTGCCGGCCCGGCCGCCCCGCTCGGCGTTGAGGACGGCCAAGGCGTCGTTGGCGGTTTCGGAAGCGGACGGCGGACCAAAGTCGGCAATATAGTCGTACAAAGCCTCGAGCGCGTGGTCGAGACGCTGGGCGTGGTGGACGACACGCCAGGCCTGTTGCTGAATCTGGGGCATATTGCTCTGAATCATCTCAGACGCGGCCAGATAGGGCAACGACTCAGCGGCGACCGTCTGGAATGGAAAAGCGTGCCGGGGCAGCACAGTCCGGACCTCGCTGATCTGCACGGTGTAGGCGTAGCGAATGTACCGGGGCGCGGGCGGTCTGTCCGTGACCCGCCAATGGCCCCACAGGTTGACCTCGTCGGTCTCTTCCCAGTACCGGACTCTGGGGGTGTGTGTACGCCGCGAGACAATGCTCTGACGGCCGTCGGACAGCGGCAGGAGCATTTTGATATGGGTGCCGGGTGCCGCTGCCGTGAGGCTGAGTTGGACGTGCACATCCCAGTAGGCGCGAGCTGCGGAGCCGTCGGCTTGGACCGGACGGGATGGGGCGATGAGCGCCAGGACCAGGAGGGACAGCCAGACCCGGGCGGGGACAATACGACGCATCCGCTCGTCACCGACCACCCGGGCTTAGCCGACTGCCAGCTTGTACCGGGGCGACCCGCTCCCAGCCGCCGGGCTGGCAACGAAAGGCCAAGAAGCGGCCAACTAGCTCGTGGTACTGTCCGACACTGCTCAACTCTTTCATCGCCAAACGGAAGGATTTACACGGCCCAAAAGACCGGGCGTAGTAGTCAATCACCTTCCGAAACTGGAGACAGGCCAGCTTTTCTCCGCGCAGTTCAACGCTGCGGAGAAAATGACGGGTCATAAAGGCGATGCGTTCTTCAAGGCTGGGGGCGGGCGGCGGGGTATTGTGCAAGCCGGCCCGGATCTGGTGAAAGACCCACGGGTTGGCCACCGCGGCCCGGCCGATGGCCACTCCGGCACAGTCCGTTTCGTTGAGCATACGCCCGGCCGTTGCCACATCACAGATATCTCCGTTGCCAAACACCGGGATGGAGCGGACCGATTCGACCACCCGGCGAATGCCGGCCACATCAACGCTGCCGCCAAATGCGCCGGCCCGGGTCCGGCCGTGAATCGTCAACGCCGCAACCCCCGCGTCTGCCAGAAGCGGCGCAACAAGGGCCGCGTCGAGCCGCGTCGCGTCCCAGCCGAGCCGTGTTTTGACGGTGACCGGAATCGTAACCGCTCTGGTGATAGTCTCGATAAACCGTGCGGTTCGCCTCGGATCTTTGAGCATCGCCGCCCCCGCTCCGATTTTGACCACCTTCTCGACCGGGCAGCCCATATTGATATCAATCAGGTCGGCCCCCCGCTCTTGCAGCTGCAGGGCAGCGTCACGGACCTCTTCGGCAACCGGGCCGAACAGCTGGGCGCTTAGCGGGGCGTCCTCGGCGCGTGTCTCAGCCAGGGCAAACGCCTTGGGCTGCTTTTCCAGGAAGGCCCGTGCATGTATCAGCTCGGTCGTGGCCAAGCCAAAGCCGCCCAACTCACGCATACACAGCCGGAAAGCCAGGGTGGTATACCCGGCCAGCGGGGCGAGGCACAGGTTGGAGTTGAGCGCAACGGTTCCGATTTGCATCCCAACCACCCTAGCGCCGATCAAACTGTCCTTCCAGTTGCTTGATCGACATGCGGACCATTGTCGGCCGGCCGTGCGGGCAGGTAAAGGGCGATTGGCAGGCCAGCAAAGATCTCAGCAGGGCCTTCATCGACTCGGGCGTCAGCGTTTGGCCGGCTTTGACCGATTTGACCTTGCAGGCGACCCGCGCCGCCAAGTCTGCCTGTTTGGCCGCAACCGAGTCCTCAGACCGGCCATCGGCGCGGGCTTGAGCGAGCTCAACAATCAGCTCTGGGGTGTCAGCCGGACGAAAATACGGTGGGGTGGCTTGGACCTGATAGGTCTTGCCGCCAAACGGCCGAATATCAAAACCGACGCGGGCCAAGTAGGTGTGCAGCTCGTCCAGGGCGGTCCGGGCCGAGGCGTCAAGCTCAAACATGACCGGCAGGAGCAACGCCTGTGACTCGCCCCTGCCGGTGCGTAAGCTGGCCAGCACCTGCTCATACACCACCCGCTCATGGGCCGCGTGCTGATCCACCAGCCACAACTCGGCTTCTACCTCAACCAGGATAAACAGTTCGTGGCTCTGGCCAAGCACTCGAAAAGCCGGGTCCTGGGGGCGCGGCAAAAGTTCGGGCTGGGCCGGCTCGGCTCCCGCGGCGGGGGACGAGAGGGAAAGAGGAGTGGCTTCCCGGACCTGGGGTGCCACACGGAGTGCGGCTTGGCGCGGTGGCCGGGAGGGCGCGACCGGTGTTGAAGGCTGCGGGGGGCGGGGTAGGGAAGAATAGTCCGGGATCGGACTCTCGTCGCTCAGCGTCCCGGATGCGGCGGGTGGGGCTGGTAGATCCAGGCGCTTAAACAGATTGGCCCGGTCGAGCGTACGGCGAACTTGGCGGACCAGCGCCTCCAACACCGCCTGTTCATCCTGAAACTTTACCTCACGCTTGGTTGGATGCACATTGACGTCGACCTCGCGCGGCGAAACGGCCACAAACAGCACGCCGACCGGAAAACGTTTGGCCGGCAGCAGTTCGCCGTAAGCGCGGCTCAGGGCAGAAGACAGCGGCTGGCTTTTGACTTGGCGGCCATTGACATACAAGTACTGGCCGGTGCGGGTGTTTTTGGTGTGGTCGGGTGGTCCGAGGATGCCGCGCAGCCGGACTGCGGTGTCCTCCATCCCGTGGTCGGTCAACATGAGGCTGGCCGACCACAGGTCTCCCAGGACGGCTTCTGCCCGCAGACGCAGCGCCTGTGGTCCGCTGTGCGGCAAGGCGTCAAAGACGAGCTTTCCATCCCGACTGAAAACAAATCGCAACTCGGGCCGAGACAGTGCCAGTCCAATCAGGACATCCTCAATATAATTACCCTCGGCGACCGGCGACTTGAGGAAGGCCCGCCGCGGGGGCGTATTAAAAAAGAGGTGCCGAACACTGACGGTTGTGCCCCGGCTGGCCGCGATGGGCGAGGATTCGGCCGGCTCGCTGCCGGCAACGCGGACACAGCTTCCCTCTGGCGCATCGCCCGTGCGTGACACAATCTCCAGACGCGATATTGCCGCAATACTGGCCAGGGCTTCCCCTCGAAACCCCAAGGTGGACAGCCCAAACAGGTCGCTGCTGCGGCGGATTTTACTCGTCGTGTGGCGCTGGACGGCCAGCAGCATGTCCTCGGGCGACATGCCCTGGCCGTCGTCGTGGACCGTCATCTCGCGGCTACCGCCCTCCACAATCTGGACGCGGACCGTCTGGGCACCGGCGTCAATCGCGTTTTCGACCAGCTCTTTGACGACCGAGCCCGGCCGCTCAATGACCTCACCGGCCCGAATCTGCTCAACCGTTCGTGGGTCGAGGCGCTGAATCCGACTCATGGCTCATGTCCACCGCCAAATAGACCGAGCTGGCCGGGGTTGGGCTCTGCCACACCAGACTTGGCCGGCCGCGGGCGTTTGCGCGGCCGGACGAGCTGGACACCGCGGGCTTCAAGGTCCTCAAGGACCTCCTGTGCGCGGCTGATCACCGGGCGGGGCAGTCCGGCCAGTTTGGCCACATGAATCCCGTAGGACTGATCGGCCGCACCGGGAATGACTTGGTACAGGAAGACGACTTCGCCCTTCCACTCCCGGACCGCAAAGGTGCGGTTCTCCAGGCCCGGCAGGAGCTGGTGTAAGTCGGTCAGCTCATGAAAATGGGTCGCAAACAGCGTCCGCGGCCTCGGGCCGTCTTGGTCAACCAGGAACTCAATAATCGCCCGCGCGATCGATAATCCGTCCGAGGTCGAGGTTCCGCGGCCAATCTCGTCCAACACCAGCAGACTGCGGGGGGTGGCGTAGTTCAGAATCTGGGCGGCCTCAATCATTTCCACGGCAAAGGTACTCTCGCCCAAGGCCAGGTTGTCCGAGGCCCCAATGCGGGTGAAAATCCTATCGACAATCCCGATCCGGGCCGCGCTGGCAGGGACAAAAGATCCAATCTGGGCCAGTAACACAATCAGCGCCGCTTGGCGCAGATAGACCGACTTGCCGCTCATATTCGGAGCGGTCAGGAGTAACAACTGATGCGCATTGCGATCGACCAGCAGGTCGTTTTCGACAAACTTTTTGCGCTCCAGCAAGGTCTCGACCACCGGATGGCGGCCACCTGTAATTGACAGGATCGACTCGTCACACATCTCGGGCCGCACATAGCGCTGGCGCAGTGCTACCTGGGCAAAGCAGGCCAGCACGTCGAGCTGGGCCACGGCCACGGCCACGGCCTGGATCACGCGCAGCCGGTCTAAGACCACGCCGCACAGCTGGCCGAACAGCTCTTGTTCGAGCGTTACCGCCCGCTCCTCAGCGTTCAGGATCTGGTCTTCATACTCTTTGAGTTCAGCGGTGACAAAACGCTCGGCGTTGGTCAAGCTCTGCTTGCGCATGTAGTCTGGAGGGACTTTCGACAGCTGACTCTTGGCCACCTCAAGAAAATAGCCAAAGACCCGGTTATAGCCGATCTTGAGGTTCGTGATGCCGGTCCGCTGGCCCTCACGCGCCTGCAGCGCGGCCAGCCATTGTTTGGCGTCGGCCGACAGCGAGCGCAGACGGTCCAGCTCCGCGTTATAGCCCTCGGCGAACACCCCCCCGTCGCGCGTATGAACCGGCGGGATATCGACCAGCGCACGACCGAGGCGGGCCCGGAGGTCACCCAGCTCGACCGCAACCTGGTCGCGCTGGATGCGCAACAGCCCCGACTCAGCCGAATTCAGCGTTTGCACCAGTTCGGGCAGCTGGGCCACCGAGTCGCGCAGCCCCGCCGTGTCTTTGGGCGTCGCTACCTGGGCGCTGAACCGCGCCAGCAGCCGCTCAAGGTCACGGACCGGAGCCAGCGCGCGGCGCAGGGAGTTGAGCACGGCCGGCTGCTGGACCAACTCCTCAACCGCCCCATGCCGGGTCTGAATCTCTTCAACAGACAGCAACGGGCTGCGCATCCAGCGGCGCAGCAGACGCTTGCCCATCGGGGTTAGGGTCTCGTCCAGGACATCAAGCAGGGTTTTGCCACCGCTGTCGGGGTGGGCCGTTCGGAACATCTCGAGGCTACGCTCAACAACCGCGCCGAGCTGCATGACGCTGGCCTGTTGGAGCCGTCTGGGCAGCCTGACATGCGGCAGGGCGACCTGCATATGATCTTGCAGAAAGCGGAGCACCAGGGCGACCGCGCTGGTTGTGGCCGGGCTCATCTCCAAGGCCCGCAGCGAGTCCAGCGCGTAGAAGGTCTGGATGCAGCTGCGGCTGTCTTCGGCTGAAGCGTGCCAGTCGTCGAGCCGGGTGACGACAAGCTCGGGCCGCTGGCCAGTGCCAGCGCTGAATAGGGGTGAGGCAGCTCCGCTCTTGGTGGTGACAATCTCGCTGGGCCCTACCCGGTTGAGGGCGTCGGTGAGCGCATCCCCCGCCACCTCCCAAAACTGAAACAGTCCGGTTGCCGGCTCGAGCCAAGCCAAGCCCCAGACCTTCCCCGCCCAGGCCAAGCCCAACACACTCGGGCTGCTGGAGTCGTCCTCATTCTCGACAAAGGTCGAAGGGGTCACGACCCGGGTGACGCCGCGTTTGACCAATCCTTTGGCAGTCTTGGGGTCCTCCAGTTGATCGCAGATCGCGACCTTGCGGCCAGCTCTAATCAAACGCGCGATATAGCCCTGTACGGTGTGATGCGGCACGCCACACATTGGAATCCGGCCCGGGCCGGTCCCGCGTGAGGTGAGCGTCAGGTCGAGCAGCGCCGCCGCCTCTTGGGCATCCTCAAAAAAGATCTCGTAGAAATCTCCCAACCGCAGCAGGACGATCGCGTCGGGATACTCCCGCTTGGTATCGCGGTACAGTTGCATGGTCGGGCTGAGGGCCATGATGCGCTCCGTGCTCCCTGTTTATTATCCGCTTTCCCGACCTGTAGCCAGGGGCCGAGTCCCGGCTTGATCTTCGGCACCGGAGGTGGTGAAGTGGCCGGGTCTGGGCCGTCGAGTGGAACAGACGGGAAAGGAAACACCAATGGCGGGCGTGGCAACCCTGAACGAAGAAGATCAACAGATTCTGTCCACTATCCACCGTTTTGTTGAGCGCGATGTCAAACCGGTCGCCAGCGAGATGGAGCATAACGACGAATATCCGCATGAGCTGGTCGAAAAAATGAAGCAACTCGGTCTGTTTGGGGCGATTATCCCGACCCAGTACGGCGGGCTCGGTCTGTCGTTTTCGACCTATGCGATGATTATCGAGGAAATCTGTCGGGGGTGGATGAGCCTGACCGGGATTCTGAACTCTCACCTGCTGTTCGCCCATATCATCGCCCGGTTTGGGACCGAGGAGCAGCGACACAAGCTGCTGCCAGGTATGGCCAGCGGGGAAAAACGCGGCGGCTTGGCCCTGACCGAACCGCACGCCGGCAGCGATGTGCAGCGCATCAAATCCACGGCCGAGAAACACGGCGACCAATATCTGATTAACGGCAGCAAAATGTTCGTCACCAACGGTCGCCACGGCACTCTTCTGGCCATAGCGGCCAAGACCGACCCCAGCGCTCAGCCGGCCTATACCGGCATCAGTCTGTTGGCGGTTGAGAAAGGGGCACCGGGCTTGACGGTCAGCCGGGATATTAAAAAGCTCGGCTATAAGGGGCTTGATACATGCGAGCTGGCGTTTGAAGATTTTCCGACCCCGGCCTCGAGCCTGATCGGCGGCCAAGAGGGCCAGGGCTTCAAACAGGTCATGGGTGGCCTTGAGGTCGGTCGCATCAATGTGGCGGCGCGCGCGGTCGGGGTGGCCCAGGCCGCGTTTGAGGAGGCGATTCGCTACGCCCAACAACGAGAGACTTTTGGCAAGCCTATATGCGAACACCAAGCCATCCAACTCAAGTTGGCCGAAATGGCGACCAAGATCGAGGCCTCCCGCCTGCTGGTACGCCAAGCCTCGCTGAAGAAAGACAACGGCGAGCGGTGCGATTTGGAAGCCGGCATGGCCAAACTGTTCGCCTCGGAGTCGTGTGAAGAAGTCGCCCTAGACGCCATGCGGGTCCTGGGCGGCTATGGTTACACCCAAGAGTTTCCGGTCGAGCGTTTTTACCGTGACGCCCCGCTGATGATCATCGGCGAGGGAACGAGTGAGATTCAAAAGCTGGTCATCGCCCGCAACCTCTTGAAAGAGTATAAAATTTAGTCGGAGAGCCAACCGAAACGAAAACTTCCCTGTTCTGTCACTCAGGTGTCATCCGCCCTATTGGAGAGAGCCATATTTTTGTGTATGGGTAGAAGAAACAACCGAAATACATAGAGCCGTGCTCCAGCCCGCTCCCCTCCTCATATCTCCTTTTCTTCATGTGGGCATTGCAGACCTCGCACGGAGAGGCACATGTCGGCCGCACTGAACAACACCCGCAATATAGGCATCGTTGCCCACGTTGACAGCGGGAAAACCACCGTGAGTGAACGTATCCTGTACTACACCGGCCTCTCGCATAAGATCGGCGAGGTCCACGACGGAACGACGATTACCGACTGGATGCCCCAGGAACGGGAGCGCGGCATTACCATCACCGCGGCGGCTATCACCTGTGAGTGGCTCCAGCACCAGATCAACATCATCGACACCCCGGGCCACGTCGACTTTACGACCGAGGTCGAACGCAGTCTGCGTGTGCTCGACGGGGCGGTAGTGGTTTTCTGCGCGGTCGGCGGGGTGGAGCCACAGTCGGAGACGGTCTGGCACCAAGCCGATAAATATGGGGTCCCGCGCCTCGTCTTCATCAACAAGCTCGACCGCCTTGGGGCAGATTTTCACGGCGTAGTTGAGCAGATCAAGAGCCGTCTGGGGGGCAAGCCAGTCCTCTTGCAATTGCCGTTCGGCAGCGAAGATACGTTTCGCGGAGTGGTCGATCTGCTGCGCCACAAGGTCATCGTGTGGGAAGAAGACACGCTGGGGGCACGCTTTCACGAGGAAGACATCCCGGCCGCAATGGCAGACGAGGTGGCTCACGCTCGTGAGCAGCTGATTGAGGCGGTGGCCGACGCGGACGATAGTCTGCTTGAGCAATACTTGGCCGGTGAAGCGGTGAGCGCAGACGCGCTGGGGCGCGCCATTGCGACCAAGACCCGGGCGATGGACATCTTTCCGGTCTTGTGTGGCTCTGCGCTCCGCAATAAGGGTGTGCAGCCACTGTTAGACGCCATCGTGTCCTATCTGCCCCCACCGACCAAACCGGTCGAGGGTCACACGCCAAAAGGCGAGCCGCTCGAATGGCAGGTCACCGATACCATCCGGGCCGGCTTGGCCTTTAAGACCATCCATGATCCATACTCGGGTCAGTTGACGTTTATTCGCCTGTATAGCGGCACCCTGAAAACCGGTGCGCAAATCTTTAATCCCCGCACCGATCAGACCGAGCGGGTCGGCCGCCTCGTGCGTATGCACGCCAACAAAAAGGAAGATATTGAACACACTGAAGCCGGCAGCATTTTTGCCGCGGTCGGGCTCAGGAACTTTACCACCGGCGATACAATTGCCGACCGCAACCGGCCTGTCCTGTTAGAGTCAATTACCTTCCACGAGCCGGTCATCTCGCTAGCGGTTGAGCCAAAGACGAAGGCCGACTCGGAAAAGCTCGGCCTAGCCCTCGAACGTCTGTCGTCCGAGGACCCGACCCTGACTGTACAAACCAACACCGAAACCGGCCAAACTTTGCTGTCCGGCATGGGGGAATTGCATCTCGAAATCATCCTTGACCGGCTGGTCCGCGAGTTTCAGGTCGCCGTCAACACCGGCGCGCCCCAGGTCGCCTACCGGGAGACCATCACCCGTCCGGCTCAAGCCGAGGGCAGATATGTGCGCCAGTCGGGCGGCCGGGGCCAGTTTGGGCATGTATATTTCAAGATTGAGCCGAATGGTGGCCAGGGACTCGTCTTTGTCAACGCCATTAAAGGCGGTGCCATTCCCAAAGAATACATTTCGGCAGTGGAAAAAGGCGTGCGTGAGGCGGCGGAGAATGGGGTCAGCTACGGCTGTCAGCTGCTCAATACAACGGTGACCTTATACGACGGGAGCTACCATGAGGTTGACTCCTCAGAGATGTCCTTCCACTTGGCCGGCGCGCTGGGCCTGAAAGAAGCGGTCAAAAAAGCCAAACCGGTCCTGCTCGAACCGGTCATGAAGGTTGAGGTAGTCATGCCCGAAGAGTACCTCGGGACGGTCATGGGCGACCTCCAGGCACGGCGGGGCAAGGTCACCGAATTGGGTGAGCGTGGCAGCCAGCGCGCGATTACAGCCCATGTGCCCCTGGCAAGCATGTTTGGCTACGCCACCAGCGTGCGTTCGATCAGCCAAGGCCGCGCCTCTCACAGCATGGAATTCGATCACTACGACCCCCTGCCACCGCACCTCATTGAAGAAGCGCTCGGCCTTCGCCGGCAAAGCTACTAAAGCCGGCCATCCTACCGGATGCCGGAGGCGGGACTTGAACCCGCACGCGGGAGACCCGCTCAGGATTTTAAGTCCTGTGTGTCTACCAATTCCACCACTCCGGCAAGGCTGAGGTGTCGGATCGTATCCGCAACCAACCAGGGCTGACAAGGCCGCCGATCGACACCTCAGCAGTTTGACACCTCTGGGTCGGAGCATTAAGCTAGGTCATGTAGTCCTCAGGCCGGGCCCGATGAGATATGCGATACCGGAAGTTGATGTGGATGCAGGCTGCTTCTTCCTCATGTCTGCCCGTGCTGCTCTGCCTGCCGCTGCTCTCAAGCTGTTCTTTTTTTCGGCCGCGGTCCATGTCCCCCAGTCCAGCCGCTGGCTCCCCGGCCTCGGAAATTCGTGATTTTATCCCCGGCCTGTCGAAAAACGCCGACGCGGACCGAAACCCGCAGTACGAAACCGAGGAAGATCTGCTCAAGATTACCACCGAGTTTCAACGCGCTGAGGCCAACGACACCTATCGTTTTCCGCTGCCCCAGGACGTGACCGGTGCAAACGCGTATAAAGCCACCCTCAAACGTCTGGACGATTACCAAACCAAGCACCCAGGTGCCTATCCGGTCCTGGTGGCCTTCACCCGAGGACGAGCCTATGAGGGCTTGCACGCCTATCCGCAGGCCCTTGAAGAGTATCAAAGTATCAGCGAAACGCACCATCGGCTGAAAGACGAGGCCGCTAAATCCGCTACCACACTGAGCAAATTCCAGGAACTGGCCCAGCGGCCTATCTCGGCCACCACCCCAGTTGTCTATCTCCAGGCTCTTGACGAGCAGGCCGCAGACTGGAGAGCACTCAGTCGGGAATTGTCTGGCACACGGTATGAAACCCTGGCCTTGGAAGAGGCCGAGCGGGTTGAGGCGGCCAAGGTGACCTTTCTGAAGCTGAACCGCTACCAACTCCAAGACGGCCCGGAGAGCGTCATTGTCGCCTACCGCCAGTTGCTTGACAAACATCCAGAGAGCAAAAATCGCTACCGCTACCTGATTGAACTCGGCGACTTCTTTAGCGCTCTGGCCGAAGAGTATGTATCCCAGAACGACCCCGAGGGTCTGTCCTTTTCGGTCGCAACGTTTGAAGAGCTGGGCCGGGCCGCGCTGAGTCAATACGCCCAGGTCGCCCAACAGGACGGGGTGATCGAAAAGCTGCAAGCCAAGGGTAAACTCCAAGCCCTTGAGGCGTATATGGCCAAAATCGGACGGCTCGGACGCTGAAGGCTGATGGGAGGAGCTATGCGACTGCGTACCTGTCTGAGCGGTGTCCTCATTGGCCTGTGGCTGTTGAGTCCGGTGCGGGCCCAGGAATTTTCCGATCCCTTGATGCATCGGCTGACCGATGTGTACCCCAACTACAACCCGTTTATTCCACTCCTGCCGCCCGACCGCTATTTTCCCGATGCGGTTGGCAAGCAGGTCGCCAACGCCATTGTTGACGCCTACCTGACCGGCCCGCACTCCGTTGAAGAGCACATCCGCGCCTTGTCTCAGCATGACGTCGAGCTGCTGAGAGGCGGCCAGCACCCGACCGGCCTGACCGCCTATGTCAGGGCGCTGGCTACGGCTGAGGACTCCCCTCACCGGGCCGCCCCGGAGGTCGCCGTCGCCGAACTTGACGACCCTGCCGACAAGCTCCTAGCCCGGGCCGATACGCTGCTCGCAGACGAAAAACGCGGTCGTCTGGGACGGATGTTCAACTGGGTGCTGTCAACCTTTGATGTCGGCAGTGTGTTCCTCGGCGCTCCCCGCAGTCCCAGCCCCTATTCTGCCCAGGGGGTTATTTCGTCCCTCAGACGGCGGGGCGACGCGCCCAGTCCGCGCGAACGCAAAGCCCTGGTCCTGTACCAGCAGTTTTTGCGCCGCGCTCCCCACGACCCACGCGCGGCCGAGGTCCAAAAAAAGATCAATGCCCTGGAAACGCGCCGCCAAAAAGCCCTCTTGGACGAAGAACTTGACAAAGCCACAGCCGCCTTTGAGCAGGGCGACTACTGGGGCGCAAATTTCCACTACCAACTCGCGCTGATGGTCGATGACGAATCAGACCAGGCCCAGGCGGGGTTGCGTCAGGTTGAAGCCCGGCTCCAGGTCCTCGAACCCCTGGCCGACCAACAGCCCGAGGACCCCTACCAACGGGTTCGAGATGCCAAATGGGACCATCAGGTCGAGACCTTCAAGTATGTCATGCCGGGCAGCTCTTTTGTCAAAGACAACTTTGCTGTGGCCGGTATCCAGGTGGCGACCGAGGGGCTGGTTGGAGCGGCCACATTCGGGGTGCTGTCAATGGTTCAGGTCGGCACCAAACTGTGGCGGGTGATGATCAGCAACCCGGTCTCGCGCCAGGATGTCATTCGTGAGGCGCAGACCTATGTGCATCACACCCCGCCCGAACGACGGACGCCTCAGGTCTATGATCTGCTGGCTAACTCCTACCAGCGCGAGGGCAAGCTGGATCGGGCGATGCACTACTACCACCTCGCTGGACAGGAAGACAAAATCCCGAAACTCAAAGAACAGGCCGCCGCGGCGCTCCTCCAGCAGGCGGACAGTACGCCCCACCGGGCCGATAAACTGGCCGCCTTACAGACCCTGGCTGAACGCTATCCAGACACCGGGGCGGCCAAAAAAGCGGCACCACAGCTCCGCGAGTTGAGCCGTTGGGAAAATCAAGGGCTCCAGCTCAGCAAAGCCTTTCTCAAGGAGCACGACGATCTCATCGGTCCCCACGGCTTGGGGCTCAAGCCCCAACTGATGGATGGCGACTGGGACAATGTTGAACTCAGCGATGAGGGGATCACTATCTTGACCGATCGCAAGATTTCCCTGCACCTGGCGACCGAGAGCGGTCCACACACCAAGGTCTACGGTGTGCCAAGCTTGGCCTGGGACCGATTTTGGCAGCATTTTCGGGCCAGAGGTTTTGACCGGGCGGCGCGTCACGGCGACCGCCAGCTCGCCCGCTTAGCCTTGGGCGCGGAAGAGGCCGACATCGTGCTCAAGAGCAGCCAGGAAAAGCATGCCCACCAGGGCTGGCGCGCCCTGCCTCAGCTGACCGGCAGTACCTCGGGCACGGATCTTGATATTCGTGGCGTTTTGCCAAAAGAAGTGCTCGGCACAAACCTCGCCTTTGGCAAAGACCAACGCAGCGCCTTTATCGGCATGGAGGTCTCCATGCCGTTTGTACCGGTCGATTTCCTGCTGCTTGGCCGCAGCGGCATGCCGTCGCTATATCCAAAGATTCGGATGCCGGACAGCAGGTTGAACAACGCAGAACTGTATCAGTAGCCCCCCGCCCGGGTCTGCATCAGGACTCTTCGGGTTTGCGAAAACTGTCATGACAGCCCTTGCAGCTGCCAAAGACGGCCTTGAGCTTGGCCTTGGCCTCCTCCCCCCTGTCTTGGCTGGCGGCGTGGCCCAACTCCTCAGCCGCATCCCGCAAGCCATGGGCGGATTGGACAAAGGCGTCCCACCGCTGCCATATCTCAGGCTTGGCCCGTGAGGAGTCCGAGGCGCTGCCGGGAGGAAACAGATGTGGAATCTGGCTGGCATGGAGGGCAATCGCCCCGGCATAGACCGCCGCGTCTGTGATCTGTCCGGCGTCCAGCCTGGCCTTGAGCTGCTTGGCGTTGGCCCCCACATTTTCCATCAGATACATGCGCACCGCCACCGCATCGTCCGGGTTCTTGGTACTGTGGGCCTGTTCACCGTGGGCACCAAGGCGCTGGGTGGCCAAGGCCACGGCCAGCACGGTTGCTGTCAAGACTATCCATTTCATCCATCTGCCTCCTTTCCCTGTCTCTCGCGTCCAATAACCTGTTCGACCGCCGGAATGCTCTTGAAATAGCCGGCCACAGCCCGGGCATCCGCGTCGCTCATATCTTGGTAGCCCCCTTCGGGGATGCCTTCAATCACGAGCGCCATCAAGCCCTGGACAGTATCAAAGTTGGGCAAAAAGCCGCTGCGCAACAGGGTCACGATTTCGTCCTCACTCCAGTCGCCAATCCCGGTCTTGACATCCGGGGTGATGTTGGGCGCGATCTTGCCATCAATCCCGTCTGGATTGCCGGCCATATAGCGTGAGGGGTCAAGCGTGCCGGTCCACCGCCGTGGGCTATGGCACTCCTGGCAGTGGGCGACATGCTGACTGATGTACGCCCCGCGCTCAATTCCGCCCTGGGGTGAACTGGCCGGGGCCTGCACCGGCTCAAAAAACAGCCAGCGCCACGCCCGCATGGCCAGCCCGGCAAACGGGATCGAGAGCGCATGGGGCTGATTCGTCCGAGCCACAGGCGGCAGGCTACGCAGATAGGCGACGAGGGCTTCGACATCCATGTCGCTTATACCGCTCAGAGCCGGGTATGGCATGACCGGACTCATGACCGAGCCATCGGGCCGGACGCCTCGGCGAATCGCGTCAATAATCTGTTGATCGGTCCAGGTGCCGATCCCGTGCTCTGCGTCGGGCGTGATATTTGTTCCATAAAAGATGCCATAGGGGGTGGTGAGCGGCCGGCCGCCGGCATTGACCGCCCCGCCTTCGGCCGTATGACAGCCACACCCGCCGGCCAGGGCAAAGACGTAGCGGCCACGGACAAGCAACTCGTCAGGAGGCTGGGCGTAGCCGGGCGTGGCAAGCCGGCCGCCGCTCAGCGGCCAAGCGACCAGCCCGACGAACACAATGGGCCAGAATCGCGGCCCGCGTCTTGCCTTGCGCATCCCTCTGTCCCCCCTGCTTGTACGGAGAAACTGTAAATAACCCCAACCCACGCCCTCCTCAAACGCTGTCCCCCCTGCTTGTACGGAGAAACTGTCCCAGGCGCAAGCCAGGTCAAGAGACTGGGCTTGCGCTGCTGTCCCCGGCCTGCTAGACTGCCGGCTCGTGCAAACTGTTGGACTGACGGCGAGCGTCACCGGCTTCCTGCTTATCGGCATGGCCACCCTGGTATACCTGTTCAGCGTCTTGGGCGAGGCCAGTCTCGACTTGGGCCGGACCTACCAGTTGTACGCCGATTTCACCAGCGCCAGCGGCCTTGAACCCGGCGCGGTGGTTGAGGTGGCCGGTGTGACAGTCGGCCGGGTCAACGCCGTCTGGCGTATTGACAGCCGCGCCCGAGTCAGCTTCTCGGTCCGCAAGGATATCCAGCTTCAGGAAGATACCATCGCCTCAATAAAAACCCGTGGTCTGCTCGGCGGCCTCTACCTGACCCTGTCCTTGGGCGGCTCTGACCGGATTCTGGGACCCGGTGACACAATTCGTGAAACCGAAGCCCCGCTGGATATTCCAGGCTTGATGTCCGCCTACGTCGCCTCCCAGCGTGCGACATCCGGTGGACACTAGGCCACCCCCTCTATTCCCGGTCGTCCCTGCGCTTTTTCCGGCGGTAGGCGGCCGGCTTCATCCGCACAGCCCAACACCGTGGACAGCGCCACTTCTCCTGTTTATGCGGCCGGTGGGCCTGAACCTGCATCTTGATACGGCAACGCGGGCAGTGCATGACCAATCCTGTCTGGTGTGTGTATGCCATACCGTGGGGTCATGCCAGAGCCGGCCCGCCGCCAGCGGGGGATTTTCAGCCGCGGGACAGCCAGCTTTGCCACCGCCGAGGGCCGGTGTGCCCATCAGGCCGAAATCGACGCCGCCATCTCGACCTGGACCGGCCGGCAAGACGTGTTTGGGGCCGAGGCCAGGCTGCAAGGCGAGAAGGTTCCGGCCAGCGCGGTCCGAACCATGCACCAGTTGTACCAGGACCCCCAGTTGCTTCACCGGGAATACTTTGTTGACTTGGCGCACCCCCACCACGGCAAAACAACGGTCGAAGGCTCACGCTTCAAGCTGTCCCGCACTCCGGTCCCAGGTCGGTGGCTCGGCGGCCACTCTGGGTCGTGACAATCAGTATGTGCCGGAAAAAATTTTGGGATCCAGCGAGGAAAAGATCACCCAACTGGTGAGCGCCGAGGTGCTGGAGTAGGCTTTCAGCCGGCCCGCACATTGCCCCCATGCCAGCCCCGCCCAACAGCATCATTGAAATCAGCAACGCGACGGTCTACCGCCAGCATAACCGGGTTTTCGACGGGCTGTCGCTGCGCATTGCCGAAGGCTGTCATACCGCCATCCTGGGTCCCAACGGAGCCGGCAAATCGACCTTGCTGAAACTCTTGTCGCGCGAGCTGTATCCGGTCCGGCAGGCCGGCAGCACAATCCGCATCAATGGCCAGGAACGCTGGGATGTGTGGACGCTGCGCCGCCACTTTGGCTTGGTCTCGCACGACCTCCAGCGGGAGTATCTGGGCAGTGTGACGGGGCTGAGCGTAATCTTGTCGGGCTATTATGCCAGCAATAATATCTGGAGCCACCAGGATTTCAGCCCGGCCAACATTGCGCGGGCCTATGAGTTGATGGAGCGACTCGATATTACCACCCTCAAAGACCGGCCCTTCTCCAGCCTGTCAACCGGCGAACAACGCCGCTTTCTGCTCGGTCGGGCGCTGGTCCACAACCCCGATACGCTGGTCCTGGACGAGCCGACCAGCGGCCTGGACCTCAAAACCTGCTTTCAGTACCTCGCCACCATTCGCCGGCTGATGCAGACCGGCAAGACCATTGTGCTGGTCACCCACCACATTCACGAAATTCCGCCAGAAATCTCGCGCGTGGTGTTGTTGAAACACGGGCGGGTGGTGGCCGACGGCGACAAGGCCAAGTTGTTCACCGACGCCACTCTGAGCCGCCTGTTTGACACCCCGGTCCACCTGCTCCAGGCCAAGGGCTACTATCAGGCGATTCCGGGCTCGGCATAGCAGACACCCGTCCCAGCCATGACGCCGCCGCCCGTCCAACACGTCCCAACCCGGCCCTTTTCCGACCAACGGCCCGGCACCTCGGGCCTGCGCAAAAAAACGCGGGTGTTTGCCCAAGCGCACTATGTGGAAAACTTCGTCCAGGCGGTCTTCATCTCCCTTCAGGACGACGCCCCGCTTGACCTCAGCCGCGAAAGCTTGGCCGTTGGCGGCGATGGACGCTATTACAACCGCCAAGCCATCCAGCGGATTATCCGCATGGCAGTCGCCCACGGCTTCAGGCGCGTATTGGTCGGCCGGGGCGGCCTGCTGTCCACCCCGGCCATGTCCGCGGTCATCCGTCGCCACCACCTCTTAGGCGGGCTGATTCTGAGCGCCAGTCACAACCCGGGCGGCCCCCAGGCCGACTTTGGCATCAAGTACAATATGCGCAATGGCGGCCCCGCCTCCGAGCGCGTGACGCAGCGGATCTACGCCCACAGCCGGCGTCTGTCTTCATACCGGACCGTCGAGTGGCCAGATATTGATCTTGAGCGGGAAGGCTCAAGCCACATCGGCGGCACCGAGGTCCGGGTGATTGATCCGCTGGCCGACTATACCGCTCTCATGCAGGCTGTGTTTGACTTCGATGCCCTGCGGGCGCTCTTCCAGACTGGTTTTCGGCTGCGGTTTGACGCCATGCACGGGGTGACCGGGCCATACGCCCGGCATATTTTTGTGGACTGCCTCGGTGCGCCCGGGGCCAGCCTGCTGCACGCCACCCCGCTTGAAGACTTTGGCGGCGTCCATCCCGACCCCAATCTGGTCCACGCCGCGGGGCTCGTAGCCGAGCTGTCAGCGCCAGACGGGCCGGACTTTGGCGCGGCCTGCGACGGCGACGGCGACCGCAACCTCATCCTGGGCCGGGGCTGTTTTGTCACTCCCGGCGATTCGGTGGCGATTATTGCCCAACACGCGGCCAACTGCATCCCCGCCTACCGGGCCGGGCTGAGCGGTGTGGCCCGCTCCATGCCGACGAGCACCGCGCTCGACCGCGTCGCCCGGGCACTCGGCATTGCGTGCTACGAAACCCCGACCGGCTGGAAATTTTTCGGCAATCTGATGGACGCCGGGCTGTGCAGCCTGTGCGGCGAAGAGAGCTTTGGCACCGGCTCAGATCACATCCGGGAAAAAGACGGGCTGTGGGCGGTGCTGTGCTGGCTGTCGATCCTGGCTCGGACAGGAAAATCAGTCGGCCAGATTGTCCATGACCACTGGCAACGCTTTGGCCGCAGTTACTACCAGCGCCACGACTTTGAACGCCTCGACGCCCAGGCCGTGAGCGGCGCGCTGGCGGCACTCCGCCACACCTTGCCCAGCCTAGTCGGCAGCCGGCTGGCCGGCTGCGCCGTCCGCCTGGCCGACGACTTCAGCTACACCGACCCGGTCGACCACAGCCTAAGCCGCCGCCAGGGCTTGCGCATCGGCCTAGCCGACGGATCACGTCTGGTGTATCGCATATCGGGGACCGGGACGGACACGGCCACGCTGCGGGTCTATGCCGAGCGTTACACCGCCCAGTCCACGCGCAAGCCCCCCGAGGCCGTGCTGAGGCCGCTGGTGCAGGCCGCGGTCAAGCTGCTCGGGCTGCCCCAGCGTTGCGGGGTTGATACCGCCAGTGTGATTACTTGAGCGGCACCAGAAAGGTCTGAGCCATGCGCAGGCATAGTGCGATCGTTGTTACCATTGTGGCCGTGCTGGGCCGGCTGGCACTGGCCGAGGCCGGGCCGCCCGTCGCCCGGGGCGGGCTGACCGATGTGGCCGGGGTCAAGCTCGGCCACTACACCCTCAGTCAGCGGCCGACCGGCTGCACCGTCGTTCTGGTCGAAGACGGGGCGGTCGCCGGGGCTGACGTGCGCGGCTCTGCCCCGGGCACGCGCGAGACCGACCTGTTGCGACCAGTCAGCCTAGTTGACCACATTCACGCCGTTGTACTGGCCGGTGGTAGCGCCTTTGGCTTGGCCGCGGCAGAGGGCGTCGTTCGATACCTGGAAGAGAGCGGCATCGGTTTTCTGACCTCGGCGGCAAAAGTCCCGATTGTCCCGGCCGCCATTCTCTACGATCTCGGCGTTGGCGACCCCAGCGTTCGCCCCAGCGCGGAATGCGGTTACTTGGCGGCCAAGGCGGCTACTAGCGGTCCAGTTGCCGAGGGCAATGTCGGGGCCGGAGTTGGGGCGACCGTCGGTAAGCTGACCGGACCCGGCCGGGCCATGAAATCCGGCCTGGGAACCGCCTCCATCCGCCTGCCGAGCGGCCTGACCGTGGCCGCGGTAGTGGCAGTCAACGCGCTCGGCGACATCATTGACCCCCAGACCAACCAGGTTGTGGCCGGCCTGCGGACCGAGGAC
This sequence comes from uncultured Binatia bacterium (SeqCode), assembly GCA_965200965.1. Taxonomy (GTDB): domain Bacteria; phylum Desulfobacterota; class Binatia; order Bin18; family Bin18; genus JAAXHF01. The sequence continues at coordinate 1,251,757 of OZ241744.1, forward strand.
GGCCGGAGGCTGGCCGACAGCCGTGGCCGGCTGCGCTCCGCCGGTGCGACCCATAGCCAGGGCGGGCAAAATACCACTATCGGCATCATTGCCACCAATGCCCGGCTGACCAAGGTCCAGGTCACCAAGGTCGCCCAGATGGCCCACGACGGTTTTGCCCGGGCCATCAACCCGGTGCATACGCCGTACGACGGCGACACGATTTTTGCCCTGGCCACCGGCACCTACCAGGAGGATGGGCCCGCCCTGGCTGGGGTCCTGCATATTGGAGCCTTAGCCGCCGAGGTCATGGCCGAGGCGATTGTCCGCGCCGGGCGTGCCGCGGTCAGCATCCCCGGCTATCCCGCGGTGCGCGATCTGACCCCAACGGGCAGCCCACGGCGCTGATGCCAACCGCTTTACCATGATGGGAATCTCCGCCCCGGCTAGGCCAAACAGCCCGGCCCTATCTATCCTGACCGCTTCCGCCGCGTGGCCGGGTTAAAGTGCAGCCACACCACTTCCGTCAGCGTCATCACCGTTCAGACAGGCACGGCCTGCCTTGCCGAGACCGACCTGACTTGGTAGAGGAAAGAGACCCACAGGCCGGCGGAGCAGTCATCCTGGAGGTTGCCACGGCGAGGAGGACAGGGCGCATGATCGTCATGAATGAACATTATCTCCAGCTCCAGGCGTCGTATTTGTTTTCGGATATCGCCAAGCGGGTGGCCGCGTTTCAGAAACGCCATCCAGACCGGGATGTCATCCGGCTGGGGATTGGCGACGTGACCCGCGGTCTGCCGGCGGCCTGCATTGCCGCTCTGCACGCCGCGGTGGACGAAATGGCCAATGACGCGACTTTTCGTGGCTACGGCCCCGAGTTGGGCTACGAGTTTTTACGCCAGGCAGTCGCCGAGCACGACTTCCAGGCGCGTGGCCTTGATATCTCCCCGGATGAGGTCTTTATTAGCGATGGGACTAAGTGCGATTCGGGCAATTTTCAAGAACTGTTCGCCCCGGACACCCGCATTGCCGTGCCCGACCCGGTCTATCCGGTCTATGTTGACACGAACGTCATGGCCGGCCGCTCCACCGGCTGGCAGGACGGCCGTTACCAAGGGTTGGTGTATTTGGAATCGACCCAGGACAACAATTACATCCCCGCCCCGCCCCAGACCAAGGTTGACGTCATCTATCTGTGCTTTCCCAACAATCCGACCGGCAGCATGGTCACCGGGGACCAACTCCGGCCGTGGGTGGACTATGCCAGGGACAACAAAGCCCTGATTCTGTACGACGCGGCTTATGTCGAGTTTATCCGCGACAACAGCCTGCCCCAGAGCATCTATGATGTGGACGGGGCCAAGGAGGTAGCGGTCGAGTTTCGCAGCTTCTCAAAGACGGCCGGGTTTACCGGCACCCGCTGCGCCTACACCATTGTGCCCAAGCCGTGTCGGGTCTACGACTCGCAGGGTAGGGCCCACGCCTTGCATGCGCTGTGGGACCGCCGCCAATCGACCAAGTTCAACGGGGTGTCGTATCCGGTCCAGCGGGCCGCGCAGGCGGTGTACTCCCCACAGGGCAAACGGCAGGTCCGGGAGTTGAGCGATTATTACCTGGCCAACGCGGCCCTGATTCGTCAGACCATGAGCGGCCTCGGCTACGCCTGTGTGGGCGGTGAACACGCCCCCTATGTCTGGATCAAGGCCGCTACCGACTCGTGGGAGTTCTTTGACCTGCTGCTGAACAAGGCCGGGGTGGTGTGTACCCCGGGCGCAGGTTTTGGCAAGTGTGGCGAGGGCTACGCCCGGCTCAGCGCGTTTACCAGCAGGGAAAACGTCGAGACGGCCCTTGAGCGGATCAACGCGGCCCTGCGCGGCCCATAAAAAGACGCCCGGGGCACGAAACCCCAGTCTGTAGCCTTGTGCAGTGAGGGAGAGGGGGGCAGAAATATGGCGGTGATGTTTGCATCGGCCCGGCGGCGGGCGTGGTGGCTTGTCAGCCTCGTCTATGCGCTCGCCCGAGACGTGTTGCAACGACAGCACTCCCGTGAGCAGGGGCTGAGCGCCCTGTTGCTTATCAGCCTTGGCCTTGTTCACGCCCTTGCCCGGCCAGCCCCAGCCCAGAATGCTGCGCCGCCGGCAGAAGCCGGCGAAGCCGCCACACTTGCACCGCTGACCGTTTCAGCCGAGCGCATCCTGCCCTTTGCGGGAGCGGGCGGCACGGTGGTGTCGGCCCGCTTGGCGCGTGAGCATCACGCCAAAGATGTGGCCGAAATCCTCAAGACCGAAGTCCCCGGAGTGACTGGCAAACGCATCGGCGGGATGCACCTTGACCCCATCATCCGCGGGCTGCGCGAGGACCGGCTGAGCGTCATGACCAACGGCACCAAGATATGGGGCGGCGGGCCGTTTCGCATGGACCCGCCGACCTCGCTGCTGGAAATCGAGGATATTGAAGCCATTGAGGTCATCAAGGGGCCGTACTCCGTTACCCGGGGCCCGAGCGGCATCGGCGGCACGATCAACCTGGTGACTAAACAGCCCGAACTCGCAGCCGAGTGGTACGCCAGCGGCTCGCTCGGCAGCCTGTACGCCAGCAACTACAAGGGCTTTGCCGGCTTGGCCTCGGTCAGCGCCGGTGGGCCACGCCTAGCCTTTCGGCTGTCGGGCAGCTACCGCGACTATCAGGACTATGACTCGGGCGATGGCGAGCAGATACAGTCCGGGTTTCAAAGCCAGTCTGTGTCTGGCGCGCTGCTGTGGCAGCCCCACGCGGCTCATCGCTTTCACCTGTCACTGAGCCGGGAGTCAGACCGCGACTCGCGCTTTGCCACCCTGCCCCTGCACCTCGAAGAAGACGATGCCTATCTCGGCTCGCTGACATATACCTTCACCGAGCCGCTGCCCTCGGTCCACAGCCTGAGCCTCACCGGCTACTACAACTATGTGCATCACCGGATGAACAACGAGCATAAGCCCAGCCGGGTCATGCTGAGCAATACCCTGCCGCTTGACGCCCGGACCTTTGGCGGGCGGCTGAAGGCGACTCTAGGCCCGGCCTGGGGCGGCCGCCTGACGGTCGGCGGCGACGCCTACCGGCTGGAGCGCGAGGGCACCCACCGGATCAGGTTTCGCCTCGGGCCAAACGCCGGTCGGCGGGTGTCGTTTGCGACTTGGCCCGAGACCTCGATCATGGACGGCGGCATCTTTATCGAGTACGACTATCGGCTCGCTGCCAAGTGGCGGCTTATTGTCGGGGCTCGGGTGGATTTTGTCAGCACCACAGCCGACCCGGACGCGACAACCCAACTGCGCTATCGTAGCAATACCCCTGCCGGGGCTGATACGGATGACATTGACAGCTTTGAGACCAACGTGAGTGCCAACGGCCGGCTGATCTATTCACCCCTGCCGACGCTTGACCTGTTTGTCGGGCTAGGCCGGGCGGTGCGGACGGCCGATGCGACCGAACGCTATCTGGCCTTTGGCCCGGGCCCGGGCGGCTTCTATGTCGGCAACCCCGCCCTTGACCCCGAAGAGAGCCTGGAGGTCGATGTCGGCCTGAACGCCGGCTGGGGACGGCTGGCGGTGGACGGCTCGTTTTTCTACAACCGCGTGGACGACTACATCCTGCCACATGTCATCGATCCAGAGCGGGCCAACCCGGTCCGCACATTCCTGCCGATGGCCCCTGGCACCACAATCCTGCGCGGCTTTCGCAATATCGATCACGCCTCGTTGGTCGGCGTTGAGCTCGGTCTCAGTTATGTCCTGCGGGAAGACCTGAGTCTAGTCGGCACCTTTGCCTATGTGCGGGGAGAAAATGAGCAGGACAACACCGCCCTGCCCGAGATTCCACCCCTGGAGGGCCGGCTGGGGCTGCGCTATGAGCACCCGGACTGGGGGCTGTGGCTGAACCCGACGGTCCGGCTGGCCCAGAGCCAGCACCGCATTGACACCGCGTTTGGCGAGGATGTCACGCCCGGCTTCGTCACCGTGGACCTCAACGCCGGCTGGCGTGCCCTCGGGCCCTACGAGTTGATTATCGCTGTTGATAACCTGCTCAACACGACCTATCACGAGCACATGACCCGGGAAAATCCGTTTAGTGGGCGGGAGGTGTTTGAGGCCGGCCGGGTGGTGACGGTCGGTATCAGAGCCAGCTTTTGAGCGCTTGACTCTTGCGCCCACACGGCCCACGCTTCGGCATGTTGTGCAAACGCCTTATTCCGTGCCTCGATGTCAAAGACGGCCGGGTGGTCAAGGGGGTCAATTTTGTCAATCTGCGTGACGCCGGCGACCCGGTCGAGGTCGCCCAGCGTTACAATGACGAGGGTGCCGACGAGCTGACTTTTCTGGATATTACGGCTTCCCACGAACGGCGCAAAATCCTGCTTGATGTGGTCCGACGCACCGCAGAAACGGTCTTTATACCGCTGACCGTCGGCGGCGGGGTGCGAGAGATTGGGGATATCCGCAGTCTGCTCAATGCCGGGGCCGACAAGGTGTCGATCAACACCGCCGCGGTAGACCGCCCGGAGTTCGTCAAGGAGGCCGCCGAGCGCTTTGGCGCGCAGTGTACCGTGGTCGCTATCGACGCCAAGCGGGCGGCTCCGGGCGGGCGGCGGGCGGGCTGGGAGGTCTATGTCCACGGCGGGCGGACGCCGACCGGGATTGGTGTCGTCGAGTGGGCGCAACGCATGGAAGCCTGTGGCGCAGGCGAAATCCTGCTAACCAGCATGGACCGCGACGGCACCCGGGCCGGCTATGATATCGCCCTGACCCGGGCGATTGCCGACGCGGTGAGCGTGCCGGTGATCGCTTCGGGCGGGGTGGGCAGCCTGGAGCATATCCATGACGGGCTGACCCAGGGCCGGGCGGATGCGGCCCTGGCCGCGTCAATTTTTCACTATCAGGAATACACGATTCGAGACTGCAAGGCGTTCCTGGCCGAGCGGGGCGTCAGGGTGCGGCAAACCTATTGAAAACCGCCTGTGCAATGGGCTAAGAGTTGCACGGCAAAACGCGGTTGATAAGGACTGCGGGCAGACCACACAAGGAGGGACATATGGCCAAAGTCATGATCGAGGCGGCCATTAACGGCAACGCCATGAGGGATCTCAACCCCCATATTCCGTACAGCCCGGAAGAAATCGCCAACGACGCCATCGCCACCTGTCGGGCCGGAGCGGCGCTGATCCATTTTCATGTCCGCAACCCGGACACCGGGGCGTGGGTGCAAGACCTGCCCTACTACTCCGAGGTCTACACACGCACCCGCGAGCAGTGCAACCCGTTGCTGTGGCCGACCTTTCCGTTTGGCGATGATCCGGTCCGGCGGTTTCAGCACTTTTTTGAGCTGGCCAGAGACCCGAGCACCAAACCCGACCTGGGGGCCGGCGACATGGGCTCGGTCAACCTGGTGTCGTATGACCCGGTCACCAAAACCCTGGGCGAGGGGAGTTTTGTCTACCGGAACTCCTACGACACCATCAAACACTTCCTGGAGGGATCAAATGAGCTTGGCCTGCGTCCGACCCTCCAGATTTTTGACGCCAGTTTTTTGCGCGCCGCCCTGGTCTTCCTGGACAAAGGTGTGCTGAGCGAGCCCCTGTTGCTGAAGTTCTATTTTGGCGGCCCGGCACTGCCGTTTGGCCTGCCCCCAACTCTCAAGAGCCTCGAAGCCTATCTGGACATGCTCACCGGCGTGCGCTGCCACTGGTTTGCGGCCACCTTAGGCGGCGACAACCTGCCCTTTGTGCCGCAGATCGTCAGCATGGGCGGCCATGTGCGGGTCGGCCTGGAGGACCATCAGTACGCCAAAGAAGGCCAGCTCAGCAATGCCGAGATTGTGGGCCGGGCGGTGGGCATGATTACCGGGATGGGCCACGAGGTGGCGACGCCGGAGGAGACGCGGGCGATGCTGGAGACCTGAAAAGCTCACAGGTTCTCAGAAAAGTCCCGAATGACGAGGCGCTCCTGGGGCAGCAGTCCGAGTTCCGGTCTGGCCTCAAGGCCACACGCCTCTGCCAGCGCGGAGAGCAACAGCGCACTCACAACCCCCTCTTCGCCGCTCCGGTCGCGGCCGCCCTTGTGCAGGGTGAGGGAGCAGACCCGGGTGCTTGCCGCATTACACACCCCGATATGGGCGCGATGGTCGCCTTTCCTGGGCCGGTCGCTTGCCAGCGCTGCGGTACAGCCCAGGCCGATAAGCGGCCCTGTCGCATCCGCCCGGAGCCGGACCGCCTGCTGATAGGCGGCTCGGGCGAGGGCGGCCGCGGCCGCGGCTGTGACCGACTGCCTGACCGTTTCGCCCAGGAAGGCGCTTTGGGCGGCCTGACTGTAGGGGATGACGGCTTCCAGGACTGTACGCGAAGCGCCGGGCACAGCCAGGAGTTCGGCCACGGCTTGGCCGCCGCCGCCGGTGACGGCCAGGACTGTCATAACCGGGCTCGCGTGGATTTGGCTGATGAGAGCAGTCGTGTTCATGGCGACCGCTTTGCCCTTCCCTATTTCATCCCGCCAAAAATTGCAAAATTCAGAAACTTCCAATAGCAGTCCACCATCCTGAAGCCGGCTTCTCGCCACCAGTCCAACTGTGGCTCAAGTGCCGTGATGTGGCTGCTCCGGCCCTTGGGCCGCTGCATGACCGTGCGCGCCTCGCGGATTTCTTCCAGGGAGTGTTCCAGGCCGTGTTCGTGCAGGTGTTGCTGAGTTACCCGGTCGGCCAGCGGGGTAAAATGCTCGCGCATTTCCGGCGCGCCGCTCACCACATCGTTGTTGAGGAACAGGCCGCCGGGCAGCAGCAGCGCATACACCTCGGCACACAAGGCCCGTTTGCGCTGATCGCTCAGATGGTGCAGGGCAATCGCCGAGACCGCGGCCTCAAAAGGTCCCGGCAACTCCGCCGCCCAGGCGGGGTCGGCCAAGTCTCTGAGAAACATCCTGACCTGCTGACCGTACCGGGCCAGGCGTGGCTCGGCATACTCCTGCATGGCCGCCGAGCCGTCCAGCCACACCACACTGGCCTGCGGATAGCGACTGAGAATGGTCTCTGTCACCGCCCCATAGCCGGCCCCTAAATCCAACACCCGAATGGGCCGGTCGGTCGGCCAGGGGAAGAAATCAACCAAGCTGCTCAGCTGTTCATAGCGCTTGGGAATCAAGAGAGCACCGCGCGCCACAAAACAATCAACCCGCTCCTGCTCCCCCCAGCCGCACAGGGTATCGTATGCCATACCAACCTCCCGACTGTAGCGAACTCTGCCAGACGCTATGGCATCTTTGGGCGTGGCGTGCAAGCCGGCGGCCCCTTGCGTCTCGACCCAGAAGCCTTTAGAATGCAGGATCCGTATGAGAGTAGGCATCGTTTCCGATATCCACGCCGACGCCACCGCCCTGAGCCGCGCCCTTGAGGATATGCCCTCAACCGATATGCTGCTGTGTCCCGGCGACGCTATCAGCGAGTACCGCTTCTGCCCGGATACGGTCAATTTGCTCAGGCGGGCCGGGGTGGTGTGTATTCAGGGCAACCATGAACTCGTCCTGTTTGGTGGCCGCAATCCGGCCTATCTGCAAAAATGTCGGGACACCTTTTCTTCGGAATCGCTCGACTTTCTGGCCCAGGCACCGCTCACGCGCGAGCTTGAGTGCGGTGGGGCAACAATTCTGATGGTCCATGCCAGCCCGTGGGAGCCTTACGACGAGTATATCTACCCCGGCAGTGCCCGGCTCCAGCAGCTCGCCGGCCTGTCCTGCGACCTAGTGTGTTTTGGTCATACCCATGTCCCGTTTGTGCAGCGGGCCGGCGCTGTCCTTGTCGTCAATCCCGGCTCCCCCTCCCAGCCCCGCGACCAGGATAGACGCGGGGCCTATGCGATTGTTGATACCGAGACCAAGCAGGCCGCCATTCACCGCTTTTGCCTGTCTTGATTGTCTGCGGCTCGCCCCCGTGCTGACCTCAGTCACGATCAATTCCCCAATCCCCACTTGTTGAGGAGGCCACCAATGCCCGCCAAGCAAATGTCCCGTTTGACCCCAGCCCCGGCCAACAGGCGCGCGTTCTTGCGCCAAGCCGCTATTGGGCTTGCCGGTGGTATGGCCGCCGGCTGTGAGTACCAGACCCAGCTCTTTTTGCTGCGGCCGGTCGAAGAAGAGGCGAGCCAGCACAACCCCACCTGGCAGGAGGCCAGTGTCCGTCAGTATCGCACCCTGGGCCGGACCGGGGTGCAGGTCTCGGACATCTCTTTTGGCTGCGCGGGCCTCCATGACGCTGGGGTCGTCAGGCATGCGCTGGAGCGCGGCGTCAATTATTTTGACACCTCGCCCGACTATTCCCGGGCCGGCTCGGAACGCACGCTGGGCGAAGGAATCAGGGGCTATCCGCGCGACAAGCTGTTTATTGTGTCAAAGTTCTGCACCCCCGGCGGTCATCTCAGCAACGACACCCCGGCCGGCGAGGTCATCGCCGCGGTCGAAGCCAGCCTGCAACGGATTGGCACCGACTACCTCGACCTCGCCCACATCCACGCCTGCAACTCCATTGAGCGGCTGATGAACCCCCACATCCATGAGGCCTTTGATCGGCTCAAAGAGCAGGGCAAGCTGCGCTTCCTGGGCGTCTCGTCCCATACGCCCCGGCTCGAACAGGTCATGCGCCACGCTGTGGACTCGGACCGCTTTGACGTTATCATGGTGGCCTATAATTTTCGGAACTGGCCCGATCTGGGCACAATTTTTCACGACGCCAGGCAAAAAGGGGTCGGAGTGGTGGCCATGAAGACGCTCAAAGGTGCCCGGCATACAGTCCTGTCGGACTTCAGTCCAAGCGAACGGGAATCCTTCTCCCAGGCGGCCTTCAAATGGGTACTGTCAAACCAGGATGTCAGTTGTCTGGTGGTGACCATGACTTCCCACTCCCAGATTGACGAGTATCTGTACGCCTCGGGTCAGCCGGTGCAGCCGACCGATGTGGCGCTGCTCGAAAAATACGACCGCTTGGTTGCCAACGACTACTGCCCGCCGGGCTGTGGCGCGTGTCTGTCCTCCTGCCCGGCCGATGTGCCGGTCAATGATGTCCTGCGCTATGCCATGTACTACGAAAACTACGGCCAGCAGCGGGTCGGCATGGAAGAGTACGCCAAGCTGCCCGAGGCGCGCAGCGCCTCGCAGTGTGTGGCCTGTAGCGCGCCGTGTGAGCGAGCCTGCCCGTCCCAGCTGCCGATCAAGGCCAAGCTGCTGCGGGCGGACCGCTTACTCAGGTTTGTCTAGCGGGGCGCGCGTGAAAACCCTGCTCATCCTGCGCCACGGCAAAGCCCGGCAGGGCAGCCCTGAGGGCGACTTTGGGCGTGGCCTCAAAAAACGCGGCACCCAGCAGGCCGAGTGGGCCGGGGAAGAGCTCGGCCGCCTGGGAATTCGGCTCGATCTGGTTGTTTCGTCGGCCGCCCGACGCGCCCGCCAAACCGCCAAGCAGGCGGCCCGGACGGCCGGCTACGGGGGCGTGATTGCAACACTGGACAGCCTATATCTGTCTGGGCTGGCCCAGCATCTGGCCGTCCTGGCCGGGCTGGACGATGCCTGCCGGGCGGTGCTGCTCGTCGGCCATAACCCCGACCTTGAAGACCTGCTCAGTCGGCTGAGCGGCCACAACCTGCCCCTGCCAACCGGGACGCTGGTTGGCCTTGAGCTCGATACCCCCTCGTGGAAAACCGTGGCCAGCGCCCCGAGCACCCTGCGGTTTGTGTCCAGCCCTACCAACTGACAGCGTGGGACCGCCCAGATGGATAAACTCAGCCACACCGACGCCCAAGGCCGCGCCCGCATGGTTGATGTTGGCGACAAGGCCGTGACCGCCCGCGAGGCGCTCGCCAGCGGCACGGTCCACATGCGGCCCGAAACCCTGCGTCTGATCACCACCGGCCAGCTACCCAAAGGAGACGTGTTGGCCGTTGCCCGGGTCGCCGGCATTATGGCCGCCAAAAAAACCGCAGAGCTGATTCCGCTGTGCCATCCCCTGCCGCTGACATCGATCACGGTCGAGTTCACACCCCAGCCCCAGACCGGCCGGCTCGACATCACGGCACGGGTCGCGGTGCAGGGCAAAACCGGGGTCGAAATGGAAGCCCTGACCGCGGTATCGGTCGCCGCCCTGACGGTCTACGACATGTGTAAAGCAGTGGAAAAGGACATGCGCATCTCAGACCTGTATCTCCAGCGAAAAACCGGAGGCAAGAGCGGTACCTATGTCCGCCCCACCCGACCGGCAGCCCAGCCGGGCCACGATTCGCCCAAACACGGGCGATGGGGGATTGAAACAGGGGCCAAAACGTGGGAGGCTTAGAGGGTAGGCAATGCACGAGAGATCGCCAGCGCTCTTGTGTACATCCTGGCATACCGGTTTCGTCCACAAGAAGCGCGCACAAGGAGAGCATATGAGTCTGCGTCCTGCACGGCAGGAAACAAATCCCAAAAAGCGCAGCGCCAAGCGGGCATCAAGCGGTCCGACCCCTCAGCCGCCAGCCATCGCCAGCGACGCCCCGTCAGCCGAGGCTGGCAGTCCGGCCGACGACGAGGTTCAGGAAGGCGGTGTTCTGCCGCCAGTCAGGCCCACTTTTGTGCGCCGGGATCTGACCGCTCCAGACGGCAGCATCCGGCCCGGCTGGGAAATGTGGATTGGCGACCACTGCTTTGGTCGGGCCGACAGCAAAGAACTCCTCCTCGCCAGCTTTGAGCGGCTCCAGAGCCCGCCCAGCAGCTTCCACTGGCGTGAGGTCCGCAACCGTATGCCTCTGCACGGTCGGCCCAAGTCGGCAAAGCCGGAATCACCACAGGATAAACCCGTGGCGTCGGCACCCGACTCGTCCAACCCAGCCCCGGCCTGGGACAAGAAAAAAGAACCCGTAGTTGAAGAGCCGGACGGCTTCCAGGAAATCAGCCTGGAAACCCCCGTCTAGCTCAGAGAGACGCTCATCCCCCTTCCCGCTCGGACCGTCCCCGCCCGCCACGCCTGCCACGAGCCCTGCCTGCTCCCAGCTTGGTCCCACCGCGCCCTGGACAAGGCAGGGGCAGCAGAGTAAACAAGAGGGCGTTTCGTTGGCGCTATGGAGACACTGCTTTCAAGATTGCAGCCCGCCTTCTGGGGTGTGTATCGTTCTGCCAGACCTGCCCGACTCGCCCAGCAAGAAAAGGTCTGGGCCCACCCGCGATGGCTTGGCGTACTGGGCTGGTGGTCCCTCCTCTCGGCGTCGGACGCTCCCACACTACAGCCGGCGGCGGCTGTCCTTGGCCTTGGACTGGTCTACTGTGGCTTCAACCACTATGCGGCCTGCCGTCTCTCCCAAGGGCGGTCCCTGTCCGTCCCGGTTCCGCTCCTTGACAAGTACGCCCATGCGCAACACGTTGAGATCGCCGTCGTCCAGGAACACACAGGGATGTCGCTGCTCATCAAAGACGACGGGCAAGGTACCTGTCTCGATCAGCACCCGCACGGTCAGGAGAGCCTGCTGTATATGCGCGAGCGGGTAGAAGCCTGTGGGGGTACCTTGCAGGTTTCACGCGCCGGTGGGCAAGGCACCGAGGTCCGGGTGAGCGTGCCGATTGCCTGAGCGCCGATCCCCCGAAGGAGGGCAGATGAAATTTCACCTGTTTATCTATGCGACGCTCGGCCGCCGCCACGAGCTTGAAGCCGGCTTGGCCGGCAAGCGGCCGGAACTCTACCAACGTATGCTGGACGAAGTGGCCGAGTATGTCAGCTTTGCCGACGAGGCCGGCTATGCCGGCTTCAGCCATCCCGAACACCACCTCCAGATTGAGGGCTTTGAGGCCAGCAACGAACCCGGCCTGCTGTCGATGTGGATAGGCCAGCACAGCCGGCGGCTCCAGGTCAACATGATCGGCTGGGTCGCTCCGACCCATAACCCGGTCCGCACTGCGGAGTATATCGCCACCCTGGACCATATGCTCAAAGGCCGCCTCGGCGTTGGCCTCGTCCGCGGCTACCAGGCCCGCTGGGTTCACACCTACCGGATTCGGCCCGAGATCAACGCGGTCGGCGACTGGAACCGCAACAGCCCCGACGACGCCATGAACCGCGAGTATTTCACCGAGTTTGTCGAGATTGTGCTCAAAGCTTGGCAGCACGATACCTTCAGCTACCAGGGCAAATACTGGACCATCCCGCCCGAGGACTGTATCAACCCCCACCCCCAATCGGCGTACACCGAGTACGGCCAGGGGGTTGATGCCAACATGCGGATCCGCGAGATCGGCATCGCCCCCAAACCCTACCAGCAGCCTCACCCGCCGCTGTACGGCGGCTTCACCCACAGTATGCGGACCGCGCTGTTCTGGGCCAAGTACGGCGGCAAGCCGATTGTGCTGGCCTCAGACCTCGATTTCTGCCAACGCCTGTGGTCGGGCTATCACGACGAAGCCATCAAACACGGGCGGGATATTGAGCCGGGCGACGAGGCGGCCTGGGGCGGCATGTTGATCTGCCACAAAGACCGGGCGGTCGCCCAGGACTGGCTCGCGGACCCGCTGTGGATGTGGGACAAATGGTTTGTGCCCTTCGGCCAGGGCCACCCCGAGCTGCTGGTCGGCGACCCGGACGCCCTGTGCCGGCGGCTGGAAGAGGCCAGCGCCAGGATTCCGATCAAAGAATGTTTCTTCCTGCTGCCGCAGGGCATTCATGACCGCGACCAGATCATGACCTCGCTCGAACTCTTTGCCGAGAAAGTCATGCCCCGGTTTGCCGACTGAGCCGGCCGCCTGTCGGACCCGGCCCGGCTCGCCCAGCCGCCAGACAGCACCTCGGCCTGCTCCAGCACGGTCCGGGTGGCCCGCTCCTGCTTGTCGGGCGGGTAGCCGTGCTTGCGCAGGATGCGTTTGATCAGGCGGCGCAGATTCGCCCGCACACTCTCGCGCAGCGTCCAGTCGATCGTGACGGTAGTGCGCACGGTCTCCACCAGCTCACGAGCGATGCTCCGCAGCGCGTCATCGCCCAGCACCCGCACCGCGCTGTCGTTGGTCTCCAGCGCGTCGTAAAAGGCCAGCTCGTCGTCCGACAGCCCCAGCTCTTCGCCCCGGGCACCGGCCTCCCGCAGCTCACGCGCGAGCTGGATCAACTCCTCGATCACCTGGGCGGCTTCAATCGCCCGGTTCTGATAGCGCCGTAGTGTGTCTTCCAGCATTGCGGCAAACGACCGCGCCTGAACGACATTTTTGCGGCGACGGGTCGACAGTTCGCCCCTCAGCAGCTTTTGCAACAACTCAACCGCCAGGTTGCGCTGCGGCATATCCCGCACCTCGGCCAGGAACTCGTCCGACAGGATCGAGAGATCGGGCTTGTCCAGGCCGGCCGCGGCAAAGATGTCAAGCATCCCCTCGGACGCCACCGCGTGCGAGAGAATCTGACGCACGGCGTGATCCAGATTTTCTTCAGGCCGCCCGTCGGCCGGCGCGCGTTTGGTCAGCACCGACCCGACGGCCTGAAAGAAGGCGATGTTGTCGCGGATGCGCAGCGCGTCTTCGTGCGGCACGGCCAGGGCAAAGGCTTGGGACAGGGCGCGGACCGCCCCCACGCAGCGTTCCTTGCCCTTGTCCTGGGCCAGGATGTGTTCCTGGGCGGCCGGCAGCAGACCCAGCCGTTGGGCGGGCGTGCCGGTGGCCCACCTGGAGCGGTCCAAGCCGTGGAACAGGCCGCAGCAGACTTCGTACTTCTCCAGCATGGCCCGTACGGCCTCGTCCTGGTCGAGCGCGGTCTGTCCCGTGCCGCCGCTCTCGGTGTAGGTGGCCAGCGCACGCTTGAGTTCAGGGGCGAGGCCCAGGTAATCAACGACGAGGCCGCCCGGCTTGTCCCTGAACACCCGGTTGACCCGGGCAATGGCCTGCATCAGCGCGTGGCTGCGCATCGGCTTGTCCAGGTACATGGTGTGCAAGCTCGGCGCGTCAAAGCCGGTCAGCCACATGTCACGCACCAGCACCATGCAGAGCGGGTCGTCGGCGTTGCGGAAGCGGCCGGCCAGGGTCTCGCGCCGGGCTGTGGTACGGATATGCGGCTGCCAGTCGGGCGGGTCGGACGCCGCCCCGGTCATTACCACCTTGAGCCTGCCCTTGGCATCGTCCTCGTCGTGCCAATCGGGACGCAGGGCCACGAGTTGGCGATAGAGGTCAATGCAGATGCGCCGGCTCATGCCCACCACCATGGCCTTGCCCTCCAGGGCTTCAAGCCGGGCCTCAAAATGGCTGACAATATCGCGGGCGATGAGGGCCAGGCGCGTGTCAGTCCCGACGACCGCTTCGAGCTGCGCCCATCTGGTTTTGAGTTTTTCCTTGACCGCGCTTTCCTGGCCCTCGGTCACGTCCTCAAAGTCGGGGTCAATGCTGGGCCGTTGGCGTTCGTTCAGATTGAGCTTGGCCAGCCGGCTCTCGTAATAGATGGGCACGGTGGCCTTGTCCTCAACCGCGTGCTGGATGTCGTAGATGCTGATGTAGTCGCCAAACACCGCCCGGGTGTTGGCGTCCCGGAGTTCTACCGGGGTGCCGGTAAAGCCGATAAAGGAGGCCCGGGGCAGGGCCTCGCGCATATGGCGTGCATAGCCATCAATAAAGTCGTACTGGCTGCGGTGCGCCTCGTCGGCAATGACCACGATATTGCGCCGGTCCGACAGCAGGGGGTGGCGGTCACCCTTCTCTTGGGGAAAGAACTTCTGAATCGTGCTGAACACTACCCCGCCCGATGCTACCGCCAGTCTGTCCCGCAGGTCGGTCCGGCTCTCGGCCTGGACCGGCGGCTGACGCAGCAGATCCCGGCAGCGGGCAAAGGTGGCGAAGAGCTGGTCGTCAAGGTCGTTGCGGTCGGTCAGCACCACCAGCGTCGGGTTGTGCATGGCCGGCTCACGGATGACCCGCCCGGCGTAGAACGCCATGGTCAGGCTTTTGCCCGCGCCTTGGGTATGCCACACCACGCCGATACGCCGGTCGCCCGGGCTCCCGCCGGGCCGGCGGCCAGACGCATAGCCCCGGCTGTCCTCTCTGACCGTCTCCCCCTGCATCTCCGCTGCCCGCAGGGTCTGGGTAAGCGCTGTCTCGACCGCGTGAAACTGGTGGTAGCCGGCCATTTTCTTGACCAGCCCGCCGCTGCCGCCGTCCTCAAAGACGATGAAGTCGCGCACCAGACTGAGGAAGCGCTTGGGTGTGCAGACGCCGGCCAGCAGGACGTGCAGTTCGGGCCTGGTCGGGTCGGCCAGGGTCTCGCCCGAGATTGTGCGCCACGGCTTGAACCACTCCCGCCCCGCGGTCAGCGTGCCGATGCGTGCTGCCAGGCCGTCAGACACGATCAGCGCCGCGTTCAGGCCGAACAGCCCCGGCAGTTCGGCTGTATAGGTCTGCAACTGCTGCCAAGCCGTCCAGATGGTGGCGTCCTTGTCGGCCGGATTCTTGAGCTCGATGAGGCCGAGCGGCAGGCCGTTGACGAACAGCACCACATCGGGCCGGCGCTCGTGCTTGTTCTCGACCACGGTGAACTGATTGACCGCCAGCCAGTCGTTATTCGCCGGCTCGTCATAATCAAGCACCCGGGCCTGCGCACCTCGGACATCGCCGTCATCGGCCCGGTACTCCACCGCCGCGCCGTCCACCAGCATACGGTGGAAGGCACGGTTGCGGGTTTCCAGGGTCGGTCCTTGCGGGCGGGTCAGCTTGCGGAAGGCATCGTCTAGCGCCTCGGCCGGAAGCTCCGGGTTGAGCTGGGCCAGGGCATGGTGCAGCCGCCCTTCCAGCACGACTTGGCCGTAGTCCACGCGCTCCGCACCCGGCGCATCGGGCGCGATATCCGGCCCATAGGCCACGCTCCAGCCCAGGTCCGCCAGCCAGGCGAGGGCGGCGGCTTCAACGGTGGATTCGGTGAAGGTGCTCACCGGTCTTCGGGCTTGCCGAGAAGCGCAAGGCCCCTTTCCGCCCTGGCCGCAATGTCTTCGTCACCAGCCTCTCGGGCCAAGGCAAGCGCCTTCTTGAAATCCCGCCGAGCCCCGTTCACCTGCTCCAATTGAGCGTTAGCGACGCCCCGGTTGCCGTAGGCTATGGCGTAGTCCGGCTTGAGCCGGAGCGCCGCGCTGTAGTCCGCAATGGCAGCTTCATACTGGCCGAGCTTGCCCTTCGCGTTGCCCCGGTTGTAGTAGGCGGCGGCGTAGTCCGGCTTGAGCCGGAGCGCCGCGCTGTAGTCCGCAATGGCAGCTTCATGATCACCGAGGTCGCTCTTCGCAATGCCCCGGTTGTAGTAGGCGGTGGCGTCGTCTGGCTTGAGCCGGAGCGCTTGGTCATAGTCCGCAATGGCAGCTTCATGATCACCGAGGTCGCTCTTCGCATTGCCCCGGTTGTAGTAGGCGGCGGCGTAGTCCGGCTTGAGCCGGAGCGCCGCGCTGTAGTCCGCAATGGCAGCTTCATGATCACCGAGGTCGCTCTTCGCATTGCCCCGGTTGTTGTAGGCGGCGGCGTAGTCCGGCTTGAGCCGGAGCGCCGCGCTGTAGTCCGCAATGGCAGCTTCATGATCACCGAAGTCGCTCTTCGCAATGCCCCGGTTGTAGTAGGCGGCGGCGTAGTCCGGCTTGAGCCGGAGCGCCGCGCTGTAGTCCGCAATGGCAGCTTCATGATCACCGAGGTTGCGCTTCGCAATGCCCCGGTTGTTGTAGGCGGTGGCGTCGTCTGGCTTGAGCCGGAGCGCCGCGCTGTAGTCCGCAATGGCAGCTTCATGATCACCGAGGTCGCTCTTCGCAATGCCCCGGTTGTAGTAGGCGGCGGCGGCGTCCGGTTCAAGGAGGATGGCTTGGTTGTAGTCGGCAATAGCAGCTTCATACTGGCCGAGGTCGCTCTTCGCATTGCCCCGGTTGTTGTAGGCGGCGGCGTAGTCCGGCTTGAGCCGGAGCGCTTGGTCGTAAGCAAAAATCGCTTCTTCAATCTTATTGGTCTCCGGCATCTTCTCTCCCTCCTGCCCGCAAAAGATCAGCAACGGAAAGCCAGGCGCGGGCGGCAAGGTCATTATCGGTTCCCTCCGCCATGCTGGCAATGGAGCGCCATTTTTCAATAGCTTCCTGAATCTTTCCCTCCCGCTCCAGTGCTCTGGCGTCGGTAACATCCCGGTTTATCGGAGAATCCGCAGGAAGCGTTTGGCCACTTCCCGCAGCTTCGGCAGCCTTACGCGGAGCGCCAGCGCTCGATGCGCCTGCCACCAATTGGTCCAAACGTCTCCTCTGTAACTTGGCTTTATTAAGTTCCGCTCTGATCTCCTCAACGAGGCTCTTGGCTTCTTCTGCGTGTTGCTTGGATTTATCCACATTCTGGCGAGCTTCGGTCTCAATCTCGCGGAATCTCCTGAAGCTGACGTAGCCGGCAAAGACAGCGATAACACCGAGCACGGTCAGGAATATGGCTATAGCGGTAAGCCACCAATCAACAAGTTTGGTACGGCCTGCAAGAAGCTCACGCCTGAGTTCGTTGAAACGTCGCTCCCATTCAACAGCAGTGGCGGCCTCGTTCAGCGCAGGCGATGGCTGATCGGGCCTGGGTTCGTTGCCAGGCGGTTGGGGTTCGGCGGTTGCATTCGTGCCGGTAGCGGATGGCTGCGCCTGCTGGGCGGGAAGGAGGCCGGGAGCTGTGGCCGCGGCGGCAAAAGCCAGGATGACGACCACAATCACGCGCCCAATCCGTGGGTATGCCATCATGCAAGTCTCTCCACCTGTTCCGCGGCGTCACGGACACGGATGGCACCCGAGAGGAGCTTGGGCAGCAGGGTATCCCGGAGGGCAGCGAGGGTCCGGGATTCGTAGACATTTGCCCGGATGCGAGCGTCTATCTCTCCAGCGATTGAGTGAAAACCATCAATAACTGCCCAGTTGGGTTCTAGTGTCATCAGCGTCTCAAATTGGTTCTTGGTGATAGCGCCAAACACGGTTCCTGTGTCTTCGTATTGTCGCAACTCCTGCTGCATTGCCCAGACCGAATGGTAGGTGAAAGAACTTGATCCCGATTGATGTCGTAACGCAGCAATTCCTCGTCCAATGCAGGATCGCCCCCAAGCCAAGTTGATATCGCCAACGGGCGCTCGAACACTCACCAGCGTGTCGTCGGGTTCGGCGAAGCGAGTTGGAGCAGCGCAATACTTCCGGTTAGTAGGATATCGGAAACCGAAATCAGCCCGTCCTTGGAAAAAAGGCAACCCCTCACCGTGTTCATTATAGGTGCTGCCCGGAGGTGATTGTCCCATTGTCAGGTTGAAGCACTCGCCGAGGGGCTTGACCGTCCACCCGGCGGGAATCGGCCCCAATGCCGAGTCTACAAAGCGATCGGGGAACACGGCTGCCGTGGCCGCATCCAGCCGGTCCAGATAGGCCCGGGCCACCGGCCATGCACTTCCCCCTGGAGACGCGCGTTGTGTGAGAGCGGCTTTGGCATGCACGGGGTCAAAGTTGATGAACCACGAGGTGAACAACGCTCGGGCCATGTCGTCGAGCGTGACGTTCATGCGCCGGTTCACCTCGATCTTGGCGTCGAGCGTGCCGAGGATATGGGCGATGGCGCGTTGCTCGGGGAGGGGCGGCAACGCTAGTCTGATGGACTTCAGCGACGTAACCGGACGACTGATTGCCGGAACACCTGTCTGTGAGGTGTTCATCAGTAGGGCGTGTTGTCCGAGCGGAGACTTGAAGAAGTAGTAGAGGAAGGCTGGGACCACCTCTGAGGCTCGACAAGTCAGTTTCATTTGGCTTTGTGAAATGACGTATCTCTGGAACGGAGTATCAGGGATCAAGCCCACTTGCCCCAATGTACCGCGGTGCGTAAAGACCAGCTCGCCTGGATAAGCGTTGGCACTTGCTAACTGGTCCGCCTTTTCGTCGGTCAGAAAGACAAAGCTCTCGGCTCGGAACCGTCCGGCTGTGAGATTGCCCCCGCGGATTACTGGAACTCCAGATGGAACAAAATTATCGCTCTTTATGTCCGAGCCGAACGGACCCATCGCAACCTTCTCTGCAATCTCCTCTACGCTGGTCTCGTGCCATCCGACGCGCTTGCGTTCTTCCCGTTCTGCCACCACCACATATTCCCGCTCAATCTCCCGCTGAAAGCGCTCTGGCAGGTGCGCCCAGTCGCGGGCTTCCACCAGAAAGGGGATGGTGGACTCCCGCAGGGCTTCCCGGAAGTCAGCCAGGCGGCCGGTTGGTATCTCTTGCAGGTCCGGGCCACGCAAGACTAGGTCCAGGTCGCTGCCGTCGTGGCTCTGGCCGTTCACCCGGCTGCCGTAGGCCCAGACCTCGACGCCAGGCAGGTGTTGGCGCAGCAGGGCTGCCAACTTCTCCCGATGCCGGGGCAACAGATGCAGCCGGTCTGCCGGCTGGGCCGGGCCGGTACGCGGCTCAGTCATCGCCCGCTTCCTCAATGGCCGCGGCCAGTGCTCTGGCGTCCGTGATGAAGGTCGGCAGAAGCCGCAGGGTGGTTTCTGCAAAATCCTCGCCGTAGTCGTGCGCGGTGTCGTTGCGGTTGTCGCGGTACTGGAGCCAGCGTTCGGCGGCGTCGGCGGGGATCAGGCCGTGTTTGGCGGCATGACGGAAGATGTCCTTGAAGATCAGGCGGTCGGCCTGCTGGTTGCTGGCGAACCAGGGGCGCAGGCGCTTCTTGAGCAGCTTGCCGCTCTGTTCCAGCACCAGTTCAAACTCTTTGACACAGGCGGCACGGTAGATGTCGTAGGCGAACCCCTCCGAATCAGCGCTTTTGAGCGTGTTGAAGGCGACATCCAGCGTATCAATACAACGCCTCAGATGATCGGTGTTGATGGGCATGGCCGGCCGTGATCCCTGTGCTCTCGTACATTTGTGTGATGATTGCGTAGAATCGGCAGAGTTCAGGCGTTTTGCGCCAAGGACCCATCGTGTCGCCTTCCGGTCAATATGATGACACGATGGGTCCTCACTCCCCTTGGTTGCTTTAATCTCCTCTGAGTGGAAACCCCAGGGCTTGCAGGTTGGCGGCGATGGCGTCGTCAAGCTTTGTCGCTTCGGCCTGCTGCTGGCGGAGCTGGGCGACGAGGCGCTGCATCTTGGCTTCAAACGGTTCGCCGTCCCTGGCCGGCGGCTCCGCCCCAACGTAGCGGCCGGGGGTGAGGACGTGGCCCTGTTTACGGATGGCCTCCAGGGAGACGCTTTTGCAGAAGCCGGGCGTGTCGGCGTAGGCGGAGACACCCTCACCCCTGCCCTCTCCTTTCTGAGACCGGGTGCGCCAAGCGTGGTAGGTGGCGGCGAGGCGGGCGATGTCTTGGTCGCTCAGCTCGCGGTGGGTGCGGTCAACCATGCGGCCCAGCTTGCGGGCGTCAATGAACAAGATGTGGCCGCGGCGGTCGCGGAACCGGCCGTTTTTGCGGTCGCGGGCCAGAAACCACAGACAGGCCGGAATCTGGGTCGAATAGAAGAGCTGGCCCGGCAGGGCGATCATGCAGTCCACGAGGTCGGCCTCAACCAGGCTTTGGCGGATGGTACCCTCGTTCGACTGGTTGGACGACATGGAGCCGTTGGCCAGCACAAAGCCGGCAACGCCGGCCGGGGCCAGATGGTGGACGATGTGCTGCACCCAGGCGAAGTTGGCGTTGCCCTTGGGCGGCAGGCCGTACTGCCAGCGCTTGTCCTCGGTCAGCCGCTCGCCGCCCCAGTCGGAGACGTTGAACGGCGGGTTGGCCAGGATGAAGTCGGCCTTGAGGTCGGGGTGGCGGTCGTTGTGGAAGCTGTCGCCGTGGGCGATCTGGCCCTCAATGCCGCGGATGGCGAGGTTCATCTTGGCCAGACGCCAAGTCGTATAGTTCCATTCCTGGCCGTAGATCGAGATATCGGCCCGCGCGCCTGGGGGCAATTTGCCGGAAGGCGACACGTTCACTCCTCTGCTGCCGCTGGCGTGGGCGCGGATGAACTCTACCGACTGCACGAACATGCCCGACGATCCGCAGCACGGGTCATAGACCCGGCCCTGGTAGGGCTCCAGCATTTCGACCAGCAGCGTGACCACGCAGCGCGGGGTGTAGAACTCGCCGTCCTTCTTGCCCTCGGCGCTGGCGAACTGTGACAGGAAATACTCGTAGACCCGGCCGAGCACATCCTTGGACCGGGCGTCCTCATCTCCCACCTTGATGTTGCTGATGAGGTCAATGAGCTGGCCGAGCCGCTGCTTGTCGAGCGCCGGGCGGGCGTAGTCCTTGGGCAGCACCTCCTTGAGTGCCAGGTTGTCACGCTCAATACCGGTCATGGCCTTGTCAACGAGTTGGCCGATACTCGCTTGCCGCGCCTGGGCCTTGAGCTGCGCCCAGCGCGCCTCGGGCGGCACCCAGAAAATGTTCTCGGCCCGGTACTCATCCGGGTCTTCGGGGTCAGCGCCCTGCGTTTGTTCGCCAAGAAGGCGGGTGTGTCTCTCCTCAAAGGCATCGGAGATGTATTTGAGGAAAATCAGGCCAAGGACGACGTGCTTGTATTCGGCGGCGTCCATGTTGCCGCGCAGGGTGTCGGCCATGCGCCACAGCTCGGCCTCATAGCCGGTCGTGGCGGCTTGGGCCGTATCGAGGTCGGATTGTCGGCTCTCGCTCATACGGCAGCCTCACTGCTCAGCATGGCGTGAACGTGTCGCCTTCCGGGCGATCTGATGACACGTTCATTCCTCCATCCACTACCGTCCAGGTGCTCGTCACTACCCCGACCAGATCGTCTTTGGCGTTGGTGATGCGGGCTTCCACAAAGGCCACGCGCCGGCCCTTGCGCAGCACCTTGCCCTGGCCGCGCAGCAGCCCCTTGGCCACCGGCTTGAAGAAACTGATCTTGAGTTCGGCGGTGGTGGCCAGCTCGCCGGTGTCCAGCACCGAGCCGATTGCACTGGCCATGAGTTCGTCGGCAAACACGGCCAGATAGCCGCCCGAGACATAGCCAAACGGGTTGAGCACCCGCTCTTGGCTGGCCTCCCACTCCCAGACCGATTCGCCGGGACGAAAGGCTACAGCCCGCAGGCCGAGTTCCCTGTGCAAGCGCGAGAGATATGCGTCAGGCCGATTTTCACGCAGCGCTTGGTTGAGTTTTTCAACAGGAGACAGCATAGTAAGCCCTCATGTTGTGGGTTGACCGGAGGATGGCATGGCTAGGGCGTTGGATGGCATCCAGATTCTTGATCCGTATACCGGGATGGTGCTCGCCAAGCAAGGCCGGGGTAGACAACCGGCTGGGCCGAGAACCGACGGAACGCTGGAGAAGCGCTGATGCTCAAAGACGTTCTGGCAGACCGTTTGGCCGAGCTTGAACAGCGTGGACTGTACCGTCGGCTGCGCTTGGTTGAGGGTGCCCAGGCCGGTCGAGTCAGCCTGGGCGGGCGTGAGGTCCTGATGCTGTCGTCCAACAATTATCTGGGTCTGGCCAACCATCCGGCTCTCACCCGGGCGGCCCAAGACGCCCTCGAACGCTTTGGCTGCGGAGCCGGCGCGTCTCGGCTGATCTCGGGCAGCATGGAACTCCACCACGAGCTGGAAGACCGCCTGGCGCGGCTCAAACACACCGAAGCGGCGCTGGCCTTTCCGACCGGCTATCAGGCCAATGTCGGCACCCTGTCGGCCCTGATGGAGCCCGGTGATACGATTCTGAGCGATGCCCTGAACCACGCCAGCATTATTGACGGCTGTCGGCTGTCGCGCGCCACAACGCTGGTCTTTCGTCACAACGATATGGACCATCTGGCCGAGCTGCTGGCCTCGTGCTCAGCCGCGGGCCGGCGGCTGATTGTCACCGATTCGCTGTTCAGTATGGACGGCGATATCGCCCCCTTGGCCGAGATGAGCCGGCTGGCCCGCGACTATGACGCCTGGCTGATGGTTGATGAGGCCCACGCCACTGGTGTCTTTGGGCCGCATGGGGCCGGCGTAGTTGAGGAGCTGGGCCTCAGCTCGACAGTCGAGATCCAGATGGGCACGCTGGGCAAGGCGCTGGGCGGCTTTGGGGCTTATGTGGCGGGCAGCCGTCACCTGATTGACTGGCTGGTGAACCGGGCCCGGAGTTTTGTGTACACCACCGCGCTTCCGCCGTCGGTGGCGGCCACGGCCATTGCCGCCCTGGACATTGTTGCTCAGGAACCGGAGCGGCGGCACCGGCTGTGGAACACCACCGCCTTTCTAGCCGACCAACTCAGCAAGTTGGGCTATAAGCTGGGCAACAGCCGATCGCAGATCCTGCCGCTGATTATCGGGGACGCCGGCCAGACCATGACCCTGGCCGCAGCTCTGCTGGAGCGCGGGATTTTTGCCCAGGGCATCCGCCCCCCAACCGTGCCGGCCGGGACCTCGCGGATTCGGGTTACCCCGATGGCGACCCATACCACACAGGATATGCAGCAGGCCGTCCGGGTCTTTGCCGCAGCCGGAAAGGAAGTGGGGGTGCTGCCATGAAGACGCCGAGTTACGCCGACCTGAAAGCCTGGGATCACGCCTGTGTGTGGCACCCGTTTACCCAGATGCAGGACTGGCTGGACGAGGACCCGCTTGTCATCGCGCGGGGCGAGGGCAACTATCTGATCGATGTCCAGGGCAGACGGTATTTGGACGGCGTGTCCTCGCTGTGGTGCAATACGCACGGCCACACCCGGCCTGAGCTGAAGGCCGCGATTGCCGAACAGCTCGATCAGATCGCCCACTCAACCATGCTCGGCCTGTCAAATGTTCCGGCGACCGTGTTGGCCAAAAGGCTGGTTGAGATCACGCCGGACAGCCTGAGCCGGGTGTTTTATTCGGATGCTGGGGCCACCGCGGTAGAGATTGCCCTCAAGCTCGCCTTCCAGTACTGGCAGTTGAAACGCCAAGCGCAAAAAACGAAGTTTGCCTCGCTCGCTGAGGCATATCACGGCGATACGCTCGGCGCGATCGGGGTTGGCTACTCAGAGCTGTTTCACCACTACTACCGCCCGCTGCTGCCCGACACCGTGCGCCTCTCGCCACCCCATGTGTTCCGTTTTTATCGCGGTCTGTCCGAAGCCGCGGCCCTGGCCGCAGCCCAGGACGAGGCCGAGCGGGTGCTGACCGCCCATCATCCCGAACTCGCCGCCCTGATCGTTGAGCCGCTGATGCAGGGCGCGGCCGGCATGTGGGCCCACCCGGTCGCCTATCTCCAAACCCTGCGCGAGCTGGCTACCCGCTACGAGGTGCTGTTTATCTGCGACGAGGTGGCGACCGGCTTTGGCCGCACTGGCAGGATGTTCGCCTGTGAGCACGCCGATATTCAGCCCGACCTGATGTGCGTGGCCAAGGGCATCAGCGGCGGCTATTTGCCCCTAGCTGCAACGCTCAGCTCAGAGGAAATTTTTTCGGCCTTTCTCGCTCCCTACCACGAGTTCAAGACCTTTTTTCACGGCCATACCTATACCGGCAATCCGCTCGCCTGTGCGGCCGGCTTGGCCAACCTGGACATCTTTGAGCGCGACCGGGTGTTAGACACCCTCACCCCGCGCATCGCCCAACTCAGCCAGCGCCTCCAGACCGAGTTTGCCGGCCTGGAGCATGTGGCCGATATCCGCCAGTGGGGCACGATGGTCGGGGTCGAGCTGATGCGCGACCCGCAGCAACGCATCGCCTACGAGCCACACGAAAAAATCGGAACCAGGATCATGAGCGAAGCCCGCAGACACGGGGTGATTATCCGCCCGCTGGGCGGGGTGATTATCCTCATGCCGCCGCTGAGCATCACGGAGGACGAGCTTACCCGGCTGTTGGGCGTGACCGCTGAGGCCATACGGACGGTGACAGACCGGACGGTCTGAGTCAAGGCGTGAATGTGTCATCAGATCGAGAGGAAGGCGACACGTTTACGCCTTATGGACAGACAAGACATAGCAGGCGTGTTGATTACCGGCACCGATACGGGGATCGGCAAGACCGTGGTCGGCTGTGGCTTGGCCGCGGTCTTGACCGCCCGGGGCAAACGGGTTGGCGTGCTGAAGCCGGCCGAGACCGGCTGTCCCCAGCACCAGGGCAGGCTCTACCCCCAGGACGCCGCCCGGCTGGCCGCCTTTGCCCGCTCCTCGCTGCCGCTTGAGGACATCTGCCCCTACCGTTTTGCGCCACCGCTGGCACCGAGTGTAGCCGCCGCAATGGCCGGCCGGCTGATTGACAGCGGCCGTATTGCCGAACATTTTCACCGCCAGGCGGCCAGCCATGATGTGGTGATTGTTGAAGGCGCGGGCGGCCTGCTGGTGCCCCTGAACGGCCGCTATTCGTTTGCCGACCTGGCGGTCGAACTGCGGCTTCCGGTCCTGGTTGTGATCGGCTCAAAACTGGGTGCCCTGAACCACGCCCTGCTGACCTTTGAGTGCGCCCAGGCACGCTCGCTGCCCCTGCTGGGCTATATCCTCAACCATCCCAGCCCTGACACAGACCTGGCCGTTCAGACCAACGCCCAGACCCTGGCCGGGCTGACCGATGTACCGTGTCTGGGCCGGCTGCCGTTTGTGTCGCTGAGCGGCGATGTGGTGGCGGACAGCGCGGTGCTCGGCCGTCAGTTCAACACCGCGATTGATGTGCGGCGGCTGGTAGGATAGAGCAATACCGGTGGAAGGAGTATGCCGATGACCGATTTTTCCGCCTTGGCCCGTACCTCGCTGGGGGGTGAAGCGCTGTCCCGCGCCGACGCCTTTGGCGTACTTCAGACCGCTGACGCCAGCCTGCGGCCACTGCTCAACGCGGCTTTCAGCGTCCGCCAGCGAACGTTTGGGCGTAAGGTCAAAGTGTGTGTCTTGCAAAATGCCCAGAGCGGCCTGTGCCCGGAAGACTGCCACTACTGTTCCCAGTCAAAAATTTCGACCGCGGCTATTCAAAAATACCGCCTGCTGCCCCACGACCGGCTGTTGGCCGGGGCGCGCAAAGCGGTCGCTGCCGGTGCCCGACGCTATTGCATGGTGGCCAGCGGACGCGGACCCCAGGTACGCGAAATCGCGCATATGAGCCGGGCCGCGCGCGCGATTAAAGCCGAGTTTCCCCAGCTCGAGATCTGCGTCTCGCTGGGCCTGATGGACCGCGCTCAGGCTGCCGAACTGAAAGAGGCGGGGGTCGGCTGGGTGAACCATAACCTGAATACCAGCCGGCGCTTTTATCCCCATATCTGCACCACCCACACCTACGACGACCGGGTCGAGACGGTCAAAAACGTCAAGCGGGCCGGCCTGTCGAGTTGCTCTGGGGGTATTATCGGCATGGGCGAGAGCGATGAGGACATTGTTGACTTGGCGTATGCCACCCGCGAGCTGGGCATTGACTCAATTCCAGTCAATTTCCTGTATCCGATTGCCGGCACGCCACTCGGTGAAGAGCACGCTGTCGAGCCGATCAAGGGCCTGAAAACCCTGTGTCTGATGCGCTTTCTGAACCCCCACAGCGAGATTCGGATGGCCGCCGGCCGCGAGCTGTATCTGGGCAATTGGGCCGGGCTGGCGCTGTATCCGGCCAACTCGCTCTTTGTTGAGGGCTATTTGACCACACCGGGCCAGCAGGCCGAGGCGGCCCGCAGTCTTATTGAACGGGCCGGCTTTGAGGTGGAAGAACTGGGCAAGCCGGCGCAGGCCGCGGCTGAGGGGTAACAATGAAGCACTTCCTCTCAGCCGTGCCGCTCTTTCTCCTGTGTGTGTCGGTCTGCGTTGCCGCCCAGTCCACCACCAAGCCGATTCGATTTGGCCTCCAGGTTGCCCAACAACAGACCACTGTCGCAGAACTCAAACAGGTCTGGCAGGAGGCCGAGGCGCTCGGCTTTGATAGCCTGTGGACCAACGACCACCTGCTGCCCAGTGTAGGCCCCTCGGACAAGGTCAACCTCGAGGCCTGGACCCTGCTGGCGGCAATGGCAAGCGTCACCTCCCGGGTCCAGCTCGGCACCCTGGTATCGAGCAATACCTTTCGGCATCCCTCGGTCTTGGCCAAGATGGCGACCACGGTCGATCATCTGAGCAACGGGCGGCTCATTCTGGGGCTGGGCTTTGGCTGGTTTGAGCGGGAGCACCGGGTTTTTGGCGTGCCCTTCCCCAAAATGAAAGAACGCAGCGAGCGGCTGGCCGAAGCCCTGCAACTCATCACCGCGCTGTGGGGGGCCAATCCGACCGCGTCTTTCAGCGGCACCTATTACCGCCTGCGTGATGCCCCGTTCGAGCCCAAGCCTGTCCAGCAGCCCCACCCCCCGATTTTGATCGGCGGCATTGGCGAAACACGCACCCTGCCGCTGGTGGCCAAATACGCCAGCATGTGGAACATTCCAATGCTGACCCCCGACCAGATCAGGATAAAAAATCAGGTCTTAGAACGGCTGTGCCAGGACATCCAGCGGGATTGCGACGAGATTGAGCGCTCCATCCTCACCCCGGTCTATATCCAAACCGACCCGGCTGAGGTCCAAAGCCTGCTTGAACGTATTGCCGGGCTGAGAAACGTTTCCGTTGAACAGGCCCGCAAGATGATACTGGCCGGCACGCCAGAGGAAATCCGCCGGCAGATCAAGGCGTATATTGAGGTGGGCGTCACCCATTTTATCATCAATCTGCGTCGTCCGGGTCTGTACGACAGGGATGGGGTGCGGACGTTTGCCACCGAAGTCATGCCTCACCTGTAAACGGCTGGAATCAGCGCGGCTCTTCTCTGAGAGAGCGGGAGTGTGCTATGATCTCAAGACAGTCCGCACCGCACGCAGATGAGGAGGATAGACCATGTCGATCAAGGTTGTTGAACTCCACCACCACGGGATTCGGATTGGCACCGAACCGGAGGAAGTTGAACAGGCGCGTCGCTTCTACTCCGATGTGCTCGGTCTCAATACCGACCCCGCCCGGCCCAATATCCCCACCATCCCCGGTTTCTGGATGTATGTGGGCGAGGGGGAACGGACAACCCAGATTCACCTGATGGGGGCCAGGGGCAAATCGCCGATGGCCAAAAGCGAAAAAGAAGACCCGACCCTGCCGCATGTCGCCCTGGCCGTTGAAAACATTCAAGCGGCCCGCCAGGAACTGGACGAACGCGGTGTCTGGTACTGGAGCATCCAGGGTCTGGTCGGCCAGAACTCCGATCAGGTGTTTGTCCACGACCCGTGTGGCAATGTGATTGAGTTGCACCAGATCGGTACCTGTACATGTAATAAGCTCGCGCTCAGTCAGTAACACAACGACCG
Source organism: uncultured Binatia bacterium (SeqCode) (assembly GCA_965200965.1). Lineage (GTDB taxonomy): Bacteria > Desulfobacterota > Binatia > Bin18 > Bin18 > JAAXHF01. Next base: position 1,279,937 of record OZ241744.1, read on the forward strand.
CGTGTCCCTATTTTGCCAGGAGGCCCAATGACCGCAGAATACACCCAACGCTTATTGTCTTCCGACTCCCACATTGTCGAACCCGCCGAGCTGTGGCTGACCCGTATGGATAAAAAGTGGCGGGACAAAGCCCCGCGTATTGAAGCGCTGGATGAAACCGGCGACTATATCGTCATCGACGGGCTGCGCCCACGTCCACTGGCCTTTGAGGGCCCGATGGCCGATCTCAAGGCCCAAGGGCTGGATATCCCCAAACCAAAGGGCTTCAAGTATGCAGAGAACCGGCCCGGCTGCTGGGACCCGGACGAGCGGCTGAAGGACCAGGACTTAGACGGCGTGTCCGGCGAGGTCGTCTACCCGGGGATCGGCCTGACCCTGGTGCGGGCCCCCGACGCCGAGTATCTGTACGCCTGCTGCCGCGCCTACAACGACTGGCTGGCCGAGTTCTGCCAGCCCCACCCCGACCGTTTGAAGGGCGTGGGCATGATCCCGTGCCGGGGACCGATTGAGTGGGCGGTCGAAGAAACCGAGCGCTGCGCCAAGCTCGGGCTGGTCAGCGTAATGCTGCCGGCCTGGGTTGATGATCGCCCGTATAATCTGCCCGACTGGGAGCCGCTGTGGGCGGCCATGCAGGACATGGGGCTGATTGCCAGCATCCACATCGGCGGCCGCGACCCCTTTGGCCGTGCCCACGGCCCGGGCGCGGGTGGGATTATCATCGGCATCGTCAAGTTTGAGATGAACGACACCCTGCAACACCTGATCTGGGGCGGCGCGCCGGTTCGGTTTCCCAAGCTCAAATGGGCCTTGGTGGAGAGCGGTATTGGCTGGATCGGGGCCGCCCTCGGCTTCATGGATCACTGGTGGCAGGACCACAAGGGCTGGATGGACCCCCGGCTGCCCGAACCGCCCAGCACCTATTTTCATCGTCAGTTCTACGCCACTTTCGAGGATGACCGGGCCGGCGTCCTGACCCGCGAACTCATGGGCGTGGAGAACATCATGTGGGGCTCGGACTATCCGCATACCGAGGGCGTATGGCCGTTCTCACGCAAACAGGTGGCCCAGAATTTCGCCTCAATTCCAGAAGCAGACACCCGCAAGATCGTCCATGACAACACGGCTAGGCTGTACGGCTTTCCGATGGACTAGGCGTCGGTCAGCCCATGCGCGGTGTGTGGCAAAAATTGAGGGTATGGCTCAGCAGGTCGGCCGCATCTCCGCCCCGACTGGCCCGCACCTATACATTTCCCCTGTCGGACTTCCCCGACGGACAGGGCAGGCCACTGACTGTCGGGGGGAGGCGGCTGGCTGTTTTTCATCTGGGCGGGCGGGTGTTTGCGATTGAGAACACCTGCTCGCACAACCGCTCACCCCTGGCCGACGGGCCGGTGTCGGGGACGCTTGTCACCTGCCGGACGCATCGGGCGCGTTTCAGCCTGGAAACCGGCCACGCTGTGCGTGGTCCGGCCCGCAGACCGCTTCGGACCTATCCGGTGACAGTCTCTGAAGGGCAGGTTGCGATTACGGTCAACTGAGCGGCCGCCCACCTGAGCAGACCGAGGAAACAGGGAATGCCAGCAACACAAGCGTTTTGGGAAACAAAGTCCCTGGCCGAAATGAGTCAGGCCGAGTGGGAATCGCTGTGCGACGGCTGCGGCCGCTGCTGTCTGCATAAAATTGTGGACAAGGACAGCGGCCAGACCTTTCACACCAACGTGGCCTGCCGTCTCCTTGACCCCCAGACCTGTCGCTGCTCCCACTACGCCCAACGCCAACGCTGGGTACCGGAGTGCCGCATCCTCAGCCCGCAGACCGTCGGCCAAGCCGGCTGGCTGCCCCGCAGCTGCGCCTACCGCCGGCTGCACGAGGGGCGCGGCCTAGCCGGCTGGCATCCGCTCGTCTCGGGCGACCCGGAAACAGTCCATCGGGCAGGGATTTCGGTCCGCGGCTGTGTGGTGTCAGAAGAACTGGTCCCGCTCGACCGCCTGGACGATCATATTATTGACTGGATTATCTCCTGAGAGTGGCTAGCCCCGGGCCCGCCCGGCTTCCCATTCCCACGGCAGGGCGTATTTCTTGCTGGTGTTGCAAGCTTTACAGGCCGGAACGATATTGCCCCTGGTTGATCTTCCGCCCCGCACCAGGGGGACTAGATGGTCCATGGTCAGTTCGGCGGGCGGAAAATGACCCTGGCAGTAGTGACAGAGACCGGACGCCCGCCTGCGCTTCCACCATTCAGAGCGGCGCAACTCACGCGCCCGGTTTTTCTCCAGCACGATATCCGAGGTGCTCACCTCAGAAAAAAATGGCTTCACTCTCAGTGCGAGCTTTCCGACGCTGACCCCTCCGCTTGGCCGGCCATTCCTCTCTCGCCGCCTTCGGGCATGGTGCCCTGGTCTGCGCCGGCGGTCCCTTCAGCTTGGCCGGCCATTCCTCTCTCGCCGCCTTCGGGCATGGTACCCTGGTCTGCGCCGGCGGTCCCTTCAGCCCCGGCCTCCTGTTGCGTAGCCTCGGCCGGTTTGGCCTCGCTGCCGACCTGATGCGCGTCAGAACCTTCGTGATGCGCAGCCCACAGGGCCGGCGACGGCGCGCTGAGCCCCAGCACAACGGCCAGAGCGGTGACAATTTTTTTCTTCTGCATACCTGCTACCTCCTCCAGGTTCTTTAATACACCCACTGCCCGGTTGCAGCCTCGGGTGCTCAGGGAAGCCAGAGATAGCCGATTTCCTGACGAGTAACAAGCCCCTTTTTTCCGGGTTGGTCTGTCCCACCGGCGGGGAAAAAGCCCCGGAGGTGCTGGTAGCGGCAGCACGCCCACAGTGCGGCAAGCCGGGCCTGTCTTCTCGTACTGCTTTTGCTATGCTGGCGCTTACCCGCTCCTGATGACCCGCAGGCGGGCCACCGGAGCAGCAATGGAGCACCACGATTGTATTGTTATCGGCACTGGCGGGGTAGGCAGCGCGGCACTGTTTCACTTGGCCCGGCGCGGTGTGCGCGCCCTGGGAATTGACCGCTTTACACCCGGCCACGACCGGGGCAGTTCACACGGCCACACGCGCCTCATTCGCTTGGCCTATATGGAACACCCGGACTATGTGCCACTGCTGCGGCGGGCGTATACCCTGTGGGCCGAGCTATCCGAACAGTGTGGGCAGCAGTTGTATACCGAGACCGGCCTGCTTGAGGTCGGGCCGGCTGATGGTTTTATGGTCCCCGGGGTGCGGGCCAGCGCCCGCGCCCACCGGCTCCAGGTTGATGAACTGAGCGCAACGGAGGCCGAACAGCGCTTCCCCGGCTTTCGGGTGCCCCCGAGCATGACCGCAGTGTTTGAGCAACGGGCCGGCTATCTGCGTGTTGAGGCGTGTGTCCTGGCCCATATCAATCACGCCCAGCGGGCTGGCGCTCGGGTGCGCAGCAACGAAATCGTCCGAGCTTGGCGGACCGACGGGCGGGGGGTGATTGTCACCACCGACCGGGCCGAGTATGCCGCCGAGCGGTGCATTATCACCGCCGGGGCGTGGGCCGGCCAGTTGTTAGGCGAGCTGGGCATCCCCTTGACTATCCGGCGCAAGTCGCTGTTCTGGTACGAGACCGACGATCGTGTCTATGGGGAGCCGGGCTGTCCATGCTATTTTTATGAGACCCCGGAGGGCAATTTTTACGGTTTTCCGCCCACCGACGGATTTGGCCTCAAAGTGGCCGAGCACTCGGGCGGACAGTCCGTCAGCGACCCGCTCAGCCTTGATCGGAACGTCTCTGCACACGACCAAGACCAAGTTGAGCGCTTTCTGGCCGGCTATCTGCCGGGGGTCAGTCGGCGGTGCCAACACCATGTGGTGTGCATGTACACCATGAGCCCGGACGAACATTTTGTGCTTGATCGGCACCCTGAGTATACGCAGGTCGCTTTTGTTGCCGGCCTCTCGGGCCACGGTTTCAAGTTTACCAGCGCGCTGGGCGAACTCCTCAGTCAGCTGGCCCTTGACGGTCAGACCTGCTCAGCGGCCGAATTTCTAGGCTGTCAGCGTTTTTTGGCTAGGCGCTGACGGCGCTTGGCCAAGAGAGCGGCCAACGCGGCTTCAAGCTCGGGCTTGCCCAGGTCGGGAACACGGAGCTCAGAAAACCGCGGCGGCGGCAGACCAGCCGGTTCTCTGGGTGGTCTGGCCATGTCTTGGGGGCGACCCAGCACGAAAAAAAGGGTCTTGACCGACGGCGCGCCATACTTGGCCAGCGCCTGGTTCAAGCTGCGCACGATACGGCCTTTGAGGAACTGGAGTTCCTGGATGACGGCCGGATGAGCGACGGTCACAAACAGCTTTCCGTGCTGCACCTTGCTCGGCCAAGCCCTCGCGGCCACCGCCCTACCAACCGCTTCCTCCCAGACCTCCCACACCCGGTAGTCCTCCACCCGACCCGCAATCGGCAGGTCTGCTACCAGGCTCTTCAACACCTCGGCGGCTGAATTCCAGCCCCCTGTGGGGTAGCGGGTGTTTTTCATACGCGCTTGCAGTATACGCTGGAAATACAAGGAGATTCAATGACATACTACTATTAGTGTTTTTTTCTCTTGACAATACCAGATGTTGTGTATGTTGTGTATGTTGTGTATAGTGAGCCCATCTCATCCCACGGAGCGGAAAAGAGGAGGAGGTGGCTATGGCGGAGCGAGAACCAAAGATGTGGCAGCAAGACGAGTTCTCAGGCGAGCAGGAGACGGGCGTGATGGGGGCCGAGCCCCCACGACACGCCTCCAGCGGCCTTCGCCTCAGCCGCCACTTTACCCGGGCGGGTGAGCATCCCTTATCAACGGTTGAGTGGGAGCGGCGCAGCGCTGTTATCTCAGGAGAAAACGGGGAGCGCGTGTTTGAACAGCACGAGGTTGAAGTCCCCAAAGCCTGGTCTCAATTGGCGACCAATGTCGTTGTCTCAAAATACTTTCGGGGGCCGCTCGGTACGCCCCAGCGGGAACACAGCGTGCGCCAGCTCATCGGCCGGGTCGTCAAGACCATCACCGCCTGGGGCAAAAAAGACGGCTATTTTACCGACGACAGCGCCCAGATTTTCAGCGACGAACTCAGCCATCTGTTGGTCACTCAAAAGCTGGCCTTCAACAGCCCGGTCTGGTTCAATGTCGGGGTTGAGCTGCAGCCGCAGTGTAGCGCGTGTTTTATCCTGTCGGTCAACGACCAGATGGAGTCGATCCTCGATTGGTATCGCAAAGAGGGCCTTATTTTTAAGGGTGGCTCGGGATCCGGGGTCAACCTGTCCGGCATCCGCTCGTCCAAAGAGCGCCTGTCGAGCGGGGGGGCGGCCTCTGGGCCGGTCTCGTTTATGCGGGCGGCTGACGCGTCCGCGGGGGTCATTAAATCGGGGGGCAAGACGCGCCGGGCGGCCAAAATGGTCGTCCTGAATGTGGACCACCCGGATATTGTCGATTTTATTCAGTGCAAGGCCGAAGAAGAGCGTAAAGCCTGGACGCTGATTGAAGCCGGCTACGACGCTTCAATTGACGGGGCGGCCTACAACTCGGTCTTCTTTCAGAACGCCAACAACTCGGTTCGGGTCAGCGATGCCTTTATGCACGCGGTGGTCGATCACCAGCCGTGGTCCACCCGGTTTGTCACCACCGGACAAGAGCACGAGACCTTTGCCGCCGAGGAACTGTTACGCAAGATCGCCGAGGCGACCTGGCAGTGCGGCGACCCCGGTATACAGTTCGATTCCACGATCAACGCCTGGCACACCTGCCCCAACAGCGGGCGGATTAACGCCAGCAATCCGTGCTCGGAGTATATGCACCTTGACGACAGCGCGTGTAATCTGGCCTCACTCAACCTCCTGAAGTTCCTCAAGGACGACGGCGGATTTGACACCGCGGCCTTCAAACATGCGGTTGATATCAGTATGACCGCCCAAGACATCATCGTTGACAACTCCAGCTATCCCACGCCCCAGATTACGGAGAACGCCAGAGCCTTCCGCGAACTGGGCCTGGGCTATGCCAACCTGGGCGCGGTGCTGATGTCCCTGGGCCTGCCCTACGATTCCGAGGCCGGCCGGCAGTACGCCGGCGCGATTACGGCCCTGATGACCGGCCAAGCCTACCTCCAGTCGGCCCGCATCGCCCAACAGCTCGGCCCGTTTGCCGGCTATGCGAGCAACCGTGAGCCCATGCTGGCGGTGATTGACAAACATCGCTCGGCCGCCCATCAGCTTGACCCGTCTCTGGTACCGCTGGAACTGTTATCCGAGGCGCGCAGAGCCTGGGATGAGGCCCTGGCCCTCGGCCAGCGTATCGGCTACCGCAACTCGCAAGCGACAGTATTGGCCCCAACCGGGACCATCGCCTTTATGATGGACTGCGATACCACCGGAGTTGAGCCGGACATCGCTCTGATCAAGTATAAACGCTTGGTCGGCGGTGGGCTGCTGAAACTGGTCAATACCACGGTTCCCCACGCGCTGGCGCGACTCGGCTACGCCAGCCGGGAGGTCCAGGCCATTGTTGAATACATTGATGAGCAGGAGACGATTGAGGGCGCTCCGGGATTGCGCGATGAACACTTGGCGGTGTTTGACTGCGCCTTCAAACCGCTCCGGGGGAGCCGGACGATCCACCACCTGGGGCATTTGCGGATGATGGGAGCGGTCCAGCCCTTTCTGTCGGGCGCTATCTCCAAAACGGTCAATCTGTCCAACGATGCCACGGTTGAGGATATTGTTGACACCTATATGGAAGCTTGGTGCCTGGGGCTCAAGGCGGTCGCTATCTATCGTGACGGGTGTAAGCGGGTCCAACCGCTGGGGACGCATGCCGCGGACACACCGCCGCCCGCGGAATTCAAACAGGAACGGCGACGCCTGCCTATGGACCGCGCGGCCATCTGTCATAAGTTTGAGGTGGCCGGCCACGAGGGCTATATCCATGTCGGCTTTTATGAGGACAGGGCACCCGGAGAAATCTTTATCCGCATGGCCAAGGAAGGCAGCACCATATCGGGCCTCATGGACTCAATCGCGACCCTGACTTCTGTGGCCTTGCAATACGGCGTACCGCTGGAAACTTTGGTGAACAAGTTTGGCCATGTCCGCTTTGAGCCGTCCGGGTTTACCAAGAACCCGGATATCCCCTACGCAAAATCGCTGATCGACTATATCTTCCGCTTTCTGGGCACCCGCTTTTTGTCAAGCGATCTGAAACAGGAAATCGGCTTGGCCGAAACGATGGACGCGGTGCAGCCGGCAGACCAGACCGCGGGCAGCGCCGCTGTCGAGCCGATGGCTGACCGCCCAGTCCTCGCCGAGGAGGCCAAGGTCTCACGCGCCTTCCCGCAGATCGTCCCTTGGCAATCGCAGGCGGACGCGCCGAGCTGTGCCGAGTGTGGCTCAATCATGATTCGGAACGGGTCGTGCTACAAGTGTCTCAACTGTGGCTCAACGAGCGGCTGTTCGTAAGCAACAACAGTCGAAGGTGTTGAAGGGAGGATTGTATATGCCGATATTCGAACGTGGTGATATCAAGCTGTACTATGAAGAGCACGGGGCGGGTTTTCCGGTTTTGCTCATTGCCCCGGGCGGCATGCGTTCCGCGGTGTCCTTCTGGGATCAGGCCGCCTGGAATCCTATTTCACAGCTCGCCCCCCACTATCGCGTCATCGCTATGGATCAGCGCAACGCCGGTCAATCCACCGCCCCGATCAGGGCAGGCGACAGTTGGCACGTCTATACCGAGGATCAGCTCGCCCTGCTCAACCACCTCGGTGTCGGTCGCTTTCACGTCGCCGGCATGTGTATCGGCGGCCCGTACTGCATGGGCCTCATCGAGGCCGCCCCGCAACGGGTAAGCTCGGCGATTTTATTTCAGCCAATCGGTCTGTCGGACAACCGTCAGGCATTTTATGACATGTTTGACGGCTGGGCTGAGACCCTCAAGCCGGACCACCCGGAGGTGAGTGCCGAGGTCTGGGAGACATTCAAAACGTCAATGTATGGTGGGGATTTTCTGTTTAACGTGTCAAAAGAGTTTGTCGCCCGGTGCTCAACGCCTCTCCTGGTCCTGCTCGGCAACGACCTCTACCATCCAGCCGAAACCTCGCGCGAGATCGCCCGGCTGGCCCAAAACGCCACCCTTATTGAACACTGGAAAGATCCCCCAGATCAGCCGGCGGCCAAACAGGCGCTAGCAGACTTTCTGGCCCACCACACGCCACGCTAGAGAGGAGCATACGATGAGCGAGGCCAACGTTTCCCGACTTCCGCGATGGATTGCCGACCACCTGCAACGCTATCTTGAAACCGACGGGACCAACGGCCATATGTGGGACTCCACCCCAGTCGGCGGCCCAGGGCTCCTCCCCACCCTCCTGTTGACAACCCGCGGCCGTCGCTCGGGCAAGCCCATCACCATGCCGCTGATCTATGGTGAGGCGAACGGCAACTATATCATTGTCGCATCAAAGGGTGGCGCACGACAGCATCCCGGCTGGTATCTGAACTTGGCTGCCAACCCCCGGGTTGAGGTGCAGATCCTTGACAGACACTTTCAGGCCACCGCCCGCACTGCTGCCGGGCCAGAGCGGGCCAGCCTGTGGCAACAGATGCGCGAGATATATCCTCCCTACGATGAATACCAGGCAAAAACAGATCGGCAGATTCCGGTGGTGGTCGTTGAGCCGCTTGGCGAGGGCTAAGCCACGGTCGGCAGGCTCGGCTCAGCCGACCTGCTGTTGGAGCACATAGAGGCCGTCGAGCTCGCGGTAACGTTCTCCATAATCGGTGCCATAGCCAACCAGGAAGCCCCGGGGAAGCACAAACCCAATATGATCAACGCCAATTTGGCGCTGGGTCCGGTCTTCTTTTTTGACCAGCACGCACACCGTCAGCGATCGCGGCCCAGCCTGTCTCAGCCAGGGTATCACGGAGTCAAGCGTCAAGCCGGTGTCCAGAACGGTATCGACCAGGATGACATCCTGGTCACGCAGGTCCTGCTCGGGGTCGTGCAACAACCGCACCCGGCCTGAGGAGTTGGTCGTCGGGCCATAGCTGGCGGTCCGGATGAAATCAACCCGGACCGGGATATCCATTGCCCGGACAAGGTCGGCCACAAACATGAACGCGCCCTTGAGAATACCGACCACGAGCGGCTCGCGGCCGGCAAAGGTTTGAGACAGCTGCCGGGCCATGACCCGCACCCGGCCAGCGATCTGGTCCGGGGTGTAGACCAGGGCGAGAGAGGCGGGCAGGCGGGTCTGCATCATAGCTTGTCTCTATCCGCACCGGCTCAGGCTATCCGGCCGGGATCACGAACCCCGACAAACTGGGCCGGTCAGTTGCTCCGGGTCAGGGCCATCTGCTCCGGGTACATATACGAGATGGCATAGATCACACGCGGGCCAGGGGACTTCCGCATCGCGATCTGTTTGGGCCTCACCTGTGGCGTGATATGCAAAATAAAACCGTTGCGGGCGGTGAGCAGCCGGGATGGTTTTGGCGTCTGGGGCAGCTTGTCTTCCATGTCTCTAATGCCCCACCTCTTTCTCAAAGGGATCCTCCGCTTCCTCAGCCTGATCGAGCAGATAGCTCAGTTCGCGGCAGGCTTCATTGACGTGATGGGCAACGGCCAGCAGCGAGCCGTAGGCCTCTTCGTCTGGCTCATACTGTTTGAGATGCTCGTTGACCATACGCAGGAGGTCGCGCATCTGCTCTTCTGCACTCCAAAGATGCTCGCACGAAGCCACGGCGTCCTCCTTTCAATATTACAGCGCAGGCATTCTAGCGGACAATCAGCGACCCGCCTAGAGCGGGCCACGGGCACGCCCTGGATTGCAGGCCGCGGCCAAGCTGGATATGCAGACAGAAACACCTGCAAGCAAGATGGGAGGACACCGTGCGAACATGGCTGCTCAGCGGGATATGGCTCGGTCTGGGACTCCTGGGGCTGCCCGGGGCCGAGGCTCAGGATCGGATGAGTCGGGGCATGGGCTACGAAGAGACCATGCGCTGGAGCGAAGCGGTCTCTGAGTACACAGAGTTGCTCAAGGAACAGCCCGAGCACATCGAAGCGCGCTACCGTCTGGGCGTGGTGTATGAAAAGCTGGGCGTAATTGACACCGCCCTGAACTGGTACCGGGAGGTCTTGAACCACACGCCCGATCATGCAGGTGCCCGCACCGCCCTGGCCGGCTACTATGTAAAGCGAGGGGCAGAGCTGCGGCGCAACAAGAAGCCGGTTGAGGCCGCCCGGGCGTTTCAGCAGGCCCTACACTACGAGCCAGACTCGGCCTCGGTCCATTTTGAGTTGGGTCAGGAGTTGCTCAAAACCGGCCAACAGGACGAGGCGCTTGCAGCCTATCAAGAGGCCCTTCGGCTTGAGCCGGACATGAGCGCAGCCCATAACCAGCTGGCCAGGGTGTATACCGATAAGGGCCTGTATCAAGAGGCCCGGCAAGCGTATGAAGAGGTCGTCCGGTTCAACCCGGACGACCCGGAAGCCCATCATGGCCTGGGTGTGGTGTATAGCAAATTGGGCCAACGCGACGAGGCGATTGCTACCCTGGAGAAATCGTGGAAGGGCTATTTGAAGCTTGGCCGCCGTGACTTGGCCCGGCCGGCGTTTGAGCTCCAGAAAAAGTTGATGGCCGAACGCCTAGCCGACCAATAACAGACTAGGGCACGCGCAGAGCCGGCAGCAGAGTCCGGCACAGCCGGGTAATGGTCCGGGCAACCGTGGCTCGGACACGCCCTAGGGCGAGCAGGCCGGGCAGAGAACGGGGGTGGGTCAGAAGCCGGGAGGCCGCCTTGAGGGGGCGGATATCGCCCTCGGGTGTGGTTAGCCCTGTGACAGCCGGCAAGGACATCCCGAGCGGATCGAGAATCACTCGCAAGGGCAAAAAAGGCAGCGCCCGGGCCTGGGCAAACGCGGCATGAACCCCGCTTTCCATCTCGACCGCAACCGCCCCGGTGTGTCTGCCGTGGCCGGCTTTTTCCTGGCTGCTGAGCAGCGCCCGCGGGCTGCTCAAGAGCGGTCCGTCTACCACAGCAATGTCGGCCCGCGCAGCCTCGGCCCGCGCTTGACCCAACAAACCGGGATGGGTGGCAAAGCGGTCGAGTTGCGACGGTGAACCGACTGTAGACATCCGCACCTCGGGTGCCAGCACGAGTTGGCCCGAAACCAGTTCCGTCCGCAGCGCCCCGGCACAGCCGACGGACACCACGGCCAACAAGGGCGTATCCCAAAATCGCTCAAGGGCGAGCCGTGTCCGGTACGGGCCAACCCCGCCGGTCATGACCACCACCTCGTGTTGACCCGCCCTTCCCCGCCACACCCGTTTGTCTTCGCGCCTGAGCTGACGCAGGGCGACCAGCACAGCGTCACTCTCCCAGGACAGCGCGGTAAAAACGGCCAGGGGAAGTGTGTCGGGCATGGGCAGGGGCCAGAGGGTGCGGTCAATGCAGGCAGGTCTCAACTGTGATACAGCGCTGCTGCTAGGTATCCCGCCAGCCGAGCCGCCGGCCGGTCCAGGAACGCAGGGCTGAATCGACCGTCATCGCCCCGTATAGGCTTCCCGCCAGCGGCAGCGTCCACACCCAGCACCGGGGTAGTTCAAAGAAACGAATGGCCGGCCAGTAGACAACTGCGCTCAGTAGCAGGGCTGCGCTGCCTTGGAGGCTGAGCACTAGGGCTCGCGTGTCCGCTCCGCCCCACAGCGCCCCGCCCACGCACCACACCGGGGGCAGCGCAAACAGCAGCCCTAAGCCAACGAGGGCACCAAGCAGACGCAGGGCCGAGTGGCCCAGCTCGGTAAAGGCGGTCCTACGCACCATCGTCCAGATTGTACGGAGTTCGCCGTACACGCGTAAGCTGCTGACCTCGGTTCGGCTCAGGCTCAAACGCACCGCCAGGGGGCAGCGTTTGACCCGCAGGGCCAGATTCAGGTCGTCAATACTCTCGCCTTTGATGCTGGCAAAGCCACCGATTTTTTCCAGGCCGGCGGCCCTCAGCAACACACACCCGCCGGCCGCGGCGGCAACCCGGTGGTGGGGACTGTTCACCCAGCGCATCGGATACAAAAGGCTGAAGAAAAAGACAAAGGGGGGAATCAGCAGACGCTCAGCCGGCGACACACATCGCAAACGGGCCATACGGCTGTTGAGGGCCAGCCCTGCCCACTCGCTCTCGGCAACCAGCCGCCGGACGGAACGCGGAGCGTGATGAATATCGGCGTCGGTCAACAGCACATAGTCGGGACGCGGCAGCGAATCCCGCGGCTGGGAGGGTGCAATTTCGGTCCCAGGACTGCCCAGACCACAGGCTGCCGCGGCCTGCTCAAGCGCCCAGACTTTTCCGGCCCAGCCGGGCGGGAGCGGAGCGCCGGAGACGGCGACCAGTCGGTGTGGGGTGTTGAGCCGGTGGCCTGTCTGACGGGCGATCGCAGCGCTTGCGTCGTCCGAACGATCATCAACAACAAGAACCGTCAGTTGGCCGGGGTAGTCCTGTTGCAGCAGGGCCGGCAGGGTACGGGGTAAGAGCTCGGCTTCATTGCGGGCCGGTACCAGCACACAAACGGACGGCCAGCGGTCTGATTGCGCGTCCTCACAATCGGCCGGCTCATCCTCGCCGACCGGCTGAAAATCCCACGGACGAGCGGGATGGAGGAGAATGCCAAGCCACCCAAGAACCGAGACAGCGCCCAACAAGAGGAGAATATCCAAGGCCCGCCCTCTATGTGATATAGCCAAACTGCCGAAACCAGGACACCGCTTTGCGCAGCGCCTCACGGACCGGGGTCTGGGGTAAGCCCAGTTCCTCGATCGCCTTGCTCGCATTAAAAAACATCTTCTTCCTGCTCAGTTGTACCCCAACCGGGGGAATTGAGGGTTCACGGCCGGGGATCAGCCGCGCCAGCGCCGCATCTGCGTAGGCCGCTCCAAGGGCCAGCGCATACGGAACCTTGAACCCGGGGGCGGGCCGCCCGGTCAGCTCAGACAACAGCTCCAAGATCTGCCGCAGGCTCAGGTTCTCGTGGCCCAGAATATACTTTTCGCCTATCTGACCTTTCTCGGCCGCCAGCAGATGGCCCTCGGCCACATCTTCGACATCAACGAGGTTAAGCCCGGTATCAACATAGCCCAGCATCCGCCCGTTCAAAAAATCGACGATCAGTCGTCCGGTCGGCGTGGGTTTGAGGTCGCCGAGCCCGACCGGGGTACTGGGGTTGACAATCACCACCGGCACGCCCCGGCCGGCGTAGCGCAGGGCGACTTGTTCGGCCAGAAATTTACTCCGCTTATAGTGGCCGAGCATATCGGCCAAGGACACCGGCGTATCCTCTCGGCCCGGGCTGCCATCCCCGACACAGCCCAGCGTTGCCACAGAGCTGGTATACACAATTCTCTCTATGCCGCATTCCTCAGCCGCCCGAAGAACGTGTTCGGTTCCGGTTACATTGCTGTCATACATCTCTTGCCGATGGCGGACCCACAGCTTGTAGAGGGCCGCCACATGGTAGACCCGGGCGCAGCCAGCCGTTGCCCGACGGACCGCATCAAGGTCGCGCAGGTCGCCAGCAACAGTCTCCAGGGGCAGCTCGGCCAGCAGGCGACGGTCGGCCCCAGGCCGGACCAGGGCCCGCACCTCGTGTCCGGCCTTGACTAAGGCACGGGCAACGATTCCGCCCACGAAACCGCTCGCTCCGGTCACCAGCACACGCATAGTCCCCTCCCCTAGAGGGCTTTGAGCGGGGAGTCAAGAGGCCGGGGCGGCTTGGTGAGGCGCACATTTTCCACGATCCACACTAGGTTCAGTCTGTCTTTTCTGGTATCTACAAGCAGACGCCTTAATGAAGGAGGAAACTCATGGCTGAGGTGACGCATGTGTCTGATGAGAACTTTGATGCGGAGGTGCTGCAATCTGAGCTGCCGGTGCTGCTTGACCTGTGGGCACCCTGGTGTGGGCCGTGCAAGGCTATTGCCCCGACCGTCGAAGCCCTGGCCGGCGAGTACGCCGGGAAACTCAAGGTCGTCAAGCTAAATGTGGACGACAACCCCAAAACCCCGGCCAACTACAATGTCCGGGGTATTCCCAACCTGATTCTGTTCAAGGCTGGGGAGGTCCAGGAGCAGATTGTGGGGGCTGTGCCTCGGGCCAAGCTTGAAGCGGCGATTAAAAGCCTCGTCTAGTCAGAAGATCGCGCGCCTGGTACTCACATTGAGGGCTAGGCCGATCGCGACCATGACGGTTGACAGGGCCGACCCGCCATAGCTGACCAGGGGCAGGGGGATGCCGACCACCGGCAGGAGCCCGATATTCATCCCGATATTAAACAGGGTCGGCCAAAAGATGAGTGCCGCCGCCCCAACCGCGATCAGCGAGCCAAAACGGTCTCGGGCCCGCCGGGCGATGACCAGCAGCCGGATCAACACCAGTCCATACAGGACCAGCAGGCCGACTGCTCCGACAAAGCCCCACTCTTCGGCAAACACAGCAAACACAAAATCGGTATGGGTCTCGGGCAGAAAATCGAGCCGGTTCTGGGTGCTCTGCAAAAAGCCTTTGCCCCACACCATGCCCGAGCCGACCGAGATGGTAGACTGCAACAGATGGTAGCCCGTGCCCAGCGGATCGCGACCCGGGTCAAGAAATGAGACAACCCGCTCTTTCTGGTAGGGTTGTATCACGAAGGACCACAGCAGCCACAGGCTCGCGCCCAAGAGCATGCCCAACAGGCTCAGCGCGCCCCAGCGTAGCCCCGCGGCAAAGCTCAGGCTGACAAACAGGAGGACGAACAAGACGACCGTGCCAAGGTTGGGCTGGTACAGGACCAGGGTGGCCGGAATGAGCACCAGGAGGGCGGGGAAGCATAGATCGCGCAGGACGTAGCCGTTCTGCGGCGCATAGCGGTGGAAAAAGTGGGCAATCACCAGCAGGAGGGCGATTTTGGTGAACTCGGACGGCTGAACAGACACCGGACCAAAAACAAGCCAGCGCTGTGCCCCACCCCCAACGGAGCCGATCAGCAACACGAGGGCCAGGAGCGCGAGAGCGCCCGCATACAGCGGATAGGCCCAGGTTTCAAAACGGTGATAATCAATGCCAGACCCCACCGCCATGCCAATGCAGCCCAGCCCGATCCATAGCAACTGACGGACAAAGGTGGGGCTGAGTTGGGTACTGCCGGTATAGGTCGCGCTGTACACGGCCAGCACGCCAATAGCGAGCACCAGGAGCGTTAACAAGAGCAGTGGCCATTCAAAATGGGTGAGAAGCCGCCGGTCAAACACCTGCCCCCGCCTTCCGTTGCCGGGCCGAGGAAAAATACGCGCTGAGGACGCGCTGGACCACGGGCGCGGCCGCCTTCCCCCCTCCAAGGCCAGCGTGTTCAAGAAGACACACGACTGCTATCTGGGGCGCGTCGGCAGGCGCGAAGGCCATAAACCAGGCGTGATCGCGAAAGTGACGGGGAACCTGCTGACTGCTCCCGCCGCGGCCGCTGATGGCCTGGGCTGTGCCGGTCTTGCCGGCAACGCGGATGCTTGGCGTCTGGGCCCGTCTCCCGGTTCCAGAGGCTTGATGGACGACATCAATCATCCCGTCGGTGATTACCTGCAGATGCTCGGCGGCAACTCCGGTCTGCCTGACGGCGTCGGGTGTCTGGCTCTCGACCACCCGTCCATCGGTGGCAATGACCTGTTTGACAAGGAAGGGACGGTAGACGGTCCCGCCGTTGGCCACCGCGGCGGCTACCGCGGCCATTTGGAGCGGCGTTGCCGTGACATACCCCTGGCCGATCACGACCGAAATGGTCTCCCCCAGATACCACGGCTCCCCGACCTGTCGCTGCTTCCAGGCCGGGTCTGGAATAATCCCACCGGCTTCATAGGCGAGTCCGATCCCGAGCGGCTCATCCAGACCAAAACGCCGGGCATAGTCGGCGAGGGTCTGAATGCCGAGCTGGCGGCCGAGTTGGTAGAAGTAGACATCGCACGACTCGGCCAGCGCCCGGCGGAGGTCCACGCTGCCGTGCCCGCCTTGCCGCCAGCACCGGAACCGACGCCCTGCCACCTGGAGGGAGCCCGGGCAGTAGACGCGGGTGTCGGGGGTGACCACGCCCTCTGAGAGTGCCGCCGCGGCGCTGATCAGCTTGAAGGTAGAAGCCGGCGGATACTGGCCCTGAATGGCTCTGTTTGTCAAAGGATGGAGTTGGTCGGCGCGTAAGGCCGTCCACTCTTCGTCCCGAACCCCACGGGCAAAAACGTTGGGATCAAATGTCGGGGCGCTGGCCAGGGCGAGCACCTCACCGCTGGACACGTCTAGGGCGACCACCGCGCCAGGCCTTCCGTCCAGTGCATCTTCGGCCTCGTGTTGCAGCTCAAGGTCAATGGTGAGAACGAGGCTGTGACCGGTCTGCGCCGGCACCTCTTCAAGCGTCGCCAAGTGTTTCCCGTTGGCGTTGACCTCGATCTGCTGTCCGCCGCTCCGTCCCCGCAGGGCCGCGTCCCAGGTTTTTTCGACCCCGAACTTTCCGATGATATCGCCACGCCGATAGTCGGCCGACTGGTCTAGCTCGCGCTGACTGACCTCGCCGACATAGCCCAAAAGGTGGGCGGCCAGATTCCCCCTGGTGTAGGCGCGCTTGGAACGCGCCTCAATGCTGACCCCGGGCAGGTCGTAGTGATGGGACTCGACCGCCAGCATGACCGGCCAGGCAACGTCCCGCGCTACGACGAGCCCCGCGTCGGCAGGCCGGCGCGAGTCGTTGAGCCAGCGACGCCCGTCCGGCAGGAGATGACCAACGGGCAGATAGCCGGCCAGCGCGTCGAGAGTCCGGTCCACATCGGGTGTATATTCGGGCCAGAGCACGACATCAAAGGAGGGCTGGTTATCAACCAGTGGCCGTCCGAGGCGATCATACAGATTGCCCCGCACCGCGGGGATGCGCTGGAAGCGCAGGCGGTTGCGCGCAGACCGCTCTCGGAAGTTCTCGCCCTCTTCCAGTTGCAGAAACCACAGACGAGAGAGCAACAGGACCAGCAGGCCGCACATGACAGTGCCCAGTACGCTTAGGCGAGACACCGCGATGCTGGGGGTATCAAACAGATTGGAAGGGCTGGCCATCGTTCTTTACTCGTTCAAAGGTGAATCGTCTTGTCTTCCTCTCGTCCGGTTAGGACGGTTCATCTTCAGTGGCTGGCGAGGGGCCAGCAGGGTAAAAACAAGCGGGGTCAGCAGCATGGTCAGGGCCGCGTCCCACGCGACCGAGCTGAGCTCCAGCCCGGACACTTCAGAGGCCAACGGTCCCAGCCGGCTGAGGCTGAACAGGGTGAGGGTTTTCAAGCCGATGGCCAGCAGAACCAAGCCAAGGACGGACACGGGGTTGCTGAGCCACAGACCGCGGGACACGAGGACAACCGCGGCAAATACGACGCTCAGGGCGGCGGCGTGCCGGCCGGCCGGCATACCCGAACCGCTGTCGAACAGGTAGCCCAGGAAGAAGACGACGGCCGCCCCGCCGGCCGAAGGATGGGAGAGGACGATGTAGACACACAGAATGAGAAGAATATCGGGGACAAGCGAAAAGCGGGGGAAAATACTGGTCTGCAAGACAACAACGCTGAAGCCGGTCAGCGCCAGGACACTGAGGGGGCGATCAGGAATCCCTTCACTGTCGGGCCTGGTGGGAGCCACCAATGGTGACCAGAACCTCTTCCAGCTTGGCAAATTCAACATTCAGCCCCACCTCCACGTCCTCAAACATCTCTCCGCCCTGCGTTCCAATCCGGATGATACTGCCGAGGGGATACCCTTTGGGAAATATGCCTTCCAGCCCAGAGGCAAGCAACACATCACCGACCCGGATATCGGCTCCTTTAGACACATACTTGAGTCGGGCCTGTCCATTCCCGGTCCCAACGACGACACCTCGCTCGCGTGTCCGCTGTACAAAAGTGTCAATTCCACTGCTCGGGTCAGGGGCCAGCAGGACCCATGCGGTATGGGTGGTGGTAGCAAAGATCCGTCCGACCACCCCCGCAGGAGCCAGCACCGCCAAGTCTTTTTTCATGCCACTTTGCACGCCTTTATCAAGGACAAGACGGTCGCCCCACGGCCCACGGCTACGGCCAACCACCCGCGCCGCAACCGTCGGGACCTCGGTTTTGGCCTGGAGCTCGAGAAGACGCCGGAGGCGTTGGTTGGCCAGTTCCATTTCGCTCAACCGCCGGACGTGCTGTTCCAGATCTTCCATCTTTTGGCGGAGCATCTCATTCTCCCGACGAACGGAGCGCAGGTCAAAGTACTGATCCCAGACCTGCTCAACACTATGGGCGATCGTCGTCAGGCCAAGCTGAAATGGAAGCATGGCCTCGAGTAAGAGTGCACCGACCGGATCAGGCTGAGCCGCAGCGCGGCTATTGAGCACGGCCAACACCACAGCAATGGCCAGGAAAAATCCCCATGACAGAAAAACCTTGTGCTGACGGATCCAAACATACATAGCAGGTCGCTCAGTCAATGCGGTGTCTGGGGCTAGATGGCAACCTCGCGCAGCAGAGATAATTCATCTAGGGCCTTCCCCGCCCCCTCCACCACCGCCGTTAGCGGATCATCGGCTAAGACAACGGGCAAACCGGTTTCCTCGTGCAGCAGGGTGTCGAGGTTGCGCAACAAAGCCCCTCCGCCTGCCAAAATAATCCCCTTCTCCACAATATCTGAGGCCAACTCGGGGGGGGTACGCTCGAGGGCCACCCGGACGGCTTCAACAATTTGGTTGATCGGATCCAACAGACAATCCCGGATCTCTTCGTCAGACAACTCAACCGATTTGGGGATACCGGCCACCATATCCCGGCCCTTGATCTCCATAGTTTGGATCTCGTCACTCGGATAGGCTGAGCCGATCGTAATCTTGATCAACTCCGAAGTCCGCTCGCCAATCAGGATATTATGCTTACGCTTGATGTATTGGCCGATCGCCTCATCCATCTTGTTACCGCCAACCCGGACCGAACGCGAGAAGACCACCCCAGCCAGGGCAATGACTGCCACCTCGGTCGTCCCCCCCCCAATGTCCACAACCATATTTCCAACCGGTTCGGAAACCGGCAACCCTGCCCCAATCGCCGCCGCCATGGGCTCTTCCATCAGGTAGACCTCGCGCGCCCCAGCCGACTCGGCCGAATCCTTGACTGCCCGTTTCTCAACCTCGGTAATGCCGTTGGGAACACAGACGACGATGCGCGGCCGCACCCAGGACCGCTTGTGGACCTTCCGAATAAAATAGCGTAGCATCGCCGCGGTTGTCTCAAAGTCGGCAATCACGCCGTCCTTGAGCGGCCGAATGGCAACGATATGCCCGGGAGTGCGGCCTAACATCTTCTTGGCCTCAAGCCCGACAGCCAGGACCCGACGAGAGCCGCGGGAGTCTTCTTGCACCGCAACAACCGAGGACTCATTACACACGATGCCCTGTCCCCTGGTGTAGATCAGGGTGTTCGCCGTTCCCAGGTCAATGGCGAGATCGTCGGATAGCAACCCCCATAAAGAATTCAGAATCATGTTTTATTCCTTGGACGACAACACCTTGGAGAGCAGGAGAGCCAGTACCTTATTAGCAAAATCAACTCCGAGGATCAAGTCTCACCCGTATAAAACATTTTTCTGTAAGCGGTCTTTGCAGGGTCTGGCCCGGCAGGTCAGTCTGTTTCGACACGCATGGACAAATCATAACGCTGTATCATAATGTAGGCTACGGAGAGCACAAAGGAGACAGGCATGCTGGACTTCATGCGACGACGGACTCGCTCAATCGGGGTTAAAATCCTGTTTGGAATCATTGCTCTCGTCTTCATTTTCTGGGGAGTCGGGGGACAGAATGAGGGCCAAGCCATTGATGCGGTCGCCACGGTTGATGACCATCCGATATCGGCCCGAGACTTTCGGCGCGCCTACGAAAATGTCCAGGCGGCCTATCGTAACATCTACAAGGAGAAGTGGAACCCGGAACTGGTCCAGACCCTGAACCTCAAAGACCAGACCCTCCAGCAGTTGATCGACATGCGGCTCATGGTGGCTGAGGCGCACCGGATCGGGATGACGGTCAGCGACGACGAGGTCCGCGCCTCAATTGCCAAGCTCCCCGCCTTCCAGGCCTACGGCTCGTTCAGCCCTGAGCGCTATCGACAGGTGTTGCGCAGGTTTCGGATGACGCCCCGCGAGTTTGAAGACGACCAGCGCGCCCAACTGCTGACCGAAAAGTTCCGGGCCTTCATTCTCAGCACAGTCCAGGTCTCGGAGGATGAACTGCAAGACCTCTTCGCCTCGCGTCAGGACAGGGTCAATCTGCGGTTCGCCAAAATCAACTCGGCGGCGCTGTTCGACGAGGTGTCGGCCGAAACCGACAGCCTCCGAGACTTCTACAACACTCACAGAGAGTCTTTTCGACAGCCAGAACGGGTCCGCTTTTCGTATCTGGCCTACCCGGACAATCACTTTCGTTCAGACCTCACGGTCTCGGCCCAAGACATCGAAGCCGTATATCAGCGGGACAAGGACACCCGCTTTGTGACACCGGAACGGGTCAGGGCGCGACATATCTTGTTAGGTCTTGAGCCACACGCAAGCGAAGAAGAGAAGACCGTGGTTCGGATGGCGGCGATCGCGCTGCTCGAGCAGGTCCGCGAGGGTGCCGACTTCGCCGCCCTCGCCCAAGAGCACTCCGACGATACGCAGACTGGCACCAAAGGTGGCGATTTGGGCTACTTGAGCCGTGGCGCAATGGTCAAGCCGTTTGAGGACGCGGCCTTCAGCCTCGCTGTTGGTGAGGTCAGCGAGCCGGTCGAAACCGAGTTTGGCTTCCACATTATCCAGCTAGACGATAAACAGCCTGCCCAGCCGCGTCCGCTCGACGAGGTGCGCGACGAGATCCAACAGGAACTGACTGCCCGGCAGAGCCAGGAACGCGCCCGGCAGGCCGCCCGGGAAGACCGGCAGCGGCTTGAGGCGGACGCCTCGCTGGCCGACATTGCCGAGGCTCGCGGTCTGCAACTCGTCGAAAGTCCGTGGGTCAGCCGAAACGAAACGCTGCCCGACATCGGCTATCAACCGCAGATCCTGGTGGCCGCCTTCAACACCGAGCTCAACCAAGTCAGCGCACCGGTTGAGGTCGCCGAAACCACCTATCTCGTCCTGCCACACGAGAGGCAGCCGTCACGCCTGCCAGAGTTTGCCGAGGTGCAGGACGAGGTCGAGATCCGCTACAAGGCCGAGCGGGCCGAGGCTCTGGCCAGGCAAAAGGCCGAGGGCTGGCTGACACGCGTCACGCGGGACAAGTCTCTGGACCCGCTGGCCGAGGAGGAAAGCCTGGAGTTGGAAGAGACCGGAGAGTTCACACACCAGGGCAGCTATATTCCAAAGATCGGCAGCCTGCCGGCCCTGAAAAAAGCGGCCTTTCGGCTGACCGACGACAATCCTATTGCCCCCGCCGTGTATGTCTGGGGCGGCAGCGCGTTTGTGGTCGAGCTGGTCGAATATATCCCGGCCAACATGGCAGAGTTCGAGCGAGAAAAAGACAGGCTCCGGCAAGAACTGATCGACCGCAAACAGGCTGAAGCGGACCAGGCATTTCTGCGGCATTTGAAAAAACACGCGGCCATCGAGATGAACCAAGCGGCCTT
The DNA here is from genome assembly GCA_965200965.1 of uncultured Binatia bacterium (SeqCode). Lineage (GTDB taxonomy): Bacteria > Desulfobacterota > Binatia > Bin18 > Bin18 > JAAXHF01. The sequence goes on from OZ241744.1 coordinate 1,301,609, forward strand.
ACTGCGTATTTCCTGACAGCGGAACAGTGATGGTCGTCTTGGTGTCCCCCACAGGAGGTCTTGTATGCCGATATTACAGCCCGGCGATAGCGCCCCAGCCTTCAGCGTCTTGACCCACCGCGGCCAGGAACTCAGCTTGGCGAGTCTGCATGGTAAAAAGGTAGTATTGTGGTTCTCCCCCAAGGCCGACACACCCGGCTGAACCACCGAGGGTCGCGGATTCCGCGACTAGCACGCCGCGTTTCAAGACCACAACGTCGAAGTCCTAGGGGTGAGCTTTGACAGCGTAGCTGACAGCGCGGCCTCTGCCCAAAAGTTCGACTTCCCCTTCCCACTGTTATGCGATGCAGACCGCAGCCTCGACTTCGCCTATGGAGCGTGTGACGACGCAGCGGCCGCGTATGCCAAACGGAGCAGCTATCTGATCGACGAAGAGGGAAAATTTGAGCGCGTCTACGCCAGCGTCAGCGCCCGCTCGCGCCCGACCGAAGTGCTGGGCGACCTGGTATCGTAACTATATGATTGTTATTTGCTCATTATTCAATGATGAATCTCGGACGGCTGGAGGTATTTGTTAGAGTTCATCCGGGCTTTTGCTAATCCATTCCGGAGCGTGCAGAATAACAGGTGCCCGGTCTTCTTTATTCCAGATTGCCGAATCCAGCCCCCAATAAAAGAAATGTACCTTTTTCCCCGATCTCAAATTCTCGTTGTCCCTTCCAGATTTTGTGTATAATACTACAAGATCGCCAGCCGAAACGGCTTTGTAAGGAAACCAATAGGCTTTGTACGTTTCAATAGTTGCTTCCCCATCACGGAATCCTGTTTGGATGATTAGGTAGTCTCCGATGTCGGTATTCGCTTTCACTCCCAAAACAAGGCGCTCCTTTTCCTCATTGCCTTTGTCCTTAATAGATCGAATTTCAACCTTCATCGCTTCACCACCTTTGAAGCAATACCTCCTATGATAAGGGCCACTCCCAGCGTTAGCAATATCCACCCATACGACCTGCCCGGCGACCATAGGGAAGGGGTGAGACCAATCAGCGCCGCGCCGACAGTTAAGCACCCTCCAAATATGATATCCTGCGCGATATTAGTCTTTAACTTTTCGTCTAGCACCGCGGCTCTTTTATCTGCTGCGTGGTATGAATTCTGGATATCTCTCAGATTTCCGTTTTCTTCTTCAAGGCGATCTATCTCAGCTATTAGCAAACGTTGCGTCGCTGGTGAGGATAGTTCTTCATCTGATAACTGGCGACGGATATTCTCGAATGCTTTTCTAGGTTTTCCTTTGGTCTGAGGGAGACCAGCCTCTCCCCCAGTATCCTCTGTAATTTCCTGGCTATCTTTCTCAGACATTTAACGCCCTACATTACTGCTTTCATCATTATAACGCCTCAAGCACCAGCCCGTCCTTTTATTGGCCTCGTGCGCTTGCATATCGCGCAACACCACCTCCCCATAATTGGGCAAACGAGTTGGCGGAATGTCAGCCCCCAGGTTTTCTGCTTGGACACTACATAGAGACATCTCTCTCCCCGCCTCTATCCCTCTCGCGCCAGCCGCAGGGCCGCCTCATACACCATGCTGAGCGGCACATCGTGCTCCCGCGCGCAGCGTTTGCAGTCTTCATATTCAGGGGCGATGTGGATGCGCCCGTCCGGTCGGTGGGCCAGCTTGAGGCCCACCCGCCCATAGGGGGTCTCAAGGTCTCTGTGTTCGCGCCGCAACGCCAGCCGCTCAACCGGATAGACGCGGATGCCCAGGGTTGAGGTCTCGGCAAAAAGCAGCCCGCTCAGGCGTTCCCGGTCGGCGACCTCACACAACACCCACAGCAGAATCCCGGGCCGGTTCTTCTTCATGTGGATGGGACACAAAAAGACATCGCGCGCGCCCGCGGCCAGCGCCCGCTCCATGATATGCTCGTAGAACTCGGGGTTGAGATCGTCAATGTTGGTCTCCAAGACCAGCAGATGATCGGTCCGGGGCGGCTGATGGCTGTGACCAAGGACCACCCGCAGGACATTCGGACGATCGTCCAGCGTCCGCTCCCCCGCCCCATAGCCGACCGCCTCAATCTGTACGGCGGGAATGGTTCCAGGCTGGGCGACCGCGGAAAGAATTGCCGCGCCGGTCGGTGTCACCAACTCACTCTGGCCGTCAGCCAAACCCACCGGGAAGCCCTTGAGGAGTTCAAGCGTGGCCGGCCCAGGAACAGGCAGGATGCCGTGACGCGAGGCCACCAGCCCGCTGCCCAGCGGCAGGGGCGAGACATACACCTGCTCAACGCCCAGCGCGTGCAGACCGAACGCAGCTCCGACAATATCGACAATCGAATCAACCGCCCCGACCTCATGAAAATGAACCTCTTCGGGCGGGACGCCGTGGATGCGGCCCTCGGCTTGGGCCAGGAGGGTAAAAATCCGTAGCGCCGTCTCTTTGACCTGGGGGCGCAAGGCGCTCGCCTGGAGCATATCGGCAAGAGCGCGAAAGCTGCGCTCGCCCTGCGGCTGCTGGACCTCAACCGCGAATTTCGTCGCCTGAATACCGCTGAGTTGGCGCACGGTCTGACGCAGGCGATAGCCCCTCAGATCGAGGCTCTCCAGCTCCTGCCGCACGGCCTCAAGCGATACGCCCAGATGCAGCAAGGCCCCGACCGTCATATCGCCACTGATCCCGGCAAAGGCGTCGAAATAGGCGATTTTCATGGCGCTCTCTTTTGACCGGGAGCATCGCCAGACGTTTCAGACGGAACGACTCTCACTGCCACCAAGTACAAAGTCTGGGGTGTCCGCTCCAGCGTGAAGCGGACGCGCTGGCCGGGCACACAGACATCGGCCAGCGCCGGGGCGCGCAGCGCAAAACTGTTTGTTTTTGCTGGAAAGAAACCGGGGATCGCCTCATGCGCAATCACCACCCGCTGGTCATGGCGCACGACCTGTTTCACCTCTCCATAGCCGACAAACACATCGGGCGGCGGGAGCGGCTCGCAGGCCGAGCCGCCGAGCGCAGCGAGCAGAAGCCCCAAACGCCAGACCCTCAGGCCGTCCAGACCTGAGGCGGTCCGTCGCTGGCTGGACATGGGACAGACTCCCATTTTACTGCATGGCCGAGAACTCGGTCGGAGAGAGCAGTTTATTGATCTGGCTGAGAATGATGCCCCGCAGCCGTTTGCCGACCTCGGCGCGACGCGGGTCGCCTGCCCACTTGGCCCATTTCTCCTGGCGTTCGTTCAGGTCCCGGTAGGCCCACAGGTGGCAGACCTCGTTGAGCTGGCCGACCTCGGTGTACCAGAATCCCACCGGCTTGAGGCCGTGCTCGGCTACGCCGGGCAGAATCAGGGTTTTCGCCACCTCCAGATATTCCGGCAGACCGCCAAACGCGAGCTGATATGTCCGCAGTTCATAGATCATGGTCACGGCTCCTTGTCACCTCAGGCCCGGCTACGCCAGGGCGTTCTTGGCCAGGGCGTCCAACTCGGCCAGCGCCGCGGCTTCACCGTTGTCACACTCTTGCAGCCAGATGGTAACATGGTCAACGCCCGCGTTCCGGAGTTCGGCCAGCTCTTGGCGGGTCCGAAACTTGCCAGGAAACCCAAAGGCCAGGACCTTGATTGACTGCGGGTCACGGCCCGCCTGCTCGGCCATCTCGTTCAGGCGTTGGCGGCCGGCTTTGATATCTTCGACCGGCGACAGGACCGGCATCCAGCCGTCGCCCCACTCCACCACCCGCTTGAACACATACTGCGACGATCCGCCCATGTAGACCGGCGGGTGGGGTTTCTGGACCGGCTTGGGAAAAGACCGCACGGCCGGAAAGTCATAGTATTTGCCGTGATACTCGGCCTCGTCTTGGGCCCACAGTTCCTTCATGGCCAGGACCCCATCCCTGGTCTGGCCCCAGCGGTGATCAAAATCCCCGCCCATGATCTCGGTTTCTTCTCTGAGCCAGCCGGCACCAATCCCCAGAATAAAACGTCCGCCCGACAGCCTATCCAGGGTCGCCACCTCCTTGGCCAGCAGCAGAGGATTGCGCTCAGGAATGAGGCAAATGCCAGTCCCCAACTCAATTGTGCTGGTAACTGCCGAGGCTCGGGCCAGGGCCACGAAGGGGTCCAGAATGCGCCCGTACTCGTCAGGAATAATCCCGTCCTCAGCCCCCGGATAGGGCGAGGTGGTCTGTATCGGAATAATCGGATGCTCTGGCACCCAGTACGAGGCAAAGCCCAGCTCCTCAGTCCGCTTGGCCACAACGGCTGGATCGACAGAGCGGTCAATGGCGAACTCAAAAATCCCTATCTTCATACCTGTCTCCTTGTGTGTCTCTTCTGTATACCTGTCATAGCAGACCGAAGCCTCTGCCGGCCAGGGCCAGACCGAGCAGCCCGCCAACAAGCGTCAGCCCTATTCCGGTCCACCCCCACTCCAGCGGATAGGGATCGGTGAGGCGGGGGCCGGTAATCCCCGGAATGCTCGGCAAATCGCCATCCCCGCCGCCAACCTTTAGCTGGGCCTTCATCCCTTTTTCCATATGGTGCGGCACATCACAGTGGACCAGATACGTCCTGCTTCCCGGCGGCACGATAAAGCCGGCAGTTTTCTGCCCTTTTCCCGCTACCTCCAGGGTGAACATCCCCTGGTCATACAGATAGCGGGGCAGGCCGTGAAGCATCCACTGGTGGCGGACCTCGTCGGTATTGATCAGGCTGACGGTGAGCTGAGTACACGGCTCGACCGCCCACTCATGCTGATCGTAGGTGAACATCGTGCCCGCAAGCGCAAATTCTTTACCGGCGCGGACGGTGATGTGGTGTTCGCCGGCGATGCGTGGACAGCCCCGGGGCAGCTCGTCGGTGTTCTCATTCATGACCATACCGGAGGCGTCCAGCCGCATAACATGGTGCTCATGCGGCTGGTGGTCGGTGTGGGGCTGCGCCTCCATCTGGCCCTGATGGTCGGCATGGTGGTCGGTCTTCGGCTCGGCCTCCATCTGGTGGCCGGTGTGGCCCTGAGGCGCGTGGCTGGACGGCGCGGCGTCCTGGCTCACACCCAGGGCGGGAAACACACCCACGGCAAACACGGCCAGAAAGAAGAGCGCCACAAGCTAGACTCCCTGCAAACGTCGCACCACAGCACGCAGCCCAGCCGCCAGTCCGCCGAGCAAAAGTCCGCTCAGCAGCCCAATCAGCACCGCCCGACCCCAGTTCAGGGTCCGGCTCGTAGCCTGTCCGAGTAGACCCGAGTCGTCGAGGGTACCCCAGATCGGGACTTTCCTCTGATAGTAGGCCGGGCTGAAGAACGGCGTCCAGTCCATGCCTTGCGTCTTTGGCCAGCCGGTTTCGGCCAGGAAGGACTCGTACACAATCGCGCTGATATTGCCGCCCGGATTGATGCCGTTGGTGGTCACGCCCTTCCCTCTGTGGTCGTGCAACAGCCACACGCCCGGTCCGTAGTTGTGGAGACCATCGTTGACCGTCCGCAGGTGCAGATCGAGCCGTTGAGCGGGTGCCAGCCAGACTACATCACGCGTAATCTGGGCGGCCGGATTATGCTCCACACCATCGTAATGGGTAATCCTGACCTTGTGGCCGTGGGTGTGCAGAGCAATCCCCTCAACCCCCCCGTTCAGCACGCGCAGTTTCACGTTCTGGTCGGGTTTGACGACCACTAGTGACTCGCGCATGGTGTACGGAAACGAACGGCCGTTCAGAACAAAATAATCGGGCGTCTGATCGGTACTATCATAGCCCCGGTTGGTGGCCTCGGCCAGCAACCGGGGGTCATTGGCCGTCTGAATCATTTCGTGCAGGGTCTGATCCAGGTCCTGGTAGTGCAGGTCATACTCGCGGTCGTAGGTCTGCCGGACAGCCTGCGAAGGAAAGCGCACCTGTCCGGCACCAGGGTTGAGGGTCTGGACCCAGTTGTTGGGCTGGTTTTCCTCAACCACAAACATCCCCTGTAAGCCCATCACAATATGAACGTTGGGTTGGACATGGCAGTGATAAAACATGGTCCCGGTCTGGCGTGGCCTCAGATCATAGGTTCGACTTTGGCCCGGAAGCACCGGTGGTTCACTGGCGACAGGCACACCGTCGTTGCCCTCTCCAGCGCTATCGACAAAGGGGTGATCGACCCCGTGCAAGTGGATCGTATGGGGCAAATAGTGGGTGTTCTCCAAGGTAAGCCGCAGGCGGTCGCCCTGTTCCACCCGAATGACCGGAGCCGGAGCACGCAGGTTGGGGTGAGCCACATCCGTGTCAAAGTTTTCGGTTGCCATGCCACGCGTTTTGGGGGCAAAGACCCACAGCCCTGGCTCCACTCCAGGGGCGATGGCATAGCGCGGAAAGGGACCTGGAATATCCGGCGAGCGGCCGTTGAGTTCGGCCACTTCAAGGCGGATATGAATCACGTCAGGGTCCCCGTCTCCGTCCCGGTCTCCGTCTTTGACGACGGTCGTGGGGGTCAGCCGGGTCTGCATCAGGACCGCCATCGGGACATTGTTGGTGCCTCTGACAAAGGCGGCCACCTCAGCCGGATTGTCCGGCTCACACACCAGCGATTCCTCAATCGGCACCCCGGCCACGATCTGGTGTTGGCGCCAGTCTGGATGAAGATTCGGGCAAAACGGCTCGGCCGTGCCGAGCTCCATATCTGCGGTGTCCGGCGGACGCTGATACGAGGATGCTCCGAGGGCGGCATATAGAAAGTCTTGTACAGTCTGCGGCAGCCACGAGCGCGGCAGCACCAGCACCACAGCGCCGAACCAGACCAGCAGCGACACCGTCAGCAGACGAGGCGGAAACATAAGGACTATATGTATGGGGAGATGGCGGCCAGGAAAAGGGGGGCTGAGCTTTTGGCAGCCTGAGCTGGCGGTCCATCCCCCCTCCCCGACCGGCGGCCTAGGGCAGATACTGGGGGGTGAAGCGGGTTGGGACGAGGCTTGAGCGGACCGTGACCAACTCCTGGTCGCCGGCCGCGTTCTCAAACTGGAACACACCGGCGATATACTGCTGCGGGGCGCTGAGCGGAATCAGGCGTTCGATGCCGAATAAGGTGCTCGAAATGCTGAGTCTCAACTCTTGAGTTTCGCCCGGTTCAATCGGAACGTTGGGGTCAACGTTGAGAGGCCCAACAAAATCGCGCGGCCCTGCCGCGGCCTGCTCGTGTTCGCCGCCGTTGACAAAGCTGGCCATCGCCATCGTGTATTTCTTCACACTGATCGGGCTGTCGGCAACGTTGGTGACCCGGACGCCCATCTCCAGCGTCTCGGTCCCCTCGTCAAAGGTCGCCCCGGTCGCCCGTACCTCGGCCATTTTCGGTCCTGATGAGATGAAGTCTGGCGTGAACCAGTCGGTCTGCTGCGGCCATCTGACCGGATAGCTCGTCGTTGCGTAGGTCCAGCCGACCACCAGCATAATAAGCGCAACCCCGGCGATCACATTCATCCACATATGGTCACGCGGAGTAATGAGACCAAGGTCGGGTGCGTCGTCGTTGGGGGGAATCTGGAGGGTCACGGCCAAGTTTGTGACTGTCCGTTTGGTGAGGGTCCAGTACAGCATCCAGATGATGCCCAGCCCAAAGCCAAGAAACGACCACCAGACGACAAAGCTGCTGCCATAGCTGCTCAGTTCAATGGTCTCGCCGCTCAGCAGGGTGACCGGAAACTCAAGCGGCGTCGGGCTTGACGCGACTGTGACCCATTCAGCCGGGCCGATAAGGGTGCCGGTTCCGTGGATGGCAATCCCGGGATGCACATGCCATTCGCCGGGTTCTTTGCCGATGATGACCATGCGGAACTCGTACATGCCACCCTTTTCAACAAAAAATGAGCCGATTGAGGCCTCTCCGTTGACCGTTCGCTCCTTGAGCATGAATACCGGTCCGGGGACCACCGGAATGATAGAGGCAATCTCCGGGGTGTAGAGCGTGTGCGGCCAAGTCTCCAGGATCTTGACCTTACCGGTGATGGTGACCGGGTCGCCGACCTGAATTTCGGTCGGCGACACCGAAACATCGAAAAACGCGGTCGTCAGGTTTTTCAAGAACGGCTCATCCGCGGCCTCGCCGTGGGCAAAAACCCGAGGAACGCCAATGACGGCAGTCCAGCCGAAAAGCATCAGGCTGAGCAAGACCCGTCCGGTCGGCTTAGTCATTGACCAGCCTCCTCTCTACCACCCGCAGGCGTGGTTTCTGCTTGATCCGAATGGCGTCGTCGGCCTGTCCGGTCGGCTCAAGCACCGGGAGCTTGGAGTTTCGACCCGCCGGCCACAGCACAATGAGCCAGTAGCAGGCCAGACCGAGCAGGACCGCGGTGACAACAGGAGGGGCCATCTCGTCCAGACCCATACCGTGGGCCTGCCCGGGTGACGGCAGGGCGAGCAGGGCGGCTAGGCTGGCCGACCCGAGCTTGCTCCATTGCGTTGTGCTTGGCATGGCGATCTCACAAGGTTTTCAGGTAGCGTCTGATCGGCCACACCGCCAGATAGCGGCCAATGAACTGGCCGATCCAATACCCCGCAAAGGCGACCGTGCCGCCAAAGACCAGCGAAACATACTGGGTTTCGCCCAAGAAGCTGCGCAGCGCGCCACGCTCAATCAGGCGCAGGTACTCCGGCGTCTGTGAGCGGATATAGGCGATGCCCTGGACATCGGCGACCGTCACCACATGGTCCATGAAATGGGCCGGCTGGAGAAAGGGCGACAGGGGCACATAGTTATAGGCCCACACCGCAATCGCCCAGACGTGCGCGCCAATGAGGGAGGTCAGGATAAAGCTCCTGGTTTTCATCAGGGTCCAGTCCATCAGGATGCCGGCCCCGACAATGGAGATCGGCCACACAAAGTTCATAGGATAGGTTTGGGCCATATCCCACTGAAAATAGCGCCCTACCCAGGTCGCCAGAAACATGCAGCAGGCGGTGTAGGTTGCCCCGGTGGGGAAACGCCAAGCCACCCACTGGATATATTGCAGGGCAGACGGGATGATGATCGTGGCAAAAGCGGTGACTACCGGCCACCACTGGGGATCTTTCCAGTCGGTCCAGAAGTCCCAGTCACCGGCGAACAACTGCTTGGTGATATCCGCCGCCCCGGCAACGACAAAGATGGCCGTGACCCAGAAGATCAGGTCCCACTTCCAATCGATCCATTTATACTTTTTTTCCAGCAGGGCCTTGAGCTCGAGCCGTTTTTGGCGTTCGGCCTCGGCTGCCAAGTCTGCTACGGGAGCTGATGCGTCTGCCATGCGTGCCGCCTCTCTGTGCGGGTGATGAAGCGCTTAGTCAGCGGCGACAGGCTGCTCAGCCGGCTGGGCCGGAGCGCCACTCTCGGCGTCTTCCTCGGCCTTCTCAATCTCGAACAGATGGACAATGGTTTCTCCCCACACGGCGAACATCCCGCTGGCCAGCCAGCCATAAATCACAAACGGCCAGTGGAACGGCACCGAGAAAATCTCCTCGGAGATCCATAGACTGTGGCCCCATTCGTTGGCCGCCACCGCCATACATTCCAGGGCCGCGGCCGCAATCAGCAGGGCAAACGACCACGGAAACCCTTTGTCGCGGCCATAGACGCTCGGAATACGGTAGCGCCCGTACAGATAGGTTCCCACGGCCAGGACAACGGTCAGCGGGAAAAAGAAATAGAACATCGGAATGTGGGTCGGGGTCAGCGCCGTATCACGCACCATAGTCTGATGCCACGAAGCGTCCCAGTTCGGCCAGAAGCTGGCCTCCAGATAAATGGACAGGCTGGTCACGCCGACCAAACTCCACAAAATAGCAACTCGTCGGACCTGTTCGGACCGGGCCACCGGCTGCCCCTCTATTTCCCGACCGGTGCGGATCAACCAGCCCAACCAGAGGCCGGCAAACGCGCCGATAATGATCAACTCCGCCCAGAACAGCGAGCGGTAGTACAGGCTGAACTCCCAACTCGCCGAGTTCAGCCCAGCCGTGAACATATACCAGTAGTTCCAGAACCACAGAAAAATGTTGGCCGCCATGACCAACCCGCAGCCCCAGAACAGCGGCTTCCAGCCAACCGACCAGTCGGTCGGATTCATTGTCGCCCTATCGCCGGTTCCAGTCGATACCGATATTGCCTGTGTTTGAGCCATAGCCTGTCCTCCTGTCCTTGCTGATATGCTACCTTGAATCTCCCGCGTTTCACGCCGGGGCTTCGCCATGCTGCCGGGAAACAATCGTGTAGCGGATGGCGGAAAGCGCAACGAAGACCAGCACTCCACCCACAATCAGCCCCGGCACCATCAGGGCCTTATACCATGCCGCGACCTGAATGGGAAAGGCCAACAGGTGTGATGCCTGGCCCTCGAGTTCAACCATCACCCGGGCAACATAGTCTGTGCCCTTGGCAAAGACTATCTCTGTATTCATCACCCCGCGTTCATAAATCCGGGGCGACAGCGACACGACGGCCTGCGACTGGCCGGCTTTATCGGTAGCGATAATTTCGAGCCCAAGGGGCACGGTCCGTAGCGGCCCCGGGGTCACATCAACAACCATGAGCGCCTTGCCCGCCCGCGGCACTTCTTCACAGTACTCGGCAACCGGGTCAAACTGGGTCTGATACAGCGTGATATGCAACAGCGACGCCCCAATCTCTCGCCGACAGGCATCGTTTGGCCCACGGTCCCGGTGCGCCTCTGTCGGCATTCCAACCAGCAGCAGGGCCGCACCAAGTGTCGCCAGCGCTGTTGTGATCCACCCAGCCTCCCTCATCAGGCTTCATATGGGCCGAAACCAGGCTTGATGTCAAGCGTTTTTTTAGTCTGGGTTCAGCGCTCCCCGTCAGCCTAGTCATACGGCTGTCCGGTTGTCCAACTGAACTAGGCCGCGGCGGACGATCGTCCGCTCGCTGCTCAAGACGGTTGCTCTTGCTAGCACGCTGCAAATAGCACCCCCAGCACGAATCCGAGGACGACGATAGTGGAAAAATAAACGGCGAAGACATCCGCATCGTCCGCGGCGTGTGGCTCCTGTTGCTCTATTGTGAATGCAAAAAAAGCCACTCAGCTAAATTTACGTCGGCTTCCCATAAGGCTGCCGACATGGTTCCAACCTGTTGTAACCCACCAATTCGTCCATCTTCGGTCGAGGAATTCGACGGTATGATCGTTGACCTTTTTCATTCCAACCACCTTCAGACCAGTTTCACTCCGGTTTCACTGCTCATGCCTTCTTCTCCGCGGGCGGCGGCGTGGCTTGATCTGATACAACTGTGCGCTGGACTGGCTGATTGCGTAGCCAAAGCTCACCGGGACCGCGTTCCGTAAGTTGCGCCTCTCCTTCAAGGACTTCCAGCGCGACCAAGCGATTCAAGACGAACTCCTCCTCGCTTGCCGCGTCGACCGGTCTTTGTCTATACTGCCCATGACTCGCTGGAGACAAGGATTTGCACCTAAGGAGGCGGCTATGCTTTCGGTCTTTTCGGCACCGAGCCACTACATTCAAGGGAAAAACGCCACCGCCCAACTGGGCACGGAAATGAAACGGATTGGGCTCGAGGGCCCGGCCCTGATTGTTGCTGGAAAGAGCGCGATTCGGCTGCTGTCCGAGGTCTGGCAACAGCATTTGAGCCAAGCCGGGATTCATCACGCTGTGCATCAGTTTGGCGGCGAGTGCTCATATCCCGAGATTGAACGGATCAAGCAAACCGCCCGGGACAACACAAGTCGGGTGGTGATTGGGGCGGGCGGAGGAAAAGTCCTGGACGCGGCCCGGGCCGCGGCCGATGACCTCAACCTGCCGGTCGTCAACTGTCCAACCATCGCCTCAAGCGACGCGCCGTGCAGCGCACTGTCGGTCATGTACACCGAACAGGGCGTCTTTCAGGAATACCGTTTTTACCGCAAGAACCCCGACCTAGTGCTGGTTGATACGCAGGTGGTGGCCCAGGCCCCGCCCCGCCTGCTCGTCGCCGGTATGGGCGATGCCCTGGCGACCTGGTTTGAAGCCAGGACCTGTGTCGAAGGCTATATTCAAAATATGCGTGGCGGCGCGTCAACCCGCAGCGCCGAGAAGCTGGCCGAGCTGTGCTATAATATCCTGGTTGAAGACGGGCCGGATGCCCTGCGGGCGGTCGAGAATAACGTGGTCAATCCGGCCTTAGAGCGCTTAGTTGAGGCCAACACCCTGCTGTCCGGTCTGGGCTTTGAATCGTCTGGATTAGCGGCCGCCCACGCTGTACATAACGGCCTGACCGAAGCCGCCCAGACCCACCCCTATTATCACGGCGAAAAGGTCGCCTATGGCCTGATGACCCAGTTGGTGATGGAAGGCAAGCCACGCGCGGTGATCGATCCCGTCCTGCACTTCTGCACCCAGGTCGGTCTGCCGACCACCCTGGCCGAGATCGGTCTTGGGGCCGATATGCCGCGTGAGCAACTTGAACAGGTCGCCGTCCGCGCCACCGCGGAGGGCGAAACGATCCATAACGAACCGTTTGAGGCCACTCCCGATCTGGTGGCCGATGCGATTCTGGCCGCGGACGCAATGGGCCGGGCGTGGCAGAGTGCCGCAGCAAGCTGATTGGCGGACGCCTCTCTGTGCGCTAACAGGCACTATGCAGGACAACACGCTGCCTGGGTCAAGCCGCAGTGAGAGGAGGAAGAAGTCACTATGACAACGGCAAAAACACACATCGGCGCGGAGCGGGACCGAGCGGTCGGCGCTCTTGTCGGCCTTGCGCTCGGGGATGCCTTGGGTACCACGCTGGAGTTTAAGCGCCGTGACGAGCATCCGCTTGTCACCGACCTCGTCGGCGGCGGTCCATTCGGCCTCGACCCGGGAGAGTGGACGGACGATACGAGTATGGCTCTCTGCTTAGCGGAATCCATACTTGAATGCGACCGAGTTGAGCCGGCTGATTTGATGAACCGCTTCGTCGCCTGGTGGCAATCCGGTCATAATTCGGTAACGGGGGAGTGTTTCGACATCGGCATAACAACCAGCTCTGCCTTGCAACGTTTCCTGGATACAAACGAATCGCTCTGCGGCAGTACCAACCCCAACAGTGCTGGCAACGGCTCGCTTATGCGCCTCGCTCCCGTCGCGATACGATGGAGTCGGCAGCCTGCGCAAGCGCGTGAGGCGGCACGGCTTCAGAGTCGGACGACCCACGCTGCCACCCAAGCGGTCGAAGCCTGCGCCTTCTATGCAATGCTGCTCGTTGAGGCAATCTCGGGCGAATCGAAAGACGCGGTCCTGCGGCCTCGCGGCTGGGAAGGAGACCCTGCTATTGCCGACATCGCTGCCGGCGCATGGCGAAGCAAGACGCGAAGCGACATTGCCTCAAGCGGGTATGTGATACACACTTTGGAAGCCGCTCTCTGGTCGGTCGGTCAGGCCACATCGTTTGAGCACGCCCTGATCACTGCGGTCAACCTCGCCGACGACGCCGACACGGTCGGCGCAGTCACCGGACAACTTGCCGGCGCTCTGTGGGGCCTCACAAGTACCTCCGAGGCGTGGCTGGCCAAGCTCGCCTGGCGGGACCGTATTGAGCGATTCGCGCTTTCCCTCTTCGAGGCTGGGACGCGGTAATGTTAAGGAGCAAGCGGACCATCGACGCTTGCTCTTCCGCACCCTCGCTACTGGCGAGCGAACGGCGTCCCGATCCTCTCCTCTGAGGCTGCCTCTGGCTCTGCCCGTCGCCCGCGACTCAGCCCTCGGGCAGGGCAAACACCAGCAGCGCGCTTCCCTTACTGATAGTGGGGTTTTCACCCACAATGCTGACGACCAGACCGCCCGCCCCGCTGGGGATGGCCACATACTGGCGGCCACCGACTTTATAGGTGATCGGCTGACCGCGTACCGTTGAGCCGGTCTGGAACTTCCACAACAACTCCCCAGTCGCGTCGTCCAAGGCCAGCGCATAGCCCTGCTGATTGCCAGTAAACACCAGACCGCCGGCCGTCGCCAGCGCCCCACCGACCATCGGATAGGTGTCTTTATAGCGCCATTTGACTTTGCCGCTCGTCGGATCAATGGCCGACAGATGACCATAGGCGGTCCCCAGATCGCCCTGCGTCTCGCCCGGGCCGCCCCCCCAGAACGGGATGCCCTGGATAAACATTGAGGTCGCTTTTTCCATCTTGCCGCAACTCTCAATCGTCGGCACAAAAATCGCGTGTGCCGTAGGGCTGTAAGCCGCGGCGTAGGAGCCATTTTGGCCCCCGACATTGCCAGGACAGATCAACTCAGGGTTGCCGCCCTTCATCGGGACGTATTTGGGGTCAAGCTGCGGCCGGCCGTTTTCATCAAGCCCCTTGGCCCAGTTCAACTGCTCTACATATGAGGTACCGTGCAGAAATGCCCCACTGTGGCGGTCAAGGATGTACAAAAAGCCGTTCCGGTTCGGCTGGGCCAGGGCCTTGACGGTTTCTGTCCCGCGTTGGACATCGAGCAGAAACATACCGGTATTCCCGTCATAGTCCCAGATGTCGTGCGGCGTGAACTGGAAATACCACTGCAACTCGCCGGTATCCGGGTCCAGGGCAAGCACACAGTTGGTGTACAGATTATCGCCCTCGCGGTTGTCTCCGTTCCAGTCCGGGGACGGGTTGCCGGTTGCCCAATACAGCAGGTCGGCTTCCGGGTCGTAGGAGCCTGTCACCCAGGTCGGTCCACCACCCTGCTTCCAGGAGTCGCCCTCCCAGGTCTCATTCCCGGCCTCGCCCATATTGGGAATCGTGTAGCGACGCCACACCAGATCGCCCGTCCTGGCATCGTAGGCGTCCAGATAACCCCGAATGCCATACTCTCCACCGGCGATGCCGATAATGACCTTATCTTTGACGATCAAAGGAGCCGCGGTCACGCTAAAGCCATTGCGATAGTCATCTACCTCGGTATTCCACACCACCTTGCCGGTCTTGCGATTCAGCGCCAGCACCCGCGCGTCCAGGGTACCCATGTAGAGCAGGTCGCCGGCGATGGCCGGCCCCCGGTTGCCCGGACCGCAGCAGATCCGCAGGTCCTTGGGCAGCGGATGGTCGTATCTCCACAGCATCTCGCCACTGACCGCGTCAATCGCAAACAGGCTGTTGTAGGCCGCGGTCAGGTACAGCACCCCGTCGGCCACCAGCGGAGAGGCTTGCAGCTGGGCCGGAATCCCCGTCTGAAAGACCCAGGCGGCCTGGAGCTGTTTGACAGTGCGGCGGTCAATGTCGATTAGCGGGCTGAACCGCCAGCTTTCATAATTGCCGCCGTACATCAGCCAGTCACTCGTGTTCGTCGTCCCCTGGAGCAGCCGCTCGGTAGTTACAGACGGCAGACCCTCACCCGCTCCGGCGTGCTGATCGGCCCGCGCACTGACACTCAGCAGCAGCACGACCGCCAGACTGGCTCGACAACTCCACCGCGTCACAAGGTCCTGCATAGTCTCCCTCCCTCGGTAGGTGTTCTTCGCACCCGTATTGATACCTGCTTGACACGTTTGGTCAACCAAGGTGAACTGGGGATATTATCTTGTCTGAACAGAGGGGGATCAGCGCATGAGCAGCTCAACTGAACTCAACCAAGAACTCAAGCAGGCCATTGAGGCGTTTCAGCAGGAAATGCTGCCCAAAATCCCAGCCGACATTCGGAGGACGCTCCAGCGTACCACCGAGGACCTGGTCAAAACCGGAATTGCCGACCGCGCCCTGACGGTGGGTGACACGGCTCCTGATTTCAGTCTGCCAAATGTGCGCGGCGAACAGGTCAGCCTGTCGGGCCTGCTGGACACAGGTCCGGTCGTCCTGGCCTTTTACCGGGGTAACTGGTGACCCTACTGCAACCTGCAGTTGCAGGCTTACAAAAAACATCTCGCCGCAATACAAGCCTACGGTGCCTCAGTCCTCGCCGTCTCTCCCCAGACGCCGGACAACTCTTTGACAATGGCCGAGAAGAACGCCCTGCCGTTTGAGGTCTTAAGCGATGTGGGCAATCGGGTGGCCCGCAGTTTCGGGCTGGTGTTTGCCCTGGTTGACGAGTTGCGTCCGCTGTACGATCAGATCGGGGCGAAGCTGTCGGATTTCAACGGCGATACCTCATACGAACTGCCCATTCCCGCCACCTATATCATTGGCCGGAACGGCGTCATTCAACTGGCGTACGTTGATGCCGATTATACCCATCGGCTTGAGCCGGCAGACATTATTGACCGCCTGGCCGCCACCTAGGTGCAGTGAGGCAGACCTCAGGAGCCGGTCGTGACCTCGACCAGAATCTGATCGGGGTCACGCACATACACAGAGCCGGCCTCTTCAGAGCCGTGCAGCGAATGCGGAACCTGTCCGGCTTTCAGTCCGGACACAATTCTCCGGTAGTGTTCGGGACTGGCTTTGAGCGCTACATGATGCATACTGCCCACCCCCCGGACGGTCCGGGCCGGCCCCTTTTTCGGAAAGTCGAAAAAGGCCAACTGATTACCGCCCCCCATATCCAGGAAGATATGGGTTGAGTTGGGTTCATCCCGGTTGGTCATGATCCTGGTCAGCCGCATGCCCAACACCCTGGTATAAAACTCAATCGTGGCCTCCAGGTCTGAACAGATCAGGGCCAAGTGATCGACCCCCGCGGTCGGGACGGTCCCGGCCGGGGCTTCCCCGTGCGGCAAATAGCGCGCTCTCAACTCCCGCCGCCGCGCCTGATAGGCATCGTGTTCTGCCATAGCTAGCCCTCCTGGCTCTTGTGTGTACGCGGTTCGGACGCTGAGGGCAAGAAAATGTGTCCCGCATCGAACATCTTCACAAGACCTTTTCGTATACCCGATAGGTCTTATAGCGCTCCGCCCCCATCCGCTCCAGACCACGGATCATCGGCCAGTTATCCTCAAGAATCCATGAGCATTCCACATACGGATAGCCGTTCTTGGGGGCTTCCTGCCAGAGTTTGAGATACAGCATGGCGTCCAGTCCTCTGAGACGCACCCCTGGTTTGAGCCCTAACAGCAAGATCCGGGTCGCATTCACCGAGCGGCGATACCACAGCAACTTCAGCCAGCCAAACGGCAACAGACGCCCGTTCGTCCGCCGTAGGACTTGATTGTAGTCCGGCAGGGCCAGGGCAAAACCGACTGGCTGACCCTCTAACTCAGCAATCAGACACAGCCGCGGGTCGGCAATCCGGCGCACCTGTTTGACAAAATGCTCAAGCTCGGCCTGGGTCACTGGGACAAAGCCCCAGTTGTGCTGCCAGGCTTGTTGATAGAGGGCAAACACTTGGGAGATCTCGGTCTCAAAACGGTGCCGGTTAAGCGGACGGATGGTCACCCGCTGCGCCCGTTGCAAGCGCTCAACCCCGCGCACCAAACGGGCGGGTGGCGTTGCATCGGCCCGGACATCGATTAGATAGGCGAGCAGATCTTTTGCCTTGCGGTAGCCGGCAACTTCAATCAACTCGGCGTAGTACGCCGGGTTGTAGGGCATCATCAGCATCGGCGGGTGTTCAAAGCCGTCAACGAGCAGCCCACACATCTCATTGGTCGAGAAATTCATTGGACCGTGGATATGGCTCATACCCCGTTCGGCGACCCAGCCCTCCGCGGCACGCAGCAGAGCCGAAGCAACGGCCGGGTCAGCGACACTCTCGAAGAAGCCAAAAAAGCCGACCGGCCGTTTATGGAACGAGACGTATTGGTGGTTCACAATAGCCGCGATGCGGCCAACCACCTCTTTGGCCCGCAGGGCGAGAAAATACTCGACCGCAGCGTGTTGATGAAAGGGGTGCTTGGCGGGGTTCAGCAGATTCTTGAGGTCAAGCAGGAGGGGAGGAACCCAGGCCGGCTCATGGCGGTGCAGACGATCGGGAAGACTCAGAAAAGAACGGCGCGCCGAGCGTCGCCGAACTGGGATCACCCGCACCCCTTGCTGGTCCCGGTCACCCAAGGCTCCGCCCAAACGGTTTAGACCGCTACCTGGCTGCGAATACCCAGATGGTGGCGGCCACGATCAAAGGCGTCAAGCACAAAATCAATCTGCTCGTCGGTATGCGTCGCCATCATCGAAATCCGCACCCGACAGGAGAGGTCGGGCACTGCTGGGGGAATGACCGGATTGGTAAAAATCCCGTCGTCATAGAGCGATTTCCACAGCAGCCAAGTCTCAATCGGCTGACCAGTGACGACAGGAATGATCGGGGTTTCGCTGACGCCGATATTATACCCCAGGCTCTTCAGCCCATCCTGCATCCGGCAGGTGTTACGCCACAGGGCTTGCCGTCGCTCGGGCTCTGCCTTAATCACATCAAGGGCGGCCAAGACCGCCGCCACCGAAGCCGGCGGCATACTGGCACTAAAAATCAGGGAGCGGGCATGGTGCTTGAGGTAATGAATAACTGGCTCAGGTCCGGCCACTACGCCGCCGATAGACGCCAGGGATTTTGAGAATGTCGCCACAATCAGCATGGCCTGGTCTTCGAGGCAATAGTGTTCGGCAGTCCCGGCACCCCGCTCGCCTAGCACGCCAAAACCGTGGGCGTCGTCAAGCAGAATGTCGGCTTCGTAGCGCTCGGACAGGCGGACCAACTCTGGCAGGTCCACAACATCACCGTCCATGGAAAAGATCCCGTCGGTGACAATGAGCTTTCCGGCCTCCCTCGTGCTGCGGGCCAGCTGTTGTTCGAGAATGATCAGATCGTCGTGCGGGTAGCGGTGGACCGTACCGTAGGCCAAGCGGGCACTATCAACCAGACTGGCGTGGTTGAGCTTGTCGAGATACAGATAATCTCCCCGTCCGATCAGACCAGCCACCACGCCCAAATTTGTCTGATAGCCGGTGCTGAACACCAGCGCCGCTTCTTTGTTGAGAAATCGGGCTAAGCGGTCTTCCAGTTCTTCGTGCAGGTCAAGCGTGCCATTCAGAAAACGGCTCCCAGTACAGCCGCTCCCGTAGCGCTGCAAGGTGTCGGCCGCAGCTTCAATGACCTTGGGGTGGTGGGTCAGGCCCAAGTAATTATTGGACCCCATCATGATCTTGGGCTCGCCATTCACCGTCACCTCTGTCCCGTCAGAGGCTTCAATGGGCAGAAAAAAGGGATAATATCCCCCGGCCTGTGCTTCCCGAGCCCGCGTAAAGCGAGCGCATTTGTCCAGCAGTTTCATCTAGCCCCCCCCCTTCTCCCTCCTGGTGATATGCTCAGAATTCCCAACGGGGAGCCGTATCGGACAACTCCACCCCTTCCCTCGGTTCATATGTACTCCTACAGCCAGCCTTGTTCTCGATACCACGCGGCCGTGCGTGTCAAGCCTTCGGGCAGGGGTATACGCGCTTCAAAGCACAAGTCCTGTCGGGCGGCTGCGGTTTCACACAACCAGCCAGAGGCCAGCAACTCCTGAACTTTGTCTCGATTAAAGATCGTTGTCCGCCCCATCATTGCCGCGCCCCACTCACTGCAACGAGCAGCCAGCCGCACCACCCAGTGGGGCACACCCACCGTGCGGACCCGCCGCCCGAGTGCCTGGGCGATCCCAGTCGCCAACTCTGCCCGGCTGTAGGACCGCGCTTCGGCAATATGATAGATACCCGCCACCTTGGCGAGGGTAGCGGCTCGAATCAAAGCGTCCACCAAATCATGGACATGGGTGAACTGGAAAAGCCCCCCGGACCCTCTGGGCATGGGAAAGATCCCCCGCATAGCCAGTTGAAACAGCAGGAAAAAGTCCCGGTCGCGTGGTCCGTACACCACCGGCGGGCGCAGGATCACGACCTCGGACTCATCCATTAGCGCACGGCATGCCAACTCTCCGGCTAATTTGCTGCGTCCATAGGCCGTCAGTGGCCGGGGGTCAGCGTCCACACTAACCGGCTGGTCGTCTCGGGCCGGGCCAACCGCAGCCAGGGAACTGAGATAGACGAGCCGACATGGACATGACGGAGCGGCCCGAATAGCCTCCACCAGCGCCCTCGTCCCCTGCCCATTGACCCGCTCATAGACGGCTGCGGCGCGTGCTTTGGTAGCCGCGGCGATGTGAAAGATCACATCAACACCGGCAACAGCCCGAGCCAGGACTGCCGCATCCCTCATATCGCCCTGAATACACTCCACGCCGCGCACCCTCAGCCGCGCCACATCGTCCGTCTTACGGACCAGGGCTCGCAGGTGGAACGGCTGTGGGGTGAGTGTATCAAGCAAGTGGGAACCAACAAAGCCCGTCCCCCCCGTAATCAAGACCCGGCTGCCCGGGGCCATAACTGTCCGCTGTGTTTGCCCCACCCATGTGTCCAGAAATTCAACGCGGTCGTTCCCATATACCAGATTCAGAGACGTTTACCAAGCAGTATTGGCCCACGCTCAAAAATCCCACCGCCTTCCGATTTACCCGAGCCGTCCACCTCGCCCGACTCTTGACACTCTGACCGAGCCCCATTTAGTCTTCCCCCAGCGGTTGATATCCGAATCAACTCCAAAACCAGGACACCTAGCCGCATGTCTGAACTCGCTCCTGTCAGCCTACCAGCGGTCACAGCCGTTCCGCTTAGTGCGGCCGACTATCGGCGTCGGTTTGCCAGTGCTTTTCAGCCCCAGCCGTGGAAGTATTGGAGCGACATGCTGGCCTCCGCCGGCCTGGGTTGGGGATTTTTTGGCTTGAGTCTGTATGCACCGCTCGGTTCTGTGGCCTATCTGGGGTGTAGCGGTGTCGCTATCCTGGCCCTGCTGCGGGCCGTGCTGTTTATTCACGAACTCGCCCACCTCAAACGTCGCGCCGTGCCCGGTTTTGAAACCGCTTGGCTCATCCTGGTCGGCCTTCCGCTCATGGTACCCAGCGTCATGTATGATCCGCACGGCGATCACCATCGCCAGGCAACTTTTGGCACCCCGGATGACCCCGAATACCTGCCGCTGGCCCACGCCCATCCGCTCGGACTTGTCTGGTTTGTTGTGCAGGTCAGCATTGTTCCGGTCTTGCTGGCCATGCGCTGGGGTCTTATTGGCCCGCTCGCGGCGTGTCTGCCGTGGCTGCGTCGTTGTGTCATCCGCCATGCCTCAAGCCTCGTCATCAACCCCCACTATCGTCGGCCGCTGCCCTCAAAACAGCAGCGAACCCGCTTCGCCACCCAAGAAGCCGGAGCGGGCATCGTATTCTGGAGTGTTGCGCTTGGCTGCTATCTGGGCTGGATTCCGCCCGCCTGGCTACTCCAGTGGTCCCTGACCGGAGCCGGCATCCTGGCCGTCAATCAAGTCCGAACCCTGGCCGCCCATCGCTACGTCAGCCAAGGTCGGGCCGTCACTACGGTTGACCAGGTCCTGGACTCGATCACGCTCCGGAGTTACTCGCTCAATGCTGATCTCTGCTTGAAGAGGAGGTCAGCATTGTTCACCGTGCTGACCGCTGCGGCCGCTCCGGTCGGGCTCCGCTACCATGCTCTGCACCACTTTCTGCCCACCGTTCCCTACCACAGCTTGGGCGTCCTGCACCGCCGACTTGAGGTCGAACTAGGCCAGGACTCGCCGTACCGGCAGACCTACCAGAGCGGCATTGTGTCGGCTATCTCTGCCCTCGTCCGGCGCGGCTCACCGGAGATGACGCCGGACCAGCAGGGTGAGAATCGCCAAGCCGCCCAATAAAAAAGGATGGCGACGCTGGCGCGCGGTCGGCCGCCAAGCAAGCCCGGCATGGCGGCCGACCTTCCACGCCACATAGGGCAACCAGTCATCAAATGTCAGCCCGGATTTGAGCAACCACAGTGCGTAGCGGCCTCTGGCCAAGACCCGTCGGGCCTTCCAGTCCCAGCGCATCCAGCAACGGTGTCGGGGCGAGAGCGTCACCTGCCAAGCAGCAGCCCGGCCCGATTCAGAAACGGCCAGTTCCCCGCGACGCTCCAACTCGGACAAGGCGTGCCCGGCAACCCAGCCGTAGCGCTCAGCCGCCGCGCTGTAGAGGGCCTGGATCGTAGCAGGTTGCTCGGCGCGTAACTCCGCCCTGTAGGTCTCTCGAAAACCACATTGCCACAGCTCAGCGGCCTCAAACCGGGCCGGCAACAGGGCCGTCATCCGCCCAACCAGGGTCAGGCTGGCCTCAACACAGGCGCTGACAACGCAGTCACGGCAGGCTTCATCACGGCTATAGACCAGCCGCGTCGGCTGACAGAAGCGTCCCCAGATGCTCGCGTGCAGGCTGCGGGGAGAGACGCCAGCCACAAAATCGCGCATCGAAATCACCGCGTACTTGGCCCGCACCGTGTGCGGCCTACCCCCGACCTCCAGATACAAGACATTTGGCGGCAGAACGGCATTCACGACGGCCAGCATCCGTGAGGCAAAGACGGCCGGGTAGCTATCGACCAAGACGTAGAAATCCAACACGCCCTGGCTCGTGTGGTGGCGGAGACACGAGCCGTAGAAGAGGACGGCGGCAACGGCCGAGCCGTGACGGCGGCGGATCTCGTCGGTAGCGGCCCGTGCCGCCTCGGAGGTGGGCAGGCCGAGTTCCTGGTCCACAATTTCGTATAAGGCGCTCATCGGGCGTGCGCTTGCGTTGTGTCAGGTCTGGATAAATCGGAGGCGTCGGTCGGCTTCAACACGAACTAGGCGGCCCTCTTTGGGCCCAAACAACTCTCCATCAATGACGATCCCACAGTCAAGCCGTATCTGGAGTTGATGCACATTGTGACTCACATAGCCGGCGAGCGACCCGTCAGGCCGGGGCGGGCGGCCCTGGACAATGCGGAGTGGGGCGAGCAGCCGCCGAGGTGCCCCTTCCGCAACCGCGGTGCAGTGAATAGGGGCCTCTTCTCGCCCCCAGAACGGCCGCAGTGCCATGAGTGAGTTCAGGGTCGTGGCAAAAGCGAACAAAAACGGGCCTGAGCCGAGCGGCCGAGCGTCAAGCCGGATGTCCAGGTGGTCGCGGCTCAGGACACCGCGGGAGGAGCCCAGCAGCGCCCGCAGCGCGACTAGTCCTATGATCGCTCCAGACGTCAGCGGCCCCTGAAAATAGCGGTTGGGCAGAAGGCGGTGTTTGAGTTCCGTGGTTCGATAGATCACCCCCGCCCCAAAGAAGAAACCGTACTGCACAGCCTCGTCCGGCCCCAGCTCAACGCGCAAGACCGGGCGTTCCACCACGCTCTGGCCAAGGCTGGCCTGCCGGACGACTTTCAGCAGGCGAGACAGGGCGGAGAGCGGGTTTGGATGGCTGCCGATATCAAGCGCCCCGGCGTTGGTTCGTCCACCTTTCAACGGAGCAATCAGGGGCAGACGGGCAAACATCGGGGCGCTCAACAGCGCAGTCAGCACACGCTGCAGGGTGCCGTCCCCGCCACACACGACCAACACCCCAATACCGTGGCCAGCCAAGCGCGCGACCGCCTCTTCAACCCTCAACTGCGGACCTGTCTCAACATGCACGACATCGGCCTGCCGCTCACACAGCGCCCGCAGCCGAGCCATGCGACCAGGATTTCTGCCAGCCTGGGTATTGCTCAAAACGCCGATACGCATGAAGCCTGCCGTGCGGTGGGCGAAGGCTCACCCGACAGTTTCCGATTCTTGCCAAGTCTGAATCGGCTGGCCGCGCCAGACCTGGCCACACGCCTGGAGCAAACGCACGCTATGAAACGCGATTGAACACAGCGTCCAAACCGCCACCAAAACCAAGCCCCAATCCGGTCGGCCGCCCAGCATCGCCACGGACAGCAAGATGAGATTCGGGTTGCGCCGAGCTGTGATCGTCCGGAAAAATGAATCAATAGGCCGCCAGCTGTGGATTTCCATCTTGAAGACCAGGAGAAAAACGCCCTCCAGCAGACGCCCCAGCACATAGCCAAGCAGGGTAATCATGAGCGCCGGTCCCAGCCAGACCGCGCCACTGGGCAGCCCCAGCGCCCACGCCAGATACCAAAAAGGCGGGTGGACCAGATCAAGACCGTGGTCAAGCACATGGCCAATTTTGCTCGAGGTGAGGCTGACCCGCGCCAGCTTGCCGTCAACGGTATCCAGAAAGGTCATCAGCCAAGCCGCCAGCAGTCCGAAGCCAAAAGAGCCGGCAGCAAACAGCCAAGTGCTCAGAACGACCAGCAGCCAACTCAGGCCGGTCACCGCATTCGGTCGCACGCCAGCCCGGGCCAAGACACGGACAAGGGCCTGGGCCGGGCGGGGCCAGACCCATGTGGTGACCACATCGGTGATGCCTTTGTATGAGGCCCGGAAAAGACACGCTTCGAGTTCGTCAATTCGCCGTGGCTGAATGGGAAGGATGTAAGGAGCAGCGGATTTTCGGAGGGCGGGATTGTAGACCGGCACCAAGTCGCTCGGCGTAAGACTGTGTAGACCGTGGGAGCCGACCGTTTGCAAGGCTTCGGCCCCGGATAAGAGGGCCAGGGCTGTGCTCCAGTTTTGTGCATTGACCCGGGCCGCAACAGCGAGCGGCTGGTCAGCCGAGGCGAGCAGGACGCTGTTAGGGGTGGTGGGCGAGTCAAGCAGGGTGTGGATCAGACGTTCATCAAACACATAATCGGCGCGCACGAGAAGAACCTCCCGGCCCTGCGCTCGGAATGCGGCTCGGGGGCCGATGCCGATCCGGTCGGCCGCTATTCCAGCCGCTTCCAACGCCCGACGCAGGCGCTCCGCGCCGGAAAGTCCCCAGATTTTGAGTTCGGGCTGGTCTGGATCGGTAAGTATCCAGACGGCGGTTTGCGGCCCACTCGTCACTTTGCCCATATCTGTATCCCAAGCGGTCTTATCATAGCCGGCAGATGTGGTATAGGCAGACCGATGCGGCATGGGTCACAGCGGCGACTATGGCGCGATTTTCACAACCGCCAACAGAGAGACCCCCACCGTCTGGAGGAACAGATGACCGGACAAGAACTGAGAGACCTGCAGGCGTCCCTCAAGCAGCAGTATGCAGACCGGCCCGAATCCGCCCGTGTCACCCTCAAAGCCCAGGCTCGACTAGGCCAGGGCGTCACCTGCACGCTTGAAACCGGCCAAGCTTTGGTTGAGGCCAAGCTGCATCCGGCAACGGGCGGTGACGGTCTGTCGGCCTGCTCGGGAGATATGTTGCTGGAAGCGCTGGCCGCCTGTGCCGGGGTCACGCTTGGGGCGGTGGCCATGTCCATCGGGGTGAGCCTGCGCGACGCAACGATCCCGGCCAAAGGAGACCTGGACTTTCACGGCACCCTGGGCGGTGGCCAAGGACGCTCTGGTCGGTTTTACCAGCATTCGGCTCAGCTTCGTTATTGATTCTGAGGCCGAGCCAGAGCAACTGGCGACCCTCCTCAAACTGACCGAGCGTTACTGCATCGTGTACCAAACCTTGTCCGGCAGCCCCGACTTGTCTGTGTCAAGCACGCTTCAGGAGAGCTGAGCCGCGCCGGCGGCTGACGATCGCTCCAAAGCCGACGTATTGCCGACCCAGACAGGCTCAGCACCTCCACAACGGTCGTCAGCATGGCGTTTACTCTGGCCCATCTCTCAGACCTGCACGTCACCCAAACCCGTTTCCACTCCCTCCCGCCGCGGCTGAACAAACAGACGATCGGCTGGCTCAAATGGCTTGTGCGACGCCGCTCCGAATATCGTCCCGATATCTTAGAAGCGCTCATCGCCGACCTGCACAGCCAACGGCCGGATCATACGGTGATAACCGGAGACCTGACCAACCTCGGCCTTGAGACCGAGTTGCGCTCAGCCTTGAGCTGGCTCGAGCGACTGGGCGAGCCCCAGCACGTCACCCTCATTCCGGGCAATCACGATACCTACACGCCAGCCTCAGTCTCCAACCTCCAGACGCATTGGCAGGCCTACCTACGCTCAGATACCCCACCGGCCAAGTCCACATTTCCGGATGGGTTTCCGATCCTGCGTGTGCGCGGACCGGTCGCCCTCCTCGGACTATCGAGCGTTGGTCCGACCGGGCTGTTGTCCGCCACCGGCCGGGTTGGACCGTCCCAGCAGGCCCGTCTCGGCCGCCTCCTCCAACACCTCAAACACCGAGACATCTGCCGGGTCGTCCTGATACATCATCCGCCTACCCGGGCCGGTTTGTCGCCGCGGCGGCGTTTACACGATGCCCGGACCCTCCGCCGGCTGCTGGCCGAGTCAGGGGTTGATCTGGTGCTACACGGCCATACCCATACCACCACCCTGACCCATATTGCGGCCCCGTACCGGGCGGCGATTCCGGTTGTCGGGGTTCGCTCAGCCTCAGCCCTGGGTCACAAGCTCAAACGCAGCGCTCAGTACCATGTGTATACCCTGACACCCGGCCAGACCGAGTGCCCCGCGGCCCGCTTTCAGATCAACCTCAGCATCCGTGCTTACGACCCTGACTCCGGGCACTTTCACCAGCGTGGCCCCTATCCACTCGCCCCGTTTGAAAAAAAGAGTCTGCCGGCTGATGTATTTTCGGTCATTTCAGCGTAAGAAAGGATGAACAGCGTGGAACACAAGGAGGATCTCTATGATGCCGATCGCGCAACGGCTCCGTTGGCCAGTGTCTCTCCCGTTCCTTGCGGCCCTCCTGATCGCACCTGCCCCAAGCCTGGGCACTGACGATCCGATTCACCAAGCCCTGTCAGCCGTCGTCCATATTCGCGCGCAGATTCCCCCGAGCGCTCGAACCGCCCGTTTTCTAGGAACCCAGCGCGAAGCGAGCGGCATTGTCATTGACGCCGAGGGCTTGGTCCTGACCGTTGGCTACATCCTGCTTGAAGCCGAACAGGTTGCCGTCACCAGCCTGAACGGCCGACCGGTCAGGGCCACTGTTATCGGCAATGATTATGACACCGGCTTTGGCCTGGTGCGGGCCTCGCACCCCCTCCCCGTCCCGCCGATTCCGCTCGGCCTGTCGGCCGAGTTGGCCGAGCGAGCCGAGGTCCTGGTGGCCAGCTATGGCGCGGCGGAAGCCGTTCTCCCGGCACTGGTAACTGCGCGGCAGGAGTTTACCGGCTATTGGGAATACCTGTTGGAAGACGCGATTTTTACCTCCCCCCCGCACCCCAATTTTGCCGGAGCGGCGCTGATCGGGCCAAGTGGGCATCTGCTCGGTATCGGCTCGCTCTTTGTCGGCAACGCATTTCAAGGCGGACCGGGCGAGCGGCGGCTGCCCGGCAATATGTTCATTCCGATCGACCGGCTGAAGCCGATTTTGCCTGACCTGCTGGCCACCGGCCGGACGTCAAAGCCGCCCCGTCCCTGGCTGGGGCTGTTTACCGAAGAGGTCGGCGGCCATTTATTCATCTCCGGCACGATTCCCGAGGGACCCTCAGCCCAAGCCGGCCTGAGGGCGGGTGATATTATTGTCGGAGTCGGGGACAAGACGGTCAGCGACCAAGCCGAGTTCTACCGCGCAGTCTGGGCCCGAGGAGAAGCTGGAGTAGAGGTCCCGCTCCAGATTTTGCGCCAGTCGGCAATTCAGACCCTGTCGGTGCGGTCGCTGGACCGCGATCGCTATTTTCAGCACAACCAGGACCGCCACGGTCCCGGCCCGGACACCGCCCAATCCGCAAAAGTCCAAGCCGGGCCCTGGCCGGAGTTGCTCCTCAGACCCTGGAGCGGCTAGAGAGCTTGTGGAGCTATAGAACAGCAGCGGATATCGCAAGGGAGGAATCAGACATGCGAAGGAATGCAAGGTGGTCCACATCCCATATCACCGCCGTGGTCTTCAGCCTGGCCTTTACCCTTATCCCCGCCGCCGTCCACGCCCAAGGCGGCTCGGGTTTTGGGGTTGGCTCGGGCAGCAACCCCTGGGACGATAACTCGCGCACCCCGTTTGAAATCAATATGAGCGGCTTTCTCAACACCAAACCCGAGGAGGGCAATATCGAAGTCGTCACCCTGGGGATTAGTTCCTTTGGCACCCAGTACCAATACGAAATTATGGACATTGCAGCCCCCAACTATCCCCAGATGAGCACCAGAATGATCCTCCAAAAAGTCGGTCAACGCGGCATCGACTTCAACCTGATCGGCCCCAGGGCCCTGCTGTCCAAAGTCGCCCAGTCGCCACCTGGCACACCGCTCAAAATTGTCGGCCTGTTTGAGCAGAACCGCCAGCGCCTGCGGCTGATGGAGGTCAAGGTGGTGGGCATGGAGTAAGCGCCGGACGAGGAAGACAGAGGCCGGCAAAGACGGCCCAGCACCACTTGCCCCGCCGGGCGGGTCTGTTGTATACGCAACAGCAAGCGATTGACGCAAAACAACCGGAGGAGGAATGACACATGGCGACATATGATATCCAACTCAAGGGCGGAACCGTTGTTGACGGCACCCTGGTCCCGCGTTACCAAGCCGATGTCTGGATCAAGGACGGGAGCATTGCCCAGATCGGCGGGCGGGCACCGGGTTCGGCAAAACAGGTCATAGACGCCGATGGCCTGATCGTGGCCCCCGGCTTTGTTGACCTGCACACCCACTACGACGCCCAGATCCGCTGGGACCCGTACTGCACAATCTCAGGCTGGCACGGCGTGACCTCGGTCGTGCTGGGCAACTGCGGCTTTGGCTTTGCCCCGGTCAAATCCGATTTTCGGGAACGCTCAATGCTGACCATGACCCGCACCGAAGCCATCCCCTATGACGCGATGAAAGCCGGCATGGCCTGGGACTGGGAGACCATACCCGAGTACCTTGACTCCCTGGACCGCTCGCCCAAGGGCGTGAACTGCATTCAGTACATGCCGACGGCCTCGCTGATGACCTACGTCATGGGTCTGGAGGCGGCCAAGAGCCGGCCGGCGACCGCGGCCGAACGCCGGGAAATGCAGCGTCTGCTTGACCAGGGCATGGACGCCGGCCTGTGCGGCTTCTCCATCCAACGCCTCGGTCCCGACTCGACCCAGGCCGATTACGACGGCTCGCCAATGGTCACTGATATCATGGACGACGCCGACATTCTGAACTTGGCCGAGGTGCTCCGCAAACGGGACGAGGGCTTTATCCAGATCACCCAATCAACCGGAGCCATCAAAAAAGACCTCGCCTTTCTCGAAAAACTGGCCGAAGTCGCCCAGCGCCCGATCCTGCATAACGTCATTGTTGCGGCCCGCAAAGACCCCAACGTTCACCGCCGCAGCCTGGACTGGCTGGAGCGCTGCCGCCAGCGCGGTCTGCCGATTTTCGGGCAGACCGGCACCCACCGAACCGGCTTTGCCTTTACCCTGGAGCACTGGAATCTGTATGACGCCAGCCCGGCTTGGCGCGAGCTGACAACCGGCACAAAGCGGGAAAAACTGGCCAAAATGAAAAATCCGGCCCTGCGCGAAGCGGTTAAACGCGAAACCGAAGAGGCCGACCGCAAACTGCAAGTCATTCAGGCCGGCGTCGGCGGGGCGATCCCGACCCTGCTCGTCCAGAGCACCAACAACCAGACCGAGCTGGAGCAATACGTCGGCAAATCGATCGGCCAGATCGCCGACGAGCAGGGAAAAGACCCGATTGACACCATGCTTGACCTGTCCATTGCCGGCGACCTCAACGTTGAGTTCCTCGGCCCCAACCGCGGCTTTAACGCCGACTACACCGCGGAGATGATTAACGACTCGCGGTTCACCTTCCCCGGCGCATCCGACGGCGGTGCCCACACCAAGTTCTTCACCGGCGGCGCGTTCACGACCGATTTTCTCCGCTGGCTGGTGCGTGACGAACATAAGATCAGCCTCGAAGAAGCCCACTATCGGCTGTCGGCCCTGCCGGCCCACGCGGCCGGCTTCCGCGACCGCGGCACCCTGCGCGAAGGAGCCGCGGCAGACATGGTAGTCTACAACCTGGACGAGCTGGACATTGAGCCCGACTGGGTCGGAGAGATAAGCTACGACTTCCCCGGTGGCGAGTGGCGGCGCGTACAGCGGGCCAAGGGCTATCACGCCATTATTGTCAACGGCCAGACCACCTTTGAAGATGGCCGCTGCACGGGCAACACCTCGGGCAAGCTGCTGCGCCACGGCCACGCCTAACCCCCACCCCTCCGGGCCGCGCGGCCCGGAGGTCTCTCAGAGAAATGAATCCAAGGGTCGTTGAAGCTCATGTTCAGAAATGGGGAACACGGACTCCACAATTGTTCGGGCCTATTGAATTTTGCGTATTTCGAGAGTTGAGAGACATAATTTATTTTAAACAAATGCACGTTTTGGATGGAACAGTCGCCTAGCCCCGTGAACAGGATATCTGTCCCGACATCTTATACCTCGATTCGCTGAAGGAGGCCCCGTTCAGCAGATCCCAAGTCTCTCCGCGAGTGCCTGAAACTCCTTGAACGCCTCCGGCCCGAATTGCTGACGAGCTCTTGAGGCAGCATGGTTATCCCTCACTGCCTCGGAGAGACACCCCCACCTAACAGGAGTACCATCGGGCACAGATTCTCGCTCGCCGGCTACCAGACTACGGATCTTTTCAATGAGCCGCGCCGAAAGTCCTAAGGCACCGGATGTATAGAGAAACTGTTCTCCGGTCATCAGACCAATGGACGGCACATCGTCCACAGGCTTATCGTCCACAGGTTCACGCAAGTCATCGAGAGTTGGGGGCGCTCCGAGGTCCAAGACCTGCTCCTCGGAGACAAACTCTGTCCAGTTCCCGGGGCGCAGGTAACCCCCGGCTTTAGAGAGGTAAGAGGAGTGCGTACCGGAGTACGAAAGCACGAGTTGAAGTTTCGCTCGGGTCATCGCGACATAGAGCTTGGACAGGTCTCGAAACCGTTCACGCTCTGGCGTGACGGGATTGGGAATCACTCCATTGCTGACGTTGACGACGCATACCAAGTCGAACTCGAATCCCTTTGCCTGCTCCAGGTCTGAGAGGAACGAAGACGCGCACACTGAGACAAGATCCTTGATGAGCGTGGCCAGAGGACGGTTCAGTGTAAGGACGAGAATGTTTCCGCTGGGATAGCGTTCAGCAAGCGCGACTGCCCGTCTGACGACGATACACGTCTTGCCCGTCCCCGACACTCCCACAAGCTTGGCCGGACCGGAGAACTCAGCCTTGGCTACTCGCTCCTGCTCCGGGTGCATGAATACCATCCAGTCCCGGTAGTCAGCTGTCTGTACGAAGTGCTTGAAGAGCTCTGCATACTGCGGTGAATCGGTCGGGATAGTCCGCAGATATTCGCCGTGCTTGATCTCGGTCTCCGGTTTTGGAGGCGCAACCTCTCCCCGGAACAGAAGCATCCGCGTTTGGGCAGCCTTGAGATTGCCTTGCCGGAGTAGAACGAAGATGTCGTGGATAGCCACGCTGCGCTCTCTATCTTCTATAGCCTTGGCAATCTCAACGATCTCGTCCTCATCACTGATTGATTCGAACTCCTCGATCCGACGAACGATTCCTCTTGGGAGGGATTCAACCAGGAAATCAAAATCGGCCTCTGCCAGCTTTTTGTAGAGCTTCCCATATGAGTAGTCAGAAGAGCCCTGCACACGGGTCTTCGGATCGAAATTATCATCGGACTTGGCGGCCTTGATGAGCCTTCCCTTCGTGTCCACGACCGGCGCAAATCCTCGGTTGCGCTCAAGCCACTTTTCGCAGTCATCGTGAGAGCCCGCATAGAGGAGGTAACAAAAGGCATCATCAACCACCGTGAGAAGGCGACAGAACCCAGCCAAATCATATTTGCGGCATTTGGGAACTCGATTCTCACCGTGCTTCGTCAGAGCGATACCCTCGAAAGGGTCCTGGCAACCACTCGCGATACGTCCAATAACCATCTCCACGGTCTTGGCGGCCTTCTGGTAAGGACCGCCTCTTTTATAGAGGGCTCGGAGGCTTGGCAGAAGGTCTCTGTCTTGACTGTACTTCATAGCTTCACAAGAGCCGGCACCAGCCGTCCACGACACTCTCAGATGTCATACCCTCCCTCGTGTTCGCCAGCGGCGACGCAATCTGAAGATCGGGTTTGAGCGGCCCCATAGAGAAACCCTCGGCAAAGGTCATAGGGTGAGAGGGCACTCATGGTGCCTCTTCCTGATACCGGCAGACTGTAATAGAATTTTTGGGACAAGGCAAGATTGTAGAGCCAAACCGCTATCCCTATCTCCGGTTAGTGACGTATAATCCGTCTCTCCTGAAGGAGGGAGACATGCCGAGAGCCCTGGACGATATCCGCATCCTTGACCTGACCCATGTCGTCAACGGTCCCTACGCCACCCTGATGCTCAGCTTTCTGGGTGCCGACATCATCAAGCTCGAACCGCCGGGCCAAGGCGAGAAAGCCCGATCCCTGCTGCCGCTCCGCGATGTTGCCCACGAGAGTTTTCTCTTCATCATGCTGAACTCCAACAAGAGAAGCATCACCCTCAACCTGAAAACCGGGCGGGGCAAGACCCTCTTCCTGCAACTCATCCCTCGCGTTGACGTGGTCGTCGAAAACTTTGCCCTCGGCGTGATGGACAAACTGGGGCTGGGCTACGAGGTCTTACGTCAGCACAACCCCCGGCTGGTGTATGCGGCCAGCACCGGCTACGGCCGGAACGGCCCCTACAGCAACTATCCAGCCTTTGACTCCATTATTCAGGCCATGTCGGGCCTGATGAGCAGCACCGGAGAGCCTGACGGTCCGCCGATGAAAGCCGGCCCGCCGGTCATGGATGTCCTGGGCGGGATTCATCTCGCAACTGGCGTGATTGCCGCCTTACGGCAACGTGACCGGACCGGCCAGGGACTCTTTGTTGAAACCTCCCTGTACGACGCCGCTCTCGGCCCCATGATCGCCCAAATCTCAAGCTTCCTCTCCTACGGCGGGACCTACCGGCGCGAGGGCAACGCCTCTCCCAACCGGCGCATCTCTCCCTATAACTGCTATCCGGCCAAGGATGGCCACATTTTTCTGCTGACCCTGGATGAGCCGCGCTGGCGCGCCCTGTGCCGGCTGATGGCCTGCCCGGAGCTGGCCGACGATCCCCGCTTTGCCACCAATCGGGCCCGCCGCCAGCACGCCGCGGAGGTAGATGCCCTGGTCAGCGCCTGGACGCTGCGCCACCCCAAACACGACATCATGGAGCGCTGTTCGGCAGCCGATATTACCTGCGGTGTGGTCAAGGATATTGGCGAACTCATTACCGATCCGCATATCCGAGCCCGGGGCCGGCTCCAGGATATCAAGCACCCGACCGCAGGACAGATGACTGTCCTGGGCTCGCCGTGGTGGATTGATGAGCGACCGCTCGGTATTGACGCGCCAAGCCCCAGCCTGGGACAGCATAATGAGCAGGTCTACACCGAACTGCTCGGCCTATCAGCCCAAGAACTCGCCCAGCTCAGAGACCAGCAAGTGATATAGCGGCCCGGCCCTCAGCGCCGATCGATATCGTAGATCCGCACGGCCTCGGTGTCGCTAATCCAGCCGACCTCGGCGTGGCGCTCCCGCAGCCGAAATCGGTCCCGGGGCAAGCCGGCAAAAAATTCATCCACACCCTCTCGGAACGGGTCGGCAAACACCGCCCGGCCGTGGGGAGCCAGGACCGTTTGCATCAGGGCCCGTACCCGGGCGGCGTTCTCCAGATCGTAGTGGACATCCCCGCCCACAATCCAATCGTAGCAACCAAGGGTCCGAAGACTGCTCGAGTCGTGCAGACAACAGCAAAGTGTGTGAATGGCGGCAACGTCATTGAGCGCGCAGTTGAGATCAACCAGGGACAGCGCGTCGGCCACATGGTCCAGCGCAGACACCCGGGCACCCAGCTTGGCCAACACCACACTCTCCAGCCCGACCCCGCAGCCAACAACCAGGACGCGCCGGCCACGGATTTGCTCGAGTGCCACCTGGCCGGCCACATAGCGCGCGACAGCCAAGCCCGTCGGCCACACAATGTTCCAGTATTCATTAGCGCCGCAGTAGGCACAGGCCGGAAAATCCGGCCGCCAGTTGCAAATCTCTATCAACTCAACCGTCAAGGCGTCGGTAATCGCATAGCTGAGTTGTATCTGCTCATAGACAGGGGGCTTGGCCATGTCCGGTGTATATCCGAAGGGCCAAACCCTGCGCAAGGCTGGGCGAGCCCACTCCGAGAACAGCGCCCCGTCTTGTACAGCCAGGGCGGGCACGCTACCCTTTGTCCACACCCACGAAGGAGGACCGCACATGGAGAAGCTCAGCGTAGAAGGGCTAGCGTATGTAACAGCCCAGATGAACTATCTGGCCGACGATATGGAGGAAAAGCCAGTCTACTATCTCTACCCTCCCCCTCCCGGCGTTCCCCAGCGTACCGGTCGCTCCATCACACATGCCATGCCGATTCACGATGCCCGGTCGCTTGTCGGCCACTTTTCTCTCGACGCCCAAGGGCTGAGCTTCACCCGCCGGCAGACCCGGGTCGGCAATTTTTACGACCCCCAAGAGGTGCAGCGCGTCTACTACCCCGAAGTCGCCGAGTTGGTGACCTGCCTCACCGGAGCCGAAAAGGTCCTGGTCTTTGACCATAATGTGCGCAGTACGCCGCGGGCGCAGCAGAAGCAGGACGGGGCCCGCGAGCCAGTGCTGTCGTGTCACAACGACTATACGGTGGTCTCAGGCCCACAGCGCGTCCGCGATCTGTTG
Organism: uncultured Binatia bacterium (SeqCode); assembly: GCA_965200965.1. GTDB lineage: Bacteria > Desulfobacterota > Binatia > Bin18 > Bin18 > JAAXHF01. The sequence continues at coordinate 1,336,084 of OZ241744.1, forward strand.
CCCGCCCACGAGGCTGAAGAGCGCCTCAAACATCGCTTTGCCTTTATTAACGTCTGGCGGCCGATTCGCGGTCCAGTCCAGGATACCCCACTGGCGGTGTGCGACGCCCAGAGCATCAGTCAGGGCCATTTTGTGGCCACCGATCTCAAGTACCCGGACCGGACCGGAGAGGTCTACTCCGTCTCCTACCAGCCCGGACATCGCTGGTATTATGTCTCGGACATGCAGCCCGATGAGGCTCTGCTGTTCAAGTGTTACGACTCGCGGACAGACGGCACCGCTCGCTTTACCGCCCACAGCGCGTTTGAGAATCCGGCCAGTCCGGCCGATGCCGTCCCGCGTGAGAGCATCGAGGCTCGGACGATTGGGTTCTTTGTCCCCGAAGCATAAGGCCTTGGCAGGCTGGGATCAGAAGACGCTGCCGGCTTACGCCTCTTTGGATAGTATTTGCCATGATACTATCTGAACAAGGGAAATGATGACACAGGAGAGAATACGATGGCAGGATTAGTTGAAGGCAGAGTCGCCCTGGTCACCGGCGGGGGATCGGGCATTGGCAGACAGGCATGTTTGGTCTTCTCGCGCGAAGGAGCCCAGGTAGTGGTGTGTGATGTGGTACTTGAGGGCGGGGAAGAAACGGTCAGCCAGATCAGGCAGGCCGGTGGACAGGCGATGTTTATTCAGGCCGATGTCGCCCAAGCCGCGGAGGTCGAGGCCGTTGTCGCCAGGACGGTTGAAACCTACGGTCGTCTCGATTGCGCGTATAATAATGCCGGGATTGCCGGACGGACGGCGCGGGTCGCCGATGATAGCGAACAGAACTGGGACCGCGTCCTGTCGATTAATCTCAAGGGGGTGTGGTTGTGCCTCAAATACGAAATCGCCCACATGCTCACGCAGGGCAGCGGGGCCATTGTCAACACCGCGTCTGACGCCGGGCTGATCGGCCTCAGACGGGCCGGTGCGTATGTGGCCAGCAAACACGGTGTGGTCGGTCTGACCAAGACGGCGGCCCTGGAATACGCCACCTCCAACATCCGGGTCAACGCCGTATGTCCGGGACCGATTGACACGCCCATGCTGCGGGGAGCGAGTGAGCGTGTGATCGACGCTATGGCCACGGCACAGCCCAACGGCCGCCTGGGGCAGCCCCGGGAAATTGCCGAGGCCGCGGTCTGGTTGTGTTCCGACGCGGCCTCGTTTGTGACCGGACATCCCATGCCGGTGGACGGCGGATATCTCGCCCAGTAAAACCGGCGGAGGGGCCAAGGTCGCCGAGCTATAAGCTCGAAAAAGAAACCTTAAACCCGGACCGCTCCTGGCTGCTCTCTTCAACCAACACGCCCTGAGCGCTGGTATAGCTGCTTGGTGGGTAATACAGATAGCCGGTCAGGCGGGTACCTGGAGCGAGCCTCTGGCTGCTGAGGGGCGAAACAGGGAACGGCCTTGCGACGGCCTGGAGCGCCTTGACCTGTTCGCCGGCCGCGGTCAGGAGCACGACCTGATCGGACTCCAGAAGATAGGGCTCATCGGTGGCATTGGCAATCTCTACCCGGACGGGAAGAACATCGGTCACAATGTGGCCAAACTCCAACTGAGAATCAAAGCCTTCGAGCGGGGTGACGGCCACTTGTACCGAACCCGGCGGAATACACGGCTTGTGGCGGTGCAAGATCTCCGTTGTGGCGATAAAACGTTCGTAAAAGTATTCAGGAAATCTCTGGTTCATGGCACCAAAGCCGGCCAAGCCGCCATACTCGCTTGTGACATCAACGCCGTCGTCCGTACAGCTCAGTTGGACCCGGGCAATGTCTTCACCGCCCTGGCGTAAGCGTGTGCCCTCCAGCAGCCCTAGCCGCTCCGGGGTGGCCATGATGAACCGGGTCGGCGTGTAGCCCACATCTTTGAGGATGTTGTAGGCAATGCGGTTGGCCTGCTCAACAGGTGACCATGACTTTGGGGACATGGGGAGCGAAGCGAGGCGAGAAGGGAGCACGCGGCGTGGTCGTGCTGCAAGCGGTCAGCAGGACGGTACTCAGACCGAGAGTGAGTCGAGACGCAGCAGACCAGTTCCACACCATAGGCTATCCCTTCTGTCCGGGCGTGAACTTGACCTAGCCCTCGTTCAGATAGGGTGTACACAGCTTGTCAATATCTTCGGGCGAATCCCGATGGATCTCTCGGCACGCGTTATACTTGGCCAACGGTGCGCCACGAATGGCGATACGCTGACTGTGATCCCGGGCCCCACAGGCCAGACACAGGCCGGAGCCGAGCAGCAGCGCAAGTCCCAGGCTCAGGTGCAACACGGACATTCTCCCAGCACCCTTTTTCACTGCCGAAACCATGCCCAGAAACGGGCCACACGGCCAAGTGCCCCGGACGGGAGTGCCCGTCCGGGGGATGGTGACAGCCGCCAACATCGGCTAGGCTGGGCCGAGGTATGGATGCTGCACGCCCGCCCCGCCCCGCCCAACCTCCTAGACCGTGGTACACGAGCTATGCCGGGGTCATTGTGCTGATCGGGGTGCTGGTCAATCTGACGACGAGTTTCCTTCAATACGCGCCAAACCTGACCCTGCCAGCGATACAGGCTAGCCTGTCTCTATCGTATACCCAGGCCGGCAGCCTGGTCACGGGGGCCTGGATGTTGCGCGTTCCGTGCTCTTTTTTGGCCGGGATGCTCAGCACCCGCTATGGCAGCCGGCACCTGATCGGCCTGAGTACGCTGATCGCCGGGGCGTCCATGCTGCTGTTAGGGGGGGCGAGCCATTTCTGGATGGCGCTGGCGGCGACCTGCCTGATGGGGGCGGCAACCGGCATCGCCATTATTCCGACGATGGGCCTGCTCGGGCCCTGGTTTGACTCACGCACGCGGGGGCTGGCCGCCGGCCTGGCCTCGGCCGGTGGCAGCGGTGCCTTTGTAGTAGCCGGCCTTGTGGTCCCCGCCCTGACATCCGCCTACCTGACATTGGGCTGGCGTTACGCTTGGGCGGTGTTTGGCCTCGCCACGGTCCTGATTGGCGCGGCGGCCCTGGTCTATGTGCGAGAACGGCCAGCCGGGGCACTCCCGGCCATGTCGGCCGCGGGGCCGTCGCCGGGTCGGCGATGGCCGGTCGAGGTGTACCGCAATCCCCTGGTGTGGTTGATGAGCTTCATGGTGTTTTGCTCGGGCTGGTCGCAGGGCGTCTTTAATACCTTTCTGGGTGCCTATCTGTCTGAGGAGAACGGTGTCGATCTGACGGTCGTTGGACATTTGCTCATCCTGATCGGGGTGCTCAGCATTGGTAGCGGGATTGTCTGGGGACGGGTGTCGGACTGGATCGGACGCAGCTTGGCGTTTCTGTGCGTTTTTGTGGTCCAGGGGGTCGGGCTGGCTCTGGTCTGGCTCAATCCTGTCCCGGGCGCTTTGGTAATTGCCGCGGTGCTCATCGGCCTTACCCACCGCGCCACCTTCACCATATGCGCCGCCTCAGCCGGCGACTTTGTGCCGGTTCACCTGTCCTCGGCCGCCTTCGCCCTGATGTCCACCGGGGCCGGCTCGGGAGTGATGCTGTCACCGAGCATTGCCGGCGGCTTAGCTGACGCCAGCGGCAGCTTACAGGGAACTTTTGCCGTAGCGCTCGGCGGCTCGCTGGGCGGTGCCCTTGGCAGCACGCTGTTGTATGGGATAATGCGGCGTATGTGCTTGAGAAAGGACGAGAGCGATGGACGATAAACAGCGCGCCGCTGCTAACGAGCGCCAACGCCAGGCTTTTGATAGAGTCTATCCCTCCTTTCTGGTACCCCTGCCGCAGGATGTGCTTGAGCGAATGGGACGCATTATTGCGGCCGCGGCTATCCGGCCCAATGAGACCGTCCTAGATGTCGGGACCGGAACCGGGGCACTGATTCCCCAGATCCGAATCTGTCGGCCCGGTCGGATCGTCGCCTGCGATTTGTCTGGGAAAATGCTGGAGCAGGTGGCAGAGCGCTATCCCGAGGTCGAGCGTCACCAGTGCGATATCGCCGATCTGTCCCTGCCGGCAGTGTGTGTTGATGTGGTTTTTATGAACGGCATGTACGGCAACATTGCCGATAAAACCAAGGCCCTCGGCAATATCGCGCGGATGCTGCGGCCGGGCGGGCGGGTCGTGATTAGCCACCCGGAAGGCCGAGCCTATGTTGAGCGTCTAGTCAAAACCGACCCCTATCCAGTGACACCGCTGCCCAATGAGGAAGAAGCCCATACGTTTTTGGGCACGTTTGGGCTGAGGATTGGTCACTACACCGACGAAGAACGCCTGTTGATTGTGGTGGCGGTCAAAACGAAGGCACCAGCCTGACCCCCACACCCGCCCATCAGGAGTGTATTATATGCCTGCGCCATTCTCCGGCGGTTGTTTGTGTGGCAGCGTCCGTTATGCGTGTTCGATGGAACCCTTGGCCACGCTGAAATGTCACTGTCGTGATTGTCAGCGAAACAGCGGAAGCGGCTTTGCCATTGTGTTGGCGGTCCAACGCGCCTCGCTCACGTTCCAGCGTGGCCGGCCCAAGCGGCACCCGACGCGCGCCGACAGCGGGAACACCGTGTGGAGCGAGTTCTGCCCCACCTGCGGCTGCCAGTTGTTCGCCGGCAGTTCGGCCAATCCAGACTTTTATGGCATCAAGGTGAGCAGTTTGGATGACTCCGGCTGGGTCACACCGACGGGCGATATTTGGACGGACAGTACTCAGCCGTGGGATTATCTGGACCCGGCGCTGCCAAAAGCTCCACAGAATCTGTAGTGGGTCAGTCTCCGCGGTCAGTCTTCCTGGCCGTGGGTCACGCCGGCGGCCTGCAAAGCGTGTAAGCGTTGGCCAACCTCCTCGGCATTGGGAGCGTAGGGGGCAAGTTCCAGGAAGGTCTGGTAGGCCGCGATAGCGTCTTGGCGCTGACCCTGGCCGGCCAGCGCCTCGCCCAGATTGGCATAGGCGGGAGGATAGTCCGGGTCCAGGCGAACCGCCACCCGCCAAGCCGCGATTGCCCCGTCAACATCGCCTTTTTGCGCCAGCAGATAGCCGTAGTTACTGTGCAGAGCAGCGGACTCGGGCACCAGCCGCAGGGCGGCCCTATAGGCCTGCAAGGCACCGTCCATCTCTCCCTGTTGGCGCAGGGTATCGCCGAGGTCGGCAAAGGCGTTAGCGTTGTGCGGGTCAAGCTTGGTCGTGGTCAGCAGATGGGTAAGCGACTCTTCTAACTCGCCCCGGTCGCGGAGGGCCAGGCCAAGCAGATAGTGGGCTTGGCTCAGGTTTGGGTCATGGATCAGCGCCTCGCGCCAGTGGGTCATAGCCCGGTCAATTTGGCCACTCCGGTACATTTTCTCGGCGACAATAAGCGAGGCTTGGGCCAAGGTCTGCTGACGCTCTTGGGGCGTGAGCCCACGGCCTTGGGCCAAGGCCGCCGCGCCCGTCACCAGCAGGCCAAGCACCCCGGCTAGGCCAAGCGCGCGCGTGGTTCTCTGAATGTCCAGGACAGCCATTGGCCTCAGGCCACTGCACCGGCTTTTTTGGGATCAATCCAGCCCGCCTCGCGCATCAACTCTTGGACCTGCGCGGTGTCCGCGGCGGTGGGCAGGACCTCTTCCAGGTGGCGGGCATATGCCTCTTGACCCAGCAGATCTCCGTGGACACTGTACGGCTGGCCGGCGGAATCGCCAATCTGACGACCAAAGGTCATAGCAGGAATATACAGCTTGGGCTGATCCTCGTCCACCAGCAGGTTGAGGGTTGTCAACCAGACCGAGACATTCCTGATAGAACAGGCGGCGCGCACACTCGTTGAGTCGCTCCATGTCCGCCGGCTCAGCCGACATGTTCTCATCAAAGCGGCCTTTGACCCCCCAGACATACGCCCAGTGGGCCGACGAGGAGTGATCGGTGCCAACAGGTCATAGGCCACCGGCAGCCATTTATTAAAATACTTCTGGATGAGGGGGACGGGGATTTTTTGGGCGCGCAGGAGGCGCTTGAGGCCGGTGTGGCCGGTACCGAGGTGGAACTGTTCTTCTTTGAGCATCAGCCCGATGCTGCGGGCAAACGGAGCAAAGGCCGAAAAACTCTCCATTTTGAACTGATACTTGCCGTCCCGGTCAAGAAACTCGGTAAAGGCGTACATATCCAGCCAGTTGCGGATGGCCTCATTAAATGCCCCCAGCAGGCGTGTTTTTTTGAAGGCCCGCCGCTCCAGTAGCTTCTGCGCCTCGAGCTTGCCGCTGGTGCCAAAATACCTCACCAGCAAATAGGCCATCTGCCAAGCGTGGCACGTCTCTTCGCAGATAATGCGGGCTGGGCTGCGGCGGTCAAAGTCGGACGGCGCGGTATCGAACAGCGCACGCTGTTGCTCGGTTGATGCAAACTCGGTGTCGCCCTGCACCCGAATCAGGTTGAGCAGCGCATCCCGAATCCGTTGGTCGGGCACCTCCAGGAGATTTTCCCATCTTTTGTGGCCGGCGTAGGCCCCAAACTCGATCTCGGACTGATCCAGCCGGCCAAACTTGATCTCCCCCTGATAATCGCCCAATTCCCCGACATCCAGCCCAATATCTTTTTGCCAGCTTTTGAACAGGTCCATCCAGTAGTTGTACTTGAACTGGGGCGACACCCGGTTGAGCATCTCAACATCGGCCCCTGCCGAAAAAAACATATCGCCCACCCCGCGCAGCACCAGGACGGACACCTCAGCGTCAAACCGGGCGCACAGAATCGCCCGGTCCAACTCAGTCATCATCTCGTAGGAATAGGTATTGGCCGGCGGATTATCACATTCAAGAAGCGCAATGCCGTGCTGGGTGGAATAGCGGACCAGGGGCTGCTCCATGCCTGTCTCCTTCTGTCACAGCGGGCCGTAAGGTCACTCACAGGAGCGTCTGAGTCTGGCAAAAAACTTTTTCTCATGCCTTGACCCCGGTCTGACGGGGCTTACATTTGGCCCAGACAGCGAGGACCGGTCCCCCGCGGAGATCACAGTCACACGAAAGGAGTTTCTCATGGCACGCTTCCAATTCTCCCCTGAATTTGACCCTCTGAACGCCCTGCTGCGCCTCCAGCGCGAGTTTGAGCAGGTGTTTGAAAACCCCCGGGGCTTTGACATGAGCCTGTCGGGACGGGGGGTCTTCCCGCCCGTCAACATCCTGCAAGACGCCGAGGGTACCTATGTCGTCCGCTTTGAGATGCCCGGCGTGGCGCTCCAGGATATCAGCATCGAAAGCCACGGCCGCACCCTGGTCCTGAGCGGCAAACGGGACGCCTCAACCGACCCTAACGGCGGCTTCCACCGGCGCGAACGCGGTGCGGGCCAGTTCTCCCGCTCGTTCCAACTCCCGACCGAGCTGGACCTTGACCGGGCCGAGGCTTCCTACAAGCAGGGCCTCTTGACCCTCCGCATCCCCAAACACGCCGCGGCAAAACCCCGGCAGATCATCATTGAGGCGGCCTAGGCCAAGACGGCCGCCCAGATCGACCACCAGGAGGAGGACAGACTCATGGCAGAACAAGAACTGACCACCCAGCAGAAACAAGAGATGCAAGCCGAAGAACAGACCCGACCGGGCCGGACCTACCTGCCACCGGTCGATATTTTCGAGACCGATAACGCCCTGTGGCTGTGGGCCGACATGCCCGGCGTGCAAGAAGACTCAATCGAGATCAATGTGGACAGAAACATGTTGTCAATTGAGGGCCGGGTTGGCCTGGAAGACTACCGGGACTTGGCCCCGGTCTACATCGAGTACCGGGTCGGCAACTACCAGCGCCGTTTCACCCTGTCCAACGCGATTGACACCAACAAAATCCACGCCCGGCTGACCGACGGTGTCCTGGAACTCGAACTGCCCAAGGCCGAGAACGCCAAACCCCGGCGGATCGCTATCCAGACCGGCTGACAGCCTCACCGGGCACAGGTTCAGGGGCAGGGGCCGCATGCTTCCTGCCCCTGTATGTGATGTGCTACAAGGCCGCCTATGGATACTCTTGCCGGCCCAAACCCAGCCGAACTCCGCCACGCCCTCCACGAAGCCGCCGACTGGGTTGCCACCTATGTCACCAACCCCTGCAAATGACGGCTTGGCCCGGATCATTGAGGGCCATATCCAGGCCGCCCAGTGGCTGGCGGCCCAGATCGATGCCACACCGGGCTGGCAACGCTTGGCCCCAGTTCCCTTTTCAACCGTGTGTTTCTGTCATCGCCGGGCTGGAGAAAGCGACCGTGAAGCCCACAACGCAGCTATCGTAGAGGCCGTCAACGCCAGCGGCAAAGCGTTTGTCTCCCACACCAAGCTGAACGGGCAGTACGCCATCCGGGTCGCCATCGGCAATCAACACACCCGCCAAGCCCACATTGAACAACTCTGGGTGCTACTACGCCAGGCCGCAGGCTAAAGGAATGGGTCGGGCCAATACACGATGTTCTTCCACGCAGCAAACGGCCTAATGAGGGTGTATTGCCCAACCACGCATTGTGTTGATTGCGTCTATAAAATCCGGCCTTGGATGGTCTCGGCAGTCAGGCGGCAAAAGCAGGAGGGGCCGCAGGGTGTGTCTGAACCGACCGAGCCCTCCATCGTGACCCGATCTTTGGAATTCATCTGCCATCTGCTCGTTGAGATGCGTATAATATCTTCCGTCAAAAGTGACCAAGCCCCGGTCAAAGGCGCGATGATGTAAGGTGCAAAGAGAAACACCGTTACTCGTCTCGTCCGTACTGCCTGGATGCGCGGCAGGGAGAATATGCGCTGCATCGAGAAGTTTCAGTTGAATGCCACACATGGCACAGCGATGACCATAGGCTGTCAGAACGCGATCCCGGAAATTCATGTCGCGCAAGACTCGCCTCGTAGACACAAGGGCGTACTGACGCTCCGTCGGAACTTGGCGAGTAATTTCGTCATCTTCGACGTTGGCCGGATTTTCTCCAATCTTATTGAGCAAACAAGTTTCCCGTGGGAAAACTCCACAGCCATGCAGGTTTTCCAGATTCTCGATGTAAGTGCCGATGAAGTTGGGCCGAAACGCTATGGCTATCTCTCCATTCCCTTTGGCGTGAGTGGCGAAGCCACTGACATGTGCGGCTCGTAGCGTTTCTTCGTCAATCTGCATAGAGGGCGACGCGCCCAGAGAGCCGCTGTGCCGGGCGTAGTCAAATCCCACAAACACCCCTGCTTTGTCCCACCAGCCAAGGATGAGCGTTTTGCCTCCCATTTCCGGGATAAACTTGTTAAGACCCGCAGGGCCGACAGCTGCGGGATAGCGGCCCCATTGTCGGTACCAAATTTCTCGCTGATGTCGTGGCCGGAGGGGCGCTTTTTGGCTCGGTAGCCGTTTTTGAGCAGGATTTTCATGGCCGGGCTGTAGGGTTGTAACACCCTTTTGTTGCTGGCTTTTGGCCAGGGAGTTTTGGACAGCCACCATACCGTATTGATCGCGTCTTTCACGCGCACCCGGCGGACCGTAACCCACTCGGCAGGCGTTGGTAGACGTGAGGGATTCCACCAGTAAAAGTCTTGGGCGAGATGAAAGTCCAATTCCTCGCAGAGCATGATGAGCAGTTTGAAATGGTAGAGGCTGCGGGTCGGCTGGCCTTTGCTCCACGCGCCGCCAATGTCGATGACCAGGCTGCCGCTGTCTTTGAGAACACGGTGAAATGCGGCACCGAAAGCCCTAAACCAGTCAAGGTAATCTTCGGCGGCGACATTGCCGTAATCCTTTTGACGGACAAGCCCAAAGGGCGGACTGGTCATGATGAGGTCAACCGTGTCCGATTCGCGCTGGGAAAGAACGTCCAGGCAATCGCCACAGATTATCGCACCGTGACTGGTCTGAAGCAGAGTCTCATAATCGTGGAGATTCTTTTCCATCAGCCTCTCTAGCGCTTATTTCGGTTGGCACTTCTCCGTTCGGTGGTCAATTTTCAGGTATTGAGGGTCTTTGGCCTACATCTCTTGGGCGCGGATGTGGCGCTGATATATCTTGGGCAGCTGAGACGGCAGCGACAGCACATCTTCAATGACCATATAGCGCGACGGCGCACACATCTCCCGCAGATAGTCATGGCCAGCCTTATCAACCGTGATGCAGAACGACAGGATGCCGCTCCGTTCTGCCTCGCGCAGAGCCATCATCGTGTCTCGAATGCCATATGTCGGCGCGTGGGGTTCACGGCCATAGTCGGCATCTTCAGGGTAGCCGTCGCTCAGCAGGATGAGCACTTTGCCGCGGCTCGACAGGTCTTTCAGCTTGCGCGCGGCGTGCCGGACGGCCGCGCCCATCCGGGTACTGCGCTGGGGAGCCAGGGCGCTGATGCGGCCTTTGACATCTGATGACAGGGATTCGACAAAGGTCTTGACCGGGTAGATGTCAACATTCTTGCGGCCACTGCTCGAGAAGCCGTAAATCGCATAGGTATCGCCAATCTCTTCCAGGGCCGAGGACAACAGCACGACCGACTCTTTGAGGATATCAATGATCCGCATCTCCTCGGGTTCGCCCTCGGCGGTGGCGACCGCTATCCGGGCGTCGGTCGAGGCGCTCAGATCTAACAAGAACAGGGCCGAGACATCCCGGTCGGTGGGTTGACGGGCGGCATAGATTTTGGGGGAAGGCGGCACGCCGGTAATCATATCAACCCGTGCGCCAACCGCGGCCTCCAGATCAATCTCTTCCCCGTCTTCCAGGCCCTTGACCTTGTGGTACAGCTTTGGCCGCAGGCGCTGAAACTCGCGCTTGATCTCCTTCATCACATCGCCGTAGGCGGTCATGGTGCTGCTAAAAAAGGCACCTGCATCGCCAACGAGGGACACTTCGCGTACATCGCACCAGTGCGAGCGGTAGTCGTCAATCAGAAAATCCCATTCATCATATACATACCGCACCCCGGCTGAGGTGAGCCGCTGGCGGTTCCTGGCCTTTTTCTGTCTGGGCTGGAACTCTTCTTCGGTGCCTTCTTCGTTCGGGTCGCCAAACAGCCTGAAGGTTTTACCGTTTTCGGGGCGCGGCTCGGGTCGGCGGTGTTCCTTGTGGTGTTTGCCGAGCCGGGCGATGATCTTGCACAACATGGTTTGTTCTTCGGCCGACAGGCTCTCAGCGCTGCGCGGCCCCTGGTTCAATTCATCCTCCATAGGTACAAAGCGGGCCGACTCGTCTTCCACCAGTTCGGTCAAGTGCTTTCTTTGTGACTGAGGTGGCTCTGCGGCCTGCGGCCGGGCAGCGCTGTCCATCACATGCGCGTACAACTCGGTGGCCAGCAGCAGCGAGTCGGCGGCCGAGCCATCCTTGGTCAGGTCGGGCCACAGGGCCTTGGGCAGCCGCGGCAGGAGCATGGACAGGGCCGCGGGGTAGAGTTGGGGCTGTTCGTCGGCCCAGGCCAAGTCCTCTCGCAAGCCCCGGTACGCGGCGGTGAGATGGGCCGCTACCCGCCTGCTCTCAATATACCCAAACAGCGCCTCAAGCTGTCCGGGCTGCGGAAAAAGCTGGAAAAAGTCGAACAGCTTGTCCGGCGGCTCGGCCCCCGAGGCTACCAGCAAGTGGACGTAGGGTGGCAAGAACGGCCACAACTCGGCGATATCAATCGCATACGTCCCACACGCCACCCGGCCGGCCTGTTGGGCGGCCATGACCCGCAGCAGACGAAAGTTTTCTTCATACGTTGGAAAGGCCTCAACCCACATCGGCAGAGGCAACATATCCTCGTCCTCTAAACCGAGGGGCGGCGGAAAGCTCAGCGTCTCGGTTTCGGTCAGGCTATAGGCCGCGCCGCCCAGCATGTGCAGATATTTCAGCAGCACGCCGTGTACATCGCTCAGCATGACGGCCGGCACCGTCCCGCGTAGCATCAGCATGCTGGTCCGGGATTCCAGGGCAAAATACGCCTCCGCGGCTTCGGGCCGACGGCGGGCCAACTCTTCGCCGGCCGTAATCCAGCCCAGCACCCCCTGCTCACCCACCTCGTCGTAGGCTTGGCCCAACACCCGGAACAGCCGGGCGACGCCGGTTGGAACACATTGGGCCAGCTGACCGACCCGTTCCAACAGAGCGCGACAGGTCTCGAGCGGGAGGGAACGCAGGGTCGAGCTAAACAGAGTCACCGACCCCGGCAAGGGTTCGGGGTCAAAGCTCACCCCGGCCTGGATGCAGCGCAAATAGGTCGCCCGCAGCGCGGCCGGAATCAGCCCGCACGCGCGCGGCAGGGTCCGGTACAGCGCGACTGCGGCCGCGGGTGAGTGGTAGACCGCGTTGCGAACGAGCCGGTAACAGCTCAGCCGCTCAGACTGCTCCAGCTCGGTCAAGCCGTCCGGCAGGCTGGTAAACACCTGCGACGGGCCAACCCCGCCAATATCGAACGCCAGGCGGGACCACTCGTTCAGGTCCCCCTGACTCAGCCCGGCCAAGACCTGTGGAGTGGACCGAAAAAAGGCCGCAGCCAGATGTCCGTTCTTGCCCCGGTCGGCGGTCAAGCCCCGACGGCCGTATTCCACCCAGCTCTGGAGATGACCGTGGAGCCAGCGCTCAAGCGTTGCCGACTCTACCTGTCCCAGCGCGTCCAGCAGCGCTGTCTGCCAGACCCCGGGCAGGTCGGCAAGGACGGCGCTCAGCTCTTGCTGGGCGGTCTCGCTCAAGCGGCTCTGATCAAGGCCAGCAGTATCTGATGTCATGTGCCCCGTATCCGTCGGTGAGAGTATGCCTGTGGGTGTACAAGAACTCTGATAAGAGGGCAAGGGAGAGTCGGGGCGTGCCTCACCGCGCAAGGCGTCGTCCGCTTCCAGCCCGGTCTACAAGCACCGCGACCAAATAGAGCGCTGGTAAATTTTGGGCAGCTCGGTGGGCAGGGACAGGATGTCGTCAATGACCATACAGCGTGACGGTGCGCACATTTCTTGCAGATAGTCATGCCCGCCCTGATCAGCCGTGAGGCAGTAGGACAGAATGCCGCTCCGCTCGGCTTCCCGAAAAGCCCATCAGCGTATCGCACAGCGCGTACAGCGACGGGACAACCGGCTTGCCATAGCCCGGATCTTCCGGGTAGCCATCGCTCAACAGTACCAGCAGCTTGGCACGGCTGGCCAGGGCTTTCAGTGCGCCAACATCGCGCTTGAGCTGCTGTCTGGCCAAGTACAGCTTTGACGAGGATGTGTCCCAGGCAGCGGGCAACTCGGGCGGCGACCGCGGCGTTCAGACCAACATCTTCCCTGTCTTCCAGACCCGTGACCGGCCGGAACATTTTGGGCCGCAGACGCTGAAACTGGCGTTTGATGTCCGGGCTGAGCGCGGCCTGGGTGGCCAGCATGCACGAAAAAAATGCACCGTTGTCGCCTGCCACACCGACCTCGCGCAGCTCACACCAGTAGGCACGATAATCCTCAATCTCATAGTCCCACTCGTCGTACACATAGTGGGGAGCACACGCCGTCCGTCCCCGCCGCCGGGCAGCCTGTTCGGCTTCGGACTCCCCGGCCCCTCCCCGACTCAGGTTCACCCCGGTCATGAAGGCCGCGGTTTGCTCGGGCACCTGGTCAACATCTCTCTCGCAGAGCGATGCAGAGCCACCGGCCGGCGGCTGCTCGTCCTGTAAAAACTGGGCGTACAGGCGAGACGCCCAGACCAGGCAGTCCGAGGCCGTGCCGGTCTGTTCAAGCTCGTCCAACTCGTCGGCCGGAATGTGGGACAACAGGGCCGCGGGCGCGGCCGGCTGGAGTTCGGAGGGAACAGGACCGGCACGCCGGCAGGAAAAACCCTGGCCAGCCGGGCAATCCGCTCAACAATGGGCAGGCGACTCGGTTCCGCCAGGCGGCCCAGCGTTGGTCCAATCAAGGCCGACGACCGCCGGCAGCGGCCTGGGATCAGCCGCGGCCCGGACAGGGGCCTGGAGTTCGGTCGCCAAGGACTAGCGGCGGCAAGAGTTCGGCCAGGACAGCGCGCTGTGGGGCCGGGATGCGGGCCAGAATCGCGGACAGCCGGGCAGGCTCAGACGCCTCCATCGGATTATTCTCCCTCTGCCCGGCCCGCTCTCAACACGTCCCATCCTCACGCCGCGGACCGCGCCGCCCGCTGGCCCTCTTCCACATCAACCCAGTACAACAGCGCGCCACCCACAGCAAAAAACGCTACCAGGGTCAGGATAGCCGTCCGGCTCGATCCCGTTGCCAGCGTCAACACAGCAAAAACAGCCGGTCCAAAAATGCCGGCGAATTTCTCGCACACGGCAAAAAAGCCGAAGAACTCGGTCGATCGCTGGCGGGGAATCAAACTGGCGAAGAGCGAGCGGCTGAGCGCCTGACAGCCCCCCTGGACCAGGCCGACCAGAATCGCCAGCAGGTAGAAGTGGAGAGCCGTGGACATGAAGTAGCCAATAATACTCACAATCACATACACGCCCAAGGCCAGAAAGATGCCGGCCTTGGCACCGATTCGGACGGCTAGGCGGCCAAAGCCAAAGGCGGCCGGAATACCGATGAACTGGACCAGCAGAACGGCTGAGATAAGCACCCCCTGTGACAGCCCGATCTCGCTGCCATAGATGGCCGCCATGCGGATAATCGTGCCGACCCCGTCGTTGTAAATGACAAAAGCCAGCAGCAGCAGCCCGGCGTTTTTGTACAGCCGGAGTTCAGCGCCAGAGGAGCGCAGCCGGCCGACAATCCCGCCCAGCCCGGGGCCGGACCGTGGACGGGCCGAACGGCCCGGTTCGGCTACCCGGCGCAGCAGCGGCACAGAGAAGGCCAGCCACCACACTGCCACACTCACAAAAGACAGGCGGCTGGCGGCCGCGGCATCGGCCAAGCCAAACCAGTGCGGGAACTGAATCCAGGCCAGATTGCAGGCCAGCAGCAGGCCGCCGCCCAGATAGCCGAGCGCGTAGCCGGCGGTCGAGACCTGATCGATCTCATCAGCCCGAGCCACATGGGGCAGCAGCGCGTCGTAGAAAATAATACTGCCTGACACCCCGATATTGGCAATCACAAACAGGACCGCGGCAAGCTGCCAATCGCCGGTATGCACCCAGCCCAGGCCGGCGGTGGCACACACCCCACAGCCCAGAAAAATGGCCAGGAGCTTTTTTCGGATCGCCGCCGCATCGGCCCACGCGCCAAGGAGCGGCGCGCATGCTGCGATCAGCACCAAGCCGACGGTGGTCATCGTCGCGTAGCGAGCGGTGGCCACCTCGGGCGACGCGTCAACCGATGCCACCGCACTGAAATAGACCGGGAAGACAGCCGCAACGACAGTAGTGAAAAAAGCCGAGTTGGCCCAGTCGTACAATGCCCAGGCGCGCAGCTCGGGCCGGCCCAGCCCGAGCGCAGTCAGCCGCTCAGCGCTCCAACGCACGGCCAATACGCCCGAAAATGGCGCTCATGGTGTTCATCCCGCCGCTAAGCACGGCCGCCCGACCGCGAAGCTCCTGCATACACGACTCCTTGCCCTCGTCAGAGGCGGGGTGAGTGTAGCCCACGGATAGGCACAAGGCAATCTGTCGACGCGATACTGCTAAGGCATGCAGGGTGGGGTCTTGTCCGTTTCTGTGCAGAGGTCGCCCAGGCTGAGGCCGGCCAGGGCTTGCTGAACGGCCCGGTCCCGCCGCTGCAAGACGCCCTCCAGCGGGTCAGCGTCTTCAGCCGCAGGGCCGGCCCCGCGCAGGACATCAAGGATCTCAAGCACACTGACCCGCTCCGGCGGTCGGGCCAGCGTGATCCAGGCCGGCTCAGTCGCCCGGAGCAGGATGCCGCTGTGGACAAAGCGCTCAAGACAGTCTTCGAGACTCGCCAGCGGAACCTGAATATGGGCCGCCAACCGGGCCGCAGACCAGGGCGGCTGGCCGGCCAGCGCCCGACGGCCGACCGCGGCCAGCAAGGCCAGTGCCAGCCGTTCACGGGCCGCATAGCCGTCCGGTCGGTCCGCCTCCTTTTTGAAATAGTCGGTCGGATGCTGGTGGAAGTAGGCGACTTCGGCCCCGATGAGGACGATCAACCAGCCGACATACAGCCACAGCAGGGACAGGATCAACACGGCAAAGCTGGAGTAAATGGCCGCGTAGCGGGCCGAGCCGGCAAAAAAGGCGGCAAACACCACGCCGGCTGACTGCCAGGCCAGGCCGGCGACTGCGCCGCCGACCAGGGCCGAGCGCAAGGACACCCAGGTATAGGGCATAACCCGGTAGAGAAAAGTAAAGGCCAGGCATAACAGCAGCAGGCGCGTCCCTCGGGTGGCCAGGATCGGGCCGAAGGTCTGGAGTTCCATGACGCGCTGAACCAGCCAGTAACTCTGCACCGAGGCGATCAAGGTCAGG
Organism: uncultured Binatia bacterium (SeqCode); assembly: GCA_965200965.1. Classification (GTDB taxonomy): domain Bacteria; phylum Desulfobacterota; class Binatia; order Bin18; family Bin18; genus JAAXHF01. Next base: position 1,352,378 of record OZ241744.1, read on the forward strand.
CCCATAAAGACCAGCACCGACCCGATCAGCAGCACACTCAGGTAGCCGCTCAGCCGCCGGCTCCAACTGCGCGGACGGCGCACCCTCCAGATTCGATTCAGCGCGCTTTCGATCTCGCCGACCAGAAAAATCACGGTATAGAAGAGGGTGACAACGCCAACAACGCCGAGGACGCCGACCCGGATGTTGTTCACCACCTCGATCACCCGGCGCGCGACCTCAACACCCTCTGGACCGAGAGTCTCAAAAGCCTGGAGTAGAAACGGCTCAATCTGATTTTGGACGCCAAACGCTTTTAGGACCGCAAACGTCACCGCCAGCGACGGAATCAGCGCCAGCAGCATGGCGTAGGTCAGACCCATAGCTTGCAGATGCAGCAGGTCTTCACGCAGCCGCCAGCCGGCAACCTTGAAAAAATGGCCCAGGGGGGCGGTCAAGCAGGTCACAGCCGGCCAGTTCAGCACCCAGCCACTATAGCCCGATACACCGCCAAACCGAAGAGGCGCAGCCGCGTCTTTCAGCGCAGCCGGCGGCACGGTTGACATATGCCGCCAGAATGGGCTAAGCGTTGTGCCAAAGAAGCCTGAAAACGAAATCAGCCCTTGCGCAAAGCCGCCGAGGGTGCTCAGTTGGCCGGCAGGCGGGCGTCAACATGGCCCGAAAAGTGGAAAAAACAGAACGCTATCTGAATACGCGCCACGCCGGCCTCACCGGTCTGCTACTCCTGTGCGGCCTGCTGTTGACCCTCGCCCCCACGGCCAGGGCGCAAGCAGCCACCTCCACCACGAGGTGGCCGGTCGTAACCCTCACCGTCACCACCCTCACGGATGACGCCAAAACGCCGGCACCGGGGTCTCTCCGCTATCAGGTGAACCGGGCCAACGCCGCGTCCAGCCCGGCTAGGATCCTCTTTGACCCGGCCCTCAGTGGCGGCACCATCACGCTCACCAAAAGACTGGTCTTCTATAACGACATACAGCTTCTCGCCCAGGATACACAGGGAAGATCCATTGATATGACGCTGGATGGGGGAGCCAACCCTGACAGGGTAGGGCTGGGCATCTACTCCGGCTCCGCCACCGTTTCGGGATTCAATCTCGTCAATTTCGGCCTCTCCGTCTCAAGGCACCCTGCGGCGGGATGCACAGAGCACGATGTGGTAAAATCAAGGGTCACGATCTCCGATAATGTGATAGTAGCCACTTCTACAAAGGCCAGGATTTGGGCGGGCACTAGCGTCAGGGCGTGCCTAGACGTGACCATCAGCGGGAATCGGATCACGGCGTATTCCGGCATCAGAATTCTCGCTAATGACAGCAGCAGGATAAAGGCCACCGTGTCCGCCAATACCATCACCGGTGCTACCGGTGCTACCGGGGACGGCATCTCCATTTCCACGCCCGGTGACAGCAGCAAGGTAGAGGCCACCGTGTCCGCCAATACCATCACCGGTGCTACCGGGAACGGCATCGGCATTTACACGCACGGTGACAGCAGCAGGGTAGAGGCCACCGTGTCCGCCAATACCATCACCGGTGCTACCGGTGCTACCGGGGACGGCATCTCCATTTCCACGCCCGGTGACAGCAGCAAGGTAGAGGCCACCGTGTCCGCCAATACCATCACCGGTGCTACCGGGAACGGCATCGGCATTTACACGCACGGTGACAGCAGCAGGGTAGAGGCCACCGTGTCCGCCAATACCATCACCGGTGCTACCTGGGACGGCATCGGCATTTACATGTACGGTGACAGCAGCAGGGTAGAGGCCACCGTGTCCGCCAATACCATCACCGATGTTACCTTCCACGGCATCTACATCGAGGGCGGGTATGGCACCAGGGTAGAGGCCACCGTGTCCGCCAATACCATCACCGATGTTACCTTCCACGGCATCTACATCAAGGGCGGGTATGGCACCAGGGTGGACGCCACGCTGTCGGACAATCGCATCACCGGAGCGCGCCATGGGATTAATCTTCTCGGTGGATCCGGCAGGGGGAGAACGGTCCGTGGTCCCAGCAAAGTAACGGTCCGTGGTTCCGGCAACACGGTCATCGGCAGCGGTGGAGTGGATATCTTTGCAGCAGACAGACAAGTGGGCACGGATGACAATGACGAGGTGAATGGGCGTCTTGAGAACACCATCTTCAACACCAAAAACCTTTCAGGCGTGAGAAAGAGGACCAACCGCTTCACCGTCCACAGATACCAGGCCGCCACGCTTCCCAGCAGGGGTCTCACCGGCGGGTACCAGAACCAGGACGGCACGACCGAGGTCGTGACCATCCCCACCATTGAGGAAACCTATCTGTCCGCCCCGGCCCAGGTTGCCCCGCGCCAGGCGGTCGAGCGGGCCGTGGCCGTGGTCTCCAGGCAGGCCACCTCAACGGACTTCGGGGCCACCCCCCTCGTCGTCAGCCTCATTCCCCGGGATGCAGACGGGCGGGTGGTCAGCGGCGTGACTGACCACCCCGTGCGGGTGTGTTTACCCCTGCCGGCCGGCCTGTCGGACGCGCCCACTCCAGAGCTCGCCTGGCTGGACGGCCCCGTCTGGCACCCCCTGTCCTCGGAGCGGTCAGAGGGGCAAATCTGCGCCGATTTCCGCGGGTTCCCGCTCTTTCTTGGCAGCACCGGCGTTCCGGACACCACCGACAGCACCGGCGGTCCCGGCAACCCTGACGGTGGCACCACCAACCCCGACGCCCCGGACACCCCCGACAGCACCGGCGGTCCCGGCAACCCTGACGGTGGCACCACCAACCCCGGCGGCCCCGGCAACCCCGGCGGTGGCACCACCAACCCCGACGCCCCGGACATCCCCGACAGCACCGGCGGTCCCGGCAACCCTGACGGTGGCACCACCAACCCCGGCGGCCCCGGCAACCCCGCTCCGCCGCAGCGCCAAGCCGCGGATGCTGAAGCCACGGCACGCGGCACGGAGAGCGCGGGCAGCAGTGCCCCCCTCGCCGGCCACCCCCCCTTGGTCGGTGTTCTGGAGAACCCCCGGCCAGCCTCCTCGCAGAGTGGCATCGGGCTGATCTCGGGCTGGGTGTGCGCCGGGGCGGTGGTTGAACTGGAGGTGGACGGCACGCCTCTCGGAGCAGCCGCCTCTGGCACGAGCCGGGCCGATGTGGCCGCCACTGGGGCCTGCGGGGGCCGGGCCGATGTCGGCTTTGGGCTGCTGTTCAACTGGAACCTGCTCGGTGACGGCCAACATACCATCCGGGCCTTGGCCGATGGGGTCGAGTTCAGCCAGGCGACCTTCACCGTGACGACCCTGGGGGAGGAGTTCGTCCACGAGGGCAGCGGCACGGCCCTGGTGGCCGACTTTCCGTCTCCGGGCGAGCAGGCACGGCTGGTGTGGCAGGCGGGTCTCCAGAACTTCATGCTGGCCCCGCTCTCGGCCCCGGCGGCCCGGCCGGCCGGCGGGCTGGCACCCGCCCCGGCCGGCGGCCCGCTCGGCGTCCTGGAAAACCCGGCCGGCGGCTCCCTCCAGAGCGGCCTCAGCGTGCTGTCGGGCTGGGTGTGTGAGGCCACGGTGGTTGAGGTCGAACTCAACGGCGACAGCGCCCACCGGCTGGCGGCGGCCTATGGGACCGGCCGGGCTGATACGGCCAACGCTTGCGGCAACGCCGGGAACAACGGCTTTGGGCTGCTGTTCAACTGGAACCTGCTCGGCGATGGGGTCCACACCGTGCGGGTGCTGGCCGACGGGGTGGAGTTTGGCCGGGCGACCTTCACCGTGACGACCTTCGGGGAAGAGTTCGTCCGGGAGGCCCGCGGGCGGGTGGTCGTGGCCGACTTTCCGTCCCCGGGCGAGACCGCCACGCTGGCCTGGCAGGAAGCCACCCAGACCTTTGTGATTACGCACCTGGAGTAAGGGGCCGGGAGTGCCGGCGGCCCCGTCCGCCTGATGTTCCTGTCCACGGCTCCCCGGCCTCGGGCGCGAGCGTCCGGGGCTGAAAATTGACACCACCACAGGCTTGCATCCAGGTCGCTGCCCAGTGTAACCAGGACGCATCCGACCCAAGAAACCGACCGCGACGGAGCCTGAACCATGCGTTTCATCGCCAGTATTCTCGGCAGCCTGCTCGCCCGCCGGTTGCGCTTTCCGCAGCTCTTCGTGCTGACCACCGGCCTGTTTGTAATTGACCTGCTGATTCCCGACCTCATCCCTTTTCTGGACGAGATTGTGCTCGGCTTGGCCAGTCTGCTGTTCGGATCGTGGAAAGCCGGCCCCACGGACAAGCTGGACGAAGCCCGGCAAGACGAAGAGGTGATTATCACCCAGGCCCGGGTTGTTGACAGCGACCGAACCGCATCCAAAGACCGCCCGCCCCCCGGATGAAGGACTCAGCGCTGCGCGCCAACCGAGGCGGTGATATACTTGACCGTCACTGGCGACAGATCGTGCGGGTCGGCCATGACCTCGATAATCACAAACGACCGGATGGCGTCGGTCGCCCCGAGCGCGGCCCGCAACTCGCTGACCGTCTCGACCCGGATGCCCGTCCCACCCCAGGCCTCGGCCAACTGCGCATACGGCCACGGCGGAATAGCGAGCAGGTCTTCCCGCTCAGACACCGGTCGGAAGATGCCCCAGCCGCCGTTATTCATCAGCACCACAATCGGGTTCAGCCCATAGCGCGGGGCGTGGGCAATTTCCGGCCCGGTCATCTGAAATGCGCCGTCCCCGCATAAGATCAGCGGTCGCTGGCCGGTCCCGACCTGTGCCCCCATCGCCCCCGGAATGCCAAAGCCCATTGAGGCATAATAGCCCTGGGCCAAATAGCCGCTGTGGCGTCCAAACCGCACATCCAGGCCGGCAAACAACATATCGCCGGCCTCGGCCACGACCAGATGGTCGGGGTGCGTCTCCAAAAAGGCGTTGACCTCGCCCAGCATATCAGTGACCCGGATGGTCCGCTCCGCACCCGGAGCCCGGGGCTCCAGATTATCGTGATAGCTGACCGTCTCGCGGTGGCGGCGCATTGGCGCTCCGAGCAGCGCCCGCAGATAGTCATCGAGCGTGACATCGGTATAGCTGTGGTGACTGATATCGACCCGGTTCTCAGACGCCCAGATCAGTTTTTCACGCGGTAGCCGGGGCAGTTGGGAGCCGAGATTCATATCGGTCAACAGCGCTCCCAGGTTCACCACCAGGTCGGCCTCGTCAACCCGCCGGCGGATCAGCTCGGGTGAGATAGCCCCGATATGCACGCCCATGTGCTGGGGATGGTCGGCCGGAAACGCGCCCTTAGCCAACACCGTCGTAGCGCACGGCGCGCCCGTCTTCTCGACCAGAGCCACCACCTGATCCACCAGTTTACGGCGGAAGACCTCGATGCCCACAATCACAAAGGGATTTTTGGCCTGGTTGAGCCGGGCAACCGTATCCCGGGCCGCCTCAGCAACCTTGTGGGGGTCGGAGGGGCGGCGCATAAAGGTCCCGTCCCAGGCCAGGAGCGAAGGGGGAACCGTGATCTGATGCTCAACCATGTCTTGATGAATCTCGATATAGCCCGGCTGCTGGTGCAGCCAGAGGGCCTGCACAACCTCATGAATATCCTCGGCCGCGGTCTGTGGATTATCAATAATTTTGGCCGCGCAGGTAATTTCTCTGAAGACCCGGAACTGCGACTCAATCTCTTTGGCCTGGTGGTGGACCAGAATTCCCAGCTTGCGTTTTTCCTCGCCCGGCCCACCGCTGACGACCAGGATCGGCACCCGCTCAGAGTAGGAGCCGGCCACTGCATTGACCACATTCAGCCCCCCTGCCCCGTAGGTCACACACAACACCCCGAGCCGGCCGGTCGCCCGCGCATAGCCGTCCACCGCAAACCCGGCCCCGGGCTCGTGCGAAAAAGTCATGACCCGCATATCCCGGGGCTTGCCAAACTTCATGAACAGTTGGATGACCAGATCGCCAGGAATGCCGAACAGACGGGTGACGCCGACCTTGCGCAGATAGGCCACAAGAAAATCGCCGAGTTGCATCTGTGCTCGCATATGTCTCTCCTCCCCCACCATTGTAGCAAGACGCGGCCGGCTGGCGAGAGGCTGGGGAAAATGTGCTAGATAGGCATGAGCACGAACAGAGACGAGGGAGCAAGGCATGAGTGCTCACATCGCACCGCTCAGAACCGCCGACCTGCCGCTCCGCAGCCAGTCGTTCTGGCGCACGACCGGACCGGGGGCGGTGCTGGTCGGGCTGTCGATCGGGGCCGGCGAGATTGTGCTGTGGCCGTGGATCACCACCAAGTTCGGGGCCGCTATGGTCTGGGCGGCCGCCCTGGGGGTTTTTTTGCAACTGTGGGTGAATATCGAGATCGGCCGCTGGGCGATTGTCACCGGCGAGGCCCCGTATACCGGATTTGCCCGGGTATGGATGGGTTTTATCTACGCCCTGCTGTTTGTCGGTTTTGTGACCCTGTTCCTGCCCGGCTGGGCGCGCATCTCGGGCGCGGCCCTCAAGGCCCTGCTGTTCGGCCCGGATGGCCCCGGCCCCGACTGGCTGTGGACCGGCCTGACCTTTGTCGCGGTCGGACTGGTGCTGTTTGGCCCCAAGGTCATGTATCGGGCAGTTGAGCGGATCACGATTGGGCTGGTCGTTTTTATGACACTGGGGTTGATCCTGGTCGCCATGCAGGTCGGCACCCTGGAGGCGGTGGCTGAGATGGCGCGTGGGCTGGTCAACTTCGGGCATATTGAGTTGGACGACGAGTTTCCCTTCAGCCGCTTTTTTGGCGCGGTGGTATTTGCCGGGGCCGGCGGGGCCGGCAACCTGTGGTACGCCTTTTATCTCCGCGACAAGGGTATCGGCATGGGCGCGCGGGTACCGACCCTGACCAATCCGCTCCGGGGCGGGGCCGATACCGACACACCGACCGGCTATACCTATCCAGAGACCGAGCCGAACCGCCGCGCCTTCAAGGACTGGCTGCGCTGGGTTGTGCTTGACCAGACGTTGTATTTCTGGCTGCTCAACAGCCTGACCATGTTCCTGTTCATGTTCGGTGCGCTGTGTGTGCTGCGGCCGCTGGGAGTAGTGCCGACGGAGGGCCGGATTATCTGGGACGAGTCGCTCATCCTGGGCGAGGCCCTGGGCAGCTTTGGGCGCTATCTGTATCTGCTCATCGGCATGGCGGCTCTGTTCAGCACCCAGCTGGTAGCGGTCGACGGCGGGGCGCGGGTGTGGGCGTATATCCTGCGCACCTGCTTCCGGTTTGGCCGGCGGGTTGACCAGGCCAAGCTCTATGCGCCGTTTGCCGTGGTGTTCATGCTGGCCGGGACCGGCAGCACCTGGTTCTTTGAGCGGTTCGCGGTGACCGGGCTTAGCTTTATTTTTAATGCTGCCCTGCTGGGCGGTTTCTCAATGGCCATGTACGTCCCGCTGATGCTGTACCTGAACCTGCGCTACCTGCCTGTCTCGGCTCGGCCAGGGCTTGTTTGCATCGCTATGATGCTGGTGGCCTCGGGCGTCTACGGCAGCTTTGCGCTCTACAGCCTGTGGGCGGCGATGTTCTAGGCTGAGGCGGGGGGCGCGTCACAGGGGCCGTCGGGACTGCTCCCGCGGGGCGCAAGTCACCGCTTGACCAAGAGCGTTTGGCTACCTGTCCATCCTGGCCCGGAGTGCGCCCCGATAGACGCAATTGACCATTCACCCGTTTAGCGCTAGATAGCCCGACATGATGGAGGTCTTATGACGCAAGACGAAATCGTTGAGCGCAACGTCTTCAAAGTGCGGCTGTTCATTGATGCCTGGCGGGCGATTGACCCGGACGTGGCTATGGCCTGTCTGTCGGACGACATCGTGTCTATCAACCAGCCGCTCGAACCGCTGATCGGCCAGGGGGATGTCCGCACGCCCGTCGAAGGGATCATGCAGCTCTCGCACCGGGTACACTGGGAACTGCGCAACTGCTTTGGGCGCGACAATACGGTTGTCACCGAACGCCTCGACTGCTGGGACTTCGACGGCAAGGGCTGGGGACTCACACTGCCCTCCGTGGTTCGAGAACGGCGGACCGACCCTGCATCTTGACTGACACGCCGCGCCCGTTTCATGCAGCACTCGGTTGAGGCCCGCCGCCAGAAAGAACATGCCTGACCCAGTTCCTGGCCTACATGGCCGGCTGCAACCCGCACATCAAAGGCGGCTCTCATGGTGGTGGTCATGCCGTGGTACCCGGCTATCCGGGTTGCTGAAAACATGGCCATGCTTGATGCCATGTCCGATGGGCGGGCGGTGTTCGGATTTGGCCGCGGCCTGTCACGCATTGGGTTTGAGGGTCTGCAATGCAATATGGGCGAATCGACACGAGCGCATGACCGAGACAGCCCAGGCAGTCATGACCGGCCTCGAACAAGGCTATGTTGACTACATCGGTGCCGACCCGCTGTTCGATAGCGAGGACGCGGCTCCGCTACACGCAAATGGATGAACGGAGGACACGATGGAGTTTGGCATCTGTATGGCGACGAAAATCGACGACTGGCAACTCATCAAGTACGCCGAAGAGCTGGGCTTTGACAGAGCCTGGGTCCCGGACTCGCAGATGATCTGGTCGGACTGTTATGCGGTACTGGCCCTGGCGGCTCACAATACCTCACGGATTCAGCTGGGAACCGGCGTTGCTATCCCTGGCACGCGCATTGCCCCGGTGACCGCCCACTCAATTGCCTCAATCAACCAGATCGCGCCGGGGCGGGCGTTTCTGGGCATCGGCACCGGTCACACCGCCATGCGGGTGATGGGCATGGAGCCGATGCGGATTCGGGACTTCCGTGAATACCTGCGCGTACTCCGGGGTCTGCTGCGGGGAGAGGAAGTCGAATATACGCTGGCAGACCGGACGCGCTCGATCCGGTTTCTGCACCAGGACCTGCGCTTTGTGAACCTGGACAATCCGATTCCCATCTATGTCGCCGCCAACGGTCCGCGGGCGCTGAGAGTGGCCGGGGAGTTTGGCGACGGGCTGATCTCGGCCTTTAACGAGCGACCCGAGACGCTGGCCTCTCACCTCGACATCGTCCGGGCCGGGGCCGAGCAGGTCGACCGCAGCTTGCCGGAGCCGTTTCATACCGCGACGCTGATCACCTCGGTTGTGCTGCAACCCGGCGAGCGGCTGAACTCAGACCGGGTCATTGACGAGTGCGGCTCACAGGTCGCCGCCATTCTCCATTTTGTGTACGAACTCTATACACAGACCGCCAACGAGGACTTTATTCCTGAGGCGTTTCGCGGCGTCTGGGACGAGTACTGCGCGTCTGTCGACGCGATGGAAACGCCCCCGGAAAAACGCTATCTCCAGATTCATAACGGCCACTGCACCTTCCTGGTTCCCGAAGAACGGCGCTTTATCACACCCGAAGCTATCCGGGGCGTGTGTCTGGTCGGGACGCCGGACGAGATCGTTGAGCAGATTCGGGCCGCCGAACAGGCCGGCCTCAGAGAGATTACGCTCCTCCCGCCCATGAAGTCGGCGCGGAAAGTGTTTGCGGATTTTGCCGAACATGTGATGAAACGCTGCTGAAGACAGGGCGGACCGGCAGAGGCTTGAGGGATACGCCTGTAGTTGCCGCGCGACGGCTTGTCGGTGGCGGGGGTAGAAGATAAGCTCGGCTTCTGAAAAACCCCGAAAAATTTGAAGTTTTCTGATCACAGACATGAACAGTCGATCCAGCGGTCGTCAAAGGCTCAGGCGTCATGCCACCGTCAAAACATGGGAAAGGCTCCAGCAATGCCACACCCGATGCAGTCCATAGCCAAACGGACCGCTCAAGTGGGGGGGGGGGCGACAGATCCCTGCTGCTTGTCGTCGGCCTCGCGCTACTGGGCACGCTACTCATACTGCTGCGTGAAATCAACTACGGGCCGGGCGTGAATTGGGACTCGGTCATGTACATGTCGGTTGCGGAAAATCTGGTCGCTGGAAAGGGGTTTGTCACCTTCCAGGGAAGCCCTTTGACGATCTGGCCGCCCCTGTTTCCGATGCTGCTGACGCCCGGGGTTTTCCTCGGGTTCGATGCGCAAGACAGCGCCGGCTTTGTGAACGCTGCAACATTTGGGTTGACCATTCTTTTTTCGGGCCTGTGGCTCCACAATCGGATTGCATCCGGGACGCTCATACTCTGGGCAACCCTCGCTGTCATGTTGTCCGTTCCCCTCACCCTTGCGGCAGTCGTGGTTATGTCCGAATCTCCCTTTGTCCTGTTTAGTCTGCTGGCGCTCATTTGGATAGAGAAATTCTTGCAGAGCCATGCACGCTCATCCCTGATCTGGGCGGCGATATTCACCGCCCTGGCGTGTCTCACCCGCTACATGGGCGGCACGCTGGCGATAGCCGTCGCGCTTCTGTTACTGTTGCAGAGAGGCGTGCCTCCGCGGACGAAGATCGGTCAGCTTGCCGTGTATTCATTCATCGCGGTGACCCCAGTCCTCCTGTGGTTGTCGCGCAATATGCTGGTAGCGGGATCAACGACCGGGGGTCTTGTGGGTGGCTACTGGGAGCCGGTGACTCCCCTGCTGGAGAATGGGCGTTTTACAGCGCAAACGCTGCTTGACTGGATAGTGCCGGCCTCAGAGCTTCCGCCCGGAATACAGGACATCGCTACGGTGCCGGCTACGGCCCTGGTCTTATCGGCAAGCGCCGCGGCTCAGGTTCTCCTCCGTCACTATCGCTCCGCCGGCGCGGCGGTCGATCTGACGCCGCTCACACCTTTTGGCGTTTTCAGTCTGGTCTATATTGTCTTGCTCATTGCGTCAGGAGCGGTGGTCGAAACAGGGCGAGGCAATGTAGACCGCTATCTTACTCCGGTCTATGTTCCACTCGTGTTCATCACGGCTTTTATGCTGGACAAGCTGCTGAAGCATGGCTCTCTTGGGAAGAAAGGGAAACGCATTGGCCTGCTCCTGCCGACGGTCTTTTTCCTCTGGCTGACCTACCCCATTGCAAAGAATGTATGGCACGCCTCTATACATCTGGAGCGGGGGAGATGGATGGCAGACAAAAAATGGGCCAACTCGGAACTGCTCCAGCATATCAGGACGCCCTTGGCCCCCGGCGCGATCCGATATACGAACCGCCAAGTGGAGGTATATTTTCATACCGGTACCGTCATGAGGAAACTACCTGCACCAATGGCGTTGCATGACCTGAAGCAAGCCCTTCCGTCCCTGGCCGACGAAGTATACATCGCCTATTTCTTCGATAACCAGGGAAGGCCAAGCCTTACGACACAAATTGAGTCGCTAGGTTTTGAGCCGGTAGTACAAGCGACGGATGGCGTCGTGTATCACTACCGTGGGGAAAACCAGACAGCGGTCCAGGAAAATAGGGGGGAGCAACAGCGTGGATGTCCAGCAGCCAACAGATGTCCCGCCATGTGACGCCGGGATGAACACGTCTCGTCTCGCGCTACGGTTCTTCGGTTGCGGCGACACGCACTCAATTGCTTGACATCCATGCTTCACCCCTCTGTGTCTCGTCTGCCGTGCTGCATGTCCCTGAAAGGCGCACCGGCGTGGCAAAGGCGAGCCGCGGTCAGCCCTTTGGCAAACCCAGCACCCGCTCGCCAAGAATGTTGTGCTGAATCTCGCTGGTGCCGCCGGCAATCGTATACTGACGGGCGCTCAGCACCCGGTTGAGCCAGCGTGGGGCGTCGGGTACGGTATCGGTCCCGGCCTCAAGCAGTGCATACGGTCCCAGCAGTTCACTCACAAAGGCGCTAATGCGCACGCCGAGTTCGGAACTGGCCAGCTTCAAGATCGACCCTTCCGGCCCCGGCGGCTGGCTCTTGAGCTGCCGGGTCAGGCTGCGCAGGCGGGTATATTTCAGGGCTTCTTTTTCAATCTCAAACGCGGCCAGGCGCTGACGGACCCAGGTCTGCTGCCAGGCTGGTTTGCCGTCTATCTTGACCCGTTTGGCCAACTCGGCCAGACGCCGAATCTGCGATCCGCCCCCACCCCCGCCGGCCGCGCTGCGTTCAAACATCAGGGTCGTGATAGCGACCTTCCAGCCCTCGTTTTTGGGTCCGAGCAGGTTGGCCTTCGGAATCCGCACATCCTCAAAAAACACCTCGTTAAAATGGCTGTGGCCGTTCATCAACACCAGCGGCCGGACGCTCACGCCCGGGGTGTTCATATCCAGCAGGAAATAGCTGATACCCTTGTGTTTGGGTGCCTCTGGATCGGTCCGGGCCAGCAACACCATCCAGTCGGCATACTGGGCCCCTGAGGTCCACACCTTTTGGCCGTTGACAATAAAATCGTCGCCGTCCTCAACCGCCCTGGTCTGTAAACTGGCCAGGTCGGAGCCTGAGCCTGGCTCGGAGTAACCCTGACACCAGACCAGCTCGCCTTTCAGAATACGCGGCAAAAAGTTGTGTTTCTGTTCTTCGGTTCCCCATTGGGCAATAGTCGGGCCGGCCAGCCCCAGGCCCACATAGCCCGGCAGGATTGGTGCCCGAGCCTGGGCGTACTCCTCGTTGTAGATAAGCTGCTCCATCAGCTCAGCGCCCTGGCCGCCGTACTCTTTGGGCCAAGCCAGGCCGACCCAGCCGGCCTGGTACAGCTTTTTATGCCAAGCCATGCGTTTGTCAAAAATCTCGCGGTTTGGCGCTACCCGCTCATCCATCGCGTCTTCGACCTTCAGCTCGGGCGGCAGATGCTTGACCAGCCAGTTCCGCACCCGCAGTCGAAACGCCTCCTGTTCAGGCGTGTATTGAAAATCCATGCGCTCTCCCTTCAGGGTCGGCGATGCGCTGGGCGAGAATGGCACCATCAAGCCGGCCTGGTCGGCCTGACGACGAGGCTCACCGCCTGACCCTGCCTCGCTAGGCCACCGCTTTGTGGCCCAACTGCTGCAAGCGGGGCATAACCTCAGCCGCAAACAGCCGCAGGCTGCGTTCGCTGTCTTCGTAGGGCATCGCGCCGTAGCTGAAGACGCCGGTGAAGGCGTCGCAGCCGATTTTGGAGCGGATCTCCAGGACTTTGTCAAAACACTGCTCGGGCGTGCCCCATACCTGGAGGTTGAGAAAAAACTCGGTCACGCCCTCCACGCTGCCCATCGCCTCCGCCATCTTGCCGTAGTACTCGTAGCCCTTGGTCTTGCCGAAATGGTCGCCGCCAAAGTTGTAGTGCTTCATGGCCGACTGCCAGTAGGCACCGATATAGCGGCGGGCCATCTCTTCGGCCCGGCCGGCGTCTTTGTCGCAGAAGACCCACCCGCCGGCGACCGGGGCCGGGGCCTCGGCCCCGTTGGTCTCGCGGTAGATGGTCCGGTAGGTGTCGAGCTCCACCGCCACATCTTCCCACGGCTTCTGGGGAATGATCAGGATACCGACGCCGAGCCGGGCCATGATCCCGGACGACTCGGGCGAGACCGCGGCGGCATATGTCCGGCCCTTGAAGGATTTGAACGGCTTGGGCCGGATGTCTTTCCTGGGCTGCTGATAGAACTGCCCCTGGTACTGGCAGTAGCCCCGCTCCAGGCCGGTCAGGACCATCTCGGCGGCCTCAATAAAGCGTTCGCGCGACTCGCCCATATTGACCCGGAAGCCCTCAAACTCGACCTGCCCGGCCCCCCGGCCCAGCCCCAGAATCAGCCGTCCGTCGCACAGGTCGTCCAGCATGGCGATCTCTTCTGCCGCCCGCATCGGGTCGTGCCAGGGCAGCACAACGACCATTGAGCCGAGTTTGACCGTCTTGGTCCGGCCGGCCATATAGGTCAGGAATTGCAGCACATCGGGCACCATGGTGTAGTCGGTAAAATGATGCTCAACGCTCCAGATGGAATCAAAGCCGAGCGGTTCGGCCAAGTCGGCCAGCCGAACCTCGTTTTTGTAGACCTCATAGTCCGAGATCCTCTGAGCCGGGTTCTGGCAGATGGCGGCCATGCCGATCTCCATTGGCGAATCGGGTCGTGCGGTCATAGTCCCTGTCCTCCTCTGTATGGATTCTGGAAAGCCCTGAGCCTACAGGCACAGAGCGATGGTTTCAACACGCCGGCTCAGGCCGCCACGCTCTGCACGATGCGTCCCGGCAGACCGCCCTGGTACTCGTTATGGGCAAACAGCACCTGGCCGTTGACAATGGTACAGGCCACGCCCTCGGCCCGTTCAATGAGCCGGGGCTTGCCCAGGGGCAGATCGTTGACCCATTCGCCAGGACAGGTCCCGACTGTGGTCGGATCAAACAGGACGAGGTCGGCGTCCAGGCCCGGGGCGAGCCGACCCTTTGTTCTGAGGTCCAGGAAGTCGGCCAACGCAGAGCTCACCCGCCGCACGCCTTCTTCCAGGCTCAGGAATTGCCGCTTGCGCACCCACTCACCCAGGATGTAGGTCGGCACCCCGGCTTCGCAGTGCTGGTCCACATGGGCACCGGCGTCTGACAGACCGATCAGGACATGGGGTAGATTCATGATCTCGCCGACCGCCTTCTGGTCAGCGTTGATGATCGACACCGTGACACCCAGCTCGGTCCGCTCTTCAACCGCCAGGTCCATCAGCACATTGACCGGGTCCTTGTCCAGACGGGCGGCCAACTCGGCCAGGCTGGCGTTCAGAAACGGCCGGTTGTGATCGGTCTTCACCCGGGCTATGCGCAGCCGGTCCCACTGGCCGCGGAACAGCAAACCGCGGCCGGCGGCGATATCATCACGGAAGGCCCGACGAAAGTCTGCCGAGCGGTACAGGGCCAACTGTTCCTCAACGCTCCGATTAAACGCGCCCCTCCACGACGGCAGTTCAGAGAACAGAAACGGGTTGCGCAGGCTGTAGTATTGCGAGATGGGACGCGGGTTAACCTGGGGCGGGATACGCAGCCCTTGCTCCAGAAACGGCCGTACCCGGGCGTGCATACGCTCACACGCGCCGGGCAGATCGGGCATGTGGAGCAGGGCCAGCCAGGTGACCGGCCGCTGGCTCTCGGTGGCCAAGTGGAGCAGCAGGGCAAGTTCTTCGTCTCCCAGTTCCCCGGCTTGGCGTAGCAGGGCAACTTCAATCACCCCTTTTTTCAGCTCGCGCATCACCCGGCTCAAGGCGCTCAACTCGGCTTTGCTGGTTAGACGGCTGGCCAGCGGTTTGCCCTGATAGCCGATGTGGCGCGGGATCAGGCTGAACGAGAAGCCGTAGGCCCCGGCCTGCATGGCTTGGCGAAAGAGGTCGGTCATCCGCTCAATTTCGTCCGCATTGGCCACCCGCTCAGACGCGGCTTCGCCCATGACATAAAAGCGCAGCGCCGACAGAGGGACTAAGAAGCCAGCGTTGATGCCGATGCCCTGCCGGGCAATAGCGCCCATATATTCGGGAAAACTCTCCCACTCCCACGACACTCCATTGAGCAACACGTCGTAGGGCATGGCCTCGACGTTGACCAAGTCCCAGGCCATGACCTCGCGCTCGGCCGGCCGGCACGGTGCCACGCCCACACCGCAGTTGCCCATCAGCACCGAGGTCACGCCGTGCCAGCACGAGCTGGTCAGCAGCGGGTCCCACGAGACCTGGGCGTCGTAATGGGTGTGGATATCGATAAAGCCGGGGGCCAGGACAAGCCCATCGGCGTTGAGTTCACGCTTGGCGCGGCCGGAGACCTTGCCGAGCTCAACGATTTTCCCGTCAGCAACCGCCAGCGACCCGCCGTACACCGGAGTCCCGACGCCGTCGCAGATCTGCGCGTTTTTGATTACCAAGTCGTATGTCATGGTCTGCCTCCTTTTTGACGGCCGTCAGGATAGCCCGCCCCACACACTTTCTCTACCTTTGAGCTATGGGCTCCAGCACCTGGTCACCGGGAGTAAGCGGCCGCTTTCCTGGAACATAGCCTGTGGTGTGGGGATGCTTCGAACCGCCGGGTCTGCTACATAAGGGCAGCTTTGGGAAAAACAGGAGGAAAGAATGAGCTATGTATGGTTTGGTCTCTTCGTCGGCCTGCTGGTGGCTGGCGGCTGGCAGCCGGCTGTGGCCGAACAGACCGAAATGAGCGACGACCGTATCCAACAGGCTTTTTATCCATACGCCATAGAGAAGCCGGCACTGGCCGGCCTGGAACCGGGCACAACAATCTCCGCCGACTCCTGGCAGGCCGCCCAGAACTATCTGCCGGCGGAAATCCTGGACAAGATCAAAGCCGGCGAGATGGCCTTCAGCATCCAGGAAACGACCGATTTACCGGTCAGCGAGGCGTATATTGCCGCCACCCGCCAGTACGCCGGACAGGTCCAGATTGGGGCCGACGGCGAGCTGAGCGGCTATGTCGCCGGCCTGCCCTTCCCCGCGCTTGACCCGGCCGACCCGCAGGCCGGGGAGAAGGCCGCCTGGAATATGCGCCACCGCGACCTCGGTGACAACGTCCAGGTGTGGAATACCCTCCGTCTGCTCGAAGAGTCCGGCCAAGCCGACCGCGAGTTTGAAAACTATTATGTCCTGGCCCAGGGCATGTATCGGCCCCAGCCCGAGGCCAACCGCTGGGAAAAAGACGGGGTGCTGCAAAAAGAGTTCTTCCACATTATGACCCCGTTTGACCTCAAGAACACCATGAGCCTCAAGCACCGTTACGCCAAGGACAGCGCCAGGGACGCCGACTGGCTCTACACCCCGGCCAGCCGTAAGATCCGCAAGCTGATTGTCAAGCACGAGGACGCATCCTTTGATTCCGGCTTTCTGAACGAGGACTTCTTTGGCTACTCGGGCTACATCAACGCCAGTTCGTGGAAGCTGCTCGGCTCGCGCCTGATGCTCGCCCCGGTAGGTGCCAGGGTTGCCAGCGCCAGCTTTGGCGGCCGCGGCAACTGGTATCCGGTTGATCCCTGGGAGCTGCGCCACATGTGGGTGCTGGAAAATATCCCCAAGGCCGCTGACCATCCCTACAGCAAACGCCTGCTGTATATTGACCGGCAGATGTTTGTGCCGGTCTACATGCTGGCCTATGACCGGGCCGGTAAGCATTCCAAGACCCTGTTCGAGCTGTACGGCAACCCCCAGTTCAACCCCGGCAACGAACAGGTCCGCGTCCCCGTCTGGATCGGCGAGTCCATGATTGACTACGAGGGCCGCTTTGCCTCAATGACCGAGGTATCCAAGATCGTCTACAATCAGCCCTTGCCCGAGGACTTTTTTCAGCTCAACCAGATTGTGGCCCGCGGCCGCTAGGGCAGGGGGACCGGATGCGTCACAACACTCCGTTCAGACATCGCGCCCACCGCTGGCCGGCCGGCGCAGTCCAAAGTCTGCTGGCCGGGCTGGCGCTCTTCGTCTCTGTGTCCAGCGCCCAGGCCCAGTTCACAGCCGAGCCCCTGTCCTTCTCCGGCAATGTCCAGACCCAACAGATTTTTCGTCATCCCGAGGTGGACAAGTGGTCAATTGTCCAGCAGCGCAACACCGTCCGGCTGCGGCTGGAGTACGACTGGGTTCGGGGCGGGCGGATTCTTGACCGGTTTCACTTGCCGTGGATTAAATCGGCCCACTTTGTCGGCCTGTACCGGGGGGTGTACGACAGCGTGTACGACTTCCGGCCCGGTCCCCGCCAAGAGATTTTTCCCTATAAAGGCCGGGCCGGTCGGGGCGATAGCTTGGCCAATCTCGACCGCGGGGCCGCCCAGGCCCTGCGCTTCGAGAGCGACTTTCGTGAGGTCTATACCGACATCGAGCTGGCCGATATTCCCCTCACCCTGCGGCTGGGGCGGCAGATGATAGTATGGGGGGAGTCGGATAACCTGCGTATCCTCGACCGCACCAACGCCCTGGACGCGACCTGGCACGGTGGCGGGGTGGGCCAGGAAACCTGGGACGACCTGCGTATTCCGTACTGGATGATCCGCGCCACCTGTAATTTTGGTCAGATCGGTCGCGTGAGCGATGTGTTTCTCGAAACCTACTGGGTGCCGGGCCTGTGGTCACCGCTCAAGTTCGGCTACACGCCAGGTCGGCCGTGGAGCTTCCCGTTTGCCAACTCCTTGGCCGGCAGTCCGACCGGTGGAAACTTCAGACTGCTGAGGGGAACCGTGCTGGGCCGCCAGGGCGACTACCACAGGAATATCAGCGAGAACAGCCAAGTCGGCGTACGCCTAGGTGGCACCACACCGTCCAGCCTGACCCTGACCCTCAACTATCTGTACCAGCGTGTTGCCCACGATGACGGGGTCAATACGGCCAGCCTGCGCGGCCGCAACCAGTGCCGGCTGGGCTCGGCCCGCTGCCCTTCGGTCGCCCAACTGGCCAGCGAGAACACGGCCCTGATGGCGCGCGGCATTCTGCCGGCCGAGGCGCATTATCCGTATACCCACACCTTTGGTATCTCGGCCAGTTATGCCGACGACACCTATACCGAGGGCGTGTTTCGGATGGAGACGATTTACGAACTGGGCAAGCCATTTGCCGACAAGCGCAAACCCATCTTGGTCCTGGACGCGGCCGGTAATCCTGGGCCGAGCGGCCTGCTGGGCGTCAAAAAGAGCGATGTGTGGCAGGCTTTTGTTGGCTTTGACCGGCCAACCTGGATCAGGAGCCTGAACCGGCGCTCGACCTTTTTTCTGACCAGCCAGTTGTTCTGGCAGTACATCCCCACTGGCACATCCCGCTTTCAGGGCCAGCTGTCGGCGACCGACAAGGTCCGCACCTGGGAGGCGGTCGGCACAATTGCAGCCAGTACCCTGTATATGCGCGGCAAGCTGCTGCCGGTCGCTTTTTATGTGCTTGACCCGATCAACCACTACAGTTCACAGTTTGGCTGGGTGGTTGATTACTACATCACCCCGCGGCTGATTGTCCGCCTTGCTCAGAGCTATTTCTTTGTCCCCGGCTACGGCGGTCAGGTTGACGAGAGTTGGGGTTTAGGCGGTCTGTATCGACGCTGGGATGAAACCGTGTTACGGCTGACCTACCAGTTCTAAACCGCGCCTCAGGCGACACAGGGGGAGATATGGCAGAACAATGGACGCTGAACGGTGATTATTTTGAATCGTGCAACTGTGATCTGGTATGCCCCTGCCTGATTCAGGCCACACCGCCACGCGGCCGCTGCGATGCGGCCTTGGCCTTTCATATTGACCAGGGCAGCTACGGCCACACCGCCCTAGGCGGCCTGAACGCCGTGTTTGTGGCGTCTTTTCCCGGCCCGGGCAAGATGATCGAGGGCAATTGGACGGCCGCGGCCTATGTGGACGCCGCCGCGTCCGAGGCCCAGCGGGAAGCGCTGAGCGCTATCTATTCAGGTCAGGCCGGCGGACCAATGCAAATGGTTTTTTCCCTGGTCAGCAATTTCTTAGGCATCACAAGTGCGCCCATCAGCTATGAAATTGACGGCAAGGCCCGCCGGCTGCGCATCCCCGACATTCTCGCCATCGACATTGAGGCAATCACCGGTCGGGACGGCACTGAGCCCCTGTGGGCGACCAACGCCACCCATCCGGTGTCCTCGAAACTGGCCCTGGCCCAGTCCAGAGCCTACCGCTACGCCGACCACAACCTGGTCTGGGATGTGAGCGAAACGAACGGCCATTTTGCGCCGTTCAGCTGGCACAGTTAGGCGCTCATGCGCGGCCGCGACAGCCTGATCATCATTGGCAGTCTGGCCGCGGTGTCGATCGTGGCGTGGGTGCTCACGGTCCGCGAGATGGGCGACATGGGCCTCGGCCTGATGACCCCCAGCATGACGATGGGCCGACCCGTTTCGGTCGCCAACGCCGGGCTGTACATCCTCTTGTGGGGCATCATGATGGTGGCCATGATGTTTCCGTCCATCGCGCCCATGGTCATGCTGTTCTCGACCATATCGCGCCGCAAGCGGGAGCAGGCCGACCCGTTGGTACCGGTCTGGCTCTTTGTTGTCGGCTACACGCTGGTCTGGACCCTGACCGGCAGCCTGGCATATGCGGGTGATGTGGCGATCCAGTCTCTGCCCCACACCTTGCCCGGCCTGCGGGCGTATGGCCCGGCCCTTGGCGGCGGCCTGCTTGTTCTTGCCGGGCTGTACCAGCTCACGCCCTTGAAATACCTGTGTTTGACCCAGTGTCGCTCGCCGCTCGGCTTTTTGCTTCAGCACTGGCGGAAGGGCGCGTGGGGGGCCTTTCTGATGGGCTTTCACCACGGCACCTTTTGTCTGGGCTGCTGCTGGAGCCTGATGGCAGTGATGTTTGTGATGGGCACGATGAACTTGCTGTGGATGGGCATTCTGGCCCTTGTCATCTTCATGGAAAAAATTGTGCCGCACGGCGTAGCGCTGGGAAAAGGCGTCGGGATTGCTCTGATCGGCCTAGGACTGCTGCTCGCGGCCTATCCGGGGGTCGGACTGACACCGAACTAGGACATGTTCGGCAAGCTTGACGGCTGCCTCCCCGACAGGATAGGGAAGGTTGGACGGGCACAAAATAAGGAAGGAGTTACGCATGGCCTACGATCTGTTGATTAAAAACGGGACGCTTGTAGACGGGACAGGGGCGCAGCGCTATCGCGCCGATGTGGCGGTAGCCAACGGCACAATTGCCGCCATTGGCAGAATCACCGAGGGTGCCAAAAAAATCATTGACGCCTCGGACTTGGTGGTGACACCCGGCTTTTTTGATCCGCACACCCATTACGACGCCCAGATCTGTTGGGACCCGGTCATTACCTGTTCGTCCTGGCACGGGGTCACCAGTGTCATGATGGGCAACTGCGGCGTGGGTCTCGCCCCGTGCAAGCCGGATGTACGGGAAATTGCCGCCTGGGATCTGGTCAATGTGGAGGCAATTCCCTTTGAGGTCTTGTCCCAAGGCGTGACCTGGGACTGGGAGACCTTTCCCGAATATATGGACGCCGCGGCCAAACGCGGCTCAGGTATCAACCTCGGCTTTATGGCTCCGCTGACCCCGTTCCGCCACTACGTCATGGGCGAAGAGTCTATGGACCGAGCGGCCACGCCTGAAGAGACGACCCGGATCGCAGCCCTGCTGCAGGGCGCGATGGAGGCTGGCGCGTTTGGTTTTTCGACCACCAACGGTCCCCAGCATATTGGCTATCAGGGCCGGCCGCTGGCCTGCCGGCTGGCCAGCCGAGAAGAGTTGGCCGCGTACGGCGGAGTGCTCAAAGCCTTGGGTCGAGGCACAATTGAGCTGGCCCTCAACGACAACCCGGGCGTAGTGTCTGAGAGCGACTATGCGCTGCTGGACCACTTGGCCAGCTCCAGCAACCGCCCGGTGACTTGGCTGGCCCTGCTGTCACGGGACGACAAGCCCGATGTGTGCATGGACACCCTGGAACGGACCCTGCCGCTTATCAGGCGCGGCGTCGTGCCCCAGGTCTCACCCCGACCCCTGAGCGTCCAGATCAACCTGCGCAATCCGTTTATCTTCGCCAACCTCCCGTCGTGGAATCCGGCGTTTAACCGAACGGCCGCAGAGCAGATCAAGCTGTACCGTGAGCCGCCCTTCCGCCAGGCCTTCCGCAAGACCCTGGACGAGCCCCGGGTGTTTGCCGGCCAGTGGGACCGGGTAATTGTCCATGAGGCCGGCAAGCCTGGCCTCAAACAGCACGAGGGCAAGACCGTCGCCGAGGTGGCCGCAGAACGAGGCACCGACGGCCTCGACACCTTCCTGGACCTGGCTATTGAGGACGAGCTCACCATGCAGTACGTCATGTACCTGTTCAACGCCAGCGAAGAGCGGGTGGCCGAGTTGATCAACCATCCCAACACCCTGATCGGGCTGTCGGATGGTGGTGCTCACGTCGATATGCTGTGTGATGCCGGCTATTGCACCTACCTGCTCGGCCACTGGGTGCGTGAAAAGCAGGCCATCAGCCTAGAGCAGGCGGTCCGGCGGCTCACCTCAGAGCCGGCCGGCTTCTTTGGCGTGCGGGACCGTGGTACCCTGCAACGGGGCAAAGCCGCGGATATCGCCATCTTTGACGCCGACGCCATCGGCTCGCCCAAACGGCCCGAGATGCGCCACGACCTGCCGGGCGGCGGCCGTCGTCTGGTGATGCCGGCTCACGGCGTCCTGCACACGATTGTGAACGGCGAAGTCCTCTACCAGGACGCTCAGCATACCGGGGCGATGCCGGGTCAAGTATTGCGCTCGCACGCATAGTCGGCCCAGTCCTGACCCATACCGCAGACACAAGGCAGGAGGGGAGCGGCTTCCTGCCTTTTCTTTAGGCGGTCGAATGCTACGCGCTCGCTACGCTTGGCTCCTGTTTGGGCATCTTCTCTTGCCCGGCTGTGGTCCAAGCCCCGAGGACGCCCGCCGAGAGCTTGCCCTGTACGGGCTGCGCTGGGACCAGGCGCATTTTCTGGCCTATGCCGAGTTGGGCGGAACCCGGATCGTTGAGCTCTTCCTGCTGGGTGGGATGCACCCCGATGTCACCGACATCATGGGCCGCACGGCCCTGATGAGAGCGGCCAGCAACGGCCATATTGAGACGGTCGAGACCCTGCTTGCGGCCGGTGCCAATCCGCGCCTGAAGGATCATTTTACCGGACAGACCGTCCTCTCCCTGGCCAGAGAAAACGGCCATGCCCGGATTGTCAGACTGCTTGAACGGCCGCCCGAATAGCATGTATCAGTTCACCAGCCTGCTCGGCGTCCTTGTTTGCATCGGGATTGCCGTCCTGCTGTCCGAGAACCGGCGGCGCATCTCAGGCCGCCTGATTGGGGCCAGCCTCCTCCTCCAGGGCCTCATCGCCGGCCTCTTCCTGGCTTTTCCGCCCGTCGTCAGCCTAGTCGAACTGACCGCCCGGGGCGTTATCCGGGTGCTGTCCTTTGCCCAGCGGGGCAGCCAGTTTGTCTTTGGTCCATCTCTGACCGACACCGACAGTCCGTGGGGCTTTATCTTTGCCGTCCAGGTGTTGCCCGGCATTGTATTCGTCGCCGCCCTGATGTCTGTCCTCTACCATGCAGGGGTCATGCAACGCCTGATCGGCCTCTTAGCCTGGCTGCTCAGACGCAGTCTGGGGGTGACAGGCAGCGAGGCGTTGGCGGTGGCGGCCAATATCTTTGTCGGCCAGACCGAAGCCCCGCTGTGTGTCAAGCCCTATATTGCCGGCATGACCCGCTCGCAACTCATGACGCTCATGACCGGGGGCTTTGCCACCGTGTCGGGCAGTGGGTTGGCGGCCTATATCGGGCTGCTCAGCGGCAACGCCCCGGACGCCGCGCTTGTCTTCACCCACCACCTGCTGACCGCCAGTGTGTTGTCCGCCCCGGCCGCCTTTTTGATGGCCAAAACACTCGTGCCCGAAACCGAGCCGGCAATGGATGAAGCCCAAGCGGCCCGCCTGCCGGCGCGCGAGACCCACAATATGATCGACGCCCTGGCCTCGGGCGCGGCTGACGGACTGTGGCTGGCCCTCAATATCGGGGTGATGCTGCTCGCCTTTGTCGCCTTCCTGGCCTTGCTGAACTGGCCCCTGGAAGTGCTGAGCGCCTGGCCCCCTGTGGCTGCCTGGCGCGACCAGCTTGGCCTGCCACCGCTGACCTTACAGACCCTGTTCGGCATCTTTTTGACCCCGCTCGCCGCGGCCATGAGTATCCCCTGGGAGGAGTGTCGCGCCTTTGGCGGGCTGCTAGGCGAAAAAGTGCTGGCGACCGAGCTGGTGGCCTATCAGTCTCTGGCCTCGTTATTACAAGCGGATACCGGAGTTATCAGCCCCCGCACGGCGCACATCGCCAGCTACGCCCTGTGCGGCTTTGCCAACTTCGCCTCGATCGGCGTACAAATCGGTGCCCTGCGGGTGTTAGTGCCAGACCGACGCGGCGAGGTCAGCCGCCTAGCCGTGCCAGCGATGATCGGCGGCGCACTAGCCTCGTGGCTCACCGCGTGTATCGCCGCGCTGTTCCTCCCCTTCGACTAAGCCGAGGCGTTCCCTGGCTCGGGCTTGGCGGGGACCATCTGCTGTCCCTGCAGGGCCTCCTGGAGAACCTGCCACACCTCGCGCTCATCCTGGGCGTGTTCCAGGCGAGTGCGAACCTGTTCCTGGCCCATCTCGCGCGCCAGGGCGGCCAGGATTTGGAGTTGTAAGCCGTCATCGGCCACCGGTGTCAGGAGCAGGAAAACCAGATGGACGGGCAGGCCGTCGGGCGCGTCCCATTCGACCCCATACCCGGAGCGGCCAAACACCAGCAGCGGTCTGGTCAAATGCTCCAGCCGGGCGTGGGGGATAGCCAGCCCGCTGCCCAGTCCGGTTCCCATCAGCTCTTCCCGGTCGTTCACCGCGGCAAAGACGCTGTCGGCAGCCAGACCCTGACCGGGCGGGGCGTGCTCGGCCAGGGCTTGGCACAGCTCCTGCACAACCGCCCCACGGGTGGTCCCGCGCAGGTTGGCAATCAGTGCCCCGCGGAGGAAAAACTCAAGGATATGGATTTCCTGTCGGCGTCGCACCGACCACAGCAGCCACGGGCCGACCAGCAGCGAGGAGATAATGGTCGAAACAATAATGGCCACAAAAACGGGCACAGTCAGGATGTTATACTCGAGCGCCACCGCGGCCACCACAATGCCGGTCACTCCGCTGGGCGTGAACGCAATGCCGATCGACACCCGGTCCACCCGCGACAGACCTGTGCCAAAGGTCCCCAGCCAGGCCCCAAGATATTTCCCGCCAATGGACACCACGGTGACAAACACGGCCAGGAAGGCGTCAAAGTTCTCAAAGAAGTCAATCCGCAGGGCAAGGCCGGCAAAATACAGCGGGACAAAAATCGCGTGGACCATCTGGGTCAGAATCAGGCGAATCCGCTCAGACAGCGTGTGGGCATGACCAGCCATGATCCCGGCCAGGAAGAAGCCGAGCAGCGCGGTCAGACCGATCCAGGCCGTGACCGCCCCGCACAGCAGGCCCAGACAGCACACAAACGACAGCACCGCCCCGGGCTGCTGGAGGAGGAGGTGATCGATAAACGCTACCGCCCGCAGGCCGACCGTCAGACACAGGCCGGTAAAGGCGACCGTGACCAGCAGCAGACCGCCGACCGAGCCGATGTCCAGGACTGCCTGGGTGGCCGCGGCCAGCACCAGGCTGAAGATGACAAAGGCCAGGATATCGTTGACCGCATAGCCGCACAGGGTCAGCAGGCCCAGGTCGGTTTTGATGAGGTCCAGGTCGTGCAGCACCCGGGCAATAATGACCATAGCGCTGATCGCCATAGTCGTGCCCAAAAACAGGGCAAAGGAGATGCGCCGCTCGGGCGCTGCCAGATAGCTGTCGGGCAAGAGCAGCGACAGCCCAAAGCCGACCAGGAGCGGGACGACGACCCCGATAATGCCGATCCGCAGCGCTGGACCGCGCTTGTGCCAGGCGGCCACCACGTCAACCTCAAGGCCAGTTTCCAGCAGCAGGAACAGGACGCCGAACCAAGCCACCGTCTCCAGCATGGCCTGCTGGATGGGGTCGGGCGGGAAGAGGCCGGCGTACAGACCAGGCAGGAGCCGGCCCAGCACAGTCGGCCCCAGGAAGACGCCGACCAGAATTTCTCCGACCAACGGGGGATGACCCCAGCGGCGCAGGACTTCTCCACAGCCCCGGGCCAGGGCCAGCAACAGCAGGACCTGGAGCAGAAAGATGAGCAGATGATGCTCGCTGAGGACTGGCTCTTGAGTGGCCATAGGCAAAACCCCGTCAGCGCTTCTTATAGCCTATCTGCCAGTTTTCGTCGTGCTCCTCACGCGGCCCCCGCGCGTGTCTTTTCATTTGGGCCGAGACGCGCCGTACTGCGCAGAAATGGTTCAACGCCAGCGGGATGGGTACGCCGGGATGACCTAGCCCCCTTTGAGGCCTGCCAGCGGGACTATGCCGGCCGCCGGGTCCGCAAAGAAAATCATTGTGCTCAACCACGAGATTGAGACGGTGTTGGAGGTGTATCATGTCTAAGACGGGGTCGGCATGTGCCCGGATTCCAATGCTGGCCCATCAGCGCAGAGATGCCTGGGCACGCGCTCCTCTGGTCTCCGGCCGGCCTCAGGCATCAAGCGAGCGTGACGAAAAGACCGCCCAATTCAGCCGCCCCGCCTTATGCAGCAGGACGGCCAGGACGCACCAGAACACCTGTACGCCGACCGCCGCGCTCCACAGAAACCACGACAGTTTCTGGACCAGCGCACACAGCAGGATAATGATGGAGTAGTCGCGGCTGGTCAGCCCCTCGATCATCTGCCGGATAACCGCATTCTCCCAGCCGCCCTGCTTTTTGCCTTGCTCCTCGGTCTTCTCAGCCATGGTGACAAAAGGAAAACAGATCGCCGCCCCAACGGCCAACGCTCCGCCAAGGAACGGCGCATAGCTGGCACCGCCCTGTTTCCAGACCGCAATACCCACCCCCACAAAGATGGCGATATGCACAACGGTATCAAGGGTGATATCGAGCCACGCCCCCAGGGGCGACTCCAGAAACTTCACCCGGGCGACCTCGCCGTCAATGCAGTCCACCACCGCGGAAAACTGCAACAGCAGGCCGCCCAGAATTAGCCAGCCATAGCCTCCGCCCCAAAAGCAGGCCGCCCCGAGCAGACCGATGCCGCACGAGAGCAGGGTGATATGATTGGGCGTCAGCGGGGTGCGGAGCAGCAGGCGGGTTAGGGGACGCGATAGCTTCCGATTGAGATAGGCGTCAACTAGGCCGTCTTTGGGGTTTGGCAGAGATAGCAGCAGGGCTTTCTCAATGTCGTCTACCAGGCCGGGACGAGACACCTGGGCCAAAAAATAGCCGTCGGCAGAAAAGCGCTGCACCTCTTCTCCCCAACCTCCCCCGGCCAGCCCGAGACCCGCGGTCCGCAGCCGCGCCACCGCGGTCGGCAGGCTGCGCAGCGGGAAGAGCACAAGGCGGTAGCCCGGCGGCTCTCCGCCCACCGCACAGACGCCCTGCGGCGTCGCAGCCTTGGCTAAGTCGCGGCCCAAGTTGGCCGAAAACACGGTCTGGACCTCAAAGGCAAGACACTGCTCGCCGCTCGGCCCGGCAGGCAACGAGACGGGAGGCGTCTCGTTGCCTGCCGGGCCGAGCCACACCAGCTCAGCATTCAGGCACGGGTCGTCGGACAGCGACTGACGCAGCCGGCGCGTCTGCCCGGCGGTTTGATTGGAGAGCAGATAACAGGTTTTTGCACCCGCGCGCTGGGCAGTCAAAATCGCCCGTTTGAGCAGAGACAGCCCGCCGAGCATGGTGAGCGGACGACAGTGTGTCGGTAACACAATGACAGCAGCGCGAATCATAGACATTCTCATTCTGCGGGCGACTCCCCGCTACCACCTGTGTCAGAGAGGCCGTGCAGATGTCTTATAGCTCATCCTCCAGGTCGGCCAGCCACTGCGCGACGTAAGCGTCGCTCGGCATACGCCAGTCGCCGCGGGGCGACAGACTGACCGAACCGACCTTTGGTCCGTCCGGCAGACACGAGCGTTTGTACTGACTGGCAAAGAAGCGGCGCAGAAAGACCTTCAGCCAATGCCGGATGTCTTGGGGCGAGTAGGGCCGACTGAAACGGGCCTGACCGGCCAAGTACAAAATCTTGGACGGAGCGGCACCATAGCGCAGAAAATGGAACAGAAAGAAGTCGTGCAATTCGTATGGACCAACGATGTCTTCCGTCTCTTGGACCATGTCGCCGACCGGGTTGGGGGGTAGCAGTTCAGGCGAGATTGGGGTCTCAAGCACCGCCCGGAACGTTGTCTTGACGGATCCGCTGAACTCGTGCTCGGCCGCCCAGGCGACCAGAAAACGGACGAGGGTTTTGGGAATGCCGACATTCGGATTATACATGCTCATGTGGTCGGCGTTATACGTCGCCCAGCCCAGGGCCAACTCAGACAAGTCTCCGGTACCAATCACAAAGGCACTGTTCATCAACAGGCTGGTCCGCATCCGGGCTTGGACATTCTCAAAAACCAGATCGTGCCGAGCCTCGGGCGGGAGCTGCCTGAGTTGCTGGCTCAGGGTTTCGACACTCAGCCCATCAAGCCCTATCCCAAACGGCTTGTGGCCGAGGGCCCGCATTGCATCCAGACACAGCTGGCGAATATCAATCTGACAGCTCAATACGCCGAGCTGGCGCATCAGGTCGGTCGCGTTTTTTCTGGTGCGCTGGGTGGTCCCGTAGCCAGGCATGGTGAAGGCCCGAATGTGGCGGCGCGGCATCCCAAGCCAATCCGCGGTGCGACATGCCACCAAAAGAGCCAGGGTGGAGTCCAAGCCGCCCGACACGCCGATCGCCACCGGAGGGGTGTTGAGGTGGCGCAGACGCGAGCCCAGACCCGCGACCTGGATACGAAAGATCTCTTCGCAGCGCTCGCGCAGATCATCTTGACCCGAGGGGACGAAGGGGTGAGCCGCAACCGGTCGGACCAGACGGGCCGGGGCCGGACGCGGAGCGCAGGCAAACAGCGCCCGCCGCAGGATCGGCAGCCGGGCGCTCCGACTGTCGTGAAAACTGCCCATCCGCAGCCGGTCGGCGTGTAAGCGTTCGAGGTCAATATCGGCCATACACACCGCCTCGTCCCCGGCGAAGGGCCCGGATTCGGCCAGCAGGGTGCCGTTTTCGGCGATCAGGCAGTGCCCGCCGAAGACCAGATCGGTGCTGGATTCCCCACCCCCACAGGCGCTGTAGACATAGGCGGCGATACACCGGGCCGCCTGGCCGCTCACAAGCTGGCGGCGGTAGGCGGCCTTGCTCGTGCCCTCAGTGCTGCCCGACAGATTGACCAGAACGGTTGCCCCGTCCACGGCCTGGCGTGAGCTGGGCGGCTGCGGAACCCACAGGTCTTCACAAATCTCAACGCCGAGAACGAGTTGCTCCCAGCCGTCGGCCGCAAAGAGCAGGTCAGTGCCAAACGGGACCGGTCGGCCGAACACGACGATCTCCGCGCTTGGGGCGGCAGAAGCCGGCGCAAACCACCGCCGTTCATAGAACTCCCGATAAGTGGGCAAAAAAGACTTGGGCACAATCCCTAGCAACGCCCCCTGGTACATGACTGCCGCGCAGTTGAAAAGCTGCCCCTCAGCGGCTAGCGGAAGGCCGACCACGGCCAGCCCCAAAAACCGCCGGGCGGTGTGTTCAATGAGGCCTGCCAGGGCGCTTAGCGCCGCCTGCTGGAGGCGCTGCTGATGAAACAGATCGGCGCAGGTATAGCCGGTCAGACAGAGCTCGGGAAAAACCAGGACAGCCACATCTTGCTGTTGGGCGCGTTCCATCATGGCCAGGATACGCTGGGCGTTGAAGCCGCAGTCGGCAACCCGGACCGCCGGCGAAGCCGTCGCAACCCGGACAAATCCAAACCCGGCGCGGTCGGCGAATGACACGGACATGCTCTTCCTCGGCCCAAAGGCTCCGGGTCAACTCGAAGCGTTAGGAGAGACGGTCGAAATGGACCTCAATATGCCTTGACTGGACACGTTTTTCGAGGGCACGTCGGAGAGACAGCTTGAGGGCGCTCCGGGTGGGCGGAAACAGGAGGCCCAGACCAAGCGCATCGGTCAAGACGCCGGGTGTAATCAGCAACAGGCCGGCGACCAGGATCAGGACCCCGTCGATCAATTCATGGGTCGGCGTCACCCCCCGCTGCCACTCGGTCTGGATCTTACGCCATATCCGCCAGCCTTCCAGTCGGGCCAGATACGCCCCGGCCATACCTGTGCCAAGAACGAGCAGGATGGTCGGTCCGGCCCCGAGGTAGCTCCCGATGGTCAGGAGCAGGTAGAGTTCAATCAGGGGCAGAAAGGTGAAGAGGAGGAGAAGGCGTAGGAACATGGACTCAGTGAAACAAAACATAGCCCAAATGTCAAAAGGCATAAGGCCGCAGCTCACACGCCCTATGCCTTGGAAGCTCGCCAAGCCGTTGGCACGACGCAAGCGAATGTGTCAGAATGTGTGCAAAGATTGTATTCGCCATGTTCCAGACGTGCTGACCCTTGTTCTCAACACACAGGAAGACGGACTCACATGAGGAAACTGATTGTCTTTGGCCTCATACTCTTGCTGCTGCTCGGCGGTCTGATCGGCTTTGCCGCCTCAAATCTCAACAGTCTTGTCAACGCCAGTAAAGACCGGCTGTTGGCCCAGGCTGAGCGGGCGCTGGGCCGCACGCTACAGATTGGAGAAATTGAGATCAGTCTGTGGGGTGGGGTGGGGGCCCGGCTGCAAAACGTGGCTCTGGCCGATGACCCGGCCTTTTCCTCGGAGACTTTTGTCCAAGCAACAGAGGTGCAGGTCAAGGTCAAGCTCATGCCGCTTCTCAGGCAAGAGATTGAGGTCAGGCGGGTCAGTGTGCGTGATCCGGTCATTCGGGTGATTCGCAACGCCGAGGGCGTGTTCAATTTTGCCAGCCTGGTGAAAGGGGAGACGCGGGACGCTCCGCCCCAAACTTCTGAGGCCACACCGGCGAGCAGCGCGACGAGCGGTGCGGACGGTCTTCCGCTGTTGTTGGTGGCGCTGGCCAACATCTCTAACGGCGATATTCACTACACCGATCAGGGCACGAATACTGAACTCCGTGTCAGCCAGATTGACCTCGAAGTCGAGGACCTCAGCTTTGATCAGCCTCTCAGCCTGGAGTTGGCCGCGGCCCTGCTGTCCAAACGGCCGAACCTCCACCTGGCGGGCAGCTTCGGCCCGCTAGGCCGAGAGGCCGAACTCCTGGCCGTTGACGCCAGCCTGAGGCTGGATCCGCTCGATAGTGCCGTCCTGCCTCAGGCACTCCCCCAGCTCGCCGATGCACTCCCGCCCGGCCTCGGCCTGTCCGGCCCGCTGCGCGTCAGCAGCCGCATATCGGGGACTGTCAGAGCCCTGATGGTGTCGGATTTGCGGCTGACGGCGGCGGTGTTTGAGTCCGACCAAGCCAATCTCCAGGTGACGGGTGAGGCAGGCCCGCTGGCCCCCGATATGGCCGCGCTGAGCCTCAAGACCGATATTGCCCTGGGGCCGGTCGGTCTGCCCCAGCTGCTGCAATTTGCCCCGCTGGCCGAATATCTCCCGGCCCAACTCAGTGCTGAGGGTAGGGCCGCGGTGACGGTCCATGCTGAGGGCCGGCTGAACAATCTGGCCCTCACCGCAACAGTTGACGCAACGGACAGCGCGCTTCAGTTTGGAGGCCAGTTTCAGAAACCCCAGGGCACGCGCCTGGTCGCGTCAACCAACGCCCGCCTGACACCAGAGCGCGTCGCAGTACAAGGGGCAAAAATCCAGATGCACACGCTTGCGCTGACAAGTCACGGTGAGCTCACCCTTGGCAAACCCCTGGGTCTGGACCTGCACCTGGACTCCAATACTGTTGACCTAGCCGGCTGGCAAGAGATTTTGCCCGAGATGCGAGCGTTTTCTCCTGGAGGCCAGATGGAGCTGGACTTCCATATCAAGGCGACCGAAGAAGGGCGGCCCACAATTACGGGGACGCTTGACCTCCGCGAGGCAAGCGCGAGTCTGGCCCAACTCCCCCAGCCGGTGACCGCCTTGAACACCTCGCTGACCTTTACCGGTCAAGGTGCCGACATCCAAAACGCCTCGGCCCAGCTCGGCGGCTCGGCCCTCGAGTTTACCGCCAGCGTTGCGCGTTTCAGTCCCCTGAAGGCCAGCTATCGTCTGCGTTCACCCGAGCTGTGGCTGGCCGATGTCCAGGCCGGCGACGGCTGGCCGTCAGCTTCTGATGTGCTGCGCGATTTCACGAGCGAGGGTCGGCTGCGGCTGGAGAACAAACGGCTGGCGTTCAACGCCACCCTCTCATCCACCCACGGCCGGCTGGTCAATGTGGACTATAGCGATATCCATACGGCGCTGGCCGCACTCGACCGGACCGTCAGGCTTGAGCTACTCAGCCTGCACACCTTGGGCGGCTCTGTCAGCGCCTCGGGCCGTTACGAGATGGGCGCAGCCCCGCCCCGGTTCCAGTTCGCTTCACAACTTACCCGGATTGAGTTGGCCGGGCTGTTCAAAGCCTACCTGCCGGGGGCGCTTGACGCGGCGCGCGGCACGGCCAGTTTGACCCTGGGCCTGACAGGCCACGGCCGGGACTGGCCGGCGATACAAGCCAGCTTGGACGGTCAGGGCGAGTTGGAGGTCACAGACGGGGCACTGGTCAATATGAACATTGCCGACGAGGTGCTGAGGAGGCTCAGCGGGATTCCCGGTCTCACAGCGCTCATCTCTCCGGAAGTGCGAGCCAGATATCCGGCCCTGTTCAGCCGCCACGGGACCGAGTTTTCCCGGCTCGGCAGCCAGTTCCGCCTCAGCCAGGGCAAAATCCTGCTTGACGCAGCGCGTCTGGACGCGGCCGGCTATGCGGCCCGAGGCAAGGGCTGGCTGGACTATGAACAGAACATTGATTTTCAGGGCCAACTGATTCTGGCCAAAGATCTGTCACAGGACATACAGGCCAGCGTGAGGCTGGCCAGCCTGCTCAGCAACGCTCAGGGACAGATCACGCTCCCCTTTGCGCTGAGCGGCAACCTGCCCGGTGTAAAACCCGTCCCGGATGTTGCGGCTGTGGCCCAGCGGGTGCAACACGGCGTCGTCACCAGCGGCCTTGAAGCCTTGCAGGAAAAAGTCCTGGACAAGCTCCTGCCCCCACCACCGGACGAAGACACGCACCCCGAGCAGGAGGATTCCCCTACCGGCCCGGTCACGCCCCAGGATATGTTGAGAGAAGGCTTGGAGGGACTGTTTGGACGTTAGAGCGGCCTCTCAGCCCTCCTGTCGGCCTAAGAGTTGGCCGATCGCCCGCTCCAGATGTCGGACCCGGCGGACCAGCTCGGGCAACTTGGGGAGGACGGCCGAGTACCGACGCCAGGAGAAGATGTCAACCGCGGGATAGCCACCAATAACGGTGTCGGGCGGGACATCGTTGGGAATGCCGCTCTTGGCCGCCACCCGCGTCTTCTCACCAATCGTTAAGTGGCCGGCAACCCCGACTTGGCCCCCCATCTGCACCCCTGCCCCGACTTTTGTGCTCCCGGACAGCCCGACCTGGGCAGCCAACAGCACGCCTTGACCAAGCTCACAGCCGTGGGCAACCATCACCAGATTATCGATTTTGCTCCCACGGCCGATCCGCGTTGCCCCCAGGGTAGCCCGGTCAACCGTGGTGTTTGTGCCGATTTCAACCTCATCCTCAAGAACCACATGACCGGTCTGCGGATTCGGCACAACCGTCCCATCGGGAAGCGGCACATAGCCGAAGCCGTCTCCACCGATGACTGCCCCACTTTGCAGGACGACCCCATGCCCGATACGGCTGCCCTCGCGCACCACCACCCCGGCGTGGGCGGTAAACCGGTCTCCAATCGTCACCCGGGGATAAATGACGACATGGGCGGCGATGCGGGCATCCTGGCCAATCACCACCTCGTCTCCAACCACGGCATACGGCCCGATCGAAGCACCGCCGCCGATCTGAGCCGAAGGTGCGATCACGGCCGTTGGATGAATCCCTGGCGGGGGAACATAGGGCGGATAAAACCAGCCCAAGACCCGGGAAAGGGCCAGGGCCGGATTGGCCACCCGGACAAGGGCAAGCCTGCCCTCAAGCTGCTCAAGCGGCATCTCCTCGGCCACCAGGACAGCCGCCGCCTTGGTCAGCGGCAGTTTGGCCGCATACTTTGTATTGGTCAAAAAGGTCAAATCTCCCGGCTCGGCCTCTTCGCTTCCCCTGACGCCGACAATCTCAAGCGCGGCGTTGCCGTGCAGTTCGGCACCCAGCCGCTCGGCGATCTCTCCAAGTTTCATCTGACCTGTCCTTTCTCTGGCGTCCCGCGGGTCGTGCCCAACTGCCCCAGCCCGACATAGCAGGGTCAGCAGAAAACCACCATCCGCCAGCACTTTGCTTGTCACTCCCTGCCCCGTATGTTAGGAACACCAGTTGGCTTCAACCAAAATCCGTGAGAAATGCAGAGGCCTTCATGCAAACATTAAAACTTGGCATTCCGAAGGGTAGTCTGGAGTCCACCACCATTGACCTGTTTCGCAAGGCTGGCTGGAAAATCACCACAAGTTCTCGGAGCTATTTTCCGAGCATTGATGATCCGACGATCCGCTGCATGCTGGTCCGGGCCCAAGAGATGGCCCAATATGTGGAATCGGGTGCGCTCGATGTCGGCCTGACCGGCAAAGACTGGATCATGGAGAAGAACGCCGACGTCGAGGTGGTGGAAGACCTGGTCTATTCCAAGGCCAGCTTTCAGCCGACCCGTTGGGTCATTGCGGTTCCGCACAACTCGCCAGTTACAACCCCCCAAGACCTGCACGGCAAACGGATCGCAACCGAATTGGTCAGCTACACCAAGCGCTATTTTGCCGAACGGCAGATTGAGGTCACGGTCGAATTTTCGTGGGGGGCGACCGAGGCCAAGGCCGCCGAAGGGATCGTGGATGCGGTCGTTGAGGTCACCGAATCCGGGTCAACCATCCGCGCCCACGGCCTCACAATTATCCGCGAACTGTTCACCTCCAACCCGCAACTCATTGCCAATCGCCGGGCTTGGCAAGAGCCGGCCAAAAAGGAGCAGATTGAGCAGATTGCCCTGTTACTGACCGGTGCCCTGGAAGCCGAGGCCAAGGTCGGGCTCAAGATGAATGTGCCCAAGGAGAGGCTTGACCTCATCGTCAAGATGCTGCCAAGTCTGACTGCCCCAACCGTCTCGCCCCTGTATAAGACCCGGTGGTTTGCGGTAGAAAGCGTGATTAGCGAGAGCCGGGCCAGGGAATTAATCCCGCAACTGATCAAAAATGGCGCGGTGGGGATTATCGAATATCCCCTGAACAAAATTATTTAGCCACCGTCAGCGGGCCTCGTGTCCCTATTCTTCTTCGATAGGCTCGGTCAATCGTCTGCCCCGATAGTAATACGCGCCGTCAGTGCCAACATGAGCGCGATGCGACAGGTGAACTTCTCCTGTCTGCGTATCCATCCGCAGCGTCGGGTCCGACAAGGCGTGATGGGCCCGTCTTTTGTTGCGTTTGGTGCGAGAGGTTCTTCGTTTGGGAACTGCCACAGTTCTTCCTTTCCACGACCGGACTTAGGCCGAGGCTTCGCTGGCCTCTGGGGGCTGTTCCTCCATAGTGCTGAGGAATGCGTTCTTGTCTGCTCCGGTCATGATGAAAATCCCTTCCCAACCACACACCTCTTCGCACAACTGGCAGCCAACACAGGTCTTCTCGTCAACCTCGACGCGGCCGAGGTACTGGGGACCGTTATTGGGCGAGGGTGCAATACAGTCAAAAGGGCACACGTCAATGCACACGCCGCAGCCGTTACAGTTATCGAGATGGACAACCGCGATGGGCCGCTCAACCCGTTTCAGGACAGATGTCACCGTCCCGAAGGTGTCCAAAATAGCGGCGTCGGGACAGATCACGCCGCAGGCCCCACAGTCAATGCACAGCGAGGGGTCAATGTAATAGGCTTTTTTGGACTCTCCGCTGATGGCTTTGGTTGGACAGCGCTTCTCGCAGGCGCTACACCCGGTGCAGTTTTCTGCCACAATGGTAAACGGCATATGGCCACTCCCTATTTCTGCATCTCATCGAGAACTTCGTCAGCCCGGCCCTCTTCGATCAACTGATCGTTTTTTCGACCTTCCCGAAAGGCGAGCCAAGTGAAATATAACACTAGAAACATCAAGCCAACAATAGGGATATTGTCGGGCTTGGTGATGATTTCAACGAACTGGTCCCATCCCGTCTTTTGCATAGTGCTTCCAACACTAACGAGCCACCCAAGATTTGTCAACGAAGGGCGGCAACAGGCTCCCGGTCCAGGCCTGGATTCGTGTGTCCTTCCCCCTCCCCTTGCGGTGAACCGGGTTTTCGGTATACATGGGGGTGACTCTGCACAGGAGAAAAGGAAAGAGTATCCATGCTGGGATGGCTGCCTGAAGATGTCTCGCCGTATGGAGCGGGTATCGATTCGCTCTTCTATTTTATCTATTACCTGACCGCGGCGGCTTTCATTCTCGTCACCGTCCTGATGCTCATCTTTCTGTTCGTGTACCGAGACCGGGGCGGCCGGCGCGCCGCCTACACCCACGGCAACACCTCGCTGGAGATCATCTGGACGGTCATTCCGGCCATGGTCTTCATCGGCCTTGGGCTGTGGAGCAAGTCGCTGTGGGAAGACATCAAACTCCTGCCGCCCGATACCGATACGGTGGTGAAGGTGACTGGCAAGCAGTTCAACTGGGAAATTCTGTACCCCGGCCCGGACGGCGAGTTTGGCACCGCCGATGACAAACAGGTCGACAACGACATTCGGGTCCCGGCCGGCAAGCCTGTCCGCGTCATTCTGGCTTCCAAAGACGTTATTCACAGTTTTTTTCTGCCCAACCTCCGCTTCAAGCAGGATACCGTCCCGGGTCGAGACATCATCGGCTGGTTCCAGGCCAATAAGCCGGGCAAATATGAAATTCCGTGCGCTGAACTGTGCGGCTTTGGCCACTCAGGCATGAAGGGATGGCTGTACGCCCTGGCACCGGATGAATATCAGGCCTGGGTAGACGAGCAGTGGCCACCGCCGGCCGCTTCCAATGGAACAACAGTTTCATACTCAGCCGCCGGTATGACGGAAACGGCTCAGACCACAGCCCAAGAGACGGCGGTCAATTTACCGATAGCCACCGAGACTACACCAATAGGAGAGTGACAATGAGCGATGCAGGAGCGGTGGAAGCCCATGATGCCCACGCTCACGGTGCCCACCACGAGCTGGGGTTTATCCGCACCTATATTTTTTCCACCGATCATAAGATGATCGGACGCCAGTTCTTGTTCTCAAGCGTTTTTATGCTCATCATCGGCGGCCTGTTGGCCATGATGATGCGCTGGGAGTTGGCTTGGCCGGAGACCGCGGTACCGTTGACGAGTTGGATTTCCGAGCCGTTCATGTATCCGACCGACGACGAGACCGCCGCGGGCGCGGTGGATGCGCTGAGCGAGTTTGTCGATCCCTACCCGGGTGCCAGCTTTGCCAAATCGCTCGGGCCAACCGCGGGGGCCCATATGGACCCGGCCTTCTACAACGCGCTGTTTACCATGCATGCCACGATCATGATTTTCTTCGTGGTCATGCCGTTCATGGTCGGCGGCTTTGGCAATTTCCTGATCCCGCTGATGATCGGGGCCGGCGATATGGCCTTCCCGGTCCTCAATATGCTGTCGTTCTGGACTGCCGTTCCCGCCATTGTCCTCATTCTGTGGAGCTTCTTTGTCGAAGGCGGGGCCGCCTCCGGTGGCTGGACCATGTATGCTACCCTGTCGGCCGATCCGACCCTCAGCGGCGTTGACCAGGGCGTCAACCTGTGGATTATCAGCCTGCTCATCCTGGGTTTTTCGTCTTTGATGGGCTCGATCAACTATATTACGACGGTTATCAATATGCGGGCTCCTGGCATGACTTGGTTTCGCCTGCCCCTCGTGATCTGGTCTCTGTTCGTGACCGCCATCCTACTGCTGCTGGCCCTGCCGGTCCTGACCGCGGCCTTGGGCATGTTGCTGTTTGACCGCACAATGGGGACCAGCTTTTTCCTGCCCTCGGGCGGGGGGGAGCCGCTGCTGTGGCAACATCTGTTCTGGTTCTTCGGCCACCCGGAAGTGTACATCCTGGTGTTGCCGGCAATGGGCGTGACCTCAGATATTCTCTCGACCTTTGCCCGTAAACCCATCTTTGGTTATCACGCAATGGCCTTCTCGATGATCGCTCTGGCCTTCTTGTCCTGGATTGTGTGGGGCCATCACATGTTTTTGAGCGGCATGAATCCGGTGCTGGGAACCGCGTTTATGCTGACCACAATGGTCATTGCGATTCCGTCCGCCATTAAGACCTTCAACTGGCTCGGCACTCTGTGGGGGGGGACGATCCGTTTTACCAGCCCGATGCTGTTTGCCCTCGGCTTTGTGTCCAATTTTGTTATTGGCGGGCTGAGCGGCATCTACATGGCAGTCACGCCGGTGGATATTTTTATTCACGACACCTATTTCATTGTCGCCCATTTCCACTATGTGGTGGCCGGCATCATCTTCGGCATGTTTGCCGCCCTGTACTACTGGTTCCCCAAGCTGTTCGGTCGGATGATGAATGAACCACTGGGCAAGCTGCACTTTGCTCTGACCTACCTCTTTTTTAACGGCGCTTTCTTTCCCATGCATTTCCTGGGGGTGGCCGGCCATATGCGGCGGATTTATAACCCGCTGCAGTACGAGTTTCTGGTCGACATGCAGTGGTGGAATGTGTTCATTACCATGAGTGCCTTCTGCCTCGGCGCGGTGCAGTTGATTTTTCTGTTTAACTTCGTGTGGAGCTTGTTTGCCGGGAAAAAGGCCGAACGGAATCCCTGGCAGGCCAACACGCTGGAATGGACCGCAGCGTCGCCGCCACCCCACGGCAACTTCGAAACTGCCCCAAGCGTCCATCGCGGTCCCTACGAGTATAGTTCACCGCTGGTCCAGGAAGACTGGCTCCCACAGGATAGACGGCTCGGACCCGAGGCCGCCGCCGCAACCCACTGAACCGAGACACGAGGTGTAATCCGGCTGTTCATCAGCAGCCGGATAGCCTGATACGAGCATGGCACACGGCCTCCCTTCCTCAGCACGGTCGTTCTCAGTATCACCCTGGCCGTACCGGCTTGCCCTGCTGACCACCGTTTGTACCCTGCCCCTGCTGTTTGTGGGGGGTCTTGTCACCAGCCTGGGAGTCGGGCTGGCCGTGCCGGACTGGCCGACGACTTTTGGCTACAACATGTTTCTCTACCCCTGGTCACAGATGGTCGGTGGTATCTTCTACGAACATAGTCATCGGCTGCTCGGCTCGGTCGTTGGCCTGTTGACCAGCCTGCTCACGGTCACCCTGTGGACCCTGGAGCGGCGGCCGTGGATGCGCTGGCTGGGTCTGATCGCACTGCTAGCTGTGATCGTCCAAGGCGTGCTGGGAGGTCTGCGGGTTGTGCTGGTAGAAAACCTGCTGGCCCTTATTCACGGCGGTTTCGCCCAGGCGTTTTTTGCCTTCCTGGCCGCCCTGACCCTGCTGGCCTCAGCCGAATGGCAAAACCGGCAGCCACCCAAAGTGGTCTCAGACGCCGCGTCTGTCCAACGCCTGAGTGTCATAACCACAGCCGCGCTTTATATCCAGATCATTTTGGGCGCGGTCGTGCGACACACCGGCAGTGGGGCGGAAGTCCATATCCTTGGCGGTGTGCTTGTGGCAGGGGTCATTTTCTGGCTTGTCGATTGGGTTGTCGAGTCCTACGCCGGGCATATCGCTATCACTCGGTCTGCCCTGTTGCTGCGGCGTTTGCTGCTCTTCCAGCTCGGGCTAGGCACGTTCGCCTATGTCGGCAAATACACCCTCAGCGGAGCATCTTTCAGCCCCTACATCGTTCTGCTGGCCACCGCTCATGTTGTCATTGGCGCACTCATGCTGGCCACCAGCGTCCGCCTCACGCTGCGCTCCTGCCGTGACGGTATGGCCTTTTCTACACGCCCGACACGCACCCCGGAACATTCGGTATGATACTCCGCACCCACGCGCAGACCCTGGACCGCACAGACCGTCCTGATCGGGTTTGGTACCGCGGCTTGGCCTTTTTTGAGTTGACCAAACCCCGGATCGTGAGTCTTGTCCTAATCACGACCTGTGTCGGGTTTTATCTGGCATCGTTAGGTGTCGCCGATTACCGCTTGCTGCTGCACACCCTGCTGGGGACGGCCCTGGCCGCCGCCGGTACCCTGGCCCTCAACCAGCTGCTCGAACGCGAAGCCGACGCAAAAATGCGGCGCACCAAGCTGCGGCCTTTACCGGACGGGCGTGTACACCCTGTTGAGGCATTTGTGTTTGGGGCGCTGATCACCACCGCCGGACTCGTCTATCTGGCCTGGACCGTCAACCTTGCCAGTACCGCGGTCACCACGACTATTGTGATCAGTTACCTGGGATTCTACACCCCGCTCAAGAAAACCACATCCCTGTGTACCTTGATCGGTGCCGTCCCCGGTGCCTTACCCCCGGTTATCGGCTGGGCGGCCGTCCGTGGCTCGATCGGTCTGGAGGCCTGGATATTGTTTGCCATCATGTTTCTGTGGCAGATGCCCCATTCGCTGGCCATAGCCTGGCTGTACCGTGACGACTACGCCCGCGCCGGATTTCAGCTCCTCCCGGTGATCAACCCTGACGGCAAAAGCACCGGCCGGCAGGTCACTAGCCACTGTTTAGCCCTGTTAGCTGTCGGCCTCCTGCCAACCCTGATCGGCTTGGCCGGACCGATCTATTTCTGTGTGGCGTTTGGGCTGGGCACTATGTTCCTGTGGTATAGTGTGCGTCTGGCCCTTGTCCGCTCGCTGGCGTCGGCCCGGCATCTGTTGTTTGCCTCGTTGATTTATCTGCCGGTGCTGTTGGTCGTAATGGCCTTTGATAAAGTCCCGCTGTAATCCCGTTGAAGAGCCAGGGATGAAAACGCCGAGTCGAGAAGACCATCACACAGTCAACCGCATCATCGGTCGTGGCTTGGCCATTTTTATTGCGCTGTATATTGCAGCTACCGTGTGTTTTATTATCCTCGTCTAAGTTCATGGGAAAGATTCCGAGGAGTGCCTCATGCCAAGCGCAACTGCCGCCGTTCCTCAGATAGCCGAACAGCCCCAGGCTCGCCCGGCTCCAGGTTTTGGCGGCGGGCCGCCACCGGGCGTATCAGACCCGCCGATCAGTAATGCCCGGCTGGGCATGCTCATGCTCATCAGCGCCGAAACCATGTTCTTTGTGGGCTTGATTGGCGCGTATGTGGTCTTTCGGGTCGGCAGTTCGGCTTGGCCGTCCGGCCATTTATACCTGCCGGTCGGTGTGACCTGGGTGAATACCCTGGTCTTATTCGTCAGCTGCTACACCATGTATCGGGCCATAGCCGCCCTACGGCTTGACCACCAGCAAAGTTCAGGCAACTGGTTGGCCGTGACCTCGCTGTTAGGCACCCTCTTTTTAGGCGTCCAGGGCTATGAATGGACCCAACTGGTTCGGGACGGCCTGACGATTTCAACCGGCATCTACGGCGCAACATTCTACACCCTGATCGGCTGCCACGGCCTCCACGTTTTGGCCGCCGTAGTCTGGTTGCTGATCGTCCTTCTCCTGACCAAGCGGGGTGCTTTTTCTGCCCGTCAGCCGATTGTCGTTGAGGTGTGCGGCATGTACTGGTACTACGTTGGAGCCTTATGGGCCCTGTTATTTCCCCTGGTCTATTTGAACTGATCACCTTGCGGAGCATTCAATGTCGCCCAAGACCGTCGTGCTGATACGCCGAAGAAGCCTTGCCAGCCTAGGGCTAGCTTGGGGGCTGACCGGGCTGTTTCCGGTCCGATCCCTGGCCCAGGGCTGTGCCATGTGCAAGACAGCCCTGTCCGGCTCTGAGGACCCCTTAGCGGTCGGCATTTTTTGGAGCGTCATGCTGATGATGGTCATGCCGTTTGTTCTCTTTGCCTCGGTCGGCGGATGGATCTTTTACACCTATCGGAACGCCAGCCGTTCCTCACATCCGCCGGCAGAAGTGTTCCCTTTTGAGACCAGCCCGACAAAAAAGAAGGAGGATATGCCTTGAGCGAAGCGGTTATTGAAACACACGGGGCTGTTGAACCAGCCGAATCGCCACTGACCCCGGAAAGCTGGGGCAAACTTGGCATGTGGGTTTTTCTGGCCGGTGACGCCATGTCGTTCGGCGGGCTGCTGGCCGGCTACGGTGCCTTGCGTGCCAGCAGCCCGGACTGGCCCGACC
Organism: uncultured Binatia bacterium (SeqCode); assembly: GCA_965200965.1. Taxonomy (GTDB): domain Bacteria; phylum Desulfobacterota; class Binatia; order Bin18; family Bin18; genus JAAXHF01. The sequence continues at coordinate 1,394,080 of OZ241744.1, forward strand.
CGCTTACCACGCTGGGTATTGAGTTGACCGCGGGGATGACCTTCCTCCTCATCTGTAGCAGCGTCACTATGGTCAAGGCGCTGTCCGCGGCCCGGCATAATGACCTAGCCGGCTTTAAAAAATTCATGTTGCTGACCATCATTGGCGGGACCATCTTTCTCCTGCTCCAGGCCTATGAATGGACCCATCTGACCCACGAAGGCATGACCATGAGCCGCAATCCCTGGGGAGCGGCGCTGTTCGGCACAACCTTCTACATCCTGACCGGCTTTCACGGCTGCCATGTGTTTGGCGGTGTGGTCTATCTGACGTGTATTCTGCTCAGCGGTCTCAAGGGTAGATACACCGGCGAAGATGCCAACCATGTCGAGATCGTCGGCCTGTACTGGCACTTTGTTGACCTGGTCTGGATTCTGGTCTTCACCTTCGTCTACTTGCTATAGGGAGAGCGTCCTATGGAGAACGCCCATTACGAGCCTAACTACATGAATATCTTTTGGGCCTTGACCATTCTGACGATCGTTGAGGTCTTAGTCCCGGTCCTCGGTGTGTTCAGCCGGTCAATAAACGGCACCATTCTGGTTCTACTAGCGGTGGTCAAGGCCACCCTGGTTGCCCTGTATTTCATGCACCTCAGGTTCGAGCGCACGACGCTGGGTGCCATCGCCCTCACGCCCATGATTATCTGTGTCTTTCTGATTTTCATGCTGCTGCCAGACCTGACCTCAGACGACAGGACCTACACCCCGCCAGAAACCCCGGCGGTCAGCGCCGCCGAACACTAGCCGGTTTGCCGGTCGTCAAGATGTAGGCCAGACTGAGCCACAGGCTGCGCGAATACCGAAAGAACCACAGAGGAAACACCCCGGCAAATGTCACCCACACCACCAACTGCTCGGTGAGGGTCATGCTGGTGCAGGCGTCAAGGACGAAAAAGCCGGCTATGCCCAGCACGGCCGTGGCACCATAGTTGATATAAATCGCCCCGACAAAATAGCCCTGCTCCTGTTCAAACGCGTAGCCACACTGTGAGCACCGGTCGCGCATGGTGAAAAAGCCAGTAAACAGCCGCCCATCTCCACACCGGGGACAGCGCAGGCGCACGCCCCTCAGCAGCATGTGTCCAATCCGAGCCATCATTCTCCTCCGCTACGTCTTTTCCCCTTGACCGTACATGCTGGGGACCTGTGATCCTTGGCTACCGAGACAGGAAAGCGCTTCGCCTTGTCGGAGACTTCCAGAGCTTTGAGCAGCAAGCCGCCAAGCGACTCGCGATCCTGAACGCGGCCCCATCTCCATACAACATCCGCAGCCCTGCCAAGCAACCGTCTTGAAGCCCTCAGCGGAGGTCGCCAAGGACAGTCTTCCATCTCAGGGCGAAGAACAGCCGACTTTGGAATAGAACGCGACAAGAACGGACGAGCGCCGTATCCTCGGCCGGCCAACCGCATTGCTGCCTAGCGTCTCCTGTGATAGGCTCAGTTTTCTCCCGCAACGCCCTCGTGGTGAAATGGATATCACACAGGTCTCCGGAACCTGGGGTCTGGGTTCGATTCCCGGCGAGGGTATGTTCACTGCACCGGAGGGCCGCTCTCTACAGATCGCCACAATCGTTGCCGCGGACGGCCACATCCTTAGAACCGTCCGCTCTGTGGAAAAAGAATCTCTCCACCTCACAAAGGAGGACTTATGCCATACGCACACGTCAACCGGATTCGGCTGCACTACGACAGTCAAGGCCATGGCCAGCCTCTCTTGCTCATCATGGGCCTCGGCTCACCAGCCGCCAACTGGGACCGGCCATTTGTGGAAGCCATGACCCAGACCCACCAGGTCATCACCTACGATAACCGGGGCACCGGCCAGTCCGACAAGCCCGACGAAGACTACTCGATCGCATTGTTTGCCAGCGACGCGTCCGGACTGCTGGATGCCCTGCACATTCCCAGAGCCCATGTGTTTGGAATCTCAATGGGCGGCATGATTGCCCAAGAGTTGGCGATTCATTATCCCCAACGCCTAGCCAGCCTGACCCTCGGCTGTACCACGCCGGGCGGAAAACACGCTGTTCCGGCTCCGCCGGAATCAATGCAGGCGCTCAAAGGCCGGGTCGGCCAGACGCCGGAAGAGGCCGGCCGGGCAGCCTGGAAACTGGCCTATTCAGCAGACTATATTCGTGAGCACTGCGACGAACTTGAAGCCCACCTGCAACAGTCTTTGACCCACGTCACACCGCGCTTTGCCTATGAACGCCATATTCAGGCAACCATGACCCTGCGCGTATTCAGGCAGCTCAAAGACATCACCGCCCCGACCTTGGTTGCGACCGGTCGTGACGATATTCTGATCCCATCCGCCAACTCCGAAATCCTGGCGCGTGAGATTCCAAACGCCGAGTTGCGCATTTTTGAGAATGCCGGACATGGCTTTGTGACGGCCGCCCGCGATCCCTTCTTAGCCGTCTTTCAGGAGTTTCTTTCCCGGCAGAGTATCTGATTTTCCTTCGCCCTGGTGAGTGAGGGCGAGGGAATGCGCGGTGAAGACCTGCCGAGACGCTGCCTGAAGAGGCGAGGGAGAGGGTATGGCCCTGCTGAGCATTCAGCGGGTTCGGGCGAGCTTTGGTGGTCCGCCGCTGTTAGAGTCCGTCAGCCTGCACCTCGAACCCGGCGAACGGGTGTGTCTGCTCGGCCGCAATGGGACCGGCAAATCAACCCTGCTGAAGTGTATTGCCGGTGAGCTCGTGCCGGACAGCGGCCAGATTGTGTGCCAACAGGAGATCCGAATCAGCTTCCTGCCACAGGAAGTGCCCCAGGGTCTGCGTGGCACAGTGTTTGATTTGGCCGCTGGCGGGTTGGGCAAATTTGGCGAATGCCTGGCCGAATATCAGCAGGTCAGTGCCGAGTTGGCGCACGGCCAAGCCAACCGTCAACTCCTGGCCCGGCTCGACCGCCTCCAACACAGCCTGGACACCAGCGGCGGCTGGCTCGTCCACCGCCAAGTTGAGCAGATTCTGTCGCGCCTCAAGCTTGATCCGAGCGCGCCTTTTGCCAGCCTGTCGGGCGGCCTCAAACGGCGCACCCTGTTGGCCGCAGCCCTGGTCAGCGACCCCGATCTGCTGCTGCTCGACGAGCCGACCAACCACCTCGATATCGCCGCGATTGGCTGGCTTGAAGAGTTTTTGCTCCAGCGTGACAAGGCACTGCTGTTCATCACCCACGACCGGATGTTGCTACGGAAGCTCGCCACCCGGATTGTTGAGCTTGACCGTGGCCAGCTTACGAGCTGGTCGTGTGCATATGAAACCTTTTTACAGCGCAAACAGGCGGCAATCGCCGCTGAAGCGGAAGAGTGGGCGCACCTGGATAAAAAAATCGCCCAAGAAGAAATCTGGATTCGTCAGAGCATTACTGCCCGGCGGACGCGGAACGAGGGCCGGGTCCGCGCCCTCAAGGCCCTCCGCGCGGCCCGCCAGTCCCGATGGCAACAGCCGGGAAGCGTTCGTCTCCAGGTTCAAGACGCGCAGCGATCGGGCAAACGCGTCATTCGGGCCACAGACCTCAGCTACGGCTACACCGGTCAGCCGCTGGTACAGCGCTTCTCCACCACTATTCTGCGGGGCGACAAAGTCGGCATTATCGGCCCCAACGGCTCGGGCAAAACAACCCTGCTTCAACTCCTGCTCGGTCTGCTGCCGCCCCAACACGGTACGGTTGAGCACGGCGTCCGGCTGCGGATCGCCTATTTTGACCAACTGAGACTGGAGTTGGACGAGAAGAAAACCGTGCGCGACATGCTCAGCGACGGGCACGACACCATCACCCTGAACGGGAAGCAGCGCCATATCATCAGCTATTTGCAGGATTTCCTGTTTCCGCCCGAACGGGCCGGCAGCCCGGTCAAGGCGCTGTCAGGCGGCGAGCGCAGCCGTCTGCTGTTAGCCCGCGTCTTTCTCCAGCCGTCGAACGTCCTGGTCCTTGATGAGCCAACCAACGATCTCGACGCGGACACCTTGGAACTGCTGGAAGAGTTGCTGCTGGAATACGTTGGCACGGTCTTATTGGTCAGCCATGACCGCGCCCTGCTCAACAATGTTGCCACCAGCATCATCGCCTTTGAGGGCAACGGCCAAGTGCATGAATATGTCGGCGGCTATGACGACTGGCTGCGCCAGCGTCGCCCAGTCCACACGCCCGCGTCTCAGCCCAAACCGGACAAACTCCGCCCGCCACGGCCGGCCAGGAAAAAGCTGAGCTACAAGGAGCAACAGGAACTCCAGGCACTGCCCGACACTATCGAACAACTCGAAGCCGAACAGCGCCAACTCCACCAGCGGTTAGCCGACCCCGAACTCTATCAGCGCAACGGCGCTCAGGTCGGGTCACTCAAGGCCAGACTCAGTGCCGTGGAGCAAGAACTCGAAGCCGCCTTTGCCCGCTGGGAGGCATTGGAGGCTATTCAGCAGGGTTGATGAGGCAGAATGACTGTCGGCTGGTCATGCAGGAATCTCTGCATATGCCGATTTCGCAGGGTTGAGGGAGGGGCAGACCTTCCTACCGGATTCCCATTTTCCGGGATCGGGCAAGTACGCTGTAACCAACACTGCCGGATACTTGGAGGAACGACATTCGGATAAGCGGGTCCGATTGGCCGAAGTGTTGAATTCATCGTGGCGGAGGATGATCAAGGCGAAAGTAGGCAAGTCCTTCGATTGGGATGCCATCCTTACTCATACCGCCCAAATCCCCACACCTCCGGGTGGTCCCTCATCACTACCCAGAGGAATAACCCGAAGCAACGCCCGGAAGCGTTGATGTCACGGCGACAGGCATGAGTGTAGATCGACTCAAAAACCGTACCGGTCCAATCAGAGCCTGGCATCCAGCTTGAAGTGTGGACTTCGCCGCCTTCAATCCGCCCCCAGGAGGCCGGTACGAATAGCGTCGAACTGCTCATCCGTTAGCCGAGATCGCCAGATATCAAATTCACGCCGGTGGGGGATATCCGTGATATACTGATTAGAGTCGAAGGAGTACAGCATCCTTGCTCCTCCTCTGAATCTGACACCGTTAATGATGCGAGCGAAATACACACGCTACACCGTTATTTCCCAAAACGAGAGTCCCACAGCGGCCTAGCTGCCCCGCAACTCTTTGCGCACAATCCTGGCTCCGGCAACCAGGGCGTGCAACTTGGCCCGGGCCAGACCGCGCGACGAGGCCGAAAAGCCACAATCACAGCTCAGGTAGAGTTTTTCAGGATCGACGTGCTGTAAGACGATCCGTGTCCGTTCGGCCACATCTTCCGGCGTCTCCAGATACATCGACTTCACGTCAATGACCCCGGCGGCCAGCTCACGGTCCGCACCAAACTCGCTCCAGAGTTCGACTTCGGACATTTCCCGGTTCGAGAACTCCAGGGCAAACTGCTCTGCCCTGGACTCCAGAATGCCCGGAAACAGCGGACGGTAGGTGCGTTTCGTGGCCGGGCGGCCCTGATTGTTGCCAAAGCAGATGTGCAACGCGATTTTGGCCTCGAGACCCTCAACCGTCTTATTGAACAGGGCGACCGTCTCTTCAACCGGCAGGACCGGGGTGCGACCAACCGCGGAGGGCTCATCAATCTGAATAAATGTCGCCCCCGCGGCCACCACCTGCTTGAGTTCCCGGTTCACCAGTGCGGCCAGATCATACAGCAGCGGCAGGGAGTCGCCGCTGTAGCCGGCCTTGGGGGTGATCGGCAGGGCGAGCGTCAACGGGCCTGGGCAGCACACCTTGAGCGGCTTGCAGGTCAGCTTACGCACGTCCTGGTATTCCTGGACCAAGCCAAAGCCTTCAGGCGCACCGACCCGCTCAAGTGTCTCAAAACGCGGCGCACTGTCATAGCTCATCACCCCCAGCTTGCGTTGGGCGGGAACAACGCTTAGGCCGGACAGCTTTTCGACCACATTCCACAGGAAACGCTGGCGGCGGATTTCCCCATCGCTCAGAATATCAAGCCCGGCCTCCTCCTGGTCGCACACCGCAACCCTGACCGCATCAAGAACAGCCTCTTCCAGGTCGGCCGGCCCCGCGCTGCCGGCCCGCAGCGCTCGGCGCATCGCGGTCAACCAGCCGGGTGACGCATACGATCCCACCCCCATAGTGGGCAGGACACCAAGCTCAGTTCCGTTGAGAAGCGGCATTGTTCAACCTCCTTCACGGCTGTGAGCCAGCCCTGTTCTTGTCGCGCTCTTGTAGCAAAAAAGCGCGCCGGTGTCTGTAAGGGCGAACGATGATTTGATGGGGCGCGTATCATCCTTCCCCCTTTCTTGCGGACACCGGCGCTTTTTCCTGTCAGCCGTCTGTGCTAGGCTGAAATGGTCCATACTGAGGGGAGTATACATGACACGGCTTGGTCGGCTGTCCATCCCGCAACGGGTCCTGCTCGGTCCAGGTCCCAGCAATGTCCATCCGCATGTCCTCCAGGCGATGTCCACCCCCTTGGTCGGTCATCTTGATCCCAAGTTCATCGAACTGATGGACCACACCCAAGAGCTGCTGCGGTTTGTTTTCCAGACCCACAACAGGATGACCTTGCCCATCTCCGGCACCGGCAGTGCGGGTATGGAAACCTGTCTGGCCAACCTGATTGAACCGGGAGATGAGGTCATCATTGGGGTGAACGGGGTCTTTGGCACGCGCATGGTCGAGGTTGCCGAGCGCTGCGGCGCGCGGCCATTTGCCATGCGAACAGACTGGGGCCGCGTCTTCAGCCGCGAACAGGTCCAAGAGACGCTGGACCGGTGCCGGCGGCCCAAGTTTGTCGCCTTGGTCCACGCCGAAACCTCAACCGGTGCCTGGCAGCCGCTCGAAGAACTGGCCTCCCTCATTCACCAGGCCGGTGCCCTGTTTGTGGTGGACGCCGTGACCTCGCTGGGCGGCTGTCCGCTTGAGGTCGATAACTGGGGCATTGACGCCTGCTACAGCGGCACTCAGAAATGCCTGAGTTGTCCGCCGGGGCTATCCCCGGTGACCTTCAGTCAGGCCGCGCTAGATGTCATTGGCAGGCGCGCCTCTCGGGTCCAGAGCTGGTATCTCGACCTCAGCCTGCTGGGCAATTACTGGAGTAAAGGCCAAGCCAGGCGGGTCTATCACCACACCGCCCCAATCTCAATGATCTATGCGCTGTGTGAAGCCCTGAGCCTGGTCAAAGACGAAGGGCTATTGGCCCGTCATGCACGCCATAGGCGCAACCACGAGGCTCTAGCGGCCGGCCTCAAAGCCCTGGGCATGGAACTGGTCGCCGAGGAGGGCCACCGGCTGTGGATGCTCAACAGCGTCAGCGTACCCGACAGAATTGACGAGGCCGCGGTGCGCACTACCCTGCTGAACGACTACAACATTGAGATCGGTGCCGGACTAGGCGATTTTGCCGGCAAGGTGTGGCGGATTGGGCTTATGGGAGAGTCCAGCTCTCAGGAAAACGTCTTGCTCCTGTTGGAATCTCTGGAAGCGGTGTTGGGTCACCACGGCCATCAACGTCAGCCTGGAGACGCTGCCCGGGCGGCGCGGCAAGTCTACGCCACCTAACCCAAAACGCAAAGGTGGAGCAGGAAGATGGAGATGTGGATCAGGCTGGGAAGGTCGTATTTTTGCCGTTTGCCGTTTGTCATTTGCCTTTTGACCCTTCTTGTCTTCCTCCTCCCTCCCCTCCACGCCGCCCCGCCCATCCTCGTCCGCCTCGCCCCCCACAGCGCGCCCGCCCTGTACGACGACCTCAGCCGCACCTCTCTCAAGTATGCGGTGAGACGCAGCCTCACGGCACTCCGCCCCAGACCCGACGCCGCACCCGTGGTCTTTGGCGCTCAGCGCCTGAGCCTGAGCCACCTCCGTAACAGCCTGCAACACTTTTACACCCTGCTGGAAACCGAAGAAGACCTAGCTGCCGCGGTCCTGCGCGACTTTGATATCTACCGGGCCAACGCTCAGATCCTGTTTACCGGCTACCATGAGCCGCTGCTCAGGGGCAGCCTAGTCCGCACCCAACGCTACCGCTATCCCCTCTACCGCACGCCCGACGACCTGGTCAAACTCGCCCCGGCCTCGGGCCAGAGCACCCCGCGGGTCGGGCGCTGGATCAAGGGCCGGTTCGTGCCCTACTTCACCCGGGCCGACATTGATGGTCGGGGTGTGCTGGCCAACAGACGTTGTGAGCTTGCCTGGCTGGATGACCCGGTAGCCCTGTTCTTCTTGCACATTCAAGGCTCTGGACAGATTGAACTGACGGACGGCTCACGCCTGCGGGTCGGCTATGCCGGCACAAACGGACACCCCTATACCAGTATTGGCAAACACCTGCGCCAACAGGGCAAACTCCAACCCGGAGCCACCGCTGCTCCGGATATCAAGCGCTACCTGTATACCCACCCCGAAGAACAGAACGCCATTTTTTTTCAGAATCGGCGCTATGTTTTTTTTCGACCCAGCCGGGGCGAGCCGCGCGGCAGCCTCGGCAGCCGGCTGACCGCCGGACGTTCGATTGCCACCGACCCCCGGGTCTATCCGCTCGGCGCACTTGGATTTATCCGCACCAGAAAACCCCATGTCAGTCGCCACCAGGACTTGGCTTGGCAGCCCTTTTCTCGTTTTGTACTGCTTCAGGATAGCGGCGCAGCAATTCGCGGTCCCGGGCGGGCGGATATCTTCTGGGGCAGTGGCGACCAGATTGAAGCCGGCTATATGGCCGAGCAGGGCGAACTCTACCTGCTGCTGAAAAAGCGCTAATGGGCAAACAGATCAGGGCAATGTCAGCACCAGCCATTCCCACCAGGGGACTGCGCCATGTAGCCCTCAACGTTGCCGATGTTGCGACCTCGGTCGCCTTTTACACCGAACTGTTCGGGATGCGGGTCGTCTGGCAGCCCGATGCCGAGAATGCCTATCTGTCGTCCGGCTGCGACAACCTTGCCCTGCACCGGGCCTCACCCGAGCCACCGAGCCAAGCGGCCGGACAGCGGCTCGCCCATCTTGGTTTTGTGGTTGCCGACCCAATCGATGTGGACCGGGCGGCCGAGATGCTGAGCGCCCGGCAGGTCCCCATCGTTGCCGCTCCGCGAACCCACCGAGACGGGAGCCGCTCCCTGTACTGCAAGGACCCGGACGGCACCCTGATCCAGGTCCTGTATGAACCACGCCTCAGTCCCCAACAATTCGGCTGATGGCCTTTCCCCCTTGCAGTACGCCGCCGCCTGGGCGGTCCATGTCTATACAGCTTCGGGCTTTGTCGTTGGCTTTCTGGCTCTGCGGGCAACCGTGGACGGGCGGCCGCAGAGCGCCTTCTCGTGGATGCTGATCGCCGTGCTGATTGATGCGACAGACGGGATGCTGGCCCGAGCCGCACAGGTCAAACGGATCGTGCCGTGGTTCAACGGGGCCAAACTCGACGACCTCGTTGACTATTTCACCTATGTCATCGTCCCCGCTGTGTTTGTCTATCAGTTCCAGCTTCTGCCGGCCTCAGCCGGCCTGCCCTTTGCCGGCCTCATCCTTGTGGCCAGCGGCTATGGCTTCTGTCAGGCCGAGGCCAAAACCGCGGATTTCTTCTTCAGCGGTTTTCCATCGTACTGGAATATCGTGGTCTTCTACCTGTATGCCGCCCAGACGCCAGCTTGGCTGAACGCCGGCGTGGTGGCCTTGTGCGCCGGCCTCGTCTTTGTGCCCATTCGGTATGTCTATCCCTCCCGTACCGTCCCTTTGCGTGGCCTGACCACCAGCCTTGGGGTGGCCTGGGCCGTCCTGCTGGGCATCCTCATCTGGCAGCTGCCCAGCCCGAACCGGTGGCTGCTCGGAGCGTCGTTGAGCTACCCACTCTACTACACGCTCCTGTCCGTCTACCTGCAAACCACACTGCCACGCGCGGCTAAGGCCAAACAGACCGCGAGTTCTCCACGATAAGGGGAGAATCCGGACGCCAGGACCGGAACCGTTTCTTGCGCGCCCGCCAACGCTTGAAGGCCAAAGACAGCGGGCCACCGACGACGCCGGCCACAAATCCCCCCACATGCGCCCCCCATGTCATCAACTGCTCGTTGCGGGCGAGGAGATAGAGTTCAGAGCCGAGCAACAAGACCAGCCAGACCAGCACATAGCCAAGGGTCGGAACCCGAACAAGCCGGAAAACAGGCGGAATGACCGTCAGAACGCGCCCGGTCGGATAAAAGACACAGTAGGCCCCGGCCAGCGCGGCAATGGTACCGCTGGCCCCGATCATCGGTACGGTCGAAAACGGTGCTACCCAGGTCTGCACCAGCATGGCCACCGCTCCGCCGAAGCAGAAGAAGACGACATAGCGGCCAGCGCCCAGCCGATCCTCGACATGCCGACCAAAGACATACAGAAAAAACAGGTTGCCGATCAAATGGGTCCATCTGCCGTGTAAGAACATACTGCTCAGGAGGGGCGAGAGGCGCGGGAACTGGCGCTGCTCAATGGCTTCGGTGAACTCGGCCGGAATCCAGCCGTAGCGGGCAAAAAACGCATCCAGGCCGGGGCCGTTGTGGTGTTGGTCCAATTCATAGCCGAACAGGCCGATACAGGCCACCATCACGGCGCAGGTTGCCCACGGAGGGCGCTGCAAAGGGATCGTTGAGCCGAGTGGAATCATGGGGGCAGAAACGCTGGGAGAGCTTGTGTTGTGTGCCGGACTTAGCGAGCTCCTTATAGCACCAGCGTGTCAGGTATGATAGGAGAAGAGGACGATGCCGATTTACGATTACCGCTGCCAAGCGTGTCACACAACGCAGAGTCTGCTCTTCCTCAGCCTGGTTGAGGCCGAGGCTGAGGAGCGGACGGCCACCTGTCAGCGGTGCGGCAAACCTCGGCTCAGCCGCATCCTGTCCCGTTTTGCCTACCATCAGAGCGAGGCGATCCGTCTCCAGGACTTTGATACCGGTACCGCGCGGGACGAATCCTTCTACCGCGACTCTCGCAATGTCGGTCTGTGGGCAAAGAAACGGGCCGAAGAGATGGGGGTTGACCTGGGGGCACAGTTTGAAGAAACCGTGGAAAAAGCCCGGAGCGGGAAGATCGGCGATGATCTCTAAACGCTCTCTGCCCTCATCGCCCGCGCCCGCGGCCTCCCGCTTGTCCGGGCATAGGTCGGTGCTATGATCCGTCGGGCGCGCACCCTCGTGTGGCGGGCGTGTCGCGTGGTCGGCGGGATTGCGCTCGTCGTGGTCGGCGGCGTGCTCAGTCTCCCCGGCATCCCAGGTCCCGGCATTGTGGTGGTCATCTTGGGCTTGGGCCTGCTGAGTTCGGAGTTTCACTGGGCCGACCGGCTGTACAGCCGGGTCAAGAAGACGGGCCAGGCCCTTGTCCGGCGCGCGCAATCAAAAAGGAAGGGCACGGATGGATGCCAAGGACCGTTTGGGCAGTCAACGCGACAGGGCTGAGAAGGGAAACGATAACACCCGCACTCATCAAGAAGATATCATCGTTCGCCTGTGCCGAAGAAGCGCACTATTTTGCCAAGCGCGACCACGAGCCCGTCGGTAAAAAGGAGGGGGTCAATGTCCAACACCATCACGCTGTACGATTTCCCCATGTCCCCACGGGTCCGCAAGGTCCGCATCGTACTGGCTGAAAAGGGCCTGGAGTACGAAAAGGTGAACATTGATATCACCAAAGGCGAGCAGAAAACGCCCGAATATCTGGCCATCAACCCCTACGGCAAGGTGCCAGCCCTCCAGGACACGGGGACGACCGTGTACGAGTCAACTATTATCATGGAGTACCTGAACGACACCTGCCCAGACCCGGCCCTCCTGCCCCAAGACCCCGGCCAACGCGCCCGGGCGCGTGTCCTCATGCACTACGCCGACAATCCGTATGAAAGCGCTATTGCCACCTTGGCCGGGGAAATCATCTTCAAGCCGATGCAAGGCGGCAGCCCGGACAGGGCGGTGGTAAGTCAGGCCACGGCCGACCTGAACACCTGCTTTGACAAAATCGCCCACGAGTTGGGCAAGCAGGACTATCTCTCAGCCTCGGGCTTCAGCCTGGCCGATATCGCGTATGTGTCCTGGTCGCTGCTGTTTCCTGTGCTCAAGGTCACGGTCCCTCACCCCAGACTCGAGGCGTGGCTTAAACGGCTGCAAGAGCGGCCGAGTGTTCAGGCCGCGGGGTGAAGGCGAAGGGCAAATATGTTCAGCGGGATTATTGAGACGAGCGGGACGATTACCCGGATTGACGCCATCGCCGAGGGGGTGCGGCTCAGCCTGTCGAGTGCGCTGCCGGTGGCTGAGGTCAATCTTGGGGAAAGTATTTGTGTCAACGGGACCTGCCTGACGGTGACCGAGGTCGGTGACTCAGGGCTGAGCTTTGCGGTCTCGGCCGAGTCGCTGCGGCGCACCAACTTGGGCGAGTTGAGGCTAGGCTCGGTCGTCAACCTTGAGCGTTCGCTGCGGCTGGAGGGCCGTTTGTCCGGCCATCTGGTCTTTGGCCATGTTGACGGCCTCGGCTCAGTTGCCTCAATTCAGGCCGAGGGAGATTCGTTTCTGTACACCTTTGCGATTCCGCGGGAGTTGAGCCGCTATCTGGTTGAAAAGGGATCGGTTGCGGTGGACGGCATCAGTCTGACGGTTTTTGACTGTCAGCCACGGTCCTTCACCTGCTCAATCATTCCCCATACCTATCAACTCACAACCCTCAAACACCGCCAGACCGGCGACCGGGTCAATATCGAGGCCGATATGCAGGGCAAGTATATCGAGCAGTTTGTCAAAGAGACGCTTGAGGGCTATCTGTCAGGCCCGCTCCAGGAACTGCGCAATGAGTTGGCATCGCTCAGACGACAGCTGCAAGAGCCGAAAACATAAAACGTGTCTGCTGTCCGTCCACGCCACCCGCGCCTTGGACTGATGCACTGCCTCTCGCCGCGCCCCCTCCGCAATTGACCCGCTGTCGCCGATACGATAGCACAGGCTACGACAGCGTGCGCCTCAGACACGCCTGATAGGAAAGCCGAGCATACAGGGAGGAGGACAACCATGACCTACATCATCACCAGGCTGTGTCGAGACTGCCTTGACACCGGCTGTGTGGCCGTCTGCCCGGTAGACTGCATCTATAAATACACCGGTGATGACCACGAGCGGTTCCCCAACCAACTCTACATTCATCCTGACGAATGTATTGACTGTGGAGCGTGTGAGCCGGAATGTCCCTGGCAAGCCATTTTTGAGGAGGTGGCCGTCCCTGACGTGTTTGCCGAGGATACGCCCTTGAACTATGCGATGGTTGAGCCGATCGACGACTTTGAGGTCGCCGTTCACGAGAAACCGGACAATCCCTCGCCCGAGGAAATCCAAGCCAATAAAGAGAAATGGGGCTGGGACGGCTGACACGAACAAGGCAAAGGGCGCGCGGCCCTTTGCCCGGCCTCGTCAGGCGCTGCGCTTGAGCTCTTCTTCGACCAGGACCAAGCGGTCGTTGCCAAAAAACATTGCGCCGTTGACAAACATGGTCGGCGTGCCATAGCCGCCCCGCCGCATGAGCTCATCGGTGTTGGCCCGGATACGGTCTTTGTAGTCCTGGCGGGCGATCTTGTCGAAATACTCCTGCGGGTCAAGCCCGACCGCCTCCACAATGGCGCGCAGCACCGCATCCTGGCTGATGTCCTTGTCCTCCCCCCAATAGGTCTCAAACACGCGGAAGCTGTAGGGCAGAAAGGTGTTCGGATGCTCCAGCGCTACCAGGGCACCGCGCAGGGCTTTGACCGAGTTGACCGGAAACACGCTGGGCGGGTTTTTAATGGTCAGCGCGTAGTAGCGCGCCCAGTCCTGCATGTCCTTGGCCATATATTTTTGCTTGGCCGCAACGCCCTTCTCGCGGAACTCGTAGACCGACGGATTGATTGTGTTGAAGATGCCGCCGACCAGAATGGGCCGCCAGCTTAAGGCGGCAGCGTATTTCCGACACAGGCCGTCAATTCTGGTAAACGCCAAATACGTCCAGGGGCTGGAATAGTCATAAAAAAATTCGACCTGAGCGGCCATGTGGGCTCTCCTTTGCAAGCGGCTGAGGGGTTAAGAAATCGGCGATCAGCCGGTTCATTGCCGGGGCATGGGCGAGGTGGATATTGTGTTTGCCGTCGGGAAAAAGATGCAGTAGCGAGCCGGCAATGCCCTGGTGCAAGACATCTGCATGAAAGCGCGGGACGAGCGGGTCTTTTTCACCGTGTAGAAGAAGAGTCGGACACCGAATCTCGGCCAGGCGCTGGCGGCATACCTCACCCCCGGCTTTGTACAGGGCGTACATCACGTCGCACCAGCCCGTCCACAGCTCCTGGAGTTCATCGCCGTACAGCGCACCCATTGCCTGGCGCATCCGGGGGGACCAGGACGACAGGGATCGGGTTTTTTCATAGCACTCAATATCGTGGCGGCTGATGTGGGCGTTGCCGCCCCACACGACGAGTTTTTCGACCCGCCGGGGATGGGCCAGGGTCAGCAGCAGACCGATGATCGCGCCATCGCTCCAGCCCCCAACAGCGTAGGACTCACAGCCCAGATGGGCCATCAGGGCCGCGCAGTCTTCGGCATCCCGGTGGTAGAAATCCAGCGGAAAATCGCGCTTGGGCGGGCGTGACTTGCCATAGCCACGCGGGTCAAAGGCAATGACCCGCACCCCCATCCCGGGCAACTGTTCAAGCTGTGGGCCGAAGTCCGACTGGCCGGTTCCAAGTGCACCGGGAATCAAGACCAGCGGCACGCCGTGTCCGCGGTCTTCGTAGTACAGCCTGACTCCCCGGAGCTGTGCATACGGCATGTCTTCGCCTCCTCGCCCTACACTGATACCACAATCGTGGCCAGGAGAGAACCGGGGGGTGGCTGTCTTGCAGAAGCCGCCTGTCTCTGCCACAGTACACGGGGTACCGCAAGGACCGCTGGACGGCGAGAGGGGCGTATGAAAACCATAGGATTGACTGGCGGGATTGGCTCGGGCAAGAGCACCGTCTCTCAGCTGCTGGCAGAACTCGGCGCGCTTGTCATTGACGCCGATACAGTCGGCCACGAAATCTATCTGCCGGGCAAGGAAGCCTGGAAGCAGGTCACGGGTGCCTTCGGCCCGGAGATTGTGGCCGCGGATCAAACTATTGACCGGAAAAAACTCGGCGCGATTGTGTTTGGCAGCCCCGAGGCGCTCCAGCGCTTAAACGCCATTGTCCATCCCCTGATGTTCCAGGACATCGCCCGGCGTATCCAGGACAAACGCGCCGCGGGGTTCTCTGAGCCTATCGTGGTGGAGGCGGCCATTCTGATCGAGGCCAACTGGATGCCCCTGGTTGACGAGGTGTGGCTGGTCGAAGCCAGCACCCAGGCCGTGGTTGAGCGCGTCACCGCACAACGCGGCTTGGCGGCCAGCGAGACCGAGGCCCGCATTGCCAGCCAGTTGTCCAAGGCCGAACGGCGCAAACACGCCCAGATCGTTATCCATAATGACGGATCGCTGGCCGACCTCAAGCGCCGGATCAATCGGGCCTGGGAGCGGCTGTCAGCATGAGAGGCCTGGCAGTCACAGGCGTCATCTTTGATATGGACGGCACCCTGGCCGACTCGGTGGAATACTTCTACCGGGTCTCGCTGGAAGTCCTGGAGATTGCCGGCGTCCCCCCGCCCTCCCGGGAGCGGGTGTACGCGCTGATGCGGGCCGGGGATGACAATCCGCTGCTCAAGCTCTTTCCGCCCGACCATCCAGACCCGGCGGCCACCCTCAAGCGCATTGTTGACGACCGGATGGACGCCTGGATGGCACACTATCACCACAAGACCGCGGCCATTCCGGGCAGTCTGGAACTGCTCAAGCATCTGCACACCCGAGGGCTGCGGCTCGGCATTGCCACCTCTTCGGGCCGTGCGCTGCCGTTTCTGGATCACTGGGGGGTCCGCCGTCTGTTCAGCGGCATTATCGGCCGGGAGGATGTTGAGCACAAAAAGCCGCACCCTGAGCCGATTCTCAGGTGTCTGGAGCGCCTCGCCCTCCAGCCGCACGAGGCGGTGTATATCGGCGACTCGCCAATTGACGTGCAGGCCAGCCGGGCCGCGGGTTCGCATACCGTCGGGGTGTTGACCGGCACCAGCGACCGGGCGGTCATGCTGCACCACGCGCCGGACTATATTCTGGACAGTGTGGTCGAACTGCCCGATATCCTCGCCACGCACTAGAGAGGACAGACAATGGGACATCTGCTTGGCATCGCCGTGCGCCGCGCTTCACGCGCGCCAATGGAAACCCGAGACCAGACCCACATCAGCCAACACAGCGGTCTTCAGGGCGACTATCGGGGCAAATACGGCCCGCGTCAGATCACCGTCCTGTCTCAAGAGGCGTGGCAGGCCGCCTGTCAGGACCTCCGGGTCGAGCTGCCGTGGACGGCCCGCCGGGCCAACCTGCTCATCAGTGGCATTAAGCTAGAGCAAACGACCCGCCACATTCTGCGCATCGGCCCGATCAGACTGACCATTACCGGCGAAACCGACCCCTGCCAGCGGATGGACATGCAGCACCTGGGGTTACGCCAAGCCCTCGTCCCGGCTTGGCGGGGCGGGGTCACATGTTTTGTCCTGAGCGAGGGCGAGATTCGTCTTGGCGATGAGATCGAGTTGCTGTCCGATAGAGATTGTATGGATCGGACTTTGCTCTAACCCTCCAGCGTCCACACATCGCACCACACCTCCGCCGGCCGGCCCGGTCCAGGTAGAGACAGGGTGCGTATCGTGGCCGCTACCCCCAGGGGCACGGCCTCAGCCGCCAGGGCTTTCAGTCGCGCGATAACGCTGGCCGGCAAACGGCCAAGCGGAACGCGCTGCGGAACATCCCCCCTGTCCCGCCACTCGCCACGCACCGCTATCGTGTCTTCATCCAGATATTCCAGCGACAGCCGGCGCGCCTGGCCAGTCATAAAGGTGGTAATGCGCCCCGCTTCCGCGGCCTGCGACAGCCCTTCCAGGCGGACATTTTCGGCCAGCCGCGGGGTGAGATAGGCGACCGAATACGGGGACAGCCTCGGCGGGGTGTCTGCCGTAGCAAACAGCCCGCCGGGGTCCTGACGCAAGCGGATGAGAGACGGCCCATCCGTCACCAGGCGGAAGGCCCGCTCATACGGAACGGTGACCGCATCGTCTGGGCTGTCAAGCAGCAAAATCTCTTCGGACCGCGAACGCTCGCCAGGCATCTTCATCGCTAAATCAACGACCGCGACTGACAGCCATCAACGGTAATACACGCCCCGGATACCCAGTTTGCCCGGCCCGAAGCCAGGAACACCACCACGTCAGCCACCTCCTCCACCGTGCCAAAGCGGCCGGCTGGCAGCTCGGCCTTGATGAACGCCGCAATGCCCTCCGGGTTCTGCTGCTGACGCCGCTCCCACGACCCGCCGGGAAACAGAATCGAGCCAGGCGCAACGCTGTTGACCCGCACGCCGTGCGGGGCCAGCTCACGGGCCATTTCTTTGGACAGGCTGATCATGGCGGCTTTGGAGGCGTTATACGTCATCGGTCCGCCCCACTCGCGGCCATAGATCGAACTGATGTTGATCACGCAGCCGCTCCCCTGCTCCCGCATAGCCGGCACAGCCAGCCGACACAGCTCGAGCGCTGAAAAGAAATTGAGATCAAAACCCTTGTGCCAGTCCTCACCCGAGGCATCCAGGTTCCCGCCCGGACGCGAGCCGCCAACATTGTTGACCAGGATGTCGATAGCCCCGTACTCCCGGCGCGTGGCCTCAACCCAGCCCTTGGTCTGGATCTCGTTCGAGACATCAAGGGCGGTGGTCAGGACCCGGCCGCCCCGACCGCGGATTGCCTCGGCCGTCTGCTCCAACGCTTCCCGGCCCCGCGCACAGACGCTGAGGCGGCAGCCCTCGGCAGCCAAGCCCAGCGCAATCGCCTTGCCGATCCCGCGGCTGGCCCCGCTGACCATTGCGACTTTCCCTGCAAGTCCCAACTCCATAACTCCCTCCGCTGTGTATCCTGCCGGTCTACATAGCCTGTGTGCGGCTGGGCTGCCAGAGCCCGAACAAGAGCCCCACTAACTCTTGCCAGCATCCGACCTGTCCAGATAGACTGGACGGCGGCTCACAACACAGCAGGGAGGGAGAATATGCCAGAGCATTTTGTGCTGGACAAAGACGGTCGGATTGCCACCCTGACCTTTAACCGGCCCGAAAAACGCAATCCGCTGAACGAGGCGATCTTGCACGAACTCGAAGGGCTGCTCCATCAGGTCCGCGATGACCCCGCGGTTCGGGTCATGATCTTCACCGGCACGGGCAACACCTTTTGTGCCGGAGCCGACCTGAGCCAGACCAGGGGGGTCGCCGACAGGCACGAGCGGGAACGTATCTTCGCCAGCTATCGGCAACGCCGGGGGCGGCTGGTCGGACGTATTCTGCACACCCTGGTCCACCTTGAGCCGATGACCATTGCGGCCATCAACGGCTATGCGGTCGGCGGTGGCTGGGCGCTGGCCCTGGGCTGTGATCTTCGGCTCGCGGTGGAGGAGGCCCAATTCTGGTTTCCCGAAGTAGACCTCGGGGTGCCGCTCAGCCCCGATTCAACCGCCCTGCTGACCGCCCATGTCGGCCCAACGCTGGCCAAGGAGATCATCATCACCTGCCGCCGGTATATGGCCGAAGAATTGGTCCCCCTGGGGCTGCTTAACCGGGTGGTCAAAAGGGATGCGCTTACGGCCACAGTACGCGAGCTGGCCGACAGCCTGGTGGACAAGAATCCCCAAGCCGTGGTCGCCTCCAAGGCGACGGTCAATGCCGCGGCGTTCGGAGGGGCGGTCGTCAGCCCGGACCTGCTCCTGAGCAGGGACTAGCAGGGCCTGAGGCATGGGGGGAAAGGTTCTGCCCGCTCGCCTGTCGCCTCCGATTCAGTCAAGGAGAGCCGTATGCCGTCTATGGAACAATGCCCTGAAATCCGTGAAGAGATGCGCAAGCTGTGTCGCAAATATCCAGATGAGTACTGGCGCAGACTCGATAAAGAGGACGCCTATCCCGCACACTTTGTTCAGGAACTGACCGATGCCGGTTGGCTGGCCGCGCTGATTCCAGAGCAGTACGGTGGCTCGGGCCTGACGGTTCGGGAAGCCAGCGTGATCCTCGAAGAAATCAACCGCTCGGGCGGCAACGCCGCCGCCTGTCACGCCCAGATGTATATCATGGGTGCCCTGCTCCGCCACGGCAGCAACGAACAAAAAGCGCGCTACCTGCCCAAAATTGCCAGCGGTGAGATCCGCCTCCAGGCGTTTGGCGTCACCGAGCCGAACGCCGGCTCAGACACGACCCGGCTCGAAACCTTCGCCCGCAAGGACGGGGACTATTATATTGTGAATGGGGCCAAGATTTTTATCTCCCGCGTCCAGCACTCCGACATGATGCTGCTGCTGGCCCGGACCACGCCGGCAGCCGAGTGTCCCAAAAAGACACTGGGGCTGAGCGTGTTCCTGGTTGATCTGAAACAGGCCGGCAACGCGCTTGAGGTGCGAAAAATTGACGCCATGATCAACCATGAAACCAACCAGCTCTTTTTCCACGACCTCAAGGTTCCCAAAGAAAATCTGATCGGCGAAGAAAACCGGGGCTTCTCCTATATTCTGGATGGCATGAACGCCGAGCGTATTCTGGTCGCGGCCGAGTCGGTTGGCGACGCGCGCTGGTTTATCGACCGCGCCGTCACCTACGGCAAGGAGCGCGTCATCTTTGGCCGCCCGATCGCCCAGAACCAGGGCATCCAGTTTCCGCTCGCCCAGGCCTACGCCCAGACCGAGGCCGCCGACCTGATGCGGTTTCGGGCCGCCGAGCTGTTCGACACCGGCCAGCCGTGCGGACCCGAGGCCAACATGGCCAAGCTGCTGTGTGCCCAAGCCGCCTGGGCCGCGGCCAACGCCGCCCTCGACACCCACGGCGGCTACGGCTTTGCCGCCGAGTATGACGTGGAGCGCAAGTTCCGCGAGTGCCGCCTGTTCACCATTGCCCCAATCTCAAACAATATGGTCCTCAACTATGTGGCCGAGCATGTGCTGGGGATGCCACGCTCGTACTGACTGTGCCCCGCGTCACATGTCTTGAACGCGCTATCACCCAGGAGGCAGCATGGGAGCACTGACCGATAAGTACTGCATTGTTGGAGTCGGCGAGACGCCGCATATGCGGCCGTCGAACCGCACCACCCTGTCCATGGCCTGCGAGGCCGTCAAAAAAGCCATGACCGACGCCGGTCTTGGGCCGGGCGACATTGACGGTATGAGCAGTTATCAGGCCGGCGACTCAACCACCTCAAACCATGTGGCGAGCTCGTTGGGTATGCGCCTCAACTATTCGGTCGATATCCTGGGCGGCGGCTCAAGTACCGAGGCCCTGCTTGGCAAGACAATCGGCCTGCTTGAAGCCGGCTACTGCAAAGTCATGGTGATCTTCCGCTCGATGAACGGTCGCTCGGGCCGTCGCATGGGCGGGCAGGCCCCCAGCGGTCCAGTGCCGCCCACCCGGGCCGCGGAAGACAACCAGTTCATGATGCCCTGGGGCTGGACCTCCCCGGCCCAACGCTTCGGCATGTCGGCCATGCGCTATTTGCGCGATACCGGCACAAGCACAAAGTCCCTGGCCGAGGTCGCGGTCGCCCACCGGCACCACGCCAGCCTGAACCCCAAGGCCGCCATGCGCCACCCGATCACGATTGCGGACCACCAGAACTCGCGCTGGGTTGTCAAACCCTTCCGCCTGCTGGACTGCTGTTTGGAGACCGATGTGTCTGCCGCGCTGATTGTCACCTCGCGCGAGCGCGCCTACGACCTGCGCCAACCACCGGTGTTCATCATGGGCGGGACCGGCCGCACTATGGCCCCCAACGCGGCCTGGAACTACTCCCGGCCGGAGATTCACTATGTGGCCGGCAACTATGGCCGCCAACGCTTGTTCGGGATGGCCGGCATCAGCCACAAGGATGTCAACCTGATCTCGTGCTACGACGCCTTCACCTTTACTACCCTGATCCAGCTCGAAGCCTACGGCTTCTGCGGCAAAGGCGAAGCCGGCGAGTTTGTCAAAGGCGGACGCCTCCAGATCGATCATCAACTGCCCTCAAACCTGTCCGGGGGCCATCTGTCCGAGGGCTATACCCACGGGATCAGCATGGTGATTGAGAATGCCCGCCAACTCCGTCACCGCGCCGACGACGCCTGCCCGGGCTGGGCCGAGGGCAAGCACAGCTACGACCGTGAGGCCGGCTGTCGGCAGGTGAGAGACGCCCGGATCGCGGCCTGTCTGGGCTGGGGAACGGAAACCATGTCAAGTTCGGCAATTCTGCGCGGGATTGCAGCCTGAGGAGGGCGGAGTATGCCAGGCCCGATTGATTACAGCAAAATCATGATTGTCCCGGACTTCGACACAGCCGAATGGTGGCTGGGCACCAAAGTCGGCAAGTATCTGGTGCGCCAGTGCAAGGACTGTGGGCACACCTGGTTCCCGCCCTTCCCGGCCTGCAATACATGTACCTCAATGAACCTGGGCTGGTTTGAAACGGCCGGCAGAGGCGTATTGCACAGCTATATCGTCGTCACCCAGCCGATTCTGGGTGCCTTTGTCGAGGCCGTCCCGTATGTCGTCGGCCTGATTGAACTCGACGACTGCCACGAGGCCGACGGCTCGCTGGTCCGCGTTGGCGGCGTACTGCTCGACGACGAGGACGCCGTGGCTATCGGCCTGCCGGTCGAGGTCGGGTTTGAGCAAACCAGCGACCCGGATATTGTTGTGCCGCGCTGGAAGATCTGCGGTACCGCGGACAATACCTGGAAGTTCACCGGGTAGCGCGGCCAGGCCAATAAGAGGAGACAGACGATGGCTGACGAAATCCTGTGTTCCATCCAAGACAGTATTGCCACCATCACCATGAACCGGCCCGAGAAACGCAACGCCATGAATAGCGCCTTGCTCGACGGTCTGGTCAGCAACTTCACCGCCCTTGAAACCAATCCGGATGTGCGGGTTATCGTCATCCGGGGCGCGGGCAAAGCGTTTTGCGCCGGTCTTGATCTGCGCGAACTCAGCGCCCGCCAGCAGGGCGCTGACGCCGAGATGGGCGTGGTCGAGATTCTCCAGATGATCGAGGGCGCACGTCACCCCACTCTTGCTATGGTCCAGGGCGACGCCCTGGCCGGCGGCTGTGAGTTGGCCCTGCACTGTGACCTGCGGGTCGTGTCAGACCTGGCCCGCTTTGGAATGCCGCTGGCCCGCCTGGGGTTGGTCATTCCCTTCCCGCTGTGCCAAAAGTTGGTCGAGATCGTCGGCCCGGCCTTCACCAAACAGATTTTGCTGAGCGGCCAGCCGGTCACGGCCACCCGTGCCTACGACATGGGCATGGTGCATCAGGTGGTGCCGGCCGCCGAACTTGAGCAGGCCACCTATGATCTGGCCCGGACGATTGCCGCCAACGCGCCGCTGTCCCTGTCCGGCATGAAAACCACCATCCACCGCGCGATCTCGCTGCGCAAAACAATTGACTATCAGGACTTGCAGCAGATGGCGGCCACAGCACGGACCAGCCAGGATGCCAAAGAGGGGGTCAGGGCCATGCTGGAGAAACGCAAACCCCAGTTCCGGGGGCTGTAGCCGACCTCTGTGCCTGAGGCGCAATCGTGCTTGGTCTTGTCCTGACCGTTGGCGGTGGGCTGCTGGGGCTGGGCGGAGCCGCCTTGCTCCTGTCCGCCAGCGCCTACCTGAGCCGCCGGGGAGAGGCCATGCCCCTGTCCCTCACCCCGCCCAAACGGCTGGTTGTCTCCGGCCCCTACGCCCATATCCAACACCCCATGCTGCTCGGCGTCTTGTGCCTGGGGCTGGGTGCCGCAGCCTGGTTTCGCTCATCCGGCCTGGGGCTGGCCGGCGCGGTCTTTGGCCTGGCGGCCCATATGTGGGTCATGCTCGGCGAAGAGCCCCGACTGAAAGAGCGCTTTGGCGAAGACTATGCAGCCTACCAGGCGGCCACCCCGCGCTGGCTGCCCTTTTTTTCTACGCTCCCGGAATAGGGAGGAGTCGATGACCGTTCAGCACGCACCCATGACCGCTGAAGATCTGTTTGCGCTGCCCGACGACGACCACAGGTATGAGCTGGTCAAAAGAGAGTTGATTCGTCTGGCCCCCACCGGTGGAGAGCATAGAGTGCTGACCGTCCGCGTGGCCTCTGTCCTGCACGCCTCTGTCCAGGCCAATGATCTCGGTCTTGTCAGTGGCGCGGAAACGGCTTCATCCTTCAGCGCGGCCCCGACAGCGTGCGTACCCCGGACGCGGCCGGTATTGCCAGGGCACGCATCCCCGCTACCGGCGTTCCCACCGGCTACTGGCCGTTTGCGCCCGGACTTGGCGGTAGAAGTCACCTCTCCCCCAGATCGCTTCGCCTCGGTACAGACCAAAATCGCCGAGTATTTTTCGGCGGGAACACGGCTGGTGTGGGTCGTGGAGCCGGCCACACGGACGGTCTCCGTCTATCGCTCACCGCACAATGTGCAGACCCTTGGGGAAGACGATGAACTGAGTGGCGAGGGGGTGCTGCCGGGCTTTCGCTGGGCGGCGGCTGTTCGGCTGAGTCGTATGTCTCATATTAGCCCAAGGCGATTTGCGTCTCAAGAAGGTTCGTCAGTATCGTCCCCCTCAAAGAGCTCGGCCAACCTATCTTCGTAGTCCCACAGTATAGAATCGACAATTCCGTATCCGTCGCAATCAAACACAGATTCTCCGCCCTCGAACGGAGCTCCACGAATAAAGGCTGAAACAGCTACACTTTCTAAATACTCTCGCAATTCTTCAAGGCTTGTAACCGGTGTAGCCATACGGTCGTCGTCAGGATCATAAAATATGATCGTCTTATTGTTGCTGTCCCATTCAGCGCCTTCAAGCGCGCCTGAGACCGCCTCGCGTGCGTCTATTTCCCAAGGCATTTCTTCTAAATATAACTCCCACTTGGAAAGATAATCGTCCAGTATTTTATGAAGCTGAGGATGTGTGTTGTCGTAATTCTCGGTGAGACTGATGCTAGGACGGCGGTTGTGAGCGACGCAGTTACGCATCTTTTCTATGGAATCCATCAAATTTTTTAATCCGGCTAATAGTTCCGCGTCGTCTTTGTGTTCTATGGGAACACGGTTAAACTCCTCATAAAATTTCTCGTAGGTATCTGCATTGCGAATAACTGTAAGAAGGTCATCGAGTTTAAATTTTTGTCTCTGATTAAGCTCAGCATAGTTTCCAAACGTCAGATGAAAAAATTGGTTCTCCCTTCCCACCTTCATATCATTCTCTGTCGGCTTTACCCTTGGCTTGACTGTCTCATCGCGGAGCAGATTAAAAGGCTCTTCACTCTGGTAAGCGTGTAAATAGATGATCGACAGGACGCGGCGCAATTTCATCTCCAGCGCAAAAATCTCTTTGGCCCGCTCGGCGAGTTCAGCTTGGAGCAAAGGGTCTTCAAACTTCACCGCGTGGATGATAGGTGGGGTATCGGACAGGGCATCAGCAAACTCCCGAACGACAGTTTCGGCAGACGTAGTTTCCTCTGGCAATTCAAGAACGAAACCTACGAGTAGGTGAGAAGTCTCTGTTCCATTACCACCAGTAGACTCCTCGCCGGAACGCCGGTGACGAATTTGGATCATGCGGTCTACGATGTCCACACCAAACTCATTCTGGTTATTCTCCAGCACTCCGGCAAGCAAGCTAGCCACTACCTGCCGGAGGTCCATTAGCGGTATCGCACGACAAGAGATAATGAATTCAAAAGTCATGGTGCGGATGGTCCTAGCAATTGCTCCTCAAACCAGCGCTTGGCCTCCTGCCAACCGGCTTCGGCCTCGGCGCGAAGGCGACGAGCCTCATTACGGCGACGGCGGAGCTCGGCGACTATTTTTTCTTGGACTTCCAGTTTGGCGACCGGAATGAGCAGATTTACCACATCGTCATTTGTGAGACGGGGATGGGTATTGCCCGTCATCATGTGGACGGTCTGGGCAAGTACCATCCGACTCCGCAGTACCGCAGCGAGATAGTCCGGCAATAATTTTCCGGCGTCCCTTACGCGGAGAACATGGAACTCGGGAGAGCAGCAACCATTTCTTTCCGCACGATGAACCTTGTTCAGATACGGCCGTAGACGCGCAAAGAGAATATCACCAACTTTATAGGTGAAACAGGTTCCTTGAGCGGTGTCAGCGGAATCGGTCAATTCTCCTGTGTGGCTCTGAACGTGTGCGAGGCTCAAATAGTTTTCGCCGGGCGTATCGAGTTGATTCCGCTGAAAACTCACCACTTCGGAAAGCCGTGCAACCGTCAATCCCCCGGAGGCGCTATCTAGCGTACATAGAGCCCTCAGACGGTCCGGGTGATAGTAATCTGCATTGAGTCGTCCGTCGGAACATAGCTGTGTCAAGCGAACTGCAAAGACACGGCATGAATCCTCAGACGGTAGCGTGATGCCCAGCCCATCAAGCAGGAAATCATCAATGCCGGCCAATAGTGCATTAGCCTCGGCGCGAAGACGACGAGCCGCCTCACGAGCCGCTTTTATTGATGCAACAATTTCGTTCTGGCGGGATTCCGAAAGTTCTGGAAACGGAAGAGCCTCAAGAAATGTCGCAGGGACTCGCTGCTGCCCGGCTGAACCCGTAAAGGCGTAAGTCGCAAGGCGACGAAGCGATGCCTGACTGACAAACTCCATGACGAACTCTTTGGAAATTCCAGGAGCACGCACCCTGAGAACGTGAAACTCTGTCGAACCGAACCCTACGCCATTTGGTAGCCTGTCTACAATACACGATTTTCCGTTCTGCATACACGGCGTAATCTTCGCCCACAGGGTGTCTCCGTTGATGAAGGGAGTATAGCCCTTGCGTACTTCTTTAAGTGGCCTGTTTGTAACTGTGTATTCTCCCGTAGCACCGTCGGAAACCGCTTGCATTGGTATGAAGCCCACAAGATCGTCCTCACCAATCCCAGCTATATTGACGGGTGGATTAACATCAACATAGGCCGAAAGTGGCTTACTAGCCGTCGGATTCCTCCGAAGACCCTTCAAATAGAGTCGGAGTTCTGGCGTATGGAGAGGGACACTTAACGAAAATCCCTCTAAATTGCCCCGCTTCACCGCAAAGCACTGAGCTTTGCCCGGTTCAGCGGGGCTTAAGCGAAAAAAAGTGTCGGGTCTCTCTGAAACGCCCTCCACTTGCGCAACAGGCCGGTGTCGGGGATGATTTCGCGCCGGCGTTCGCTCCAGTCAGGCTTCTTTGGGTTGGCGGTGCTCCACTCGTAAGAGACGCGGTAGTCAAACAAGTCACAGCTTTGCCGCTCAATTTTCTCCTTGCCCGGCTCTTCCTTCTCAACAGTCACCTCAAAGGTTTTCCGCCCGGTGGCGTCATAGCCGATGTTGTCCGTCAAGGCCATGAAAATGGGGGCGTCGTCGGGAACGGTCTCGCCGTCCTTGAGGCGACGGAGGAAAACGAGGCTGGCCTTGACGCCGGCGTCGTAGTGCTGAAAAGCGAACTGCGGCAGGCTGACGACTGCCAGCAGTTGGAAATGCTCAAGCAGCCAGTTACGCACGCCCTGGAGCGAGGAGTTGGTGAGAATGCCGTCAGGCAGCACCACCGCGGCACGCCCGCTGCCAGGCTTGAGGAAAGAATAGACACGTTCGAGGAACAGGATTTCTGTCTTGACGCTGGCGCGGGCTTTGACCGCCTTGGCCCCGCTCTTCGCGCCGACTGCACCGTTTTTCTTGGCATCCGGATACTTTTTCCCGACGTAATCCAGGAGGTCAAACTGCCCCAGATAGTCGGCACCCTTCTCTGCCCGCCTGACGACAGACCCAAAAGGCGGGTTGGTCAGAATCAGGTCAAATTTGCCTGAGGCGAGTCCCAGATTTTTGGCGCGAAGCTCTTTCAGAAAGTCCAGCGCGTCATGGCCGACAATGTTGGAGTGTCCGTCGTCATGGACGATCATGTTCATTTTTGCCACGCGGGCCAGTTCGTCGTTGATCTCAATGCCAAACAGGTTTTTCTGGGCAAAGTCATGCCAGAATTGAAAATGTCTGGCTGTGTTGGATTTATGCTTGTGGTCCGCTTCGCGGCGAACATGGTCCAAGGCGTACAGCAGAAAGCCGCCTGAGCCACAGGCCGGGTCAAGGACCAGATGCTTGCGTTTGGGGTCAAGCACTTCCACGGCAAAGGCGATCAACTCGCGGGGTGTGAAATACTGGCCGAAGTCACCCTTGAAGAAGCCGCCCATGAACTCCTCAAAGGCAACGCCTTTGGTGTCAAGTTCGGTGCCCTGGAGCGATATGCCTTCCAGGTGTTCCACACACTGTGCCAGAACGGGCGCGTCTACATTGATGCGGTCGGTGAACACATCCGGTTCCAACTCCTTCTCATGTTCGTAAAGGCGGTGAACGCGCTCGGCAAGTTGGGCGGTCGTTTCTCCATCGCGGCGTTGAAACTCGTAGGGCTGGCCGTCTTCGCGGTCCGGGTCCTTCTCGTCACGGTTCTTGACAAAGACCAGTTTGGAGAACTCGCCAAAGGCGGCGATGGGACTGCGTTTTCCGCCCTCCCAGAGCGTTTGATGACACTTGCGGATGGCGGCGCGCAGCGCTTCGCGGGGAATGGCCGCAAGGTCGCGGCCCGGCTCGTTTTTGTGGAAGCGCCAGGGAAGCGGCTTACCATAGCGCTGGGGGATATCGGTGAGATGGTTCCTGTCCCGCTCGCCAGGTGGAAACGTGTCGAACCGCAGCAGACGGCGTGTCAGACCGGCGATTGATCCGCAGTATGTCGCGCCAAGGCTGGCCCTGTTGCCACACGCCTGCTCAATGGACTGGCCAAACCCGCCATCGCTGATATCGGTCCGCTTGCACTCGAACACGAAATACGGAGATTTCAGCTCATCATCGTCATAGACGACAATATCGGCAAAATCGTTCGGGGTCCGGCGCGGAACGTTGACCTCAAAACGGATGCGCTCGGGCGGGTAGTCATACTTATAGATCAGCTCCGCCCAGAACTCGGCGCGGACTTTTTCTTCCGGGTCAGCCCACCGTTCCGAATGGCTGGCCGCCTTGTAGTGGATGCGCTCGGCCCTTCCTTCGCCGGTAATTTCCGCCTTGCCCTCGGC
Organism: uncultured Binatia bacterium (SeqCode); assembly: GCA_965200965.1. GTDB lineage: Bacteria > Desulfobacterota > Binatia > Bin18 > Bin18 > JAAXHF01. Next base: position 1,422,262 of record OZ241744.1, read on the forward strand.
AAGGGCGTACTCAAGGTAAGGAGGCTGTCGTGTGTCAGGCATAGGTTGTTCCTCTCGGTTCCGCTCAATTTCCCTGTAGACTATGCAGACCGGATTAGCGAAGCATAATCCAACGCCCGATTAAGCCCTGAAGGTAGACCGGATTTCTTTCCGATACATTGCTATCAGGCTGTCCTCGGGAATCTGACCCCAGATCAGCCAGTAGAGGAGTTCGTCAACAACTTCAAGAGCGTCATTGCTGAGTTTGTGCTCGGACACTTGATAAGCGTTATGGTGTGCGCCTATTGGCTGTAAGTGATCCAGCCGAAGAATTGACTCATCAGGCCCAGCTATCGGCAGCTTATCCCAAAGGAACTGTGGGTATTCGCAATGTCGAATACGCTCCACAAACCCAGGATTATATCCCCCGCGGCTGCCGTCTCTCGTTGCGCCATAGTACGGCACTGCCAATATCGTTGGCGCAGTCGAATGCCTTGCCATACCCCTGGTAAGGGGCTGGTCAACAGGCGGGCCGCCGGAGCCGACGATCAGGCACGGCCTCTTCTTGGCCCGATAAGCGGCCCAGACTTCACCCGGATGCAAAGGCATTGCAGCAACGGGCAATTCCGTCCTCTTGAGTGGCTGACCAATCCGAAGGGGCGCTACTCGAATTGTCGCGCTGTCGTGCCGAGTGGCTTCTGCTCGGGCCAGGGGCTCAAATGTGTAGGGAACTTGGTCAATGTGCGGAACAAAGGCGGAGACCAGCGCGCCACGACACAAAATCTTCCTGGAATTCTCTATCCACCAAGTGCTCGCAAGTGCTCGGGTGAATGAGGGACTGAACACAATCGTCAGGATACATCCCCGCCCTTCCTGGTGGGAGACTTCCAGACCTCATCTGAAAACTGGACGGTGTGTTCGCCTTCCGGCAAGGGGGCACCGGCGAGACTATCAAGCCAATTCATGCCTTCGTCGTACACCTCGTCATAACGGGCATCTGGTACTGGGTTAATCAGCCTGGGAGCTTTTTTTCCCCTGTTTTTATATTTCGCTCGTAGTGCCCGCATTCGTTCTCTGAACTTTTTCTTTTGCCCAATTGATAAGCCAGCCATCTTCAACGGTTTCTGAACAGAGTCATGGATTGCGTTGTCCTCGGCGGCAACGGTAAAATCCAGAGACTCATTCGGTGCTGCGGATAGCATGGGTTCCGTACCATAGACGGCATGCAGTAGACTGTGCGTGTCTTGCCCGAATTGGCGCACCTCTCCTTTCAGGCCCGAGATTATCTCAAATGGGAGTTGGCTCTCCAACTCCTCCAGCAGCCGCCCGTCACGCAGATGCCAACGAACCCAATCCTGCCTGTCCTCATAGTCGCTCTGCAACGACCGTCTCTCCGCGCTGATTGCCCTCAGCGCTGGCTCAATGCGCGCATGAACAGACAGAGACCAAGGACCAAATTTGTAGAATTGCCATTCGGTACCGGTAAAAATAGCTCCATTGTTGCGTTTCGCGTGGAAAAGGTCAGCCAAGTAGACATACTTGACCAGGTGAATTGGGCCAAGCTGACGATCAGAGAACTCATCTTGCTCTCCGGCAACCAGCAACGCGTACTGGAGCAACACATCAACACGGGAGAGGTCTGTCGGCATCAATTCGACTCACAGGGATGAGAATCAGAGCGGGGGAAGGTGAACATCGAACATCCCCTGACGACGATGTTCCTCATGCGCTTCTCCCGGAGTGGCGAGCCTACCAGAACCGTCAGGCTGTGCCTACCCGTGGCGAGACACCCCAGCGGGGCGTCTCCACCCGTCAGGCTGCACGCCCTCTACACCACCGCCGACACCCCGCCGTCAATGTTGATCGCCGTGCCGGTGATGAAGCCGGCCTGGTCCGAGACCAGAAAGGCGACGAGCGCGCCGACCTCTTCGGGCTGGCCGAGGCGCTTGAGCGGCACACTCTGGGCCATTTTGTCCTTGAACTCATCAAGCGTGCCCGTGGTCCCCATCCGCTGCCAGTAGCGTTCGGTCTGGGCGCTGACGATATTGGTGAGGCATACCGTGTTGACCAGGATGTTCTCCCCGGCGTAGTCCAGGGACAGGGCTTTGGTCAGCGCAATGCCGGCAGCCCGGCTGACCGAGGTCGGCAGGGACCGCGCCCCCGGGGCCTTGCCACCCGGGTGGGTGACGTTGATAATCCGCCCGCCGCCGACCGCGCGCATATGCGGCAGCACGGCCCGGGTGCAGCGCACCGCGGCGGTAAACTTGAGGTCAAGGTCTTCGGTCCACTCGGCTTCGCTGATGTCCTCAAACTTCTTGGCCGCGGAGCGCCCGGCGTTATTGACCAGAATATCGACCCGGCCAAAATGGGCCGCGGCGCTGGCTACGAAGGTGTCGATGTCTTCGCCTTTGGTGACATCGGCCGGTACGGCCAGCACCTCACCGCCGGTCTGCGCCCGCACCTCGGTCGCGGCCCGATCGAGCACCTCTGGGCGTCGGGCGCAGATGGCCACCTTGGCCCCCTCGCGCGTCAAACACACCGCAATGCCCTTGCCAATGCCCTCACTGCCACCGGTGATAAGCGCAACCCTGTCCTGTAATCCAAGCTCCATAGCGTTGTCCTCCTCACAAAGTTTATGGCCCTCACGGCCTAGGCCGCCCTCTGGCAGGTGCACCCGCCCGGGCGGAAGCGCTCACGCTCGGCCTAGCCGCAGCCCGGGACGGTATAGTGTATCCGGCAGCTCTCAGACAGCAGGGGCAGCCCTGCTCCTCGGACTAGCTCCCTAACTGATACAGCTGCACGCAGTTGTCCGCCACAATAGACTGCCGGTGTGCGGTGGGCACGCCGGCAAAATGCCGGTCAAGGAACTGCCGCGACTCCGGCCAACTGCTGTCCAGATGGGGAAAATCTGACGACCACATCATGCGCCCGACGCCGATGAACTCACGCAGCATGATCCCTGGAACATCGTCAATAAAAGTCAAATAACAGTGCTCGTGCCAGTACTCGCTGGGCAAGCGCCGACACCTGACCATCGGGTCTTTGGCCATCGTGCGGCGATGATAGCCCCAATCCAGGCGATGCAGAAAATTGGCCGCCCACGACAGCTCGTTCTCGGCCGAGATCAACCGCAGGCCGGGATGCCGGTCAAACACCCCTTCCAGGATAAAGGTGGCAAAGGCCCGCGCCATGCGGACCGGCAGCACGGCATAGCCAACCGCAGCACTCTCTTCGCCGGTCTCGTCCTGGGTCCAGTTCACATTGGCATGACCGGAGGCGATGATGTGCAAACTCAGCGGCATATTCAACTCGGCCAGGCTTGCCCACAACGGGTCCCACTGGGGAGCCGAATAGCGTGAGCCATTTGGCGTGTCCTGGGGCAGGAGGACGCCGACCAGCCCCTTTTCCTTGGCCCGGCGGCACTCCTGAACCGCCCACTCAACCTCGAAGGCTGGGACGACGGCAATGCCGAACAAGTCCTGGGGGTGGCTGCGACAAAAATCGCTCAGCCAGTCATTATACGCCTGACACACCGCCTGCTGGAGTTGTTGGTCTGGAATCCCGAATGCCCGCATGGTGTAGTTTGGGTACAACACCTCGGCATCAACCCCGTCCATACGCATGTATGTGACCCGGGCGTCCGGCTGCCAGTCCTTGGCATCGGTAGCGTAGCGTTGGTCGCCTTCAGCCGCCGCGGCATAGGCTTTGTCTCGATTTCTGGCCACCGCCCCCATCGGACGCCTGGCCACATGGGATGGCAGACCCTCACACACCCAGCGGTCGCCAGAGGCGGTTGAGACGACCCGCGGGCCACGGTCTCTGTAGGCCCCGGGCAGATAGCGCTGCCACAGGTCGGGCGGCTCAATCGCGTGTGAATCAGCCGAGACGGCGCGATAGGGTTTCATGGCTGCCTCCTTTCCTCAGCGGAAGGCCTCAATGGTTTCCTGGAGGGCCACCATCTGATTGCCGTTTGCCGACGAGGGCACAAGAATCGGCGTCTTCAGACCGGTGTCATACCAGGCCTCAATCCCGTCCCGCACCTCAGAGACGCCGCCGTACAGGGTCGTCTGTTGCAGCCAGCGGTCCGACATCAGGGCCGGGAGCTTGTCGGGCTGTTTGTTGGCTACGGCCCGCTGGATATCCCGCATCTCCTCTTCAAAGCCAGCCTCAATCCAGTACTGCTGATAGTTGGGCAGGGTGACATACGACCTGAGTATGCGTCGCAGGACCTGAGCGGCCGCGGCCGTGTCGTCCGCAATAACGGTCGGGATCATATTGCCGACAAAGAAGGTGTCATCCTGCATCTTGTCAGCCGGCAGAACGCTGAGCGAGGTTGGCATATGCGAGCGGGCGGCGTTGGCCCACACCGCGCCCTGCGACACCTCGGCCGACAGTCTGGCCATCGCCGTGCGCAGGGTGGCCAGAATAATCGGCGGCAGGCTATCGTTTTTCGGGAGTCCAGCCCGCATATCCTGGATGAAGCGGCGCACGTCGGCCAGCGGTTTGCCGACCTGGAGATTCATGCGTTTGTGGACCGGGCCGTGGCTCACCCCAATGCCGAACCGGAAGCGGCCGCCCGAGAGTTCGTGGAGAAAGGCCGCGGTTTGGGCGTAGTCGTAGGGGTGACGGGTATACAGGTTGGTAATGCTCGTGCCAAACGGGATTTCGTTGGTGACCAGGGCTAAGGCTTCGCACAGGGCAAGGCCATCGCCCACACTCTGGCAGTAGATGCCGCTGAAGCCTTCGCGTTCAAGCTGTTGGGCGACTTCCAGGGTTGCTTTGCGTCGTCCGGCAACCGCGACTAGGGCGACGGCGGGTTTGGGGTGTGGCATGACAATCCTCCTCGTTCGTAGACATGGGGCGGATTGTAGCTGGAGTTGGCCGGATTTGCTACGAGAGGATAGCTGAAAGGGGGAGACGATGAACCTGTGGACAACCGAAACGAGCGACGGCGTGGTGCTGGCCCGCTATGACAACCCGCCGATGAATTATTTCTGCGCCGAAGGGGCGCAAGAGCTGAACCACCTCATTGAAACCTGGCGCGAGCCGTCCTGCCGAGCCGTTGTTTTGGGCGGCGCGCTGCCGGGCAAGTTCATCACCCACTACAGCGTGGAAGAACTCGTTGAGTTAGCCCGCAACCGGGACAAGATGCGGACGCTGGGCACCGCGCTAAGCACCGGCTATCACGCCATGTTGCTGCGTCTGCGCAATCTGTCCAAGCCAGTCATCGTAGCCATGAACGGCGACACAATGGGAGGTGGCTTTGAGTTGAGCCTGGCCGGCGATATCCGTATCGGCCAGCGTGGCGACTATCGATTCGGGCTGCCGGAAGTGAAGCTCGGTATTCTGCCGGGCGGCAGCGGGACCCAGCGGCTGTCCCGTTTGATCGGTCCTGGCCGGGCGGTCGAGTTTGTGCTGCGCTCGCGGGTGGTCCGTCCCGAAGAAGCCCTGGCGCTCGGTCTGGTCCACGAACTGGCCGATGACGCCCTGGCACGGGCGCAAGAGATTGGCCGGGAGATTGCCAACTTCCCGCCGCTGGCCGTGGCCCGGGCCAAACACGCCGTGTATGCCGGGAGCGACACCCACCTGAGCACCGGCCTGGATATTGAGAGCGCCGATTTTCTGGAGACCATGCTGTCAGACGACGGGCTGCTGGCCATGCAAACCTATATCGATCTGCCGTATGACAAACGCCGCGACTGGCTCGAACGGCCGACCAATCCCGGCTATACGGGCCGCTAGGCCCCTCGTGTCTTCCCGGCTCGGTTGAGCTATGATGGTGTGGCCCTGCCACCTTACCATGTGCTACTCTTCATCTATTATGAGGTCGTGGATCCCGCCGGGATCGTAGAAGGAGTACCGCGATGCGTCGTCCTGTCCTATTTGCATGCCTGTTCACCGTCCTGTTCGGAAGCAGCCCGAGTTGGAGCCAGACCACCTCAGCCTCCCCCTCAGCGCCCACCCTGACGAGCCTAGCGAGCGAGGTCGCAACCTTGAAGGCTACTGTCACTACCTTGCGGACCACCGTGGCCAAGCTGACCCGCTACATTCAGGTTATCGAGAATGCAGCCACCAGCACCTACCATGGCCTGAGCAGTCCGCATGTGGTCTTCACCGGGGCCAATGTCCACATCCGCAGCGGGTCGTCGGGGGTGACCCATAAAGGACGGACCGTGAACGATGGCTGGGTCTCCGAACCCCTGGGGCTGGGCAACCTGATTATCGGCTACAACGAGGCGAACACTTGGCCGACTGCGGATACGGCCCAGCGGGGCGGCTCGCACAACTTGGTGATCGGGAGGTATCATCAGTACCCCACCTCTGGTGGGTTGGTGGCGGGGGAGGATAACGTCATCTCCGGCCATGCGGCGAGCGTGAGCGGCGGCACTCGGAACACAGCCAGCGGTCCTGCGGCGAGCGTGAGCGGCGGCACTCAGAACACAGCCAGCGGTCCTGCGGCGAGCGTGAGCGGGGGCTACCGCAACCGCTCCAGCGGCTATCACACCAGCGTGAGCGGCGGCGGTCAGAACACGGCCAGCGGCTCTAACTCCAGCGTGAGCGGCGGCCATGCCAACACGGCGACGAGCATCGCGGCGAGCGTGAGCGGGGGGCTAGAGAACACGGCCAGCGGCTCTAACTCCAGCGTGAGCGGGGGGCTAGAGAACACGGCCAGCGGCTCTAACTCCAGCGTGAGCGGCGGCCGTCTGAACAGGGCCAACGGAGGGAACTCCAGCGTGAGCGGCGGCCACAGCAACACGACCCGGCATTATGACTCCAGCGTGAGCGGCGGCCATGCCAACACGGCCAGCGGCTGGGCGGCGAGCGTGAGCGGCGGCACTCAGAACACAGCCAGCGGCGCTGACTCCAGCGTGAGCGGCGGCACTCAGAACACAGCCAGCGGTCCTGCGGCAAGCGTGAGCGGCGGCTACCGCAACCGCTCCAGCGGCTATCACACCAGCGTGAGCGGCGGCGGTCAGAACACGGCCAGCGGCGCTGACTCCAGCGTGAGCGGCGGCGGTCAGAACACGGCCAGCGGCTCTAACTCCAGCGTGAGCGGGGGGCTAGAGAACACGGCCAGCGGCTCTAACTCCAGCGTGAGCGGCGGCCGTCTGAACAGGGCCAGCGGAGGGAACTCCAGCGTGAGCGGCGGCCACAGCAACACGACCCGGCATTATGACTCCAGCGTGAGCGGCGGCCATGCCAACACGGCCAGCGGCTGGGCGGCGAGCGTGAGCGGCGGCGGTCAGAACACGGCCAGCGGCGCTGACTCCAGTGTGAGCGGCGGCACTCAGAACACAGCCAGCGGCGCTGACTCCAGCGTGAGCGGCGGCGTCGGCAACATGGCCAGCGGCTCTAACTCCAGCGTGAGCGGGGGTGCCAACAACACGGCCAGCAGCCGCCAGTCGAGTGTGAGCGGGGGCCTCAGCAACACGGCCAGCGGTGCTCACTCCAGTGTGCTCGGTGGCGGCCGCAACACGGCCAACGGCTTTAACTCCAGCGTGAGCGGGGGTGCCCGCAACACGGCCAGTGGTCAGGCGACGAGCCTGAGCGGGGGCTGGGGCAACACGGCAGGTGACTATGGGGCCAGCGTCAGCGGCGGCATTCGCAACAGGGCCCTGGGCCGGATGGCCAGTGTGAGCGGCGGCAGGGACAACAGGGCCCTGGCTAATGAATCCAGCGTGAGCGGGGGCAAGAACAACACGGCGATCGGGAAGCGGAGCAGCATCAGCGGGGGCGAAAACCAGACGGTCAACGGCGACCTCTGGTCCTGCTGGGGCTGGGGGGCCGTGCCTCGCCCGCTCGTCCCGTCCAGAGACAGTCCCTTTCGCCAACATTCCGTCGGGCTGTTGCGCCCATAGGAGGAAAAACATATGCCATACGCAGGTCTGCACAAGCTGCTGCGCAGTACGATCGCTGCAAGCGCGTTCTTGCTTGTTCTCCCAGGTGAGGCGTCTGCCGTAGGCGGAAGAGCCCAGACACCTGAGCCGACACCGGCTGCCGCCCCCGCCTCGGTCCCGGCACCGCCGGCCCAGAACGACACCTCCCAGCTTGGCGATTTCAAGCTGGTCACCCACGCTCGTCTGCTCAAGGGCACGCAAGACCCCTCGGCTTGGCTGATGTACGGCGGCAGCTATGACAGCACCCGCTTCAGCCCGCTGACCGATATCAACCGCGCCAATGTGAAAAAACTCCAGGCGGCATGGATGTTTCAAACCGGGGTCCCGGCCCAGTTCCAGGCCTCGCCGGTTGTGGCTGACGGCGTCATGTATATGACGGCTGCCTTCAACCATGTGTATGCGCTGAATGCCGAAACGGGCGAGATGCTATGGCGTTATGACCACCCCCTGCCGGGTGATATGCGGGTGTGCTGCGGCCCCAGCAACCGGGGCGTGGCAATAAGCGGCGATACGGTCTTTATGGCGACCCTCGACGCCCGCCTCGTCGCCCTCCAGGCCCAGACCGGGGCCCTGGTGTGGCAGGTTGAGATCGACGATTACCGCAAAGGCTATAGCGCAACCGCCGCGCCCCTCATCGTCAAGAACAAGGTCATCGTCGGGATTGCCGGTGGCGAGTATGGCATTCGTGGCTATGTGGATGCCTATCACGCGCAGACCGGAGCGCGCCGGTGGCGCCGTTATACCACCCCAGGCGCGGACGAACCCGGGTCTGAAACCTGGTCCGGCGACTCGTGGAAGATCGGCGGCGGGCCGACCTGGATCACCGGCTCCTATGACCCTGAGCAGGACCTGATTTTCTGGGCAACCGGCAACCCGTCTCCCGACTGGAACGGTGATGTCCGCGAGGGAGATAATCTGTATACCGACTCGGTGCTGGCCCTGGAGCCGGAAACCGGCGCGATCAAGTGGCATTTCCAGTTTACGCCGCACGATATCTGGGACTACGACGGCAATACCGACCTGTTTCTGATTGACGTTGAGCGGAGCGGGAAGACCGTCAAAGCCCTGGCCCAGCCCAACCGCAACGGCTACCTGTATGTGCTTGACCGAACCTCGGGCGAGTTTCTGCACGGCTCGCAGTATGTGGAACAGCTCAACTGGGCCAAGGGCCTTGACGAGCAGGGCCGCCCCATTGTGAACCCCGAATACGTCCCGACCAAGGAGGCCGGCAACTTTATCTGCCCAGGCTCGGTCGGCGGCAAAAACGGCTCGTGGACCGCAGCCTACAGCCCCATCACCAGGTACATGTATCTGCCGGTGGTCGAGAGTTGCTGGCAGATGACCAAAGGCGCGGCCACCTTTATTCAGGGCATCCCTTTCTGGGGCGGCGGGCCAGGCAAGACGCAGGCCGACGACCAGTCGTCCTACGGCCATCTGTCCGCGGTAGACGTGTCAAGCGGAGCGGTGAAGTGGCGCTACAAAGACGACTATCCCCTGGTCGGCGGCACGATGGCCACCGCTGGCGGCCTGGTGTTTACCGGCGACCAAAAGGGCTATGCGCTGGCGTTTGACGACACCACAGGCGAGCTGCTGTGGAAGTTCCAGACCGGCTCAACCGTGCGCGGCCAGCCGGCAACCTACAAGGTCAACGGGCGTCAATATGTGGCGATTCCGAGCGGCGGCGGCGGCTTGGCCGTGTCTCTGGTTGGCGAGAACCCGCTGGCGTCCAAAGGCAGCGCCCTGTTTGTGTTCGCCCTGCCCGAGGGTGAAGAATGAGCAGGCCATGACGCGATTTTTCAGTGCCATCTGCCTTGTCGTCCTGGCTGTGTGTCCGGTGTCTGGCCAGGACAGGGCGGTTTTCCGCGCGTGTTTGCTGGCCGATAATCCGCCCTACTCCTGGCAGGCCGACGAGAGCGGTTTTGACCTTGAGACAGCCCGGGCGGTTGCCGAGTCAATAGGACGCAGGTTTCAGCCGGTCTGGGTTGCCCACGACACCCGGATCACCGAGATTGATGAGACCGACCTGCCCGTCTTTGGTCTCTCGCGTAGCCAGTGTGACGCGATTTTCAGCGTGCCGGGCCAAGAAGCGCTGAACGAAGCGCCGGCGCTGGTGGTCGGAGAGCCGTACTACGGGGCCGGCTTTGAGCTGCTTGGACCGACTGCAAACAGTCCCCGCGGTCTGGACGATATCGGACAGCGGCCGGTTGCGGTTCGGGCGCAAACGATCGCGCATTTCATGCTGAGCGCCCGGCGCATCCAGACCTTTACCACCTTCTCTCTTGAAGAGGCGCTCGGCGCGGTCAGCAGCGGCAAAGCGGCCGCCGCCCTGGTGTGGGGACCAAAAGCGGGCTGGCACTTGCGCACCCATCCTGAACTGCCCTTCCGGCTCGTTGATACGCGCGAGCCGCCCAGCGTGGTGCGCTGGAACGAATCGGTCGCCACCCGCAAAGCCGATGCCGAGTTGCGCCAGGCCATTGACGGCGCGCTCAGCCGGCTGGCGGAAGCCGGTGCTCTCACCCGTTTGCTCGAAAAATATGGGATTCCCGCCCACCGTCCTTTTGCCACCACATACAGTTTTGCCGAGATGCAGCAGCTCATGTTTCACTCACTGAGCAATCGCTGACCCGAGGGAGCGCTATGAGTCGTCTGGCGGCCGGTTTCTCTTTTTTGGTGTGGAGTCTCTTCGGTATCGCAACAGGGCCGACCCTCGGCCAGGACAGCAATCCGTTTGCCGGTGATGCGGCCGCCATTGTCGAGGGCGAGGCCCTGTTTCAGGCCGTGTGTACCGGCTACTGCCACGTCGCCCCGGACAGCCAGCGCGACGCCAAATGCCCGGACCTGTTTGACTGTGAGTGGAAGAACGGCGGCAGCGACAAAGAGATGTTTCAAGTCCTGCTCGACGGCGTGCCCAACACCGAGATGGTCCCTTTCAGGGGCCAGTTGCCCGACGATATGCTGTGGCAGATTGTGGCCTATGTGAAATCCGCTTCGCGCTGCGAAGAGGGCAGCGCCGCCGTGGATCAAAAAACCTCCGCGGTGTCCGCCCACGAATAGGAGGGGAGAGCAATGATACGTCTGACTGCACGAAGTTTCTCAGTGTTGCCCTTTGCCCTGTGCTTTGTGACATGGGCCTTTTCCGCCTCGGCCGCGGCCCAGCCCTTTGCCTATGTCAGTCACGAAAAGTCAAACGATGTGTGGGTCATCAATACCCGGACCGACGAGGTGGTGGCCAAAGTCCCGGTCGGCGACCGGCCGCGCGGGCTTGTCGTGTCCGCGGACGGCAAACGGGTGTACGCCGCCAACGGCAACTCCAACGATATCTCGGTCATTGACGCCGAAACTAATACCGTCGTGGAGACCTTCCCGGTCGGCATTGACCCCGAAGGCATTGACCTCAGTCAGGACGAGAGCCTGCTCTTTGTGGTCAACGAAAACGAGGGTGTGATGCGCGTTGTTGAACTGGCCACCAAGAAGGTGCTCGCCACCGTCGAGGCCGGCATAGAGCCGGAAACAGTGGTGCTCTCGCCGGATGGCCGGCTGGCCTTTGTGCCGAATGAAACCTCCCACGATGTGACCGTCATTGACGCCCAGACCTATCAGGTCCTGCGCTCGATCAAGGTCGGCGAGAATCCGCGCGGGGTGGCGTTTCTGCCCGACGGTAAAACCGCCTATGTGAGCAGCGAGCGCAGCAATACGGTGGCGGTGATTGATGTCGAAAAGCTGGCCGTGACCGACACCATCGCCATGGGCGAGCGGCCAGTCGGCATCTCTGTGCTGCCGGACGGCTCAAAAGTCTATGTGGTGCATGGCCGGGCCAATGACGTACGGGTGATTGATCCACACACCAAGCAGGTGACTAAGACCATCCCCCTGGGCGGCCAGCGGTGCTGGTGGTCGGCCCTGACCCCGGACGGCAAGAAGCTCTACGCCACAATGGGCCGGTCTGACGGCTTGGCCGTGATCGATACTACAACCGATACGCTGCTGAAGACCATTGCGGTCGGCAATGTCCCCTGGGGAGTAGCAGTCACGCCCTGATCAGAACCGCCACACCAGCAGGAACTGCGGAACGCTCTCGTCGTTTTCCGTGCCCAGCTTATTCATCCAGTACTGGTACTCCAGGCCGATAAAGACCCGGTTGGCCGTCCCCAGCAGCGCCTCGCCCAGGTCCAGCCGGAGCTGCGGTTGGGCCAGAATCCAGCTTTTGACCCGATTGCCGAACTCGTTGGTCCGGACATCTATGTACTCGGCGTGCCCTTCGATTGAGAAAGACAGGCCGCGGATACTGAAGGGGTAGGCCCAGTTGATGTCGAGCATGAAGCTGTCGCTCTCTTTGGGCGCACCGCCGCGCGACACGCCCCGGCTGTCGTCAATATAGGCGGTCAACTCAGTATTCAGAAACGCAAAACCCGGCAGATTCCAGGCGATACGCAGGCCGGGCAGGTATTTGATGACCTTGGCGTCTACGCTGACGTTGAGGCCGAGGAGCAGCGAGAAGTCCTTGATCGGCCCGATGCCGAGATGCTTGCCGGTCAGCTTGCCGAGGCTGAAGCTGGGATACCACTCGAAGTACAGGTCGGTATCGTTGAAGTTGTCTCTTTCGACGTCTTCAATGAAATCGGCAAAAAAGAAGCTCTCGCCATACTTCCAGCCCAGGGCGTTCTGGAGGGTGAGGATGAAGGTATCATCGTTGAGGTCCGAAAACGGGTTTTCGAGATGCCCGTACTGGAAGTGTAACTCGGTCGTACTCCAGTCCACAAGGCCGGCCGCAGCCGGTGAGGCGGTCAGTAAGAGGGCCAGGAGCGCGGCACACACAGCGAGGCGGGGGCGGTCGGGCATGAGGTTTCCTCCGTTCAGGGCTGGAGCACAAGCATGAGGATACACACCGCTACAGGGCGTAGAAGGCGGCCCCGGTTGCTTTTTTGAAGTACGAAAGTTGTGGCTTTTTCATGGCTGCTCTTACCCTTGTCATTCTCCTGGACTGGTTTGATGCTTTTAGGATAGAGACGAGTATCAACGCTTCAAGGGCAGAACCCGGGCTCTGGAGCTCCTTTCGTCTACCACGATCAAGGCTCCTGCCTCCAGGAACGCCTCGTGCTGCCGAATGGCCGCAACGACTAGAGCCTCAAGATGCTCTGGTACGACATTTTGGGCGCGTACTTGGATAACGCTCGGTCCTCTGGCGTTGGTGAGAGCCAGTAACATGCCGAAATCCAAATGTGAGTAAAGACGACAGACCGGCTCTCTCGTGCCCAGTCCATAATGACCCGATCTGCGGCACACGGATCACCGACCACCGACCAGTGTACAGCAGACCAACCATGACATGCGAAGACCTCTCTCCATCTGGGTGAAAGATTCATGTCAATGAGGAATTTCATGGGTGGCTGATGTGAGATTCAAATTCTTCAGCCCGCCATGCAGCATATGCCAGTGCTCTACGGATATCTTCTTCCTCCAAATAGGGATAGGCATCCAGGATCTGTTCGGTAGAATGACCTGCGGCGAGCAAGCCCACCACGGTCCCTACGGTTACACGCAGCCCACGAATACAGGGTTTCCCGCCCATGACTGCTGGATCGAGGGTGATATGTGTCGGAGGTTTCATCATACTCCTTTACAGCAACCACACTGCGCAGGGCGATTGCGGTCGGGAATATCCAGTGGGGTAGAGTGATGTTGCCTATCCATCGGCTGTGGCAGGCATTATTCGGCTCTGTACTTCTTTAGCAAGGCCCTCATTTCATCGGTTTTCGCTGCCGCGGAGGGTGTTTGGCCATCACTATCCTGGGCGTTTACATCTGCCCCGTGCTCAAGTAAGAACTCCGCCATTTCTCCACTTCAAAATGAGGCCGTTGCGATTTTTTCATGGCCGCTAGCTCAGGGGGGCAGTCCGTGTCACCGTAGGCTTGATACGGATATAACGGGCTGCCTTCCAGGCGGGGCGTTCTGTGACGCCGCGCTTAGCCCGCGTCTTCAATGGCCGCCCGCACGACCGGCTCAAGCTCGCCGCTCTGGTGCATCTCCTGGATGATGTCGCAGCCGCCGATGAACTCGCCCTTGACGTAGATCTGTGGGATGGTCGGCCAGTTGGAGTAGTGCTTGATGCCCTCCCGCACCGCGGGATTCTGGAGCACATCAACCGTTTGGTAGGGCACACCGAGCGAATCAAAAATCTGAATCGTGGCCGCGGAGAAGCCACACATCGGAAACTGCCGGTTGCCCTTCATAAAGATGAGGATCGGAGTGTCTTTGACGTGCTGGTCAATTTGGCTGAGAATATCGTCTGCCATACGCATGACTCCTTAGGGTGGTGGGTGAATGAAAAGAGCCTCAAGCGAGACTCGCCCTTAGGGGGTTTTGGCCGGCTGTATAGTCAGGACGCTGGCCGCCTCGGCCTGCGCCTCCTTCGGGGTAAGGGTGCTGAGCTTCAGGGCGTGGATGCGCTCTACCATCGCGTCCTGGAGTGCTCCATACACCATCCGGTGACGGGCGACTTTCCCTTTGCCGTGAAACGAGGCCGAGATGACCAGCGCCTCGTAGTGGTCTCCACCGCCGGTCAGGTCGCGGATTTTGACCTCGGCATCGGCAATTCCCTGGACAATCAGTTGGCTGATTTCCTCAGCCGTCATTGGTTCAGTCATGAGACGCTCCCCTCGCTGTTGAACACGGCTCAGCGCTCGGACCGAAGGCCGGGCCGTGGGCGTTTGCTCTGAGGGCAAACGAGGCGGGCAAAGCGCAGGATTATTTCTTCTGCATCTCTGCTCCGCAGCACCTCACAGCACCGTCTCCGCCTTTGGTGACAATGATCTGGGCACCGCATTTTCCACACAGATACATTTTTCCGAGTTGGTTGGCCATGACACTACCCTCCTGTCAAGAATGTATATGTATGCCGCATTGTGCGGGGTTTTTAGTTTCGCGTAAAGACCGGCTTGCGTTTTGCCAGGAAGGCGCGGACGCCCTCGGCTCTGTCCTGGGTCGTCTGGAGCAGGACGTACAGGTCTTCCTCAAGGCGGGTGCCCTGCTCCAGGCTCAGGTCCAGGGCCTTTAGCACCGCCTCTTTGCCGAGACGCAGGGCAATGGGGCCTTTCTCCAGCAGACCGGCCAGGACCTCGTCAACCCGGGCCGTAAAACGGTCAGCTGCAATGGCCTCTGTCACCAGGCCAATCTGTTGCGCCCGGCTCGCGTCGAGACGCTTGGCGGTCAGAATCAGCTCCAGCGCCCTGGCTTGGCCGATGACGCGGGGCAGACGTTGGCTGCCGCCGCAGAACGGAATCAGGCCCTCGGTCAGCTGCGGGAGACCAAACTGCGCGCCGGCTTTTGCCAGTCGCAGGTCACACGCCAAGGCCAGTTCCAGCCCGACCCCCAGGGCGTCGCCGTTCAGCACGGCGATGGCCGGTTTGGTCAGGGCGGCCAGCCGCTCGACACAATACAGCCGACCAAACTGCTGGCGAATGCTGTGAGCGGTCGCTCCGCTGGGACCCGGCGTATACTCCAGCCCGGCGCAGAACGCCTCACCCTGACCGGTCAGTAACAGAATCTCGACCGCGTCGTCGTTCTCAACCGCTTCGCACACCGCAGCCAACTCTTGGGCCATAGCCGGGGTGAGGCGGTTGCCGCTGTCAGGCCGATTCAGCCTCAGCCGGGCAAAGCGCCGGTGGGTGGTGTAGGTGAGGTCTGACATGGCCGGCCAGCCTTAATCTCCGTACTCGGCGCGGAGTTCCTTTTTCAGAATCTTGCCCATATGGTTTTTGGGCAGTTCGTCCATGAAGTGAATGTCTTCGGGTTTCTTAAAGCTCGACAGCCGCTTACGGCAGAATTCTCCCAACTCGTCTTCGGTCACACTCTGGCCCGGACGCACCGCGACAAAGGCGGCAATTTTTTGCCCCCACTGCTCGTCCGGCACGCCGATAATGGCCGCTTCGTCAACCGCGGGGTGGGCGTGCAAGACGGCTTCGATTTCGGCTGGGGCGATATTCTCGCCGCCCCGGATAATGATGTCGTCCTTGCGACCGACCAGGTAGATATAGCCGTCCCGGTCGAGATAGCCCATGTCTCGGGTATGCAGCCAACCCTCATCATCAAACAGGGCCGCGGTCGCGCTCTCCTGGCCGGCGTAGCCCTTCATGGCGCGTGGCGTGCGAATCACCACCTCGCCGATCTCGTCGGCCGGCAGCGGTCTGTTATCGTCGTCAAGGATGGCGACTTCAACATCGGGCAGCGGCTTCCCAACCGAGGTGAGCCGCTTGAGGTTGCGCTCGATCTCTTCCTGGCTGCCGTTGAGTTTATGGTCATCCGGGCCGAGTACCGACAGGGTGGAGTTGGTCTCGGTCTGGCCAAAAGCATTCACAAAGCCGGTGCTATCCGGGAACAACTCAATCGCCTTGCGAATGACCGGAAACGGCATGGGCGCGCCCCCGTAGGACAGGTTTTCCAGGCTTGACAGGTCATAGTTGGAAAACTCTGGAAGGTCAATAAGCTGTTTCATCATGGTCGGCACGACAAAGGCGTGGGTGACGTGTTCGCCCTGGACCGCGGCCAGCCACTCCTTGGCGTCAAACTGGCGCAGAATGACGATCTTGCGGCCAGACCACATCGCGGTCATAATGTTCATCGCACCGGCGATATGGTACAGTGGGGCGCACAACAGCGAGGTGCCGCGCGGAGTACCATCGGCCATCTCGACCGTGCCGACAACATAGTTGGTAAACCCGCCGTAGGTCAGCATCACCCCCTTGGGCAGCGAGGTGGTGCCGCTGGTGTACATCAGGATCGACAGGTCTTCTTCGTCCACATCGGCGTCTTCAATATCGGGCGAGCCTCTGGCAATCAGCTCCTCATGGTTGTGCATGTCAGGCTGGGTGCTCTCCATCGCTACATAGTGCTGAATCATCGAAAACCTGGGCTTCAGCTGCTCAAGCAGCGGTAGATAGCGGTCGCCGATAAACATGACTTTGACATCCGCGGCCGTGACCATATATTCCACTTCGGGCGGTTTGGCCCGGTAGTTGAGGGGCACGAAGGTCGCGCCGAGGGTCGCGGTCGCGTAATACGCCTCAATATACTGATTTGAGTTGGTCTGGAGGGCGGCGACGCGGTCGCCGGGGCCAACGTCAAGCGCTTTCAGACTGCTGGCCAGTCGGCGGACACGGTCGAGTGTTTCGCCATAGCTCTGTCGTTTGCCCTCAAAAACGAGGATTTCCTGATCGGCCAGCATCATACCGGGAAGACTGAGAAAATTCGCAGTGTTCATAGGCGCTCCTCTTTGCGTAGTGCGGGTACAGCCGTTTCAGCTATCAGCCTTGAGCCGGGATGACAAGATACGAGGGCTACAGGCGGGAAAACAGACGCCATTCCAGCCCCAGACCCTCGGCCAGGGGCAGGTCAAGGCCCTGCCGAACCGCACGTTTGGCCAGGGCCAGCAGCCGCGGGTCGTGTCGGGCCAGGCTGGTGGCCAGCGTTTTTGCCGTTGTGAGCAGGACTTCGCGTGGCACGACCTGATTGGTCAGGCCGATCTGAAGCGCCTGCTCGGCGTTCACCCGCTTGCCCGTCAGGACCATATCAAGGGCACGGCCAAGACCGATCGCCCGTGGCGCGGTCTGCGTTCCGGCAACGCCGGGAATCATCCCCAGCCCGGTTTCGGGCAAAAAGAACACCGTATCGTCAGCGGCAATACACAGGTCGCACAACAGGGCCATTTCCATGCCGCCGCCAACGGTAAAGCCGTGGACCGCGGCAATTGTTGGCTGGGGCAGGCTGAGCAGCGTACCCCACACATCGCGCCGCCAGCGGATCTCCCGCGCGCCGACCGGCGAGGGGGCCGAGCCGAACTCCGACACATCCCCGCCGGTGGAGAAGGCCGGGCCCTCACCGCGCAGAATCATAACCCGCACCTCGGGGTCGTCGCCGACCGCGTGGAGCGTCTCGTACAGACCGTCACGCATCTCCACATTGTAGGCGTTGAACACCTTGGGGCGGTTGAGTGACACAATGGCCAGACTGTTTTCTTTATGGTAGATGACCGCCGCCATGCTTTGTCACTAGCGGGTCAGGGGTGCTGGGTAAAGGGTGCTGGGTAAAAAGACGGGGGAGCGACTGAGGGTGCTGTCGCTGTAGAGGGACGGCCGATCAACGCGCTCCTTCGCTCTGATCAAGGTCCAAGTACCGCTGTTCGAACTGCGAGAGTACTCCCCTTTCTCCCATCAGTGGCTTCCAGGCCCTTACCACATCGGCCAGGGTAAACGCTGAGAATGTTGCATCGTTGCGCAAGAGCTCGCGGTATCCCCTGATTACGCGGCTGCAATCATGATCTTCAGGGTGATATACGACCGCCAAGCGACCTTCTTTGTACTTTGATTTGGGATGTCGCAGCAAAGACCACGCGAGCAGATGGTCGCGCCAGAGTTGGTTGTGCTTCTTTTCATCAATATCATTGCTGGCATTTTCTCCCCCCCAAGGGGAGTTCGGCATCTTCCACCACCTTCGATACTCCGGCTTGTCCTTCCTGTAGTATTTCTGCGAGAATGGCTCGGTCAGCTTGGTCTCGATCCCGACAAACCCCGCCTGCGCGTCAGCCGTTTCGTACCCAATGAACGCATCGAACGCCGTGCGGTCGTCCAGATACTCAGCACGGGGTTGTGGAGCCCACTCAAAGCACACGCCTGTCACTCGCACGATGTGAGCTCCCCACAGTGCGCGCGCCAGCCTGGTGGCCAACGGCAGGTCGAGTGCGAGTTCACCGAACAGGTTGAAACACATTGGCTGACTCGACAGCATGTTTCTCTGGAGCCGAAATGGCTCCACCGTCCCAGAGCTTTCGGCAAGCCGTTGCTTAACTAACCCAAAGATGTTGTGTGTCAGGAAGTTAAGTCCAGCATCTGCCGACTCCTTGGTCAACATGTTCCCATAATAAGCAGTATCCGAAGGTCGGGGACCGGTTCCGTACGGCACCTTGAGCACCTCATCCCTGTACCAACTCTGATGCAGCCTCATCCGCTTTGTGAAGGGCTTATCGCCCGTATATTGCGGGCCGAGGCCACGCCTTCCGCCGTTCGGCCTTTCATCAGCCATATGGTTTCCCCTTACCTAATGCCGGGACAGGCAATCGTGTCTAGGCGGCCCCTCTGTTCCAGGTTCTGTGCCACACGATTTTGCCGCCGACGATCGTGGTGGTTGCCGACAGCGAACCGATGGCCTGGGCTGGGACCGCACTCATATCATCGTCAAGGAGCACCAGGTCCGCCAGCATTCCCGGCGCGATCTTGCCCTTCGTGTCTTCTTCAAAGCCTACCCAGGCGGCCGCGCTGGTGAAAAGCCCCAGCGCCTGGGCCAGGCTCACCCGCTCCACCGCATTCACCGCCCGGCCGGTCTGAGACTGTCTGGTGCGGGCCGCGGCGATGCTGGCCAGCGGGGCCAGTGGTCCAACCGGACAGTCTGAGCTGCCCGCCACCGGGATACGGCGGTTGAGCAGGCTTCTCGTCCGGTACAGCCAGGGGTGGATTTCGGGCGCAACCTCAGCCGTGTATTTGTCTCCGTACCAGTACACAAATCCGGGCTGGGTGACGACCGCGCAGCCGCTTCTTTTCAGTTGATCCAGAAACGGCGGTGGACACAGCGCGCAGTGTTCGATCCGGTGGCGGTGGTCTGGGCGCGGCAGCCCTTGCTGGGCGTGTTCCAGCGCATCAAGAGCCAGGCCGATGGTGGCTTCTTCGACGGCGTGGAAGGCCAGCTGGAAGCCGTGTTGATGGGCACGCCAGACCATGCGCCTGAGTTCCTGCGGCTGTGGATAGAGCATGCCCCGGCTCTCGTGCAACATGATTTTGATACTGCCCAAGCGGACCTGCTCGTCCCCGCTAAAAGGTCCGAGCCGGGCTTCGAGGAGCTGGTCCAGGGCTGCACTACCGAGCATGACAGTGGCCCGCGAAGTCAGTAGCCCGTCTGCCCTCAACTGCTGAAAGACCGCCAGATCGTCAAGGGTATTGCCGGCGCTGGCGTCGTGGAATGAGGTCACGCCCAGGCGCAGCAAGTCTTGTCCGGCCCGTTGCAGGCCAGCCCGAAATTCGGCCGCGGGCAGGCCAGGAATAACGGTCCGCAAAAAGGGCTCAAGTTCGTACACTACACCTGTTGGCCGGCCGCTGGGGTCGCGTTCGGCGTGGCCGCCGTCACGGTTGGCAAAGGACGGGCCGATGCCGGCGCGTTGCAGGCCGGCGGTGTTGAGCACCGCGGCATGGCCGGAGCGGTGGCGGACCACAACCGGCCTGTCACGACACACTGCGTCAAGGTCATCTCGGGTCGGATGGCGTTTTTCGCTCAGCAGGAAGTCCTCGTAGCCATAGCCGCGCAGCCATTCTCCGGGCTGGAGCCGGGGCAGACTACGCGCCAGGGTGTGGCGTAGCTCGGCCATTGATCCGGCACCGCTGAGATCCGCGCCACACAGTCGGCTGGCCCAAGAAAAGAGGTGGAGATGCGGATCAATGAAGCCGGGCAGAACGGTGTGACCGTGGCAGTCCAGCAGATGGGTGTGGCACGCAATATACGGCCGGAGGTCGGCCGTTCTGCCAACCGCCACGATCCGCTCGCCGGCTATGGCCACGGCTTCGGCGGTCGGGCGGTTCGGGTCCTGGGTGAGAACCCTGCCGCTATGCACCACAAGGTCGGCCGGGCAGACGGGCAGCGACATGGCGTTTGACAGCAAAAAGGTCGATGCGTGGCATCGACCTGTGAGCCGAAATGAAGCGCCGGGTGCGCTTAGTCGGACGACGGCAGGGGTTTTGCCTCTTTGAGCGGCATATCTGCATCACAGCAGTTCAGCGTGCCGTCGCCGGGTTTGTTGCACAGAACCTCAGTCCCACAGGTTCCACACATATAGCGTTTTCCCAACTGAGCCATGCTACCCTCCTTGCATATGTGATCGTCCCCTCACTCCCAGGGGAATGGAAGGACAGTCACCTCTGCTATCATGGGTGTTCCGTTGGTGTCAATCCGCAGCTGGGTGCCCGGCTCGAGATGCTCACGGCGGACATAGCCGAGGGCGATGGGACGACCCAAACAGGGAGAGATGACGGCGCTGGTGATCCAGCCGACCTCCCTGGTATCGTGGAACAGCTTGTCCCCGCTCTGGGGCGGAACCGCCCCCCGCACCAGCAGGCCGCTGAGTTTGCGATTCACCCGTCCACGCGCCGAGGCGCGTTCGACCACCTCCTGGCCCAGATAGCAGCCCTTGTTGAAGCTGATCGTGTGCTCAAGGCCGACTTCCAGCACGATGCGGTCTTCGTCCATGTCAAGGCCGTACCACGGAATCCCGGCCTCAATTCGCAGTATATTGAGCGCGTGTAAACCGACCGGGCACGCCCCGAGCGGCTGGCCGGCCCTGACGAGGGCCTGCCACACCGCCTCGGCCCGCGGCCGGGGAAGCAGGAGTTCGTAGCCGTTCAGGCCGGTCTCGGGCACACGAACGATGCGGACGGGCGTTTCGGCCAGCCGGACTTCCGTGTGCTGGCCGGCGTCGGTCAGGCTGAGTGAGACGCCGGCCGCGGTGAGCAGACCTGGGGCCAGCGGTCCCAGGACGGCAAGCGTGGCTTGGCCCAGAGCCTCCAACTCCACGTCATCGGCGATGATGAAGCGCTCGAGCGCGGCGACCGTCTTGTCTTTGATCCGGGCGTCAAGGTCGAGCAGGAAGCGGTCTTTGAGCGCATACACCCGCAGGTCGGCCACAATCCGGCCGTGCTCTGTCAACAGGGTTGCCGGACAGCCCTGGCCGGGCTGCAAGGAGCCGACATCGTTCGACACCATGCCTTGCAAAAACGAGACGCGGTCTTCTCCGCTCATAGCGAGCTGGACCCGGAAGGACAGGTCGATAATCCCGGCCGTGTGGTGGACAGCCCGGTATTCTTGCTCAACATTGGTAAAGCGCTCGGGCAGGCGAATGCCCCGGTCGTCAATCAAGGCGGCTCCGTGGGCAGTGTGCCAAGCCGTCAGCGGGGACTGCATGTGACACCTCCTCAGGCCGGAGCGGCGTTCAGGCGGCGCAACTCCCGCACCGCCCGAATGCGTTCCTGGGCCAGGGTGACGGCCAACCGATGGGCGGGGATGCGGCGTTGCTTGGCCTCGGTAAACAAGGTTTTGAGCGTGGTATAGATGGTTTCGGTTTTAGCCTGGGCCCGCTCACGCCGGTAGCCGCCGGGGCCGAGTTCGTCGGCAACGTTGATGAGGCCGCCGGCGTTGATGGCGAAATCGGGTGCGTACAGAATGCCCCGGTCGAACAGGGCGTCGCCGTCCTCGTCGCTCAGCAGTTGGTTGTTGGCCCCGCCGCCAATGATCCGGCAGCGCAGGTGGGGAATGGTCTGGCTGTGAAACAGGCCGCCGGTGGCGCACGGGGCCAGGATGTCGCACTCCTGGCTGTAGATGTCCTGGGGGCTGACCACCCGGGCCTGGAAGTCGGCCTCGGCCTGCTGGACGCGGCTGGCGTCCACATCGGCCACAATGAGCCGCGCTCCGGCTTGGTGCAGGTGGCGGGCCAGGGGATAGCCGACCTTGCCCAGACCGGGCAGGGCCACGGTCTTGCTCCCGAAGTCGTCCGTGCCGTCCAGCTCTTCGAGACACGCCCGCTGGCCGCAGAAGATGCCCCAGGCCGTCATCTCTGAGGGGTCGCCGCCACCGCCACAGACCTCTTCCCGGCCAACGCCAAAGCGGCTCTCTTTGCGCACCCGTTCAATATCCGCGGTTGAGGTGCCCATGTCTTCGGTCGGGATGTAGTGGCCGGCCAGCGATTCAATCGCCCGGCCCAGGGCGCGGAACAGCATCTCTCGCTGCGGCTCGGTGACGGGACGCTCGGCAATCACTACCGCCTTGCCGCCGCCGTAGTCCAACCCGGCCAGCGCGGCCTTGTAGGTCATGGCTTGGGCCAGCCGCAGGGCGTCGGTAACGGCCTCGGCCTCAGTCGCATAGGCCCGCCGGCGCATCCCGCCCAGGGCCGGCCCCAGGGTCGTGTCGTGGATGGCGACGATCGCTTTCAGCCCGACCGAGCGGTCGGCGCAAAAGACCACCTGTTCGTAGTCTTCGGCGTGCATGGTGTCAAACAGCGCAGTCATGGCCGTTTTCCCCGGTTCAGACCTCAACCAGAATGTCGTCGCCGTCAAGTTTGACCGCGTAGGTGTCTTGTTTCACGTCCGGGTCGTCAAGGTTCTCGCCGGTCGTCACATTGTATTCCCAGCCGTGCCAGGGGCAGATCACGGTCGTGCCGTCAAGGTCGCCCTCGTCCAGCGGGCCGCCCTGGTGGGGGCAGATATTGTCAATGGCGTAATACTTGCCCTCAACCTGGAAGATGGCGATCTGCTTGTCTTCGACCTCAACGCACTTCCCCCCGCCGTCCGGGATGTCACTCTTGTGGGCGACTTTGATGAAATCTCCCATGCCTTGTCCTCCTCCCATGCAAAAAAGCCCCTCTGTCAGCGCGGGCAGAGACAGAGAGGCCGGAGAATCTCAGGGGGCAGACGGCTCCTAGCCGCCGTAGAAGACCTTGTCACCCAGGTCGGCCATAATCAGCGTGGCGGCGTCGGCCCGGCCCTCGGGCTGTCGCTGGACAACCGCGTCAACCACCTTGCCGATAAAGACCGAGTGGTCGCCATTCTCAACCGTCTGCTCCAACGAGCACTCGACATAGGCCGGGACGCTCTCCAGCACGGGCGAGCCGGTACTGCCGGCTTTGTAGGCTTCGCCGTTAATCGTATTGCCGTCCTTCTCAACCGGTTTGAAAAAGGCAAAAGCCGGGCCTTGTTGTCCCTTGCCCAGGATGTTCAGGGCAAAACAGCCGGCTTTTTTCACCATCTCGTGTGCGCTTGAGTCGCCCTTTACGCCGACCACCACCAGCGGCGGGTCAAAGGCGGTTTGCGTCACCCAGTTGACGGTTGCCGCGGCAATCTCGCCGTCTTTTTCAGCGGTCAGGACATACAGGCCATACGGAATCATGCGTAAGGCGGTCTTTTTGGCGTCTGCATCCATGCTCATTCTCCCTCGTGCAGTGTATTGTCGGGCCTTGTATCCGGCCTGTCCGTGGCGCGCAAGCCCTCGGCCTGTTGCGTCCGTGGGAGCTGAAAGATTTCGAGGCGTCCCGCGCAGCCGGCGCTGTCCTCCCATTTCGCTTCGCAGGTATCTGTTCCGAGGCTGCCGGTAAAGATTCCCCATTGGTTGTCGTCGTTGTCGTCTATGAGCCATTGCCCGACATACAGCCCGTTGTGAGCACAGACCTCGCCAGAAACCCTGAAACTTCCAAATGGAGGGGTGCGAGTAGAGCCGCGTATCCTCCCATCCTCTATTTCCACGCGCATAACCCCTCTGGCCGCTGTACACATCACGTCATCAGGGGGCCGGTTGCTGGGAGGAGGATAGAAGCGAATATACCAGTATCCATCAAAGTCTCCTCTCTGCGCTCTTGGGCATGGCAGCGGCGGTGGCCGGAGAACCGGCTGTCGTGCCACGGTATCGGGCACCCCCGGTTCCGCTAAAGCCTGGTGACAGGCACCAGCCTCTAATATCATCACTTGCGACGGTCTCCAGATGTTGAGTGCTGGTATTCCACTCAAACCATGTGATCTCGCCGGGGGAGGGGAAATCCGGTATCTGGGCCCGGGCCGCTCTTCCACTATCCTGTGTCAGAAACTCCTCTCCGGTAGTCGCTACCGTAAATGTGCTTCTGTCGAACTCCACGCCGTTATCGTAGGCGACTGCGGTGTGCCACCCATCGCCGAGGATGGCCCAGTTCCAGTAGGTGACAAAGCCGTTGTACCCGTCATCACGACATACCGGGATGGTATCTGCACGGGGCAACCCGTACTGAGTGGGCAGCGGTTCTCCTCCGTCAAGTCTGACCGTAACTGTGCCGGCCCTGCACTTCCAGCCGGAGATGACCCCGATGCCCGACAGTTTGTCACCGTTGCCGGGAATCTCAAGATTCGCTGCGTAAGCCAGCGACGGGGCCAGGGCAAGCAGCCCGAGCCACAGCAGAAAAGACATTCTACCCTCCCCAAAAAACCCTGAGATTATTGTCACCGCCGTATTGTATTTTGTCCGTACAGGGGGCGCAAGTCCTGACGCGCCGAGCCAGGACGCAGGTCAGGACGCGCGTTGACTTTGTGGCCGCTGCCGGGCTGGGGTCGGGCCTGTCGCCGGTGTCGCCCCGGCTGGAGCAGGCTTATTCATCCGTGTAGTAGATGCGGGGTACGCGCCAGCGTTCCAGCAAACCGGGCGTGTCCTTGGCCGCGGTTTTGAGGTGGGCGGCGTGGTGGTCCATATCGGCGTAGAGCCGGGCTACGTCTATACGGTGGTGGCTGGGACGATAGTTCTCAAGACGCATGAGCCCCTGGGTCAAAAGATTGACCGTGCCCTGTGAGGCTCCACGGTGGAAGCGCAGGTGGAGGCCGGTGGCAAAACGGATCAGGGCTTCATAGAAGGCGTGGTCTTCTGGCGCGATTTCAGACCACGCCTCTTCCAGAACCTGATGACAATTGAAATACTCGCGCCGGTTGAACAGGCGCACAGCCTCTTGCAGTTTCGGGTGCATGGCAGCAACCTAAAACGGGACACCTGAAACGTAAAGACGGCTGACGAGAAAGGAAGAAGCCCATGCCTATTCGGACGGTTGAGCAGTATAAAGACAGCCTCAAAGACGACCGCGTGGTGTATCTGCGTGGCCAGCGGCTGACCAATGTGACCGAACATCCGCTGATTCACAAGGCGATTGAGCACGAGGCCACCGACTATCGCTTGATGCACGACCCGGAGTTCCGCGAGCTGGCCGTTGTGCGCCATCCGGCCAGTGGTGAGGAGATGAGTCGGTATTTTCTGCCGCCCAGCAGTGCCCAAGCACTGCTCAAGCGCAGCGAGCTGATTGAAACGGCCTGCCGCGAGGGCGGCACGCTGGTGGTGCTGGCCAAGGTGGTCGGCAGTGATGCCCTGTTTGGCCTGACACGGACCTGTCACAAGGTTGATGCGGCCCTGGGCACGAGCTACGCCGGGAACGTCAAAGCCTTTTATGAGACCTGCTGGCGCACTGACCTGAGCTTTGCCCTGGCCCAGACCGACGTGAAAGGCGACCGCTCACTCCGCCCCTCTGAGCAGGAAGACCCCGACCTGTACCTGCACATTGTTGAGGAGAGGCCCGACGGCATTGTTGTGCGCGGGGCAAAAACCCATACCTCCAACACGACCCACGCCAACGAAATGATCGTGCTGCCGACCCGGGCAATGGGCGAGGCGGATCAGGACTACGCGGTGTCCTTTGCCATTCCGCTCAACGCGCCGGGCCTCAAGCTGCTGATGAGCGGCTATGGCTCCTACACCGAGCGCAACGCGTTTGACCACCCGGTCAGCTCGGGCCTGAAGATGACCGAAACCCTGACGGTCTTTGATAACGTGTTTGTGCCCAAGGAGCGGATCTTTCTGAAGGGTGAATGGGAGTTTGCCGGTCCGCTGGCCCTGTCGTTCGTGGAGTACCACCGGCTGACCGCGATTTCCTACAAGCTGCCGTTTCTGGACCTGTTGGCCGGTGCCGGCCGGCTGATGGCCGAGTACAACGGGGTCGAAAAGGCGGCCCATATCAAAGACAAGCTGTTCTGGCTGGCCAGCTATGCCGAAACGATCCGCTCGCTGACCCATATGGCGTGCATGAAAGCCGTGCCAGGCGACGCCGATATGGTCATGCCTGACCCGGCCACGGTGAATATCGCCAAGCACCATTTTGCGGCCAATTTCCACCAGGCCCTGTCGCATGTCCAGGACATTGCCGGCGGTCTTCTGGTCACGGCCCCGGCCGTCGAAGACCTGCACAGCGAAGAGACCGGACCGCTGCTCGAGAAATACCTCAAGGGCAAAAAGGGGACCTCGGGCCGGGAGCGTTTGCAACTGATTAACCTGATTCAAGACATCACCGCGTCCGACTTTGGCGGCTATCAGGCCGTCCTGGCACTGCATGCCGAAGGCTCGATGGAGGCCGAGAAGATGCAATTGTACCGCGAGTACGACTGGTCCAAAGTCAGCGATCTCGCCCGCCGTATGGCGCGCCTGCACTAGAGCGCAGTCGAGGAATCCAGTCTGAGCACCCCACCAGGCTGTCGCAGTTTCCCAGGAAGCTATGCGTGCCTCTGGCTCTCAGCGTGACAGAAGCGGTCTCGATCTCTTGCGGGCAGCCTTGCGTGACGATTTGGATTTTCACGGCGCAAAAGGCAGCCATGCCACGCACAGTTGGCATCCTTTTCCCGCCAGGTTTCCGCCCCAACTGCCACAGTTTTTTATTGAACATCTTTCGGATCGCAAGGATACTGTTTTTGATCCAATGTTCGGCTCAGGTACGACACTGGTGGAGGCGGCACGCCTGGGACGGCGGGCGGTTGGGTGTGACATTGACCCTTTGGCACGGATGATGACAGCGGCAAAGCTGGTACCCCTTGAAGCAGCCAAAACCTTAGAGGCCGGCTATGCGGTCATCCACGCAGCCCGACGTACCTTGGGGTACGGCCGTGATCAGTTGGAGCGGGAATTATCCCAACGCTTTGATGAGAAAACCCGAGCGTTTGTCAATTACTGGTTTTTGCCCCAACACCAGCTGGAACTTCTCGCCCTTCTGAAGGAGATTGCGTTGGTGCGGCAGGGAGGGATGCAACAATTCTTCAAGGTGGTCTTTTCATCAACCATCATTGCCAAGTCCGGGGGCGTTTCGCTGGCGCGCGATCTGGCGCATACACGTCCGCACAGGGTTGCCGAGAAAAAGCCGAACTCGGCGTTCGTCGAATTTGCCAAGCGACTAAAAGCGAGTCTGGCCTCTGTCGCCGGCGATTCGGCCATTGGGCAAAGCGCCGACATTCGAGCGGCTCGCGCCGATAAAACCGGCTTGCCGCCGGCAAGCGTTGATCTGATTGTAACCTCGCCGCCGTATGCGAACAACGCGATTGATTACATGCGGGCGCACAAATTCTCGCTGGTCTGGTTTGGCTGGACAATCGACACCCTGGCCAGGATTCGGGCCCAATATCTGGGCCATGAGGCCGTCGCCGGCGTGCGATTCGACCCCCTGCCCCGGCAGTGCGAAGGAACACTTGCTACCCTGGCAGAGCGTGATGCCAAAAAAGCCGCGGTCTTACGCCGCTATTTTGGTGAGATGTCCGCTGTGATCAGCGAAATGTGGCGGGTCTTGAAAAAAGGCAAACCAGCGGTGATTGTTGTTGGGAGCTCGAATCTGCGTGGTATAGATGTCGAGACGCAAAAGGGGCTTGCCGCCATCGGCCAGAGTGTCGGCTTTGCTGTAGCGGGAATCGGCACTCGCCGGCTGGACCGCGATAGGCGCATGATGCCGGCGCGCTGGGGCAGGGATCGACATTCGCAGATTGAGGAACGGATGCACGAAGAATATGTGATCGGATTGATAAAACAATGAAACAGAGCGAGATCGAGAAACTGCGATCCACTTGAAGGCCGCTAAGAACCATGTCCACAAGGAGGAAGAGCTATGAGTCGATATACTGGAACAGCCGGCCCCCACGCCGCAGAGGGCTGGCAGGTATCGCGTTTGACCCCAGCGAGTGAGCTGTTTGGTGCCAACGGCATGCGGTTTGGCCCGGACGGCAGGATTTATGTTGTCCAAGCCTTTGGCAGTCAGATCAGCGCACTTGAGCCAACCACCGGGGCCAGGGAAACCATCTCGCCGGTCGGTGGAGAAATTGTCGCCCCGGACGATATCGCCTTTGACTCGCACGGCACAATGTATGTGACCGAGGTGATGAACGCCCGGGTCAGTGCGCGGACGCCAAACGGTGAAGTCAAGGTCATTGCCGATAATGTGCCGGCGGCCAACGGCATCGTGGCCTACCAGGACCGGTTGTTCATGGACGAGTGTCGGCCGGGTGGACGCCTGTGGGAGCTGTACCCGGACGGCCGTTCACCCCGGCTGATGGCCGACAATCTGCCCTTGCCCAACGCGCTGATGGTCGGGCCGGACGGGAACATCTATTTTCCCCAGATCGCCGCCGGCGAAATCTGGCGATGCTCGCTCGAAGGTGGCACGCCCGAGAAGTTTGTCGATGGCCTGGCCGTGCCGACCGCGGTCAAGTTTGACAAGAACGGCCTGCTGACCACCACCCAGGCCGGCAGCGGCGAGATCACCAGGATCGACATCCAGAGTGGTACCAAAACCCAGGTCGCCAAGGTCCGGCCGGGAATCGATAACTTTGTGATTGATGACGACAACCGGCTGTTCATTTCTCACTTTGTGGACGGCGGGGTGGCCGAGCTCATGAGCGACGGCACAGAGCGGGTGTTGAGCAACGCCGGTATGCTCGGCCCATTTGGTTTGTCGGTCGGCAACGGAACCCTGTTCGCCGCCGACGGCATGAGCCTGATTATGTTGACGGCCGACGGCCAGCAGAGCCGCCCGGCCCAGTTTCCCCAGGAGGGCTTCCCGGGGTTTCTGCGCGGCTTAGCGGTTGGTCCGTCTCATAATGTGTATGCCAACATCTCGGCCGGCAGTGTGGTGTCGTATGACCTTGACGCCCACGAGACCAGCGTTATTGCCGAGGGCCTGGACGAACTCTACGGCCTGGCGGTCAGCCCTGACGGGTCGCTGGTTGTGGCCGAGGGCGGGTCTGGTCGGGTGCTGGTCGTGACGACGAGTGGAGAGGTTTCGACCGCGGCGAGTGGCCTGGGCCGTCCGATGGGTGTTGCAGTGGCCAGTGACGGGAGCTGTTATGTGAGTGACGGCGACCGGGGTCAGGTCGTGCGTATTAGCGGCGGAACCTCGACCGTTCTTGACGGGCTCCAAAAGCCGCACGGGGTGACGCTGGCGGGAGACCTGTTGTTTGTCGTTGATGCCGGCAGCAAAGAACTCATTGCCTTCTCGCTGTCAAGCAGACAGCGCCAGACCGTGGCCAGCAATCTGCCGGTCGGCGCTCCGCCGGGTGTCACACCCAAGCTGCTGGCGGGCATTGCCGGGCTGGTTCCGGGACCGCTCACGCCGTTCTCCGATCTGGCCGCCGGCAACGACGGAACCGTCTATATTGCCGCGGACGGCGACGGCAGCGTGCTGGCTGTCAAACGCGCCTGAGCGTCGTGGCGTAGCTGTCCCGTTTTCAGGGTCCTGGGCTGCGCTCATGACCCGCGCCGGCCTGAACGGGCCGGCGAGGATTGAAACAACCAAACCAAACCAAACGAGGATATATCCCCCCATGTCAGACTCCGCTCTTGCTCCTCCCGCTCCGTCGGCGACCGTCGTTGTGCTGCGTGACTCCCCCGCCGGTCTGGAAACCCTGCTGTTGCGCCGGAACTCCCGGCTGGCCTTCCACGGTGGAGCCTGGGTTTTTCCCGGCGGCCATATTGACCCGGTGGATCATGTGGGCGGGGCTGAAGACGTCATGTTGGCCGCGGCCCGCAATGCGGCTGTGCGTGAGGCCCGGGAAGAGGCCAAGCTGGCGATTGAGGCCGACAAGCTGGTCTTCTTTGCCCACTGGACAACCCCGGTCATCCGGCCCAAACGCTTCTCTACCTGGTTCTTTGTCGCTCCGGCAGGACAGGGGGCAGTAGCGGTTGACGGAAACGAGATCCACGCCCATAGCTGGATGCGACCGCAAAAAGCCCTGGCCGCCCAGCAGGCCGGAGAGATTGAGTTGCCGCCCCCGACCTTTGTCTCGATTACCAGACTGTCCGTTTTCCACACGGTCAACCAGGCCCTGAGCTGCTTCGCCGAGCGTGAGCCAGAGATATTTTTCCCCCGCCTCCAGACAGTAGCGGGTGGGGCGTGCTGCCTGTACCAGGGCGACGCCGGCTATGAGACCGGGGACCTTGACGCCCCCGGTGCTCGGCACCGGCTGTGGATGCTGAAGAGCGGCTGGTGCTACGAGCGGAAGCCTTAGACCTCCAGGACAATTTTACCGAAGTTGTGGTTGTTCTTCTGGGCAGGTACAGAGCAGGCGAGAGAATTACGATTTGCTGTTTTTCTCTCCCTCTGTTGCTGGAGTCATGAATCGTGGGGTTCGTGCAGTATCGCCGCTCACTAACACGCGGATTTCGTCAAGGTCTTCCTCGAACGCCTTTGCCGTGACCCGGCGATAGCGCCAACAGCTGAATTCCGGCCCACGACGCGCACTTATGGCTTCCCTCGCGTGACGTTCGAAATTAAACGCCATTGCTCTATCGCCCGAAGCCCAACAGGCAATTGACATACACTGAAGATAATTCGGCTGCTCTTTGGTTTTCGGATTTTCCTGGTCGAGCTTAACAACTCGTTCAAACAGCTGTGGCCTGACCTCTCCCGTCGCTCCCCATATCGCCATCCCGTAGTTGAAAGCGTCCCCGATCTCCATCTCCTCAACGTCGCGTCCCCTGTGGCGGAGAAGGTTCGCCGCCTCGTCGCACTTTCCAATACTGATATAAGCTGACACCAATTCCGATCTCGCCGATATGCGTTTGTTCTCAGGCTGATTGTCATCGTCAACAAGCGATTGCAAGAGAGACACCGCGATCTTTCTTTCTTCCTCTGACTCGTCAAGGGTGTACGCAAGCCAGAGTTGGTCTTCAAAGTCCAGGGATGCAACTGCCGCGGACTCAGCAACGCCTTTGAGACTGTCAGGGCTCACCTTCCGTATCGCTGCCCTGACGAGAGGAGGGGGTAATCGGTCGGAGCGTAGAGCTTGCCATGCATCTTCGTTCGCACCGTCCATATCCCCACTCCCAGCACGAACCCGAGCCCGGTGCAGATATCCATCGGGCTCAGTGTATCCAGCTTCGAGCGCACGATCGAATAACGACACGGCCTGTTCCAAGTGTTGTTGATCTTCTTGGAACCTACCAAGGGTGAACAGGACTTCCCCATCGCTCGAATGCATCTCCTCAATATCCTGGAGCGTCTCGTCCATCCTCTGCTGTGACTCGTACCTTACTCCCCGACTGCGCAGCTGCCTTCCCGCTCGCTGAATGTAGGCTAGTGCTCCCTCCCGGTCTGCTAAATTGCCTCTGACAATCTCTTGAACGAGCTTGCGATATTCCTGCGCGAGCCGACTTTTCGGACGGTCCTTGGTGAACACCACTTGGTTCAGCAGGGCCAGGCTGTTATATCGGTGTACGATCGCAGGTTCGTGGTCAAAGTCTAACTGCCGCTGGAATGCGCTGATCTTGCTCTCCAGAATCCTGTCTTCGTCGTCCAGATCGGGTACGTTGGACATCACAAAGTGCAGAGCAATCTCCTTGTTGCGTGGCGTGCGGGCTTCCGACCGAATATCCTGGACAATTCTGGTCAAACCCCGCAGATTCTGCTCGTTTGGAAAGAACAGGAGTAACACGGCGTCGGGGAGTTGGCGGGTACAGATGCCGGCGGTATCCGTGTGGCCGGTGCGCGAGTCGATCAGCACATAGTCCGGCTTGATGGTCTCTTCCCACTGCTCCTTCAGGTCCTCAAACAGAAGATAGCCGTCGTGTTTTTCGTACAGGGTGGCCCAGTCAATCTGATTGAATTTGGTGGCGTAAAATTCTCGCTGTGCGCCGGAGGGCATGATCCACAAGCCACCGCGATCGCCAATGCCGGACGATTTGTAAATGAACCGGTCAACCTCCGGGGCTTGACCGGAATCCAGATATTCGCCAACAAAGTCGATGATTCCCGGAACGAAGTTCTCGGAACCCAGAATGTCGAAGGTGTCGAGTCCCGGGGCCTCCAAATCGAAATCAACGGCAAGGACACGCCGGCCTGTGTTGGCGAGTTCGACAGCGATATTCACGAGTGCCATTGTGCGCCCGACACCGCCTTTGAACGAGTAGAATGTCGTAATGAACATCTCGGTCAGGCTGCCAGTCGCAACTGAAAGCTGTCTTGCTCTCGCCGAACGGCGTCGGAATCCTTCAGACATCGAAAGCGCCTGCCGTCCACAGGCGATGCTGTTACTGAAGACCACCCAGCAGATGCAAAACTCTTGAGCCTTTGCATGGTCGCGGGGCTTGCCAGAAGCCGCAGGTAGCGGTCGTTCGCCAGGGTCTGAATCATGGTCCCGTTTTCCCAACGGTTCAGCGTTGCTTCGCCAAGCCCGGTCACCTCGGCGAAGGCTGCGCGTGTCATCCCATGACTGTCTCTGATCCGTCGTATTTCCGCGGGGGTAAGAACACCAAAATGGTGACAGACCGCGTCGTGCTTCAGCCGCTCAGCTTCGTCGTCAAGAAATGTGACTGCACAGGAGCCACAGCGCCGCACCGGCAGATCTATGGTCAGATCGACAGCGGATTCTCCAGAACCGTAGCTGAATGTGTGTCGATGTGTGAATGTTGTTACTGCATTGTCGCCACACTGTGGGCATGTGTAGCCGCTTTCTGCCACAGCAGGTATCCGGGTTGTCAAGGGTCGAGATTCCATATGTCACATCCCTATTCCGGCTCGGAGTAGTGAAAGCTGCGCCCCCATATCTTTCCAGACCCGAGTTCGAGTTTGACATAGAGGGTAGGAGCATCCGGCTCCAGGTCGATCTTCATGACGTAACCTGTGGCTCCCGGCGGCTTGCGAAGGGTCACTGTGTCTATATTGTGCTTGCTTTCGAGCTTGGAGGCGATCAGGTCCCAGGCCGCCGCGTCCGTGAAGTGGGTATCGAGCATTCCGGACGGGTTGCGAACACTGCCAGGACGCCAATCGGTCGGGCGATCGAGGTCGAACCCGGTCACACGGGAACGGGGTCGCCTTGCCAGGATCGCCAGTTGGTGACGTACCGAATCGTCTATACCCATGTGAGCGACCGATCTTTATACGCCCGTAAGTATGCATCACTCACAATCATATGATAGAAATTTTTAAAGTCAAGAGCCTCTTTCAATCGTATGATAGGAAAAATTGTGATTGACTCGCCAGAGCGACGGGACGGTTTACGCGACCTCCAGGACAATTTTGCCGAAGTTGCGGTTGTCTTCCATGTATTGATGGGCCGCGGCGGCCTGGGCGAGCGGAAAAACGGTATCAATGATCGGTCGGATGTTTCCCGCGGTCAGCAGCGGCAGCCAAGTCTGCCTGAAGCGCCGGGTAATCTCGATTTTCTCCGCAAGCGGGCGGCTGCGCAGCACCGAGCCGAAGACCTGGAGGCGTTTGCTCAGAATCAGACCGAGGTTGGTTTCGACTTTCACCCCGCCCATCAGCCCGACTAGCACCAGCCGCCCGCCGGTCTTCAGGCTGCGCAGATTCCTGTCCCAGTAGGCCGCGCCGATGAAGTCCTCAATGAGGTCTACGCCCCGCCCCCGTGTCTGTTCGCGCACCCAGTCGGCAAAGTCCTGCTCGTGGTAGTTGCAGCCGGCCTCGGCCCCGAGTTCGAGACAGCGCCGAATTTTCTCCCCAGACCCGGCGGTAATCAGAACCCGGGCACCGGTTTCACGCGCCATCTGGATGCCGGCCGTCCCCACCCCACTCGCCCCGGCGTGGATCAGAATGGTTTCACCGGCTTTGAGGCCGCCAAGGGTGAAGATCGTTTCCTGGGCGGTGAAATAGACCTCGGGCACTGCCGCGGCCTGACCGAAGCTCCAGCCGTCCGGGATGGGCATGGCCATCCGCGCATCAATAATGGCCTGCTCCGCATAGCCGCCGCTGCCGACCAGACCAAAGACGCGGTCGCCCAGTCTAAAGCCGTGGACCGCGGAGCCGGCCGCCTCCACCTCACCGGCTAGTTCCAGACCCAGGATGTCCGATTCGCCGGCCGGCGGTGGATAGGCACCGCGGCGTTGCATGGTGTCGGCGCGGTTGAGGGCAGAGGCGCAGACCCGCACGAGGAGTTGATCCGGCCCCGGGATCGGGTCGGCCACGTCGGCCAACTCCAAGACCTCTGGGCCGCCGGGTTTGGCAAAAGTAATGGCTTTCATGGCTGGGCCTTATTTTCCTTGGAAGCGTGGCTTGCGTTTCTCCACAAAGGCCGTCACTCCCTCGGCAAAGTCGGGTGACTGGGCCGAGATGGTGATGGACCGTGCTTCGCTGTGGAGTTGTTCTTGGAAAGAGCTGCCAAAACTCTGGTTTAGGAGCAGCTTGGTGCGGCCAAAGGCCGCGGTCGGTCCTTGGGCCAACTCATCGGCCAGGCTTGTGGCTTCTTCCAGGACGTTTTCGGGCGGGACGACGGCGGTGGCCAAGCCGAGCTCGAGCGCTTCCTGGGCCGACACCGGGGTGTTGCGCATAAACAGTGCTGTGGCCCTGCCCATGCCGACAAAACGGGGCAGGAAGAAGGTTGAACTGGAGTCCGGGCTAGCCCCAATGCCGAGAAAAGCGGTCACCAGACTGGCCTTGGCCGACACAATCCGAAAATCGCAGGCCAGGGCCAAGCCAAGCCCCCCGCCGGCCGCCACGCCGTTGAGGGCGGCAATCACCGGCTTTTGCATTTCACGCACGAGACCGATCGCTGTATGCAGGATCGGCATCATCTTTTCAAAGCTGGGTCCGATCGTCCGGGTTTGCAATTCACCGACAAAAAACTTGATATCCCCCCCACCGCTAAAGGCCCGGCCCTGGCCGGTCAGAATAACCGCCCGGACATCCGTATCATCGGCACAGACCTGGAGGGACTGGCGCAGGCCAAGCGACAGCTCGGTATTCATCACATTCAACTGCTCGGGGCGGTTGAGGGTAAGAGTAGCCACCCGGCCCTGGCGATCCAACAGTACGGCGTCTCCCATCGTCTTCTCCTTTTGCACGCCAGTGTTCCTGCCGTGTGCCGGCTTGACGGGGCGGACAGGATCACCGAGCATAGTCTGGCTCTGCTCCATATAAAATTCCTGGCCTGAGCGAAAGAGAGGAGACGTGTATGCCGGTCAAACAGACCACACCGCCCCAAGCCCACCAGACCCTGAGCGCGGATCCGTCGGTCGTCTATCTCGACGTGCGAACCGAGGCCGAATTTACCACCGGACATCCGCCCGGTGCGCTGAATATCCCGGTCATCTTTTTTGACCCGGCGACCCGCCAGCCGAGGCCGAATCCGGGCTTTCAGACGGTTGTTGAGGCCGCTATCGCCAAAGGGACGGCGGTAATTGTCGGCTGTCAGGCCGGGGTGCGCTCACAGCGCGCCG
This sequence comes from uncultured Binatia bacterium (SeqCode), assembly GCA_965200965.1. Lineage (GTDB taxonomy): Bacteria > Desulfobacterota > Binatia > Bin18 > Bin18 > JAAXHF01. The sequence continues at coordinate 1,458,195 of OZ241744.1, forward strand.
CGGAACTCATGCAGCAGGCCGGCTACAGCGATGTGACCAATATGCAGGGCGGATTTGGCGGCGGCCAGACGCCGGCCGGGGAAGTGGTAGCGGGCTGGCGCGATGCCGGCCTGCCGGTCAGCACCGACAACGGCGACGGGATCAGCTACGCCTCTTTGGCCGCCAAAGCGGGGGGTGGGGGATAGCCTCTGAAAATCCAGTCAACCCGGCTTTGATTGACCGGGCCGGGGACGCTGCCGGACGACGATCACGCCGCCCGCTGAGGTCTGAACCCGGATTCATCTGATTAGGAGATTCGCGTGATTCCCCGCCCTGGCCTCCCCCCTGCTGACTCCTCCCCTGCCCATCAGCGGAATCACACCGCTCACAGTTCAGACCTTCCCCCCTGCCCAATCACCCCCTGCGCCCGCAGGCGTGCTTTCAACGCCGCCTGCGGGCCCTGCCCCTTGGCACTGTTGCACGCCCCGCACAAGCAGTTGCAGGTTATCGAGATGGTCTGTGCCGCCCTTGGCCCGCGGCACGAGGTGGTCAATGGTGAAGTTGCGAAACGGAAACACTACCCCACACCCGCAGAAGGGGTCCAGCACGATGTCGCCGGGATTGCTGCTGGCGGTGATGGTGCGCTCTAACACCGCGAGGGGCTTCTGCGTGGGGAAGCCGAGGCGTTCCTTGGCCTGCCCATTGAGTGCCGAAATGTCCCACCCATCAGAGAACGGGGAGCCGACAGGGGCAGTGACATCGCAGCTGTCGCGGTCAGCCCATTCTCCAGAAGCGAGCTTGTGCCTGACCCGAGGGTTCTCCCGGTCATAGAGGCGCACAATACGGCGTCCTTGCGAGGTCCCTGTATTATATCCGGCCCTCCTCAATTCTCGTTGACGTTTCGTCGGTGGACCGTGGAACTTGTGAAACGTTGACGCAGGACTTTTGGCGTACAAGAGGAGCACATCATGGTTTCGTTGAAAGGCCGTGATCGTGTTCGCCCATGTATGATAATACCACACAATTTCATGCCGAAAGGGGACCCGCCCGAAGACCGCGTCAAGCAGCATCTTCAGGGAGGCCCCCGCGGGCGGGTCACAGTGAAGACAGGTGAGGCCCGGCCGGCCCCGGCACATCTCCAGCAGCCACCCCGCCCTCATAATCAGGTAGCTCTTCGTGCCCGGCGAGTGGCTGAGGCCGGCGGCATCAATGACCACATACAGGGCCGGCTCTTGCTCGGCAATCGCGCCGTACCAGGCTCCCCATCATCTGAGCACGGGCCAACCCCATGCCAACATCCGCAGGATCAGGTGCCCCCCATGACCTCCAGTGCTCTTCGGCATTTTTGCACCGGGGGTTTGGATATTGTCGCCTCAGCCGTGCTGGCTGGGCGAGACGAAGTTCCGGGCAGGGTGCTGAAACCGCGCTCATTTTTGGGAGCGAATTATGAAGTTGGAGTCGCACCCAAGTCGCTTTGGGCGTACTAAGTTCCTGTTTTTGTTGAGGTCGGATTAAGGGGGGGGGGGGAAGGGTCCGAGCCAAAAGAGGCTATGGTCTGTCATCCGTGCCTCCCGGTGGGTATCCTAATGCCCGCAAGTAGGCCCGGACCGCACCGCGTAGTCCCATGTCCAGGGCGTCGCAGATTAAGGCATGCCCAATCGACACTTCGAGCAGGTCTGGCATATGCTGGGCAAAATAGGGCAGGTTATCCAGATTCAGGTCGTGTCCGGCGTTCAGCCCTAGCCCAACCGCCCGGGCCATCAGAGCGGCCTGATGATAGGGGGCAAAGACGCGCTCTCGCTCTGGGCCGTTGAACAGGCGGGCGTAGCGTTCGGTGTATAACTCAATCCGCTCCGCACCGAGGGCTTTTGCCCGGTGGACCTGGTCGGGGTCGGGATCAAGAAACAGGCTGGTCCGAATACCAGCCTCGCCCAGCCGTTTCAGGATATCGCCCAGCCTGTGCGTATCGTCGTGTAGATTCCAGCCCTGATCCGAGGTCAAGACATCGGGACCGTCCGGCACCAGGGTACACTGGGTCGGCTGTACCTTTTCTACCAAGTGCAGCAGCTCGGGCGACGGGTAGCCTTCGATGTTGAATTCCACCGCTTGTCCGGTCAGCATATCCCGCAAGTCGTACACATCCTGATAGCGGATATGGCGGCTGTCTGGACGTGGATGAACGGTGAGGCCGTGACAACCGGCCTTGATACATGTCTGGGCGGCGTGGACAACGTTCGGCCGGTCGCCTCCCCGGGCGTTGCGCAGGGTGGCGATTTTATTGACGTTGACGCTGAGCTTGACCACGGTACGAACTTCTTGCCCCGGCGGCTTGCAGGAAGACCGGGGGTTTGGTGTATTATGTCTCTCTGCTCCCACTATGCAAAGGGGAGGGAAGCGGTATGGACTCGTATCTCCACGAACTCACCCGGCGGCTGGTTGCCTGGAATACGGTCAGTAGCAACACCAACGCGCCAGTCATGGAGTATCTTGGTGAACAGCTGGAAGGGCACGGTTTTCGGGTGTTGCTGCAACGGACCGAGGTGGCCGGTACGCAAAAAGTCAACCTGGTCGCGTGTGCCGGGCCACCCGAACCGGACGGGCTGATTATTTCCGGCCATGTTGACACGGTTCCGTTTGAGGACCAGCCGGGCTGGACCCGCGACCCGCTGCGGCTCGCGATTGAAGACGACCGGGTCTACGGCCGGGGAACCTCGGACATGAAAGCGTTTATTGCCCAGTGTGTGGACGCCGCGGCCCGGCTTGAGTTGAACGCCCTCACCCGCCCGCTGGTGTTTGTGTTCACCGCGGATGAAGAGGTCGGTATGCTCGGTGCCGAGCGGCTGCTGCCGGATTTGCCGGACGCCCTGCGTAACCTTCCCCAACCGCGCCTGGCCTGGATCGGCGAGCCGACCTCGGATCAGGTCTTTCATACCCATAAGGGCGTTGGCCTGGTGACGATCACGGTCCACGGCATCGGCGGCCACAGCAGCGTCCCGGAAAAGGGAGCAAACGCCATTGCGGTGGCCGGCAGGATCATTGAGACGCTCGGCCACTACCAAGCCGAACTGCGGGGCCAGCCCTCGGCCGAGTTTGCCAGCCTGTTTCCCGAAGCGCCGTACACCAGCCTGAATTTTGGCGTAATTCGAGGCGGCAGCGCGGGGAATATGATTGCCGAAGAATGTACCCTGCTGCTCAGCTACCGCCCGCTGCCGCGGACCGATCCAGCCGCAATCCATGCGGAGATTGTCCGCCGCGTTCGGGCGGTCGAGCCCCGCGATTACGGCTCTGAGCTGCGGCCGACTATCGAGGTCGGTGAGCCGTTTATTGCCCCGCCCCTCTTCTCGCCGCGCCACACCCCGCTTGAGCGGGTGTTGTTTGCCGAGTTCGACACCACTATAAGCGGCGGCGCGCCGTTTGGGACCGACGGCTGCCAGTTAGCCCGGGCCGGGATTGATTCCCTGATCTGTGGGCCCGGTGAGCTTGACCAGGCCCATCAACCGGATGAAAGCATCCGGCGTGAAGCCTTCGAACGTGGCTCGAAGCATATTCTGTCGGTTATTCATAAGATGTGTATGGCCCAACAGCCGGCCTGAGCCGGGAGGGTGCTATGACCGACTTGTCCTACACGGAACCGATCCGCCTCCGGCTACGGCCCATTCTCGATGTGAACGAAGACGAGTTTTTCGCCTGGTGTCAGCTCAACCGGGACCTGCGCTTTGAGCGCACCGCGGAAGGAGATGTCGTCATCATGTCACCAGCCGGCGGAGAGACAGGCAACCGGAATGCGCGGCTCAACGCCTTTCTTACAGTATGGGCTCTGAACAACGGCAACGGCGAGCCTTTTGACTCCTCTACCGGCTTCGTCCTGCCCAATGGGGCGACGCGCTCGCCAGATGCCGCCTGGGTGAGACGCTCTCGCCTGGCAACGCTCTCGCCTGAGCAGAAAAAGAAGTTTCTGCCGCTGTGTCCAGATTTTCTTATTGAACTCCGTTCGCCGTCTGACAGCCTGGAGGCGATTCAAGAGAAAATGCAGGAGTATCTGGCCAATGGTGCCCGCTTGGGATGGTTGATTGACCCGCTTGACCGTCGCGTGTTTGTGTATCGCCCCGAGGCTGGCGTGAAGTGCCTGGACAATCCGGCTACCATATCGGGCGATCCAGAACTCCCGGGGTTCAGGCTTGATCTCAGCCGCATCTGGAAGGTTAATTTCTGAGGAGAGGAAGAGGAGGACCATATGAAGTTTGCACTGATGGGGGTTGGCAGCGGCTCAACCGTCCGCCCTGATGTTCTCGCCCAGGTGGCCCACAAAGGCGAAGAGTTGGGCTTTGAGTCGGCCTGGATTCCGGAACACTTGGCCGTGCCGGTCGAGATGAAAGCCCGCTATCCCGGCTCGGCCGACGGCAGGTTTCCCGGCGGGTCTGGCGTAGCCCTGCACGACCCGTTTGTGGCCCTGTCGTTTGTGGCCGCCCAGACCAGGACGATCAAGCTCGGCACCGGCGTTTTTGTCCTGCCGCTGCGCAATACGCTCAGCGTGGCCAAGGCGGTCGCCAGCCTTGACGTGCTGTCGCAGGGACGGGTTATTTTTGGCATTGGCGTCGGCTGGTGCGAAGAGGAGTTTGAGGCCGTGGGCCTGCCGTTCAAGAACCGGGCTGGCCGGACCCGGGAAGCGGTCAGGGTGATGCGAGCACTGTGGACTGAGGAAACGCCGCAGTTTGACGGCACGCACCACCGTTTTCAGCCGGTCGGCTTCAACCCCAAACCAGTCCAGAAACCGCATCCGCCGCTGATTTTCGGCGGCGAGAGCCGGGCCGCGCTCAGGCGCACGGCCGAGCTGGCCGACGGCTGGTGTGGTATGCGCTATACCCCGGCCAGCGTCAAGCCCTACCTGGCCACCCTGAAAGCGTTGACCGAACAGGCCGGGCGCGACTTTTCCGGGCTGGAGATTACGGTGGGGCTTGACCCGAGCGTCAAGCCGACGCTCGACACGGTCAGGCAGTTTGAAGATGCTGGCGTCCACCGGCTGTTTGTCTTTTCTCCGGGCTGGACACGCCGGTCGCGTTTTGACACCGAACTGTATCCACAGATGGAACGCTTCGCCAATGAGGTTATGGTCAAACTGTGAACAGGACAGGCACTCTGCACGCCCGGGTGAATACGCAAACGGTCCTCACCTTCCTTGAGTCAGGAGCACCCCATGAACACATCCCCTATTCCCCGTCGCCGTTTCCTGAAAAACGCCGGCGCGCTGGCCGCGGCGGCCACCTTGGCCGGCCGCTGGTCTTTGCCCAAGGCTCACGCCGCTTCGCCTGGCCCGCTCACCTTCGGTATTCAGACCCCGCCCCAGAATGTGACCTACAGCGAGCTACAACAGACTTGGCTGGAGGCCGATGAGCTTGGCTACGATAGCGCGTTTGGTTTTGATCATTTTTTCCCCATCATCACCGATCCGAACGGCCCGTGTCTGGAGGGCTGGACCCTGCTGGCGGCCCTGGCCGCCCAGACCAAGCGGCTCAAGGTCGGCCTGCTGGTGACCGGCAATACCTACCGCAACCCGGCCGTGCTGGCCAAGATGGCGGCGACCGTGGATCACGTCAGCAACGGCCGGCTGATCCTCGGTCTGGGCGCGGGCTGGTTTGAGCTGGAACACCGGGCCTTTGATATCCCATACTATACGGCCGGCCAGCGCGCCCGGCGTCTGGTCGAAGCGGTCGAACTGATCAAGCTGCTGTTCACCCAGGACAGGACAAGCTACACGGGCAAATACTACACGATCACCGACGCGCCGTTTGAACCGAAGCCGGTCCAGAAGCCCTATCCCCCGATTCTGATTGGCGGCATGGGGCCAAGGGTCATCCAGCCGCTGGCCGCCCGTCACGCCGATATCTGGCATTTCTTTGTGCGTGACGGTGGGGTGGAAGCGGTGCAGAAAACCTGCGCTCATTTTGACGCCGTATGTCAAAAAGTCGGCCGCAATCCCGCCGAGGTGCAGAAGTCCGTCTCGCTGCGCTTTCCGCTCCTCAACCGACCGTCAGCCGAGATTATTCAGCAGGTCAAGGCCTTGCGCCACGCCGGGGTCCAGTACTTCATTCTCTCACTGTTTGAGAACCTGGACCGGCGGCTGATGCGACGCTTTGCCACCGAGGTCCTGCCCGAGTTTCGGCAGACCTGAACAGACGGGAGCGGACAATGCAGCACAAGGTTCCCGCGGTGTTCATGCGGGGCGGCACGAGCCGAGCGGTCTGTTTTCGGGAAGACGCCTTGGCGGGCTATGACCGGCCGACGCGCGATCGGATTATCCTGGCCGCCCTGGGCAGCCCCGATAGATACGGCCGCCAGGTCGATGGGCTGGGTGGCGGTATTTCCTCTCTCAGCAAGGTGGCGATCATCGGCAAAAGCGCGCAACGTGACACCGATGTCACCTTCACCTTTGGTCAGGTTGATGTGCGGACACCGACGATTGACTGGCGGAGCACCTGCGGGAATATCTCGGCCGCGGTCGGTCCGTTTGCCATTGATGAGGGCTTGGTGCCGGCGCTTGAGCCGTTCACCGAGGTCCGGGTCCTGGCGACCAACACCGGCAAGCAGTACATCGCCCGGGTGCCGGTGCATCACGGCCACGCCGGGGTGGAGGGGGAGTACACGGTTGCCGGCGTCCCGGCTCCCGGGGCGTGTATCCGGCTTGAATACCTCGACCCTGGGGGTTCTCTGGGGGGCGGGGTATTGCCGACCGGGGTGCCCCGCCAGGAACTGAGCCTGGCCGGCGGTCAGCGCGTCACCGTTTCGGTGCTGGACGCTGCCATGCCGACCGTTTTTGTCCGGGCCGAAGATCTGGCGGTTGATGCTCGACGCCTGGCGGCCGAGCTTGACAGCGAGCGCAGTTTGCAGACCAGCCTCGAAGAGATACGCTGCCGGGTAGCCATGCTGCTGGGCTTGGCCAACAGCCCCGAAGCCGCCTACCACACCAGCCCGGCCTCGCCAAAGATCGCCCTTATTGCCCCGCCGGCCTCCTATATCAGCAGCGGCGGCGAGGAGGTCAGAGCCGAACAGATTGATGTGCTTGGCCGGGCGATCTCTATGGGCAACACCCACCGCACCTTCCCGGCCACGGTGTCGATGTGTACCGCGGTGGCCGCGGTAGTGGTGGATACGGTTGTCTGGCAGGTGGCCCGAGCGGCCTCGCCTGAAGGACTCCGCATCGGTCATCCGGCCGGCATCATGGAGGTCGGAGCCAGGGTACACCGCTGCGGGTCAGAATGGCGGGCTGAGAGCGTCTTCACCCGGCACACCGCCCGGCGGATCATGGCAGGGCATATTCTTGTCCCCCAACATTACCTGCATGGAACCGCCTGGTTCGCCAACGATCAAAAAAGAGAGCAGGGCCTTTACGGTGTAGAGGTCAAATAGAAACCGGGATATTTTTCTCGGAATCCGCCTGGAGTCGCTTGACAGAGGTGAATCGCTATCTGCTGGTAGCGTCCTCCGGCTTTAATCAGCCGCCCACCGATCCTCGAACTGCCGATCCTCCATTTTCAGGGAGACACGCAGATTTTCGTTTAATTCCCTATGCATTGCGGGGAGCATATTGAAGTACTGCCCAACGGCTTGACGAATGCCGGCGAGACAAGTTTTTGTCTTAATCCAGTTCTGTGGGCTGAAGACCCGGTTTGTAGGTTGTGCCTCATTGGCAGCGGCTTCCAACGCACCGTTGAGACATGTACCCGCAGAGTCCACAATTTGGCCGACAAGGTTCGCCTCTGATGCTTTCTGAAAGGTGCGCGTTGGATTTGGGACTCTTTGTCCAACGTTACTTACCTGGCAAAAGAAGAGAGACACGGCATAGAGATGATGATAGGGAGCATAGGCGCGCATCGCCAATAGCGACTCGTTCAGGCTGAGGGGATTGTCCTTCTCCCACCGTATCTTGATTTCTTGCATCCATTGATGAAGAGAGTGAACATTCTCCGGTGAATACTCACGATTGCGTTTGAAGAGTTGTTCAAAGTGCTTGTCGAAAATCTTGTTCTCGCTATACGAGACATTAGGGCGTTGCGAATGCCACGCCATCAGGTCTTTCCCCATGTCAAGCAAATCTATAACGATCGATTGGTCTCTGTCAGCAGGAGCCTTTTCACCTCGTTTTGTGATAAAGTAGCCGCTCGGATATTGCTGCTCATATGATCGTTTGATTGCGAGTACGCGCCGGTCATTACTCCGCAGATCCCTGGGCTTTACAGCACTCTGTGAAGAGGACTTCGCGGAGAGGGGCTGCATCCACCGTTCCCTTGTTGATGAACTTGCCTTGCAGTACGAACACTGTTGAAGTGCCATCATCGACAACGATAGCATCAATCTGCTTGTCGTCGGGGCCGTCCGTCACATCTTCCCTCGTCTCGATCATATCTCGAATGATGCTGATAGTAATCTGCTTCGATTTCCCTCTTGATTTTTTCGTACATGAGTCAACCTCTCCAATGCGCGGCTGGGCTATTGTCAAGGCCTCTTTGTCAGGCGTGTCTCCTCAGTGGCCGTGCGTGGCGACAAAGCCCTCCAACTCGCGGTTGAAGTCCAGCGGGCTTTCCATCTCGTAGCAGTGGCCGACATCTTTGATAACCCGCAGCTCGGCCCCGGGGATGTGGTCGGCCAGAAACCGGTTGGCCTCAACCGGGGTAGCCCGGTCTTCTTCGCCGGCCAGGATCAGGGTTGGCTGGGTAATGTCTTTCAGGCGGTCGGTGATGTCCCACCGCCAGACCCCGTTGGGGTCCTCCAGACAGCCAAAAACCACCCGGCGGGGCAGTCCGGCCTCGTTGAGAAAGTTATTCCTGATCATCGCACAGACTTCGGGCCGCTCCCGGCGTGTCCTGGCCGAGAAGCACCGCTCCACAATGGCGTCGGCCGCGGCCTGGTAGTTGTCGCGGAGGCTGGCGATGAACTCATCCGCGTCGGCATAGCGGCTCAGATTAGTGGTGCTGCTGACGATCACATTGCCGGCGACCAAGCGGGGATAATCGAGGCTCATTTGCATGGCCCGCATCCCGCCCATCGAATTGCCGACCAGAATCGCCCGGTCAACGCCGAGGGCGGCCAGGGCCGCGGCGTCGTCGGCCGCCATGTCCTGAATGGAGTAGCCGCTGAGCGGCTTGGACGACAGCCCGTGGCCCCGCGCCTCAATCACAATACAGTGGTAGCGATGGGCCAGAACCGGAGCCTGGAAGGCCCACAGCCAGGCGTTGGCCGAGAAGCCGTGCAGAAAGACCAGGGGAAATCCCGTGCCATAGTGGTTATAATGAATCCTGACACCCTTCTCGCGTTCGACATACGGCATACGCTTGTCCCTCCCTACTGGCCGACAAAGGGTTTCCTGGCCCAGCCGTCTTCATACGGAGTGAAGAACTCGGCCTTGACCTTCAGGCTCCTGAACCGCCATCCCTCGCCGGTGCGCACATACTCCTCGGCATACTTGGCGGCCAGCCACATGGCCTGATTGCGCCCGCCCAGCGTACACGGCTGGAACAGATACCACTGGCCGGTTGCGGTGTCGCCATCCACCTCAATCAGCGGGTTCATCACCTGGTGCAGGGCAAAAGGAAAAATGTCCGCCGCGGCTTGAAAGAAGTTGCGAATCGCTTCGCGGCCCTGGTGGACGCCGAAATTGCCGCCGTCCCAGACCGCGTCTTCGGTAAAGAGGGCCGCAATCGCGTCCGCGTCGTAGTGGTCATCACACGCCGCGCAGTACTTGGCCTTGAGCTTTTTGATCGCTTCAATATCTTCGACCGTGCGCAGCCGACGTTCGAGCTGTGCCATCTCCATACCCTGTCCTCCCCTTATCCTCCTTACCTACACCAGCCGCCCCCAAATGAAAACCTGTTCAGCCGCTCGTCCAAACGGGCGCTGGCCCCCGGCCCGGCCTTGGGTTACAATCCGGCCCATCTGCACCAGGCCAAAGGAGGGCGTATGGCGTGGCCGGTCCGCTACAAGTTGGTCGGGCTGCTGACCGCCGGCAGCATGATTAACTACCTTGACCGGGTCAATATCATTGGCGTTGCCTTGCCCGAGGCCGAGCCGGCCGGTGTCCGGACAGGAGTCTGAACATGCCGCACGGAATCAACAAAAAAGCCCTGGCCCTGCTGGGGCTGGGCCACCTGATGGTTGACCTGAACACCGGTGCCCTGCCGGCCCTGCTGCCGTTTCTCAAAAACTCGTTTGCCCTGTCGTACACCATGACCAGCGCCCTCATTCTGGTCGCCAATGTGTCCTCGTCTCTGGTCCAGCCAGTCTTTGGCTATCTCTCGGACCGCAGCGCCAAAGCCTGGCTGCTGCCCTGTGGAGTCATCGCCGCCACCTGCGGCATGGCCAGCGTGGGCTTGGCCGGCAGCTATCCGACCCTGCTGGCCCTGGTCTTGATCAGCGGTATCGGGATTGCGAGCTATCATCCAGAAGCCTACAAAACCGCCTATCTTTCCACCGGGGCAAAAAAGGCGACCGGCATATCGCTGTTTTCGGTTGGCGGCAATATCGGTCTAGGCTTAGGCCCGCTGGCTGTGGCCCTGTGTCTCGCCGGCTGGGGACCCCACGGCCTGCTGCTGCTGTGGATACCGGGGCTGATCGTCGGCGGCGTGTTCATCCGCTGTCTACCGTGGCTGTCGCAGGTTCGGCTGCCGTCGCCCGAGGCGCAGAGCGAGGCACCGGCTATTCCACATGCGGCTATGGTGGTGGTGTTAGGCGTGGTCATGCTTGGGGCATGCGTCCACGCCGGGCTTTTCACCTATGTGCCGCTGTATTTTGACGCGCGGGGAGAGGGCACGCTCGTGGTTGGCTCGATTGTGTCGCTGTTTTTGATTGCCGGCGCGGTCGGGACGCTGATCGCCGGCCCGCTGTCCGACCGCATCGGCCATAAACGCTTCCTGGTGCTGAGCTTTGGCGCGCTGTGCCCCTTGCTGCCGGTGTTCCTCCACACCGATGGGGTCCTCAGCCTGATCGTCCTGGCCCTGGTCGGTATGCTGTTGTCGCCGATGTTCGCCCTCACCCTGGTCATTGCCCAGAACCTGATGCAGGGCCGGCTGGGCACAACCGCCGGGCTGCTGACCGGGGTCGGGTTTGGCGTTGGCGGGCTGGGCGTCACCGGCCTCGGCCTGATTGCCGATACCTGGGGGGTGGCGGCGGCGATGCAGACGCTGTGCGTCCTGCCCGTGCTGCCGTGGCTGTGCATCTGCTTGCTGCCGGCCGACGGGAAGACCGAGCCGGGCCCAGACCAAGTGCCGAATACGCCGGCTGCGGTCGCCCAGCCGAGCGAAAACTGAGAAGTTGTGTTCAGACCGTGGCTGTGCTAGGACTGAGGCACCGAGGGTGTAACTGAGAGCAGAATTTTCTGGACCTGAGAGGGAGTAATGCCGCCAAGACGAAGCCGAAGCCGGAGAAGACCCCACAAACGATCCACCACCCCAAGACCCGAACGGACTGGCGACCCCGATGCCATTGAGATGACCGGTACGGTTGTCGAAGTCCTGCCCAACGCGTTTTTTCGGGTCAAGCTCGAAAACGACCATGTTGTCCTGGCCCATGTGGCCGGCAAGATGCGCAAGTTTTTCATTAAGATTATTCAGGGCGATACCGTCACTGTCCAGCTCTCTCCGTATGATCTGGGTCGGGGGCGCATTACCTTCCGCCGCCGCTAAGCCTGTCTTCCGCCTCGCGCGGCTCAGCCGGCCGTTGGGGTTCTGAGGGGTATCGCGCCTGACTGTCTTCCGCCTCGCGCGGCTCAGCCCTCTCCGCCGCCGACCACCGACTCTGGTGCCTGCCCGGCGGCAACCCGCTGGATATTGGCAAAGCCAAAGCTGATCCGCCGTGCCCAGGTGTCGAGCGTAACGCCGGCGATGTGCGGGGTGAGAACGACATTGTCCAGGCTGAGCAGCGGACTGTCGGTCGGCATGGGCTCGGCGGAAAACACGTCCAACCCGGCTCCGGCAATCTGTTTGGCGCGCAGGGCTTCAATCAGCGCGGGCTCGTCAACCACCGGACCGCGCGAGGTATTGACCAGGATGGCCGAGGTTTTCATCAAACTGAGCGCACGGGCGTTGATGATTCCCTGTGTGCGCTCGGTCAGCGGGGTGTGGACCGACACGACATCGGCCTGACCCAGCAACTCGTCGAGGGGCAGGCTGACGGCGCTCAGCTCGCGCTCAAGCTCGGCCGGTGCCCGGACCGTATCGTAGTAGCGAATCGTGGCCTCAAAGCCGTTCGCCAAGCGGGCCAAGTAGCGACCGATTCGGCCAAAACCAACAATCCCCAGGGTCTTGGCCCGGAACTCGCGCATCCCCAGGGTTTCCTGGAGACCCAGCCAGCGCCCCTGGTGGAGGCTGTCGTGGTGCAGGAGCAGTTTTTTATACACGGCCAAAATCAGCAGCAGGGCGTGTTCGGCTACCGTTGGGGCGTTGGCTCCGCCGTTGTTGGCGACTGGAATCCCGACCTGTTGAAAGGCGGCCAGGTCGAGCCATTCATAGCCCGCGCTCAGGACCTGGAAGAGTTTGAGGCGGCTGGCCACGGCAATCTCTCGCTGGGACGGGTTGCCCGGATAGCCGAGCAGGAAGTCGGCCTGGGCGATTTTTTCGCGCCGCCGCTCGGCTGGCGCGTCCTGTTCGAGCAATTCAAGACGGAAACCCGACGGTGTCTGGGCGGCAGCCATGTCAAGGATCTGTTGCGGCACGGAGCGCCGGGAGTAGAGAAAGACAATCGTGTGGGGTTCACTCATCGCAGCTTCCCTCCTGTGGAGCCCTAGCCGAAGTGGGCCAGGATACGACATAAGATCTGGAAGCCTTGGCGCATATGGGTGAGTTCGGCAAATTCGTTCGGCGCGTGATAGGTGTCCAGACGGCCAAAGCCGGTAATCTGAATATCAAAACCGTGTGTTTGCAGCATCCGCACATAGGGCAGACCGCCCGTCACTGAAAACGGACGGGAGTCGGGCCGCACCGCAGTCACTGCCTCAGCCAGGGCCTGGTAGCCGACCGAGCTGCGGTCGCACGCAATGCCGCCGACCGGCGCGCCAATGCTCTCCAGTTTGACCGTCCCGACCTCGCTTGGTCCCAGCCGGTAGCGGCTCGGCCCGAGCGTGGGCAGCTTCAGGATATCGAGCGTGGTGATAAACGCCGTGGCTCCGTCGCGGACCTCGTGGGGGGAATACCACGGCGTGAGACGGATATCGCCCTCCACCACCGCGGTGGCCGGAATCTTGGTCAGGCTGTCGTTGTGAACCGTGACCCGGGTCGGCTTGAGCGAGGAGGGGGCCCGAAAGCCGTACTCCCGCTCTTTGGGATGGGGCGGATAGTGCTCATAAAACCAGCGCTGCAAGGCCCGGGTTACCTCAAAGGCCAGCTCGGCGGCGTTAATCCCGTCCTGCGGAAAACCGGAGTGGGAGACCTTGCCCTCCACCACCAGCCGCCACGGTGCCATGCCGCCGGTCGCCAGGGTCGGCCCGAAGTCGGCGCTATCGAGCCAGTACACCGGCCCGTTTTTGAGGTGCGTGAGCCTGCCGTCCTGCACCAGCTTGCCGATGCCGATACCGCTGACCCGCGAGAGTTCTTCGTTAGCGATAATGACGCCGACAACAGTCCGGTCGAGACGGACTTCCGACTCGGCCAGTTGGCGAAACAGATCGGTCAGGACCGCCACATGTCCCAGACAGTCGGTGACCCCCCGGCCGTATAAGCGGTCGCCCTCAATGTGGAGCTGAAACGGCGGACGTTGCCACTCGGCCGGGTCGGCCGGCACGACATCAAGATGCGCCCCGACAAAGGCGACCGTGCGGGTGCTGCGGCCCGGGTAGGTAATGATGAGGTTGCCACGCCCCTCGGCATAGCTGACGCGCTCAACGCGGAGTTTCCCGGCCCGGACCAGCGGACTCAGCTCGGTGACAACGATATCGCCGGCCACATCTTCCTGGGGCGGCGGTACCTCTTTGCTGAGCGAGTTTTGCAGCTTGTCACCGACCGCTACCATGCCGCCCAGCACACGCAGAAAGCGGGCGGTGTTGAGCGTCCAGGTGGTGAGCTCCATACCCGGCTTGCTCGCCAACGGCCCAGGGCGCTTAGATGCCTTCGGCGTCAAAGACTTCCTTGGCAACCTGAAAGGCGTTGACCGCGGCCGGCACGCCGGCGTAGAAAGCCATCTGCATCAGGATCTCGATGATCTCTTCCTTGCTCAGGCCGATGTTGAGGCCGTTGGCGATATGGGCTTTGAGCTGTGGCAGGCGTTGCATGGAGGTCAGGGCCGCGATTACGGCCACACTGCGCAGCTTGAGTTCAAGGCCCGGTCGCCCCCCAGACCTTGCCAAACACGACCTCGTTCAGCAGGTCCTCCAAATCGGGCGACAGTTCTGCCAGCGCGGTGGTCGACCCGCCGTAGCGTTTCCCGCTCAGCTTCTTACGGATCGCAAGGCCCTTTCGATAGGCCGCAGTTTTCGGGGTGGCTCTTTTCCTGGCCGGTGCTTTTGCCATACTTCCTCCCTGTTGGTGATGTTCGGTCGCTCGCAGACTATAACCTAGGCCGGGCGGGGGGCACAAGCGAGGCTGGACCGGCGGCTTGACAGGCCGGACAGCGGCATGTTCAAAACGAGTGTGGTGTCGCTACGATCGGTGAGATGCAACAGACAGTGAAGGAGGGACGCTGTGAAATTTGGCCTTTTTTACCAACTCCCGTGCGCGGACGACCAGTCCGCCGTCGTCCGCTACCGAGAGACGATTGAACAGGTCCAGTACGGCGACGAGCTTGGCTTCGGCTGCGCTTGGCTGGCTGAGCTGCATTTTTATAAACCCTTCTCGATCTTGTCCTCGCCCCTGATTGTGGCCACCGCCATTGCCCAGAAAACCCGCACTATTCGGCTCGGCATCGCTGTCAGCCTGCTGCCGCTGTGGCACCCCTTACGGAGTGCCGAGGACGGCGCAACCGTAGACATTCTGAGCGACGGACGGCTGGAGTTTGGCGTTGGCCGAGGCGCAATCCCGCTCCACTTTGCCGGCTTTGGCGCTTCCCGCGAGGAGAGCCGCCAGCGGTTTGAAGAGTCGCTGGAGATCATCAAAAAAGCCTGGACGACCGAGTCTTTCTCGTATGACGGGCAGTTCTACCACATCCCCGAGACGAGTGTCGTTCCCAAGCCCCTCCAAAAGCCTCACCCGCCGCTGCGGATCGCCGCCAACAGCCCGGAGACCGCGGTGTTTGCCGGCCAGCAGCACTATCCGATCTTTGTCGCCTCGGTCACCAACCCGCTGCCCCGTATGTATGATCAGGTTGACCGCTACCGGGAAGCCTGGGCGGCTGGTCCACGCGCAAACGGTGAGGCCGGGCCGGATGTCTCGACTATGTTCTTCATGCGACCGGGCGACAGTCTGGCCGAGGTCCAAGACGCGATTGAGCCCAGCCTGAACAATTATTTCCAGAGCGTGTCGGGCATGGTCCGGGCGGCCGTGGACGCCGAGAGCGGCTCAGACAGCTACCGCTATCTGCAGGAAGTCCAGAAAAATGTGGACAGCCTGAGCTTTGAGACGATGACCGGGAACATGGCAGTTTTTGGCTCGCCGGCCGCGTGTATTGAGCGCATCAGGGCACTCCATGAGCGGCTCAACATGCGGGAGCTGATCTGCTGGTTTAATCCTGGCGGCAAGGTCCCGCATACACAAGTCATGGCCGCGATGGCCCGCTTTGCCACGGAGGTCGCGCCGGCGGTCCAAGACCTGTAAGCATTCGTCTTTCGCTTGACAAGCCGAGGCGAGAGGCTGATAAGAGAGGCTGGTGTCAGAGCACAGACAGGCCAGACCAGTTCAGAGGAGGGCAGTATGGGACGGACTTTTTTTCGCGGGGCAAATCTGATTGACGGGCTCCACAGACCCAAAGCCAACGCCACCGTGGTGGTTGAGGGCAAGCGCATTAGTGCGGTGGGGGTGGGCGGGCGGGTGCCCAAACCGACCGCTCAAGACACGGTATATGATCTGAATGGCAAATCGCTGATGCCGGGCATGGTCCAGAGCCACTACCATGTGGCTTACGCCAATATCAGCGATCTGAACGACATTGATATGAAATACCACCCGACCCATCTGGCGCTGATTGCGGCCAAAAACGCCGAGTTGCTGCTGCGCAGCGGTTTCACCGGCGCGGTCGGGGCCGGGACACTGCACAATATCGACGTCTCGCTCAAGAAGGCGATCAATGCGGGGCTGATTCCCGGCCCGCGTTTCATGGCCGGCGGCCGCGATGTGGTCACGACCGGTGACTCGGTTGATAGCCATCCGTCATTCTGGAACCTCAAGATGGAAGGGCTGGCCCATATCTGTGACGGCCCGGCCGAGTTCCGCAAGGCCGTCCGCAGCGAGATCAAACAGGGCGTGGACATCATCAAGCTGTACCCGACCGGCGGGCACGGCTTGCCCTGGCCGATCGAGACCATGACCATGAGTCAGGACGAGATTGAGGCGGCATCCAACGCCACCCACGAACGGGGCAAAAAGATCCGCGGCCATATCTGCTCCACCAAAGGCATCAAGGCCGCCATCAAGGCCAAGGTCGATCTGATTGACCACGGCGACCGTTTAGACCAAGAATGCATTGACCTGATGGTCGAGAACGGGACGTTCCTGACGCCCAGCCTGTACTTCCCGTGGATGGTGGTTGAGGAGCACAAACGCAGCGGCAAGGTCATGTGGGACGAGATTGAGGGCATGAGCCGTGGGGTTGACAACTTTGCCAAGATGCTGCCCAAGGCCAATACAGCCGGCGTCAAGCTCTTGGTTGGGGATGATTTCGGTATCTCGATCATGCCCCACGGCGACTATGCCAAAGAACTCGAAGCCTATGTCGAAGGCGCGGGCATCAGTCCGCTGGATGTCATTCGCTGGGCGACGGTCAACGGCGCGGACCTGATGGGCATGAAGGACGAGCTGGGATCAATTGAGGCCGGTAAGCTGGCCGACCTGCTGGTGGTCAACGGCAATCCGGCCAGAGACATCACCGTCCTCCAGGATCGCAACAAGCTGGAGGTCATCATGAAGGGCGGCGAGATGTTTACATGCCAACTCAGCCCGGGCAAGGTTCAACTCAAAGCCGCCTAAGCGGCAGGCTGCGGGGGCGGGTCGGCCCTGCTCCCGGCCTGTCTTGCCCACCCCTTATCCGCCCCCGATTTTTCCTTGTCCAGGAGACGCACCCCATGAGCCGGATTATTGATGCCGACAGTCATTTCATGGAGCCGCTTGACCTGTGGGAGCGTTACATCGAACCGCAGTACCGGCCACGGTGTTTACGCTTTCGCCAGGAGGCCGACGGTCGCTACATCATGCTGGTCAATGAAGACAAACAGGTTCGCGGGGTTGGCGAGTTCAGCATGGAACAGATGCTCGGGGTGGGCGTGGGCTACGGCCAAAAGGAGGAAGGCTCGGGCCTGGGCCACTTTGATTTTTCCGCGGCCTTCAACAACAGCCTCGAAGACATGGGTACCCGTGTCGCCTTCCTTGACCGGGAGGGCATGGCCTGTCAGTTCATCTATCCCACCCTGGGTCTGCTGTGGGAGGGCCAAGTCACCGACCCCGAACTGGCCGCGGCCCACTGCCGGGCCTACAACACCTGGGCCCTGGAGGTGTGCGCTCCCCATCGGAAGCGGCTCTTTCCGGTCGGCCACATCTCCCTGCGTCATCCACCGGCGGCCGTCCAGGAACTTGAGCGTCTGGCCCGGGCCGGGGTGCGAGCGGTGTTTGTCGGCGCACTCCCGGTTGAGGGCAAGAGCTTTGGCTGTCCTGATTTTGATCCGATTTGGGCCAGCGCCGAAGGACTGGACCTGGCTGTTGGCCTTCATCTGGTTGTGCATCGCAACTATGTCGGCCACGACTGGTACGAAGACCGTCGGCCAGGCTTCATGTACCTCAGCATGAACACCATCCAGGACCCGCGTATCGCGCTGACCACGATGGTCTACGACGGGGTATTTGAGCGCTTCCCGCGGCTGCGGGTAGCCACGATTGAGGCGGCCAGCGGCTGGGTTGTTGAGTGGGTTGACCGGCTCGATTATCGCTACAGCTATATGGGCCATACCTGCCAGATGAAGCGGCCGGCCAGCGAGTATTTTGAGCGGAATATCTGGATTGGGGCAGACCCGGAAGAACGCCTGCTGCCCTATATGATTGAGTTGCTCGGCGACCACAAGTTTTTCATTGGCTCGGATTACCCGCACGCCGAGGGCTTTGTCGAGCCGGTTGCCAAAGCCCGCACGGCGCTCCAGACCTTATCACCGGCCTCGGTGGATAAAATCCTGGGCGAGAATGCGGTGCAGTTTTTTGGGGTCTGAAAAGCCGCGTTTATGCTTTTGCGGCCGTGAAGCCAGTGACCGGTGGCTTGGCCATAAAGGCGTCCCAGAACGGGTCATCCCGCTGGGAAGGGTGTAGATAGGGGCCGACCCACTGAAAATCGGCAAAGCCGGCTTGGTGAAAGGCGGCCCGGTAGGTCTCCGGTGTCAGAAAGAAGTTCCTGAAGGCAAACTGCCGCCCGTCTTCGTTGGTAAACCGGTACTCAATCGCGTCCCCCTCTGCGGGAGGATGGGCGCAGCTTCTCTCAAAGCCGTACTGTGCCCAGGAGTCGGTTTCAGCCGGCGGCAGCCGCACGTTATCGTTGAAGCCGACAAAGCGCCCTCCGGGCCGTAAGACCCTGGAAGCGGCCTCGCAGAAGCGCAGGAGTTCGCCTCCGGTCTTGGCATAATTCAGCAGATACATGGCCACCACGACCTCAACCGCCTCGAGTTCCAGGTCTGCCACATCCTGATGCAGATAGGCACAGCCGAGCGGGCGAACCCGTTCTTCTTCCTCTGCCAGCCGGATCATTTCACCAGAAATATCCACCCCGGTGACGTGCGCGGCCCCGGCTTGCCTGATTTTGCGGGTGTAAAACCCTTCGCCGCAGGCCAAGTCCACCACTTGCCTGCCCCGAATGTCTCCCAGGGTTTCAAACAGAGTATATTCTTCTATGTATTTGCGCCACGGCAGGCGTTTGGAGTCTCGGTAGGCGGTGGCAATGAAGTCGTACTCGTGACTCATGGGCGGACACTCCGGTGCTGATTCAAGAATCTTGGGCTGCGGCACTTCACCAGCCATTCCCTCCGCGTCACTCAGCTCTCCTCTTCCAGCAGCTCGTCCAACTGGACCAGGATGCCGTCCGGGTCGCACAGGAAGGCGCTGTGAAACGTGCCGTCCGCGGTCTTGGCCTTACTGGGCGGGACGACAAACTCGGCCCCTTTGGCTTTCAACTCCTCATACACGCCCGGCAGGTCTTCAACCCAGAAAGCAAAATGGTGGACGCCGATCTGGTCAAGCTTGATCGGCTCGCCACTGACCGGCCTATCAGAGTGTTCCGACAGGACCAGAAACGCCTCGTCTTTGCCGCGTTTCCAGTACAGGGTGGCCACCCGGCGCTGGTCGTGGGGGTCTTTATACAGGGCCGGCAGCACCGTGCCCCGGGTGGGCTGGATTTCGTCTCGGACGACCTCAAAACCCAGCAGGTCCCGGTAGAAGGCCAGGGACTTGTCCATATCCCGGACGCCGACCGCAATGTGTGAGACGCCTCTGGTTTTCATGCGCATTCCCTCCTGTTCCCTTGTCTGCCAGCTGAGGGTGAAAGTCAAGTGCGACAGGGCGCTGCCGGGACTTTACAAGCCGGCCGTGGGCTGGGACAGTGGTGGAAAGCTCAGGAGACATGTGGCGAGGACCGGACGCCAGGCCGAGGGAATCAGCTGGGGAGCTCATCCGGGGCGTGTTGAGCGATTGACAGGAGATTGTGTCAGCCATGTACGCGCGTGTTATTCCGCTGCACTTCAAGCCGGACTCTATAGACGACTTTTTGACCGTATATCAGAAGAGCGCCGTTCCCGAGCTGCTCAAGCGCCGGGGGTTTGGCGGCGCTTTGGCCTTGACCGATGGGGCCTCACAGCGCGGTCTGCTGGTCTCGCTGTGGGAGGGGCCGGACGAACTGCGGCGCTCGCAGCCGCCCAGCCAGCGCATCCTGTCGGCCATGCTGCTGCCCTTTCTGGCCCGGCCGCCGACGCCCGTCCACTATGAGGTGTGTGTCGAGGCCGGCCGGCATATCGGCGGACGGGTGGCCCGCACGCTGAGCCTGCCGATAGCCGGCACCCGGCTTGACGAGGCGCTGGCAGTGTATACCGAAACGCTGCTGCCCGAACTGAAGCGACAGGCCGGAAGCGGCCTTGGCCTGAGCCTGTGGACCTCGGCCGAGGCGATGCGGGCGGCTGACGAGCCGGGCGCGTTTTTTCCGCGCGCAGCCCAAGCCTTGGCCGCGTTTTTTCAGGTCCCGCCGGAGCGGGGCTATTATACGGTCAGCAGTCAGCTCCAGGTTGCCGGGCCTGGACAAAGGCTTTCTTCTCCCAGCCCTGCTCATACGGCGTCCAAAAGCTGGGGGTGACGCTGAGACGCTGAAACTTCCACTCGCCGTTCACCCGCACATAGGCTTCGGTGTAGGTCGCCGCCCCCCAGACGGCCTGCGTATGCTTGGCATAGGTGCAGGCCTGGAACAGATACCATTTGCCGGTAGCCGTATCGCCGTGGACCTCAATCCGCGGATTCATGACATAGTGGAGGGCAAAGGGGAGCTGGTGTGGGGCACCGGAGAAAAACTTGCGGATGGCCGCCTGTCCTGCGCAGGTGCCAAATACCTCTCCTCCGTCCCACACCCCGTCTTCGACAAACAGACCGGCGATGCCGTCCGGGTCATAGCCGTCATCACAAAAAGCGCAGTAGCGGGCTTTGAGACGTTTGATCGCTTCGGTATCTTCGAGGACCTGGAGTCGTCGGGATAGTGTTTCGAGATTCATGCTGGCCCAATTAGTCCAGGGCTGGCCGATTGTCAAGCTGGCGACGCCCGTCTCGACTCGTTCCTTGCCGCGGCTTGTGCTACGGTCCGGCCGAGGGAAGGAGGAACAATGACACATAACATTTCGGTTGGCATTGATTGGCAGGGCAGGATTGATTACCCCGCGATTATTGAACGGGTGAAAATTGCCGACGCGGCCGGGGTCCACTCGGTCTGGATTCCCGAGGCCTGGGGGCGGGACGCCTTTACGATTCTCTCGGTCCTGGCCTACGAGACCAAACACATTCAGCTCGGCACCGGGATTGTGAACATCTACTCCCGCACCCCGGCCGCGCTGGCTCAGCATTTTGCAACCCTGGACGAGTTGTCCGGCGGGCGGATGATTATTGGTCTGGGGACGAGCGGGGCGCAGGTGATTGAGCACTTTCATGGCGTGCCCTTTGAGCCACCGCGCACCCGGCTCAAGGAGTACATCGAGATCATCAACACCCTGATGAAGGGCGAGAAGCTGAACTACCAGGGCAAACTGTTCAATTTGCAGCGCGGCTTTACCCTGCGTTTTCCGCCGGTGCGCAACCAGATTCCCATCTATCTGGCGACCCTGAACGCCAAAAGCCTCAAGCTGACCGCCGAGCTGGCGGACGGCTGGTTGCCGATCTGGTTGCCGATGAAGCAGCTCAAGGCGGAAATCGGCACCGTGCGCAGCATGAGCGTCGCTGCCGGTCGGCCGGTCAACGCCGTCTCGGTCCGCGCGCCGAGCGCGGTGGCCGTCACCCCGCACGCAGACAAGGCGCGGGCCGCTCACGCCGGCACAGCGGCCTTCTACATTGGCCGGATGGGGGTCTATTATGCCGCCCAACTGACCCGGCTGGGCTATGGCGAGACGGTCGAGAAGGTCAAAAGTGCCTGGCAGAACGGCTCACGCGCCGCGGCCGAGGCGGTCGGCGACGAGCTCGTCAATGACACCTTGTGTGCCGGCCCGGTTGAAGCCTGCCTTGAGCGGATGCAGGCCCAGGAAGAGTGCGGGGTTGATATCCACACCGTCAGCGTTGAGGCCGCGGACAACGCGGAATACGAGCGCATCCTGACCCGGCTGGTCGGCTAGGTCCTGTCCTTTCGCAGCAGCCGGCCGAGTTGTCCCGAGAAGTTCGGCTGGTTGCGGCCATTCACTACGGGTAACGCGGGAGAAAAGCATGGACATGCTATGGCGATTGCCTATGGCAATTGTGGAAGACTCAATCGCGTTCTCTTTCGCGTTGGTCATTGGCTTGGTTTTGATTCTGGCCTTGTTGGCCCGATTTGTGGGACGCTTCCAGCGTTTCGGGGGGCTAGAGCGTTCCGGCCCTACCTTACTGGCCACCTTGGGCGTCCTTGGCACTTTTGTCGGGGTTGCGATCGGGCTCCTTGATTTTGACGTGAGGAACATTGATGCAAGCGTCCCTCAGTTATTGGCTGGGCTCAAGATCGCATTCCTGAGCAGTATTATCGGCTTGGCTGCATCAATCATTCTAAAAGCCGTGCAAGCGACCACGCCGGGGGCCGATACGGAAGAAGCAGAGGTCACGCCGGAGGCTATCCATGCCACCCTGATCGCTATTCAAAAAGGAATCGACACAGCGGCAGCCCAAGAACGCGATTCGCTTGAACATTTACGCAAGTCAATTTCTGCCGATAGCGACAGCAGCCTTCTTACCCAGGTCCAAAAATTGAGAACGGATTTCCAAGACGGCCAGACAGAGTTGATAACAGAGTTTCGTCAATTCGCGGAGACTATGGCCAAGAATAATTCACAGGCTCTCATTGAAGCTCTTGAACAGGTCATTCGCGACTTCAACACACAACTGAATGAACAGTTCGGCGACAATTTCAAGCAGCTTAACGAAGCGGTGGGGAAGCTCCTGGCTTGGCAAGACAATTATCGGGAGCACGTCGAGGCTTTGGAAAGTCGGCTTGAGAAAGCGGTTCAAGCAACCGAGGCTTCAGAACAAGCACTCGGCGAGATTGCAGGCCACACGAGGCAGATTCCTGAGACCCTGCAAAGCCTGCGGGACATTCTGAAGGGGCTGGACGAACATCTGACAACCGTTGCGGAACTGAAGGACAAGGCTATAGCGGCTTTCCCCGTGATTGACGACAAACTCAAAGAACTGACAGACCGGCTCGGAGAATCGGTTGAGCGGTCTGACAATGCCCTCCAGCGTCAGCAGGAGGCTCACAACGCGCTTCACCGGGGCTTCGACACGCTCCTGGAGCACTCTCAGCAGTCCCACCAGCAATTCGAGGACGCCCTCAAGGATGCTCTGTCAAGGGCGGCTTCCGGGATCGAAGCTCAGCTTGGCAGACTGAACCAGGAAATGGAGCGGACGCTGCACGAGAGTATCCAGAGCATGGGACAAAAGCTGGCGTCGCTGTCTGAAAAATTCGTCGAAGACTACGGTCCCCTGACCGAAAAGCTCCATAAGGTGGTTCAGATGGCGCAGAGACCAGGCGCATGATGACGGTGGAAAAGCTGTTTGGTCGCCGTGCATCGTCTGACGACGAGCACTGGATGTCTGTTGCCGACCTGATGGCCGGCCTGATGGTCATTTTTCTGTTTATTGCTATCACCTATATCCGGCCTATTGTCGAAATCCAGTCCAAGATTCGGAACATTGTCGTCGCCTGGAAAGACTCGGAGGTGGAAATCTACGAGGCGTTGAATGAGGAGTTCAAGAACGAGCTGCCGAGATGGTACGCAGAACTGGACCGGAATACCTTGTCTATACGTTTTAAGGCTCCTGAGATTTTGTTTGACTCGGCAACCGCGGCACTGAAACCCGATTTCAAATTCATCCTGGCCGAATTTTTCCCTCGCTATCTCAACGTACTGTCTCAGTTCAAGGGCGCGATTGCGGAAGTTCGCCTTGAGGGCCACACATCGTCCGAGTGGGAGGGGGCCACAACCAGGGACGAAGCGTATTTCAGGAATATGGAACTTTCGCAAGCCAGGACCAGAACGGTTTTGGAATACTGTCTCGGGCTGCCGTTGGTTGAGCCGTACAAGGACTGGGCGCGCGGGCTGATTACCGCCAACGGCCTTTCTTCCAGCCGTCTGATTTTCCGGGATTCCACAGAGGATAAGCCCAGCTCGCGACGCGTTGAATTCAGGGTCCGCACCAATACCAAGGAACAGATTGTCAGAGTTCTGGAGACAATAGAATGATAGACTTTCCAGAACTTCAAGCGTTGGTGAACCGCATGGGCGCGAGTCTTTCGTCTTGGCGGCTCCCACCCTATGAAACAACGCGGCAAAGAAAAGAAAGGGAGGAAAGGGAGAAACTGAGGCGAGAGCTTCGGCGCGGCATAGAGGTAAAGAATCTTGACGAAGTTAAACCGTACGACGATCTGCTTACACATAAGGGCGAACAGATCGTCATCTACATCAAAGATACCAGGCAGGATAAATATACACTTTTGGGCGATCCAAAAAACGCCAGGAGGTTTCATGTCGCCGAATGTGAAACCATAAGGGATATGCGCACAGGAGGGCGCTTTAATCGGTATGTCATGACGGACAGACAGGACGGAAAATTTCTTGTGGAAGCCAGGGCTTCAAATGGGGCGGTAGTGCCATTTGAAGCCCCTCTATACGTCTGCAAGAACTGCCTTGGACAATTGAACTGGAAAGGATATGCGTCTTCGAGAAGCGACAAATTATGGAAAGAATTCTCGCTTCAGGACTTTTTTGCGGAATTTACGACCTTCTTTTCTGTAAGACCCCTGCATACGGCCCTGACAGCACTCCCGGCAGGTTATGCCAAAAATTGGCCCCGCCTGTCAACCAAGCTCAGGCATCAACGGGGTTGGCGTTGCGATGAGTGTGTCGTGAACCTTTCCGCCCATCGCCGTCTGCTTCACTGTCACCACAAGAACGGCGTTACCCGGGATAATAGACCGGAGAATATCGCCGTTCTCTGTCTCCTGTGCCACTCGAAACAGCCGTATCACGGACATGTTTCAACCGGTGCGGCAGAGCGTCAGATCATTGAATCGCTACGCAATGAACAGCGCTCTCAACCCCAAAACCGACAACCAACTAGGGGATATGAAAAGTGGTGACATATTCGTTCTCAAAACCCTTGAGTTCCAGGCGGCGGTCCAGGGGCTGAAACCGCGCGGCCAGAGCCGGGGTTTCGTGGCTGAGGCGGTCTAGGGCAGCTTCGGTGGCGATGATCCCGCCGGGCGGGATGTGCTTGAGCAGCCGTGAAGCCAGATTGATGCTCGGGCCGATCAGGGTGACCGAGCGACGCATGGCCACGCCGACCACGCCAATGATGATGTCGCCGAGGTTGAGACTGATGCGGGCCTGGAGGGCCATGTGCTCGGGCCGAGTGTCTGACAGGGCTTTGCGGACGTCCAGGGCGGCCTGCACGGCTTCCGTCACCGATTCAAAATACAGCAGCGCACCGTCGCCCTCATAGTCTTTGACATCACCGCAGTTTTCCAGGGCGATTTCGGTCACAAGGGCCATAAAACCTTGGACTAAATCCAGGGCGCGTTCCGGAGGCTGGTTGACCAGCGTGGAGGTGGAGTTGGCAATGTCAACAAAGACAACGGTGAGTTCCTTTCTGATTGGCGTGTTGCCCTGCGACAGATGGCTCCGCGCCAAACCGGGCAAAAACGTATGGGCATGGCTCGGCGTCTGGACCGCGGACGACGGCTCTGAAACGCCGTGAGGGGCGGGGGTCTGCTCCTGATTCAGGGCGACGGTCGGATACCCGGCCTCTCGCCAAGCGCTCAGGCCGCCGGCCAGAACCGCAACCGACTGAAAGCCTTCGGCTTGTAACCACAGCGCCGCCCGGGCGCTGCTCGCATCCCCGGGTCAGGTTCAATACAGCGCAATCAGGGCCTCCCGGGGCAAGCTGTGCGCCCGTTGGACGATCCCGGCTATGGGCAGCCAGCGCGCGTTCGGCAATTGGACGGGCAGGAACAGGCGGGCATCGGTGGTCCGCACGTCAATCGGAATAACCGCCTCGCCGCCGGCCATACGGGCGTGCAACGCCTGGGGGTTGATCCGCCGGACATCTTGGGCGCTGGTGTGTGTTGGCATTGCGCATTCCTCCCTGTCAGCCCAGTCTGTTGTTTTGCCGGGGCGGTGACAAGCCCGGTTTACTGAGCAAATGCGTCAACCAGGGTCCGCAGTTCGTCCGGGGTGAGACGGCTGCTTGGCAGAGCGGCAACCACGGCCAGGCTCAGCCCGGCCTGGGTGAAAGCCCTAAGCTGGGTGTGACACTCCTCGGCCGTGCCAAAGATGTACAGGTCTTCGACCATCGTGTCGGGGATGGCGGCTTGGGCTTGGGCCCGGTCGCCGGCCTTCCAACAGGCATGAACTTGGTCCACAATCTCGCCATAGCCAAAGCGCCGGAACCCCTGAATATAGGTGTTGGCCTGACAGTAGCCGGCCAGGATACGCCGCATCTGCTCAAGCGTCCGCTCCCGGTCGTCGGTCACCATGGTATGGATGTAACAGCCGACATCAATATCTTCCAAGCGCCGGCCGGCGCGCCTGGCCCCCGTGGCGATCTCGGCCAGCGAGTACGGGACCTGCCGGGCCGGCAGCCAGGCGAGTTGCACGCCGTCAGCAATCTCGCCGGCCAGTTGCAGCATCTTGGGGTTCACCGCGGCCAGATAAATGGGCAGCTGGTGTGGGGCCGGGACGCTGAGTTGAAACCCGTGGGGCCGATAAAATCGTCCCTCATGGCTGACCCGCTCGCCGGCCAGCAGCCGGCGCAGCAGGGCGACGTACTCGCGCGTGCGGGTCAGCGGAAAGTCCCAGGCCAGGCCGTGGAAGGTGTTGATGTTGCGGGTGCTGACCCCCAGGCCGAGCCGGGCCCGGCCCGGCGCAATCAGGTTGAGGGTGGCGGCCTGCATCGCGGTCAGGGTCGGTGGGCGCAGGTAGAGGGAGACAATGCCGGTGCCAACATGAATGCGCTGGCTGCGGGCCAGCAGCGCACCGACCATTGTGCAGGTTTCGGTGCCCCAGGCTTCGCCGACCCACACACTGTCAAAATTGGCCGATTCGGCCCGCTGGACAATCTCTGTGCAGAGGTCCATCGCCATACCCAGCGGCGGCAGTCCAAGTCCGATGCGCATTGTGTCTGTCCTTTCAGCCGGCTTCGCCGTCCAACTCCTCGGCCAGCTCGGTCCAGCTTGCATAGTGTTGTTCCAGTTCCGCCTTGAGCGTTTCGTACTCGGCCGCGGTCTGCCTAGCCCGCTGAGACGTGCTGTATACGCTGCCGTCCGCCATCAGCGTCTCAATCTCTCGCCGCCGTTCCTCCAGTCCGGCGATACGCCGTTCGGCTTCTGCCAGGCGACGCTCCCGCTTGGAGCGTTCGGCCCGGTCGGCCTTCTGCCGCGCATACCGCGCCTTGCCCCGCTTTGCCTGCCGGATAGCGCTCACGAGCTCCTGTGCGCCGCTCTGGTCAGTCTTTGTCCCGTGCCCTTCCCCGTCCACATCGCGTTCTTTCCGCGCCAGAAACGCGGCAAACGACCCTG
Source organism: uncultured Binatia bacterium (SeqCode) (assembly GCA_965200965.1). Taxonomy (GTDB): domain Bacteria; phylum Desulfobacterota; class Binatia; order Bin18; family Bin18; genus JAAXHF01. Next base: position 1,485,558 of record OZ241744.1, read on the forward strand.
GGTACATGACCAGCCGACCGTCCTGCATTTCTATCACCTTGGTCACCAGACCGTCCAGAAAGTCACGGTCGTGTGAGACCACCACGAAGGTGCCGGTGAACTGCTGGAGAGCCTGTTTCAGCACGTCCTTGGTCCGCAGGTCCAGATGGTTGGTGGGTTCGTCCAGGATCAGAAAGTTTGAGGCCTGGAGCAGCATTTTGGCCAGGGCCAGCCGGCTTTTTTCGCCTCCACTCAGCACTGCCACCCGTTTGTCAACCGCCTCGCCAGAAAACAAAAACGTCCCCAGCAAGGTTCGCAGTTGGGGGACGATGTCGAACGCCGCCCCGCTCGCAATCTCTTGATACACCGTCCGCTCGGTGTTGAGCTTATCGGCCTGCTGCTGGGCGTAGAAATCGAGTGCCACCTGATGCCCCAGTGCGCGCTGTCCGTGGCTCGGCGCTTCTACCCCGGCCAGCAGACGGCTCAGGGTGGATTTGCCGGCCCCGTTCGGGCCGAGGAGCGCAATCCGGTCGCCGCGCTCAATAGTCAGATCAAGCCTGGTGAAGACCTGGACCTGCTCGTAGTGTTTAGCCACCCCTTTCAGCTCCAGCACGACCCGGCCGCTGCGGGGGGCGCGTGGGAAGTGAAAGCGGACGCCGCTCGGAACGGTGTGAGGGGCCGGCAGACGCTCCATTTTCTCTAACTGTTTGATACGACTCTGGACCTGAGCGGCTTTGCGCGCGTTATAGCGGAAGGTATTGATAAAACGAGTGATGCGTTCGATCTCGGCCTGCTGTTCCTCGTAGGCTTTGCGGTCGGCTTCCAGCGTCTGGGCGAACTGGCGCTCAAAGGCCGAGTAATTGCCCACATAGTCGCTCAGGCCGTGGCGGTGGATGGTGGCGATGCGGGTGACGGTCCGGTCAAGAAACCTCCGGTCGTGGGAGACGATGATGACACTGCCGGCATAGGCGCGCAGATAGCCTTCGAGCCACAGCACGGAGGCGAGGTCGAGATGGTTGGTCGGCTCGTCCAAAAGCAGAATATCCGGGCCTTGGAGCAGCAGCTTGGCCAGCGCGATACGCATCTGCCAGCCGCCGCTGAAGACTTCGGTTGCCCAGCCAAACTGTTCCTGGCGAAAACCCAGACCGTTTAGCACCTTGGCCACCTCGGCATCGGCCCGAAAGCCGTCCAGTTCCTCAAAGCGGTGCTGGAGCTGGCCGTAGCGGGCCAACTCGTCGGTTGTCTGGGTGTGGTGCCCGGTCTCAAGGACAGCATGCAGGCGGGCCAACTCGCGCCGAATAGCGCTCAGCTCGGGCAGGCCGGACCGGGCTTCCTCAAACAGACTGTGCCCGACAATCGGCACGCCTTCCTGGGGCAGATAGCCGAGGCTGGTCTCCCGGCCGCGCCGGATGTGTCCGCGGTCCGGTTCGATCTGACCCATAATCAGTCGAAAGAGGGTTGTTTTGCCCGCGCCGTTGGGGCCGACAAGACCGACCCGGTCACCCCGGCGCAGTTGCCAGTTGAGCCGACGGAAGAGTGCCTGCCGGCCAAATGCCAGAGAGAGGTCGGTAATCTGCAGCATCGCGCCCCACGCCTGCCCGGAGCAGTGTAGCGGAGGGACAACGCCCAGGCCAGCCGGCGAGCCTACGCGTTGTCCTCTTCGGGCGGAACCAGCAGGGGCTCACCCAGGGTCCGAATAATCCAGCGATGCACATCACGGACCAGCGCGATGGCTGATGGACCGCTGTACAGCCAGTGGCCGAGGTCTGGATAGCTATGTTGGTCTGCCCCGAAAGCGTGGACCAAGGCCCGGCAGGCGGCCGCTGAACTCATGCAGTCCGCTCCGCCATAGACGACGAGGAGTGGACAGCTCGGCTGATCCTGAGTGAGCGGCTCGCGGCTCAGCGTCCGCGCCACGAGGCCGGAATCGGGGATAAGCTGTCGCTGCAACTCGGCCTGGAGGTCGGGGCGCAAGCCGGGGAACAGAAACTCCCGAGCGATGCCGGGCCGGGGGGGCGGCAGAGGTCGACCCCACAGCACAGCCGGCAGAGCCGGCAGCCGGACCAGGGGCAGCGGCGGCCGTGCTCCGGGCAGCCATGAACAGGGCAGGAGCGGGGAGCTGCACACCACCGCCCGCGGGGGGAGACGGGCGGCCGCCCGCAGGGCGAGCAGGGCACCGAGATCGGCACCCCACACCACCGGCGGTGCCCACAGCTGTTGCACGGCAGTGGTGACATCTTCAACATAGTCTTCCAGCCGAACTTGGCCGATGCACGAGGCCGCTCGGCTGTCGTGGCGGCCCCGCAGGTCAAGCGCCCAGCATTCCCAGCCGCGCAGGGCCAGAGCCGGGGCGATGGTGTGCCACATCCAGCTGCCCATCCACAGGCCGTGGATCAGCAACAGCGGTGCGGTAAATTTATTCCGTTCAGGGAAGCTGACATCCGCACACAAGCTGGCCAGACGCTGTTTCATCGGGATGTTCTGGTAAAAACGGTTTTGCCCGGATAGACGCCGCGCTTGCCCAGTTGCTCTTCAATCCGTAACAGCTGATTGTATTTAGCGGTGCGCTCCCCACGGCTCACGCTGCCGGTCTTGATCTGCCCGGCGTTGACGGCAACCGCCAGGTCGGCGATCGTGGCATCTTCGGTTTCACCCGAACGGTGAGAGATCACCGCCGCATAGCCGTGTGTATGGGCCAGCCGGACCGCTTCCAGGGTTTCGGTCAGGGTGCCGATCTGGTTGACCTTGACCAGGATGGCGTTGGCCACTCCCCGGGCGATGCCACGCGCCAGGCGTTGCGGATTGGTGACAAACAGGTCATCGCCGACAAGCTGGAGGTGCGGGCCGAGGGTCTGGGTCAAGAGCTGCCAGCCCTGCCAGTCGTCCTCGGCCAGCCCGTCTTCAATCGAGACCAGCGGATAGCGATCCGCCCAGTTCTGATAGCGCTTGACCAGTTGGTCGGCGCTGCGCTGGGTGCCACCCGATCTATGAAAGACATATGCGCCGTCCCGGTAGAGTTCCGTGGCGGCCACATCAAGCGCCAGCCCGATCTGGCGGCCGGGCTGATAGCCGGCCTTGGTGATCGCCTCCAGCAGCAGATCGAGGGCGTGTTCGTCGGAGCGCAGGTCCGGTGCCACCCCGCCCTCGTCGCCGACCGCAGTGCTCAGGCCCTTGGCCTCAAGGATTATTTTGAGGGTGCGAAAGACTTCGGCACCCATCCGCAAGCCGTCGCTAAAGGATGTGGCCCCAAGCGGAACAATCATGAACTCCTGGATATCGAGGGTGTTGGTGGCATGCGCGCCGCCGTTCAGGACGTTGAGCAGCGGAACCGGCAGGGTTCGCGCCCGGCTGCCGCCCAGATAGCGGTACAGGGGTACGCCGCTGGCCGCCGCGGCCGCTTTGGCCACCGCCAGGGAGGTCGCAATCATGGCGTTGGCCCCCAGCTTTTTTTTATTTGGCGTGCCGTCAAGCTCGCACAGCACCCGGTCGATGCCGGCTTGGTCGCTGGCGTCTCTGCCGGCTAAACCCTTGGCGATGACGGTGTTGATATGGGCCACCGCTTTTTGCACGCCTTTTCCGGCGTAGCGCTTTCGGCGGCGGTCACGCAGTTCCCACGCCTCGTGGGCACCGGTTGAGGCCCCGGAGGGCGCGGCCGCGCGGCCGGTCAGGCCGTTGCTCAGGATCACATCCGCCTCGACGGTCGGGTTGCCCCGGCTGTCGAGGATTTCTCGACCCCGGACAGACTTGATCTTCATACTCGTGTCTCCTCTCTTGACCCCCCGCACCTTGCTTCGGGGCGAGGCAGTGCCTACAATGCGCTCCGTGCGTCGCTTTCTGTTCCTGCGGACATTGCGGCTGTCAGCGATCCTGGGCCTGTATGTTGCGCTCGGCATCTCCACCGTGTTTGGCGGGCGGGGGCTGCTGCATCTGCGCGGCCTAGCCCAGGAGCGGGAAGTCCTTGAGGCCGGTGCGTTTGCGCTCTTGCGTGAAAATGAGGCGCTGCGGGACTGTATCGGGCGGCTGGAAACCGACGATGCGTTTCTGGAAACAATCGTCCGCGAAGAACTCGGTTTTGTGCGGCCGGGTGAGGTGGTCTACCGCTTTGACGCGCCGACCAGCGATGCCACGGCCCAGTGGCACCGGGTGTGTCTGAGCCGTTTTCCGGCCGACGTTCCGCTGTCGGTCGGCGAAAAGGTGAATGCTGATCTCTTCCGATGAGGTGGTCATCATCATTCACCTTGGGCGGCGTAAACCTTCGGTCCGACACCGCTCATGGACCTCGGTCCGAGTCGTTTGCATCCTGGCGGGCCTACCCGCGGCGTGGACGTTGAACATAGCTGCCCCCAGGCGGGCGGCTGCGATCCCGGGGTTTGCTGCCGTGCGGGGAATATCGTGGAACTTGAGATGCTGGGCAACCCGGGGATTATTCGCGTTCCAGCACGCTCGACGCCACCGTGCTGTGGGCAAAGCCCCCCGCTCAGCAATTTCTTCCGGTGACGCGCCGGCTTTTTCGACCCGTTTGGTGTGTACATCAATGCAGTACGGACACTGGGTCACATGGGCGGTTGCCCCGGCGAGCAACTCTTTTGTTTTGACACTCAGCGCGCCGTCTTCACACCACCTTGGTAGCGAACATGGCTGTCCCTCCTGTGTGGGTCTGAGGGTATCTGAGCAAAGTCAAAAGTCAAAGGGCAAAGGTGCAGACAGGGCCGGGCCGCACATGCCGTGGTGGCGGACGCTCAACTCCACGGCTGGCGTATCTCGCAGCCGCTGAGGGACTTCTGGATCTGATTGATGCCACCCTTGCTGACCAGGGTACTGCGCAGATTCAGGACGCGGAGACCGCTCAAGCCCTGCAGGAGGGGCAGACCGGCGTCGCTGATGCGGGTGTCGTAGAGCCATAACACGCGCAGTCCGGTCAGATGCTTAATGTGTTCAAGCCCGGCGTTTGCCACACGAGTGCCGGAGAGCTGGAGGTATTGGAGCCCGTTGGACGATACGGCGGCCAGAGGAGATAAATCGGTGGATGCCTGGGGGGTAACGTTGAGACGCAGTTCCTTTCCGGCCGAGATCTCAATCGGCCCCTGGGCCCGCCCGGACTTCTCCCAAAAGGAGTACAGCTCGGGCTCAAAGCCCTTACGGACGAACAGTTCCCCCATCGAACGATCGGGCGGAAAGACAACGGTCCGGGCCGGCAGCGGTGCGCTGCGCTCTGACTCATCACGCATGAACGGCAGCAGCGGGTCATCGAGACGTTTGAGTTTTCTCTTCATCAGTGTTGTCAAAGGGACGGGACGGCACACCGACTTTTCACGCGCCGGCGACACCGGCCCTGTACGCGCTTAAATCGCCCGATAGGCGGCAAACGACTGCGTTGACGAGCGGGCTTTTGGATCAACAACGATGTTGACCACGGCCGGTTTGCCCGAGGCGGCCGCCCGCTCTAGGGCGGGCCGGATATCCTGGGGTTTTTCGACAAACTCGCCGTGCGCGCCAAACACCTTGGCCATCTCATCATAGCGGCTGAATCCCAGGTCACGCCCGGCGTTCATCACCCCTTGACCGGCCCAGCCGCCATTGTTGCTGATCACAATCAGGGCCGGGATGTCGTGCCGCACCATCGTGTCGATCTCCATCCCGTTCATGCCAAACGAACCGTCGCCGCTGAGCACGATGACCTGGGTGCCCGGCTTGGCCACCTTGGCCCCTAGACCAAAGGCGGCGGCCACCCCCATACAGCCGTTTGGACCGGCGTTGACCCGGTGGCCGGGCGTGTGGGTAGGCACCGACTGGCGGGCAAAATTCAAAATCTCGTGCCCGTCAACGACCACAATAGCGTCCCGGTCCATGAACTCTCTGACCTCTTTACACAGCCGCAGGGGATGCATGGGCAAGGCGTCCGAGTTCATGATCTCCTCGGATTTTGCCTGCGACCGCTGGTCATAGCCGCGCAGCGCCTGAGTCCAGTCGGCCGGCACCTGGATATTGTCAGCCCCAGCGTTGATAAGCTGACGCAAGACCGTTTTGGCATCACCCACAATGCCGAGGTCGACCGGGCGGTTGCGGCCGATCTCTTCGTCGGCAATATCAATCTGGATGAATTTGACAGCTTCGGCAAAACGCGGCGGCCGGCCGAACCCGATAATAAAGTTAAAGCGCGTACCAACTACGAGCACGACATCGGCTTCCTTCCAGGCGCGGTTCCGGGCACCGGGAAAACTCAGGGCGTGATCTTCTTCAATCACTCCCCGACCTTGGGGGGTGGTGAAAAACGGAATGCCGCTGGCCTCGACAAACTCTCTGAGTTCGGCCATGGCTTCCGACCAGAACACCCCGGTCCCGGTCAGGACCAGCGGCCGCTGGGCGTCTTTGAGCAGGCGAATAGCCTGGCTGACCTGATCCGGGTCAGCCGCAATACGGGGAATCTCATGCGGCCGCTTGATAAACGGGGCTTCCTGATCGTCAACCTCGCGGTACAGCACGTCGCCCGGCAGGTCGAGATATACCGGCCCCGGCTGGCCGCTCGTCGCCACCCGAAAAGCCTTGTTGACCAGCTCGGGAATACGCCGGGCGTCTTTCACTCGCTCGGCCCACTTGGTGATCGGCTTAAACATGCCGACCTGATCCATCTCCTGGAAGGCCCCCATCCCGTCCTGTAAAATCGCGCTCGCTCCACCGAGGGCAACGACCGGAACGGCGTCCAGGTAGGCATTCCCGACCCCGGTAATCAGGTTGGTCACGCCTGGCCCCGAGGCGGCAAAACACACGCCCGGCTTGCCGGTCACCCGGCTGTAGGCGTGAGCGGCCATTGCCGCCGCCTGCTCATGGCGCACATCCACCGATCGAAAGCCGATCTCGATGCATTTGGTCGCCACGTCAACCATCGGCCCGCCGGTCAGATAGAAAACCGTCTCAACCCCTTCGTCTTTCAGTGATCGGACCACAAGAGAATTGCCGTCAACCTTGGCCATATCGTTTCCCTCCTCTCGGTTCGGTCGGACGCATATTTGTCACACTTGCCTCCAAAATACCAGCCGTAGCTTCAGGCTTTCACAGATTCAACTCTTGGGCCACCACTTCGCGATGCACCGGCGCACTGCCAAAAGCCGCCTCAGAGGCCAGCCCGCGGCGATAAAACAGGTGCATATCGTGCTCCCAGGTAAAACCGATGCCGCCGTGTACCTGAATGGCCTCGCTCGTCACGGTTTTGCACATGTCACTGCAATACGCCTTGGCCATAGGGACCGCCTGGCGGGCTTCGGGCACATTCTCATCAACCGTCCAAGCCGCGTAGTAGGTCAGCGAACGGGCGTTCTCGACCTGGACCATCATATCCACACATTTATGCTTGACGGCCTGGAAACTGCCGATCGGCTTGCCAAACTGCACCCGCTCTTTGGCGTAGGCTACCGCCATATCGAGCGCCTGCTGACCGGTACCGACCATCTCGGCACACAAACCGGCCAGCGCTTGATCGAGCGTGCGCTGAACAATCGGCCAGCCCGCGCCCACCTTCCCCAAGACCTGGTCGCCAGACACAGCCACATCCTGGAACGCCACATGGCACTGACGGCGGGTCATATCAACCGTCTTGAGCTGGGTAATCGTCACTCCGGGGGCTTTGGCGTCAACCACAAACACACTGATGCCGTCCGCGGTCGCACTGCCCTGTCCGGTCCGGGCTACCACAACAAGCTGATCTGCCACATGGGCGTCGGGCACAAAGAGTTTCTCTCCCGATAACAAAAAATCCCCACCTTTGGGCGTTGCCGCCAAGGACACCCCACCCGCGTCATAGCGACCGCTCTTTTCGGCCAGGGCCAGGCTCAGGGTGCTCTCACCGGCCGCCACCCCGGGCAGCATGGCACGCTTCTGCGCGTCCGAGCCTCCGGCAATAATGGCCGGCGTTCCCAACAGCGCGGTGGCAAAGAACGGCCCAGGCAAGAGCGCACGCCCCATCTCCTCCAGGATCACCACCATATCCAGAAAGCTGCCCCCCACCCCGCCGTGAGCCTCGGCAATCAGAATAGCCGGCCAGCCCTGCTCGGCCACCTTTTTCCACATCTCGGTGGCGTGGGCACTGTCGTCCTCCATCATCTTACGGACAAAACTTGTCGGACACTCGTTATCGAGAAACCGGCGGGTTACGTCGCGCAGCATCTCCTGTTCTTCACTGAAACCGAAATTCATAGCTCCTCCTGATGCGGAAAAACGGCCCCCGCCGGCCAAGCTCACACCCCAAGCCGCCCCAGCAGTCCCGGGTGGCGGCTCACTCGCTGTCGGATATGTCCGTACTGTCAGCCGGCACGAGGGTGATGGTGGGGATGTGGGACGGCGCGACAATCGCCGAACTGGAGATTCGGAATGTCTGCGAGAGCCTATCCGCCGCTGCCCCCGCTCACACTCGACGCCTGGCCGCTCGCCACGTTGTTCTGGCCCCCGCTCACACTGGCGGAAATGCCGCTGGCCTCATTACTCTGGCCCCCGCTCACACTCGACGCCTGGCCGCTCGCCACATTGTTGTAGCCCCCGCTCACGCTGGCGGCAGGGGCTCGGGCTACGTTGTTCTGGCCCCCGCTCACGCTGGCGGAAGCGGATTGGGCCACGTTACGGTAGCCCCCGCTCACGCTGGCGGAAGCGGATTGGGCCACGTTACGGTAGCCCCCGCTCACGCTGGCGGCGGTACCGTGGACCCTGTTGGAGGTACCCCCGCTGATGCTGGCGGCAGTGCTGGTGGCCATATTGGACTGCCCCCCGCTCACGCTCGCATACGGGCCGCTGGCCACGTTCCCCACACCCCCGCTCACGCTCGACGCGTCGTCACTCGCCTCGTTGTTCTGGCCCCCGCTCACACTCCCATAGTCCCCGCTCGCCTCGTTGTCCCGGCCCCCACTCACGCTCGCGTACGCCCCGCTGATGATGTTCCCGACCCCCACCACCAAGCCACTATGACTCGAATACTCGTGCTCAGGGCCAATCACCACATTGTGCGAACCGCTGCGATCATTGCGGCCCGCAGTCCGCGGGGATCTGACCCCGACGGTGTTGAGATCTTCGTTGTAGCCCACGATCAGGTTGCCTAACCCGTTGGTCGTATTGGTGCTGCTAGCCCCGTTGCGGAAGTGGACATTGCAGCCCTCGAAGACTACATCAGCCTTCGTCTGGCCCCGGACGGCTTCGGTGGTGAGACAGGCAGGCAGACGGTTGCTGAAATCGTTGGCCGCTGCCACGGTCACGCCGCTGCCGCCGCCGATGGTGGAGAAGTTGCCCGTGGCCTGGTTGTTGGAACCCCCGCTCACACTCGCCGCACTGCTGGTCGCCGTGTTGCCGGAACCCCCGCTCACGCTGGTCGCCCAGCCGCCGGCCGTGTTGGCATGGCCCCCGCTCACACTGGAGTCATAATGCCGGGTCGTGTTGCTGTGGCCCCCGCTCACGCTGGAGTTCTCGCCGATGGCCGTGTTGCTCTGCCCCCCGCTCACGCTAGTGTGATAACCGATGGAGCGGTTGCGGTAGCCCCCGCTCACGCTCGCCGCAGGACCACTGGCTGTGTTCTGAGTACCCCCGCTCACGCTGGAGTCAAAGCTGCTGGCCGTGTTCTGATAGCCCCCGCTCACGCTGGAGTTCCCGCCGATGGCCCTGTTCTGATGACCCCCGCTCACGCTGGTGTGATAACCGATGGAGCGGTTGCGGTAGCCCCCGCTCACGCTCGCCGCAGGACCACTGGCCGTGTTGCCGGAACCCCCGCTCACGCTAGAGCTAGAGCTGCTGGCCGTGTTGTGGGAACCCCCGCTCACGCTCGCCGTCCAGCCGCGGGCTCGGTTGGACCAGCCCCCGCTCACACTCGCCGCATAGCCGGAGATAGCGTTATCATGCCCCGCCACCAGCCCGCCAGAACTGGGGTACTGATGCTGACTCCCAATCACCAGGTTGTGCGAGCCGCCCCGCTTGCTGCTATCTTCCTCGGGCCACGCCTCGTTGTAGCCGATAATCAGGTTGCCCAGCCCCAGGGGTTCGGAGACCCAGCCATCGTTCACGGTCCGTCCTTTATGGGTCACCCCCGACCCGCTGCGGATGTGGACATTGGCCCCGGTGAAGATTATGTGCGGACCGCTCAGGCCATGGTAGGTGCTGGTGGCCGCATCCTCAATCACCTGAATGTAGCGGGTCAGCTTGGCCACCGTGGTCTGTAAGGCCGACACTTGGGCCGCTAACTCCGCCAAGCTGGGCGCTTGGCCCCAACAGGGACTGGCTGCAAGCAGGACACTACACACCGATGAGCACAGGAGGGAATAACGCATCACACGCTCCTTGCGGCCCCACAGGGGCGGAGAGAGAAGATGACACACTCAATACCTGCCTTCCCGCTGAGCCGTCAAGGCAGGGCCGCCGGACCTGCTGCGGAACAGAGCCGGCCCGCCGGCCGTGCAACGCCCCTGCCGCGTGCGCCCGGAGCGGGGGCATATATGGGATGAAGTCCGTCACCGGTTGCTGCCCCTGCCGCGTGCGCCCGGAGCGGAGGGCTGGCCAGGAGACCTACCTCATCGGCCTCAAACCCCTGCCGCGTGCGCCCGGAGCGGGGTAAACCCAGGGCACAGCCGGCTCGCCGCGCAGGGACTGACCGGCTCTGAACCGGTTGCCTGGGAGGACTCGCCGGGCAAGTCAGAACGGGGGCGGGGCACGCCCCCGCAGCCCCCGGCAGGACTAGAGGTCGGCGTTGACCGTCTGGTTCTTGCCCCCGCTGATGCTGCTCCGCCTTCCGCTCGCCCGGTTGTTCAACCCCCCGCTCACGCTCGCCGCTGCCCCGCTCGCCCGGTTCTGCACACTCACACTCGCCAGCGGATCAGGGCCAGCCGTGTTGCTCTGCCCCCCGAGCACGCTCGCATACGAGCCGCTGGCCACATTCGCCACGCCCCCGCTCACGCTCGACGCGTCGCCACTCGCCTCGTTGTTCTGGCCTCCGCTCACACTCCCATAGTCCCCGCTCGCCTCGTTGTCCCGGCCCCCACTCACGCTCGCGTACTCCCCGCTGATGATGTTCCCGATGCCCACCACCAAGCCACTATGACTCGAATACTCGTGCTCAGGGCCAATCACCACATTGTGCGAACCGCTGCGATCATTGCGGCCCAAGGTCCGCTGGGCAACGATCCCGGCGGTGGTGTCCACATCTTCGTTGTAGCCCACGATCAGGTTGCCTAACCCGTTGGTCGTATTGGTGCTGCTAGCCCCGTTGTGGAGGTGGACATTGCAGCCCGTGAAGACTACATCAGCCTTCGCCTGGCCGTCCACGTCTTTGGTGGTGAGACAGGCAGGCAGGCGGTTGCTGAAGTCGTTGGCCCCTATCACGGTCACGCTGCTGCCCCCGCCGACGGTGGAGAAGTTGCCCGTGGCCTGGTTGTTGGAACCCCCGCTCACGCTCGACGCAGTGCTCGTCGCCGTGTTGCTCTGCCCCCCGCTCACGCTCGCGTGCCGACCGCCGGCCGTGTTGTAGGCACCCCCGCTCACGCTCGCGTGCCGACCGCCGGCCGTGTTGTAGGAACCCCCGCTCACGCTCGTATGAGGAGCCGTGGCCTGGTTCCCATAGCCCCCGCTCACGCTCGCCGTCCACTCGCTGGCCCTGTTGCTGTGGCCCCCGCTCACACTGGAGGTCACGCCGCTGGCCCGGTTCCCATCGCCCCCACTCACACTGGAGTTCGGGCCGCTGGCCGTGTTGTACAAGCCCCCGCTCACGCTCGCCTGAGGGCCGATGGCCCTGTTGCTGTGGCCCCCGCTCACGCTGGTGTGATAACCGATGGAGCGGTTCCCATAGCCCCCGCTCACGCTCGCCGCAGGACCACTGGCCGTGTTGCCGGAACCCCCGCTCACACTAGAGCTAGAACTGCTGGCCGTGTTACGGGAACCCCCGCTCACGCTCGCCGCCCAGCCGCGGGCTCGGTTGGACCAGCCCCCGCTCACACTCGCCGCATGGGCGGAGATAGCGTTATCATGCCCCGCCACCAGCCCGCCAGAACTGGGGTACTGATGCTGACTCCCAATCACCAGGTTGTGCGAGCCGCCCCGCTTGCTGCTATCTTCCTCGGGCCACGCCTCGTTGTAGCCGATAATCAGGTTGCCCAGCCCCAGGGGTTCGGAGACCCAGCCATCGTTCACGGTCCGTCCTTTATGGGTCACCCCCGACCCGCTGCGGATGTGGACATTGGCCCCGGTGAAGATTATGTGCGGACCGCTCAGGCCATGGTAGGTGCTGGTGGCCGCATCCTCAATCACCTGAATGTAGCGGGTCAGCTTGGCCACCGTGGTCTGTAAGGCCGACACTTGGGCCGCTAACTCCGCCAAGCTGGGCGCTTGGCCCCAACAGGGACTGGCTGCAAGCAGGACACTACACACCGATGAGCACAGGAGGGAATAACGCATCACACGCTCCTTGCGGCCCCACAGGGGCGGAGAGAGAAGATGACACACTCAATACCTGCCTTCCCGCTGAGCCGTCAAGGCAGGGCCGCCGGACCTGCTGCGGAACAGAGCCGGCCCGCCGGCCGTGCAACGCCCCTGCCGCGTGCGCCCGGAGCGGGGGCATATATGGGATGAAGTCCGTCACCGGTTGCTGCCCCTGCCGCGTGCGCCCGGAGCGGGGGGGCTTTGAGGGAGATGTAAAATGCCAGCAGGACCCCTGCCGCGTGCGCCCGGAGCGGAGGGCTGGCCAGGAGACCTACCTCATCGGCCTCAAACCCCTGCCGCGTGCGCCCGGAGCGGGGTAAACCCAGGGCACAGCCGGCTCGCCGCGCAGGGACTGACCGGCTCTGAACCGGTTGCCTGGGAGGGCTGCGCCGGGCAAGTCAGAACGGGGCGGGACACGCCCCCCAGCCCCCCAGCCCCCGGCAGGACTAGAGGTCGGCGTTAGCCGTCTGGTTCTTGCCCCCGCTGATGCTGCTCCGCTTCCCGCTCGCCCAGTTGTGGTACCCCCCGCTCACGCTCGCCGCTTCCCCGGTCGCCCGGTTCAGCCGGCCCCCGCTCACACTCGACGCCGAGGCAGGGCCAGCCGTGTTGTTGTTCCCCCCGCTCACGCTCGCATACGAGCCGCTGGCCACATTCGCCAAGCCCCCGCTCACGCTCGCCGCGTCGCCACTCGCCTCGTTGTTCTGGCCTCCGCTCACACTCCCATAGTCCCCGCTCGCCTCGTTGTCCCGGCCCCCACTCACGCTCGCGTACTCCCCGCTGATGATGTTCCCGATGCCCACCACCAAGCCACTATGACTCGAATACTCGTGCTCAGGGCCAATCACCACATTGTGCGAACCGCTGCGATCATTGCGGCCCGCAGTCCGCGGGGATCTGACCCCGACGGTGTTGAGATCTTCGTTGTAGCCCACGATCAGGTTGCCTAACCCGTTGGTCGTATTGGTGCTGCTAGCCCCGTTGCGGAAGTGGACATTGCAGCCCTCGAAGACTACATCAGCCTTCACCTGATTCCTCACGGCTGGCGGTTTGGTCCTCAGGCAGGCCGGCCAGAGGTAGCGGAAGTCGGCCACGCCGGTCGCGGTCAGGCCGTCGCCCCCGCTCACGCTGGAGAGCCGGCCGGAGGCCTGGTTGCGATGACCGCCGAGGACGCTGGCCCAATGCTCGCTCGCCGCGTTCGCCCGGCCCCCGCTCACGCTCGACACCCGCCCGCTGGCCATGTTCAGACGGCCCCCGCTCACGCTGGAGTAGTAACCAATGGCTCGGTTGTCCAAGCCCCCGCTCACGCTCGCATAATCGGCCGTGGCCCAGTTCCCATAGCCCCCGCTCACGCTCGCCGTATAGCCGCTGGCCGTGTTCTGATAGCCCCCGCTCACGCTCGACGCGCTGCTCGTCGCCGTGTTGCCCCGGCCCCCGCTCACGCTCGCATGAGCACCGCTGGCCGTGTTGTCGAGGCCCCCGCTCACGCTGGAGTCCTTACCCTGGGCCACGTTCCCACCACCGCCGCTCACGCTGGCCGCATAGCCGGAGATGACGTTGTTATGCCCCGCCACCAGCCCGCCGGAGTTGGGGTATTGATGATACCTCCCGATCACCAAGTTGTGCGAGCCGCCCCGCTGGGCCGTATCCGCAGTCGGCCAAGTGTTCGCCTCGTTGTAGCCGATAATCAGGTTGCCCAGCCCCAGGGGTTCGGAGACCCAGCCATCGTTCACGGTCCGCCCTTTGTGGGTCACCCCCGACCCGCTGCGGATGTGGACATTGGCCCCAGTGAAGATTATGTGCGGACCGCTCAGGCCATGGTAGGTGCTGGTGGCCGCATCCTCAATCACCTGAATGTAGCGGGTCAGCTTGGCCACAGTGGCCTCTAAGCTTTGGACCCGGCTCTCCAGGGTAGGCGCTGTCTGGCTCCAGCCCGGACTGGTGGTCAGCAGGATGGAGAACAGGGAAGAGAACAACACGAAACAACGCATAAGGCGCTCCTTTCGGCCCTACAGGGGGCGGTCAGAGTTAAGATAGAGCGCATTCATACGCTTCTTCCGCCCAAGCGGTCAAGGCGGGGCCGGGGCCGGGCGTGCCTGCCACGGAAGAGAGCGGACCCGCCCGCCTTGCACCTCAGGTTTGCCCTCTGTATATGAGGACAGGCCAGCGTCGGGACTCCAGCACCATGCAATCAACACCCACATCACGCTCAGCCTTCCGCTTCCTGGTCCTCCTGAGCGCCACGCTCGGGGTGTTGACCGCGGTGCAGACTCAGGACGGGCCAGGCGTGTAGAATGGAGGAAAGGCCGCCTGGTGGGATTTTTCCCTCCTTGATCTGGGGCTGATCGGCTGGGGCAACGCGCCCCAACAGCCGGTCGCTTTCAGCCACGCTCTGCACGCCGAGGCCGGCCTTGACTGCCTGTACTGCCATAGCGCAGCCCGCCTCTCGCCCCAGGCCGGGATTCCGCCCCTCGCAACGTGTATCGGCTGCCACAGAAGAGCCACCGCCCAGCCCGAACTGCTCAAGGTGCAGGACTACTGGCAACGCCAGCAGCCCATCCCCTGGGTGCGGGTGCATAGGCTACCCCGCTTTACCCGCTTCAGCCACAAACGGCATATTCGGGCCGGCCTTGAGTGCTTGAGTTGTCACGGCCCAGTGGACCGGATGGAGCGGGTGGAGCAGGGCTCGTCAATCACCTGAATGGAGCGGGTCAGGGTAGCGACTGTGGTCTGTAAGGCCGACACTTGGGCCGCTAACTCCGCCAAGCTGGGCGCTTGGCCCCAACAGGGACTGGCTGCAAGCAGGACACTACACACCGATGAGCACAGGAGGGAATAACGCATCACACGCTCCTTGCGGCCCCACAGGGGCGGAGAGAGAAGATGACACACTCAATACCTGCCTTCCCGCTGAGCCGTCAAGGCAGGGCCGCCGGACCTGCTGCGGAACAGAGCCGGCCCGCCGGCCGTGCAACGCCCCTGCCGCGTGCGCCCGGAGCGGGGTGATCCCGGGGCACAGCCGGCTCGCCGCGCAGGGACTGACCGGCTCTGAACCGGTTGCCTGGGAGGACTCGCCGGGCAAGTCAGAACGGGGGCGGGGCACGCCCCCGCAGCCCCCGGCAGGACTAGAGGTCGGCGTTGACCGTCTGGTTCTTGCCCCCGCTGATGCTGCTCCGCCTTCCGCTCGCCCGGTTGTTCAACCCCCCGCTCACGCTCGCCGCTGCCCCGCTCGCCCGGTTCTGCACACTCACACTCGCCAGCGGATCAGGGCCAGCCGTGTTGCTCTGCCCCCCGAGCACGCTCGCATACGAGCCGCTGGCCACATTCGCCACGCCCCCGCTCACGCTCGACGCGTCGCCACTCGCCTCGTTGTTCTGGCCTCCGCTCACACTCCCATAGTCCCCGCTCGCCTCGTTGTCCCGGCCCCCACTCACGCTCGCGTACTCCCCGCTGATGATGTTCCCGACCCCCACCACCAAGCCACTATGACTCGAATACTCGTGCTCAGGGCCAATCACCACATTGTGCGAACCGCTGCGATCATTGCGGCCCAAGGTCCGCTGGGTAGCGATCCCGGCGGTGGTGTCCACATCTTCGTTGTAGCCCACGATCAGGTTGCCTAACCCGTTGGTCGTATTGGTGCTGCTAGCCCCGTTGTGGAGGTGGACATTGCAGCCCGTGAAGACTACATCAGCCTTCGCCTGGCCGTCCACGTCTTTGGTGGTGAGACAGGCAGGCAGGCGGTTGCTGAAATCGTTGGCCGCTGCCACGGTCACGCCGCTGCCGCCGCCGATGGTGGAGAAGTTGCCCGTGACTCGGTTGTTGGAGCCCCCGCTCACGCTCGCCGCAGTGCTCGTCGCCGTGTTGCTCTGCCCCCCGCTCACGCTGGTCGCCCAGCCGCCGGCCGTGTTGGCATGGCCCCCGCTCACGCTGGAGTCATAAGCCCGGGTCGTGTTGCCAGTGCCGCCGCTCACACTGGAGGTCCCGCCGATGGCCCTGTTCTGACTGCCCCCGCTCACGCTGGAGTTAATGCCGATGGCCCTGTTCCTATAACCACCGCTCACGCTCGCCCCCAAGTCGCTGGCCCTGTTCTGACTGCCCCCGCTCACGCTCGCCACATAGCCGATGGCCCTGTTCCCCTGGCCCCCGCTCACGCTCGCCGCAGTGCCCGTCGCCGTGTTGCTCTGCCCCCCGCTCACGCTGGTCGCCCAGCCGCCGGCCGTGTTGGCATGGCCCCCGCTCACGCTGGAGTCATAAGCCCGGGTCGTGTTGCCAGTGCCGCCGCTCACACTGGAGGTCCCGCCGATGGCCCTGTTCTGACTGCCCCCACTCACGCTGGAGTTAATGCCGATGGCCCTGTTCCTATAACCCCCGCTCACGCTCGCCCCCAAGTCGCTGGCCCTGTTCTGACTGCCCCCGCTCACGCTCGCCGCAGTGCTCGTCGCCGTGTTGCTCTGCCCCCCGCTCACGCTGGTCGCCCAGCCGCCGGCCGTGTTGGCATGGCCCCCGCTCACGCTCGCCGAAACGCCGGAGATGACGTTATCCGCCCCCACCACCAGCCCGCCAGAACCGGGGTACTGATGCTGACTCCCAATCACCAGGTTGTGCGAGCCGCCCCGCTGGGCCGTATCCGCAGTCGGCGAATCGTTCGCCTCGTTGTAGCCGATAATCAGGTTGCCCAGCCCCAGGGGTTCGGAGCCCCAGTTATCGTTCACGGTCCGCCCTCTATGGGTCACCCCCGACCCGCTGCGGATGTGGACATTGGCCCCAGTGAAGATTATGTGCGGACCGCTCAGGCCATGGTAGGTGCTGGTGGCCGCATCCTCAATCACCTGGATGTAGCGGGTCAGCTTGGCCACCGTGGCCTCTAGGCTTTGGACCCGGCTCTCCAGGGTAGGCGCTGTCTGGCTCCAGCCTGGGCTGGCGGTCAGCAGGATGGAGAACAGGGAAGAGAACAACACGAAACAACGCATAAAGCGCTCCTTTCGGCCCTACAGGGGGCGGTTAGAGTTAAGATAGAGCGCATTCATACGCTTCTTCCGCCCAAGCGGTCAAGGCGGGGCCGGGGCCGGCGTACCTGCCACGGAAGACGGAAGAGAGCAGGTACGCCCGCCTTGCGCCTCAGGGTTGCCCTCTGTATATGAGGACAGGCCAGCGTCGGGACTCCAGCACCATGCAGTCAACACCCACATCACGCTCAGCCTTCCGCTTCCTGGTCCTCCTCAGCGCTACGCTCGGGGTGTTGACCGTGGTGCAGACTCAGGACGGGCCAGGCGTGTGGAATGGGGGAAAGGCCGCCTGGTGGGATTTTTCCCTCCTTGATCTGGGGCTGACCGGCTGGGGCAACGCGCCCCAACAGCCGGTCGCTTTCAGCCATGCCTTGCACGCCGAGGCTGGCCTTGACTGCCTGTACTGCCATAGCGCAGCCCGCCTCTCGCCCCAGGCCGGGATTCCGCCCCTCGCAACGTGTATCGGCTGCCACAGAAGAGCCACCGCCCAGCCCGAGTTGCTCAAGGTGCAGGACTACTGGCAACGCCAGCAGCCCATCCCCTGGGTGCGGGTGCATAGGCTGCCCCGCTTTACCCGCTTCAGCCACAAACGGCATATTCGGGCCGGCCTTGAGTGCTTGAGTTGTCACGGCCCAGTGGACCGGATGGAGCGGGTGGAGCAGGTCTCGTCGCTGAAAATGGGCTGGTGTGTGAGCTGCCACGAGGCCCAGCGGGCGGACAAAGACTGTCTGGTATGCCATTATTGAGCCACACCACAGGGTACGCGCATGGGAATTGATCGCCGAAATTTTCTCAAACTGCTTGGCCTCGGCTCAACCGCGCCACTGGTCGGCTGTGCCGCGGAGCCGGTCGAGAAAATCATTCCCTATGTGATTCAGCCCGAGAACATCGTGCCCGGCATTGCCAACTCCTACGCGACCACCTGCCGGGAATGTCCGGCCGGCTGCGGCATGGTGGTCCGCACCCGTGAGGGCCGGGCGGTCAAAGCCGAGGGCAACCCATCCCACCCGATCAACGCCGGTACCCTGTGCGCCCGGGGCCAGGCGGCACTGCAAGGACTGTATAATCCAGACCGGATTCGCCAACCGCTGGCCCGGGACGCGACCGGGACCCTGCAGGCGGTCGCGTGGCAAGACGCCCAGCAGACCCTCGTGGACAAGCTCCGGGCCCTGCGGACAGAAGACCGGCTGGCGCAGACGGCGTTTCTGACCGGCCCGCTCGGCGACAGTCTGCACGGCCTGGTAAGCCAGTGGCTGGGCCGGCTCGGCTCGCAGCGGCTGACCGTCTATGAACCGTTTGCCTATGAGGCGCTGCGCCGGGCGAGTGAACTCTGTTTCAGTCGACTCACCCCCAGCTATGCGATAGACAAGGCCCGATTTCTGGTCAGCTTTGGCGCGGACTTTCTGGAGACATGGCGCTCCCCGGTCGAGTACGCCAGGGCGTTTGGCACAATGCGCAGCAAGCGCGGCAGCTTTGTGCAGGTTGAGCCGCGCTTGTCGCAAACCGGCGCAAACGCCGATACCTGGGTCAGTATTCAGCCCGGCAGGGAGGCGTTTCTGGCCCTTGGCATGGCCCGGAGCATTGTTGACGAACAGCTCACCAACGGCGTGTCAGCCGCGGAAGGGCAAAAACTCAGCGCCCTGCTGGCCCCCTATTCGCCGCGGCGCGTTGCCGCACTGAGCGGCGTACCGGCTTGGCGGATTCAACGCCTGGCCCGCGACTTTGCGGCTCAGCGGCCGAGCCTGGCACTTGGGGCCGGGGTGGCGACAAGCTCACGACAGGCGACGGCCAGTCAGGTGGCCGTCCTGGTGCTGAACTATGTGGCCGGCAATATCGGTCAGACCGTCCTGTTTGAAGCCGATGACGGCCTGAGTCGGGCGCATCCCTATACCTCGCTCCAGGCGCTCATCAGCGCGATGGAGGACGGGCAGGTCCCGCTCCTGCTGCTGGCCCACACCAACCCGGTCTTCAGCGCGCCCGAGGCCAGCGGATTTGCCAAAGCCCTTGAGCAGGTCCCGTTTGTCGTCAGCTTCTCGTCTTTTCCTGATGAGACGACCGAGCGGGCCGACCTTGTGCTGCCCGACCACAGCCCGCTGGAGAGCTGGGGTGATAGCAGCCCGCGGACCGGCGTCCACGCCCTGATGCAGCCGGTCATGGCCCCGGTGTTTGACACCCGGCCGATGGGCGATGTCCTGCTCTCAGTGGCCGCCCAACTTGAGGCGGCCCCGGAACCCAGCGGGAAGGCCGCGGCTTCCCAGCCGTGGAACAGCTTCTATGCGTGTCTCCGGGACTCGTGGAGAACGATCCACCAGCGGGCCGTACAGGGAGCAGAAACCGATTTTGACACCTTCTGGCGCGAGGCCGTGCAGCGCGGGGGCTACTGGGAAGCGGCCCAGCCGCTAGCGGTTGAGCTGTCGCCGGCCGTCTATGCCCAGACATTTGATGTGCCGGAACTGTCCGGTCCGCCAGGCTCCTCCCTGCCCCTCATGCTGTATCCGTCCTCACGCTATTTTGACGGACGGGGGGCCAACAAGCCCTGGCTGCAAGAACTGCCCGACCCCATGACCAAGGCGGTGTGGGACTCCTGGATCGATATCCACCCCCAGACCGCGGCCCGGCTCGGCATTGAGGACGGCGAGGTGCTGACCCTGCACTCGCCCCACGGCCGGCTTGAAGCCCCGGCCTGCCTGTACCCCCACATGCAGCCGGAACTGCTGGCCATGCCGATCGGGCAGGGCCACACCGGCTACGGTCGCTACGCGGCCGGCCGCGGGGCCAACCCGATTCACCTGTTGCCGGCCGACGCTGAGACCGCGGCCGGGGGCCTGGCCTGGTTCTCGACGCGGGTGCAAATCGCGCCGGCCGGACGCCGCCAGCCCCTCGTCACCACGGCCGGCAGCAACACCCAACTCGGCCGCGGCATCGCCCAATCAGTCACGGCCGCGGCCCTGGCCGAGCAGTCCGCGGCCGACCCTGGTACGCCGTCCGGCAAGGGGCATGCGCACGACATGTACCCCGAACTGGAATACGAACACTACCGCTGGGGCATGACGGTTGACCTGTCGGCCTGCACCGGGTGCGGGGCGTGTGTGACGGCCTGCTACGCCGAGAACAATATCCCGACGGTCGGCAAGGAAGCAGTAGCCGAGGGGCGGGAGATGGCCTGGCTGCGGATTGAACGCTATTTTGCCGATAGCTCGCCCCGGCACTGGGACCCCGCCGCCCCGCCGGTGTCCTTTGCGCCCATGCTGTGTCAACAGTGCGGCAACGCCCCGTGCGAGCCGGTGTGCCCGGTGTACGCCACCTATCATAACCCAGAGGGCCTCAACGCCCAGGTCTACAACCGGTGTGTCGGCACCCGCTATTGCTCAAACAACTGCCCCTACAAGGTGCGCCGCTTCAACTGGTCGCCGGCCGAGTGGCCCGAACCGCTCCACCTCCAACTCAACCCCGATGTGACCGTGCGAGAAGCCGGGGTGATGGAGAAGTGTACCTTCTGCGTCCAGCGGATTCAGGCGGGCAAAGATCGGGCCAAAGACGAAAACCGCCCGGTCCGGGACGGCGAGATCACACCGGCCTGCGCCCAGACCTGTCCAACCCGGGCGATTCATTTTGGCAACCTGGAAGACCCCCAGAGCGCCGTCTCACAGCACCGCCAGGACCCGCGCGCCTACACCGTCCTGGACCACCTCAACACCAAGCCGGCGGTGACCTACCTCAAAAGAGTCGTCAGGCACCGAGACGGCTGAACACCGACGGCTCACCCCTGCGGTATGGAAACCACGCCCCTCAGCTATCGTCAGGTCAACCGCGACTTGCTCAAGCAGGTCTTTTCAGCCCCGGCCAAGCCCTGGTCCATTCTGTTGGCCTGCGATCTGGCGGTCCTGGCCTTTGGGCTGTACTGCTGGCGATACCAGCTCGAGGCCGGGCTGGGGGTAACGGGCTTGAACCACCCGGTGAGCTGGGGCGTGTATATCACGAACTTTGTGTTCTGGGTCGGCATTGCCCACTCCGGGACCCTGATCTCGGCGGTCTTGTTTCTGTTTCGGGCCGGCTGGCGCACCTCCATTGCCCGGAGTGCGGAGGCGATGACGATTTTTGCAGTGATGACCGCCGCCCTGTTCCCCATCATCCACCTGGGCCGGGCGTGGAACTTTTACTGGCTGCTGCCGTATCCGAATCAGCGTCAGTTGTGGGTCAACTTCCAGTCTCCACTGGTCTGGGACGCCTTTGCAATCAGCACCTATTTTGCGGTCAGCGCCATGTTCTGGTACATCGGCCTGCTCCCCGACCTGGCCGCCATCCGTGACCGGGCCGGCGGCCTGCGCCGCACCCTCTACGGCCTGCTGTCCCTGGGCTGGCAGGGCACGAACCGCCAGTGGCTCCACTATCTCAGCGCCTACGGTTTTTTTGCCGCCCTGGCCACCCCGCTCGTCGTCTCGGTCCACAGCGTGGTGTCGTGGGACTTTGCCATGGCCCTGGTACCGGGCTGGCACAGCACGATTTTTGCCCCCTACTTTGTGGCCGGGGCGATTTTCTCGGGTCTGGCCATGGTCCTGACGCTGCTGATTCCGCTGCGGCGAATCTTTGGTCTGGAAGCGTATATTACCCCTACCCACTTCGATAATCTGGGCAAAATGATTATCCTCACCTCGCTGATCCTCAGCTACGCCTATGTCAGCGAGGTCTTCATTGCCTGGTATAGCGGCAACCCGTTTGAGCGCGCAATTTTCTGGTACCGGGCGTTTGGCGATTACAGCCACCTCTTTTGGCTGATGGTCTGTTGCAACTGCCTTGTGCCGATGCTGCTGTGGGCGCGCTCGATTCGGACCCATACGCTGTGGCTGTTCGGCATTGCGCTGCTGATTAACGTCGGGATGTGGCTGGAGCGCTTTGTCATTATTGTCTCGTCGCTGGCCCACGAGTTTAACCCGTCGGCCTGGGGCGTGTACTGGCCGACGTGGGTCGAGCTCGGCATCACCGCCGGCAGCTTTGCCTGGTTTTTCCTGTGGTTTCTGCTGTTCATCAAGTTTCTGCCGCTGGTCTCACTGGCCGAGATCAAAGAGCATCTGCCCCTGCCGACCGACCGGCCGCCGACCGGCCCGGACCGGCAGGCAATGGCACCGGCGCTGACCGGACACGAGAGCGGAGCGGTGGGGATTTTTTCTCAGCTCGACAGCCTGCTTGCGGCCATCACCCATCTCCGCCGGCGCGGCTACAGCCAACTCAGCGTGGTCTCGCCCTTTCCCGTAGCCGAAATCCAGCGCGCGTTTGGCGCGTCCACCAGCCCGGTCCGCTATTATACCCTTGCCGGCGGCCTGCTGGGGGCGTGCCTGGGCTTTGGTCTGCCAATCTATACGGCCCTGGACTGGCCGCTCCAGACCGGCGGCAAACCGATGATCGGGCTGCCGTCATTTGCCATTATCGGCTTTGAAATGACCATCCTGTTTGGCGCGCTGGCGACCCTGCTCGGTCTGTTGCTGCACGCCCGCCTGCCCGCCCGCCCGATCGCAATCGGTCAAGACCCGCGTTTTTCAGAAGACTGCTTTGGGCTGTGTGTGGCCTGTACAGGCGCACAGCTGAGCGCGGTCAAGGACAGCCTCACTGTGAGCGGTGCCCAGGACGTGTATGGCCGAGGTGTGTAAACCCCGCTCCTCGCGCCTCACCGGGGTGAAGTGGGGTCTGGCCGGCCTGCTCGGAACCGCGCTGGTCCTGAGCGTTCAGCCCGGCCACAGCCTGCCGTGGAACACCGATATGTACGGCCAGTCCGGACTCGCAGCCGGCACGGCCCCGCAGGCTCCACCGGCCCACACCGTCCCGACGACCGGGGCTGAGTCGCCCGGGTCGGCGCGGATGTCGGCGCGGATCAGAGCCGGTCTGGGCCTGACAAACCCGAGGCCGGCCTCAGCCGAATCCCTGGCCAGCGGCAAAGCCCTGTTTCAGATCTACTGCACGGCGTGTCACGGCCCCTCCGGCAGAGGCGACGGCCCGGTCGTGGGCAGGGGCATGCCGTCCTCAGACCTTCACACCGCGCGCATCACAAGCCAAAAAGACGGCTATGTGTACGCCACGATCCGCAGCGGTGGCATCATCATGCCCGGCTATGGCCACGCCCTGTCCATCACAGAGCGCTGGGATATTGTGAATTACCTCCGTCACCTCCAGGGACAATGAGCACCCCGGCCACAGTTCGCCCGGGGTCTGCCACCCAGTCCGCCCGGCTGGTCGGGCTGTTATGGGCCTGTGTCGGCCTCGGCGTGGTGGCCTTTGGGCTGGGCGTCTGGATACACCCCCAGCGCGCCTGGCAGGCCTACTTGGTCAACTGGCTCTTCTGGTCGGGCGTGGCTCTGAGCGGCACGACATTTGCCGCCATCTTAAACCTGGTCAAGGCGCGGTGGGCCGGCCCGCTGCGCTACCTGGCCGAGGCCCTGGCCGCCTGGCTCCCGGTCTCTTTTGGGTTGTTTGTCCTGCTGGTATTTGGCACGGCCTATCTGTTCCCGTGGCTCCATGAGCCGGTCAAGGCCAAACAGAACTGGCTGAATACGGGCTTTGTCTTTTTCCGCGCTTTTTGCGCCCTGGCCATCCTGTACACGCTGAGCCTGGTCTTTGTGTATTACTCGCTGCGGCCTCGAGCCAACCGCCTTCCTGCTCAGACGCAGCGCTGGCTGGCGGCCGTGCTCGAAATGCTGCGCCGCGACTGGCGTGACGCGGAGACCGAACAGACCCGCAGCCGGCGGGTCCTAGGGCTGCTCTCGCCGGTCTTTCTGGTGCTGTATGCGGTGTTGTTCAGCCTGATTGGCTTTGACTTGGTGATGTCGCTTGACCCGCACTGGATCAGCACCCTGTTTGGCGCTTTCTGGTGCGTCGGCAATTTGTATGCCGGACTCGCAGTTCTCATGGTCGGAGCGCTTGGAGTGCGCAAGCTCGGCCTCCAGGAGTTGCCCACGCCCGCCGAGTCGCACGACCTGGGCAAGCTGATTTTTGGCTTCTGCCTGCTGTGGACCTATCTGTTCTGGTGTCACTATCTGCCGATCTGGTACGCCAATCTTCCAGAAGAAACCGGCTTTGTGCTGCGCCGGCTGGCCTCCCAACCGTGGGCGGCGGTGAGCCTGGTTGTGCTGACGCTGAACTTTCTGATTCCGTTTCCGGTCCTCCTGAGCAGGCGTGTCAAGCAACGGCCAACAGCCCTCGCCGGCTTGGGGCTTGTCATTGGGCTGGGCATGTGGCTGGAGCGCTATGTGCTCGTCGTTCCGTCGCTGTGGCAGCCGACCAGCCTGCCCTTGGGCGTCTTGGAGTTGTGTCTGCTGGCCGGATTTTCTGGCAGCTATGCCCTGGCCTTTCTGGGCTTCGTCCGGGTCTTTATTCCGGCTGACAACAGCCCTAGGACGCCGGCAGGGCAAACACCACCAGCGCGCTGCCCTGATTGACCTTCTCCGGTTTTCCGAGCAGCGTTGTGGCTAATCCGCCGCCGCCGCTCGGCACGGCCACATACTGCCGCCCGTCAAGCTTGTAGGTGACGGGCTGTCCGCGCACGCCCGAGCCGGTCTGAAAGCGCCACAGCAACTCGCCAGTCTCGGCGTCAAAGGCCAGGGCATAGCCGGCCTGATTGCCACTGAAGACCAGACCGCCGGCCGTGGCCAGCGTTCCGCCGACCAGGGGATAGTCGTCCTTGTACTGCCATTTGATCGCGCCGGTTGAGGGATCGATGGCCGACAGGTGGCCATAGGACGAACCGTCGTCGCCCTGGGTTGCGCCCGGACCGCCTCCCCAGTAGGGAATCCCCTGGACAAAGACGGCGGCCGCTTTGCGCATCTCCATACAGCTCTCAATCACCGGCACATACAGCAGACCCGTCCGCGGGCTGTAGGCCGCGGTCACCGAGCCGTTCTGGCCGCCGGCCGCACCCGGACAGATAAACTCTTGTGGCTCTGGGGTGGGGACATAGCGGGGGTCAACAATCGGTCGGCCGGTCTCGTCCAGGCCCTTGGCCCAGTTGAGTTGATCGACGTATCTGGTGGCGTGCAGGTATTGCCCGCTGGCCCGGTCGATCACATACAGATAGCCGTTGCGGTTGGGCTGAACGATCGCCTTGATGGTCTTGCCGCTGCGGACGACATCGACGAGCAGCAGGCCGGTATTGCCGTCGTAGTCCCAGATATCGTGGGGGGTGAACTGAAAGTGCCATTTGATCTGACCGGTTTGGGGGTCCAGGGCCAGCACTGAGCTGGAATACAGGTTATCGCCCTCCCGCACATCCCCGTTCCAGTCGGGGCCGGGGTTGCCGGCCGCCCAGTACAAGATGTCTTGGTCCGAATCGTAGGCACCGGTGACCCAGGTCGCCCCGCCGCCGCTCTTCCACGAGTCGCCGGCCCAGGTCTCGTTGCCCGGCTCTCCCTCACCCGGAATCGTGTAGCGCCGCCAGCGGCGTTCGCCGGTCTTGGCGTCATAGGCGTCCAAAAACCCCCGCACGCCATAGTCGCCGCCGGCAATACCAACGATCACCAGGTCTTTGACCACCAGCGGCGCGCCAGTGCCGCTATAGCCCCGGTGATATTTTTCAATCTCCACATTCCACACCACCTCGCCCGTCCTGCGGTCCAGGGCAAGCAGGCGAGCGTCCAAGGTGCCCATGTAGAGGGTGTCAGCGGCAATCGCCACGCCCCGGTTGCCCGGACCGCAGCAAATGCGGGCATCGCTCGGCAGTGGGTGATCGTATCTCCACAAGACTTCGCCCGTCCTGGCGTTAAGCGCAGAGACGTGGTTGTAGGCGGCCGAGACGTACATCACCCCGTCGGCGACAATGGGAGCGGCCTGAAACTGGTACGGAATCCCGGTCTGGAAGACCCAGGCCGGGCTGAGTTTTTTGATGTTCTGCCGGTTAATATCGGTCAGCGGACTAAAGCGGGTGTTGTCATAGTTGCCGCCATACATCAGCCAGTCACGAGACTCGGCCGTGCCGGTCAGCAGTCGCTCTTGGCTGACCGGTTGCAGTTCAGGGGCGGTGTCGCCAAGTGTGGGGGCAGCGGCATGAACCGCCAGCGGCAGCAGCAAATGACCAACAAGCAGGATTCGAGACACGCACCGGGATCGCATACTTCCCCCTATGGTCGGGCAAACAGGGCTGCCCGTGTTGATTTGGCCGACAGAGCCACAGAGTTGACCGGCAGCCTACTGGCTTTTCCGAGCACGATCAAGGCAAAAGTGCCCTGACAGGCGGTTTGCCGCCCACCCGGAACCTGTGCTTACTCCCAGCTTTTCCACACCTGCGGACAATAGCCTACTGTGGCCTGTTTGCCGTTACGCACGACCGGGGTGTTGCACAGCAGGGGATCTTTGAGCAGCGCGGCCTCAATCCGCCCGGAATCAAGCGAGGCGTGGGCCAAACCCCGGTCAACAAAGCGCTGGCAGGAACGGTTGAGGAGTTGGTCAAGCGGGACGCTGGCCGCTGGCCGCCACCGAGCGCAACTCGCCTTTTGACAGGCCCGTGTCGGCGAGGTTGACGAACTGAAAACGAATCCGGCGCTCTTTGAAAAAACGCTGGGCTTTGCGTGTCTCGGTACATTTTTTGAGACCAAAAATCTGGATATTCATCGGCTCACCGTCCTGGTGGGTGATAGCAACAGTATATCAAAAATGCCGGGCC
Organism: uncultured Binatia bacterium (SeqCode); assembly: GCA_965200965.1. Classification (GTDB taxonomy): domain Bacteria; phylum Desulfobacterota; class Binatia; order Bin18; family Bin18; genus JAAXHF01. Next base: position 1,512,624 of record OZ241744.1, read on the forward strand.
AACATACGCCCCTGTGCTGACCGTTTGCGGCTTGACTTTCCGGTCGAAATGGATAATGTTCCGGTCAGCCTGATTCTTGCCTGTGGACAAGCCTGTCTGCATAGGCTAGATATGGCATACAGTCAGCCCAGGAAGGAGGTCTCAACCGTGGAATGGACGATGCCCGATTTTGAAGAAGTGCGGATGGACGCCGAAGTCAGCATGTACATTTTGATCTCGGAGTAGTTCCGAGCAGTCCGCCTTGCTGCAAACGGGCTTCTCTGTAGCCGGGGAAGCCCGTTTTTGCATCTATGAGGAAGAGCGTGTGCGGGTCCATGTCCTAGGCTCCGGGGCCGGAGGCGGCTTTCCCCAATGGAATTGCAACTGCCCAAACTGCCGCAATTTCCGGGCCGGCACAGTCAGGGCCCGAGCCAGAACCCAAGCCTCGATTGCCGTCAGCGCCGACGGCCAGGGCTGGTATCTCATCAATGCCGGTCCCGATATCCGTCAGCAGATTCAGACCTTCCCCGCCCTTGAGCCGGACCGCAGCCCGCGTCATACGCCCATCTCTGCCATCCTGTTGACCAACGCCGAAATTGACCACGTCGCTGGTCTGTTATCGCTCAGGGAGTCACAGCCCCTCAGCCTGTACGCCAGCCACCAAGTCCAGGGCTGGCTGCTGGAGACGAACGCCATGTTTCGGACGGTGTGTGCCCCCCCGCGCTGCAGGTGGCACAGCCTCGAGTATGGCGCTGCCTACGACCTTATCGGGGTTGAGGGCAAACCGAGCGGGCTGAGCTATGAGGCCTTTGTCGTTTCCGGCCGAGCGCCGGCCTACCTGTTGGGCCGCGTGTCGGACTGGAGCGAGGCGTCGGTCGGCTACAAAATTATCGACCGCCACAGCGGTCGCTCGCTGGTCTATGTGCCGGGTATCAAGGCCCTCAACGACCGCGTGCTGGCCTACCTCCGGAACTGTGATACCTTCTTTTTAGACGGCACATGTTGGACCGACGACGAAATGATCAGCGTCGGCCTAGCCCAAAAGACATCGCTGTCAATGGGCCACATCCCGATGACAGGACCGGACGGCAGCCTCGAACAGCTGGCCAACTCAGGCAAGGTGCGCAAGGTCTACACCCATCTGAATAATACCAACCCTGTCCTCATCGAGGACTCAGCCGAGCGGCGGACGGTTGAAGCGGCCGGCTGGGAAGTGGCCTTTGATGGCATGGACTTTGAGGTGTAAGCCGTGAGCGCAACGCAAGCACAACGGTGGAGCCGGGAGGCATTCATTGAGCGCTTACGCGCGGTGGGCGAGGCCGGCTACCACGATAAGCATCCGTTCCATGTCCTGATGCACGAGGGCAAGCTGACCAAGCGGCAACTCCAGGCCTGGATTGAGAACCGTTTTTACTATCAGACGATCATTCCCAAAAAAGATGCGGCCATTATGGCCCGCATTGAGGACCCGGTGGTGCGGCGGGCCTGGATTCAGCGCATCCTTGACCATGACGGCACGACCGACAATCCCGACGGTGGGATTCATAAATGGCTGGTCCTGGGCGAAGCGGCAGGGCTGAGGCGGCAAGACATGATCGCCCTGCGCTATGTGCTGCCCGGTGTGCGCTTTGCGGTCAATGCCTATCTGAGCTATGTCAAAGACCATTCCCTGATGGAGGCCGTCGCCTCGTCGCTGACCGAACTGTTCGCCCCAAGGCTGATGGCCAGACGGCTGCCGGCCTTTGAGCAGCACTATCCGTGGGTCAAACAGCAGGGCTTGGAGTATTTTCGAGCCCGCCTGAGCCAGGCACCGCGCGATGTTGAATTTGGCCTTGCGTATGTGATTCAAGAGTGCAAAACGCGCGAGCAACAAGAGCAGGCCATCGTCGCCCTCAAAACCAAGTGTCACATTCTGTGGTGCCTGCTTGACGCCGTTCATTTTGCGTATGTCTCCCCCGGCTTGCTGCCGCCGCTGTGGGGGGAATAGAGGCGCGTCTATGGCTGACCCGCAAGAAACCTGGCGTCCCCGGCTGGCCACAAAAGCCCGTCTGCGGTGGGATACGATCGAGCAGCAACACATGTTGATGTTTCCCGAAGCGGCCCTCAAGCTGAACGCCACCGCGGCCGAGGTGCTCAAGCTGTGTGACGGCCAACGGACCGTAGCCCAGATCGTTGACGCCCTGCTGAGGAAGTTCTCCACCGCCGACCGCCAGGTGGTTGAAGGCAACGTCAGGCAGCTGTTGACCCGCATCCGCCGCCGCGGGCTCCTGGAGAACTAGATGCCCGTCCCGCGTCCCTACACCCTGGTTGCCGAACTGACCTACCGTTGTCCGCTCAGGTGTCTGTACTGTTCCAACCCGCTTGAATTCCATGTCATGCAAGACGAACTCAGCACCGAGCAGTGGTGCCAGACATTCACGCACGCGGCCGTCCTCGGCGTTGTCCAAGTCCATCTGTCGGGCGGCGAGCCGCTGGTCCGTAACGATATTGCGGCCTTGATTCGGCACGCTCGGAAGTGTGAGCTGTACACCAACCTGATCACCGGCGGGACGCTGCTGAACGAGGCCAGGCTGAGAGAGTTTCGTGACTGCGGTCTGGATCATATTCAACTCAGCCTCCAGGACACCCGGCGCGGGCCGGCCGAGTTGGTGGCCGGCCTCAGGTCGTATGACAAGAAACTCGAGGTGGCCCGGTTGATTACACGGCTCGGCTACCCGCTGACGATTAACGTGGTCCTGCACAGGCTGAATATCGAACGCGTACCCGAGCTGATCCGTCAAGCGGCCGAGCTGGGTGCCCAGCGGCTCGAGTTGGCCAATACCCAGTACTACGCCTGGGCGTTTGAAAACCGTCGTGCCCTGCTGCCGTCCCGCGACACATATGAGCGCGCCGAGGCCATCGCGCGGCAGGCACGGAAACAGTATGAAGGCGCACTGGAGATTGCCTTTGTCAAAATTGACTACTATGAAGACGCGCCCAAGGCCTGCTCAGGCGGCTGGGCCCGCAGCTCTATGTGCATCACGCCGACCGGCGAAGTTCTGCCCTGCCACGCCGCGCACGCGATTGAGCGGCTGCGGTTTGAGAGCGTCAAAAACCGGCCGCTGACCGAAATCTGGCCCGACTCGCCGGGGCTGAACGCCTTTCGCGGCTTCGACTGGATGCAGGAGCCATGTCGCAGTTGTCCGCGGCAAGAGCAGGATTTTGGCGGGTGTCGGTGTCAGGCTTTTCTGCTGACCGGCGACGCCGCGGCAACCGACCCGGTGTGCAAACTCTCCCCGCGGCATGAGGTCGTGGTGCAGGCCGCGGCCGAGCCGGTGGAGGACCAGCCACAGCTGGTCTACCGCGATATGAAAAACAGCCAGCGTTTGTCGGCTCGCCCATGAGTGACACCACCACCTGGCAGTCGTCCGCTTCACCAGGCAAGCCCGGCGGTCCAAAGGAGGAACAAAGTGGGCGATGACCGCCCGACCAGGAAGAGATCATCACCCACTTTGCACGGCGTGGACTCCGCTGTTCTTATCATGGGCGGGCTGACCCTGGCCCTGGTCGGCTGGGCATTTGTCAAAGGCCCGGACCTGCCGCTCAAGGGCGTTCAGGCCAGTCTGGAGTTGTTCCGGGGCGTCTGGCTGCCGCTGCTGCTCGGATTTTGTTTAGCCGGATTTTTCAACGTCCTGGTTCCCCGCGAACTGCTCGTCAAGTGGATGGGCGAGCAGGCCGGGCTTCGCGGCATCCTGATTGCCTGGCTGATCGGTCTGCTCATGCCGGGCGGTCCCTATGTCGTGTTTCCCATCGCTGCCGCCCTCCTCAAGCAGGGCGTCGCCGTCGGCCCCCTGCTAGCCTTTATTACGGCCAAGGCCCTGCTCTCGCCAACCCGACTGTTGAGCTGGGAAGTGCCCTTCCTGGGCTGGCCGTTTGTAGCCGCCCGGGCGATTCCGAGCCTGCTTTTTCCCCCGATCATCGGCCTGATTGGTCAGCGCCTGTTTCAGCTGTTTTCCAAATAAGCACCTCAACTGCCCATGTGGGTCTGGAGAGCCAAGAGGCCGCTCCCGGCCTGGACGGCGACCAGCTTCTTGAGCGGCACTACCACCATATCGCTCTCAGCCTCAATCTGGCCTATCCGCTCTTCGACTTGGGCCCGGATTTCATCCGCCCGCGCCCGCTCACCGGCGTCTGTGGCCAGCCGGTAGACCTGGCCCAGATACAGAGCGGGATGCAGAGTGCGGCACACCAGCGCGTCAAACGCCTGGGCTGTGGTGGCCTCTTCGGCATAGGCCGGCTCTTGGATCTGTTTGTGCTGGGCGGCCAGTCGTTTCGGCGTCCGTCGAACATAATCGGCCACCGAGCGAAACAGCCGATTGGCGGGGACCTTGCCCTGTAAGGCTGAGAAATGGGCCTCAATCAGCCCGAGGGTCTCTTGCGTGCGCCGCATACCCTCGGCCAGCGCGTCGCGCCGTGACCGCCCATTCGGAGAGCTGTCGGCCAGGGCCGGGTCGGTGAAGTACGGCAGCTCACACACCAGGGTCAGGGCGTCGGGCACCCGCTCTTGCAGGTAGTCGGCCGAGCTGGTCCCGGTCAGAAGAGACTCAGCCGGGTCTCCCCCAAGGGTTTTGAGCAGATAGTCGTAGCTGTCCCGAACGCTGAAAAACGGATACACCGCCGGGGCCCAGGGCCGGATATAGGGCACTTCAGGCTCACCCTGATGGAGTTCCAGACCCTGGGCTGCTACCAGCCGGCGAAACTGCCCAAACAGGGCCGGCAGACACCGCGAGGCGTAAAAATAGACGCCGCAGAAACTGGCGTTATGCAGGGAGTAACAAAAGCGGGGACGATAGTCCTCCATCAGCCGCATCAGGACCTGGGTCTCGGCCGACGGGGTAGAAAAGTGCAAGGTCTTATAGTCAACAGGAAAGCCCCACTCGACCTGTTCAGCCTGGGTCGGCCGGTAATAGTGCAGCGCATAGCGAAGCGGAGAGAACCCGCTTTTGAGCCAACCGGCGTTGAGCGCCAACCCATCGGGGTCAACGACTTTGACGATCAGAAAGGTCGTATCAAGCTCCCGGCGTATATCGCGGCGCTCGCACAGCAGCCGGCTCAAAAAGTCAAGGCTGAGCGTTCCGACCGGCTCGTTGGGGTGGGGCACGCCGAACAGCAGCGCCGTCTGCGAGCCGTGGCCGATGCTCAGCAGTTCAATCGGTCGTCCGTCCGTTGATGTCCCAACCTGCCGCAGGCGGGCCAAGTCTGGAAATTCTTCAACGAGCCGGACCGAGTTGTGGTGCAACTCGTCGGGCAACAGAAACTCCTGGTAGTCGGGAATGGTATGCAAAATATCGCTGAGGTCCATAGCTCTCTACCCATGCCCCAAGCCGTCCGACGGGTCAATGCGTGGCCTGTCCCTGCTTGACACGCCAGAGGGAGTCGTGTTTGTCTTCAGCCCTCAGAGCAGGAAAGCTCCCCGCATCCATGAGCACGCCCCAATCCCCGCCGGCCCAAGCCGATACCAGCCTCGTTCGTTTTCTGAAAACCCTCGGGCCGGGACTGTTGTTCGCCAGTACCGCAATTGGCGTCTCCCACCTCGTGCAGTCCACGCGGGCCGGGGCCAGCTACGGCTACGCCCTGCTGTGGGCCATCGTCGCGGCCAATCTACTCAAGTATTCGGCCTTTGAATCTGCCCCACGCTATACCAACGCCACCGGCGAGAGCCTGATAGACGGCTATCTGCGCCTCGGCAAATGGATGCTGTATGTGTATCTGCTGATTACCATTGCGCCGCTGTTTATCATCAACGCGGCGATCGGCTTCACCACCGCCGGACTGCTGAATAATCTGTTGGGTCTGGACATCTCCGCGGCGACAACCGCCCTGTTTCTGCTGGCCGTGTGTGTCGGGGTACTCTCGGTCGGAGACTACAGTCTGCTCGACAATCTCATCAAGATGGTCTGTGTCGTCCTGTTTGTGTCCACGCTTGTCGCCTTCATCCTGACCGTGACGCGCGGCCCGGTCACATCGGTTCCATTCTATTCGTCCGAAATCTGGACCGCTTCGGGTTTCGCGTTTTTGATCGCCCTGATGGGCTGGATGCCGGCCCCGGTCGATCTGTCGGCCTGGAACAGCCTGTGGACCCTGGAGCGCATCAAGCAGACCGGGTATCGGCCGGCTATGCGCGAAACCCTGCTTGACTTTAAGATCGGCTATGCCATGACCGCCTTTCTGGCGGTGTGTTTCATGACCCTGGGCGCGTTCATCATGTACGGCTCGGGGCAGTCCTTCTCCCACCAGAGCGGCGTCCAATTCACCAACCAGGTCGTGCGGCTGTACACCGCCACGCTGGGCGACTGGAGTTATGCGATTATTGCCGCATCCGCCTTTTCGGTCATGTTCAGCACCACCCTGGTCGTGCTTGACGGCTATGCGCGGGCGATGGAGCGGACGTGTGTGCTGTTGTTTTTGAGCGGCCACAGGAGCCGGCGGATGTATACCCTGTGGGTGGTGGTCAGTGCGCTTGGGGCCTATTGGATGATCGTCCAGTTCGTGACCAGCTTTACCACCCTCGTTGACTTGGCCACGATTATATCGTTTCTGGTTGCCCCGATTCTGGCCGCCGCCAACTACAAGCTGGTGGTTGGCGCATATATGCCCCCGGACGCCCGACCGCCGGACTGGTTGCGGCGGCTGGGCGTTCTTGGGATCGTCTTTCTGAGCGTTTTCAGCCTACTCTATGCCGCCATGCGGCTGCTGGCCTGAACGAACCCTATCGGAGAGAGTCCAGGAATCGTCAGCTCTGTACCGGGTTGACTTTTGATTTTTCCCCCTTCTTATCGTATGTATCACTCTACAAGGCAAGAAGGGAAGCACATGTCGGCAGGAGAACGAACTCAACACATTCTTGACGAGGCGGAGGCCGCGAGTTGGATTGAGGACGGCATGGCGGTCGCGGTCGGCGAGCCGGCCCCAATGGCCCTGCTGCGGCATATCATCCGGCGCAAGGTGTCACACCTGACGGTCGTGGCCAGCGGTCTAGCTCTGGACCTGCTGATTGCCGCCGGGTGTGTGGCCAAAGCCATCAGCTACTACGCCGGCGGCGGCTTTGGGGTCGCAGTCGCGCCCTCGTTTCGGCGCGCGGTTGAGCGCGGCCAGGTCGAAACCTGGGAGTGTGAAGAGGGCATCCTGACGGCCGGGCTGCGGGCCGCGGCTCAGGCTCTGCCGTTTCTGCCCTGGCGCGGCGGGGTCGGTACCTCGCTGCCTGAGGTCAACCCCGACCTCAAGGTCATTACCGACCCGATCCAGGGTGAAACTTTACTCGCCGTGCCGGCGATCAAACCCGATGTCACCCTCCTCCACGCCGCCACCTCAGACCCCTACGGGAATGTCCAGCACTTCGGCGGGCCGGGCTGGCTTGACCTGTTTCTGTACCGGGCGGCCGAGCGGACGATTGTACAGGTCGAAAAAATCATCGCCAACGAGGATGTCCGCAGCAATCCGTGGGCGACGACTATTGCCGCCGCGGACGGTGTGGTGCGTATGCCCTACGGCGCGCATCCGTTCTATAGTCGAGGCTATTACATTACCGACAGCGCGTTCTTAAAAACCTATGTGCGGGCCGCCACCACCGCCACCCAAGATGACCCGGCAGCCCTTCAGCACTTTCTGAGCTACTACTGCCGAGAACCCGGGACGCACGGCGATTATCTGGAACGCATCGGGATTAAGCGCCTGCTCTCGCTGTATGAATACTGAGAGCGTGAAACGTCACCTCCGACAAAAGAGGAGCTGGTGTCTTCCTATGACCACCCAAAACGGCTGCACCGCCCAAGAAATCATGGCCGTGTTTCTGGCCCGTGAGCTGCAAGACGGTGAGCTGCTCCAGGTTGGCGTGGCCATGCCGGTAGCCGAGGCCGCGGTCCGCCTCGCCCACAGTCTGCACGGCCCGAACATGGAACTGATCTTTCTCGGCACGCGCCTGAATGTCGCCCACCTCGACAGTCTGCCCATGCCGGCCTTTGGCTGGGACCGGCGGGTCGTGCGTTGGGCCGAATCGTACAGCGACACCGGACACCGCTTTGACCGGCTGAAAGACTGGTACAAGCGGGTCTTTTTTATCGGCGGGGTGCAGGTTGACCCCCACGGCAACACCAATTTAATCGGCGTTGGGTCTGAGTATACACAGATGCGCTTTCGCGGCCCGGGTTCGGTCGGCACGCCGACCCTGAGCAGCCACGTTGGCCGCTATTACATTGTGCTCAACTCCCACACGGCCCGCACCTTTGTTGAGCGTTGCGATTATATCAGCACCGTCGGCTGGGGCTCGGGCGGAGCAGATGCCCGCAAAAAACTGGGCCTTCCCGGCGGGGGTCCCAAGTATTGCATCACACCGCTATGCGTCATGGACTTTACCGAAGACGAAAAGCGCATGCGGCTGCGCTCCCTCCACCCGGGCGTGTCGGTCAAGCAGGTCGAGGCCCACACCGGCTTTCCCCTTGTCATCCCCGAGCGGGTTCCCACCACCGCACTGCCCACCGCCGAAGAACTGCACATCCTGCGCAGCCGGGTTGACCGGGCCGGAGTCCTGCGCCGAGAAAGGGGCTGAACATGGCCAACCGGGTGACCAATATGGACCGCAAGCGCGACCGGGCCCAGCGTACCGTTGGCTATGCGTGTACTTTGGCCGATGGCCGGCACATTCAGGTCTGGGTGTCTCAGGACGAGCTGGATCTCGAGTTTCACGGCCTGGACCTCAAGAAAGCGTGCCGTCTGGCCGCGGAGCGAGCCTCGGCCCACGACATCGAGACCGGACAGCTGACCGTCTCACGCGCCCTGCTCACTGAGGCTGAAGCGCGTGAGTCAGGCAGCGGGCGACGCTAGCCTATGCCAAACCCCGAGCATGATCCCACCGGGCAGGGTGCCGAGTTGTCCCGGCTCGAAGCCTGCATCAACGCGGCCGCGGCCTGGTTGTACCAGCACCAGGCTGAGGACGGCTATTGGGTCGGCATGTTGGAGTCCAACTGCTGCATGGAGGCCGAGTGGCTGCTGGCCATGCACATTCTGGGCTACGAGCATCCGCGTAAACATAACATCGTCCAAACCCTGCTTAACGCGCAGCGCCAAGACGGTGCCTGGGAGATTTATTACGAGGCACCGGACGGCGATATCAACACCACCGTTGAGTGCTACGCCGCCCTGCGGGCCAGCGGCCTGGCACCCGACACCCCGGCCCTGGGCAAAGCCCGCGACTGGATATTGGCCCACGGCGGGTTCGATAGCATCCGCGTGTTTACCCGCTATTGGCTGGCGCTCATCGGCGAGTGGCCGTGGGACAAAACGCCCTGCCTGCCGCCCGAGGTGATTGCCCTGCCCGGCTGGTTTCCGCTGAGCATCTACAATTTTGCCTGCTGGGCGCGGGCAACCCTGGTTCCGCTGAGCATTCTGTCGGCCCGCCGCCTGTGTCGGCCCCTGCCGCCCGAGCGGCGCTTGAACGAACTCTTTCCCCTGGGCCGGCAGCGGGCCTGCACCGCCCTGCCGCGCAAGGCCGGCCTGTTCTCGTGGCAGACGTTTTTCCTGGCCGCCGACACCGCGCTGCGCGCCTACCAAAAGTTCGGCTTCACCCCCGGCCGTGAAGCCGCCATTCGCCAGAGTGTGGAATGGATCATCAAACACCAGGACGCCGACGGCGCGTGGGGCGGCATTCAGCCACCGTGGATCTACAGTCTGATGGCGCTCTACGCCGAGGGCTATCCGCTCAGTCACCCGGTCCTGGCCGCGGGGCTGGCCGCCCTCGACACCCATTGGTCATATGAGCGGGACGGCGGGCTGCACATTCAGGGCTGCGAATCGCCGGTCTGGGACACGCTGCTGTCGAGCCTGGCGCTGATCGACTGCGGCTACCAGTTCCAGCAGTCAGAGCCGATGCAGACCGCGCTCGACTGGATTCTTGCCCACCAAGTCACTGTCGGGGGCGACTGGCAACACACCCTGCCCGAGGTCACACCCGGCGGCTGGGCGTTTGAACGGGCCAATACCGCCTACCCCGATATTGATGACACCGCCCTCGCCCTGATCGTTCTGGCCCAGCTGCGCAAACAGTGTCCGGACGACGGGCGTTTCAGCGCCCCGTTTACCCGGGCCATAGACTGGATACTGGCCATGCAGTCCAGCAATGGCGGCTGGGCCGCGTTTGACCGCGATAACAACACACAGATGCTGACCACGATCCCGTTTTGTGATTTCGGGGAGGTCCTTGACCCGCCCAGCGTTGATGTCACCGCCCATGTTGTCGAAGCCTTCGGCCTGCTCGGCTACGACACCTCCCAGCCGGCAATGGCCCGCGCACTGGCCTACATCCGCGGCGAGCAAGAACCCGAGGGCAGCTGGTTTGGACGCTGGGGGGTGAACCATATCTACGGCACGGCCGCGGTGCTGCCGGCCCTGCGGGCGATCGGCGAAGACATGCGCACCGCCTATGTCCAGCGCGCCGGCCAATGGCTGGCGGCCCATCAAAATGCCGACGGCGGCTGGGGCGAGACCTGCGCCTCGTATATGGACGACCGCCTGCGTGGCACAGGGCCGAGCACCGCCTCCCAGACTGCCTGGGCGCTCATGGCCCTGACAGCCCTGGACGGACGAGATTTTGAGACCGCGATTCGTCGGGGGGCGGACTATCTGGTCCGCACCCAGCGTGGCGGCAGCTGGGACGAGCCCTACTATACCGGCACCGGCTTCCCCGGCTATGTCACCGGCGCGCGGACCGAACTCCAGGTCCAGGAAATGAAAAAACGCTTTGCCCAGGGCACCGAACTCCAGCGCGGTTTCATGCTTAACTACAACCTGTACCGCCACTATTTCCCGCTCATGGCGCTAGGCCGTGTGCGGGAGTATTTCAGCCGCGCGGCATCCCGCCCGGACGGCTGGTCGTGAAAGTTTTTGAGGCTTAGGGTTATTCTTCAACGGGGAATCCCGCTGATTTCATATCCCTCTGCAAGGAATACAAGTTTGACGCCTGAAAAATATGAGGGCCAAAAGCGGATGCTCCTAGGCCGTCAAGCATGTAGAGTTTTAGGAGCCATACCGTAAAGCGGTAAATTCTGTGTATTGATGCAAGGTAGTCCCCTCCCAGTTTTCCGTGCATAGAGTCATTTCTGGTCTTAACCATGTCAAGGATAAAATTTGCCAGATCGTCATCACTTGGCGTATAGCCTATTGTGCGCATGGCCTTTTGGGTAATCAAGCAGTACGGGAAATCAAAGTTGCTCATCTTCGGCTTTTCTCCCCCCTTTTCCTTGCGTTTTTCACACAAAAGGGCCTTCAGTCGTTGCCAATCCGAGTTGCTGTAGTTAAGTTCGTTTCTAATCGGCAATAGTTTATATGCCCCTTCCAACATGGGGGCCAACGTGTTGAACGCTGCTGCAGAATATTTTGGGCGCTCGTCAAAAAGAAGGTCGTAAAAACGAACAAGTTCGGTTCGCCCAAACTTGTCATAAAAGCTCCACCATTTGACTAAGACTTCTTTCAAATCTATGTTGGCCTTTTGAAGATCATGATAGCTGAATAGCATAGAAGCACTTCTAGATCTTTCCGAATGAGATTCATATAATTCATGCGGAGAGCAAACAAGAACATCCGTTTTTCTATCGCATATCTCCGGGCTGTGGACTTTACATTCCGACACCGGGGAGGCGTGATTCATGGCGAACTGAAAAAATCGCTGGACCTTTTTCATATCCTCCATAGCTGAGTTCAGTAGACGGGGCTTATCATATTCCAACCTTACCCATGTCCTTTGCTCCAACATGTCAAAGTCAAGGCGGATGTCAAAGGTTATGCTCACCCTCGGCCCATCGGGCAATTCTACCTGTATATTTTCCGGTCGTTTATAGTTGACCTCTCCCGATTCGTACCACTGCTTAAAATCCATTCTGCCGGTATTGGGATCGGTGAAGAAACCATTGCCATGACCTCGCAGCCACTCTGATAAATTGGCTATAGAAAAAACTAACTTATCGCAGTGATACTCTTCCGGGAGTTCGACAGGGCCGTCAGGCATAAATACCAAAGCGATGTCGGCGGTAATTGTCCAATCAGTAAAGTTTGGAGAATAACTAGACGACATTCCCCTTGGGTCCGGCATAACGATCATTCTTGGACCGCTCCAATCATGCGTTTCCCCCTTACCTACTCCGATAAGTATTTCTTGGCCAAGCTCGCTACGGTCATCCCATTCTGGCCTCATAAGCCACGATGGGTTCGCTAGGGTCCATGCCTTAATAATCGGTGCTCCATCAGACCCCACTTCAAAAACCCCTGGAAACCCTTTTTTTTGCAACTGGTGCAGACCGTCCGACAAGTGCTTTTCAATTTCTTCCCTTGTTGCGGTGTAAAAGAATCCCCGCAGGACTGGCTTTTCCATCTTCCTCTCTCCCTATTGTGGAGGCTTCTGACCGATCCGATGGGCCGATGTTATATCTTTGACTTTTCGAGCGACAGCAGGGTCAAAAGGAATCCCAAGGTGGGCCATCTCCTTTCTGACGCGATCTGTTTGCTGCTCGGTGAGCAACTTGACCGGCGCTCGAACGAGTCCCTCCCACATGTTCACATAGTTGACAGAGTTGTCCGAGGCGACACGCTGGAACAGCCCGTCCTGATCAAAGTGGAACGCTGTCACAGTATTGTCGTAATTGCCCCCACCCGCGAGCAGACCAACGAAAGGAACGAATGTGGCCCCATGCATCGTCCACTTGGTGTAGTAGTAAATCCATGTGGACTCATCACCCGTGTACACGACATCGTGTGGCTGCCCAAAGTGTGTGTGGACTCCGCGTTTGGTCGTGATACTTTGCTGAAGCTGCATGTACCGGCCAACATCGGTCAGGTGAGGATTTCCAAGCTGCGCGGAGCAACCGGAGAACAACACCACACTGACCGCAATGACTGTGGCAGCCATCCAGGTGGATTTGTATTTTTTCATCTAGGTCTCTTTTCAGTACTCCCATCTAGCACGACGCCTAATTCAGGTCAAGCGCGTACTCGCGCAGGAGTTCCAGCGGGACAATCTCCAGGGCGCGCTGGTGGGTGCGGGTCAGATAGACCCGGGGGGCCGTGCCGTGCTGGTAGGCTTCGAGCCAGCGGGCGGCGCACAGACACCAGCAGTCGCCCGGTTTGACGCCCGGGAAGCTGAACTCGGGCCGGGGCGTTGACAGGTCATTGCCGCGCTGGCGGGAGAAGTCCAGAAACTCCCGGCTGGCCTCAACGCAGACGGTGTGCGAGCCGCGGTCCTGACCGCTGGTGTTGCAACAGCCATCGCGGAAGAAGCCGGTCAGCGGCCGCTCGCTGCACGGTGTGAGCGGCTCGCCAAACACGTTGACCGAGTCGTCCATCTTCTGGGTTTCCATCATGCACTATCCTCCTGTGGCTTATTCGGCCCGTTCAGGGACGTCTCCCGGTTGCGCTTGGGCCTGTGCAGGGGCGCACGCGCCAAGATGCCGACCAACCGCCCGTATGGTCTGTGAAAAGTCCTTACGCTCAAACCGCATGCGGCTGGTCATGGTCGTCCCGGTCACGCTGTACTCCAGGGTCCCGCTCAGTGGATGCACCCCTTCTCCACTGCCGCAGCTCAGCCGAGCGGTGAGTTTGCCGCCCTCCTGCTTGAGGTCGTGCAGCTCACAGCCCTCGTCTTTCACAAAGTCCTCAAACGGGGCGACCTCGGGCTCGTCAACACATTTGGTCTGGGTGGTAAATCTCGGCTGGGGCAGGGAGGGTGACGAGATGGTGGTGGTGATATGCCATTTGCCGACCCTGACCGGCAAGGTCTGCGCCCCGCCGGCTTGGCCGACAAGCAGGACAAGGCCGCAACTCAGGCAAAAAAGGTGACGGGGCTGCATCATTTAAGAAGCCTCCTGTAGCTCTACGGCCCGACCGACGGGCCGGCCGCGCTGTTGTGGGCCGCGGCCACCCGGACGGTGGCAAAACGCGGCTTGAGCAGGGACACCATGGCAGGAATAAAGACGAGAGCACCGACAATGTGCAAAAACAGCACCAGGGCCAGCAGAAACGCCATCTCGGCCTGAAACTTCATCGGAAAGAACAACCAGAAGATGACGCTGGCCGTCAGCGTTGTGCCGGTAAACAGAATCGCGCGGCCGGTCGTCATCAGGGCATGTTCAATCGCCTGATCCATGTCGCCGAAGTTTGCGCATTCCTCGGTAATCCGGGACAGGACATAATAACCATAGTCAATCCCAATCCCAATCCCAATGGCGGCCACCGGCAGGGAGTTGACGTTCATATCAATGCGCGACCAGGACATAATGGCTTCGGTCAGCGGCTGGGCGATAATAGACGGAATCATCACGATCAGCGCCCCGGTCAGAGACCGATAGGTCAACAGGCTCAACACAAATACGGTGGCCAGGACCAGACTGAGATTGACCCGGTAGGACCAGGCGACCTCTTCGTTGATGGCGGCCAGAATGCCAAACAGCCCACCGGCCAGACGAAACTCAAGGGCTTCGATGGGGTTGTTGGCAATATACTCCCTGGCCCGCCTCAGCGCCTGCATGACCGTGTCGTGTTGATAGTCCTGAAAAAAGATGGTGACGGTGGCGTTCTGGAGGTCTTTATCCACAAAACGCTCCAGGGCCGGTGCGCCGGCCGACATCAGGAAATAGGCAAACATATTGCCGATATCGACCGACTTTTTGGGCAGAATCGCCCACTTGGGAATCCCCTCCTCAAAGCGCTGGTATATCTGGCGGATGATGTCCGCCCCGCTGACGCTCCCGCCGGCCAGCGCGTTGTTGCGCTCCATATGACGCTGAAAGCGCTCCAGAGCGTGCAGGGCCTCGGCCGTGCGAAACGTCCCCGGCTTGGCCCCTTCGGCGAGCACCACCAGCTGCGAGATGCCGGCAAACTCCCTGGCAATAATCCGGTCGTAAGCCACATTGTACGGATGGTCGGCATAAAACAGGGCTTTGCCAAACGACACATCACCAATTTTGATCTGCGCCGCAAAATAGATGCCGACAATCAGGGCCAAGCCAAAACTGGTTGCCGTCGCATACCGGGCCGCACCCCGACTGACCCGGACTAAGCCGCGGTTTATCCCGGTATAGACCCTGTCCGACAGGCGTTGACCAGCCCTGGGGTCATGGCGGGGCGGCGGCAGGAAGCTCAGCAGGATGGGGTGGAGGGTCACGACGCTGATGGCAATGGTAAAAATCCAGAAACTGGACAAAAAGGCCATCTTCTGGATCAGCGGAATGCGTGCCACCGCCAGGCTCAGAATGGCCAGCCCGTCCGAGGCGATCGAGACTAGGGCGGGCGAGAAAAGCCCGAGGTAGGACTGCAAGATAGCGGCGTCTTTGTTGCCCAGGCGGGCGTACTCCTCGTGATAGCGCTCCATTGACTGGACCGAGTGGGACAGGGCGCGAGCGGTAATGAGCAAAAAGACCACAATCATCAGCAGGTCAATGCTGAAGCCCAGCGCGCCGGCAAAGCCCAGCGCCCAGACCGTGCTGAGTGTCCCGGAAAAGAGCGGAATCCAGACGCCGTGAATCGTCCGAAAGTAGAACCACAGCAGGGCCGTGATCGACAGCACGGTCAGCAGCGTAATCCCGATAACCCACGGCTGGTACTGAAAGACCCAGCAGAACAGGGCCGGAAAGCCGGTCATATGGATGGTGTGCCAAGCGTCAGTCTGCTCGGCCTGGAGGCGGAACAGGTGCTCCTTCATCCGTCCAAAATCAAGCCCCGACTCCCAGAACGCGGCCGTAATCAGGGCCATCTGGCTATCGTGGGAGACATACACCCCAAGAATACCGTCGTTGGTATAGACCGCCTTCTTGATCCGCTTGGCCTCGGCCTCGGTTTCGGGTGGTCCGGGGAAGAACAACGGCAGGGCCTGGATGCCGGCGCTCGATATCTCGATATTGCGCATCTTGGGATGGGAGATGGACAGCACCTGCCAGCCGTTGACCCCGGGCGTCTCCAACAACGCAATAGTCAGCCGGTTGATCTTACGGAGGGTTTCGACACTGAAAATATCGCCCTGTTTGACCTCAACCGCCATGACCAGGACATTGGCCGAGCCGAACATCCGGGCGTGTTTTTTGACCAGCTGCATATAGGGGTGCCCGGGCGGGTAAAAATCCAGGAAGTTCATCTGAATCCTGGTGTGGGTCAGCTGGTAGACAAAAAATGCCGTCAGCACGACCCCCAGGCCGAGCACGACCCAGCGCTTGCGCAACAGAAAGCCGATATAGGCTTCCATCCAGCGACGGGGTAACATCGCCCTACAACCCTCCTCCCGGCAAAGACTGCTAGGCTAAGGGGGTGTCTGTGAGCTGTCAAGACTCGGCTTTCCCCATTGACGCCACGGGCGATTTATTGAAGATGTAGCCTCGTGTTACCCGCTCTCCTGCCCACGCTCATCGTCCTGCCCCTGCTGGGCGCGCTCGTCCCGCTGCCGGCGCGTTTCCACCGGGCGGCAGCCCCGCTATTCTCCCTTCTTCCCGCTGCTCAACTCTGCATCGTTCTGATCCTGTGGTCTGAGGTCCAGCGGGGCGCAACGGTGCAGCTCTCCTGGCCGTGGCTGCCGCCGCTCGGCCTGCGGCTGAGTTTTCAATTGGACGGCCTGAGCTGGCTGTTCAGCAGCCTGATCTCGGGCGTCGGGGTGCTGGTATTTGTCTATGCCGGCTCGTACCTGCGAGACGACCCCCATCTCACCCGTCTGTACCGTTTGTTGCTGCTGTTCAACAGCGCCATGATGGGCGTGGTGCTGGCCGACAACCTGGTCGTTCTGCTGGTGTTCTGGGAGCTGACCAGTGTGGCCTCGTTTCTGCTGATTGGTTTCCGCTCTGAGCGCCCCGCGGCGTGTGAAGGGGCGACCAAGGCCCTGGGCCTGACCGCCAGCGGGGGCTTGGTTCTGCTGTTCGGAATCTTGCTGGTCTTTGCCGAGACCGGCAGCCTGGAGTTGTCGCGCCTGCTGGCCGATCCGACCCCGGTATCCAGCGCAGTCGGGGTCTGTTTTCTGCTCGCGGCGTTTACCAAGTCGGCCCAGTTTCCGTTTCACATCTGGCTGCCCTCGGCTATGGAAGCCCCTACCCCGGTGAGCGCCTATCTGCACGCCGCCACAATGGTCAAGGCCGGGCTGTACCTGATGGCGCGCGTCTCTCCGCTGTTCGCCACCGACCCGGTCTGGTCGGCGGCCGGCATCAGCGTCGGAAGCCTGACCCTGGTCTGGGGCGGAGCGCTGGCGTGCAAGCAGACCGACCTGAAAGCCCTGCTGGCGTATTCAACGGTCAGCCAGTTGGGGATGATTGTGCTCTTGATCGGGATTGGGACGCGGCTGGCCCTGCTGGCCGCAACGCTGCACCTCGTCAACCACGCGGCCTTCAAAGGTGCCTTATTTTTGACTGCCGGAGCGGTTGAGCACGAAGCCGGCACACGGGATATCCGCCGGCTGGGCAGCCAGCGCGGGGAGATGCCGCTGATTGCCGGGGCGGCAGCCCTGGCCTGTTTGTCAATGGCCGGTCTGCCTCCGCTCGGCGGCTTTATCAGCAAAGAGTTGTTCTACGAGTCGGTCCTGACGGTTGGACCGGTGCTGAGCAGTGTAGCTGTAGCGGCCAGTTGTCTCACCTTCCTGTATTCGGCCCTGCTGTGTTATGGGACATTTTTTGCCGCGCCGCTGCCCGCCAGCCACACCCCAGGCACGCACCGCCTCGATCACACGCCGCTCGGCATAGCCCTGCCCATCTTCACCCTCAGCGCTCTCGCCCTGGCCTCCGGGCTGCTGCCGGGTCTGGCCGAGGCCGTCATCACGCCAGCCCTCGGGGCGATTGCCGGGCCTGCTCCGTCTCCCCATCTTGGCCTGTGGCACGGGCTGACCCCGCCGCTTGCGCTGAGCCTCACCAGCCTCGGTGTCGGGCTAGGTTTGTTCCTGTTGCGCCGAGCGTTTATCCCCGCGCTCCAAACCCGCCAGGCCGCGTATTCGCTCAACCGTCTGTACATCGCTAGCCTCACCGCGCTGAGCGCCTTGTTCACCTGGCATCGTCGGCTGTATATGACCGGGCGTCTCAGCGACTATGTTTGCTATGTGCTGCTAGCCCTCATCCTGGGCCTCAGCCTGCCGATGTGGCAGTTTTTTGCCACAACGCCACTGCAAACCGATGTGGCGGCATCAAGCTCGCACGAAATTGGGCTGGCCCTGCTGACCGCGGTGGCTGGCCTAGCCTGCTGTGTATTTCGCTCGCGGCTGGCCATCATCCTGGCCCTGGGCTTGGTCGGCTCCCTGGTCTCCATCT
This sequence comes from uncultured Binatia bacterium (SeqCode), assembly GCA_965200965.1. GTDB lineage: Bacteria > Desulfobacterota > Binatia > Bin18 > Bin18 > JAAXHF01. The sequence continues at coordinate 1,530,890 of OZ241744.1, forward strand.
TTTTTGTGCTGTTCAGCGCACCGGATTTAGCCCTGACCCAGATTCTGGTTGAGGCGGTCGGGCTGGTCCTGTTTCTGCTGGTGCTGCGGTTTTTCTCTCCGCTTGACACCGACCGGCCGGCTGTTGGTCGGCGGCTGCTGCACCTCAGCCTGAGCATCGGCACCGGGGTGTTGGTGGCCCTGCTGCTCCTGGCCGCCAACATCGGCCAGTTTGGGCCGTCCGAGTTGGCCCCGTATTTCCTGGACAACAGCTATGAGTTGGCCGGGGGAAAGAATGTGGTCAATGTTATTCTGGTCGATTTCCGGGGCTTTGACACTATGGGAGAAATCACTGTCTTTGCCGTTGCCGCGCTGGCGGTGTTTGCCATGATCGGGCTGGGCGACCGCGGCCAAGAGCCGCTGAGCAACACGAGCCGGGTCAGCTTTCGTTCCCCGATTCTGCCGTCTTTTGCCCGCCTGACCCTCCACCTCCTGCTGCTGTTCGCCATCCATCTGCTGCTGCGCGGCCACAACGCGCCGGGCGGCGGCTTTATTGCCGGGGTGCTGACCGCGGGAGCGCTTACCTTTCAGATGATGGCCTTTGACGCCGAAGCGTTCCGCGCCGAGGGACCGCTCAATCCCCTGTGGATGGTGAGTCTGGGCCTGCTGCTGGCCGCCCTCACCGGGCTGGGCGCGGTGGTCTTGGGCCAGCCGTTTTTGACCAGCGCCTTCGGCCACATCTCTGTGCCCCTGCTGGGCGAGGTCGAACTGGTCACCTCAATGGGCTTTGATATCGGCGTGTACTTGGTCGTTGTCGGCACAACCATCGGGATCATTCATAGCGTGGCCGAGGCATAGGGGAGCGGGTGGAACTCATTATCATCGGCCTTGTTGGGGTGCTGTTTGGCTGCGGGACCTATCTCCTGCTCCAGCGGCATCTGCTCCAGGTCATTATTGGGCTGTCGCTCTACTCGCACGCCGCCAACCTGGCGCTGATGGTGTCGGGCGGCCTCAAGCGCGGCAACCCGCCGGTGCTCAGCGTCGGCCCCCCCTATACCGACCCCCTGCCCCAGGCCCTGGTCCTGACCGCTATCGTGATCAGCTTCGGCATGACCGCCTTTGCCACCGTGCTGGCCTTTCGCACCCGCCAGGTGTGCGACTCAAACGACATGAATGAACTGGCCGGCGGAGAAGAGTGATAAAAACAAGGAGGTCCTGATGTACGCTCTCGTCTTTGCTTTGGCTTTGTTCTTTGCAGTTCCCGCTCTGACTTACGCAAGGACTCTTGATGTTCCACGCAACGGGGACAAACTCTCGGGCATTGGGATCATCCATGGCTGGAAGTGTACCGCGGAGGGGGAAATTACTGTCTCCTTCAATAATGGGCCCTCCATTCCCACGACCTATGGGTTTCCCCGTGGAGATACTAGCGCAGTGTGTGGGGACGATGGGCGAAACGGCTTTTATACCTTCTTTAACTGGGCAATCCTCGGCGATGGAGAACACACCGCGGTGGCCTCTGATAATGGCGTGGAGTTTACCCGGAGTACGTTCACGGTGACAACCACCGGGGAGGAGTTTCTGACCGGAGCAAATGCACGGATCACAGTTGAGGATTTTCCGTCGCCCGGGGAGATGACAGCGCTTGAGTGGAATCAGAGTACCCAGCGTTTCGAGATGGTCAGCGTCTCACAAACATCTGGGCGAACGATGACCGACCGCCCAGACGACATCAGCGGTGCGCAGATACACCTCATACATGTACTTCCCAGTGATGGTGTAGATGAACATCTCGATACAAACGGAACCATCGAAACCTCAGTAACCGCAATCCAGAACTATCTTTCTCTCAGGGTATCTCGGCAGTTACGACTGGATACATTTCAGGGCGGTCCCGACATAACATTTTTTAGGAGTGCGCTAACGGATACGCAAATGGCCGCAGAGGGTCCATATGTGAGGGCCAGATTGAAAGAGAACTCTCACAGGCTGGTCGGCTGTCAGCCGATAAACTCTATGCGGTCTACTATGGCGGCAAAAGTACATTCGCCTGCGGCGGTGCTGCGTGGCCTCCTGTCCTCCCCGGTGTCGTTGCCGCTCTGTACCTGAACGGCGAGCCGCCAGGCCGCTCCCCCGTGTAACACCAACCCACTGGGAACGAGTCCAACGACTATGGGCTACTGGGAGTTTGCCATGCTACACGAGTTATTCCACTTGCTCGGCGCAGTATCCACGGATGCGCCTAACCATGTGCTACGCGGCCATGTAGGCGACGATCCAAGGGACTTGATGTACGCTGGGTCCCAGCCTTGTCAACCGCAATTCATCGACATAGGACGGAACGATTACTACGGCCATAATAACCCCAGCCTACTTGACCTAGGGGACAGCCCTTATCTCTCTCAGTAAGTCCACGTCAGGCACGGCGCATTGGATGGGAAGTGCTGGGGACCTCATGTTCGGTTGATTTTTACCGCTTGGCTGTCCATATGCTGCACGAGCTTTTCATCCTGTTTATCATCGGGCCGGTCGTGGCCGCCGCCGCGCTGACCGCGTTTCCGCGTTGGCCGGTCCTGCAACGCCGGCTGAGCGTGGCCTGTATCGGCGGGCTGTGGCTTCTGTCCCTGGCCAGCCTGTTCTACGTCTGGAGCAGCGGCATCGTGGTGCTGCGCATGGGCAACTGGCCGCCGCCGTTCGGGATCATCCTGGTGGCCGATGCGCTGAGCATGACCATGGTCGGGCTGAATATGACGGTCGCCCTGGCCGTCAGCCTGTTTTCCCTGGCCTCCATTGACACCCAACGCCAGGAGCATTTCTATTTCCCGCTGTTTCTCATCCTGCTGATGGGGGTCAACGGCGCGTTCCTGACCGGCGACCTGTTCAATCTGTTTGTGTTCTTTGAGATTGTGCTGATCGCGTCCTTCGCCCTGCTGGTCTTAGGCTCCGAGCCGGGCCAACTGCGCGAGACGATCAAATACCTGGTCCTCAATCTGCTCGCCTCCACCTTCTTCCTGATCGCCCTGGCCGTCACCTACCGCAGCCTGGGCACGCTGAATATGGCCGACCTCGCTCTGAAAATACAGGCGGCACCAGACAGCCCGCTGCTGACCGTTCTGGCCCTGCTGTTTCTGTTCGTCTTCGGCTCCAAGGCAGCCATCTTTCCACTGTACTTCTGGCTGCCCGGCCCCTACTTCCAGCCCCCGGCCGGCATGAGCGCCTTCTTTGGCGGCATGTTGACCAAGGTCGGGGTGTACGCCATCTTCCGCACCTTTACCCTGCTGTTCCGCCACGACCCGGCCCTGACCCACGAACTGATCCTCGTCCTGGCCGCCGTGAGCATGCTGCTCGGCGTGTTCGGGGCCCTCTCCCAGGTCGATATGAAGCGCATTCTGTCCTACCACATCATCAGTCAGATCGGCTATCTGATGCTGGGCATCGGCCTGCTGAGCCGCCAAGCTCTGGCCGGCGTCCTGTTCTTCATGGTGCCCTATGTGCTGTCCAAATCGGCCCTCTTTCTGATTGCCGGAGTAGTCCAGCGCGTAACCGGCACGACCTCCCTCAAAATCATCGGCGGCCTCCAGTCCTCCTCCTGGCCGCTCAGCGGCCTGTTCCTGATCGCCGCCCTGAGCTTGGCCGGCATCCCACCGCTGGCCGGCTTTTTCAGCAAATTCATCGTTCTTCAGGCCGGCGTCGAAGCCGCCCGCTACGGCTATGCCGGCATTGGGCTGGTGGGCGGGCTGTTGACCCTGGCCTCTATGCTCAAAATCTGGAACGGGGTGTTCTGGGGACCCGAACAGGGCGAGCGCCGGCCGGTGGCCTTGAAACCGCTGCTGCCCGGCATTATGCTCCTGGTGGCCGGCATTGTGTGGATTGGCCTGTTTCCAGGCGTCCTCTACAGTGTGGCCGAGGTCGCCGCCCGGCAGGCGTATGAACCGCGGGCATATATTGAGGCGGTGCTCGGACCGGCCGCCGGCCCCTGAGCCAGCCGCCCCCAGACCGGCCTTCCAAGCGCGTATTTGTCATGCTGCCCCATTTTACGCTGCACCTCACCCTCGCCTTTGCCTGGTGTCTGCTGGAGAACGACATCTCGCTGCGGCAGTTTCTGACCGGCTACCTGATCGGCATTGGTGCCATGCTATTCTTTCCCCGTTCCTTTCAGCAGGAATCGCGCTATGTCCGCAAAGTCCTGCTAAGCGTGCGCCTGCTCGGCTTTTTTCTCAAAGAGCTGACCGTGGCCAACATTGATGTGCTCAAGCAGATCCTGGCCCCGCGGCTCAACACCCGCTCCGGGATTCTGGCCTACCCGCTTGAGGTCCGCCACGCTATCCTGATTACCCTGCTGGCCAATATGATTACCCTCACGCCGGGCACTCTGTCGGTTGAGGTCTCGCCGGACCGTCGCCTGTTGTTCATCCATTTTCTCGACATCGCGGATATTGAGGAAGAGAAACGGAAAATCAAAGACGGCTTTGAGCGTTATCTGCTGCTGATTGCCGAGTAATCTCCGGGACGCACATGGTTGAGCGCATCTGTCTTGTTGTACTCGGGGGCATTACCCTCTCTATTCTGCTCAGCGCCTACCGGGTGCTCCGGGGCCCGACCGTCCCCGACCGGATCATCGCCCTGGACAACATTTCGATCAATCTGGTGGCGGCAATTATTGTCATCTCTATCCGGGCCAGGAGCGCGATGTACATCGATGTGGCCCTGGTGCTGGCCGTGCTGTCGTTTCTGGGCACAGTGGCCGCGGCCCGCTATCTGTTAGCAGGAACCCCTATTGATGGACGTCCCACCGACTCTTGAAATCATCATGAGCGGCCTGCTGCTCCTGGGCCTGTTTTTTCTGCTGACCGGTACCTTTGGTCTGCTGCGGCTCAAAGATGTCTATTCACGGATGCACGCCACGAGCAAGAGCAGCACCTTTGGCGTGGCCGGGGTATTGCTGGCAGCCGTGTTTGATTCCCGTGTGTTGGACCTGCACTCAGGGCTCAAGGAGGGTCTGCTCCTCGGCTTCCTTTTTCTCACCGTCCCGATCAGCGCCCATATGATCGCCCGGGCCGCCTACCGGACTGGCGTATCCATGTGGCTGGGCGGGGTGGTTGACGAACTGGAGGAATGGGAGGACGAACAGCGAGAAGAAGAGGGGCAAACAGACGCTGCCAGCCCACCCACGACCGACGTCCCCTAGCCGCGTCTGTGGAGCGGCTGTCCATCAAAACATCTGCCGGCTAAATGAACTCAGCCCGACCAGGGTCACCATAAAGCGGAACTCGACCTCACTCGGGTTGACCTTATTGACGATGCCGAAATCAAACGCCCAACACTGCTGGGGCGACAGCACACGGAGATAATAGCTGTTGCGAACGAACGATGTGTCGTTCAGGTCATAGCGGGTCGAATAGGCGGCAGAGAAATACGCATTGAGCCGCACCTCCAGTTTGATGTCCAACTCCTTGAGCAGGCGGTCGGCGATAGCCCGGTAGGAAACTCCGAACGCGCTTCGGCGCTGCAACCGTCGGAACAACGGCGCGGCCGGCGGCAGGCGACGGGGATCTCTGAGCGTGGCGGTGAACCGGGTGGCAGTGACCTCGGCCTGGTCAATATCGTAGACCGTTTTGGTCCGAATACTGAAGAAGGAGAAGGGGTGCAAGTGCGCGTCAAGGATAACATCCGAGAAGTGCTGGGCGGTTTCGCTCAGCCCAAAGCCCTCCCGGCCCGCGCCGCGCAGGCGCCGGGTCGGATCGTAGGCCTGGCTGATGGTCAGGCGCAGCAACTCGCGCACGCGGGTCACGTCCTCGCCCGCGTCGGAGCCAGAGATAAATTTTCCGACGATCCGGTTGGTCACCCTGTAGATGAACAGGCTGCGCCGATTGATCCGGTCCAGCCCGTCAAACAGGGGCAGATCGTCCTGGTCAACGACCGGGCTGTAGGTGTAAGAAACGTGGGGCTCAAGCACATGCTTGAGGCTGTGTAAGCGGCCCCAGCCCAGCACAAAGACCCGTGACAGACGAGTGCCGAGTTCGGCCCGTAACTGCACGGTCTCACGGGTACGGTCTCCAGCCGGGCTGAGCGTGGGACTCTCTCCGTCGCGGCCTAGGTCCGCCAGCGACACCGACTCTTCGGAACTCAGGTGATAGATCGTCTCATGCCCGATCGCGCGCAACGAGCCAAAGGCATAGCCCCCCAAAGAAAAGGGGAGCGAGAGCCACGGAGAAATGTGGAGGCGTTGGCCGTAATAGCCTCGGCGACGGTAGAAGTTGGCACCGTGGATAGCGAGGCCGGTCTCTACACGGCCGTTGAGGAGCCAGCGCCGGGTCTGAAACTGGAGGGTCGGCAGGGCTTGAAAGGCGTACTTGTCATCGTTGCGCAGATCCTGGAAGTAGAATGTCTCCGCCCGCAGCTGAGCGTGACGCCAGGTTTTGACCGCCCCGGCTCGGGAGCGCGTCCAGCGTCGGGAGCGCAGGTCGGTATCGTCCAAGCCGCCATAAAAAGGCGTGTTCATGTTGCGCAAAAAACGATCATCGCTGACAAAGAAGAAGTCGCCGTAGGTCTGGACCCCGTACGGCAGGCGTTGGCGGTGTGTGCCGGTGAGGCTCCAGCGGTGCAGCGGCGAACTGGTTGAGGCCAGACCGCCAATTTTTTCATTAAAATACGAGGCGATCAGCCGGCCCTCGGTATGGCGGTTGGGGGCATAGCGATACTCGCCCAGCAGACCCAACCGGGCCTTGGTCTCAATATCTGCCGTCAGGGTGACATCATGGCTTTTGTTCAGGGCCCAATACAGGGGTTGCTGGAACTGAAAGCCGCGCTCACTCGAAAAGCCGTAGCCGGGAAAGAGCAAGCCGCTCTGCCGGTCGGCTTGAACCGGGAAGACGGCATACGGCAGGTACAGGGCCGGCATGGTGCGGACCCTGAGCGAGCCGCCGCGCACAACACCCCGGCCCCGTCTGGTGAGGTCAAGCGTCCTGGCCGCGACGGTCCAGTCGGCCTTGTGGGGATCATCGCACTGACAGGTTGTCAGGGTCCCGTCGTCAATGTGATAGGTCTGGCCGAGGGATTTCTGGAGGCGTTTTCCAGTAATGGTGTACTGGCGGCTGGGCAGCCGCACGGTGCCGTTTGTAATCTGGCCGGTTTCATCCTCCATATCAAACTGGAGCGCCTCGGCTTCGATTGTGCCCTGCGGATTGTGCACCACAACATTGCCTCGGGCATTGACTTGGTTAGTGTTGCGATTGACCCGGATCGTATCGGCCGTCACCCGGGTCTGCCCTTTAGTCACCACCACGTCTCCGGTGGCAGTAACGGTGTTGGGGGCTTCTTCATAGATCAGCGTCTGCGCCTCAACCTCGAGCGACTCGCTCGCCTCGGCTGCGGCTTGGTCGCCCTCCGGCTCGAGCGGCTCGTCGGTCGGCTCGGTCTGGCCCCACACCAGGGCCGGACCGGTCAGGCACATCACGGCGAGCAGCAAGCTGAGACGGATTAGGCGGGTCATCCGGCCAGCCCTCTCAGCGCGGCGGGAAACAGGGGCAGGACCTCGCCGATGAGAAGCAGCGAGCCGCACACTACAACCGCGGTGTTGGCGTCCGCCCCGCCAAGCAACTGCCGACACGCGGTCCGGGCATCGGGATACACCCGGGTCGGACACGCCTGGCCAAACGCGGCCGCCACCGCCTGGGGGTCTGCGGCGCGCGGATTGCCAACCCGGGTGACGATCACCTCGTGGGCAATATGGGCCAGCCGCGCAACCATATTCGGCCAGTCCTTGTCGTCCATCACGCCAAACAGGAGCGTTGTGCGTCGCCCCTCAAGCACCTCAGACAAGGCCGACACCAGGGCGGCGGCCGCGTGCGGGTTGTGCGCTCCGTCAAGGATGACGAGGGGCTGGTCCGAAACGATCTGAAAGCGTCCCGGCCAGACGACCTGCTGTAGACCGCGGCGCATCTGGGCGTCGGAGACGGGAAAATCTGCGGCCAGGCACTCCAGGCTGGCCAGGGCGGCGGCCGCGTTGTGACCTTGAAAGGCACCGGCCAAGCCGAGTGAGAGCTCATCGTATTGCCACGCCCGGCCCTGATAGCCAAAATTGCCCGAACCTTCGGTCGCCCAGAAGTCCGTCCCGTACACCAGGGTGGGGCTGCCCCGCCGGCGGGCAATGTCAAGCAGCACGGCCCGGCTGTCGGCCTCCATATGGCCGATGACAACCGGGATACCGGGCTTGATGATCCCGCCTTTTTCAGCCGCAATCTGGGCTAGGCTGGTGCCCAGGTAGGCCTGATGATCGAGGCCGATCTGGGTAATCGTGCTCACCAGCGGAGCCAGCACATTGGTCGCGTCCAGGCGTCCGCCGAGACCCACCTCAACGACCGCTATATCAAGCTCGGCCTGGGCAAAAGCCACAAAGGCGAGCAGCGTCATCAACTCAAAGGGGGTGAGCCGTATCTGTGCCGGCTCAACGCGGGAGCGGATCCAGGCCACGCCGCCGGCCACCTGCTGTTGACCGATCGGGTCGCTGCCGAGGCGGATGCGTTCACAGAAATCGAGCAAATGGGGTGAGGTAAACAGGCCAACCTGGTAGCCGGCCGCGCTCAGCACCGCGTGCAGCAGGGCCGCGGTTGAGCCCTTGCCGTTCGTGCCGGCAATATGCAGGCTGGGAAAGCGGGTGTGCGGAGAGCCGCACAGCGTCAAGGCACGTTCCACCCGGTCAAGTCCAAGCTGCATGCGCTCGACCTCGCGGTGGAACAGAAAGTCCAGGGTCTCGGCGTAGCTGAGCATAGGTGTCAATCAGCGGACGCTAGGGCTGGCTGGCTTCGCCCGCCGCGGTATCGCACAATAGGCCCAGCACTTGTCCCAATACGTCGCGCAAATCTTTGCGCTCAACAACCATGTCCACCATGCCATGCTCAAGCAGAAACTCCGCCCGCTGAAAGCCCGGCGGCAGTTTCTCGCCGATCGTCTGTTCAATCACCCGAGGACCGGCAAAGCCGATCAAAGCCTGGGGTTCGGCAACATTAATATCGCCAATCATACCCAGCGAGGCCGCCACCCCACCCGTTGTCGGGTCGGTCAGCACCGAGATATACGGCAATCCGGCCGCCCGCAAACGGCTCAGGGCGGTGTTCACCTTGGCCATCTGCATGAGGGACAAGACGCCTTCCTGCATACGCGCGCCGCCCGAGGCCGAGAAAAAAATGACCGGCAGATGCTTACCTCCCGCATACTCGACAATCCGGGTGAGCTTTTCCCCCACCACGGTTCCCATACTGCCGCCCAAAAAGGCAAAATCAAACAGCCCCAGGGCCACTGCCCGGCCCCCAATCCTTGCCACCCCACACACGACCGCCTCGGTTCGACCAGTCCTGGCCTGGGCATCGGCAATGCGCTCGGGATACGGTTTGCGGTCGGTAAAACCGAGCGGATCGATGGGCGACAGGCCAACGTCATGCTCGACAAAAGATCCACGGTCAACCACCAGGAACAGGCGTTGCGCAACCGTCAGCCTGAGATGCGCCCCACATCTGGGACAGACGAACAGGTACCGCTCCGCCTCTTTGCGGAACAGAATGTCTTGACAGGCCCTGCATTTGACCCAGATAGCCTCGGCGTCTTCCTGCGTCCGTCTCACTGTTACAGCCATGAATCCTTCTCCCCACCGAGCAGGAAACGCGCCGGCTGAGCGGTCTGTTCAGCCCCCGCGCTCTCGCGGTCCCCACTCCGTGTGGAGCCTAGCACCTTTCAGCCTGTCTGGTAAGCCCTAGGCGGTCTTCGTGACGCCTGTGCTGATCGCACTGCTCAGACCCGCATAGCAGACAAGGCCGCGCTTGCCGTCGCTCCGGTGCTTGACAAGAACGCTCCCCCTGATACCATATACCCTGAACAGTGCTTGAGGTACCCATAGCGGGTGAAAAGGGAAGCCGGTGCAAAGCCGGCGCGGTCCCGCCACTGTGATGGGGGAGCCTGTCTCGATCATGCCACTGCCGGTGCATACCGGCGGGAAGGCCGACGGCAGGCGTCGGGGTATGCGCCCCTGAACCCCTAAGCCAGGAGACCTGCCTGAAGCCACGAACCGGCCTCTCCGTGGAGGGAGAAGGGTTACGGCGTGCTACCGCTCTGCATACACAAATCACCGCCCAGACGCTCAGCCTGGCAAGCAGACTCCCGGTCGTCTTCACGCTCTACACTCCACACCCCCGCTTCTCTCCGAACGGAAGGTGGCCCCGCGGAGGGAAGATGGGACAGTTCACCCAGTCTATATCTATGCTTGCCGTATCACTCCTGGTCTGGAGCGGCGGTCCACCCGCGCCAGCCCAGGCCCAGTCCACTTCAATGTCATATCCAGCCAGCCCTCTGGCCGACGAAGCGCGAGCGCCGACCACCGTGTTAGACCCCATCGTCGTGACCGCGTCGAAGCTGGAAGAACCGCTCGCCCAGGTGTCAAACGCGGTGACGGTCGTGACGCAGGCAGACATTGCCCAACGCCAGACAAGCGACCTGTTTGAGCAGCTGCGCGAGGTGCCGGGTCTCGCCTTTGTTCAGAACGGCAGCCGCGGCAGCGTGACCTCACTCTTTACCCGCGGGGGTGAGTCTGACCACAACCTGATCCTGATCGACGGCGTAAAGGTCAACCGGGCGGGGGGCAGCTTCAACTTCAGTGATGTGACGACTCTCGGCGTGGGCCGCATTGAGGTAGTGCGCGGCCCGCACAGCGCCCTGTACGGCTCTAGCGCCATGAGTTCGGTCATTCAACTCCTGACGCCGCGCGGACACGGCCCGGCACACGCCAGCCTGGGCTTGCGCACGGGCAATCCCGATACCTTTGAGGAACGCTTCAGCCTGTCCGGCGGGACGGCCTCGTATGGCTACAATGTGGCCGTCGGACGGATTGACAGCGGGGGCATCCTGCCAATCAACAACGACTACGGCAACACGACCGTGGCGTCCCGCTTCGACCTTGACCCAGGCGAGCGCCTGCACCTCACCACCACCCTCCGTTACATTGACAGCCGTTTTCATGTGCCCACCAGCAGTGGCGATATTCTTGATCGGCAGGGGAACGGCTTGGACCCCCGGGCGACGAGTGACAACCGTCGCCTTATTCTCGGACCGCGGGCCACCTACCAGCCCACCCCGTGGTGGAGGCATACTCTGCAGTTGGGGCTGCTGTCCGAATGGTTCACCTATCGCGATCCAGAAGACACAGGGGTTGATTGCCGAGACGACGACGCGGCAACCTACAACGATTGTGACGGCATGGGGTCACTGACCATCAACAGGGAGTCTCGGCTGTCGGCCGACTACTCGTCCGATTTTTTCCTGCCAATGACCCTCGGCATCACCCCGACCTTGACCATCGGCGGCTCTGTCGAAGACGAACACCACAGCCAAAAGGGCGGGCCTGATGTGAGCCGCAACGCTCAGGCGTTCTACTCCCAGTTGCGCCTGGCATGGCGTGAGACGCTGTTTGTGACCTCCGGATTCCGCCTGGACGACGCGGTGACCTATGGGACCCACATCAGCCCACGGGCCTCAGCCGCCCTGATCGTCCCCGGCCTCAACACCAAACTGCGTGGCGGCTACAGCCAAGGCATCAAGGCAGCCAGTTTTTCTCAGAACATTGATACCGCATTTTCTCGGGGCAACCCTGAGCTGGAGGCCGAAGAGTCCGAAAGCTGGGAAATCGGCATTGACCAAGCCTTCACCCTAGGCGAACTCGACGCCCGGTTGAACCTGAGCTATTTTTCGACCGAATACACCAATCTGATCGCCTATACCTTTGTCCCCGCACCCGCGCCGAATTATGTGAATGTCCACCGCGCCCGGAGTCGCGGGCTTGAGCTCGGGACATCCGCCACCCTGCCCTACGGATTCTCGGTGCGCGGCGCGTATACCTACCTGGAAACCGAGGTGCTGGACAACGCTGGAAACGACGGGTTTGGGTCCTTCAGACAGGGCGAGCCTCTGGTTCGACGGCCCAAGCATGTAGGCTCCTTCACCCTGAACTACGCCGGCGACCGCCTGAACGCCAACTTTCATCTGTACATCAAAGGCAGTGTCACCGAGCGGGGCGGTACCCTCCACGACGGCTATGAGCGGGCAGACCTCGCCCTGTCGTATCTGCTGTTCGAGGACCGTTGGGGCGTTCGTGCCCTGGCCCTCGAGGGGAGGGTCAGGAATCTGTTTGACGCCGACTATCAGGAGGTCTTGTACTTCTCGTCCGCAGAAACGACCTTTATGGCCGGGTTCCGGGCAGAGTTCTGAGTCGTCAGTGCCGCGGCTGGCGTACTCAGGCCAGCCCTCCGATCTGAATAACCCACTCCGGGCCTCGACGCTCGACCCGCGCGCACATACCGTAGACCGTCTTGATCCGGTCCTCGGTCAGGGTCTCGTGGGGCGAACCGTCGGCCAGCACGACGCCGTCCTTCATCCACAGCAGTCGGTCGGCAAAGCGGACGGCAAGCCCGATGTCGTGCAGTACGACCAGTACGCCGCCGCCCGCGTCCACAAAGCGCCGGAGGAGGTCCATGACCTGGAACTGGTGGCGCAGGTCAAGGGACGCGGTCGGCTCGTCGGCCACCAGGAGCGGGGCTTCGGCGGCAAAGGCCCGGGCACAGTGGACGCGGGCGAGTTCTCCGCCAGACAGGGTGTCGGTGCGGCGCTGGGCAAACTCCAGCAGATCGCAGGCGGCGAGCGCGCGCTCAACGGCTTCGGCGTCCGGGCCGTGCAGACATCCGGGGGCCGCACCGTGGGCAAAGCGGCCGAGCGCAACCACATCACACACCGTGTTGGGCCAGGCGAGTGGACGCGCCTGCGGCAGATAGCCCACCCGGCGGGCCCGTTCTGTCGGCGAGAGGCTTGCGACCGCCTGGCCGTCCAGCGTTGCTGAGCCGGCCGAAAGCCGCCCAAGACCCAGAGTGGCGCGCAGCAGGGTGGTCTTGCCCGCGCCGTTGGACCCGAGCAGGGCAACCAACTCGCCAGACCGCAAGCTGAAGGATGTCGCCTCCACCAGCGTCGCCCGGCCAACCCTGACCGTGACATTCTGGGCGCACAGCTCAGTCACCGACCGCCCTCTGTTGCAGGGTAATCCACACAAAGGCCGGCGCACCGATGAGGGCGGCAACGACCCCCAGCTTCAACTCCGAGTTGGTCGGCAGCAGGCGGACCGCGATGTCGGCCAGTTCGAGCAGCACGCCGGCGAGGAGCGCCGAGGGCAGCAGGCTGCGGCCCGGGTCGTGACCGACGCGGGGGCGAACGAGGTGCGGGGCGATGATGCCGACAAAGCCGATGGTCCCCGCCAGAGCGACCGCCGCGCCGGTAGCGAGGCCGGTGCCCAGCACGACCGCCAGCCGCTGTCGGCGCAGGTTCAGCCCCACACCGGCAGCGGCTTCCTCGCCCAGGGTGAGCGCTGACAGGCCCCGCTGGGTCACAAACAAGACGGCCAGGCCGATGCCCATGAATGGCAGGGCGAGCGCCAAGTCGGCGGCGCTGCGGTTTGCGACTGAGCCCAGCATCCAGTTCACCATATCCATCAGTGAGAACGGATTCGGGGCAAGATTCATGAGCAGCGACATGGCCGCCCCGGCAAAGCTCGACAGGCCAACGCCGACCAGAATGAGGGTGACTGCCGATGAGGTACGCACCGCGACCAAGGCAAGCAGGGCCGAGGCAGCCGATGCACCGGTGACGGCCGCCACCGGCATGGCATAGCTCCAGGCGTCGGCCAAGCCGTAGTACAGCACAAACGTCGCTCCCAGAGATGCCGCCGCGGATACACCCAAGACGCCTGGCTCGGCTAAGGGGTTGCGCAGCAGCCCTTGCAGGGCGGCACCACTCGCTCCTAGCGCGGCACCGACTACGAAGGCCGCGGCCGCGCGCGGCAGGCGGATGTGCCACACGACAAGACTGTCGCCGGCCGGTGCCTGTCCCAGCAGGGCGGCCACGACGCGGGGCATTCCCATAGGGGTTGGGCCGAGAAAACAGGCCGCGGCCAGCGCAGCCAGCGCAGCCACAGCCAAGCTGATATTGAGCCAGTCGACGCTCACCGCGCTGTTACCCCGCGTGTCGCCAGCGCCTCAATGGCATCCAGCAGAAACCATCCGCCGCAGGCAACCCAGGCTCCCTCCAAGCGGACGGTGGGACGCTCACGGAGTTGCCGGCGGGCGATGGGGTGACGGGCCGCGCTCCAAGCGTCGCGGGAGCTGGTAGCTCCCCACAGGACGGCCGCCATCAAGTCGGGCTGTTCGTAGGCGAGGCGCTCGAGCGGCAGCGACCGCCAGCCGGGCTCCTGCTGGAAGTTGACCAAGCCCGCCGCGTGCAGCATCTCGTGAACCAGCGTACCAGGCCCGCTCGTCACGCCAGCCGGCGTCATATACAAGGCTTCCGGCGCGTCCGGGAGGGTGGGCAGGGCGGCCAGGGCGGCCAGCCGGGCGTTCATATCGGCGATTAACTCGGCACCACGCGCAGGCTGGCCAAGCCCGGCGGCGACGGCTGCAATCGCATCCCTGACGCCGTTAAGGTCGCGGGCAAAGTCAATTTGCAGCACGGGTGTGCCTGTGCGCTCGATAAACGCGGTGACATACGGTCCCCCACCGTAGGAACGGATCACCAGATCGGGCTGAAGGACGAGGATGTCTTCAGCCCGGGGGCGAATCTGTCTGAGCCCCTTTGCGTGGCCGCGCATATAGGAGAAGGTTTTCCCGGCGTCAGGCGAGACCGCCAGGATGTCCTTACGCGGCGACAGTCTGAGCACATACTGATCGGCACAGTAGTCAAGGCTGATGATACGGCTTGGCCGGCCCAGGCTTTGCATCTGCTCGGCGGGCCGGCACACGGCCAGACCGGCGAGAACGACCAGACCGGCCAACCGCAGCACCGCCTTAGCAATCACGCCCATGCTCGGCCTGCACAGCCTTCATCTTTTCCCTATGCGTGGCCGCGGCAGGCATGGCCCCTGCCTATACACATGCCTGGCCGAAGTCAAGGCAGCCGCCCGGCCTGAAATCCATGCTGGCCTCGAAAAGAGGCAGATCACCTGGGGGAAGCCTGCCCATGTCTCGGGGCGGTCGGACTATTTTTTGGCTTTGTAACCCCGCTAATGCCTTTCAAGACAGCGCGTAAGGCCAAGTCCCTCGATGAGGTGGACGCGCCTACGGCCACGATTGCCGAAACAGAATGCCGCGCTGCTACATTCTTATCTGGGTGTGTTTTATGTACATAGGATTCTCTTCTTCCCTTTCTTATTCCTAGCCTAACGAACCGCCTTTGGCTTCGATGGCATAGCGGACGATCTAGATGAATTCCTCCAGGAATCTTTGCGTTACATCATCCATCGCCGAGGTGATAGACGGGGCTGCTGCCTCATAAATTTGGCGCATCTCCTCTGCCCTGTCGCGGCTTGACCCCCTGCCGCTGAACGCGAAAGCGGTTTGCCAATCGGTGAGAGGGTCAGTTATGAGACGCTGCTCCGCCAGTTTATGAACACGGATGGATACCTTCTTCCGTATCTCGTTGATGGCGGAGCGCCTCTCGTCTTCGCTTGCTGGCTGTCTGGTCCAGCCCGTAGGCTTGTCGAGCCAGAGAGAGATGCTGGCCTGGAACAGGCGAATGAGGTCGGCGACGGGTCGCAGTCCGTCATATTCGTCGGCCCACCGCCTGGCGATACGCCGGCACAACGCTTTAACGCACCCCCAATGTTCCTTCTGAACGCCTTCGTAAGAGCTGAGCCCGAGTCGGCCCCACCAGGAATTTTTGAACCCGTCGGCAGCGTCTCGAAAAGCGAGTTCCAATCGGGCGATGTTGTAGAGTGACGCAAGGGCGATCGGTTTGGACAGCTCAGCAGATTTCCGCATCAGTGCCAGCAAGTCCCGCATTTGCTTGATGAAACGCTCCGGGATTTCCTCCGTAGCCCTATCCAGACCACTCAGATAAAAATCTCTGGTCTCCAATTGCTGCTGTAGGGTCTCCGTTACCGGTGCTCCCAGCGATTGGCGCATGTTGACAATAGCATTACCAATTGAGGCGCGAATGTGGTTCCGCTGCTGGCCATAGGTGCGTAAGTTGTCACCCTTCACATGGTCGGAGTGTGTAAAAGCAACAGCTAGTTTGTGTCCGTGACCGCTGCTGCCAACCGACCGAAGGAGTTCCAATGGGGCGGCCTGCATCGGTGACTGGACATTGTCCACAAGCAGAATCATATCTGCTTCGGGAAACTTTTCCGTTACCTTCGTGGATATACTCATAGCTTCCTTCGCTGAATGGCCTAGTCCTTCACCGTCCAGCAACACGCTCCGCCGGTCATTGTCTTGCAGTTCTGCTGCGTCTGGCTGGAACGGACCACACACGCGGATGCCGTCAACAACAGTGTCAGCAGTCGCCCAAACTGCTGGGCGTGATTGCTGCTGAACCACCGTGTCTGCTTCAAGAAGGTGTCGCTGTCTTTTTCCTCATAGTGCCAGAGGGTGGGCCAGCCTGTTGCACTCCGCTTAAAATTGTCCGCCTTAACCAAGTCGAACCGTTCCACGATGGAATCCATGATATCACGGGAGAGCCGGGTGAAGTCCTGATTCTTGGACAGTGCAGCAGTGAAGTCTTCCAACCATTTCTGCCGCTGATTGGCGTTGTCCATCTCCTGAAAGTCGCCCTGCTCCTTCATGGTTTTCCTGCCTACTACCGTTGCGACCTTCTTGATACGACAGACGTACTCAACCAAGCGTTCATTGTTGTCTGTGATGTCGTCGGCAGCCACAATTTCGTCATGTGCTAAAGTGTTCGCTTCCGCCCCTTCGTCTTCGTGGTTCATTTCGTATTACATGTTCTTTAGGAACATACTCCGGGAAATCGAACTGATCTTTTTTAATCAATTCGATTTCTTCAAGAACCGTATGCTGAATCGGCTTCGGGCTGTGGGCCGACGGCAACTTGTCCGCCGGCTTGGACGCTTGGCTCCGATGACGCTGCCCAAGACTTTGAGCGCGTTACGGGGTGGGATGGGACTGAGTATATTTACGTTTTGTGGTGTGCGCGAGCGGTTTAGAGACTACATGTTATTAGGGGTCCTTTGTCAAGTTCGTTGAGTTATGACGTTGTTGTGCAGAGTTTCTATTGTGCGGGGCTTATTTGTGCGGAGGACTGACATTGCGTCCAGACTTTCGGCAGAGCCGTAGGTTGGATTAGCTTAGCGTAATCCGACCTACGACCTGTATACGGTGTCACACTTGATTCTTCTACTTCGCTAATCTTTTTGTAAGGAGCAACGCGTGATTGTCAAGATTACGTCAAAGCGTCAAGTCACCTTCCCTGTGCGGGTACTGGACGCGCTGGGGGTCGGACCTGGCAACCAGCTTGAACTGGAAGAAGGTCCCGAGGGCTTCATTCTCAGGCCCCGACGAATTGACCCCACCCGCCTTGTGCCGTTGCGTACTAAGCTTAAACGTGGATGTGACCCGTTCGATATCGAATCGTTCCGCGAGCAAGCCTATGACCCGACGCTTCGGGATTGACACGTCCGTGCTCGTGCGGTTGCTGGGCCGGTGAACCCGAGGCGGACTTCGCGCATTGCGTCGCCAAGCTGAGCGCCCTGATCGAGGATGAAGGGGCTGAAATCTTCGCCTCAAACCAAGTCATCGGCGGGCCTATGTCGCCGTTCAGCATCACTCTGGGGTATCCAAGGCCGATGCCCGCACTGGCTTGCTTGACGCCTTGCACAGCGGGCTGGTTGCGCTGTTGAACGGCAGGTCGGTCTTCACTGCCCTTGAGGCTTCTAGGGGTGCTGGCCTGTTTGACCGTCTCATTGCCAACGAATACGCTCGCGCCAGCCTGCGAGTTTTGACGCTTGACAAACATATGGCCGCTCTACCCGACGCGGAGCGGCTGTAGAGATTTAGCCCGGGTGAAGTGGAACGGAAGCCAGGATTCCACTGCCTGCCCGATCCCAGATTTCACCCAACTCTACCCAGGCTACCGGCTATTAAGCGATGAGGGCGGCTGTGGGCTGATTTTTCAGCCAGCCAAGCCGCCAGCACTGTCTTGTACATGGCGATGACCGGCTGTGGGCCGCTGGCGTCGATAACATGATCAAAGCGCGGTCCGGAATTGAGTTCTAAGAGATACAGCCGGTTGTCAGCAGAGCGGACGATATCAAAGCCGACAAAGCCGAGGTCTAGCACTGCGTAGACCGGCCGTACAAAGGCTGCCAGCTCGTCTATCAGTGCCGCTTGCCCGATCAGGGTTGCACTGTGTGAGGCGAGCTCCCAATAGCGGGCATTGAAGGGCCGCGGGGCGGCAGAGCGGGCGTAGGCCAGGACCGGCGTCTGTCGGTAGCACACCAGCCGGTATTCCTGGATGGTCGGGATGAACTCCTGGGCTAGCGCAAGGTAGTCGTACAGGTGGGAGTTTTTGTCAAAAATCCGCTCAATGGCGGCCCGTGCCTCCGCGGCCTCACGGCACAGAAACACGTTGGAGCCAAAGGAGCCGCGGTTGGGCTTGATGATCAGCGGATAGCTGAGTTCGGCCTCAACAGCCGACACGATTTCGGGGGCCGAGGGGTAGTGGAGATAGTCCGTGTATCGCCCATCAACCCGATAGCTCAGAAAGGAGAGGGTTTTGGGAAAGCGGACCATGTCTTTGAGCAGACGGTAGGTGTGGTATTTGTCTTTGCAGATGCCGGCCACCGATTCGGTGTTGAACGGCGTCCGGTTGAGCTGAAAATAGCCAGTCCGGCCATGCGCGCGTATCCTGACAACATTGCGCTCCTGGTCAATATACGCAAAGCCAATGCCGAGTTGGCGACAGGCCGCGGTCAGACAGACGATATGTTTTTCCACCGCTAAAGGCTCGCTTGCCGGAGCCGGTGCGCTCGGCGAGCGGCCCCGTCAACACCGCTCCGACCCCCTAACCCCTGCCCGCCTGCCGGGCCTTTTGGAGCTTGGCCCAGGTATCACGCAGCGTCACTGTCCGATTAAAGACCGGCCTGCCAGCGACCGAATCGGGATCAACGCAGAAATAGCCCAGCCGCTCAAACTGATAGCGGCTGCCGACCGCGGCGTCGGCTAGGCCGGGCTCAAGCTGACACGCTGGCAGCACTTCCAGCGAGTTGGAATTCAGAAAATCGGTATAGTGGTACCCGTCTTCGACATTGTCCGGGTCGGGTTTGGTGAACAGGATGTCGTACAGGCGCACTTCGGCCGGGATGGCGTGGGCAGCTGATACCCAGTGCAGGGTGGCTTTGACTTTGCGACCCTCGGCCGGACCACCGCTGTGGGTTTCCGGGTCATAGGTGCAGTGCAGCTCGACAATGTTGCCGGCGGCGTCTTTGACCACCTCAACACACTTGATGATATAGGCGTAGCGCAGCCGGACTTCACGGCCCGGGGCGAGGCGGAAAAACTTGCGGGGCGGTTCTTCCCGAAAATCGTCCTGCTCAATGTACACTACCCGCGAAAACGGCACCTGCCGGCTGCCGGCGCTGGGGTCCTCGGGGTTATTGACGGCCTCGAGTTGTTCAACCCGGCTGGGCGGATAATTGTCAATCACGACCTTCAGCGGGCGCAGCACAGCCATGACCCGAGGCGCGCGTTTGTTGAGATCATCCCGCACATAATATTCGAGCATGGCCATATCAACCATGCTGTTGCGCTTGGCCACGCCGATGCGCTCGCAGAAGGTGCGGATCGCCGTCGGCGTGTAGCCACGGCGGCGTAAGCCCTTGAGGGTCGGCATACGCGGATCGTCCCAGCCGGTGACATGCCGCTTGGTGACGAGTTCGAGCAGCTTGCGTTTGCTCATCACGGTATAACTCAGGTTGAGCCGGGCAAACTCGATCTGTCGCGGTCGGCAGGGGACGGGCAGCTCGTTTAGAAACCAGTCGTACAGGGGCCGGTGGTCTTCAAACTCGAGCGTACAAATTGAATGGGTAATGCCCTCAATGGCATCAGACTGCCCGTGGGTAAAGTCGTACATAGGGTAGATGCACCAGCGGTCCCCGGTCCGGTGGTGGGTCGCCCGACGGATACGGTACAAGACCGGGTCGCGCAAGTTGAGATTGGGCGAAGCCATGTCGATTTTGGCCCGCAAGACCTGACTGCCGTCGGCAAACTCGCCGGCACGCATACGCGAAAACAGGTCGAGATTGTCCTCAACGGAGCGGTCCCGATACGGGCTGTTCCTGCCCGGCCGGGTCAGGCTGCCTCGATACTCGCGGATCTCGTCGGCGCTCAGGCTGTCCACATACGCCTTGCCGTGTGTGATCAGATACACGGCGTACTTGTACAGCCGCTCATAGTAGTCCGAGGCGTAGAACAGCTTGTCCTGCCAGTCAAAGCCCAGCCAGCGGACATCCTCCTGAATGGCCTCCACATACTCACGGTCTTCCTTGGTCGGGTTGGTGTCGTCAAAGCGGAGGTGGCACACGCCTGTATACTCGGCCGCAATCCCAAAGTTGAGACAGATGGATTTGGCGTGACCGATGTGCAGATAGCCATTCGGTTCGGGCGGAAAGCGGGTCACGACCCGGCCTCGGTTTTTGTTGGCCCGGAAGTCGGCGGCAATCATCTCGCGGATAAAGTCGGCAGAAGTCTCAGGCGCGCTCATAACACGCTCTCGTGTGACCGCCGGGATGAGCGCTGAGCCGGGGCCAGCTCTCGCACGGCCACAAGCAGCCGCTGGCGCTTGACGGCCGGGTCGGTGGCAAAACTCTGGAGTTGGAGAAAAGCCGTAGTCACCCCAGCCTCCATATAGCGCTCGACATGGGCGTGGACCTCCTCCGGCGGGCCGATCAGGATGAGTTCATCAATGACCGACTGCGGTACCGCGGCCACCGCCGCCCGGCGTTCGCCGCCGCTCCAGGCCCGCCACATCGGTCCCAGGGCGTCGGCGCGTCCCAGCCACTCGTGAAAGGCTTTGTAGACCGGAACGTTGAGATAGGTGTTGATATGGCGGCGGATACCGGTGTCGGTTTCGGGTGAGGGCGGGTCAACGCACACAAACAGCCGGGCGGTGATCTCGACCGCGGCGGGATCACGGCCGGCGTTTTGGGCGGCCTCGCGTACAACGGCGACCGATTGTTTGACATCTTCGGCCGACAGCCAGTTGAGAATCGCACCGTCGCCAAGCTGCCCGGCCAAGCGCAACATGGCTGGGCGCAGGGCGGCCAAGTGAATCGGGACAGGCGCGATGGGCGGCCGACTCAGCCGAAAGCCCCGGACGCTGAAGGTCTCTCCCTCAAACACCACCCGCTCGCCGCTGAACGCTTGGCGCAGAAACCTGACCATATCGCGGACCCGGCTAAGCGGGCGATGGAACTGGCCGCCGTTCCAGCTCTCCACAATTGGCTGTGAGCCGGCCCCCAGGCCCAGACAAAACCGGCCCGGGGCGATCTCGGCCAAGCCGGCGGCGGTCATGGCCAGGGTTGCCGGACCGCGGGTATACACATTGGCAATGGCGGTTCCCAGCCGCAGCCGGGTGGCCGCTCCAATCAGGGCCAGGAGCGAAAAACCATCCGTGCCGTCCACCTCCAAGGACCAGGCATCGGTATAGCCCAGCCGCTCGGCCTCACGCGCAAGCTCAGCGTGCTCGGCCAGCGGGACTGCCTCAATCGGAACGGACAGAGACCAGCGTTTTTGCGTCATGGCGTGCTCCGTGGTGCGATGAAAGGGAAACGTGGCAAAGAGGATTATACACGTCACATCCATGCCATATCTAGTCCGGTTGACTCCTTAAGCCAGAGCCGCTAGCGTGCGCCTCTACCACAAGAAGGTTCCGATAGAGGACTGCTGAGCGGAAAGGGACAGCATGGAAGCGCAACTGGGCAGCCCGGCGTATCCCCTCCGGGTCGCTATTTTTGGTTCTGGACCGGCCGGTTTTTACGCGGTGGCCGAGTTGTTACGGCAGAAAGACTACACGGTGGCGGTTGACCTGTTTGACCGGCTGCCGACCCCCTACGGGCTGGTACGCGGCGGCGTCGCCCCGGATCACCAGAAAATCAAAGCGGTCATCAGGCAGTACGAAAAAACCGCCGGCCACGGCCGCTTCCGGTTCTTTGGCAATGTGAGCTTTGGCACCGATGTATCCATCAAAGAGATCCTGGCCCACTATCACCAAGTCCTGTTTGCCACCGGGGCAGAATCGGACCGCCGGTTGGGCATCCCCGGCGAAGACCTGCCCGGCAGCTACCCGGCGACAATTTTTGTCGGCTGGTACAACGGGCATCCAGACTATCGCGATCTGGAGTTTGACCTGAGCCAGGTCGAGCGGGTGGCGGTGATCGGCAACGGCAATGTGGCGATGGATGTGACACGCATCCTGACCAAGTCGGTCGAGGAGCTATCAACCACCGATATCACCAACTATGCGCTGGACACCTTGGGCAAAAGCGCGGTCAAAGAGATTTTTCTACTAGGCCGCCGGGGAGCGGCCCAGGCGGCGTTCACCAACCCGGAGATCCGTGAGTTGGCCCAGATTCCGCAGGTCGATCTCATCGTCCACCCGCCCGACCTAGTCATGGACCCATTCAGTCAGGAGTTTCTTGACCAAGCCCCGGACGTCCATCGGCGCAATGTTTATATTCTGGCCAGACAGTTGGAGAAGGGCGAGGGCAATGGGCGGCGCAAGATTCGGGTCCGCTTTTTTGTCTCGCCGGTCGAGATTCTGGGCAGCGAGCGGGTTGAGGGCGTGCGCCTAGAGAAGAACACCCTGGTCAAAGACGAGGGCGGAACGCTGCGCTCGCACGGAATCGGGGTCTATGAGGAGTTTCCGATTCAGATGATCTTTCGCTCCATCGGCTACAAAGGCCACCGCCTGCCAGGCGTGCCGTTTGATGAGCGCGCCGGCATCATCCCCAACCAGGACGGGCGGGTGATCGATCAGGAAACCGGCGCGGTCGTGCCACGCCTGTACGTCACCGGCTGGATTAAACGCGGTCCATCCGGCGTGGTCGGTACCAACAAACCCGACGCGGTGGACAGCGTGAGGCGGATGCTTGAAGACGCACCGGTGTCAGCGGACGGACTGAGCAGCGACCCCGAAGCCCTTCCCAGCCTGCTGTCAGCCAGGGGCGTTCGCTACGTCAGCTTTGCCGACTGGAAACGGCTGGACCAGATTGAGATCGAAGCCGGCAAGCCCTTGGGCAAACCGCGCGAGAAACTCACCACCGTCCAAGCCATGCTTGAAGCCCTGAACACGGCCGCCCAGTAGACCGGCCGGGGCAGCATCAGCCTCTGGGGTGATACTTGCGGTGTACCTCACGCAGTCGCTCATTACTCAGATGCGTGTATATCTGGGTTGTGGCAATATCAACATGGCCCAGCATGGACTGGACTGCCCGCAGGTCGGCCCCACCTTCGAGCAAATGGGTGGCAAAGGCGTGGCGCAGGGCGTGCGGATAGAGCGCCCCACCGTCGGCCGCCCGCGTGGCGTGCTGTTTGAGCAGCCGCCAAAAACCCTGACGGCTGAGGGGCTTGGCGGAGCGGGTAACGAACACAAAGGAACTCGCCCGCTGCTTGAGGAGTGCCGGCCGCGCCTGGTCGAGATAGGCGTCGAGTTTTGTCTTGGCCTCTGACCCGAGCGGTACCACGCGCTCACGTCCACCTTTGCCCCGGACCCGGACAAAGCCGGCTTCAAGATTGAGCTGGCTGAGGTCGAGCATGACCAGTTCGGAAACGCGCAGGCCGGTGGCGTACAGCAGCTCGATCATGGCCCGGTCGCGCAGACCGAGCGGGGTTGAGGCGTCTGGTGACGTGAGCAGCGCGTCGATCTGCGCCTGAGACGGTGCCTGGGGCAGATGGCGGCCAATTCTGGGCAGCGGCAGGTGGGCGGTCGGGTCGGCCCCGGGCAAAAGCTCCTCGCGCTGGAGAAAGCAGTATAAGCCTCTGAGGACGATGAGGACCCGGGCTTGGCTGCGCGCCGACAGGCCCCGGTCGCGGAGGCTGGCCAGAAAGCCAATCAGATGACGGGGGCCGGCCCGTCTCAGGTCATCAAGCCCCTGGTTGGCCAGATAGCGACAAAACTCGCCTACATCCCGGCTGTAGGCCTGGATGGTATTTTTTGCTAGGCCCTTCTCGACCGTAATATAGTTCAGAAACGCGTCCACGCAGGTGTCGCTGGCCGCTACGCTTCCCGGCTGGGTGTCCTGCTCCGCCATGAGTCCTTCCTCCCCTCCGCCTCAGAGATACGCCGCCGCAGGGCAGCGGCAAGCTGGTCTGGATCAGTAATTTTGTCGCCCTGGCTGTCGGTGACATAGAAGACATCCAGGATTTGATGCACATTGGTCGTAATTTTGGCCAGATGGATGATCAGCCCGAGCTGGAACAGGGCCGCGGTGACCCGAAACAGGAAGCCGGTTCGGTCGGGGGCCGTGACATCAATAACGGTATACGCAGGCGAGCTGCTGTTATCGACCGTTATCTCGGTCGGGACACGCGCATAGTGCCGGTCGAGGTAGTCCGGCGGGCGAGTCGTGTGGAGCAGGTCCTCCAGCGTCCGCTCTCCGCGCAGCACCGCGCCGAGGCGGATCCGCAGCCGGGCCCACAGCTCGCTATTCATAACGACTTCAGCCCGCCCGGCGTGGGACAGCCGAAAAACGTCGAGCGCGAGACCATCCCGACTCGTTGAGATACGCGCACCGGCAACATTGAGGTTGTTGACCGCCAGCACGCCGGTCAGCAGCGCAAACAGACCCGGCCGATCGTGGGTCACAATGGTCAACTCGCTGTACTCGCGCTCGGGACGATGGACGAGGGCGAGCCGATACGGGTCGTGTCCGGCCTGGTGGCCGTCGGCCTGGATAAAACGGGTGAGTAAGCGGAAATGGTCGGGGACGGCCTCTTCCGGGGTCAACAGAAAATAGCTGTCCGGCATGTCGTCCAAAAAGGCCCGCAGCTGGTCGGGGGTGGCCTGTGCCCGGCTTGGCAACAGCGTCGCCAGCATGTCTTTGCGGCGTTGAACGCGGGCCTGGGGGTCTTCTTCAACCGACAGGCCGGTCTCGAAGCGCTCCAGTGTACGCAGATACAACTCGTCGAGCAAACCCGCCTTCCAGCTGTTCCACACCTGAGGGCCGACCGCCTTCATATCGGCAAAGGTCAGCAGGTAGAGCTTTTTGAGCATGTCCTGATGCTCAACGGTCCGGGCAAACTCGGCGATCAGACCGTCGTCAGAGATATCCCGGCGCTGGGCAATATACGACATCAGCAGGTGGTGTTGGACGAGCAGATACCACTCGTGGGCGTCGTCCTCCGCCATCCCCCAGCGCTCGGCCGCCTGGCGCACCATGAGCGCGCTGCGCTGCTCGTGCTCACTGCCGTGGCCCTTGCCAACGTCGTGGTACAGCATAGCCAGGAACAGCAGCTGAGGCTGGTCAATTTCGCGCATGACCTGGGTCAGCAGCGGCAGGTCTTCTTTGAACTGCCCCTCGCGCAGCTGCTCCAGGGCGGCCACGCCGTACAGGGTGTGCTCATCCACGGTGTAGACGTGGTAGAGATCGCGCTGAATGCGCCACTGCATCATGCCAAACTCGGGCAGAATCCAGCCCAGCACGCCCAGACGGTGCATCAGCCACAGGGTGTCGGCCACCCGCTGTTTCCAGTTCAGCACCGCGTACAGGGCGCTGCGCACGGCCGGACTTTCTCCGCCGTCGGGCGGCAGACGGTTGAGCGCGTCGCGCAAGAGTTGCTGGGTGGAGCGGGACATATGCACGCCGTGGCGCTGGGCGTCGTGAAACACCGTCACTATATTGACCGGCTCGTCGGTCAATATCTCGGGCCTGGTGACCGCTAGGGTCTGGCCGTCGATTCTGACCCCGGGCCGGATATCGCGTCCCCGTCTGCGCCGGAAAAATGACCGCCGGGGCGTCTCAAGGCACTGCTCCAGCATCAGACGCGAGAAGTCGTACAGGGTGGTGGCGTGGCGGTAATACTCGTACATGAAGCTGGCCACATCGGCAAAGCCAAGCTGGGGGGCGAGCTGGTCCTGTTGCTCAACGGTCAGCTGGTCGCACTCGCTGTGGGTGGCCAAGTGCAGGGCGTTGCGCACCCCCCACACAAATTCACGCGCGGCTTCAACTTGGTCAAGGCGCTGTTGGGGGACGATCCCCTTCTGGAACAGATCGTGCCAAGTCCGAATCCTGAACTTGACCTTGGCTAGCCACCAAGCGGTGTGGAGGTCGCGCAGACCACCCGGGCTGTCCTTGATGTTGGGTTCAAGCCGGTAGGGAGAGTTGCCGTGCTGGGCGTGCCGCTGGCGGCTCTCCTGAGCTTTTTCTTGAAAAAAACGTTTGGTCTGGCTGCCGATAATCTCACGCTCAAGAGCCAGCTCAAATTCCCGGCTCAGCTGTCCATCGCCGCACAGCGGTCGGGCATCAAGCAACGAGGTTTTGACTTGCAGGTCTTGGGCGGCCAAGCGGGTACAGGTGCGCACCGTGCGGACCGCATGGCCGACGACACACCCAGCATCAAGCAGGTTGTAGTAGAGCATCTCGCAGATCGTCTCGACATACGGAGTGACTTTCCAGTTATATAAGAACAGCAGATCAAGGTCCGAATAGGGGTTGAGCTCGCCTCGGCCATAGCCGCCCTGAGCCAGGACCGCACAGCGTTGTTGGAGGCGGGTATGGCGGCGGGTGTAGAGTTGGCTTGCGGCGGCGAACAGATACTGAATCAAACGGTCGATGTGGGCGGTATAGTGGCTGACTAGCTCCCCGCCTCCGACGCCGTCCCGCTGCTGCTTGGCCAGATTCGCCCGCAGGCGGGTCACATAGTCTTTGCTGATTGTTTTGAGATCGAAATCCGGGCCGGCGTCCAACTCGGCCGGAGGCAGGGGGGGCAGGATAAGGCCGGACGGGCGTATCAGACCGGTCCCGGGCGGAGCGACTGGCATGATTAGGTGCCGAACTCCCAGGATGCAAGGTAGCGTTTTTGCTCGGCGGTCAGGGTGTCGAGCCGGATATCCATACTGGCCAGTTTCAGGGTGGCGACCTTATTCTCGACTTCTTGAGGCACGGGGTGGACGCGGACCTCAAGGTCGGTGTGGTGCTCAACCGCCCAGCTGACACTCAGGGCCTGGGTGGCAAAGCTCATGTCCATGACCGAAGCCGGGTGGCCCTCGGCGGCCGCCAAGTTGACCAGCCGCCCCTCGCCTAGCAGGTAGACGCGCCGCCTGTGGGACAAGTGATAACAGTCCAGGTTGGAGCGCAGGTTCTTGTCAACTTTTTTGGCCATCTTGGTCAGGGCATTGAGGTCGATTTCCACGTCGAAATGGCCCGAGTTGCACAGAATAGCGCCGTCCTTGAGCACCCGGAAGTGTTCTCGGCGGAGCACGCTGGTATCACCGGTGAGGGTGATAAAGATGTCCCCCTGCCGGGCCGCTTCCAGCATCGGCATGACCCGAAAGCCATCCATAGCGGCTTCGAGGGCTCGAATCGGATCGATCTCGGTGACAATCACCTGAGCGCCCAAGCCGCGCGCCCGGCTGGCCACGCCTTTGCCGCACCAGCCGTAGCCGGCAATCACCACCACTTTGCCGGCCAGCAGGATATTGGTCGCGCGCAGCACGCCGTCCAGGGTTGATTGTCCGGTTCCGTAGCGATTGTCAAACAGGTGCTTGGTGGTGGCGTCGTTGACCGCGATCACCGGCAGCTTGAGAACGCCGTCGTTCTCCATGGCGCGGAGCCGAATCACCCCGGTCGTGGTCTCCTCCATGCTGGCGATCAGCCGCTCGGCCTGCTTGTCGTAGTTGGCATCGGTGTGCAACAGCGATACGAGGTCGGCCCCATCGTCGAGGGTAATGGTCGGCATGTGGCCCAGCGCGGCGTGCAAATGTTGATAGTATGTTCTGTTGTCCTCGCCCCGAATCGCATAGGTCGGCACGCCTTCGTATTTGACCAGCGCGGCTGCCGTGTCGTCCTGGGTCGAGAGCGGGTTTGAGGCACACAGCATGACACTTGCCCCGCCGGCCTTGAGGGTTCGCATAAGGTTGGCGGTTTCGGTCGTGACGTGCAAACAGGCCGACAGACGAAGCCCTTTGAGTGGCTTGGTACAGGCAAACTCCTGGCGCACCTGGCCCAACACCGGCATATGCTGGTCGGCCCAGTCTATGCGTTTCTGGCCCGCGCTGGCCAGGGTGAGATCTTGTACATCTCCCTTGCGAGAAGCCATATATCCTCTTTTCTGTGTAGACGGCCCACGCTCAGTTGGCCGCCCGTTTGAGCGTATCAACCCGGTCCAGCCGCTCCCAGCTGAACAGGGCGTCCTGGGGCGGACGGCCAAAGTGGCCATACGAGGCGGTGGGCTGGAAAATTGGCCGCTTGAGTCCCAGGGTTTGAATGATCTCAGCCGGCCGCAGATCAAACTCGTTATTGACGATCTCGGCCAAGCGTTCATCAGGTAGCGCGCCGCTGCCAAAGGTGTCAATAAAGACGCCGACCGGTCTGGCCATGCCGATCGCGTAGGCAAGCTGGACCTCACACCGCGCGGCCAACTCGGCGGCCACGATATTCTTGGCAATATAGCGGGCCATATAGGCGGCCGAGCGGTCCACCTTGCTGGGGTCTTTGCCGGAAAACGCTCCGCCGCCGTGGCGGCCCATCCCGCCGTAGGTATCGACGATGATCTTGCGACCGGTCAGGCCGCAGTCGGCAAACGGCCCGCCGTTCACGAAGCGGCCGGTCGGATTGACCAGAAAAGAGGTCTTACCGTCTAAGAACTCAGGCGGCACGACTTTTTTTACAATGTCTTCAATCACGACTTCTTTGATCGTGTCGTAGTCCGCATCTGGATCGTGCTGAGTCGATATCAAGACCGTATCGGCTCGAACCGGACGACCGTCCTGGTACTCAACCGTGACCTGCGACTTGCTGTCAGGGCGCAGAAATTCGATCTCGCCCCGTTTGCGGGCCGCGGCCATCTCCTGGACGAGACGATGGGCGGTATAGATGGGAAACGGCATGAACTCTTTGGTTTCATCGCAGGCAAAGCCGAACATCATGCCCTGGTCGCCAGCCCCCTGCTCGGCGTATAAGCCCTGGCCGGCGGTGACGCCCTGAGAGATGTCGGGCGATTGGCGGTCGAGCGCGGTCATGACTGCGCAGGTATTGCCGTCAAACCCCAACGCCGAATGATCAAAGCCGATATCACGGACCGTCCGGCGCACAATGTCGGCATAGTCAATGCGGGCCTCGGAGGTAATCTCTCCGGCGACCACTACCATCCCCGTTTTGACCAGCGTTTCGCAGGCGACTCGGCTGTCCGGGTCCTGGGCCAGCAGTCCGTCCAGAATACCGTCTGAAATCTGATCACACATTTTGTCTGGATGGCCCTCGGACACCGATTCTGAAGTAAACAGAAAATCTTTTCCCGCCATCAGCCCCTCTCCTTCTTTGGCGTCTGTTTGGGGTCTCGCATCGCACGGCGCATCTAATAGAATCCCCGTCCCAGCGTCAAGAGCTAGCCGGCGGAAGGCGGTACAACGACTTGGCGCAGGACGCTCAGCGCAAGCTCGGTATCTGCCCCGCTTATCCGCACTTCCAGCACGCTGCCATGTGGGGCACCTAAGGTCAGCAGTTCGATCACGCTGCGGCCGTTCACCGTCCGGCCATTCCAACTGACCATCACCTCGACTTCGCAGTTGCGCAGGCCCTGGACCCACATTGCGGCCACCCGGGCGTGCAGGCCCTCGGGGTGGGCGAGGGTCAGGCGAACAAGGGTGGGCGGCGTTGTCATGTCTATCCGGCGGCCCGGGCCACACTTAGCGGTGCTGATCGCGGTGGCGGATATGGGCACTATAGCCGCTGTCAGCCAGACAGCGGCCGAGTTCTTCGGCCACCGACACCGAGCGATGCCGACCGCCCGTACAGCCAAGGGTCAGGGTCAGATAGCTTTTGCCCTCCCGGACATACAGGGGCAGGCTGAAGACCAGGAGTGCGCTCAGCTGGGCCAGAAAACGCTTGGCTTCGGGACAGGCGAGCACAAAAGCCGCGACTTCCGGCG
This sequence comes from uncultured Binatia bacterium (SeqCode), assembly GCA_965200965.1. GTDB lineage: Bacteria > Desulfobacterota > Binatia > Bin18 > Bin18 > JAAXHF01. The sequence goes on from OZ241744.1 coordinate 1,560,828, forward strand.
AGTGGCCCGTAATGCCCAGACCAACCCGACCGATAGGCTGATGGCTGTTCTCGCACAAGCTCAGAAATTGGGGGACGAGGGTCACCGGCAGATTGGCGATACAGTAAAATCCGAGGTCTTCCAGGGCATGAATAGCTGTGCTCTTCCCCGAGCCGGACAAACCGGTCACGATCAGGACGCACCTAGACGGTACTGACGGCGGACCGGGGGGAGGCGACACGCTCACAGCTTGGCGTCCTCTCGGGAGATCAGCCGGAACAGCTCAGCCTGGTTCTCGCCCTGGAGCAGGCGTTCCCGAAACGCCTTGTCCTTGAGCAGGCGAGATACCCGGGCCAGGGCTTTGAGATGAACGCCGGCTGAGTCTTCGGGCGCAACGAGCAAGAAAAACAGCTGGGTCAGGGCCCCGTCCAGTGATTGACAATCGATCCCCGACCGACTGCGGCCGAAGACGGCCACAACGCCTTTGAGTCCTGGCAGTTTGCCGTGAGGGATGGCAATCCCCTTGCCGATGGCCGTCGTGCCCAGCCGTTCTCGCTCAAGCAGGACCGCCAGCAGGGTCTGGGCGTTGATGTGGGGATAGTAGGCAGCCAACTGCTGGGAGAGTTCGTGGAGGACATCGGTCTTGGTCGTGCTGCGCAGTTGGGGAACAACGAGCTCTTGATTCAGGATATCGACCACACGCATAAAATGCCGTTCTTGTGTTGTATAGGCCGCGTCCTAGCGCGGTTTCTTGCGTTTTGATGACGAGGGAATATGGAGCGCCTCACGATATTTGGCCACCGTGCGGCGCGCGATGGTGATGTGATCAGCCGCCAGCCGGCAGGCAATTGCCTCATCGCTCAGCGGCCGGTCGCTTTCCTCGGCCTGGATCATTTGGCGGATGCGTTCTTTGACGCTAGCGGCCGCAATGTCCTGGCCGTGACTACCTTTCAGACCGGTGGCGAAAAAATTCTTGAGCGTCGCAATACCGCGCGGCGTGGCAATATATTTATTGGCAATTGCGCGGCTGACGGTTGACTCATGAATTCCGATTTCGTCCGCCACCTCACGCAATACCAGGGGCCGCATACGGGAGACCCCGTAGGTCAAAAAATCCTTTTGAAACATGACGATGCTCTGGGCAACCAGCAGCAGGGTGCGTTGACGCTGGTGGATGCTCTTAATCAGCCAAGCTGCGGCACGGAGTTTCCCGCGTACATACTCTTTGGCAGCACCGTCCGGACTGTTCAGAAAGCGACGGTAGGAGGCGTTCACCTTGAGCCGCGGCAGGCCGTCTTCGTTGAGCGCGACTACATACTCATCGCCGACCTTGTAGACATACACATCCGGGGTAATATAACAGGTATCCCCTCCACCAAAGTTGCGACCCGGCTTGGGCTCCAGGCTCGCAATCAGACGGACCGCGCACTCCACCCGTTCGGCACTCATCTCCAACACTTTGGCCAAGCGCTCGCTGGGCTGAGCTTCGAGCAGGCCGAGATGGGTGTCAACAATGCGCAGGGCCAGACTGAAGACGGGATCACCATTGCCCCCCGCTTCGCCCTGCCGCAAACGCAGCTGGGAGAGCAGGCACTCGCGCAGGTTGCGAGCCCCAACCCCGGGTGGATCACAGATCTGGATGAGACCTAAGACCTGTTCGACCTGAGCGGTCCCGACCTGTCTGGCCAAGTCAGAGGAACTTTGTGCGGCAATGTCGGCCAGCGGCGTCTGCAAATAGCCGTCAGTATTGAGTTCGCCAATAATCAGCGAGGCAAGGTGCTGTTCCTCGGGACCCAGGTTGTGAAAGCGGAGTTGATTTAAGAGGTGCTGTTCCAAAGATGCGGGACGGTTGGGATGATTTTCAATCAGACTCGGCCGCTCCTCGTCCACCTCTTCGCCACTGGAAGTCGGCAGGGATGGCATATAGCTCTCCAGATAGGTATGCCAATCAATTTCCTCCTCGGCACTTTTCTCCTGGGCCGCAGTTGGTGGACCGTCAAGCAGCGCGACCTCTTGATCACCAGCCGCTTCAACGGCTTCGACTCCCAGCACCGGGTTCTGGTCGAGTTCGTCATGAATCAGGATGTCTAACTCGCCCCGGGGCAACTGTAAAATCTTGATAGCCTGCTGCAGCTGGGGCGTAATGGCCAGTTTTTGCTGGAGTTTTTGTTGAAGTCGGGCTTCTAAGGCCATACGCGTGTCTTCCTCAGCCGCTTGTGGGTGGTGGCCAGGACTCTCATAGCCGAAAGCGCTCACCCAAATATGCCTGCCGGGCACGCGTGCTGGTGGTCAGTTGCGCGGGCGTGCCTTCTTCAAAGACTTGGCCATCACTCAGGATATAGGCGCGATCACAGATACTCAGCGTTTCGCGGACATTGTGATCGGTCACCAACACGCCGATGCCGCGTGTCCGCAACTGGACAATAATATCCTGGATATCAACCACCGACAGGGGATCAATCCCGGCAAAGGGTTCATCAAGCAGCATAAAGGTCGGGTCCATGACCAGGGCGCGAGAGATTTCGACCCGCCGTCGCTCTCCACCCGACAGCGAATCGGCCCGATTTTTGGCCAAATGGCTGATATGCAGGTCGGCCAGCAGATGTTCGAGGCGTTCCCGACGCTGGCTTTTTGTCAGGGCCAGGGTCTCAAGAATGGCCAGCAAATTCTCCTCAACCGTCAGCTTGCGAAAAATCGACGGCTCTTGGGGCAAATACGTCACGCCTCTGCGCGCGCGTTGGTGCATGGGTAAAAATGTAAAGTCTTGGTCGTTGAAACACACCCGGCCTCGGTCGGGACGAATGACGCCGACAATGATGGAGAAAGTGGTGGTTTTTCCCGCCCCGTTTGGCCCCAACAGGCCGACCACCTCTCCCCCCTTCACCTCGATTGTGACATTGCGCAGCACAGGCCGTCTGGCGTAGGTTTTATGCAGTCCCTCGCCGCGCAAAACTGGCTCTGCGCTCACTGAGATGTCGTCCCTGGTGCGTTGTCCGACTGCGGAATGAGCCGCATGCGCGCCCGACCCTCAACCACACTCCGCCGCTCGTCAAGATAGACGCTGACCCGGTCGCCGCTGACCTGGTTGGCACCCTCACGCAGGACGACGTTGCCACTCAGGATTACCGTCCGTTTGTCCTGGTCAAAAATGAACTTTTGCCCGGTTGCGTAGCCGTTTTCGGCCTGCAACCTGACATCACCCTCGGCAATAACCTCTTTGAGACGCTGTTGGGAGGTGGGAGACGGCGAGGACGGCTGCGTCGTGCTCTTTGACTGGGACAGATCTTCATAGGTGACTGTCAGTAGATTACAGGTCAGGGTTACCTCGCCCTGGGTGACCACCACCTTGTCCTGATACTGCACCCGTTTTTCGGCGTATAAAAACTCAAGACTGCCCGAGCGAATATCAATAGGCTGCCTGCGGTCGGCGAAAGACAGCGAATCAACAAAGCTTTGGCCCGCCCCTTGCCCCGAGCGGAGGTTCTGGGTACCGCGGTTGGTCTGTCCGGCGCTGTTGCCAGGCTGCCCCACTAGGAGGAGGGTCAGGCCGGCCGACACCAGCACTCGGTCGGTCCAAGCGGACCGGGACAGGAAGTGCCAAGAGCGCCTAGATATTGTCATCAGCCCTCTTCCTGGCGAGTGTGGTATGAACTTCGGCGTAGAGGCTGACCCGCTTCTCGTTCATCGCTATCCGATAGCCACGCGCTTCAACGTTCAGGTCCTGGCCAACAATGTAGACCGTGTCCGATGCCGAGACCGTATTCTCGGCGCTGTCGTACAGCGCGGTTTGGGTTTTAAGAGAAAACTCGCCGATCTGTATTTCCAGGTCGCCGCTCAGCTTCATACGGACAATCTCCTGCATGCCATCGCCGAGCAAGATTCTGCCTTCTCGGCACCGCAGGGCAATAACCTCACCGCTGTCGAGGTACAGAGACACGCTCGGAGAATCGACAAGCAACTCTCTGCTGTCCTCAAAGAAACGCGCCCGGGTGGCGGCAATTTCCCAGATTTTTTTTCCGTCGTGCCTTTTGACCCGCCGGAAATTTTGCATCCGCTGGTCTGCGTCGACTGGGAGTTCTTGAGCGCTCTGGGGCTGGAGCCACAGCCCCACGCCCAAGCGGTAGCCAATCCCAGCCAGGATGCATATGACAACAGAACCGATAACAAAACGTGCCTGATTTCGACTCATTGAGAGACCACCTGGGCAGGTAGCATACCACCTCTGCCAAACCGGGCAAAGGGGAGACCCGCCCCCGTCCGTTCGGATGAGATCTCGACCGGGATGTCCCTAGGCTTTCACTAGTCGGTCAATGCTCTGCAGGGTCTGTAACAGCGACGTGAGTTGGTCCAGAGGAAAAACGCTCGCGCTGTCGCTGCGGGCTTGGTCCGGGTGGTGGTGAACCTCCATGAACAGGCCGTCAATACCCACGGCCGCCGCGGCCCGGGCCAGAGGAGCGATGAATTCCCGCTGACCGCCCGAGCTCGGACCCTGCCCTCCGGGCAGCTGCACGCTGTGGGTGGCGTCATACACCACGGGGTAGCCGCTGTGGGCCATAATCGGCAGCGAACGGAAGTCTGAGACGAGATAATTATAGCCAAAACTGGCTCCCCGTTCGGTCAGCAGAATATGCCGATTGCCGGTTGAGGCAACTTTTTGGGCCGCATGGGCGATATCGGCCGGGGCGAGAAACTGGCCCTTCTTGATATTGACCACCCGACCGCTCTGGCCAGCCGCAATCAACAGGTCTGTCTGACGGCACAGAAAGGCCGGAATCTGCACAATATCGGCCACTTCTGCCGCCGCCCGGACCTCCTGGGGAGTATGGACATCGGTCAGAATCGGTACCTCTAGTGCACATTTCACACTGGCCAGTATGCCTAGCCCCTCGTCCTGGCCCGGTCCCCGGAAGGACTCCACCGAGGTCCGATTAGCCTTATCGTACGAGGATTTATAGACCAGCGGGATGTGGAGACGATCGGTCAGACTTTTGAGAGCTTGGGCGTGATACAGGGCGGAATCCCGGCTCTCAATGACGCACGGGCCAGCCATCAGGACAAACGGTCGTCCCTGGCCACACACCAGGGGGCCGATTGGGACGGCGTTTGGGCGACACTCGCGGATCATATGCCTGAGGCTCACCCTTCCCCACCGTGAATAATGTGGTTCATCCTGAGCTGTGGATCAGGCAGAGAGGATGAAGCACATGAAGCCTGCAACAGGGGGGCTGGGTCATAGCGGGCTCTGCGCTGTAGAGCCGCCTGAATAAAGCCCCTGAACAGCGGATGACAGTCAAACGGGCGCGATTTAAACTCGGGGTGGAACTGGACGCCGATAAACCACGGGTGGTCGCGCAGTTCAACAATTTCGATCAAGCTCCGATCGGGCGACATGCCGCTAAAGATCATGCCTTTCTGGCTTAATTGGTGGCGATAGGCGTTGTTGAATTCATAGCGGTGGCGGTGCCGCTCGGAGACACGCTTCTTGCCGTAGACCTTGGCGGCCAGACTGCTGTCCAGGACCGTGCAGGGATAGGCACCCAGGCGCATTGTGCCACCTTTTTCCAGAATGTCGTGCTGGTGGGCCATGAGGGCAATGACCGGATGGGGGGTGTCAGGGTCAATCTCGGCCGAGTTGGCCTTGTCCAGACCGCATACATTGCGGCTGAACTCAATCACCGCCATTTGCATCCCAAAACAGATGCCCAAAAACGGGAGGCCTTCTTCGCGGGCATGGCGCACGGCCGCAATTTTGCCCTCCGTGCCACGCTGGCCAAAGCCCGTCGGGACCAGAATACCGTCGGCTTGGTGCAGCGCGTCCGGAAACCCGCCGGCTTCGAGCCGTTCTGAGTCGATATGGTCAACCTCAACCCGACACTCGTTGGCAAAGCCACCGTGCGCCAGGGCTTCGTTCAAGCTCTTATACGAGTCAATCAGATTGACATATTTGCCGATCATGACAATCCGCACCCGGTCTCGTGGCTGCTGAAAAGCCCGGACAATTTTTTCCCAGCGGCTCAGGTCTGGGGTGCCAGTCCACATATTCAGCTTATCAACCACACACTGATCGAGCCCCTCCTGATGAAAGACCAGCGGGACCTCGTAGATGCAGTCTGCGTCTTTGGCCGTAATCACCGAGTGCTCGTCCACATTGCAGAAATGGGCAATTTTGGCTTTGACCTTGGGGTCAAGGGAGCGGTCGGTCCGACACAGCAACACATCGGCTTGAATTCCTACACTGGTCAACTCTTTGACGCTGTGTTGGGTGGGTTTGGTCTTGAGTTCACCGGCCGCCGAGATAAAAGGCACCAGGGTCAGGTGGAGGTATAAAACATGTTCCCGTCCCCAGTCCCAGCGGAACTGGCGGATCGCCTCCAGAAACGGCAGGCTCTCAATATCTCCGACCGTGCCGCCCACCTCGCAGATGGCAACGTCAAACCCTTCTGCGGCACTCAGGATGCGCCGCTTGATCTCATCCGTGATATGCGGAATGACCTGAACCGTGCCGCCCAGATAGTCGCCTCGACGCTCCCGAGCAATGACCGTGTCGTAGACTTGACCGGTGGTAAAGCTGTTCTGGCCACCAAGCGAAGTCGAAACATAACGCTCATAATGCCCCAGATCGAGGTCGGTCTCGGCCCCGTCATCGGTTACAAAGACTTCCCCGTGCTGAAAGGGGTTCATGGTACCGGGATCAACGTTGATATACGGGTCCATCTTCAGCAGGGTGACCTTCAGCCCCCGGCTCTCTAACAAGCCACCGAGCGACGCCGCGGCCAAGCCCTTGCCCAAAGACGAAACAACCCCTCCTGTGACAAAGATAAACTTTGTCTTGCGCCCTTCTCTCCCAGCGGTCGTCATGGCAACATCTCCTCTGCACGACATAGATCGAGCGGCGTGTCAACCTCGACCGTCGGCCGTTCCGTTTCCGTCACTCGAATCTTATAGCCCCATTCCAAAGCCCGGAGTTGTTCGAGCTGTTCGGCCTCCTCCAAGGGGGTTGGCGCAAGCCTGCTCAAGGCCAACAGGAAGTCTCGACGATAGACATACAGGCCAATGTGACGGAAGCTCCCCCTGTGGGCTGGGCTGGGCAGCTGACGGTAAAACGGAATCGGGCTGCGCGAAAAATACACGGCAAATCCGTCCCGGTCGGTCACCACTTTCACCACATTGGGGTTCTGCCACTCCTCACGGCTCTGAATCGGCGTCTTGACCGTGGCCATTGCCGCGCCCGGACTGTCTTTGAGGGCGTTCACCGCATCGCCGACCAGGGTTGGCGGGAAAAAGGGTAAATCACCCTGAACGTTGACAATAATGTCGGCCGCAAGGCCCTCGGCGACCTCGGCCAAGCGGTCTGTACCGGTCTGATGATCGGCCCGGGTCATTGCCACTTGGCCGCCGACCGCACCCACCGCCGCGGCAATCCGTCCGTCATCGGTCGCCACCATAACCCGGTCCACACCCGGCACTTGGCAGGCCTGGTGGTACACATGCTGAATCATCGGTTTGCCACGCAGCAGGGCCAGGGGCTTTCCTGGAAAACGCCTAGAACCGTAGCGTGCCGGAATGAGAGCGACAACTTCCACACTCAAGCCATATTCGGTTGATAGATCACAGCGCTGGGGAACCGTGCTTGCGGGACCCCACCATAGACCACCGGACCGTGATCGTCAAATGCGGGCCTGACCCTTGCCCGCCGCCGGACAGGCTCAGCCGACGTTTTTCACCGCTTTTTTTCTTGCCGGACCGTCCGACACACCGGGCGCAGCGGACACGCCGGGCAGCGCGGGACCCGCGTCGTGCAAATAGTCGCGCCGACATCCATAATCGCCTGATTGAAGACATACGCCCGGCTGACCGGGGTGACGTGACGGGCCACGGACCACAGAAAGCGGGGCGTCTGTTGCTCCCTGGGCAGCGCAAAGAAGCGGCTCAGCACCCGGGCGGCATTGGTGTCGAGGATAGCGGTGGGCCGACGAAAGGCAAAGCTCGATACCGCACCGGCCGTATAAGGCCCGATACCGGGCAGTTTTTGCAGTCCCTCGGGCGTATCGGGAAAGCATCCGCCGTGGTCGGCGACGATTTTCTGGCTCGTCAATTGCAGATTGCGGGCGCGAGCGTAATAGCCTAGCCCGTGCCACATTTCGCGCACCTCGGGCGTATCGGCTCTGGCCAAGTCCTCCACAGTCGGGTAGCGGGACAAGAACTTCTCGTAGTACAGCAGCGCGCGCTGCACCTGCGTCTGTTGCAGCATCATCTCCGAGACCAGAATCGCATAGGGGTCACGGGTCCGACGCCACGGCAGGTCACGGCCGTGTTGACGATACCAAGCCATGAGCCGCTGTTGCAGCGCTCGAACGGTCGCCGGATGGGCAATGCGGCCCGGCGGCGGCGCGGCAGATTGTCGGGCCATGGCCGGCTGTTGTGACAAAAATCGCAGCCCGAGGCAAGAGACTGGCAGCCCGTTTATCTTGACTCCAAGCGGTGGAGGCATTAGGGTGGTAATGCACCGAACAGTGAGATCGGAGAGAAGCGGCCTATGCGCAAGACGTACTAAGGAGGAAATGGTTTCATGGCAGGACGGGACTCGCTGGAGAAGATGATTGCGAAGATTTTGCACCGTCACTGCGAGTTTGGTTGGGCCCACTATTACATTCCGAGCGAAAAATTTCCAAACTTGGTGGACGAGTTACTCAAAGTGTTACAGCCGGCAGAAGAAGCAGGGGAGGAGGAGTTAGTCAGACTTTTTCTCGGCCTGAAACGCTATGCTTCTGAGCAAGAACGGGTCGATCAACTCCTGACGGTATACCGGGTGTTGAAACGTGAGGAATCATGCTGAGGTCTGGGTCGGACGCTCACCCAGTTGCCCCAACACTCCGCAGCCGGGCCGATGATCCTGACACAGGGGGCAGTGCTGGGAGCGGCTCAGGCCCGGGCGGACGGCGAGGTGAGGCATGCTTGAAGCGCAGCGGACCAGGCGCACAGTTGGCGGGCTTCTGCTTCTGTGTTTCCTGCTCTATTTCTGGGAACTGGGGCGCATCCCCTTCTACAACTACGAAGAGTCAAAAGAAGCGCTGATAGTCTGGGAGATTGTCAATGACGGCGGCTGGATTCTGCCCAGGCGCAACGGCACCGAGATGCCGCTCAAACCCCCGCTGTTCCACTGGCTTGGGGCCGGCCTCTCGCTGCTCAGTGGTCAGGTCAGTGAGTTTGCCGTGCGGGCACCCTCAGCCTTTGCCGCCAGTGCCGCGGTGATACTGACGTTTTTCTTTGGCCAAGCCTTGTGGAACTGGCGGGTGGGGCTGTTTGCCGCGCTTATACTGGCCACTTCACCGGAGTGGGCGCGCTGGGCCATTCACGCCCGGAGCGACATGCTGCTGGTCTTTTTTCTGACCGCAGCCATGCTGAGTTTTTTTCATCTGTGGCAACAGCGCGCAACCCAGCGCAGTACCGTATACCTGTTTTATATCAGCCTGGGGCTGGCAACCTTAGCCAAAGGGCCGCTGGGTTTCCTGCTGCCGAGCCTAGTTATTGTGGCCTTTCTGGCCGAGCGCCGAGACCTGCAATTCCTGTGGCGGATGAAGATTCCGGGCGGGCCGCTGGTCACGCTTCTGATTGCGGCATCGTGGTATGTGCTGGCCATATCCCAGGGCGGCGGAGAGTTTGTCTCGCGCCAACTTCTGGACGAGAACATCCTTCGCTTCTTTGCCAGCGACCAGGGTGGGCCGAGTCGGGACCACTCTTTTTACTACTATGTCCCAACCTTATGCGCCGGCCTGTTACCGTGGAGTCTGTTTTTTCCGGCCCTGCTCTACACCCTGTACCGCTCCCACGGCCGGGACGACCCCAAGCGGCGCTATCTGACTATCTGGTGCGGGGTTGAACTGCTGTTCTTCAGCTTGGCTTCTGGCAAGCGGAGCAACTACATCCTGCCCCTGTACCCGGCCCTGGCCCTCTTGCTGGGGGGGTGGTGGCAGGAGTTGACAGACCGGGCCGTGGCCTTCTCCCCCGCGGTCAGGCGACTCACCAAGGGCTCGGCCCTGCTGCTGGGCGGCGGTTTTACGGCCATCGTCCTGGGTCTCCTAGCCCACGGGGTCGGGCTTGACTTGGCCCATCTCGTTTCCCCCTTCCTGCATCCCCGCGACCAGGCCAACCTGCCCCTGGTCGCCCAGGGTCTCCAGAGCCATTTCCCGGTCGTCATGGCTTGGCTGGCCATCCTGGCCCTGGCCCTGATCTGGTATTTTATTGGCTTCAGGTCGGAGCAGTGGATGTGGGTGTTTGCCGCCCTGACCGTTCTGGTGTCCTCCTCGCTGTATTTTACCAACGCCCTCTTTCACCCCATTCTAGCCACCGAGCGAACCTATAAACCGTTCATGCTAGGGGCTCGCTCAACCGTGCAGGACGCGCCCCTGTATTTCTATAAGAACGCCTATGACTATGGCGCAATTTTTTACGCCGGTCGGCGTATCCCGTCCTACACCCGGGACTTGGCCCAACTGGCGACAAACGGCGACGCACAGCTGTATTTGCTCATGCGTGAGGAGGACTGGCACCGACTGCCAACAACCGAATTGCCCCGCCTAGCGCATCTGGTCACCAGCCACGGCAGAGGGCCGGATAAAAAGCATCGCTTGGCCCTGATTGCCCTGCTGCCGACACAACACGACCCCGCCAACGGCACACCGCCCGACCCCACGGACTGAGCCGTGCATCCACTACCCGCCGCTATCGGCCTCGCTTGCCTCTGCCTCGGCCTGTATGTCTGGGGTCTGAGCGACCTGCCGTTCTACACCAAAGGCCAGCCCCGAGAAGCCACCGTGGTGTGGGAGATCCATACCCACGGGGAATGGGTCCTGCCCCTGCGCAACGGCCATATCATCCCCTCAAAACCACCACTGTTTCACTGGCTCGGCGCACTGGCGGCCGGCGGCTTGGGCCAACTCAGCGAGTTCACCATCCGTCTGCCGTCGGCGCTGCTGGCCCTGTTGGGCGTCCTGCTGACCTACCAGGCGGGGACCGCGGTGTGGGGGGTCAAGGCCGGCCTGCTGGCCGGTGTGTGCCTGGCAACAAGTTTTGAGTGGGTCCGGGCGGCAACCGCGGCCCGGGTGGACATGACCCTGAGCTTTTTCATGGTCGCTGCCCTGCTGAGCTTCTGGGCCGGTTATCGCGGCCGGCGTTTCGGCTGGCGGCATACGCTCGGTTTCTTCGGCCTGGCCGGCCTGGCAACCCTGGCCAAAGGGCCTGTCGGCGGTGTGCTGCCGGGCCTGATCGTCGCTCTGTTCCTGCTGGTCCGTGGGGAGTTGCGCTTTCTGGGCCATATGCGGCTGCTCAGCGGCGGCCTGCTCTACCTGTGCCTAGCCGGCTCGTGGTATGCGCTGGCGCTGTGGCAGGGCGGTGAGGCGTTTTTTGAAAAGCAGATCATGAAAGAGAATGTGCTCCGGTTTCTCTCCAGCGGCTTGGCCGGTGCCGGCCATGTCCATCCCTTCTACTATTTTGTTCCCAACCTCTTTCTGGGCATGGCCCCGTGGAGCTTCTTCTTTCTGCCGCTAGGCTCTTTCCTGTATCGCTCCCGTCACCGCTGGGCACGGCAGCAGTTCCTGTTTCCGCTTGTCTGGTTTGCCACCGTTTTTGTGTTCTACTCGGCCTCGAGCAGCAAACGCAGTGTGTACATCCTGCCCTTGTATCCGGCCGCGGCCCTGTTGCTCGGGGCGTGGTGGCAGGACTTGCGGCAGGGCGAGGCCGAGCCGTCGCCGGGTCTTGTTCGGCTCCTCCGGGCGAGCGGCGGACTGAGCGCGGCTGTGGTCGGCAGTGCGCTGCTTGGCGTGGCCGCCCAAGCCGTCGGCCTGGACCTGTTTGTCCTCATCCACCCCCTGCTGCACCCCAAGGATCAGGGGAATCTGGCGCTGTTCAGTAACATTGTCGCCGCCTATCCGCTGGCGTTCGGACTGTGGCTAGTGGCTGTCAGCGGGGCACTGCTCGGCTTGGCTCAGGGCTTGCGCCGACGCTCCTGGGACGCCGTGTTCGGTGTCCTGGCGGTCTTTACCACCAGTATATTTCTACTCGTAAACCATGTTATTCAGCCCACGCTGGCCACGGCCCGGAGCTACCGGCCGTTCATGGGCCGTGTGCTTGAACAGGTCGGCCCGCGGCCAGTGTTCTTCTACCGCTGCTTTGACAACGGGGCGCTGTTCTACGCCAACCGGCGTGTCCCGTTTTACGCGCCCGCAGCAACCCCTGCCGAGCCGTATTACATCCTGGCCTGGAAGGCGGAATGGGAGCGCCTGCACCAACTCACTCCGTCGGCTGAGCACGCAAGCAGCCCCCAGCCCCGTCTGCTCGACACGAGTCGGGGAACCGGGCCAAAGGGCAGAAATCGCCTTACGCTGCTTGAGGTGCCGGCCGGCCACGCCTTACCGGCCTGGACGGCCGACGAGCAGGGGCGGATCAAGCGCGATGCGATGTGAGACCCGCCCTTGCGACGACTCGGTGAACAGGCAGGCTAGACCAGCAACGGCGCAATTACCAGCGCCACAACTGACATCAGCTTGATCAGAATATTGAGCGAGGGACCGGACGTATCTTTGAACGGATCACCAACGGTATCGCCCACGACCGCGGCTTTATGCGCTTCTCCGCCCTTTGACTCACCCGGCACTTTCCCGTTTTCAATCGACTTTTTGGCGTTATCCCACGCACCGCCGGCATTCGACATGAGCAGGGCCAGTAGCACACCGGTGATGGTGGCACCGGCCAGCATACCGCCGAGCGCTGCCGCGCCTAAAACCCACCCTACGAGCACTGGGGCAATCACAGCGGTCAGACCGGGGACGATCATCTCTTTGAGGGCGGCCGCGGTGGAAATATCGACGCATCGGGCGGCGTCAGGCCGGGCACCTTCCCGGCCCTCCAGCAAACCCGGAATTTCGCGGAACTGACGCCGGATTTCATCCACCATCTGCCCCGCGGCGCGGCCAACCGCGGTCATGGTCAGGGCACCGATATAGAAGGGCAGGATACCGCCCAACAGCAGCCCAATCATCACCGTCGGATCGGTTACAACGATCTGAAGGGGACCTAAGTCGGCCGCCAGCCGGTTTTGATTAACGGCCTGGGTAAACGCGGCGAACAGCGCCAGGGCGGTCAGCGCAGCAGAACCAATGGCGAAGCCTTTGCCGATGGCCGCGGTGGTATTGCCGAGGGCATCGAGTCCATCGGTTATCTGACGGACCTCAGGCCCGAGTTCGGCCATCTCCGAGATACCGCCGGCATTATCGGCGACCGGGCCGTAGGCATCAACCGTCATAGTGACACCGACCGTTGCCAGCATCCCAACACCGGCAATGCCAATGCCGTACAGGCCGGCAAATTGGTTGGCGATAAAGATGGCCACACAAATCGCCAGGACGGGCAGCGCACAGCTCTCCAGGCCAACCGCCATCCCGTTGATGATATTGGTCGCATAGCCCGTTTTGCTGGCCTCGGCAATCCGCTCAACCGGTCCGGCTGAGGTGTAATACTCGGTGATCAGGCCAATGCCGATGCCGACCAGACAGCCGGCACCCAAAGCCCAAAATACTCCGGTGTTGACCGGGGAAGCTACGACGAGCAGGGAAGCACCGATAAGAAAGACTCCTGCGGCAATAAAGGTTGAGTAGCGGAGGGCCGATTGCGGGCCGATGTTCTTCAGCACCCGCATTGAGGCAATGCCCAGCAAGGAAGACAGCAGTCCAACCGCAGCCATGCTGAGAGGCAGAGCCATGAGCGCGGCGACGAGGACCCCCCTGTCCGCGCCAGCCGGTGCTGCTCCGCTGGAGCTGAGGATTGCCAGCAGGGCGTCTTGGGCGGTCGCCCCAATGGCGATTGTCGCAATGATGGACCCGACATAGGACTCAAAAATATCCGCTCCCATACCGGCCACATCCCCGACGTTATCCCCGACGTTATCGGCGATAACGCCCGGGTTGCGCGGGTCGTCCTCGGGAATGCCGGCCTCGACTTTGCCAACCAAGTCACTGCCAACATCAGCCGCCTTGGTATAAATCCCGCCGCCGACCCGGGCGAACAGCGCAATCGAGCTGGCCCCCATCGCAAAACCGCTGATGTAGCGTGAGGTCGCCGGGTCAGAGAATACCCCCAGGAAAATCCCCACCCCGAGCAGCCCCAGGCTGGCCACCGCCAGGCCCATCACCGCGCCGCCGTCAAAGGCGGTCAACAGCGCCGCGGCTTGCCCCTCTGAGCGGGCCGCTTCAGATGTACGCACATTGGCCTTGGTAGCTGACTGCATCCCGAACAGTCCGGCCATGACAGAAAAGGCCGCGCCCACCAGAAAGGCGACTCCGGTTTGCCAGGCAACGGCCCACATCAGCAACACACAAACCACCACCACAAAGATACTCAAAATCTGGTATTCGCGCTTGAGAAAGGCCATCGCGCCTTCGTAGATATAGCCTGAAATTTCCTGCATCCGCTCGGTCCCATCTGGCCGGCTGGCGACTGAGCGGTAGATCAGAAACGCCACCACCAAACCGAGAATGCCTAAAGCGGGCGAGATGTCAGCAAGCATGTCCATTGATAATTTCCTCCCTGTAACATCCTGGATGTAAAAAATACGGCCCGCGGGTGAGCTCAACTCCTCCTCTGCACCGCCGGAAGATAGACGCTTCCGGGTCAAGAGTAAAGGGGCAGGCCCGACTTGGAGGGGGAATGTGTTCCGGCTGCGGGACGGGCTGAGTTGGGACGATCTGATCTCTGTGGACGCCTCGAAACGGGAAAAGACAGGAGAGGACAAGGGCTGAGGGGGCGAGCCGCGGCCGCCCCCAGCCTCGGCTACATCACCACTACACTGCGCGCCACCTCGCCCTTTTCCAGCGCGTCCATCGCGTCGTTAATCTCATCCAGAGCATAGGTTCTGGTTACAAGTTCGTCGAGCTTGATACGTTTGTTCATGTACAGTTCAATCAACCGCGGCATGTCTACCCGGGGCCGTGTTGAGCCGTACAGCGAGCCTTTGATGGATTTCTCGGTCAGCAGGCTTGCCGCCGGAATGGTAACAGTCTCTTCAAGCGAGGGCGCGCCGACCACCACCGTCATCCCCCCCTGACGGGTGCAGGCATAGGCCTGCTCAATCGTTTTGCCCAGTCCGATGACCTCAAACGCATAGTCGGCCCCGCGGTCTTCGGTCAGTTCCCGGACCGTCCTGACCAAGTCCTCCCGGCCGGGGTTGATCGTATGGGTCGCGCCAAACTCCTTGGCAAACTGGAGTTTGTTATCCATCAGGTCAACGGCGATGATTGTACCGGCCCCGGCCAGCACACAGCCCTGAATCGTGTTCAGGCCAACACCGCCGCAGCCGATGACCACCGCGCTGCTGCCGGGCTGAACCTTGGCCGTGTTAGTCGCTGCCCCCAGGCCGGTCATCACCCCACAGCCGACCAGGCAGGCTTTATCCAGGGGAACGTTATCGGGGATGGGGATGCACGCCGTCTGATCCACTACGGCGTACTCGGCAAAACTCGACAGCCCAGCCATATGGTGAATCGCCTTGCCGTTCTTCTTCAGCCGACACGTCCTGTCCAGCAGGCTGCCCTTGCCCATCGTTATGCGCATATTGGTGCATAACACCTGACTGCCGATCGAGCAGTAATAGCAGCGCCCGCAGTACGGCGCGAACGATAACACCACATGGTCGCCGGCCTTGACTAGGCTGACCCCAGGGCCGACCTCCTCAACAACGCCGGCCCCTTCGTGACCCAGCACCACCGGCAGGGGCAAACGCAGAACCCCGTGAATGACCGAATAGTCGCTGTGACACACACCGTTGGCCGCAATTTTGACCCGGACCTCACCGGCCTTGGGGCTGTCCAGGTCCACATCCTCGACCTGCACCGGGGCGTTGAGTTCGTATAAAACAGCTGCTTTCATATCTCTCCTCCATTCCTCAGAAATTCACTCTTCAGGACTTGGGCTGACGCACTATGCGGGTCCAGCCGACCGGCCCCGACTTCCTCAAACAGGCGGGCCAGGGCCGGGTCACGCTCAAGCTGCCCGGTCAAGCGCCGCCGCACCTCGTATTCCACCCGGCCCAGCACCTCCTCCCGCCGGCGGGCGGTCCGCCGGCGATCAAGCTCCCCACCGCCAGCTAGAAACTGATGGTGTGACTCAATCGCCTGCAATAGTTCGGGCAGGCCGGTAGTGTTGATCGCCTGGGTGGCCAGGACGGGGATTTTCCACTGCGGGGCGTTGATCTGGTCGGCCGGCCGATTGCTATACTTGAGTTCCAGCATCAGGGTCAGGTCAGTCATCATGCGCTGCGCCCCGTCCCGGTCGGCCTTATTGACCGCAAAGATATCGGCGATCTCCATCAGGCCGGCCTTCATCACCTGTACGCTGTCACCGGCCTCCGGCACCAGGGTGACAATGACCGTGTCACTGGCCCGCATCACATCAAGCTCGGTCTGGCCGACCCCGACCGTCTCGACCAGCACATAATCACAGCGAAAGGCGTCGAGGAGCTTCATCACGTCCAGGGTGGCGCGAGCTAAGCCGCCGTGGCTGCCGCGCGTGGCCATACTGCGGATAAACACGCCCTTGTCCAGATAGTGCTGGCCCATGCGGATACGGTCGCCCAGCAGCGCCCCCCCGGAAAAGGGGCTCGATGGGTCAATCGCCACTACCCCGACCGTCTTCTGGGCAGTGCGCATCAGGGTCGTCAGGCCGTCAACTAGGCTGGATTTGCCGGCTCCCGGTGGGCCGGTCACCCCGATGGTGAACGCATGACCGAGCCGCGGGGCAATCGCCTCAAGAATGGGGCCGACCTCCCAGCCCTCGCGTTCAACCAGGGTCATCAGGCGGGCCAGGGCAACGGGGCTCCCGGAGGCCATGTTTTCGAGCAGTTGATCGAGCGTGTGGCGTGCCATGCGTTGCGGTGTGTCTCCTTGTCAGCCCGCCGGCGACTATCGGCGGTCAGCCCTCCGGTACCTTGCATGTATCCTAGCAGACCCGCGGCATTTCTTTAAGATGGGGCCGAGCGGCTCGGCCCGGACAGCTCAACGCCGGCGTGGTATGCTGCACCCGGAGGAGAAAGAGATGGAATGGGACACCCTTCGTTTTGAGACAGCCGAACGCGACGAGCGGGTCGGCCTGCTGGTTCTTGACCGCCCGGCGGTCCTCAACGCCGTCAACGCTCAGCTCATTGCCGACTTCCAAGAGGCGTGTGAGGCGCTGCAATGTGCCCCGGGCCTGCGCGTCATCGTCCTCAAAGCCGAGGGCCGCGGCTTCTGCTCAGGCATGGACCTGCTGGCCGCCGCCCACAGGCCGAGCGACAACGACGCCCTCCGGACGGTCTGGGCACCCTGGGGCCAAGCGCTCAATACGCTTGAGGGGCTTGACCAACTGACTATTGCAGCCATACACGGGCCGTGTCTGGGAGCCGGCATGGAACTGGCGTTAGCCTGCGATTTTCGGATTGCGACGAGCTCGGCCTTTTTTGCCCTGCCCCAGGTCTTATACGGCACACCGCCCGATGTCGGCCAGCCCTACCGGCTGCCCCGGCTGATCGGCTTGGCCAAGGCCAAAGAAATTGTGCTGCTGGGTCAGCGTTTCAGCGCTGCCGAGGCCGAGCGCTGGGGTCTGCTGACACGGCTGGTTGAGCCTGGAGACCTGGAGGCCGAAACGGACGCGCTGCTTGACCGCTGCCTCCGCTTGGGCGGCAAAGCCGCGGCGGGGGCCAAGCAGATCTTACACCGTGCTTGGGAATTGGACGCCGAGGCCCTGGCCGGCGCAATCCATCACGCCCGGGCTGCGGCCCTGGAGGACGGGGCCTTTGACGCCTCGCTCGAAGTCTACCGTGAGCAGCGCAAACCGCAGGTCTGATGCGGGCCGCCGCAAAAAGAGAGAAGAAGCGTCAGGCGTGTGAGAGTCCTGGCTGATGAGAATAGGGAGGAATAAACCGAAATGCGAGAGTCTTGTTCGTTCTCGCCCACAGGCAATGATAGTGGCTAGGAGGGCGCTTCGGCCAGAGATCGAGCACAGGAGACAAGCTCGTCTAGTCTGGCTAACACGGTCTTAAGATCAAGACAGCCACCGTTACACCCGGTGGATGCAGCGATGTCGAGTCCCATCTTGTCAAGGAGCGATGCGTAGGCTTCGACTTGGGCGTGATGATCCGGCAGATATTTCTCAAGCCACGCTTTAGACGGAAAATTGACTGTCTTCTGTCCTGACCGACCTGAAATGTTCAAGATAAAAACCGTCCTTTTTTGCGCTACTCCACTGTATACGCGCAGCGAGAAGCCCTGGTTGTCGGGTGTACTGGTCGTGTCGGCCTTCAGACAGCCGACTCGTGGGGGCTTTGATCTGAGGTCAAACCGAAGCCTGTCACCGAGCCGTTCGCTTAGCCCTTTCACCAACTGGTGGTCCCGCATCTCATCGGACACCGCGGCCCTTCCTGTTGACCCCGAGTGTCCCCCCAACCCTTCCCGAATTAGTTTGCTCAGGTAGCCTACATTCACTTGTGTCTGTGGTGAAAGGTCTTTCTGACAGTCCAGGCGGGCAGCAATTTCCTCGAGGCTCAGATCGCCGTCATCGCTGCGTTTACCCCATACCGTTTTTACCGGCTCGGAGTACCGTTTCCGGTAATCTTCAGCTTGGCCCGGGTTGGTTCCGAGTTCCACCTCAAGCCGCGCCAGTGGACGGCCATCGCCCGCTACGACCTTCAAGTCGGGGCGGGCACCTTCAGCGTCGCGCGGCGGGTACACGATGGCATCGCTCTGAAGGTTTAACTCCTTCAGGAACCATTCACGAAACCAATCCGGCGGCATCAGTCCGAAGATCGCGATGTTAATCCGGTTCTCCGGCTTGCTGAGGTCCTCGTTTACGAACATGTCATCGGCGCACAACATTTCAGTTCTCCTGGTGGCCCTTGACAAATTTGCTCCACCAAGCTGTCCGGTGAGGCATGGCCTGTCAAGTTAGGGTATATCAGGGATTCCTGATGAGGTGAGACACTGAAGCACGAATGAGCAAAGGAGGGCTGTCGAATGCACCTTGCTACTCCCGCTGTTACCTTAATAACTATAACACTCGTTATAGGCGGATGTAGCGGATTGCCTGAAGTGCCCGGATGCGCCGACGATTCCGCAAAAAAGAGTGTGATAAATATTGTCAAACGCAGTGAGGAAGCTCCGGCGGATGAATTCAGGTTTGAGCTCGACTATATAAAAGTGACGGATCGCAATGAACGAACTGGTGCGTATTCTTGTGATGCGCAGTTGTACATCGCCTCTCGTGATGAAAGAATACGCTATGGCAACATAGAGTACACGATTAGCGAGTCGGCGGAGGACAGTAGCCGGTTCATTGTCGAAGTTAATGTGACACATCGTCGATGAGACGAACGAAATTTGACGGGAAAGCTGCGGAGGTGGACAATTAGCTCAAGCGCGACGAGCTTGTTGCCCTCAATCATATCAGTCGGACCGGCCATATTGGCCCCCTTGTGCCGGATACTCCTGTCGCTCAACCGACCGGAGCCTGCATATACTCCCGCAGATGGCGGGCGGTATGCGACCGCTGGCCCTGGCGCACTATGTCGTGGGGCGGGCCGCAGGCCACGACTTGGCCGCCGCCCTCGCCACCCTCTGGGCCGAGGTCAATGATGTAGTCGGCCTCTTTGATGATGTCGAGGTTGTGTTCAATGGTGACGACGGTATTGCCCTTGTCCACGAGGCGGTGCAGGGTTGTGATCAGCTTCTCGATATCGGCAAAGTGTAGTCCTGTGGTCGGCTCGTCCAGGACGTACAGGGTCTTGCCCCGGGACTCTTTGGCCAACTCGTAGGCGAGCTTGATGCGCTGGGCCTCGCCTCCAGACAAGCTGTTGCTAGCCTGGCCGAGGGTGATGTAGCCCATGCCGATATCGTCAAGCAGGCGTAGCGGGCCGGCAATTTTTGGCACGCCCAGGAAAAAGGTGGCCGCGTCTTCAATAGTCATGGCCAGGACATTGGCAATGCTCTTGCCGTTATAGGCAATCTCCAGCGTCTCTTCGTTGTAGCGCTGTCCGCCACACAGCTCGCAGTCAACATACACATCGGGCAGAAAGCTCATCTCCATCTTGAGCCGGCCCTGACCGGCGCAGGCCTCACACCGCCCGCCCTTGACGTTGAACGAGAAGCGACCCGGCTTATAGCCCCGCAGGCGGGATTCGGGCAGCATGGAGAACAGCTTGCGGACCTCATCCCACAGCCCGACATACGAGGCCGGCACCGATCGGGGCGTTTTCCCAATCGGCGTCTGATCGACCTCAACCACCCGTTCAATAGGCTCGGCCCCCTCAATCCGGTCGTGCGCACCCGGCCGGCCGACAAACCGGCCCATCTGTTTTCTGAGGCCCTTGACCAGCACTTCCTGGATCAGCGAGCTTTTGCCCGAGCCCGAGACGCCGGTCATGCATACCCAGGTGCCGATCGGCAGCTCTACATCTATATTCTGCAGGTTGTGCTCGCGCGCCCCCCGAATGCGCAGACGAGGTCGGCCATCCAGCGAGCGGACCGGCCCGAGCCGCGGGTGGGCGACCTGCAAGAACTGCCCGGTCGGCGAATCGGGGTTGTGGCGCAACTCGTGCGGCGCACCGATTGCCACCACCTTGCCACCGTGCGTGCCGGCCCCCGGCCCGAGGTCAATCACCACATCGGCCTTGGCAATTGTCTGTTCGTCGTGCTCAACCACCAGCACGGTATTGCCCCGCTCTTGCAGGCCGCGCAGGGTTGTCAGCAGGCGCTCGTTATCGCGCGGATGGAGGCCGATGGTAGGCTCATCCAGGATGTAGCACACGCCGCGCAGATTCGAGCCGAGCTGGGCGGCCAGACGGATGCGCTGGGCCTCGCCGCCGGACAGGGTGTCGGCCCGGCGGTCAAGGGCCAGATAGGACAGGCCGACTTCCATGAGGAAAGACAGGCGGGGGATGATCTCCTTGAGAATCGACTCACCAATCAAACGATCACGGCCGGCCAGGAGCAGCTCGGCCATATGCCGCAGACAGTCGGCCACCGGCAGCCGCATCAGCTGCCAGATGGTCTTGCCCTTGACGTGGACGGCCCGGGCCCGGGCGTTGAGCCGGGTGCCGTCACAACTCGGACAGGCAGCCTGACTCAGAAACGGCGACAGGGCAAGGGCCGCCCCGTCGCCCTCGGCCAGAGCTGCGCTCAGGATATCGATCGTGCCTCGCAGTCCTTTGCCATTGCCGTGCAGGACAAGCCGGCGCTGTCGGTCGGTCAGCTTCCCGAAAGGCTTGTCCAGCGGCACACGGTGTTTTTTCAGACCGCGCAGCAGCCGTCCCCGCTCGCGCTTCAGGCCGACCTCGGCGAATGCTACGAGCGCGTCCTGCTGGAGTGACTTGTCGGGGTCGGGGACTAGCAACTGGGGGTCAAACTCCCACCCAAACCCCTGGCCGCCACACTCGGGACACGCCCCCTGGCGGCTGTTGAAGGAGAACATACGCGGGTCAAGCTCCTCATAGCCCAGACCGCACGGCACGCAGAAGAGTTTTTCGCTGTAGATGCGTTCGGTCTCACCGCCCACAATATGGACCGCGCCATTCCCCATGCGCAGGGCGTCGTGGAGCAGGCTTTCAAGCTGCGCCGTCGTCCGCTCCAACGTAGTCTCGCCGACCGCAATCTCAATATCGTGCTCCTTAAAGCGAGCCAGACGCATGTCAGGCCGAATTTCGGCGAACTGGCCGTCAATGCGGGCCTGTAGAAAACCCAGCTTGCGCGCGCCGGCCAGGACATCTTTATGAAACCCCTTGCGGCCGCGCACGACCGGGGCCAGAACGGCGACCTGCTGCCCGCTCCAGTCAGTCTGTACCAATTCAAGAATCTGGCTCCGGCTCTGGGCTGACAGCGCTTGGCCGCAGGCCACACAGTGCTGCACGCCTATCTTGGCGTACAGCAGCCTGAGATAGTGCGAGATCTCGGTCACGGTGGCCACCGTCGAGTTCCGCCCGCCCCGGCTCATCCGCTGTTCAATCGCCACCGTGGGTGGAATCCCGGTCAGCAGGTCAACGTTCGGTTTGGCCAGGACCTTGATGAACTGGCGCGAATAGGCCGACAGGCTGTCAATATAGCGACGCTGTCCTTCGGCGTACACAATGTCAAACACCAGCGTAGACTTGCCCGAGCCGGACAGCCCGGTGACCACAATCATCTCCTCCCGGGGAATATCAACCGAGACATCCCGAAGATTATGCTCTTTGGCCCCCACCACACAGATAGCCGAACGGTGTCTCGGAGCTTTCTCAGGTTTTACCCTTTGCCTTTTGCTCTCTGCACCGCGCCCTGTGCCCTTTGCCTTCTGCCCCCGCTTCGCTTCTCTCAACACCCGGCCCAGATACCGCCCGGTATGCGACCGCTTGACCCGCGCTACCACCTCTGGCGTCCCCTGCGCTACCACCTCACCGCCCCCGTCTCCGCCCTCCGGACCAAGGTCAATGATATGGTCGGCGCACTTGAGCACATCCAGGTTATGTTCAATGATGAGGACCGAATGCCCCCGTTCCACCAGACGCTCAAACGCAGCCAGGAGCTTCTGGATATCGGCAAAGTGCAGGCCGGTCGTCGGCTCGTCAAAGATGAACAGGGTCTTGCCCGGCCGGTCGGCGTGGAGCTTTTCGCGGCCAATATGGGCAGCCAGCTTCAGGCGCTGGGCTTCTCCACCCGACAGGGTCGTCAAGGACTGGCCCAAACGTACATAGTCAAGGCCGACCGCGGCCAGAGACGCCAGCCGGCGCTGCAACTCGGCCTGACCGGCAAAAAACGTGAGTGCCTCGTTGACCGTCATGGCCATCATGTCGGTCAGGTTCTTGCCCTGATAGCGGACCTCCAGGACCTCGGCCCGAAAACGCCGGCCCTGGCACTCTGGACACGGTACATACACGTCGGACAAAAACTGCATCTCGACCTTTTCAAAGCCCTCGCCCTTGCAGGTCTCACAGCGGCCGCCCTCAACGTTGAAGGAAAAGGTGCCGGTGGTATAGCCGCGCAGCCTGGCCAACTCGGTAGCGGCCAACAGCCGCCGCAGGGGCTCAAAGGCCCGCGTATAGGTCAGCAGATTCGCCCGCGGCGTTGTCCCGATCTGGCTCTGGTCAACGAAAATCACGTCGGCCAAGTGCTCAGTCCCCACCACATCCTGACACTGGCCGGGAAGCCCGACCGACTCGCCCCAACGCTTTTTCAGCCCTCGGTACAACACGTCTTCGGCCAGGGTTGATTTGCCCGAGCCCGACACCCCGGTTAGACATACCATACAGCCCAGCGGAATTGCGACATCAATGTCTTTCAGGTTATGCGCCACGGCCTTGACAATGGTCAGCGTCTGGTCCGTCACTCGGCGCGTTTGGGGGACCGGGATACTCAGCCGCTGGGACAGATAGTGGCCGGTCAGCGACCGTTTGTCAGCCAGCATCTTTTCATACGGCCCGGAGAAGACAATCTGTCCGCCCTGCTCACCAGCCAGCGGCCCCAGATCAAGAATATGATCGGCCTCTTTGATGATCTCCGGGTCGTGCTCAACCACCACCACCGTATTGCCGTTGTCGCGCAGATTTTGCAGGATGCGGACCAGTCGGTGGCTGTCGCGCGGGTGCAGACCGATTGAGGGTTCATCCAGAATATACAAGGTATTGACCAGAGCCGAGCCGAGGGCAGTGGTCAGATCGACCCGCTCCAGCTCCCCGCCGGACAGGGTTCGGGACTGCCGGTCCAGGGTCAGGTATTCAACGCCGACCTCGACCAGATAACGCAGCCGCTTACGGATCTCGGCCAGGATGAGTCGGGCGACCTGATCCTGAAAGGCCGACAGCCGCAGGCCCTCAAAAAACCGCGCACACGCGCCCACACTGAGCAGGTTGATCTCCGCCAGCGTCTTCCCCCCAACCCGGTACAGCAGAGATTCGGGTTTGAGGCGGCCGCCGTGACAGGCGTCACATGTAAAATAGCCCCGATAGCGGGCCAGGAACACCCGGACGTGCATCTTATAGGTTTTGATCTCCAACCACTGAAACCAGCCCCGCACCCCGTAATACTCGCCGTCACCGTCCAGGATCAGTCCGTGTTGCTCAGGGCTGAGGTCTCGCCAGGCGACGGTGCTGGGGATGCCTCGACGTTTGCAGAACGCAAACAACTCGCGCCGCTCCCACTGGGCGGCCTTAATCCGCCACGGCTTGATGGCACCGTCTTTGAGCGACAGGCTGGAGTCAGGGACGACCAACTCCAGGTCAAGATCAATCGTGCGGCCAAAGCCCTTGCATTTCTCGCACGCGCCGAGCGGACTGTTGAACGAGAACAGGTTGGGGACCGGCTCCTTATACACAATCTGACACGCCGCGCACTCCAGCCGGTTGGAAAACGCTTGTTCGGCCTGCTCAGCATCTGGAAAGACGAGGCCCAGCCGTCCCTTGCCGTACTGAAACGCCTGCTCCAGCGAATCATGGGTCCGTTTTTTGTTGCGCGGTCTGAGGATCAGGCGGTCAACCAGCACAGTGCAGTGTTCCTGCCCGGCCAGCCCCCCAGGCCGGGCGTCCAACTCCTGAATGTCCACGATTGTACCGGCCACAAGCAGGCGGTAGAACCCGGCCCGGACAAAGCCGTCACGGAGTTCGCTCCAGGCCAGCGTACTCGGCGCGGAGACGCGGAAGGTGACATAGAAGCGCGTGCCCTCAGGCCGCTGCTGGGACAGCTTTCTGAAAACCGACTCGGCAGAATCACGCTCAACCGGCTGGCCGCACCGACGGCAGTACAACACCCCAACTTTGGCAAATAAGAGCTTGAGATGGTCGTGCAGTTCGGTCATCGTGCCAACGGTTGAGCGCGAGGTGCGGACCGGGCGGTTCTGGTCAATAGCAATAGCCGGCAGGATGCCCTCAATTTTCTCGACCTGCGGCTTATCCATGCGGTCCAGGAATTGACGAGCATAGGCTGAAAAGCTCTCAACGTAGCGGCGTTGTCCCTCGGCATACAGGATGTCAAAGGCCAAGCTCGACTTGCCCGAGCCACTCACCCCGGTGACGACGGTGAGCCGATTCAGGGGGATATCGATATCCAGATTTTTGAGATTGTTCTGGCGTGCGCCGCTAATCGCAATGCTGTTGCGCCGTGTCCCCCTGGTCTTCACCCCCACCTCCCACAAAAGAAGTGTTCAGCGGTCTGCTATCAGCTTTCCGCTTGTCAGGTAAGGAGGGGCACTGCCGAGCCTGCCTGCTGAGGCGGCATATGCTAGGATGGCCAGCGGTTCTGTTCGGGGTCTCGGTGTCAGGAGGACGCACATGGTCACTGAGCTGTGGTTTGAGATAGTGTGTATTCTGGGCCTGATTATCGCCAACGGTTTTTTTTCCGGCTCGGAGATTGCGGTGGTTTCGGTCCG
The DNA here is from genome assembly GCA_965200965.1 of uncultured Binatia bacterium (SeqCode). GTDB lineage: Bacteria > Desulfobacterota > Binatia > Bin18 > Bin18 > JAAXHF01. The sequence continues at coordinate 1,586,214 of OZ241744.1, forward strand.
GCGGAGCCGCATTGAGCAGTTGGCCGAGGCCGGCGACCGGACGGCCCGCACGCTGGGACGCCTCAGAAACGATCCCGACCGTTTTCTGGCGACGGTCCAGATCGGGGTGACGCTGGTCAGCTCCCTGGCCTCGGCAATCGGGGGTGTATCGGCCGTGGCCTATCTCGCCCCGCTGTACGCCCAGAGTTCGCTGCCCATTGTAGCCGAGTCGAGCCAAGTCCTGGCCGTTGCTACGGTGGTGGTGGTGATCTCCTATCTGTCCCTGGTGCTGGGCGAGTTGGTGCCAAAATCGCTGGCGCTGCGCTACTCCGAGTCAACCGCCCGCTGGGTCGCCCGGCCCCTGGATTTTTTCTCCTGGCTGTTTACCGCCGGGGTCAAGCTGCTGACCGCTTCAACCAACGGACTGCTGTACCTGACCGGCACCGGGGCCAAGGCGGCCGAGGCGGTCGTGTCCGAGGATGAGGTCAAGTACATCATCCGTGAAGGCGCGCAAAAAGGCGTCTTTGACGCCACCGAGCAGAAGTTTATCCAGAGCGTGTTTGATTTTGCCGACACCTCGGTCCGCGAGGTGATGACCCCCCGGACCGAAATCCAGGCCCTGAGCGTAGACACCTCCCCCCAGAACGCCCTGCAAGCCATGATCGAGAGCAGCTTCTCGCGCATGCCAATTTTTGAGGATGACCTTGATCATGTTGTCGGAGTGGTCCACCTCAAGGAACTGTTGCGCGGGCGGGAGCAGGATTCCGCCTCCCTCCAGGGTTTTGTCCAGCCGAGCTATTTTGTGCCCGACTCCATGCAGATCAGCCACCTGCTGCGCGAACTCCAGCGTCGCCGCACCCAGATGGCCGTTGTCGTCAACGAGTTCGGCACAGTAGTCGGCATCGCCACCATCGAAGACCTGCTTGAAGAGATTGTCGGCGAGATTCGGGACGAGTTCGATGTTGATGAAGCCCTGCCGGTCCAGGACCTCGGGCCGGGGGTCTGGCTCGTGGCCGGCGGGGTGATGCTGGACGACCTGCGGGACACCCCCGGCCTGCCAGTTGAGGAGACCAACGACTACCGGACCCTGGCTGGCTTTCTGCTGGCCCGGCTGGAGCGCATCCCCAAGGGCGGGGAGATCGTCCAGCACCAGGGCTACCGGATGACGATTGTCAACATGGACGGCCGGCGGATTGACAAGATCAAGGTCGAGAAACTGCCCGCCCCGGCCCGTGCCGCCGGACGACAGGCCAAACAGCCGACCGGGGCCAAGACAGGGCATTAGCCTGTCAGGTCTGGAGGTTCAGGCGGTTGACCGCCGCCTCGGTTTCGGATTATGAACAGGAATACCCTACAAAGGAGGGCGCGCCTATGGCCGCGGAAGTTGGCAAAGACAAATTACTCCAGATGTACCGCACCATGCAGACCATCCGGCAGTTTGAGGAGCGTCTGCGCGATATCTTCAAAGAAGGCAAAATTCCGGGCTTCGTCCATGTCTCCATCGGCGAAGAAGCCTCAGCCACCGGCGTGTGTGCCGCCCTGACCAATACGGACTACATCACCAGCACCCACCGGGGCCACGGCCACCTCATCGCCAAAGGCGGCAAGCTCAAGCCGATGATGGCCGAGATTTACGGCAAGAGCACCGGCTACTGCAAGGGCAAGGGCGGCTCCATGCACATCGCCGACTTTGAGATCGGCATCCTGGGTGCCAACGGCATTGTCGGGGCCGGCCTGCCGATCGCCACCGGGGCCGGCTTAGCGGCCCAGGTCCGGGGCAGCGACGAGGTAGCGGTATGCTTCTTTGGCGACGGGGCCTCCAACGAGGGGACCTTCCACGAATCGCTCAACATTGCCTCAGCCTGGAAACTGCCGGTCATCTATGTGTGCGAGAACAATCTGTACGGCGAGTTCACCGCCGGCAAGGATGTCACCTCGGTCAAAGACATTGCCGACCGGGCCAGAGGCCACGATATGCCCGGCGTGGTCGTCAACGGCAACGATGTAGTTGAGGTCTACGAGACCACCAGCCAAGCCGTTGCCCGCGCCCGGCGGGGCGAGGGACCAAGCCTGATCGCATGCAAAACCTACCGCTGGGAAGGCCATGTAGTGGGCGAAGAAGCCTTTATGGGCGACAAAAGCTATCGCCCCAAGGATGAGATCGAAGAGTGGAAAAAACGCTGCCCACTCATTACCTTTGAGGAGCGCTTTGTGCCGGCCGGGGTAGTCAGCCAGACCGATATTGACGCGATTCGGGCCGAAGTCAGCAGCGTTATTGACGAGGCGATCGCCTTTGCCGAGGACAGCCCGCTGCCGGCCCCCGAAGAAGCTCTCAACGATATGTTCTCAGCCGCCTGACAGCCCAAGGAGACACCCCCATGCCGACTGTTTCATTCATCCAAGCGATCAACTCAGCCCTGGCCGAAGAACTCAGACACGACCCGCGCACCTTTCTCATGGGCCTTGATGTGTGGGTCGGTGCGTTTGGCGCGACCGGCGGCCTGACCGACGAGTTCGGCCCCCAGCGCATCCGCAACGCCCCGATTTCAGAAGCCGGCTATGCTGGGGCCGGGATTGGCGCGGCTATGGCCGGAATGCGGCCGATTGTCGAAATTGAGTTTGCCAGCTTCTTCTACTGCTGCTGGGATCAAGTGTGCAACCAGGCGGCCAAACTGCGCTACATGTCAGGCGGCCAAGCCGATATTCCGATCACCTTTCGGACCGTGTACGGCGCGCTCGGCTCAGCCGCGGCCCAGCACTCAGAGACCGTCTACGCCCAGTTCATGAGCGTACCCGGCCTGAAAATTGTCGCTCCGTCCGACCCCTACGACATGAAGGGCCTGCTCAAGAGCGCCATCCGCGACAACAACCCGGTGCTGGTCTTTGAGCATATGGGCCTGGGGCGGGCCAAACAGGAGATTCCCGACCAGGAATATCTCGTATCCATCGGCACAGGCGAGGTCAAACGCGAAGGCTCCGATGTGACCGTGGTCGGGGTCGGCCTGATGGTCTCCAAAGCCCTCAAGGCGGCCACCGCCCTGGCCGACGAGGGCGTGTCGGTCGAGGTCCTTGACCCGCGCACCCTGGTGCCGCTCGACGAGGACATTATTCTCAACTCGGTAGCCAAAACGCACAAAGTCCTGGTAGTTGACGAGGGCCATCTGCGCTGTGGCGCGGCCTCAGAGATTGCCGCGGTGATTGCCGACAAAGGCTTTGACTCGCTCGACGCCCCGGTCAAGCGGCTGACCGCCTACGATGTGCCTATTCCCTACAGCCCGCCGATGGAAAAATTTGTCCTGCCTGACGAGCAGAAAATTGCCGCCGCGGTCAAAGAACTCATGGCCTGAGCAGCACATACCTAGAGAAGGGAGTTGCCGTGGCAGCCGAAGTTGTCATGCCCAAGTTCGGCCTTACAATGGTTGAGGGCACGATCCAACGCTGGTTCAAAAACGAGGGCGAGGCCATCAACGAGGGCGAGGCCCTGTTTGAGGTTGAAACCGAAAAAGTCCTCTACGAGGTCGAATCAACGGCGAGTGGTGTGGTTGCCAAACTGCTGTACGGCCTCGAAGCGGTTGTTCCAGTCGGCCTGCCGGTCGCGGTGATTGCCGAAGCCGGCGAAGACATAGTTGAGGTGGCCGCCGGCTACAGCGACGGCACTCCCGCTGCGCCGGCTACCACCAGCCCGGCAGCCTCCCCGCCGCGGAGCAGCGGCAGCGCCGCGTCGGCCGCGGCTGACGGCCAACGAACGCCCGTCACCCCCGCCGCCCGCAAACTCGCCGCCCAGCACCACATTGACCCCGCCAGCCTGACCGGCACCGGTCCCGGCGGGCGCATCACCAGGGAGGATGTCCAGCAGGCTGTTGACAGCCCCACACCGGCCCCACCGCCAGCCCTAACTCCAGCGGCCCCAGCCCCCGCGGCAAGCCAGTCAGTCCCGCTGCGCGGGATGCGCAAAGTGATTGCCGAGCGCATGCACAAGAGCCTCCAGAACACCGCCCAGCTCACCCTGACGACCGAGGTCGATGTGACCCAGCTCATCGAGCGGCGTGAACAAGTCCGGCGCGCCTTCAACACCACCTACAACGACTTCATCATCCAGGCCTGCGCCCACGCCCTGCTTCAGCATCCGCGTATGAACGCCTCGCTCGAAGGGGACGCGATCCAACTCCATCGCGCTGTCCATGTCGGTTTTGCGGTAGCGCTTGACGAGGGCTTAATCGTCCCGGTTATCCATGACGCTGACAAAAAGCCGCTCAAGATCATCGCCGAGGAGGCGCGCGCGCTGGCCGAGAAAGCGCGGGCCGGCACGCTCAAGCTCGAAGAGGTCAGCCGCGGCACCTTCACCGTTTCAAACCTGGGCATGGCCGGCGTTGACGCCTTTACCCCGATCCTCAACTCGCCCCAGACCGGGATTCTGGGTGTCGGCCGCATCGGTGACAAACCCGTCGTGTATCAGGGTGAAATCGCCAAACGCTCAATGCTGGTCTTGAGCCTGACCTTTGACCACCGGGTGATTGACGGCGCACCGGCCGGCGCGTTCTTAGGCAGCGTGGCCGAGTTGCTGTCGCACGGCAACCGCATTGCCCTGGCGGTGGACTAGCCTGGGGTGCAGCCCCACGCACCGGCCAAGCCCTGACTTGTGACCTGAGCCGCGTGCGGGCCGCCCGCGCCCCTCAGCCTTCTCCCTCAGCCACTACCTGAGCCTCGGCCAGCGTCGCCGTATGCGTCAGCGCAAGGTGTAAACGGCGAACGCCGAGCGAGGCGGCGTGGGCTGTGGCCCGACCGGACAGAAGAATCTCCGGCCGTGCTCCTGGCCGCCGCCTCACCTCAATATCAAGCCAGCCGAGTTGCGCTCCCCAGCCCAGGCCAAGCGCCTTCATGACGGCCTCCTTGGCCGCAAAACGGGCGGCATAACTCTCGTAGACACCGCTCCCCCGCCGCTCACAGTAGGTCTGCTCGCCAAGCGTAAAGATGCGGTCACGAAAACGCCGGCCGCTGCGCGGATTGTCAAGGGCGGACCGAATCCGTTCGACCTCGGTCAGGTCAGTGCCAATGGCAACGATCATGGACTGCGCCGGGCTTTTAGCACGCACCGCAGGTGTGGCAGGTGCTCACGTCACACGGCGGGGTTTGTCGTCCTGACAGCGCTTTGCGCCACTCAACCCGCAGATAATGTTTGCTGACCGCATGATCGATGAAATCCCACGGCAACAGCTCATGGGCGTCGTAGCGGCGATGGACAAAGAAATCCGGGTTGGGGCTGAGCGAACACTGGGCGGAGGGCGATGTGGGCGACCGCCGCTGCTGCTGAATGACCCTCCACCAGTCACCGCCGGCGCGGTGCATCGCCAGCAGCAGCCCCCCGGTCCGGCGGTCGCCCCGAGACAGCAAGGTCTGGTAGTAGGCTTCGCGGGGCGATTCGGTATCAACCCGTAGCCGCGGCAGGCCGGCCAGCCGCTTGCGGAGCCCGCTCAGCTTGGCCCGCAGGCCGCCGAGCGACTCCATCGGCTCCCATTGCAGGGGCGTCCACGGCTTGGGCGAGAAGGCGTTGACCGACAGGGTAAGGCTCCCGACGACCGCGCCGCTGGCCCGCACGCGCGCGTAAATGTTGCGGCTTAAGTCGGCAATCGCCTCAACATCCTCTTGCGCCTCGGTCGGCAGACCAAGCATGAAATACAGCTTGAGCGATTGCACCCCGCCGCCGACCAGCCACTCGGCGGCGCGTAGGATTTCGGGCTCGGTCAGGTTTTTGTTGATCAGCCGTCGCATCCGCTCTGAGCCGGCTTCCGGGGCCAAGGTGACTGAGTGATTCTTATTGTCCCCGAGAGCGGCGGCCAACTCCCGGCTCACCATGTCGGCCTTGAGCGATGAGGGCGAGGCCCGCCCGCCGGCTTGGCCGATGAACTGGCACAGACCGGCAATCCCTGGCTGGCTGGCCATCTCGGCACCGACTAAGCCGATGGTTGAGCGCTCCTTGAGGCCGGCTGTCACCTGCTGTTTGAGATGTTCGACGCTCCGATAGCGGACCGGTCGATACATGTAGCCGGCGGCGCAAAAACGGCAGCCCCACTCGCAGCCCCGGCTGGTTTCGATCAGGTACATGTCGCCGAAGATGGCTTCCGGGGTGAGGAGCTGGGAGCGGGTCGGGGAGGCGTCCAGATCCCGGACCAGTCGCCGGCGCACACTCGGCCGCCCGGGACCGCTGTAGTCGAGCCGGGTCAAGGGTCCGTCGTCGTCATAGTGGGGCCTGAACTGGGACGGCAGGTAGGCCCCATCTAGGGTGCTCAGATGCTGGAGCCGCTCGGACCGGCTCAGGCCGGCCGTTCGGAGCTGGGCGTAGCGATCCAGGAACTCTGGAATCATGTCCTCACCCTCGCCGATCAGAAACAGGTCAATAAAGTCGGCGACCGGTTCGGGGTTGAGAAAGGTGGCCGGCCCCCCGGCGATGACCAGCGGATGCCGGTCCTGTCGCTCCGCGGCGAGGAGCGACAGGTGGGCGGCGGCCAGGATATCGAGGATGTGGAGATAGTCAGTTTCAAAAGACAGGGAGAAGGCTAGGAGCTCGAAATCGGCCAGGGGCCGCTGGCTCTCCAGAGAGGCGAGCGGGGTGCGGGTTCGGCTCAGCGCGGCGGCTTCGTCGGGGTCGGGCAGAAACGCCCGCTCGCAGCGGCAGTGGGGATCTTGGGAAAAAATCCGGTAGGCGGCCTGAAAGCCGAGGTTGGCCATCCCAACCGGGTAGCGGTTGGGATAGATCAGGCAGACGGGCGACTCGCCGTCCGGACTAGCTGAGAACAGCCGGGTTTCAGCCGCCAGACGGCGGCGGGCGCGCTCTGTCGTCAACCACATGACGCGACAATCCGTCCAATAGTGTCAGGGCAAGCCACACCGCCAAGTGCGTGCGGCGCGCGGACTCATTTGGCCTGCTTGCGCAAAAACGCCGGGATATCGTACTTGTCGGTGGCTTCGGTGGCGGGCGTCGTCCCGGCCGGGTCCACGGCCGGGGGGTCGGCCTGCTGCCTGCGCTGCCAAGTCGGCGTCTCGAGCTCGTCATCGACAAGCGTGCCGAGGTGGACGACTTTGCGCGGTCCGGCCGGGGGTCGCCGGCTCGCCCGCACCGAGCCGAGCGGCGGCCGGGGGATGGCCGGGGGCCGGTGCTCAAACTCGGCCTCGCCAAAGCCGGTAGCGATGACTGTAATTGAGAGGTCTTCTCCCATTGACTCATCAATCACCGCGCCGAAGATGATGTTGGCCTCTTCGTCAGCCTCGTCCTGGATGAGCGTGGCTGCCTCGTTGACCTCGTGCAAGGTCAGGCTCGGTCCGCCGGTCACATTGATGAGCACGCCTTTTGCCCCACGGATAGAAATATCTTCCAGCAGCGGGCTGGCAATCGCCCGGCGTGAGGCTTCCTCGGCCCGGCCTTCACCGTTGGCCGTTGCCGCCCCCATAATGGCCATCCCCATCTCGGCCATAATCGTCCGCACATCGGCAAAATCGAGGTTAATCAGGCCGCCGACCGTAATCAGATCGGCAATACCGCGCACCGCTTGGAGGAGCACATCGTCGGCCTTGTGGAAGGCTTCAAGCAGCGGCTGGCTGCGGTTGGCCACGGCTAGCAGCCGCTGATTGGGAATCGAGATCAGGGTATCGACGTTGTCTTTGAGCTCGCGAATCCCTTCTTCGGCTTGGCGCATACGCTTCCTGCCCTCAAACAGAAAGGGTTTGGTGACAACGCCAACGGTGAGCGCTCCGGCCTCTTTGGCGATCCGGGCCACGACCGGTGCCCCTCCGGTACCTGTGCCGCCACCCATACCCGCGGTGACAAAAACCATATCGGCCCCCAGCAGGTGTTCACTGATCTCTTCCTCGCTCTCAATCGTCGAGCGACGGCCGATTTCGGGATTCGCCCCGGCACCCAGCCCTTTGGTCAACTCGCTGCCGGTCTGAACCTTGGTCGGTGCCAGATTCATGTGCAGGGCCTGGGCGTCGGTGTTCGCGACGATAAAGTCAACTCCGACCAAGCCGGCACTGATCATGGTATTGACGGCATTCCCTCCTCCCCCGCCAACACCGACGATGCGGATCTGCGCCCCACCTCTCTCATTCTCCACAAACTCAATCATCTCGCACCTCCTTGCTGAGTCTCCCCACCGGGAAGCCTACGCGCTAAAAAAAATCTCGCATCCACTCCACCACCCGTTCCCAAACGCGCTGCCATCCTCGACCATAACGGGTAGGCACGATATTGTTCTGCTGTCCTTTCTGTGTGCCAGACAGGATAAGCCCTACACCAGTCGCATACATGGAGCTGTTCCGCTCGTCAACAAGGCCGTCCAGATACTGCGGCCTGCCGCGCCTAGCGGGCACCCGGAAAATCCGCTCGGCCAGCTCGGGCAGGCCGGCCAGGATGGCTCCGCCACCGGTCAGCACCAAGCCGGAGCCGAGTTTGTCAAGCAGGCCGGCCATTTCAATCTGCTCCTTGGCCAAGTGGAGAATTTCTTCGGCCCGGGGTTCGATGATTTCCCCCAAGCGTCGTCGCAGCAGCTGCACCGGCTCACGTCCGCCGAGCCGCGGCAGCTCGATCGTTTCGCCGGGCAGGATCAGATCCATCAGCGCGCAGCCGTGCTGGTGTTTGAGTTTTTCTGCCTCGGCCAGCGGCGTGCGCAAGCCGGCCGCCAAGTCATTGGTGATATTATGGCCGCCGAGCCGTAACACCGCGGTGTGATGGGGCACGCCGTGGGCAAAGACAATCACCCCCGTTGTTCCGCCCCCAATATCGAGCAGGGCTACCCCCATCTCCTTCTCTTCCGGGGTAAGCACGGCTTCGGCCGCGGCAAGAGCGGTGAAATACAGCCGATGCAGAGCCAGACCGGCCCGCTCACAGCACTTGGTGATGGTGTGGACAGCGCTGCTGGCCACCGCCACCAGATGGACTGCGGCTTCGAGACGCACTCCGGAGCTGCCAATCGGATTATTACCCCGGTCCTGGCTGTCAACCAGGAATTCTTGGGGCATAACGTGCAGGATCTCACAGTCGGCGGGCAGGGCGCGGGTGCGGGCCACCTCGATGACCCGACGCAGGTCCTCGGCCCGCACCTCCTGATCTTCGACGAGGACGAGGCCCTGGCTGGTAATACCGTCAAGGTAGCCGCCGACAATGCCGCTGCTGACCTCGTGGATGTCGCAGTTGGCCCCGGTTTGGACTTCCTCAACGGCTTTCCGAATGGCCCGCACGGTGGTGTCAACGTTGAGAATCATGCCCTTGCGCAACCCCCGGGACAGAGCGCTGCCGACGCCCAGAATCTCCAGCCCCTCAAGACTCTGCCGGGCCGCAATTACCGTAGTTTTGTAGCTCCCGATATCAAGACTCACCAGGAGAGCAGCATCCTTGGGCATGGTCTTTCTTCTCCCTAGGCAGATCCCACACGGGTCGGAGTCCGGCCGGGAGTCGGCACGGGACGAACCACTACCTGATTCCGAAAGCGGGCGTCAAACACGGCCGCCGGTCCAGCAACCGGCCAAGTTTCAAGGACCTGCCCGACGCGGGCCAGTTTTTCGGGCCGTGTTTCCCGGCCGACCCGGATCGTGACCTGTCGCTGGGCCAGAAACAGGGTATAGCCCATATCCTGATCCCAGTGAATTTCAGACAGCTGTTCCCGCCACAGCCGGCTCACCGCCAACAGGCGCGGGACGCCGGCCAGTGCAAGGCGGGCGGCGGGATCATCCAGCCGCAGGTCGGCCAGACCGCTGACATGAGGCAGGTCAAGACGGCCGGCTGGAAGTTCTGGATCAAAAAAGCAGCCGCCGTGCTGATCAAGATAGGCTAGCTGCGGGCTTTGGACAACGGCGACAGGTCGGCGGGCCTCGACTCGAATGTGAACGGCGTTGGGCAGCCGGCGGGCGACCGTGGCCCGGGCGATCCTAGGATGGCTGAGGAGCCGGGTTTCGACCTGCTGGCAATCAAGCTCAAACACCGGCATACCGAAACGAATACCGCTCCAACGCCGGATATCAGTCTGCGACATTTGTCCGTCGGTGTGGACGACAATCTGCTGTACGGCAAAATAGGGCTGGTGGACGACAAAGCGGACCAGCGCTGCCCCCCACACCCACAGTCCGGCCAACAGACCTATGAAGACTAGCAGCCCACCGCTCCGGCGGAGCCGGCCGAGCGAGCTGGCTGGGCGCGGTCTCAGCGCTGGCAGCGGCATCCCTGGGCCGGCTTGAGAAACGGCAGACGGCCTGTGTTTCACTCTGCCCTCCCGTGGCTCTGGAGACCGGCGCACTGCAAAATAGCCTCGACCAGGGCCCCATAGTCGAGTCCGGCGTGGGCGGCAATACGCGGCAAATAGCTGAGTTCGGTCAGTCCGGGGAGGGAGTTCACCTCGAGAACAAAAATCTGTCCGTGTTCGGTCACCCGCGTGTCAACCCGACTATAGCCGCGGCAACCTAGTGCCCGGTGTGCCTCAAGAGCGATCTTCAGCACTTGGTCATACACCTCGGGCGCAAGCGGTGCGGGCATCAGGAACTCCTCTCGACCGGCCGTATACTTGACCTCGTAGGAGTGAAACTCTCCCTTGGCAATCACCTCCATCGCCCCCAGCGTTTGCTCGCCCAGAATCCCGACCGTCACTTCTTGCCCGTAAATATAGGCCTCAACCAAGCTGACCGCCTCAAACCGGGACGCCTCGGTCAGAGCGTCGGGCAGGCTCTGGCCGGACCGAACAATACTCACCCCCATACTCGAGCCCTCGGCACTCGGTTTCACCACAACCGGAAACGACAAGTTGCTCAGCTTCCACTCCGCCGTCTGTGTGTCTATCACCTCCCAGGCCGGGGTCGGAATCCTGTGGGTCTGCCATATCCGTTTGGCCAGAGGCTTATTCATGGCCAGTGCGCTGGCCAATATACCCGACCCGGTATACGGAACTCCCAGCACCTCCAGGACGGCCTGGACCGTGCCGTCCTCACCGAATTTTCCGTGCAGGGCGATAAACGCCACATCGACCTGGCGCACCTGGGTCAACCATCCGCCGTCGGCCTCAACCTCAATGCTGACCACATCGTAACCGAGGCCGCGCAGCGCTTCACACACCGCGCCACCGGTCCGCAGCGAAATTTCACGCTCGGCCGACACACCGCCCAGCAGCACTCCAACCGTTTTTTCGCGCCACCGAGGGGTCGTAACGCTCATACCGCCCGCCCCTCGTTAGACGCGTGAACGGCGAGAGGCGGGCTCCCCTGGTCTCGCTCCCAGTCTCCGACCAGACGGATCTCCGGCTCAAGCCACACCCGCCGCGCGTCCCACACCGCGCGCTGCACATGTTCCATCAACCGCTTCACCTCAGCCGCCCGTGCACCACCGGCATTCAGAATGAAATTGGCATGCCGCTCAGAGACCCGAGCCTGCCCACAGCGGGCACCTTTCAGCCCGGCCAGCTCGATCAGACGGCCGGCGTAACCGCCGAGCGGATTTTTGAAAATTGAGCCGGCGTTGGGAGAGCCGTGCGGTTGGCCGCTCTGACGTTTGGTCTGAGCCCGGTGCATCGCCACCCTGAGCCGCGCCGGCTCCTGACGCCGCAGGCAAAAACAGATTTCGGCCACAATAAAGCCGGCCGGCAACCGGCTGTGTCGATAGCTAAAGCCGAGATGCCCGGCGGCCAAACAGACCACCCGAGCGGCACGGTCAACGCCCTGGATCATTTCCACCGCCTGGCTCAACTCCCCGCCAAAAGCGCCCGCATTCATCAGCAGTCCTCCGCCCACGCTGCCGGGTATGCCCTCGGCAAACGCCACCCCGGCATAGCCCTTGTCCACAGTTTCGCGGACAAAACGGCCCAGCGAACGCCCTGCCCCAACCCGCACCCGCCGCGCGTCCTGCTCAGCTCCGGGCGCACTCCACACGCTATAATTAAACCCCTTGCCGAGCTTCACCACAACGCCACGGATGCCCGCATCGCTGACCAGCAGGTTGCTCCCCCCACCCAGGAGAAAAAGCGGCAGCCGTTCAGCCCGGACAAGCCGCACCACGGCTTGGAGTTCGGCCAGACTGTGGGGCTCGACAAAGATGTCGGCCGGGCCGCCGATCCGAAAGGATGTATAGCGGGACAACGCGACGTCACAGCGGACCTGAGACACTTGGCCGGTCAGCAGGGTCAGCAACCGTTTTTTCTGTTCAGCCCGCACCCCCACCTCTTTTCTGGAGCAGCGCAAGCAGTTCGCCCCCAGTCCGGTGGATATCCCCGGCCCCCAGGGTCATGACCATATCGCCCGGCCGTACATAGGCGAGGGCCGCCTGGGCCAGCCTCTCCCGGTCAGCAACAAAACGCACCTCGCTCTGACCGCGCTGGCGTAATGCCTGGTACAGCCGGTATCCAGAAACCCCGGCCCGCGGTTCCTCACCAGCGGGGTAGATCTCGGTCAGCACGACCACGTCCGCCTCATCAAAAGCGGACAGAAAATCGTCAAACAGGTCCTGGGTTCGTGAATACCGATGCGGCTGAAACACGGCCACTAAGCGACGCGCCGGGTCGGCTTGGCAGCTCCCTTCGCGGGCCGCTCGCAGGGTTACCCTGAGTTCCTCGGGGTGATGGGCATAGTCGTCAACTACCACTACCCCGGCGGCTTCACCCTTGACCTCAAAACGGCGCTGAATGCCGTCAAAACCGGCCAGGGCGCGCTGCACGCAGGCAAACGGAATCCCTAGCTCTCGAGCCACCGCCACCACCGCCAGGGCGTTGAGCACATGGTGGCGACCCGGCAGCTTGAGCCGAAGCGGGCCCAACCGCTCGTCGCCGTACCAGACCTCACAGTGGGTAGTCATACCCGACACGCGTAAATCGTGTGCCGTCAGATCGGCTTCGGGACCTAGACCATAGGTGACAAAGCGTTTCTGGACATAGGGTAACAGGCCCTGGACATTGACACTATCCAGACACAGGACGGCCCGACCGTAAAACGGGATGCGGTTGATGAAGCGCAGATAGGCGTCTTTGACCCGGTCCATATCGCCGTAAAAATCGAGATGCTCGGGGTCAATGTTGGTGACCACAACAATCGTCGGACTCAGCAACAGAAACGTCCCATCGCTCTCGTCGGACTCAGCCACCAAAAAGCGACCCTGGCCCAGACGGGCGTTCGAGCCGACGACATTCAGCCGGCCGCCAATCACGCATGTCGGGTCTAGCTCGGCTTGGGCCAGAACGCTGGTAATGAGCGACGCGGTGGTGGTTTTGCCATGCGTACCGGCAATCGCAATACCGTATTTGAGACGCATTAGTTCGGCCAGCATCTCGGCCCGCGGGATCACCGGAATGCGCAACTCACGCGCCCGGCCCACCTCTGGGTTGGCGTATTTCACCGCCGACGATATGACGACCACGTCGGTCTGGAGGTCGATATGCTCGGCCCGATGGCCGTAGGCGATGCGCGCCCCGAGGCGTGTCAGGCGGCGGGTCGTGTCCGATTCGAGATGGTCCGAACCGCTGACCTGATAGCCCAGATTCAGCAGCAACTCGGCGATACCGCTCATGCCAACCCCCCCAATACCAACAAAATGAATATGGCGGTTGGCATCAAACAACACTTGCCCCTGGGAGTTGCGCGCCACTCGTCCGTTCCTGGACACCTGCGCTCTGCCATTTGTCCTATCGTCCATCATCTGCCCGCCTTCCCGACCGAGAGCCGGGCTGCCGCCGGTAAACAGGCCAAACACTCCCGCAACACACGCGCCGTCGCATCGGCTTGGCCGAAAGCCGCCGCGGTCCGGGCCATGGCCTGCAAGCGGGCAGGAACTTGCATCAGGCCGCGGAGAGCCTCCGCAACCCGATCCGCGCTCAACTCGGCATCCAGGATCATCAACGCCGCTCCGGCTCGGACCAGCTGCTCTGCATTGGCCCGTTGGTGATCGTCCGCGGCATACGGATAGGGCACAAAGATAGCCGGTTTGCCCAGGGCCGTCAGCTCGGCCAGCGTCATGGCTCCGGCCCGGCAGATAACTAAATCGGCGGCGGCATAGGCCGCGTCCATAGCCTCGATAAAAGGCACAACCTCGGCCTCGACACCGAGCCGCCTGTACGCGCTACGGACCTCGGCATGCTCGGCTTGGCCGGTCTGATGCACAATCCGGAGGCGGTTGGACGGCACCCCGAGAGCGGCAAACGCGGCCGGCAGAATGTGGTTGAGCCGACGCGCGCCAGCACTCCCGCCAACGACTAAGACGCTGAATGGTCTGGTCCGCTCGTCGGCATTGGGTGCTGCCGGTCCAGGCGACAGACCCGTCACCTCGGCCGCCCGCCAGCGGACTGGGGTACCGGTATAGACCGCTTTTCCGACCGGAAAGCAGGTTACAGTCGCGGGAAAACCGACGCACACGCGTCTTGCAAAGCGTCCCAACAACCGATTGGTGAGTCCGGGAATTGCGTTCGGTTCAAGCAGCACACACGGGATGCGCCGCAGCCAAGCCGCCACCACGGTCGGGCCAGACGCATAGCCACCAAGGCTGAAAATGAGATCAGGCCCAAACTCCCCCAGGATGCGCCACGCCGAACCAATCCCGCATAGGGCCGCCCAGCCGGCCCGTAGCCCACCCCACCAGCTTCTGCCCCGCACCTGCTCGGCAGCAATGAGTCGCAGCGGAAAACCCAGGCGCGGAACCACCCTCCCCTCTATGCCGTGGAGCGTGCCGACAAACAGCACCTCGGCCGCTACTTCTCGCTGGGCACCCTGGGCGATCGCCACCCCAGGAAACAGATGGCCACCCGTCCCCCCGGCGGCCAACAGCAGCCGGAGCCGTTTGGTGTCTTTGGGCATCCTAGGCATGAGTCTGGTTCTCCTGCCGAATCTCGCGTGATAAGCCCAGCAGCACGCCCACATATACCAGGGCCATACACAGCGACGAGCCGCCATAGCTGATAAACGGCAGGGGCAGGCCTTTTGTCGGGATCAGGCCCAGCACGACGGCCATATTCAGGCCGGCCTGACCAACCAATAGAAAGCTACAGCCAAAAGCCAGCAATTGCCCAAACCGATAGGGATGGCGGAGCGCGATCTGCACCCCACGGGCTCCGACAACGGCGAACAGACCAATGATGAGGCCCGTCCCCCACAGCCCGGTTTCTTCACCTACCACCGCGAACACAAAGTCGGTGTGTGCCTCGGGCAGATAAAACATCTTCTGACTACTCTGGCCCAAGCCGACGCCATGCACCCCACCCGCCCCAAAGGCCAGCAGCGACTGGTGGAGTTGATACCCGCCGGTCTGGCGGTGGGCGGCCGGGTCAAGAAAAGACAGCAGCCGGGCACTCCGATACTCGGCCGTCATAATCCCAGCCAGCACCACAACCAGCCCCGCTCCGGCCAGCAGGGCTAGGTGGCGGTAGCGCGCCCCGGCGACAAACAGCAGAACGAGCAGCGTCAGCCCCACAAAGGCCGCCCCGCCCAGGTCAGGCTCTATGACAATCAGGAAAGCGACCAGCCCGACGACCAGCACATGGGGCAACACCCCAAACGCAAAACTGTGCAGCCGGCCGGCCTTCTTGACCAAGGAACAGGCCAGATACAGCACAACCGCGCCTTTCGCAAACTCGGAC
Organism: uncultured Binatia bacterium (SeqCode); assembly: GCA_965200965.1. Classification (GTDB taxonomy): domain Bacteria; phylum Desulfobacterota; class Binatia; order Bin18; family Bin18; genus JAAXHF01. The sequence goes on from OZ241744.1 coordinate 1,601,780, forward strand.
GGCTGAAAATTGATTATCCCGAGATGGATCCAGCGCCGGACCTGACCGTCGGACAGCAGGACGACGATCAGGCCGACAACTGCCAGCAGTAGGGCGGGATAGGCAGAGCGCCAATAGACCGCCGACGACAGCCGGGCGATCAGCCCCATCCCGAGCACGCCCAGCCCTAGCGCCATCGTCTGCTTCCAGACAAAGCGGTAGGGCTGATCGGTGTGCTCGGCGGCATAAAAATAGGTGGTGTTCAACACCATAATTTGGCCGATCAGCACCAGCAGCAGCACGCTCGTCAGCAGCCAGCCATCCACTGCTCCACGGCTCGTCCAGGCCAACGGCTGGTCTTCGAGCCGGGTCGCATCTTCCCGCTTGCGGCTCTCCATTTTTGCTCCGCTTGCCATTGCTCAACCGACCGTCATCTCAGCTTCAGCGTACACAGTGCTAACAGGGCACAAAGAATCGACACAATCCAAAACCGGACAATAATCAGGGGTTCCGGCCAGCCCAGCAACTCAAAGTGGTGGTGGAGCGGTGCCATGCGAAAAATCCGCTTGTGGCGCAGCTTATAGGAGGCGACCTGAAAAATGACCGAAACGGCCTCGGCCACAAACACTCCACCGGCCAAGATAAGGACGATTTCCTGCTTACAGATAAGCGCCACAATCCCCAGCGCAGCCCCCAGCGATAAAGCCCCAGTATCACCCATGAACATCTGGGCCGGATAGGCGTTAAACCACAAAAATCCGAGTCCGGCGGCGGCCAGCGCACCGCAAAAGACCGTCACCTCACCCGCGCCAAGCACATTGGGCACCTGAAGATACTCGGCTATCTGGGCATGGCCACTGATATAGGCGAACAAGGCGTAGGTCACCCCGGTAATCATCACCGGCCCAATCGCTAGGCCGTCCAGCCCATCGGTCAAATTGACCGCGTTTGAAGCACCCACAATCACCCCCATCGCAAGCGGAATATACCACCAGCCCAGATCGGGCCGGAGGTCTTTGAAAAACGGAATCGTCAGGCTGGTGTCAAACCCCGGCAGACAGACCAGATAGACGGCCGCCCCAAGGGCCAGGATCATCTGGCATAGCAGTTTATACCTGCCTTGGAGACCGATAGAATTCTCGTGCGACAGCTTACGGTAGTCATCCCCAAAACCGATCGCCCCAAAGCCTACCGTCACCCCCAGCACAAGCCACACATAGAGATTGCTCAGATCGGCTAACAGCAGGGTGGCTACCGCCAAGGAGAAGAGAATCAGTATTCCGCCCATGGTCGGCGTTCCAGCCTTGCTGAGGTGCGCCTGTGGACCGTCGGGCCGAATCGGCTGTCCGAGATGCAAGGCGGTCAGCCGGGCGATCAGCCGTGGTCCGAGAAAAAAGGACACGGTTAGCGCTATGATGGCGGCTAATAACGTCCGAAAGGTGATGTACCGGAAGACGTTGAACACCGAGGAGCTGGTATGCAGCGGATACAGTAGCAGGTAGAGCATCACCCGGCCTCCTGAGCGGAGAAATAACGGCGGACCTCTTCTCGATCGTCGAAGTGATGCTTGCGGGTACCGATGATCTGGTAGTCCTCGTGGCCCTTGCCGGCAATCACCACCATGTCTCCGGACCGAGCCCCGGCCAAAGCGGCCTGAATCGCGGCCCGACGGTCAGCCAGGACCACATAGCCGTGCTGCGCAGTAGCGAGGGCCAACGGCCCGCCCAGCGGCCGCAGACCGGTCTGGACCAGACCGCGTTCCGTCTCAGCCAGGATACGCTGCGGATCTTCGCTGCGTGGATTGTCCGAGGTTAGAACAACAAGGTCGCTCAGCCGACCGGCGGCCTGTCCCATAAGCGGCCGCTTGCCCCGATCCCGGTCGCCACCGCAGCCAAAGACCGTCACCAAACGTTTTTGGGTCAGCGAACGCACCGAACTCAGGGTCTTGTCGAGCGCGTCGGGTTTATGGGCATAGTCCACAATGACTTCAAACGGCTGGTCGAGTTCCAGGCGTTCCAAGCGTCCGGGTACATTGCGACAGGCGGCGATACCAGCCACAATCATCTCGGCCGGCACGCCTAGCGCGTGGGCCGTGGCCGCCGCGGCCACGATATTGTACAGGTGTGGCTCGCCGATCAGGGCGGAGGAAAACGTGACCGACCTGCCCTCTATACGCAACACTCCGCGCAGGCCGCCGGCACTGTGTTCAAGCGCAGAGATCGAGACTGTCGCATCAGGGCTGCGGCCGTAGGTGATGAGCCGGCCGGGCAGTCGGTAGCCGGCCAATTTCTGGCCCCACGGATCATCCACATTGACCACGGCAAAACGGTTGGCCTTGGGGGAGTTGGCCAGACCGGAGCAAAACAGGCTGACCTTAGCGGCAAAATAATCGTCCAGGTCGGTATGAAAATCGAGATGATCTCGGCCCAAATTCGTAAACACTGCCCCGTCCCACTGACAGCCACAGACCCGCTCCTGAACCAGAGCGTGGGACGAGACCTCCATGACCGCGTGGCGCACTCCAGCCTTGACCATCGTACCCAGCAGCGCCTGGAGTTCAACCGCTTCAGGGGTGGTAAACGACGCCGGCTCTTGTCGTCCCGGATAGCGGTAATTGACCGTGCCAATCACGCCGGTTGGCCAACTCATAGCCAGGCAGATGGCCTCCAGCAGATAGGTCGTTGTGGTTTTCCCACTCGTTCCGGTTACGCCGACCAGCGACAGCTTGGCACTCGGCCGGCCGTAAAACCGGTCGGCCATCAGTCCCAGCAGATGCCGCGGCCTCGCGCAGCCGATCAGACCCAGCGGCCGCCCGTAGCCCGCCAGCCGTGCTTGCACGATGCTGTAATCTTCCTGGGCGACAACAACCGCCGCGGCCCCGGCCTGCAAGGCTTGCTCTGCAAATGCTAAGCCGTCGGTCTTTGTCCCCGCCAAGGCGAAAAACACCGCCCCAGGTCTCACCCGACGCGAATCGTAGGCCAGCTGCGTGACCGGAATGTCCAACTGGCCCGAGGTCTGAAGTACAAGGCTTGGCGGTAAGAGCTCGGCCAGCCTCACAGCGTCTCCTCCTCGGCAACGATCGCTGGCCGGGGCGGGGCTAAGCTCAGGCGGTAGAGAGGCTGGGCGGTGCGGGGGTCATACTGCACAGCCTGGCCGACAACATAGCCGCTGCCGGTTGTGGTCACCTGCCAGCCGTATCGCTCGGCGGTGCGTAGAGCTTCGCGCAGGCTGAGACCCAGGAAATTGGGCCGACCGGCGTGATCCGGGCTGGACGGGCGGGCGGGCTGAGACCCGCCCGCGACCTGAACCGGAAGCGTTGCAGCCTCAACGCCCAGCGCAGCCAGGGCCTGGCCGGCAATGGCCCGAAAAACCGGCGCGGCGACCTGACCGCCATAATATCCATCCCGGCTCGGTTCATCAACGACAACCGCGATCACCAGCCGCGGCGCGTCGACCGGCACAATGCCGACAAAAGAGGCGATATACGCCCGGGCCGAGTACTTGCCCTCAGCATCAAGTTTCTGGCTCGTTCCGGTCTTGCCGGCGACCCGAAAGCCTTCAAGCTGTGCCCGCCAGCCGGTCCCGTCGTGTTGAACCACGTTCTCGAGCAGTCCGATAACCTGTTTTGCCGTCTCAGGCCGGACCGCCTGCCAGACGGGGTGCGAACGGTTGACCCGCAGCACCGTCCCATTGCTATCCCGGATGTCCTGAACAACATACGGCCGCATCAACACCCCATCGTTAGCCAGGGTAGCAAACGCGGCGGCCAGTTGCAGAGGAGTGACCGCCACGCCATAGCCGAAACTCGTCGTGGCCAGGGTAATGGACGACCATTTCCGAGCCGTGGGCAGCAAGCCGGGGCTCTCGGCCGGCAGATCAATGCCGCTGGTCTGACCCAGGCCAAAAGCACGAAGATAGCGGGAGTAGGTCTGTTGACCAAGCCGTTGGACGACCTTGGCCACACCGATATTGCTCGAGTGTTTGATGACCTCGGCAAAGCTCAGCCAGCCGTGCGGCCGATGGTCATGGATCGTCCGCCGTCCGATCCGATACTGTCCCTGTTCACAAAAAATCTGCTCCTCAGGGTCCACCAGCCGGCTGTCCAGAACGGCCGCGGCCAGCAGCGCCTTCAGGGTCGAGCCGGGCTCGTAGACCTCGCTGACCGCCCGATTGCGACGGACCGCAGGCACCACGGCCGCCGGGGTATGGGGATCAAAGCTCGGCACTTGGGCCATGGCCAAGACGGCAAAGCTTCGGGGATCAAGAATAACGACCGTGCCGGCCTTGGCCGCGTGCGCCTCAACCGCCCGGGCGAGTTCTTGCTCGGCGATGTACTGGAGTCCAGCGTCGAGGCTAAGACGGACCTGAGATGTCTGGCTCTGCCCGTCTCCCATCCCGTGGGCAAAAATCATCCGGCCAAAGGCGTCGCGCAGCCCGCTCAACTCGGCCGGCCGGCCGCGCAGATGGTGGGCATAGGCCCGTTCTACGCCGGCGAGACCCTTGGCATCAATATCGGTGAAACCGAGCAACGGCGCGGCCAAACTACCCTGCGGATAGACCCGCCGTTCACTCTGGTGGCTGCCAATCCCGGCAATAGCCAAGCTGCGGACCTGGGCCGCCAGCTGGAGCGAGGCCCGACGTCGTAACCAGACAAACGGGGCTGGTGTTCTCAGCAGTTGAGCCACCCGCGGAGCCGGCAGATGCAGGGCTGCGGCCAGAGTTGGCAGCCATTCATCAATCCCGTCCGGCAACTGGCCAGGGTGGACAAAAAGGGACTCGGCCGACACGCTCAGGGCCAGGAGCTTCCCGTTCCGATCAACAATCGTTCCCCGCTGCGAGGTCCAGCGAATCCGCTTGTGGTGTTGACTGGCCGCCCGGTCGGCCAACTCCCGGTGTTGGATAACTGTCAGTTGAACCAGCCGGCCGGCCACCAGCACGAGTCCGAGCCCAATACACAGCGCGGCAGCCCACAACCGTTTTTCCATCCCCCCTCCTCATTGTCCCCGCCGGACAGTCGTGATCTGCCTGACCTGGCCGGCTTGGGGCACGCTGAGTCCCAAACGTTGGTGAGCCAGCCGGGCAAGACGACCCGATGCCGTCAGCCTGCTCCACTCGGCTTCAAGGCTGCGCTGCTCAGCCTCAAGCGTTTGCAACAGGTGTAGCGTGTTAGACAACGCATAACCGGTCGCCACGACTTGCAGACGGGTCCAAATCTGGGCGCAGACTAAGCCTACGCCGAGCAGGGCGACAAGACCATAGCCCAGCCACTGAGGCGCAGGACTCGAATGCGGCATACTGCCCTTCCTCTTTCCACCATTCCTCTAGCCATATCGTTCTACCGCACGCAGCCGCGCACTCCGAGCACGCGGGTTGTCAGCCACTTCCTGTCGGGATGGGGTCAACGGTTTTGGCGTCAGGACCTTCACCTTCGGAGACCAGCCACAGGCGCACAGCGTGAGCTGGGGCGGGCACACACACGAGGCGGCCCAACGCCGAAAGGCGGTCTTGACCAGACGGTCTTCCAAAGAATGGTAGGCCAGGATGACCAGCCTGCCACCCGGCTTCAGCAGGCGATAGCCGTCGGCCAAAAATGTGGACAGGTGGCTGAGTTCCTGGTTCACCGCAATCCGCAGGGCCTGAAAGACCCGGGTGGCCGGATGGACAGGAGAGCGGGCCGAGCGGGACGGCCGTTTGATGATCTGCTCAATCGTCCGAGCCAGGGCGGTGGTGGTGGTCAACGGGGCCTTTTTGCGCGCCTCAACTACGGCCCGGGCCAGCGCGCCAGCGGCCGGCTCCTCGCCCCACTGGCGAAAGATCTGACGCAGTTCGGCCCGGTTGGCATGATTGACCACATCGGCCGCGCAGCGCTGTTCAGCCTGATCCATACGCATATCAAGCGGACCGGTGCGCAGAAAGCTAAAGCCCCGCCCGGCATTGTCAAGTTGTAACGAGGAAAAGCCCAGGTCAAGCACCGCGGCGTCAACGCCCGACCAGCCCAGGCGGGCCAGGGTCGCCTGGGCTTGGCTAAAATTTGCCTGGACGAGGGTAATACGCGCGCTCCAGTCGGCGAGCCGCCGCCGGGCCACCACCAGGGCTTCGCCATCCCGGTCAAGCCCCAGCAGCCTGCCGTTCGGTCCGGCTGTGGCTAACACCGCCACGGCGTGCCCACCGCCACCCAGGGTACCGTCCAGCACCTCGGCACCAGGCCGCAGCCGCAACTGGGCGAGCGTCTCCTCAAGCATCACCGGCAGGTGGCCTGAAACAGGGGCACAGGACTGGCTGGCAAATACCGTTTCCATGACGCCTGTACACTGACACGGGTGAATGTAGGTCTGTCAGGGGCGCGAGGGGAAGAAGGGCTGAACCGAAACGCGGTTCCGTATCCGTAGATAACCCGTGGCACCCGTCAGACACTGCCGCTCCGCAACCTCCCAGTACCGCCAACAGTCCCTACCACTATAACCGCCAGGGTTTTGCCTGTCAAGCAAAACTCCTAGGAAACTCAGGCAGTTTGCCGCTATGTGGCCAGCATTGACTCAGCCCCGCGGCTCCGATACATTTTCACCTTGAGCAGCGAAGGATTCGTCACGAGAAAAGCTGTTGCTTGGACCGTGCCCACCGCCGTCCGGGCGTTTTTTTGGTTTCGGAGCGTCGTATGCAAAAACGGTATTTGCTAACCCCCGGGCCGACCCAGGTTCCGCCCGAGGTCCTGCTGCGCATGTCGCAGCCGATCATCCATCACCGCAGCCCGGAATTCAGTCAGCTTTTTGCCGAGGTCCAAACCGGGTTACGCTGGCTGTTTCAAACCGGCCAAGATGTGCTCATCCTGGCCGCCTCAGGCACCGGGGCAATGGAGGCGGCGGTCTTCAATATCTGTTCAGCCGGGGACAGCGTGCTGGTCATTAACGGCGGCAAATTCGGCCAGCGATGGCTGAAAATCTGTCAGGCGGCCGGCCTCGCAGTCATTGAAATCCAGGTTGAGTGGGGCCGGGCGGTGGCCGTTGAGGCAGTGGCCCAGGCGCTTGCTCAACATCCTGAGGTGCGGGCCGTCCTCGTCCAGGCCAGCGAGACCTCAACCACCGTGCTGCATCCCGTCCAGGACCTCGCGCGTCTGACCCGCCACACCGACCGCCTGCTGATCGTTGACGCTATTACCGCACTTGGCGCGACCGCAGTGCCGATGGACGACTGGGGGATTGATATTCTGGTCGCCGGCTCGCAAAAAGCCCTCATGCTACCGCCGGGCCTCGCCTTGGTGGCTCTCAGCGTCAAAGCTTGGCAGCGGACCGCCGCGGCCAGCCTGCCACGTTTCTATTTTGATTTGCAACGTGAGCGCCAAGCCCAATACCGCCATACGACCGCTTACACTCCGGCCGTCTCGCTGATTGTCGGCCTGCACGAGGTCTTACGCCTATTACAGCACGAAGGCTTAGCCCAACTGTACGCCCGGCACGCGCGTCTGGCTCAGGCGGCCCGGACCGCAGCCCAGGCGCTGGGTCTGCGTTTACTCGCGCCCGAGCACCCTAGTCCGGCGGCTACCGGGGTATGGTTGCCTCCTAAGGTGAACAGCAACCGGCTGCTGAACGCTATGCGCACTCACATGGGGGTTGATATTGCGGGCGGCCAGGACCAACTGAGCGGAAAAATTGTTCGGATCTCTCATATCGGCTATACTGGCCCCTTTGACGTGATTACCGCCATCAGCGCTCTGGAGATGGCATTAAGCTCGTTTGGCTGTGATATCGAACTCGGACGCGGCGTTCGGGCCGCCCAGGAAATCCTGATGACGGGCTGGCCCGCTCTGAACCAGGCCTAAGGCAGGGGGACGAGCCACATCCAGCACGCAGTCCAAACAGAGCAAACCCATGAGTTCCAAGGTCCTCATCACCGATTCCCTCGCTCCGCAAGGTCTGGAGCGTTTGCAGTCCTATCCCGGTCTCGAAGTCGAGGTACGGTCCGAGCTGTCCGCGGCTGATCTCATCCAACACATCCCGGCCTACCAAGCCTTAATTATTCGCAGCGGCACAAAAGTCACCCCCCAGGTTATTGCCGCGGCCAGCCAACTCCAGGTTATCGGGCGGGCCGGGATCGGGGTCGATAATATCGCGGTCGAAGCGGCGACCAAACAGGGGATTGTGGTCATGAATACACCGGGCGGGAATAATGTGACTACCGCCGAGCACGCGATCTCCATGATGCTGGCTCTGGCCCGGAATATCCCCCAGGCCAACGCCTCAATTCGAGCCGGCCGCTGGGAGCGGACCAAATTCACCGGCAGCGAGGTGTGCAATAAGACGCTCGGCATCATCGGCCTCGGTAATATCGGAGCGATTGTGGCCGAACGGGCGCTGGGGCTGCGAATGCGGGTGATCGGCTACGACCCGTTTATCACCCCCGAGACTGCGGCCAAGCTGCGGATTGAGCTCGTCAGTCTGGACGAACTGTACGTTCAGGCAGACTTTATCACCATCCATACCCCGCTGACCGAAGAAACCCTGGGGCTGCTTGGCCGGACCGCCTTTAGCCGGATGAAGACCGGGGTGCGAATTATCAACTGTGCGCGGGGCGGGATTCTTGACGAACAGGCTCTGCTGGCCGCCCTCCGGAACGGCAGCGTTGCCGGGGCTGCCCTTGACGTCTTCGTCACAGAGCCGCCGCCGACCTCCCACCCCTTGCTCCAGCTCGACAATGTCATCTGCACCCCGCATCTGGGCGCGGCCACCGACGAAGCCCAGATCAATGTTGCGGTGGCGATTGCCGACCAGGTCGCCAACTATCTGATCCGGGGCGTGATTCAGCACGCGGTCAACTTTCCCTCGCTGACTCCAAAACTGATCACCTTTCTCCAGCCCTACCTGCTGCTAGGCGAAAAACTAGGCAGCTTTTCAGCCCAGTTGACTGGCGAAGCGCCGCTGGAAGTCCACATCGAATACACCGGTGATCTGACCGACTACGATGTCGCCCCGGCCACCGCCGCGGTCCTGCGCGGGCTGCTCAGCCCGATTCTGGAATCGAGCATCAACTATGTGAACGCCCCGCATATCGCCCGTGAGCGGGGCGTGCGGGTGGTGGAATCGCGCAGCAACCGGCCCAGCGATTTCTTCAACTCGATCACCGTCAGCGTTGTGAGCACGGGCGGTGTCAACACGATCGAAGGGGCGGTCTTCACCAACAACGTGGTCCGGCTGGTGCGGGTCAATACGTCCTATCTCGAAGCCGTCCCTGAAGGGCATATCATTGTCCTGCACAACCACGATGTGCCGGGCGTGGTCGGCAGTGTGGGGACGGTCCTCGGACAGCACCGGATCAACATCGCCGGGCTTGAACTGGGACGCGAACGAGCCGGCGGCCAAGCCCTGGCCCTCGTCCATGTTGACGCCCATGTTTCGGCCGGGGTCTTAGACGAACTGCGCAGCCTGGAGTCGGTCATTTCGGCCCAGCAGATCCACTTATAGCGCAATTTCCGAACAAGAACTTCTGTGAGGAGAACGAGGATTGAACATGGAAGCGATGCCCCCTGAACTCATCTGGTTGCTTCTGGGTATCTTGCTTATTCTGGCAGAATTTGTCCTGCCGGGACTCATTGCCATTTTCTTCGGCCTCGGTGCACTAGTGGTGGGTCTCTTGCTCTGGGCGGGGATGCCGGGAGATGGCCCGGTGCCCTTTGTTGTGTTCTCCGGTGTTTCGGTTGGTTCATTGCTGCTGTTGCGCGGGCTGTTCAAGCCGTGGTTTACAGGCCGGTCCCTAGGCGTGCAGGTCACGGGCGAAGACGAGGATTTTGTCGGTCGCAAGGCCGAGGTGGTGTCCGGATTCGACGCCTCGCGAAGTTCCAGTGGGAGAATTATCTATCGCGGCACTCAGTGGGAGGCCCGTGCTGCGGATGCTTGTGCTTTGGAAATCGGCTCTCAGGTGCGGATCGTCGGTCGTGAAGGTTCAGTTCTGATAATAGACGAGGACTAGGGAACATGGACATATCTCTCATTCTCTCCCTGGGTTTGGCAATAGTGGTCATTGTCACCATCATCAAGACAGCACGCGTAGTGCCCCAGAGAGAACAATTTGTGATTGAGCGACTGGGCAAGTATTCCCGCACCCTAGACGCCGGCTTCCACATACTCATTCCGTTCCTGGACAAGGTGGCGTATCGTCACTCCCTGAAAGAACAGGCGATGGACGTAGCGTCCCAGACTTGCATAACCCGGGACAACATCTCGGTATCTATCGACGGCATCCTGTATATGCAGGTGGTGGACGCCCGTGCCGCCAGCTATGGCATTGAAAATTACGCTTTCGCCGCATCCCAGTTGGCTCAGACAACACTCCGTTCGGAAATCGGCAAAATTGAGTTGGACAGGACTTTCGAGGAGCGCGAATCCATCAACGCCCAGGTAGTGGATGTGGTTGACCGGGCCTCAGAGCCTTGGGGAGTGAAAGTTCTCCGGTACGAGATCAAAGACATAGTGCCCCCGGCCTCCGTCAAAGATGCCTTGGAAAAGCAGATGCGGGCCGAACGGGAGCGACGGGCTGTGGTGGCTCGGTCTGAGGGCGAACGTCAGGCCAAGATCAATGTGTCCGAAGGCGATATGCGGCAGGTAATCAACCTGTCGGAAGCGGAGAAGCAGAAGCAAATCAACGAAGCGGAAGGTAAGGCCCGAGAGATCACCCTGATCGCGCAAGCCACGGCTGACGGTTTACAAAGTATCGCCGAAGCCATCAGTCAGCCGAGCGGCATCGACGCGGTGAACCTGCGTGTTGCCGAGCACTATGTCAGGGAATTCGGGAAACTGGCCCGGACCAACAACACCCTGATCCTACCGTCCAACCTCGGAGACATAGGTTCTCTGGTAGGCGCGATCATGAAAACCGTTGAAGGCATCAAGACGAACGCTGATGACTCGGGCTGACCTGCGACAGCGGACCCAGTAGCCATCCAGGGCGCACTTTCCGACGTGGCAACACGGAGAGGAACTCAACTGGATTGATGACGGTATTGACGGAAAGGAGAAATCAATGAGCACCCTGGTTGTCGTCGGTGTGCAGTGGGGGGACGAAGGCAAGGGCAAGGTTGTCGATCTCCTGGCACGCGAGGCCGATGTCATCGTCCGTTTCCAAGGTGGCAGCAATGCCGGCCATACCCTGGTCGTTGGCGGCAAAAAGACGATCGTGCGGCTCATTCCGTCGGGCGTCCTGCACGCCGGCAAAGTGTGTGTGATTGGCAACGGTATGGTCATTGACCCCAAAACGCTGGTCGAAGAAATCGACGCCCTGCGACAACAGGGTTGTCTGACCGATCTTGGCCTGCTCAGGATCAGCGAAACCGCACACCTCATCATGCCCTACCACAAAGCGATTGACCTAGCCCGTGAAAAGCGGCGAGGCGCGGCCAAGCTCGGCACCACCGGACGGGGCATCGGCCCCAGCTATGAGGACAAAATGGCCCGGGTCGGCATCCGCTTTGTTGACCTGCTTGACGAAGCAACGTTTGAGGCCAAACTGGCCTGGAATGTCGAGGACAAAAACACCTATCTTCAAACCATACTGGGCGAGCCAAGGCTCGATTTCAGGGCCATATTCGACACCTGCTGTCAACTCCGTGAGCGGCTGGCCGTGTGTGTGACCAACACCTCGCGCTATCTGCATGAGGCCATCAGCAGCGGCAAAAAAGTCTTGTTTGAGGGTGCCCAGGGCACGCAACTCGACGTAGACCACGGCACCTACCCCTACGTCACCTCCTCAAACACCGTCTCCGGGGCGGTGTGCGCCGGAGCCGGCATTGCTCCGCAGCAGATCCGTAGCGTGATCGGCATCTCCAAAGCCTACACCACCCGGGTCGGTGGCGGCCCCTTCCCGACCGAGTTGTTTGACGCCCAAGGGGAGCAGTTGCGTCGGGCCGGGGGCGAGTTTGGGACCGTCACCGGACGGCCGCGACGGTGCGGCTGGCTGGACACCGTGGTCGTCCGCACCGCGGCCCGCCTGAACGGGGTCGAGAGTCTGGCGCTGACCAAAATCGATGTCTTAAGCGGTCTGGACACCCTCCGGGTATGCACCGGCTATCGCTACAACGGGCGGCTGTATGACGAAGTGCCGGCCAGTGCCCAGGTTCTCGAACAGCTCACCCCGGTCTATGAGGAACTGCCCGGCTGGACCGAGCCGCTGACCGACATCCGCAGCCTTGACACCCTGCCAAGCAATGCCCGGCGCTATGTGGAGCGGATTGAGGCCCTGATCGGCATCCCGATCAAGATGATCTCGGTCGGGGCCGGCCGCGAAGAGACGATCCTGATCCGCCCGTCGTTCTTCTCGGTTTGAGGAGGCTGCCCAACTGCTGAAACCGCGTCCGCGTATCCGGTGACACACACAGCGCCAACCCGCCGATAAGGCCGGCAGCAAACACGACCGCCGTCCATCCCAGACTGAGGGCCAGGGCTTCATTCTGGCCGACCCCGACGCGCGACAGAAAGAACACATAGCCGCCTTCGCGGACGCCCAGCCCGCCGACAGTCAGCGGCACACTGCTCAGAATCGTGATCAGCGGGACGCACACCAAGAGGTACGACAGGGGAACGTTGATGTCGAGCGCGCCGGCCAGCAGGATTAGCAGGCCAATCTGAAACACATGAAATCCCAGGGCCAGGCCACACGCCCCAAGCACCAGCCCCGACCGCCTGCGGTAGGGCTCAAACAGCTTCTCGCCAGCCCGGCTGATGAGGTGAGCGGGCGGGAACCGCCGCGTGAGCAGGCCCGGCAGCAGCCACCAGATCAGCGCTGTTCCGGCCGCGGCGGCAATCATCCCATAACACACCCCGGCCGGCAGCCCAGTCGGCCCCAACGCCACACAGCCGAGCGCACTCACCCAGACCAGCATGACCATGCCGCTCACCCGGTCGGCTAGAACCGACCGCAGGGCGCGGCCGGCCCCCTCGCGCCCGCCGGCCAGCAAAAGGCTGCGGCCAGTATCCCCGGCCAGCGTGCTGGGCGCAAACAGGTTCAGGTACATGCCGCCAAAATAATAGCTGACACAGGCGCGTAGCGACGTCTCAAAGCCCACCGCCCGGGCCAACAGCCGCCACTTATAGGCGCTCAACACCTGTCCAAGCGCATAGCCGACCAAGACCAGCGCCGCCGGGCCAAGCTCGGCGGTCCGCAGTTGGGTACCAAACGCCCGCCAATCGGCTGATGCAAACAGCGCGCCGAGGAGCAGGAGACTCACACCGAACTGCAAGCAGCGGGAAGAGAAAACAGACAAGGGGGTTGACCTTGGCAGGGAGAGGAGCGTCTGTGTGTGATGCTCCCTACATCAGCGCGTTCCGTCCTGCGACAGCGAGACACTTTCGAGCCGCGCTTGCGGGTGGCAGACTCGCCGGGCAAGTCTTCCTTGATCGCTGCAAGCTCGCCGAGGTTGACATCATCGGCCCGATAGGTGGCACCGAAGCCGGCCACGCCGAGCACTCCTCGGAGCGTGTCTTCCTGTAGCCGGGTGCCTGCCGGCAGGGCGTTTGGGGTGGCCCATGTAGAGTCCCGATCATGTGAGTTTCAGCAGGGAATAATCCGGTGACTCGGGTCGTGGACTCAGGGTGCGGTTGGTGCAGTCGGCGACTAAATCCAGGGCTTCAAGGACGATCTGGCCGATCAGCGGCTCGCTCAGGGGCGGGCCGACAACACAGTCGGTGCTCATAAAACGGTTGCCAATGTGAATAGTCAGGGGGCCGGCCACCGGGCGTTCCTCCTTGCGCTCATCCGCGCAGGAGACAACAACGATCCGGCGTATTTCCAGTCCCAGTCGCTCAACTACGTTCTGCGGCACGACCAGCATGCCGGCTCGGTGTCAACAATTACCTCAAGGCTGGAACGACGAATGGCCGACTCCTCGCCATAGCCCTGCTCAAAAACGCCCCGGTCTGCGCCGTTTTCAAGCGTAACGGTGACCGTGATCTCTCCCAACTCGTTCTCCTGCCGGCGTATCGGTCAAGGCGCGCCGGGTGCATCGCTGCGGGCTCAGGCGTCAACCGTCTCGCCCGACAGCGCTACCCCGTCCAGATGATCGGTATCGTTCACATAGTGGATCAGCGCACCGCCCGCCGCGGTCAGCGTCACCTTGCTCAGGCCGGTGTTGCCGATTTTGCCGATTTTGCGGAACTGGCTCATATCCAAACCGCGACAGTGCAATAGAAATGCCCGGACCGCGCCGCCGTGGGTCACGACCGCCACCTGCTGCCCGGCGTGCTTCTTGACCAGCACCCGGGCGGCATTGAGCAGCCGGCCTTGAAAATGGGCGAAGGTCTCGCCTCCGCCACGGGGCAGGTCTTCGCCCGCCCGCAGCCGCTCCCACTCTTCAGGATGGCGGGCAATGACCTCTCCGGTCCGCAGCCCACTCCAGGTACCGATATTCATCTCCCGCCAGCCGCTCTCAACGGTCGGCTCAACCCCCAAGGTCTGGCCAAGAATCGCCGCCGTATCCCCCGCTCGGATCAGATCGCTGGTGTAAATTGCCTGGACCGGCTGCTTTTCCTGCCACAACCGCCGGGCCAGCCGCCAGGCCTGCGTCCGGCCGCTTTCACTCAGCGGCACATCGGCTTGGCCCTGCCAGCGGTTTTCCTGATTCCATACCGTCTCTCCGTGACGGACTAAGAGTATGCGTACCCCCTCCATTGCTCTCCTCACGGCACAGATTCGTCAGACTCCCGGTTGACGGTCCGCCCTGGTTCAAGTGGTGGTAGCATGTCCGGCCTCGGATTGCCAGATTGGCGGCTGAAACTGGCCCGGACGGACGGTCCCAGCCACCTTCTCTTGACCGAAAAGGTGAACGATGCTCTCTTCTTGTGGTTATCAGCTTGTGCCAGGCAAGGCTTCGGAGGAGGGACGGAGTATGCAATACGGTGCTTTTTTACCCCATATTGGTCCACTGGCCCGGGGCGATGTGCTCAACAATATTCGGACCACCGCCCAAACGGCCGAAGCGCTTGGCTACGATTCCGTGTGGGTGGGCGATCATATCGTCACCCCGCTGGATATTGCCTCAAAATATCCGTATACCGCCAGCGGCGCGTTTCCGATTGACCCGCACGCGCCTATCCTTGAACCGCTGACGGTTCTGAGCTTTGCCGCGGCCTGTACCACTACAATCCGGCTCGGCACAGCAGTCCTGGTCCTGCCCCATCGGAATGCTGTGGTGACTGCCAAGACCGTCGCAACCCTTGACGTGCTGTCCGCCGGACGGGTCATCCTGGGAGTCGGTGTGGGCTGGATGGAGGAAGAGTTCGGTGCCCTGAACGCCCCGTTTGCCGACCGCGGCCCGCTGAGTGATGAGAGTGTGGCGGTCATGAAAGCGCTGTGGACCCAAAACAGCGCAAGCTTCTCGGGGCGCTTTCACCAGTTCCCGGAGCTGTGCTGTGAGCCCCGGCCGGTCCAACAGCCCCACCCGCCGATCTGGCTGGGCGGGCATACCAAGCCGGCCCTGCGCCGGATTGTTGAATACGGCGACGGCTGGGCCGCGGTGGTGTTCAACCCTGAGGAGTTTGGCCAACGGATGGACAAACTCAGAGACAGGGCGGCCCGGGCCGGACGGGATATGTCGACGATTACCCTGTGCGTGTCGCCCCGCGGCAAACGGCCCGAGGAAATTGTTGACGACATTCCTCGCTACCAGGAGTTGGGAGCGACCTATCTGTACCTAGCCTTCTTCAATTTTGCCCGCAGCTATGAAGAAATGGCCGGGATGATGGAGCGCTTCGCGCGGGAGGTCAAGCTGAGCTAGCCTATTCAGTTGCAGTCACGCTCAGCAGACAACGCACGGTCCTCGATCACCCGCAAGGATTCTCATGGGCGGACAACAGGCACGCAGCTCTCACCCATATGCCCTCCGGTATCTGCTCGGCGTTTTTCTTCCCCTGACCGGACTTCTGCTGTCAGGCTGCTCAGGTCCAGAGCCCAGCAAACTCCTGATTCACATCTCACAGGTTGAACTGAAACGCTTCAATGCCGAAACGCTGACCGTCCAGCTCGACTATGACTTGGCAGAGGAGGCCGAACTCCCCCTGCCCTACCTCGAAGTGCTGGTCTTTCCGCTTGAACCCGAGGTCAAGCTGGCCGGTGCGCTCAGACCGTTTAGGCTCTACGCCGGCTCGGTCTCGGTCAGCTTTCCCATTCCCGCCGATGCTGGAATTGACTGGGACGATCTGCGCGAGCCGAGCGCGTGTTGTACGGTTTCCCTCAAGGGCGTACGGGCAGACGGAGAAGTGGAACGGATCAGCAATCAGGTTAGCGTCGCCCTCCCCGAACTGTCCGCTTGACAAGACGCGTCGCCGGCGCGTAGTGGAGGGGGTGGCCGTGCAAGCTGTAGGACAAGCCGGAGAGGAGAGGGCATGGATCTCAGCTATTCCGAACAGGACCAAGCCTTTCGCAAACAGGTCCGGGCGTGGATGAAAAAAAACGTCCCCAAAAAGAACTCAGCGTTCGGCAAGCTGGCAGCCGATGACCCCCGACGTATTGAACGCGCAAAGGAATGGCAGCGCAGCCTGTATCAGGCCGGTTATGTGGCCATGGGCTGGCCCAAGGAGTACGGCGGCCAGGGCGACAGCAATGTCATGCGCCAGACGATTGTCAACGAAGAACTCGTCCTGGCCAAAGCGCCGGGTCTGATCGGTGCCTCGGGCCTGACCATGCTCGGCCCGACCCTCTTGCAGTGCGGCACCGACCAACAGAAACACCGCTATCTGCCCAAGGTCCTGACCGCCGAAGAGATCTGGTGCCAGGGCTATTCCGAGCCCGGCTCAGGCTCAGACTTGGCCTCCCTGCGGACGCGGGCCGAGTTGGTCGGCGACGAATTCATCATTAACGGCCAGAAGGTCTGGACCTCGGGCGCACAGTTCTCGGACTGGATGTTCTGCCTAGTCCGCACCGACCCAGACGCGCCCAAGCATCGCGGCATCTCCTATGTCCTGATCGACATGAAAGCGCCCGGCATTACGGTCCGGCCCCTAGTCCAGATGACCGGCGACGCCGGGTTTAATGAGGTCTTTTTCGAGGATGTGCGAGTGCCCCGAGAAAACCTGGTCGGGGAGTTGAACCAGGGCTGGATGGTAGCCAACGCCACCCTGTTTCACGAGCGGAATATGCTGGGCTCCACCACCCGCACCCAGATCATGATGCAGAACCTGATCCGTCTGGCCCGCAGCCATGAGCGCTACGGCAAACCCGCGGCCGAAGACCCGGTTATCCGTCAAAAGCTGGCCGAGTTGCTGGGCCGGGTTGAGGCCATGAAATACCATTCGCTGCGTCAGCTCACCGATGTCATCAAAGGCCGCCAGCCCGGCCTCGGGGCAATGGTCAATAAACTGGTCGGCACCGAGTTGAACCACAACATCTGCGCCCTGGCGCTCGAGCTTATGAACTCCTACGCGCCGCTCAAACGCGGGGCCGACCAAGTGATAGACAACGGGGTGTGGCAGTACGAGTTCATGTTTACCCTGGGTCTGATTATTGGTGGTGGAACATCGCAGATTCAGAAGAATATCATCAGCGAGCGGGGTTTGGGCATGCCGAAGTCGGACTGAACGCCGGCGGAGAGGGCGCTATGGATTTTGGCCTGTCACCAGAACAAGAGTTGCTGCAAAACACGGCCCGGGAGTTTTTGACCCAAGAGTGCCCGCCCGCCCTGGTACGAGAGTTGTACAGCGACCCCGGCGGGTTTTCGCCCGAACTCCACCGCAAGACGGCCGCCCTGGGCTGGACCGGTCTGCTGATCCCCGAAGCCTACGGCGGGCTGGGGCTCGGTATGCTGGATATGGCCGTGCTGCTCGAAGAGATCGGACGGGCGGTCATGCCTGGCCCGTTCCTGTTCTCGTCCGTGCTGACCACGCTTGGCCTAGTCCGGGCTGGAAGCCCCGCCCAGAAAGACGCCTGGCTGCCGCGCCTGGCTTCGGGACAGGCAGTTGGGACGTTGGCCTTTCTTGAGCGGGACGACCGTCTCGACGCCCGGGGCGTAGCCCTGAAGGCCAAAAAAACCAAACACGGCTACCTGCTATCTGGCACCAAAATGTTCGTCCCGTTTGCCGCGGTTGCCGATGTCCTGCTAGTAGCAGCGCGGACCGCTGGCAAAGCCAAGCGGGGGGTGAGTCTGTTCCTGGTCGAACGCCAAGCCCCGGGCCTCAGCATCACCCCGATCGATATCATTGACCAGACCCGGCGCGTGTATCGAGTCGAATTCCACCAGGTCGCCGTCCCCAAAACCGCCCTGGTCGGCAAAAAGGACAAGGGCTGGAAAACCACGGCCCGGCTGCTTGATGTGGCCTGTGTCGCTCTGGCCGCCGATAGCCTGGGCGGGTCTCAGAAAGCCCTGGAGATGGCCGTTGAATACGCCAAAACCCGCACCCAGTTCAACCGACCGATCGCCTCATTCCAGGCCCTCAAACATATGGCGGCGGAAATGGCCAGCGACATCGAACCGGCCCGGTCGCTGGTGTGGTATGCGGCCTATGCCTTTGACACCCTGCCGGCCGAAGCCTCGCGGGCCGCAGCCCTGGCCAAGGCGCGGCTGTCGGACATCTACGCGCGCACCACCAACCGAGCGGTCCAGATGCACGGTGGCATCGGCTTTACCTGGGAGCACGATATGCACTTCTGGTTCAAACGCGCCAAGTGGAACGAGTTTGCCTTTGGGGATGCAAGCTACCACCGTGAAAGGCTCGCTCAACTTGACGGGTTTTAGGCCTAGCAGCACAATCTCAGACTGGACGCCAGGGACGGAAATCGCTACCTTGCGGGGAAGGTGAACGAGGCTCTGACCGCCTCATGAGAATTCACCCCCAGACCATATCACTCTCAGGGGAGGAGAACAATGTCACTTCATATTGGTGAAGAAGCTCCGAATTTTACGGCAGAAACAACGCAGGGCACGATCAACTTTCATGAATGGATTGGGGAGAGCTGGGCGATTCTGTTCTCCCACCCCAAGGATTTCACCCCGGTATGCACGACCGAGCTGGGCTATATGGCCGGTCTCAAACCCGAGTTTGACAAGCGCAACTGCAAGATCATCGGCCTGAGCACCGACCCGGTCAGCGATCATACCAACTGGGCCAAAGATATTGAGGAAACCCAGGGCCACGCGGTCAACTATCCGCTGATCGGCGACGCCGACCTCGCCGTCTCCAAGCTGTACGACATGATCCACCCCGAGGCCAGCGGCGGTGCGCCGCGCACCGCGGCCGACAACGCCACCATCCGCTCGGTCTTTGTGATTGGACCAGATAAGAAAATCAAGCTGATGCTGACCTACCCGATGACCACCGGGCGCAACTTTGACGAGGTCCTGCGTGTGCTCGACTCCATGCAACTGACCGCCCAGCACAAGGTCGCCACCCCGGTCAACTGGCACCAAGGCGAAGAAGTGATTATCGTCCCCGCGGTGTCCGATGCCGAGGCCAAGGAACAATATCCCGAGGGCTGGAAAACCCTCAAACCCTATCTGCGGCTCGTCTCCCAGCCGAAATAGGCGGTCTATTCCGGCGGTGTCACCAATCCCAGATGATCGACCGCATAGCCCGGGGGCAGAGAGGCACGCACCTCACACAGACGGCTTAATCAAACTCGCGGTAATTCATCACACGCCAGCCGTCTTGCTCTTTGCGCAGACTGAGCAACAGTTCCTTCTGAAACTCCCCGGCTCCTGCCACAGCGATCTTGGCCTGATACTGTAAGGCTACGCGGGTGTCGCCGCGGGGCGTTTCCTTTACCAAGGTGTAGTATACCCGAGGCAGCCGGGTGTTGGCATCGATCGCCTGCCCCTCAGTCAGGCGAATCTCCTCCTCAACACGCTCGAGCGCCAAGCCGCTACAGTAGCCCTTGGCCGCCTCAAGGTCCATTTGCACATAGTGAGCGTCCAGAAAGCCTTCGGCTACGCCGCGCGGGCTGTTTGGGTCGGGCTGACAGGCGCTCAGTCCAGCGACGAGCACGAGCACGACCATGTCAATCCACCCGTCCCTCCCTCCTGCCCCCCGACTACATTTTTTTCCTGGCAAACAGGGCCTCCAAGCGCGCCCGAGCCTCAGTCGCCTGGGTCCACTCGACCGTGGGTCGCCCGGCAGGGTTCCCCGGCGAAAAATAGTCGCAGAAATTGCCCAGGTCCATATCACGGACCGGCTCGGCATTTGGTTCGCGGCAGGCGTGGGAGGCCTGCGGGTCGTAGAATAGGCAATTCAAACAGCAATGCACATCGGCCGCACAGCCCGGACAGCTGTCCCGGCGTCCGACCCGCTCAAGCACGACAATTTCGGCTCCACACCGATGACACCTCAGCACCTGTGGCATGGCATGTCCCCTGTTTCTCAGCACCGCCCTTTCTTCGCTCCAGACTTATTGATACCATCTGCCTACTCTTGTCCAGCCTATGAACACATCCACTCTTCCAAGCTTGTTCGCCCGTTACGAGGTTTTTCTCCGGGTGGAGAAGAACCTCGCCGCCCATACCCAGCGTAATTACCTGAGTGATGTGGCCCAATTTTTTGCCTTTGTTGAAAGACCCGGGGCCCAGGCCGGGCCGCGTCCGCTCGCCGTCCAGCGGATTGACCACCACCTGATTCAGGCTTTTCTGTCAAGCCTGTACCGCGACCACGCCAAAAGCTCGATCGGCCGCAAACTCTCCGCCCTCAAGAGCTTCTTCGGTTTTCTGGTCCGTGAGGGCGAGCTGCAACGCGACCCCAGCCGCCGGCTCGCGTCTCCAAAAAAAGACCAGCCGCTACCAGGCTATCTGCCGGTCGATGATATGTTTCGCCTGCTCGACACCCCGCCGCCCGACTCAGCCCCGGGTCTGCGAGCGCGGGCCATTCTCGAAGTGCTGTACTCGTGCGGTCTGCGGGTCGGCGAACTCGTCAGCCTCGACTGGGACGATGTTGATGACAACCTGGAAGTCCTCCGGGTTCAGGGCAAGGGCGACAAAGAGCGGGTGGTGCCGATCGGTCGCCGTGCGCTTGACATCCTGACCCGCTACCGAGCCCAGATTCCGGTCCTGCTGACGCCCAAAAAACGCGGCTCGCTCCGCCAGGAGACCCCGCGTACGCCGAGCTGTCCGGCCGTCTTTCTCAACCGTCGTGGCGGACGCCTGAGCACCCGCAGCGTGGCGCGTATCGTAGCCGAGTCCGCCCAGGCCGCCGGCATTAGTCTGAAAACCAGCCCCCACTCGCTCCGCCACAGCTTTGCCACCCATCTGCTTGAGGCCGGAGCCGACCTGCGGGCCATCCAGGAACTGCTCGGCCACTCCAGTCTGTCCACAACCCAGAAATACACCCATGTGAACCTCGACCGGCTCATGGAAGTGTATGATAAGGCACACCCGCGCGCCTAGCGTACTGAGGTACACAAGAGGGGTCTGAGTAATGGAGGGGCAAATCATGCGCGCCACGACCATCGTATCGGTCCGTCATCAGGGCCGGGTCGTGATGGCCGGGGATGGCCAAGTCAGCATAGGCGAGGCGGTGATGAAACACACGGCGCGGAAAATCCGCCGGTTGTCACACGGCACAATCCTGGCCGGCTTTGCCGGCAGTGCGGCCGACGGCCTGACCCTGTGTGAGCTGTTTGAAAAAAAGCTCGAAGAGTACAATAACACCCTGCGGCGGGCCGCGGTCGAACTGGCCCGCGACTGGCGCTCAGACCGGATGCTGCGGCGGCTCCAAGCCCTGATGGCGGTCGCCGACCAGGACTCGTCCCTGCTGATCTCGGGCTCGGGCGAGGTGATCGAACCCGACGACGGCATTCTGGCTATTGGCTCGGGCGGCAACTATGCCCGGGCCGCAGCCCGGGCCCTGCTGAAGCATACCACGCTGGATGCCCGAACGATTGCCGAAGAAGCCATGCGCACGGCCGCAGACATCTGCGTCTATACCAACGCCGAGATTACGCTTGAGGAGTTGTCCTATGGCGAACGCCGCTGATTCGATCACCACCGCCGCGCCTGAGCCCCAAGAAGCGGCGCTGCCAGTCATGACCCCGCGCGAGATTGTGTCTGAACTCGACCGGTATATTATCGGCCAGGCCAAAGCCAAACGGGCGATGGCCATTGCGCTCCGCAACCGCTGGCGGCGCCAGCAGGTACCCCCAGAGTTGCGGGATGAGATCGCCCCTAAGAATATCTTGATGATCGGCCCGACCGGAGTCGGCAAGACCGAGATCGCCCGCCGCCTAGCCCGCTTGGCCCAGGCACCATTTGTCAAGGTCGAGGCCTCAAAATTCACCGAGGTCGGCTATGTTGGCCGCGATGTTGAATCTATGGTCCGCGACGTGACCGAGTTGGCCGTCACTCTGGTCAAACACGAAGAAAAAGAACGGGTTCAGATCAAAGCCCAGGCCCAGGCCGAAGAGCGGGTTCTTGATCTGCTGCTGCCTCCCACGCCCTCGCGGGCCGACCTGAGCCAGCGTGACGGCCAAGACACGGACGACACCACCCGGCAGCCCGGCCAAGCTACCCGCGAAAAGATGCGCCACCTGCTCCGCCAGGGAAAACTTGACGAGCGCGAGCTCGAAATTGAGGTGACTCGGCCGGCCACCCCCTTCATCGAGGTCATGGCCCCCCAGGGCATGGAAGACATGGAAAACCAGATCAAAGAAATGTTCTCCAACCTCATGCCCCATAAGACCAAAAAACGGCGGCTCAAAGTGCCCGAAGCGGCCGAACTGCTGACCCAGGAAGAGGCCGACAAGCTCGTCGATATGGATGCGGTGGTCCGGGAAGCCGTCCGCCGGGTTGAGCAGACCGGCATTATTTTTATTGACGAAATTGACAAAATCGCCGGCCGCGACCACGCCCACGGCCCGGATGTCTCCCGCCAGGGCGTGCAGCGCGACCTCCTGCCCCTGGTTGAGGGCTGCGCGGTCAACACCAAATACGGCTTGGTCCGCACCGACCATGTGTTGTTTGTCGCCTCGGGTGCCTTCCACACCGCCAAACCGTCCGAGCTGATTCCCGAGTTCCAGGGCCGCTTTCCGATCCGGGTTGAACTGGACGCCCTCAATCAGCGCGACTTTATCCGTATCCTGACCGAGCCCAAAAACGCCCTGCTGACCCAGTATAGCGCCCTGCTGGCTACCGAGAACGTGAAACTCGCCTTTGTGGCTGACGCGGTTGAGGAGATTGCGCATATCGCCGCCCTGGTCAATGAACGGACCGAGAACATCGGTGCCCGCCGGCTGCATACCGTGGTCGAGCGCCTCGTTGAGGATCTGTCCTTCAACGCCCCGGAGCTTGACGGACAAGAGGTTACAATCAACGCCCGGGTCGTCAGAGACAAACTCGAGGAGATTGTCAAAGACGAAGACCTGTCGCGCTATATTCTATGAACTACTTGCGAACCGTTGTCCCCGACTTCTCGCGCATCAACTCGGACACCTGACGGGCCTCGCTGTTGTGCCCGCCGAGCAGGGCACGGCGAAACTGCTCGGTCAGCATCCGCATCAGCGCCGCTTCCTGCGGGCCAAGCCCGTCGGCCAGCTGAGACAGGCGGTCCATAGCCGCGGCAATACGCGACACCGCGCGCGGCACATCGCCGTCGGCCCGGAGGGCAAGCGCCTGTTGCAGTGAGCGCTTGACCGCCTCAAGGCCGCCTGTGGCCTGCGGGCCAAGCACCAACCCGAGTTCCGGCAGACGGCTCAGCAGGGTCCCCAGGGCTTCCGGATAGCTGTGCTTGTCTTCCATATGTGCTAGACAGTCTACTGTTTGCGTGCCCAAGTCAAGGTCGTCGGGTCCTATCCAGTTCAAGGGAGCGCCACCATGCGATACATATTCCTGTGGCTCAGTAGCCTGTTTCTCCTGACCAGTTGCACGGTTCAGCAACAGCGAGACGTACTCGGAGTGATTGGCACGGTTATTCCGGGCAGTTCGACCTCGCGCCTGCCGTCGTTCTCCTCCCCCGCTTCCCCAAGCGGCCCGAGTCCAGTCGCCGCCCGTCCACCGCGCTCGGTCGTGGCAGCCCCGCCACCACGTCAGCCGACGCCGGCGAGCGTAAAAACGGAGGCCGGGTGGGTCTTGCAAACCCTCCAGCGGGCCATGACCGATGCGCCCACCCCGTTCCGGGACTGCCTGGCCAACAGTGCGTGCCAAAAGGCCCTGAGCGCCCATCTCCTGCAATTACAAGGCCAGGCCGACGCTACCCTGGAACTTCCGGCGCAGTACGATCAGTACGACTTGCGGCGCGCCAAGTAGGGCATAGGACGCCCCGGCCAGCCCGGTGGTGCCTCTAACCGTCGCTATGTTTATGGAGATAGGCGCGCACGGCCTCCCGTTCCTGTCCCTGGAGTGGCGGGCGGCCGAGCCGCCGAAGCTCATCATCCATGCGGGTCAGCATGAAGTCCCACATCTGGGCCGTCAGCAACCCCGGATGGTAGACGCGGTGACAGCCCGAACAGCGTCGGACATAGAGATGAGCAGCGGCTGATTCGGCCTCGGGCAGCTCGGGACTACAGCCGAGTCCGGCCGATACCGCCAGCAGGCTCCACCAAGCCCGCCTCATCTGGCCGCCTTCTCAGCACCAAAGGCTTCCCGACACACCGCAAGCTGGCCGGGGATGTCTTCAATGCCGACCTCAATGATTTGGATGCTGTGGCGCTCCGTCGCCAGCCGCTGACGCAGGCGCGCCACCAGATACTGGGCGAGCTCTTCCGAAGACGAATGCGCGAGAGGCAACAGGCAAACATCCTGGCGCGGCAGCACAAAACGGCTGCCGTCCTCACATCTCACCTCGACCCGCCCGTCACGCTCTACAATAGCGAGGCAGTCGCTGCGGTCGGGCAGCAGGGTCCGAAAATTGAGCTGGGCGCACTCTTCTTCGGCAATTTTCCTGAGCACCAGAAAGTCCACCACATAGCCATCCGGCCCGACCGGGCCGCTGACCATGACCTGGACCTGATAGGTATGGCCATGCAGCGGCTCTCGAAACCCGGGAAAGGCAATAAAGTGGGCGGCTGTAAACCGCAACTGGTCTTTTCCAACGGCGACTGAAAAGAAACGCATGATGTCGGTCTCCACAGGCTAGACACGAGGCCTGAGATTGCCCCTCAGAAAGTCGTGCAGGCCGCTCCGTCTGAGCAGCCGCTCAGGTTCACCAAAGGCCGAGCGGTACTGCTCGGCCGACAGGCCAAGGGTTTCCAGAAAGCGGGGCACTTCTGTTTCAATTTCCGGCCGCAAGCGCTCGGTCAGGGCCGCTATCAGCCGGGGGTCATCGCCAAGCCGGGGCAGCAAGTCGCCGATGTTGAGCCCGTGGACGCCGCCTAGCAGGCATGACACCATGTAGCTTAGTTGTTCCTTGTTTGGTTTGTGTTGCCAGGTCTGTCCGGCGGACATGACCGTGCGCACCCCGGTTTGCTGGCGGACCGAGATAACCGTCTCAGAGCCCGTCGCCTCAAAACCGGGTGCCAGAAAGATCAGGGCTGCCCTGTCCCCATCAACCCGCACCGGATGCGGGATGTAGTGGGGCGAGGTATAACCCGTCAGCGCAAAGAGCCGACGCCGATAGCCGACCACATCGTGGCCGGCCTCGGTCTGCATCTGCCATAAAAAATCGGTCAGTCCCCGGCCCCGCTCCTGACCAAGCCGGGTCAACTTGTGGACCGCCCCGGGCTGATAGCCCTCACGCTGAATCAGCCGGTAGGCGTCGTCAAGGGAGACGCTCAGGGCCAAGGTTTCAATACCTCCAGGCCCGCCGGTCCGGGGCGACACTCGCTTGCCCTGGAGCGGGAGCCGCACCGGCTCTACATCGGTGGCAAACCGATCGCCGTACATCGACAGTTTGGCAAAACCCCGCCGACAGTTGCCAAGCATAACAATGCCCACCCGACGAACGGCAAAGGTCCCGGAGAAGGATAGGCCCCGCCCGCTCATCAGCGAGCCGTGACCAAGAATCGTAACCTCCATAAGTCTGTAACGGGTATCGATTTTTCGACGGAAAAAAATCCAGCCTGCCACATCTTCTCTCCCATAGGCAAGTCGAATGTGGTCAGGGATCAGGAAAAAAGAGAAGCCCCAGTTGTCATATCATATGAATCATGTTATGTTGTACTGTATGGCTCGCAGTGAATCCGGCAGAATAGTGCTTGAAATTGATCCCGCCCGAAAAGATGAGCTCTATACGGCACTGACCGCGGATGGACTCACTTTGAAAGAATGGTTCCTCCGGCAGACTGCCGATTATCTTCAGAATCGCTCCCAACCATCCCTTTTCGGATCGTCACTTCTTGCCGAACGGTGGGACGAATACCGCGCCAAGCCAGCCCGGAAACAGATGGAATACAGGCCCCCTACGAGGAATAAGAGATGAATTTCATGCGGTGCGAATCTGCCCAGAAGTTACGGGGGGGGGTTCTACACCCATCCGGCAATTGCCGCCTTTTTGGTCGAGTGGGTGAAAGGGTGTCAGCCCATGCGCATTTTGGAGCCAGGTTGTGGCAACGGGGGTTTTCTCGAAGAGATTGAGAAGGCTGAGCTTCGTGGCCTGCGTCGGCTTGTCGCGTGTGAAATAGACGGCGAAGAGGCTGCAAAGGCAGCTTCTCGGACCAGCTTGTCAGCCAACATTCTGAATACAGACTTCCTGTGCTGGTATCTTGTCCACGGACGAAACGAAGAGGCGTTCGACGCTGTTGTCGGAAATCCGCCTTTCATTCGCTACCAGTACTTACCCCAGGAACAGCAGCGCGTATCGGAGAAGATATTTCATGCGCTCCGCCTTCCTTTCACGAAGCACTGCAACACATGGGCTCCATTTATCCTAGGCTCTCTTCACCTGCTCCGCCCTGGGGGGCGCTTGGCGATGGTCGTCCCTGCTGAAATTTTCCCCATTGCTTACGCCCAGGCGATTCGTTCGTACTTGGTGGAGCAATGTTCTCGGATTCTCTTCCTAGACCCGGAAGAAATCTGGTTTTCGGATACACTGCAAGGAACGGTCTTGTTATTGGCGGAGAAAAAGATTCGGGGTGGCGAATCGTCACAGGGCGTCTCGGTAACCCCCATCCGGAATCGCGCGTGCCTCATGTTGCCAGCCGATAACTATTTTCGGAATGCCAGTTACACAAACGGAGCAAGGATTGCGGGCAAATGGATGTCGGTCTTTCTCTCGTAAGGACGAACACGCCCTCATGGAGCAATTGCAACATCAACAGTCTCACCTGCCTGAGCTCTGAACTGGAAGGGAGACATTATGGCGGGTGAGTTCTGGAGCTAGTACCCTCAGAGATTGAACGCTTGATCGTTCCCAGCGTAGATATCTCGTCAGCAGAACTGCACGAAGCCGATAAGCGCTTCCGCACCTCGGGCGACGAGATGGCATTCTTACGCGAAAACGACAGGCGAGTTCTCAGGAGGCTCGGATTTAGCATATCTGAACAGGAATCCCTCAGACATGCGTAGCAGAAACTACGCGACCGGCGACATCGTGGGAGAAGATCGCTCAGCCACGCCGAATCCCTGAGCGTTTCGGATCAGAACGAATCAGCTACTCACCCTAAGTCAAGGAGAAAGGGAGCCTCCGCCTGGGGCGTTTCGTAGAGGGATAGCATCACACCTGTGAGGTCCTGTTTCTGGACAGTAGCCTGAAATTCCCCCATCGCTAAGATTCGATCAATTTCATGCCCAAGTTGGACCGCGGGCTGTGTAATAATGCTTGAAGTCACCGGTTGCAGTATAGAGAATTTCGTGACTGGGGAAAACTCATCCGTGGGAACGAAAGCCCCGAGGCAGAAGGAGGGACCGCCTCAAATATGTGGAGCCGCATATCGGCCGTTATGCCCGCCTCAACCGCCTGCCAGTCATGATCGGGCAAAACCGTCAGCTCGGGTGCGAGCTGGGTCCATTTCTTCAGACGCCAGATTTTGTCCCACCAGGCGTCCCGATCAAACGCCAGCCCGGGGAGGCGGGTATACCTGTACTGATCCCTGGTCCAGGCCAAGTTTCCGCACAGCAACACCGGGCCCGTGGGCAGCCGGACGAGCACTGCCAGCCCACCCGCGGTCATGCCGCTGGCGTCGAGCAGGATAACACTGCCGTCGCCGAACAGGTCCTGGGCGGCGGGCAGCAGGCCAAGCGGCTCGGCCTGTCCAAAATCTATGAACTGCCACTGCGCGACTTGGTCATACTCTTTGGGCAGATACGCTCCCAACCCGGTCTGTCCGATTGCTGCGGCGTGCTCAGCGCTGGTCACCACCGCCGTCGCCCCAGAAAAATGCTCCAATTCACCGGCGTGGTCGGGCCGCAGATCGGGCAGGATAATGTGCGTCGTCTCATCCGCCGGCAGCCGGGCGGCCTGGAGTTGGGCGACGATGTCCTGGCCAGCGCTCAGCCGGGCCCGTCCGAGCACCGACAAGGGCGTTTCCAGATAGGTCTGCGGACCATCGGCTACGGAATCGGCCAGCGCCCGGTTAAGCCCGGTGCCAACCAGGATGAGCCCCTGATGGGGATGCTGGATGGCAAACACCAGCACATCCAGCTGTGTCTGGCCGAAGACACTGCCACCCTCATACACCAGTCGGCTCGACAGGGTCATTGAGCCGGTCTGAAAAACATGCAGCCGCAGCCCTGGCGTGCCGTGGTAGGTCTCAGGCCAGTTGTGCAACTCGGGGACGATATGCGGCGGCTGCAAGGGATCGTGACAGCCGCCCACCAGCAAGGCCAGCAGACCGACCAGGCTGAGGACTGCGTGACGGACAGCGACATACGCAGTCATGGATGGGTGTATAGACGATAGGCTGGTCCTCCGCCAAGAGCATCGGTCCGTGTGGAGATTATGAACAGGGCTGGGGCAGCTTTTTTCTGAGTTGACCTGTGTCATGCTGTCAACTATTTTGTGGGCCTGGGGGAGGGAGTCAGCAATGGCAGGCGTCCCAGGAACACAGGAGCGGCTGGCCCTGGCAGACATAGAAGACCGACTGCGACGACTGCGGGGACGGTTTAACCGGTACACCTTTCAACACCGTGTGTACATGTTTGGGACGGCGCTGGCCCTGGTTGCCAGCGTCCTGATCGTATGCGCCTATAAGATAGATTTGGCCTCGTCCGTTTTTGCCTGGATCAGTTGGCCGCTCGGCCTCGGCCTGCTCGGCCTGCTCGTCTTGAGCCTGCGTCTCGGTATCCGGGAGTGGGCGAATACCGTCCTCGCCGCCCGCAGAGCCGATCAGCACGCTGGCCTGCAGGAACGCGTGTCAACCCTGGCCGCCCAACTCCAAGACGGCGCGGTCGGCAGAGAACCACCCTCCCGGCTGTGGCCGCATCTGCTCGCCGATACCACCGCCCGGCTGTCCGAGTGGGAAATACCAAAGGTCGCCCCGGGCCGGATTCCGTGGACCATTCTGCCCCTGTTGGCCGCGCTTGGCGTGTTGAGCCTGACCGCCCTGATTCCGTCTTTATCTTCCAGTCAGCAGGACGATCCGTTCAGCTTAGTCAGCATGCAGTATCTGGCCCGGAATTTGCCTGAACGGATGACAAAGCTGCTTGACGAAAAAATGTCGCTTCTGCCGCCGGCGTCCGAAAACTGGGGCAAGAGCGGCATGTTCCCGCCCCAGGACACGCCGGCGACGACCAACGATCAAGAAGTCATCCCCAGTACGGCCAGTGACGACACGACCAACCCGGCCCTGCAAACCCTGGCCTCGCTGTCGGAGGAACTCCAGCAGTCGATCCGGGACACCCTGCACGGCTTGTCGATTCCGCCCAGTCCAGAGCGGTCCGACGCGCCCCCCACGCCTCCCCTCCCGGAGCGAGAGATCGACGGCCTGCGGCTGGCCAACACGCCCAAAGACGAGGCCGACTTTCCGGTTCAGGGCACGGACAGGCCCCGGGGCGGCCGCACGCGTGAAGCAACCCGGACGGACGGTCCGGCCATGGCCGGCCAAGCCGGTCCCGGAGCCCAGGCACCGGCCCGGGGCAGCGGCTTGCGGCAACTCAGCCAAGCTCGCCTGGACCGGAAAAACGCGCCCGGCAGCTTTCAACCCCAGACCCCGCCAATGCCGGGCAGTGGCGGCAGCACGGGCGGGGCGGGTGCCGGCAGCGGAACAGACTCAAACCTGTTTGGCAAGAGGACCACTCCGGGCAACGATGGGCAGACCTTTCAGTTATCGCTGGACAGCACCTATGAACTCACCCGGGGTGGCGACGGCGAGCCGGTCAAGTACGAGGGTGAACTCCCGCCCAGCAAATCGCGCCGCAAGCTGAGCCAACAGCAGTCCTTGGACGACGCCATCCGCAAGGCCAAGATCCCGCCTGAGTACGAAGCCATTGTCAAACATCTATTTTCCCGAGGGGAGTCGAGATGAGCGAAACGCTGAGCCAACCCGCGAGTGAAGTTCCCGCGGCCGGCCTCGTGGTCGAGTTCCAGGAAACGTTTCGCCGCATCCAGTCGGAAGTGGCTCGGATCGTTGTTGGCCATGACGAACTGATTGAAAACATCTTGATCACCTTTTTTGCCGGCGGCCATGTCCTGATCGAAGGGGTGCCGGGAACGGGCAAGACGCTGATCGTCCGCTCGCTGGCCGAAGCACTGAACCTCAGTTTCAGCCGGATTCAGTTTACGGTTGACCTGATGCCGGCCGATGTCACTGGCACGCGTATGGTGATGGACAGCGAGGACGGCCGGCGCGAGTTTACGTTTGTCCCCGGACCGATCTTCTCCCACGTCCTGCTGGCCGACGAGATCAACCGCTCCACCCCAAAAACCCAAGCCGCGCTGCTTGAGGCGATGGCCGAACTCCAGGTAACGGTGGCCGGCACTACCCACCGCTTGGCACCGCCCTTTTTTGTCCTGGCGACGCTCAACCCAATTGAGATGGAGGGCACCTATCCGCTGCCCGAAGCCCAACTCGACCGTTTTTTCTTCAAGGTTCGCCTGCGCTACCCGACCCACCAGGAAGTCCAGCGTATTATCAGCGCGACCACAGCGACCGAACTGCCCGAAATTCAGCCGGTCTTTGCGCAGGACGCGGCCGCGGAAAAAATCATGGCGCTGCGCCACCTCGTGCGTGAAGTCATTGTCGCCCCGCACATAGAAGAATATATCGCTGCCCTGATTCATGCCACCATTCCGGCCGAAGCGAACTATATGAGTCCCGAGGATAAGGCCACAGTCACGCTGCCTAAAGACGACAAGATCAACCGCTACGTCTCGTTTGGTTCAAGCCCGCGCGGTGGCCAAACCCTGATGCTGGGGGCAAAAGTCGTGGCTCTGCTGAACGGCAGGGCCAATGTCAGCTACGACGATGTAAACCGGGTTGCCGGCCCGACGCTCAACCATCGCCTAGTGCTCAATTTTGCGGCTGAGGCGGATAACGTTGATCCTAATAGCCTGATTGAGCGCATCCTCAAAAGCGCGCGTAAACTTCAATAGGTCGGATTCGCCCGTGGCCAGCCTCGATTCCGCTTTTTTTAAGACCCTGAATCGGTTTCACATTCGCGTCCGAACGGCGCGCGGCAACCGTCCTGGTGAAACCCCGATTCCCCGCACCGGCCAAGCCTCGGGCATCGAGTTTGAATCCTTCAAGGAATACTCGCCCGGGGACGATTTTCGACATCTGGACTGGAACGCCCTGGGCCGGCTCAATCAACTCATGGTTCGAACCTTTACCGCCGAACGCGAGATTCCGTTCCACCTCTTCCTCGATACCAGCGCCTCGATGGGTGTGCCGGCCGCGGACGAGAAATTCAGGTTTGCGCTGGAGGTGATGTCAGCCCTGAGCTATGTCGTACTGGCCAGCAATAACACCGTGCGGCTGATTGCTCTGACCGTCGCCGACACAAACACGCCTCCTTTTCGGGCTACCCCGTTTCTGCGCCACCGCAATCGGTTTTTCCGTGTCGCTCCGTTTCTGGACAGCCTGTCTGCGGTCGGCAAGACCTATCTGCGAGAATCCCTCCGAGCCTATATCGGTCAAACCCTGGAACCCGGGGTGGCGATCATCATCTCGGATTTCATGACGCCGGCCGGCCACTACGAAGAGTCCCTGGCTTTTCTCAAAGCGCGCGGCTATGAGGTCAAAGTGATCCATGTCTTGGGTGCCGGCGAGTTGGAACCCAGGCAGCTCTTTCGACGCGGCAAACTGTACGATGTTGAAGACGGGGCCGAGCGCTGGATTACCCTCAGCGAGGCCAATCTGCGCCGCTACCAGGAACTCCTCCAGGCCCACCTCAGCGCCGTGCGCGACTTTTGTCACCAACACCAGATGCTGTACAGCCAGGTATCGACACACCAAACAGTGACGAGCGTGGTCAGCCAGGAACTCACCCGGACCGGGCTGCTGACCCTACGCTAAGACAGTGGGCCGAGGACGCATGTCATGGGTATTTTAAATCCCGCCGCCCTGCCGCTTTTTGCCCTGTTGGGTATTCTGGTCCTGGTCTACCTGCGGGAACGCTGGCGGAAACAGGTCGAGGTGTCCAGCCTGATGTTCTGGCGCGAAATCAGGGAGGATACCGTCCGTGTTCGGCGATTTTTTCCGAGCCTGCTGTTTCTGATTCAAGCCCTGCTGCTCCTCCTGTTGCTGAGCGGCCTGCTACACCCCTACCGCCCCCAGACGGTCACTGAGGTCCGGGGCCACCGACACATTCTGGTCTTTGATGTATCGGCCAGTATGCAGGTCCGCGAGGGCAATACCCAGCGCTTTAGCTTGGCCCGCGAGCAGGCCACCCAGGTCGTGCGCTCCCTCGGACCGCTGGACGAGGTGATGCTGATCCGCGTGGCAGCCCGCCCCCGGGTGGTCAGCGGCTTCACCACCGACCACCGGGTCTTTCTGCACCTGCTCGAATCGTTGCAGCCCGAAGACAGCACAACCAATCTCGACCTGGGGGTCGGGCTGGCCCTGGCTCAGCGCGACCGAACTGGACACCGGGCCAGCGTCCATGTCTTCACCGACGTGCCGCAGACCCAACTCAGCCTGTCCCAAGATCAACTGACGAATCTGGTGTATCATCAGGTCGGTCGCAACGATGATAATATCGCGCTGGCCGCGCTCAACCTGCACCAAAATCCGTTCCAGCACTACTCGCAGGCCCGCGCCTATATTTTGGTCCGCAATTATGCCTCGCGCACCAAGCGCGGCACCCTGACGGTCCACCTGAACGAGCGCCAGATCTTTCACCGGGCGTTCAGCCTGCCGTCCCGAGAAACCGCGTCCTTTTCGGTCAGCGACTTTCCCGAGGCCGGCCAGCTGGTCGCCCGCCTCAGCCCCGGCGACGGCCTGGCGGTTGACAACCAAGCTCTGGCCTGGGTAGCCCAGGGGCGTGAGCGTCGCCTCGTCCTGGTCTCGGCCACCGCCAGCCTGCGCCGCGAACTGCAGCAGGTCAGCCGCTCAATTCCGAACCTCAGCCTTACCGCGATCACGCCGGAGGAGTTTTCCACCCTCAGTCTGGACGCCCAGGATATCATCCTGTTTCACCAGTTTGTCCCCAGCCCGGCGGTTGTCGCCAGCAGTTTGTACGTCTTCCCCCCCCTGAACAATCCGCTCTTTCCGGTCGTTGCCGAAGCAGAAGACCTGAGCATCCTGGACTGGCGCGAAAGCCACCAGATCCTGCACAACCTCCAGTATGTTGACGCCCTGCCGCTCAAGAAAGCCCGTGTGCTGGCCCTGCCGTCGTGGGCCCAGGTCTTGATCTCGTCTCGGACCGATACCGGCGAAGTGCCGCTGGCGTTGACCGGTGAAAAAGATGGCTACCGGGTGGTGTGCCTGGCCTTTGACCTGGGCCGGGGGAATCTGACCGACTCCGATAATCTGAGCCTGCTGCTCCTTTTTCTGAACGCGGTGCGTTGGTTGCTGCCACCAGACCCCAGCGTACCGGCCCTGACCACGCCCGGTGAGACCTTCTTTGTGCCGGCCTCTGTTGCCGTTGAAACGCTTGAGCTGACCCTGCCCAACGGCGAAACGCGACCGGCCAAAGCCGCCGCAATTGAGATTCCACATGTGGGTGCCTACCGGCTGCAAAACGGCGACTACCAAGCCATATGGTACGCCAACCTGTTTGACGAAATCGAGTCGGACATCGGACGCTACGCTCAACCCGATCGGAGTTCAGAGACGGTTTCAACGCTCCTGGAGACCTCCGAGGCTCCCCAAGAGGTCAGTCGCACGATGCCGATTGAGTTTGGCCAATTGCTGTATTACGCCGCGGCAGCGCTGCTGTTTGTAGAATGGCTATACGCGCTGTGGTGCTATGCGAGGGCACAATGAGCTACGATATCTTTGGACGCAGCTATGTCTTCTTTGACCCAGGCTGGTTCTGGCTGTTGGCCCTGCTCCCGTTGCTGTGGCTCCCGCTCTTCTGGCAGCGCGGCCGGGGCGTGTTATTCAGCGCCGTTGTCCTCCGAACCCTGGCCGCGGTCGCCCTGGTTGCCGCCCTGGCCGGCCTCAACCTCCAGACCACCCTGTCCGAGCATACCCTCGCCCTTGTAGCGGCCCTTGATACGTCCGACAGCATCTCGCGGGAGGGCCGCCGGTGGATGAACGACTACCTGGCCCAGCTGCGCGGCTATCTGACCGCCGACGACGAGTTTGCCGCGCTGGCATTTGCCACCGACACCACCCTGCTCGTCCCGCCCGGGCCACCGACCTCGGTCAGCCTAAGCCTTGACCCGGACGAGACCCACACCGGCGGCGGGACCAATATCGCCGAAGCCCTGGAGCGGGTGTTTGCTCTCTACCCCGAGCAGGCCCAAAAGCGCCTGCTGCTGCTGACCGACGGCAATGAGACAAGCGGTTCGGCCCGCCAGCATGTAGCCCTGGCGCGCCAAATGGGCGTGACTATTTTCCCGGTCATCCCGCCCTCGGGGCAACAGCCCGAAATCTCCCTGGAGAAATTCGTCACCCCCCCCCTGGTGCGCGAGGGTAGCGTGTTTACCCTGCGTTTGGTGGTCCGCAACGGGAATACACAGACGGCTGGGGGCCGGGTGATCATCCACGCCAACAGGGACCGGCTGACCAGCCAGGCGGTACAGCTCGGGCCCGGCCTGTCGGTTTTTGAAGTCCCAGCCCAGATCATGCAGCCCGGCAACTATCTGCTGCGGGTCGAGATCAAGGCCAAGCCGGATACCGTAGCCGGCAATAACCGCC
Organism: uncultured Binatia bacterium (SeqCode); assembly: GCA_965200965.1. Taxonomy (GTDB): domain Bacteria; phylum Desulfobacterota; class Binatia; order Bin18; family Bin18; genus JAAXHF01. Next base: position 1,636,823 of record OZ241744.1, read on the forward strand.
AACACGCCACCCTAGCCGTCTCGGGCAAGGTGCGCTCCCTGATCATTACCGACAACCCGCGTACCCACTTGGCCCGCGCCCTCCAGCTCAAGGAAGTCGATATTGAGTTTCGCCGTCCCGAGGGCTTACCGACCAGGTTGTCAGATCTGCTCAATTACCACTGCCTGGTGTTTGACGATATCGGTCGGGGCGGTATCACCGACCGACAGATGCGCGTTATCGAGCGCTATGTGCGCGATTTTGGTGGCGGCTTTCTGATGGCCGGCGGCACCCGCTCTTTTGGCGATCTGGCCTTTCGAGATACGCCGGTTGAGCGAATCCTACCCATCACCTTCCAGGAGCAACCGCCGCCCAAACCCCAAAAGCTCAAAAAGAAACGCATCCCGATTGCGCTCTTCCTCATCATCGATCGCTCCAACAGCATGGGCTACAACAGCAAGGTCCGGGGGCTGCATGACGGCCAGAAAATGCACTACGCGCAACAGGCGGCCCTGGCCGTACTGCGTCAACTCAAGGATAACGATCTGGCCGGGGCAGTCGCATTTGATTCAGAAGCCTACGTCCTGTCCACCCTGAAACCCCTGTCCCAGAATCGAGGCGAGTTGAACGACAAGATCGAACGCCTCCAGTACGGGGGCGGCACCGACTTTTTCAGAGCCCTGGAAATGGCGGCTGACCAGTTGGGACGGACCCGTCGGACGATCCGCCACATTATCCTCCTGACCGACGGGGACACCAACCGCAGCCCCGCCGACCATTACCCCTTGATCAATCTGATTACCCAGCGGCAGATTTCGATTACCACGATCCGCATCGGGGCGGACACCGTCAATCTTCGGCTGTTGTCCTATATGTCCGAAAAAACCAAGGGGCGTTTCTATCATGTCTCCGATGTGACAAAGCTCCCCCAGCTGCTGGTCAAAGACACCAGGCAGACCATCGGCGAGGACGACGAGGAAGATGAAGAGGAGCAGGGACCCAAAGAGATCCAGCCCCTGGTCGGGGTCCGCGGCCAGATTCTGCGCGGCTTGAAGGACTTTCCCGACCTTGACGAATACATGCTCACCAACCCCAAGCAAGGGGCAAAGGTTCAGCTCTATACCGATGCCAAAGAAGAACGCGACCCGATTCTGGCCACCTGGCAGTACGGGCTTGGTAAGGTCGTGGCCGTCACCTTTGACCCCAGCGGCAGCGGGGCGGGCGAGTGGATTCGCTGGCCGGGTTTCGGCAAGTTCTGGTCGCAGGCCGTGCGCTGGTCAATGCGAGACGAGGCCGCCTGGGAGTATCGGATCAGTACGCCCCAGCGGCACAACCGGACCGTGCTGCGGGTTGAGTCGTATGACAGCGACCAGAGCGGCCTGTTACAGGCCCGCCTGCCCCGAGGCTCAACCAGTGATCTCATCACCCTGATGCCGGTCGCCCCGCGGGTGTATGAGGCGGTCATGGCACGGCGGCACCAGGGGAGTTTTCCGGTCACGCTCATCAAGCGCAAAGGCGGCAAAGTCGTCAACCAGAAGACCCAAACCGTAATGGTGAGCCGCACGGCCGATGCCTCACTCGACGAGTACCGCCAGCAGCACCCCAACCGCGCCCTGCTCCGCGCCCTGGCCGAGGGCAGCGGTGGCAAGCTCAACCCCAACCCCCAAGAACTGGTTGCCCAAAAGCGGGAGGGCAAACGCAAGCATCTGCATCCGATGGACAACATCATGATTATTGCCGCGGTCTTCCTGCTCCTCGGAGACATCAGCCTGCGCACCCTGTTCGGGCCACCGGCCGAATAGCCGGCCCGCATCAACAAGAGGATCAAGCAAGGCAATGAAACGTAGGTTCCTGGGCTTGGCGTGGTGTCTGACGCTTGGCGCGTGTTCGCTGTGGCCTTTTGGCCCAGAAAACGCAGACCACCTCATCGGCCGGCGGTACATCGAAGAGAATGTCCGCTCAGAGATGCCGGTCTACGCCAGCCCACAAGACGTGGAGCCCAGAGAGGGAGACGTGGTCGTCAAGCCGGGCCTGTTCGCCCGCCTGAACCCCTTCGCCGATTCGGACGACGAAGACGAGGAAGCACCCGGCCCACCCCCTGGGGCCGAAGACGACGACAGCCTGTTCCGTCGCTTCCTGCCGTTTTAGGGGAACATGGTGATGGTCAGGCTCAGCGACCAGGAGAAGCAGGAGGTCGTCCGCTACTTGGAGGCGGACCGCCCTTTGCCGGACAAGTACCGCTTCCTGCTGTTTGAGGACAAGCGCGAAGTCGAGTTAGTCTGGAATGGCAAGACTCACGAAGTCTGCACTATCGTGCTGCCATTTCAGACCATTGAGCACGTCGATGAGCCACGGGCGGAAAAACCAGAGGACACCAAAGCCCAGATGGCCCTGTTTGATGCGCGGGGAAGACAGCGAAAAGGCTGGACCAACAAGCTCATCTGGGGCGATAACAAGCTGATTCTGTCGTCCCTGAAGGACGGGCCGCTCCGCGGGGAGATTGAGCAGCAGGGCGGCCTCAAGCTGATCTACATCGATCCGCCCTTCGACGTAGGCGCGGATTTTTCAATGGACATTGAGGTGGGCGGCGATACGCTCACCAAAAGGCCCAACATCCTGGAAGAAATAGCTTACCGCGATACCTGGGGCAAAGGCGCAGATTCCTTCATCGCCATGATCTATGAGCGGCTGGTGCTGATGCGGGATCTGCTGGCCGAGGACGGCAGCATCTATGTGCATTGTGACTGGCGCCTTGACCACCACATTCGTGAAGTTCTGGATGAAGCGTTCGGCGAGAGCGGGTATAGAAACACGCTTGGGTGGCGGAGAGACGCAGCAGGAAAAGGAGCAAAGGGGAAATCACGCCAATTACCGCGCAACACCGACACGATTCTGTTCTATTCTAAATCCAAGGGATGGATATTCAATCAGCCGTTCAAAGCTCTCAATAAAGATCAAGAGGCTGCCTACCGCTATACCGAAAAGGATACCGGACGACTCTATAAAGCCGTACAACTGGGGGACTATTCCGAAAAATCTATCGCTAAAATGGAGTCCGAAGGACTCATTCATGTATCTAGCACTGGTCAGAAGTACAAAAAATACTATCTGGACGAAGCCCAGGCTGCCGTTGATTCCCTTTGGACAGACATTCTTGGATTTGGGACACGCACAGCATCAGGTGAAATTACTGGCTACGCGACTCAAAAACCCGAAGCCCTGCTTGAACGCATCATCAAAGCCTCGTCCAACGAAGGCGACCTTGTTGCCGACTTCTTCTGCGGCTCGGGTACTATGGCCGCAGTGGCGGAAAAGCTGGGCCGCAAGTGGATGTGCGCTGACCTCGGCAAATTCGCCATTCACACCACACGCAAACGCATGATCGGCGTACAGCGGCAGTTGAAAGCCGAGGGCAGGGACTACCGCGCCTTTGAAATCCTCAACCTCGGCAAGTACGAACGGCAGCACTTTGTCGGCCTCAACCCCAACCTGCGCGAGGAAGAACAGCGGCATCAGGCAGAGGCAAAGGAAACCGCCTTCCTTGACCTGATTCTCAAAGCCTACCGGGCGGAGCGGGTGGAAAACTTTGCCGCCTTCCACGGCACAAAGGCCGGCCGGCTTGTCACTGTGGGGCCGGTGAATCTGCCCGTCACCCGGCTGTTTGTGGAAGAGATCATGCTTGAGTGTCGGAAAAAGCGCATCACCAAGGTGGACATTCTCGGCTTCGAGTTCGAGATGGGCCTGTTCCCCAATGTCCTCGACGAGGCGCGGGCCAAGGGTATTGACATCGCGCCCAAGTACATCCCTGCCGAGGTTTTCGACAAGCGGGCGGTAGAGAAGAACCAGGTCGTCTTTCACGATGTATCGTTCATTGAGGTCAGGCCGCGTGTCAAAACCGGCAAGAAAACCCAGCCGGCCACGGTGGCAATTGAACTGACAGACTTCTCGGTGTTCTACTCGCAGGACTCGATTGCCAACGCTGAGGCCGCACTCACGGCAAGCACCAAGGCCGGCAGCAAGATCGTGGTTGAACACGGCCAGATTGTCAGGCTGTCCAAAGACGGGAGCGGCAGTGTCACCCGCGAGCCGCTGACCCGCCATTGGACGGACTGGATTGACTACTGGTCTGTAGACTTTGATTTTGAGAGCAAACGTGAGATCATCAGCGTACAGAATCCTGAAACAGGGGCAATTGAAGAACAGTGGACCGGAGATTTCATCTTCGAGAACGAGTGGCAGAGCTTCCGCACCAGAAAAGACCGCCGTCTGGAGTTGACAAGCGTCGCCCACGAATGCCGCCCGGGTCGGCGCAAAATTGCGGTGAAGGTCGTGGACATCTTCGGCAATGACACCATGACCATCGTAGAGGTAACGGTGTGAATATCCGAAAGCTGACAATCGAAGATGTCCGCTGCTTCGCCGGCAGACAAGAGTTCAACATCCGCCCCTTGACCTTTCTGGTCGGCGAGAACAGCACTGGAAAATCTACCGTGCTCGGCTGTTTTCAAACACTGCACAGCTTTATCGGGTCGAGAACATATCGAACAGATTTGGACTTCAACGCCGATCCGTACCAGATGGGCGCGTTTGCGGACATTGTAAGGAAATCCAGCCCTCGGAAGAAAAGTTTTCTATTGGGCTTTGAATTCCAATCTGAAAATAGGAGGATCGAGTATTTTGCGAAGCTGACAGAAAAAGGCTCCGAACCCGTTATCCAGGAACAGAAGATTATTTTCCCTGGCAATGAGATCGTCCTTGTCAAGGAAGAACAAGACGCTGAACAGTTGGACGAAAACGACAGTGCCCGTCGCGAGTTCAAAGTTGTCGATTTTTCCGAAGAGGACGGAAACAAAAAATTTCGCGTCAGAGTACTTTTGCCCTTTTTTGGTGTGAGTGCCTTTACAATGCTGGGGTACTCGCGCTACATATTTCGAGAAGACCCAAAGAAGCTACCGCCCAAAGAAGAAAAGTTTCGTCTTTGTATAGAAGAATTCTCTAAATTGGGAGATATTGAGGACGCATGGGGCAGCTATAGTTTTGCGCCAATACGTTCCAAGCCGCAGCGGACCTACGATCCCTTGAAAGAAAATATCAACCCTGAGGGGAGCGATATCCCAATGGTCCTCAGGGATATATCTCAGTCAGCAGATAAGGAGAGGTGGGAAAAACTCAAGGAGGGGTTGATCGAATTCGGCAAATCGTCGGGGTTGTTTGCAAATATTCATGTCAGAAGGTTCGGAAAGTCTATGGGCGACCCCTTTCAACTGCAAATCAAGGTCAGGGGACCAAAAGCCAATATGATAGATGTCGGGTATGGCGTAAACCAGGTGTTGCCTATTTTGGTGCGTTTGCTCGCCGATCCTCGAACGACGATATTTCTGATGCAGCAACCGGAGGTCCACTTGCACCCCAAAGGTCAAGCAGAACTGTCATCCCTGTTAGTCAATCTTCTCAAACGTCAGAGACGCAATTTTGTTATTGAAACCCACAGCGACTATATGGTTGACCGCGCCCGCATCGAAATCATGAAAAAGAGAATTGCGCCGGAAGACGTTTCACTCATTTATCTGGAGCCGGCCGGCAATCAGGTCAAGGTTCATAACATCACGTTTGACGAACAGGCGAACCTGCTCAAGGTACCAGCCAGCTACCGGGACTTCTTTCTCAAAGAATCGGACAAGCTGCTCGGTCTTGATTGAGGGCGAAATGATGTGCCTGATTCTGGACACGAATATGTACGGCCTGTTTCTCGTTCCAGACAATAAAGATATGGAACCCGTGAGGAATTGGGTAGACAGCAAGAACGGGAAAATTGCCTATTCACCAGCCGGTAAAATAAAGGATGAATTAGAGAAGTACCCGAAAATGAGAAAGCGTTTTGAGGTATACAGCCGGGACGGAAAACTCAAAAACTGCCGCCCGGAATATGTTGAGCAGAAGAAAGCAAAACTGTCACAATTGTGCTCGGATGACCCATATATCCTTGCTCTGGCTCAGGTCAGCAGGGCTGGCTTGTTGGTCTCTGCCGATAAGAAGCTCCACACCGATTTCAAGCAAATCGTTGGAGGCAAAGTTTACCAAACCAGGAAGCATACACACCTGCTCAAGAAAGATCTCTGCCCATAAACCCGGCTGACCGTGGAGTTTGACTATGGCCCTCCACCCCGACTTTCCCGATTCCCCCCACGCGATTCTCGACCCGGAGCTTCGCTGGTTTCCTGCGGACGAAACCCTGCGGGAGAGCAGTGCCGAAAAGCTGATGCCGCCGCTGGTGGCCGAGCTTCGGCGTCAGGTGCAGGCGTTCCGCACCGGCGCTTATGCCGGCGCACGCCCGACAAGCAGGAGCCTGCTCAACTGGTGGTTTGAGGAACCCCATCTGCTGGAGCATGCCGATGGCAGCACCGCGGAGTTCCGGTACTTTTTTGCCCAGCGGGAAGCGGTCGAGACGATTATCTACCTGTGCGACGTGGTCGGCCTCAGAGACACATACGACCTGATGCGCTTCGACAGCAGCGGCGCGGTTTCTACCGGCATGTTTGACGAGACCTGGCGACGCTTTGTGGTCAAAATGGCGACCGGCACCGGCAAGACCAAGGTGCTGAGTCTCGTGCTGGCCTGGAGCTATTTTCACAAGCTCTACGAGCCGGATTCCAAGCTGGCCCGCAATTTTCTGGTCATTGCGCCGAACATCATTGTCCTGGACCGCATTTACAAGGACTTCCAGGGCTTGCGCATCTTCTTCGCCGACCCGGTCATCCCCGACAACAGCTTTGGCGGTCGCAACTGGCGAGACGATTTTCAGCTGACCCTGCACCGGCAAGACGAGGTGCGGGTGACGCGGCCCACCGGCAACATCTTTCTGACCAATATCCACCGCGTCTATGCCGGCGACGACGCGCCAGCCTCCCCGGACGACGAGAACAGCACGGACTATTTTCTAGGCACACGGCCGACCGGCGCAACAACCGACTCGAAGGTGGACCTGGGCATGATCGTCCGGGACATTGACGAACTGGCCGTCCTGAATGACGAAGCGCACCACATCCACGACAGGACGCTGGCCTGGTTCAAGTCCATTGAAGATATCCACAACCGTCTCAGGCACAAGGGGACAGCCCTGTCTTTGCAGGTGGATGTGACCGCCACACCCAAACACCACAACGGGGCGCTCTTCGTGCAGACCGTAGCCGATTATGCGCTGGTTGAAGCCATTGCCCAGAACATCGTCAAGCATCCGGTCCTGCCCGACGCCCCAAGCCGGGCCAAGCTGCTTGAACAGCAGAGCACCAAGTACACCGAAAAATACGCCGACTACATTGATCTCGGCGTAATCGAGTGGCGGAAGGCGTATGCCGAGCACGAGAAGCTGGGCAAAAAGGCCATTCTCTTCGTGATGACAGACGACACCAGGAACTGCGATGAGGTCGCCACCTATCTGGAAGGCCGCTACCCCGACCTGAAAAACGCCGTTCTGGTCATTCACACCAAGAAAAACGGCGAGATTTCCGAGGCCCAGACCGGTAGAGCCAAAGAAGAGATGCAAAAACTGCGTGAACTGTCGAACACCATTGACGCGCCGGACAGCCCCTACAAGGCGATTGTCTCGGTGCTTGTGCTCAAGGAGGGCTGGGATGTGCGCAACGTGACGACCATTGTCGGCCTGCGCGCCTATTCGGCCACGAGCAACATCCTGCCCGAACAGACGCTCGGCCGCGGCTTGCGAAAAATGTACGGCGGCAATGTACAGGAAAACGTCAGCGTTGTCGGCACAGACGCCTTCATGGATTTTGTGGAATCAATCCAGGCCGAGGGCGTGGAGTTGGAACGGATGGCGATGGGCGAAGGCGCACAGTCCAGGCTACCCCTCGTCGTGGAGGTTGACACCGAAAACAACGCCAAGAACATCGAAGCCCTCGATATCGAGCTGCCCATCCTCACGCCCCGTCTCTATCGGGAATACAGGAACCTGGCCGCTCTTGACCCCAGCGCCATGCGGCCCCAGCCCGTGCCCTACCGGCAATTCAGCCAGGTCGGGCAACGCCCTATCGTCTTCAAGGATATCGTCACCGGCCAGGACGCCCATACGACACACCTCAACCCGGCCGGCGCAGCCGACTATCGCAGTGTCATCGGATATTTCACCCACACCCTTATGCAGGAATTGCGTCTGGTCAGCGGCTACGATGTTCTCTACGGCAAGCTGAAAAACTTTGTGCAGCATGACCTGTTTGGGCAGACGGTCGAACTGGCCTCGTCCACCACCCTGAGAAACCTGTCAGAACCGGCAGCCACAAAGACCCTGGTCGAAACCTTCAAGCGGGCGATCAATGCCCTGACTGTGCAAGACAAGGGCAAGGCGGAAATCCGCGATACCATCAAGCTCCGCAATACCCGGCCCTTTGTGGTCAAGGACCAAGGCTGTCTGCTGCCCAAGAAGAGTGTCTTCAACCGGATCGTCGGGGAGAGTCGCTTTGAGCTGACCTTTGCCGCTTTTCTTGAGCAATGCGACGATGTGGTGTCCTACGCCAAGAATTATCTGGCCGTCCATTTCAAGCTGGATTACGCGGCGGCTACAGACGGCGGCCTCTCTCACTACTACCCCGATTTTCTGGTGAAGCTGAGCAACGGACAGGTCATTATCGTCGAGACCAAGGGGCGGGAAGACCTGGACGTGCCGAAAAAAATGGAGCGACTGCGGCAATGGTGTGAGGATATCAACGCGGTGCAGGCGACTGCTCCCTTTGACTTTGTCTATGTGGATGAAGACGGCTTCACCCGCTACAAACCGCAGTCGTTTGCGGAGTTGTTGGCAGGTTTTCAGGGATATAAGGGATAAACAGAGTCCGTCTGACTGCTCTTGGGTCAGGCGAAGCCCCGTCCCGGCTCACAACGGCCAGACCCACGGAATACACAGCATAGCCACGGCGAAGATCAACAGGTCAAGCGGAATGCCGATCCTCAGAAAATCGGTAAACCGATAACCCCCCGGTCCATAGACCATCAGATGCGTCTGATAGCTGAGTGGCGAGGCAAACGCGGCCGAGGCGGCAATCGCAATCGCGATCGCAAACGGCCGGACATCCACCCCAAACTGCTGGGCGGTCTCGGTCGCAACGGGGAACATCAGTACCGCGGCCGGGGCGTGGGAGATACATTCGGTGAAGACCAGGGTGACTAGATAGACCAGCGCCAGCACCCCCAGCGGTCCCAGCCCCTCACCAACATTGACCAGGAAAGAGGCCAGAAAACCGGCCGCCCCGGTCTTGTCCAGCGCTCTGCCAACCCCGAACGCGGCAGCGATCAGAATCAACACCGAGACATCAACGGCCCTGCGGGTCTCGCCCACCGACAGACAGCCGCACACAATAACGGCAAACGCGGCCAGCAGCGCCGCGGTCATCATCGGCAACACCCCAAGGGTCACGGTGGTGATGAGGACGAGCAGGGCGAGCAGGGCCGGAATGGCCTTATCGTAGCGCGGCGGCGCGCTGTTAGCGATCTCAGACACCAGATAAAAGTCGGCCGAGTTGCGATAGGTCCGGGCAAAACCGGCCGAGGCTTCGAGCAACAGGGTATCACCGGCGCGGAGCAGAATATCGCCGATTTTTCCGCTCAGCCGGCGTCCCCCGCGATGCACGGCAACCACCGCCGCGCCGTAGCGGGTGCGGAAGTTCGCGTCTCGAATCGTCACCCCATTCAGCGGTGAGTCCTCAGACACGACCGCCTCACTCAGATTATTGCCCTCGCCGACCCGCCCGACTCCTTCGCGGTGCTCCCCGGCCGGTACCAGCCCCCGGACCTTCTGCAAATCAACAATCGTTGACACCACCCCGGTAAAGATCAGGCGGTCGGCAACCCGAATCCGCTCTTGCGGTCCGACCGGGGAGACGACTCCCTCGGGCCGTTCGATACGCACCAGAAACAGGCCGGGCAGGTGGCGCAGCCCGGCCTGTTCAATCTGGCGGCCGACCAGAGGACACTCAGCCGTTACCTCGAGTTCAACCAGATACTCGCGGCTCGTTTCCCCCAGACTCTCCAGCAACTCCTTGCGATCGGGCAGCAGGGCGCGACCGGCAAGCACCAGAAAGCCCAGGCCGACCAGGGCACACGGCAGCCCGACCGCGCTCAACTCAAAGAAGGCCAAGCCGGGCTGTCCGGCGCTGACCAGCAAGCCATTCACCACCAAGTTGGTAGATGTCCCGATCAGGGTACACGCCCCGCCCAGAATCGTGGCGTAGGACAGCGGAATGAGAAAGCGCGACGGTGACACATTGTGCTGCCGCGCCCAGTCAAACACGACCGGCGTGAACATAGCCACAATCGGGGTGTTGTTCAGAAAGGCCGAGATCCCGGCGGTGGGCAGCATCAGGCGCAGCAGGGCCCGCCGGTCGCTAGTAATCTGCCCAAACAGGCGCGTTGCCACAAAGCCCAGCGCGCCGGTCTGCCGCAGCGCACCGGCAACCACAAACAAGGCACCGATGGCGAGAATCTCCGGGTTTGAAAAACCGGCCAGCGCCTCCTGCGGCGAGAGAATACCGCTCGCCAGCAGGACGGCCAACATACCCACAAAGATCAGGTCCGGGGCCAACAGGTCCCGAATCAGGGCACAGATACCAAAGCTCACGACCGCCAGGGTCAGCCACGCATCCCACGCCATAGTTCTCCGAGCGTGCAGATTTTTTTTGAGCTTGGCAAGGCCGACTAGCGGCCCGGGGCATCCGGTGCCTGGTCAGAGAAACGCTTGAGCAGAATATATGGCCGGCCGCCGATGCTGAAGACTTCGGTAATCCCGCTGGTGCCGTGTTGATAGCCGAGCAGCGTTCCGGTGAACCAGATCTGTTCCCCGGTCTGCGGCAGGTCTCGGACGAGGTCCTCATCAGGGAACAGCAACAGCAGGGAGTCGATCGGCCGCGCCTCCTGCGACATGGTCCCATTGCCGATAATCGTGGTCGGCACAACCGATACGCCAAAAAAGGTAAAATAGTCAATGCGGCCGGTCTTCTCGTTACGCCGAAAAAATCGACGCGCTCGGGGAAAACGGTAGAACTCCCCGGTCAGTGTCATTTCCTGACCGACTTTTTGCTGTTGAAAGAAATCGGCAAAACACGCGGCGACTCGTCCATGCGTGGCGGCTACAAGCGTGACCAGAGCCGCACAGCCCCAGCATCTGACGAGGGATCGCATGGCACTTCCTGGGTGCGGGTTGCAGAACAGCTACCCAGCATACGCTATTTCGGCCAGGAAGAAAAGAAATTGCGGCTGCCTTGCCAGCCGGCCTTCGTTCGGGCCACAATCTGTCAGAGGGAGGGGTGAGGATGCAGAATTGGCGGACTAGGCTGAGTCCAGTGTAGAAACAGAGGTACGATCGGAGTGCCGCCATCAGCCGAGCGTGGGGTGCGCCGTCAGCGCTGCCGCAGGCTGCGTAGGCGCTGCCGGGCACCGGGATAGGCCGGGTCGTAGCGCAACACCGCCCGCAGCTCAGCGGCTGCGCGTTCAAACTGCCCCAGACGGGTATAGACCTCGGCCAACTCAAAATGCGCACGGGGGCTCTGCGGGCAGAGGCCTAAGCCCCGGTGGTAGAGCCGCGCTTTTTGGTCCAGGGAGCGGGTGGCGAAGGCGCGGTAGAAGTACGAGCGCGCCCGGCGACAGGCTGCTTCGTCGCGTCCAAACCGAGACGCCAGCGGCCGCTTGGGCGGCTCTGACAAGGCCGTGCCCAACGGGGCGGGGGCTTGGGCGTTCAGTTGGGCGGCGAGCCGCTGGAGCGTTTTGGCCCGCTCCGGGGAGGACGGATGGGACGAAAAAAAGTTGGCCGTGGCTGTTTCTGGCACTTCGTGGGCCATGCGCAGCATGACCTCGGCCCCGGCCTGGGGGTCGTAGCCGGCGGCAAACGCATAACGCAGGCCGACCGCATCAGCCTCCCGCTCCTGGTCCTGGTTATAGTGGTTCAGAAACAGGCCGCCGAGCTCGGCGGTCAACAGGCCGACGCCCGGATAGACGCTGTTGACCAGCTGGCTGGTCAGGCTGAGCAGGATGGACCTGAAAACCCCCCGGGACACATGGCCCTGGCTGAGATGGGCGATTTCATGGCCGACGATCGCGGCCAGCTCGTCGTCCGAGCGCACGAAGTTGAGCATACCGGTCGAAACAATGACGCGGCCGAACGTTGCCCCGGCGTTGATGGCCGGGTCGTCAGACACCAGGAGTTGGAACTGGGGAGGGTTGGGGATCACCGAGACCAAGCGGTCACGCACCTGTTTGAGCCGGGCGAGCTGGGCCTGGTGGACGACCTGGCCAATGGACGGGCGGCTCTGGCCAAGGACATCCGCCACCAGCCCAACAGCGGAGGCACAGCAGAAAACGAGGCCCAGGCAGAGCCGGCCTGTCATCATTTTTCCATCATAGCCCTTTTTCCATACGCCTTCCAAACGGACGCTCCCCTTCCTCGCTGTAGTGCAGGGTGGCGTGCAAGCCCAGCCCCTCACGCAGATCACGGACCAGGGCGATATTATCGCTGTGGCCGGTCTGCTCGGCCGTCACTTTCCCGCGTAGTGGTCGTCCCAGCAGGTAGAGATCACCGAGCAGGTCCAGGACTTTGTGGCGGGCGAGTTCGTTGTCAAAACGCAGCGGGGGGTTAATTACGCCCTGGTCGCCGATCACAATACAGTTGTCGAGTCGCCCGCCGGTGGCTAGGCCCATCTGCTCCAGGGCCTGGACCTCTTTCAAAAAGCCAAAGGTCCGGGCCGGGGCAATCTCGGCCCCAAAGCTCCCGGCCCCGTGATGCACATAGCAGTGTTCCTGACGGCCGACCGGAGGAGGATAGTCCAGGATATACCGGACCGAAAAATGATCGGCCGGCTCAATACGCAGCCCCTTGCCAGCTCCCCTGTCGCCCACCTGATACGGCCGGTTGACCGTAATGACTTCAACCGTCTCGTCCTGCTCAACGACTCCGGCTTCGTCAAGCAAGCGACAAAACTCGCGGGCCGAGCCGTCCAGAATCGGGATTTCATCCTGCATCTTGATCATGAGATTGCTGATACCGTAGCCGTGCAGGGCGGCCATGAGATGCTCAACCGTGCGAGCCATAGCACCGTCCCGGTACAAACTTGTCGCATAGCCGGTTGATTTGACATAATCAACCGAGGCCGGAATCATCACATCGGTCAATAACGAGCCGAACACAAGCCCGCTGCCGGGTGGCAGCGGTTGCATGATCACTCCGGTCCGCACACCAGAGTGCAAGCCCTGACCGCGCAGCACAACGCTGCGCCCAATGGTCCGTGCCCGGACACACTCGCGCGGCTGCGCCCCAGCCTGACGGTTGGACGGCGGAGCGTGGTGGTAGCCTTGGACGGTGTGGTCGGCCGCTTCACGCCCAATCGCCCGATAGACCGAGCGGAGCAGGGCTTCGAGCGAAAACGGCTTTTCAATAAAATCGGTCGCCCCCAGCTGGGTCGCCCGGACCGCGGTCTCAATGGTACCGTGGCCGGAAATGACAATGACCGGCAACTCCGGTTGCTGGGCGTTCAGTTGTTCAAGCAGGCTGATCCCGTCGAGCTGCGGCATCCAGATATCGAGAATGACCAGTCGGGGCTGGCGGCTGCGGACCAGATCAAGGGTGTGGGTGCTGTCGCCGGTGTCCAGGACCTGGAATCCCTCATCGCTCAGAATCCCGCGTAAGGTCGTCCGAATTTTTTCCTCATCATCAATCACCAGAATGGTGTCACCCATACCGTCCTCCTCGCTGTATCGCCGCGGCCAAGTCCGGGCTCAGCCGCTCTGGCCGTCGGACCGGCAGCTCAATAAGAAAGCGACTCCCGTGGGGGGTATTGTCCTGCACGCGCAGAAAAGCCTGATGATCGGCTACCACCGTGGCCACAATCGCCAGGCCAAGGCCCGTGCCGTCTTTTTTGGTCGAAAAATAGGGCTCAAACAAGCGATCTTTGATCTCCGCCGGAATACCGCAGCCGGTGTCGGTCACCTCAAGCCGAACGATGCCGACCGAGCGGAAAAAGCGGGTCAAGACCTCAATGTGCCCCGGCGAGCCGTTGCCACTGCCGTTGACCTGGGCCTGGCAGGCGGCCACGGCGTTGTCCAGCAGGTTGCGTACCGTCCGTTTGATACCCTCGCGGTCAAGGTCTAACAGCGGCAGATTGGGGTCGCAGGACAGGCTGAAATCCAGCTCCCGGTGGGCCTCGGAAAAGATGATGGTCACCTCCCGGATCAGGGCGTTCAGGTCCTCCGGCTGGTACTCGGCGGTCGGTAGACGGGCAAAGGTCGAAAACTCGTTGACCAGTCGTTTAAGTGTATTGACCTCATGTGCGATGCTCTGGACACATTCGTTGAACACGCTCTGGGAGTCGGACCCCTGCGGCGCAAAGCGACGGTGCAAGCGCTGGGCGGCAAGCTGAATCGGGGTCAGCGGGTTTTTGATTTCGTGGGCAATCCGGCACGCCACCTCACGCCAGGCTTCCATCCGTTCGACCCGGATGATCTGGGTCACGTCCTCAAAAAAGCACACCCCGCCCAACACGTCTCCGCCCTCGTCGGTCAGGGGTGCGGTCGTCACCAGCAGGGTCAGGGTCTGGCCGTTGCGCAGCAGGCGCAGCTGGCCCTGGCTGTCAGGTCCGCTCTCGCCGCCAGCGCACGGCGAGCCGAGCGGCTCGGTCAGCAGGTCCCCGACCATCCGCCGCAGTTCGGCGAACTCGGCCGTCCCAAACACGTCGCGGTAGTCGCGCCCAACGGCCTCCTCTGCGGCCACCCCCAGCAGCCGTTCGGCGGCCCGATTCAGCGTCGAGACCAGACCGGCCCGATCCAGAGACACGACCCCGGCGTTCATATTGGCCAGCAGGATTTCCATATAGCACCGTCGGGCTTCCAGTTCTTGATGGCTGCGCTGTAGGTCGGTCGTCATCCGGTTAAAGGCGACCACCAAGGTCCCGACCTCGTCCTCGCCCTCGCCCTCAAGCCGATGGCCCCAGTGGCCCTGGGCTACCTCACGGGTTGCCACGGCCAGTTGTTGGAGCGGGATGGCGATCTTTTTGGACAAAAAGAAACCCAGCCACACCGCGGAAAAGACCGCCACCAGCGTCGCCAGAGACATGGTGATCACATAGCTGTTTTTCATCGGCTGCTTGAGAATTCTGAGCTGTCGATACTCGTTGAAGGCGTCCGTCAGCTGGGTTACCTGCCAGGCAATGTGAGACGGCACCACATACTCGACAACGACCGCTCCAAGTACCTCATCGCGGCCCACATCGCGGCCCAGGATGGGCACGCCGCTGCGCACGACTTGGGTCTGGCCCGGGATGTGAGCCTGACGGACGGCAGTATTCTGGAACACCTGATCGAGCAACTCGGCGTCCACGCTGCCGTCCCCGCCAACGGCGCGGTCCGGTACCGAAGTGGCCGCCAAGAGTTGCCGGTCGGGGCCAAAGATCAGAATGCGGCCCAGCTCAGAACGGTGACGGGTGGGCTCAACCAAGCCCCGCAGAGCCTGGTCTGGCCCAGCGGTCAAGCCCCGGGCCGCCACCTCGTTGGCCAGCCCGCGGGCGTGGAACAGGGCCTCGTCAGCCAAACGCTCGTAGAAGGCATCAACGCCGCTGAGCGCTTCGACCAGCGAGTTTTCGGGCTTGTTGGAAAACCAGTTGTCAATAGACCGATTGACAAAACCAACCCCGATCAAAAACAGCAGGAGAGCCGGCAATAGGGAAATCGCTACAAAGGCCAGGACTAGCCGGAAGCGCAGGTGCGCGCCCGGGAGCTTCTGCCGCCGTTCGTAAAAAAGCTTGACCAGGTTGCGACCGACCAGAAAAACGATCAGGACGAGCAGAACGATATTGAGGTTGATCAGCAGGACAAAGACGATATTACTGGCCAAGCTGTGGATGTTGTTGAACTGTGGCAGCGGGCTTTGCGAGACGATAAACAGCAGGACGCCGAGGGCGGTGATCAGAATCAGCCCGCCTTCCCGCAGCCGCCGGCGTCTGGCGTGGGCTGATTCTTGGGATGGGGAAGCGGACGGCGGTCGGGTGTCCATAGCGTCTCACCTGCTCCGCGGCCGCTCAGAACAACTCGTCCTGGCCTGCCCCGCCGGCCTTGGTGCGATCAAAATGGACGTAGGCTTTGAGGGTGGCCAGCCGTCCGCGGGGCGTGCGCTGGAGATAGCCCTCCTGAATCAGGTAGGGCTCATATACGTCTTCGATGGTATGTTTCTCTTCGCCAATGGCTGCGGCTATGGTTTCGACCCCGACCGGGCCCCCCTGGAACTTGTTAATAATTGTCAGCAGGACGGCCCGGTCCATTTTGTCAAAGCCGACCTCGTCCACTTCCAGCAGCCGCAGCGCGGCCCGGGCCACCTCCAGACTGACCACAGAGTTGGCCTTGACCTGGGCAAAGTCGCGCACCCGCCGGAGCAGGCGATTGGCAATGCGCGGCGTGCCACGCGAGCGACGGGCAATCTCGGTCACCCCGTCGGCGTCAATCGTCATGTGCAGGATGGAGGCCGAGCGGCGAATGATCTGCTCCAGTTCGGCCGCCTGGTAAAAGTCAAGACGAAAGGTCGAGCCAAAGCGGTCGCGCAGGGGCGAGGTCAGCAGGCCCGAGCGAGTGGTCGCCCCCACCAGGGTGAAGTGTTTGAGCGACAACTTGACCGTGCGGGCCGAGGGGCCCTGGCCGACCACCAAGTCCAGTTGAAAATCTTCCATCGCCGGATACAGGAACTCTTCTACCACCCGGTTGAGGCGGTGAATCTCATCAATGAACAGCACATCGCCGTCTTCCAGATTGGTCAGGATAGCCGCCAGGTCGCCGGGCCGTTCAATGACCGGCCCGGTCGTGGCCCGGATATCTACACCCATTTCCCGGGCGATAATATGGGCCATTGAGGTCTTGCCCAGCCCCGGCGGACCGTAGAACAGCAGGTGGTCAAGCACATCACCCCGCTGTGTAGCGGCCTGAATGGCGATATGCAGATTCTGTTTGGTGCTCTCCTGACCGATATAGTCGTCCAGGCTGCGTGGGCGCAGCGAACCCTCAAGACGCGCCCCGCCGGCGTCCATCTGCTCGTCCAGCGACGCGTTCAGGTCAAGGACAGGGGTTCTGGGCGATTCTTCTGGCTTGCTCACGCGCTCAGACTCCGTAGTGACTCCTGAATAATGTCGGTCAGCGTTGCCCGTCCATCGCGCAGAGCGCGCTGAACTGCTTTTTCGGCCTGCACTTGGCGATAACCCAGATTGATGAGGGCCGATACCGCGTCCGCAGAAACCGCCGGTTCAGTGCCCGGGACCGCCGCGCCATCGCCGCCGGGAAACGTCCCGACCTTTTCGCGCAGTTCAACCACTAGACGCTCGGCCATTCTGCGCCCAACCCCCGGGACCGCCAGCAGCCGGGTCACATCACCGGCCCGCAGAGCGTCTTCCAACTCCTCAACCGGGATACCGGACAGGATGTTGACGGCCAGCCGGGGGCCAATCCCGCTCACTCCCTTGAGCAGCACAAAGCCGGCCTTTTCCTGCTCGGCAAGAAAGCCGAAGAGTTGGAAGGCGTCTTCACGCACATGGGTGTGGATATGCAGACTGACCCGCTGGCCCGGCTCGGGCAGGCGATAAAAGGTCTGGAGCGAGACAAACACCAGATAGCCTACCCCACCGACATCAATGATTAGCTGATCCGTGGCCTTGTCTTTGAGCATCCCGCTCAGACGCGCAATCATCCTCAGCCCCGGCCTCGTGCCGAGCCACCGACCAGCAGGTCTGGGGCCAGACTGTCTACTGAAACCTGCCGCCACGAGCGCGGGCGTCTTTTGCTCCGACGGCCCATCACCTCGGCCAGTTGCGTCTGAATCTGAACCGCCAACGGAGAGCTATGACAGTGACACACCGCCGCGGCCAGGGCATCCGTCGCGTCCTGGCTGGTCGGCAAGGCCGCGGTCAGTCCATTGCCCAGCAGCGCAAACACGGCTTTCTGCACCTGGGCCTTATCGGCGCGGCCATACCCGACCACCGCGGTTTTAACTTCGGTCGGGTTATACTCGGCAATCGTCAGCCCGGCCTGAGCCGCGGCCAGGAGGATGACGCCTCGGGCTTCTCCGAGCCGCAGGGCGCTTTGTACATTGTGGGCCACAAACGCTTTTTCGAGGCTCAGGGTATGGGGGGTCCAACGCTCAATCACCTCGACGATTCCCGCGTACACGACCCGCAGCCGTTCGGGCAGGGACGAGAAGCCGGCTGTTGAGACAAGGCCCCCGGCACAAAAAGCGAGGGCTCGGCCCTGACGGTCCACAATCCCCCAGCCAGTTCGCAAGGTCCCGGGGTCTACCCCGAGCACCCGTTCTCCTTTTCCCGTGTGCCGCACCGGTCCTCCTCTCCCACCTCATCAACGTGTCAGGCCGCGCTCAAGCGATCGAAGTCCTCTTCAGAGAACTCACAGTTGGCGGCTACGCTCTGGATATCGTCGTGTTCCTGCAACACGTCGAGCAGCTTATACACCTGCTCGGCCTCTTTGCCGGACAGGCTGACCGTATTCTGGGGAACGAGCGTCACCTCTGCCGACTGCATGTTCAGACCGGCCTGCTCAAGGGTGGCATGGACCGCATTAAAATCCTCTGGACTGGTTACTACCTCAAAGCCGCCCTCGCCGCCGCTCACGTCTTCAGCCCCGGCCTCCAGCACAATTTCCATCAGCCGGTCTTCGTCAACCTGCCCAGCCCCGACCGCAATAATGCCTTTTTTATCAAACATCCAGGCGACCGAGTTTGAGGTCCCCAGGCTGCCGCCATACTTGGTCAGGAAATGGCGGATCTCGGCCACCGTCCGGTTCCTGTTATCAGTCAGGACTTGCAGCATGAGGGCCACCCCGCCCGGGCCGTGGCCCTCATAGACGACCTCCTCATAGCTGACGCCTTCGAGTTCGCCGGCACCTTTTTTGACCGCCCGCTCAATCGTGTCGTTCGGCATACTGGCGGCTCGGGCTGCGGCCAGAGCGGTGCGCAAGCGCGGGTTGGCCGACGCATCACTGCCGCCGATGCGAGCCGAAATGGTCAAATCTTTGATCAGCTTGTTGAACAGCTTGCCCCGGCGTGCGTCCTTGACCGCCTTTTTATGTTTGATCGTGCTCCATTTAGAGTGGCCCGACATGGAAATGCCCCTCCCGCGCGGTGAGTGTCTGGCCCTGTGCTTAGCACATTGAGGCTGGGGAGTAAACGGAGAGCTCGCCCCCCGGGACTGCCAGCAAAGATGCTAAACATTTGAAAAATATGGGATTTCAGAATACCCGGCAGAAGGCCGATCGAAAAAACAGCAGACAGGCTCTCCGGGCGGTGGCCTATCTCGCCCCAACGGCCACGACCCGGACCGTTATGATGTCGGTGTCATGGTACTGCTGGTGGCGCACCGATGAGGCGACATGCCGCAACAGACGCAGTGACAACTCGTTCTCGGCCGGCGTCCCAGCGGTCCGCTCGCCGAGGAGGGCGAGGCGGTCCTCAAGGTTTTCGTCGCCGCTCGTGGCCACAAACTCCAATTCCGCGGCGTTCCGGTCGCCGCACGCAACGAGCAGCAGACGCTGGCCGGCCCTTGTCGGTCTGTCCGCCTCGGGCTGAAGGAGGGTCAGCATGGTCTCTTCGCCGGCTGAGCACAGCCGCTCGGTGGACTCGGCATTCCAGCCCAGGCGCGATGCCAACTGGCGCAGAAAATCCTCAATCTTTGGCAGGACGGCGAGATCGAGTTCCATTTCGATACGCCGACGGCGCGGGCCGGTCAATTCCAGGAACAGGGTCAGGACAATCGCCGCAAAGCCGCCCATTGTCATGCCGTTGCCGAGCAACGCACTCCAGGCCTCGCCGAGATGGTCAACGAAAATGGCCTGATTCTGAAATCCTACCCCCAGCCAGAAGGCGACCCCGGCTACTGTGGCCTTGCGATAATCAATGTCGTCCTGGACGATGATCTTCATGCCCTGCATGAACAGCAGCCCCAGCAACACAAAAGCATAGGCGGCGACGACCGGGCTTGGAATAGCCAGCAGAAGGGCGGTGGCCTTGGGCAGAAACGCCAGCGTGACGAAGACAATGCCGACGCCAACGCCAACACTGCGAGCGCCAACTCCGGTCAGTTCGGCGAGCGGTACGCTTGACGAGTAGGTCGTATTCGGCACGGTGGCGGCAAGGCCGGACAGCAGGTTGCCCACACCGTCGGCGGCGACTGCACCCTGGACCGTCCGAAAACTGATCGCCCGCGGCGCACGCCACGAGACCCGCTGAATGGCCACCGCATCGCCAACCGTCTCAATAGCGCCAACCAGGGTCACGAACACGAAGGCCGGCAACAGAGCCCAGAACTCGGCCCCAAACCGCAGGTCAAACCCCGGCCAAGCGAGCGTCGGCAGGCCAACCCAGGCCGCGGCGCTCACCCGTTCGAGGTCGTACAGCCCAAACGGCGAGGCAACAAGACAGCCCAAGGCAATGCCGATGACCGGTGCCCACAGCCGCCAGACGCCCGAGGCCCGCAGCGCCAGGGCCACGACGACGGTCAGGGTGGCCGCGGCGCTTATCGGAGCCGCGGCCGGTGATGTTCCCTCGGGCACATCGGTCAACAACTCGAACATGACCGGCATGATGGTGACGGAGATCATGCCGATGACCGTACCGGCGACGACCGGAGTGATGATCCGCCGCAGCAGCGACAGCCAAGCCGACAGCGCGAACTGGAACAGTGACGAGACAACAATCAGGCTGGCCAGCAGGGCCGGTCCCCCCTCCACCAGGGCCGTGATGGAGACAGAAATAAAGGTGGCCGAGGTGCCCATGATGAGGACATGGCCGGAGCCGATACGCCCCAGCCGGGCGGCCTGGAGGACGGTCGTCAGCCCGCTGATGAGCAGCGCCGCAAAGACCGCCCAGGACAAATAGCTCTCGCTCTGGTTGGCCGCCCGGATCACGATGGCCGGGGTCAGCACAATGGCTACCAGGACAATCATGGCATACTGAAAGCCGAGGCCCAGGGACAGGAGGTACGGAGGCTGTTCGTCGGGTTCGTAGCGGACATTCGGGTTATGACCGGTGGAATCGGCAGGCATCGTGTCAACCTCAGCGGACGAGACAATAAGGGCGGAGGGTAGCAGAGACGATCTCTCCCGACAACACCTTTCGACTGCCGGCGCAATGCCCTGCAACGCTGGCCACCTTTTGCAAGCCCTGAACGCTTGAGGCATCATACCCCGGCACGGGAAGAAGGGAGAGGGTATGAAAAAATTGGGGCGATGGGGTGGCTTGGCCGGCCTTGTAGTGGTGATTGGCTCAGGGCTGGCAGGGGCGCAAGAGACGGTCGTTGAACTCGGAGCACTTCAGGTTGTCGGCTCCCGGCTGCCGGGCCGCTCGGCCCAGGACGCTCCGGTGCCGGTGGACGTGATCCAGGGGGAAGACCTGCGGACCTACGGCATCCGGGACATGAACAACCTGCTGGCCGCCACCATCCCATCCTACAACATCTCGCAGCACTCTGTCGGCAGCCAGGATGTGCTAGTCCGGCCGGCCAAGCTGCGCGGCCTGCCGCCCGACTCTACCCTGGTGCTCGTCAACGGCAAACGCCGCCACCGCTCGTCAGCGATTACGGTCTGGAGCCGGGGCCGGGCGCGCGGCTCGCACGGGCCCGATATTGCCGCCATCCCGGCCATTGCCCTCAAACGGGTTGAAGTCCTGCGCGACGGGGCCGCGGCCCAGTACGGCTCGGACGCGGTGGCCGGCGTGCTCAACTTTGTCCTGCGTGACACCGCCGAGGGCCTCACCCTGGAGACCCGCCTGGGCCAGCACTACCACGGCGACGGCGACCTGGCGAACATGGCGGCCAATGTTGGCCTGCCGCTGACCGAGGCCGGCTTTGCCAACCTGAGCTTTGAGTTCACCAACGCCGACTCCACCAATCGCAGTGTGCAACGCGCCGACGCCCTGCCGCTCATCGCCGCTGGCAACGAGCATGTCCGTCGCTCGCCGACCCAGGTGTGGGGCGCGCCCGACCTGCACTATGACTATAAGTTCTTCGGCAACTTCGGCCTTGAGCTCGGCGACCATCACCACGCCTATGCGTTCGGCAACTATGCCGAACGCGAACTCGAAGATTCGTGGTTTTATCGCCACCCGGCAAACTTCGCCCAGGTGTTTACCGACCCCTTCGGCCCCAATAACGGCGGGGGACCGAACGCCGATCTGTTGATTGCCGACCTGAGCCCCGAGCTGTCCGCCGGCTGTCCTCGGGTCCCGACCGAAAACTACCTGCCCGACCCGGCCTGGCTGGCCGAGGTCCGGGCTAACCCCGACTGCGATACCCTGTCCCTCCACTTTCCGGGCGGTTTCACGCCTCGCTGGAACGGCACGGTGACGGACTGGAGCATCGCCCTCGGGCTGCGCGGGACGCTGCGCAGCCCCTCCCTGTCGCTCAACGGCTGGCAGTACGACATGAGCGGGGTGTTCGGCCAGCACCGCATCGTCGGCCGGGTCAGGAACAGCGTCAACCCGAACCTGATCCGCCTCGGGTCGGCCATGCCAACCGAGTACAGGGTCTCGGGCTATGCAGAGCGGGACATGCTGTTCAACCTCGACCTGTCCCGGCCGTTCGACCCTGGCCTGTTCGCGTCCCCGCTGAATGTCGCCCTCGGCCTGGAGTACCGCGAGGAAGAGTTCGAAAATGAAACTGGCGAACCCGACTCCTGGTTCCGCGACGAAACACTCGTCGCCCAGGGGTTTCTGAACGGCGTCACCGGCCAGCAGGGCACCCCGCCGAGGGACGCGGGGGTGGCCAGCCGAGGCATCTTTGGTGCCTATCTCGACCTGGAAGCCGATGTTACCGGGAATGTCCTGGTCACCGCGGCCGGCCGCTATGAGGACCACGGGGGGATAGGAGACTCGCTTGTCGGCAAGTTAGCCGCCCGCTGGGAAGTGCTCAAGGACGCTGTAGCCTTACGCGGCTCGGTCGGCACCGGCTTTCGGGCTCCGACCGTCGGCCAAGTCAACTACCGCCGGGCTACCACCGGCATCGATCGGCGCAGGGGAGTCCTGGCCGAGGTCGTCACCCTGCCCGTAGACCATCCGATCGCCCGACAGATGGGGGCCAAGCCGCTCAAGCCCGAACACTCAACCAGCTTCGGCGTCGGCGCGGTGCTGACCCTCGGTGCCCTGTCGGTAACCGCGGACTACTACAACATTGAGATCCGCAAGCGGATTTTCCAGAGCGGAGACCTGCGGCTGACCGACGCCGACCGGGCCGCGTTGAGGGCCGCCGGCATTGACTTCTCCAGCCTGAGCCTGGTGCGCTATTTCACCAATGACTTTGATTCTACCACCCAGGGGGTCAACGTAGTAGCGACCTGTCCCCTAGACTGGTTCGGTGGCAGGACCGCCTTCACCTTTGCCGGCAACTGGAACAACTCCAAGGTTGATACACACGGCCCAGCCCTGCGCGACTACCATGTGGCCCATATTGAGGAGATTGACCCGGAGTTCCGCTTCACCCTCAGCGCGGACCACCGCTGGGGCCCGTGGCGGCTCCTCAGCCGACTGCGCTATTATGACGACTTCCACAGCTTCCCGGGCTTGTCCACACTCCGCAATCGCACCCACGCCAAGGCCCGGGCCCTGCTTGACCTGGAGGCTTCCTACACCTTCCTGAACACCGGCCTGACGCTGGCCTTCGGGGCCCAAAACCTGTTTGACACCTATCCGACCAAAAACCGGGGCGCGGCTGTCTTTGGCGAAAAATACCCAGTCACCTCGCCCTATGGCTTCAACGGCGGGTTCTACTATGCGCGGGCCGGATTTGAGTGGGGCTAGGCTGTGGTATCGACAACCGGCGGGGCTGGAGGTATTATCTGTAGACTTGGAGATTACCCAATCGGCAGGAAGCGAAAACCCGAACTTGAGGAGGCACTATGAAGTCCACGCAGACACGCAGGCAATGGTGGCGGTGGGGTGGAGTGATGAGTCTGGCGGTCCTGATAGCCGCGGCCCCGGCCGAGGCCCAGGATGCCGAGCAGCCCGCGGGCCAAGACGAGCCGGTCGGGCTTGATACCTTCAGGGTAGTTGGCTCGCGTCTGCCGGGCCGCTCGGCCGAAGACGCTCCGGTGCCGGTTGACCTGATTGATGCAAACGATTTCAAGAGTTACGGCGTCCGCGACCTGAACAACCTGCTGGCTGCCACCATCCCGTCCTACAATGTGACCCAACACGCCATCGGCGACCAGAACGCGCTGGTCCGGCCGGCCAAGCTGCGCGGCCTGCCGCCCGACTCCACCCTGGTGCTCGTCAACGGCAAACGCCGCCACCGCTCGTCGGCAATCACTACCTGGAGTTGGGGCTTGGCCGAAGGTGCCCACGGGCCTGATATTGCCTCCATCCCTGCCATTGCCCTCAAACGGGTTGAGGTCCTACGCGACGGGGCCGCGGCCCAGTACGGCTCGGACGCGGTGGCCGGCGTGCTCAACTTTGTCCTGGACGACTCCTCCGAAGGCGTCGTCCTGGAAACCCGGCTGGGCCAGCACTACCACGGCGACGGCGACTTGGCGAATGTAGCGGCCAATGTCGGCCTGCCGCTGACCGAGGCCGGCTTCGCCAACCTGAGCTTTGAGTTCACCAACTCCGACTCCACCAACCGCAGCGTCCAGCGCGACGACGCGCGCCGCATGATTGACAACGGCAACGACTACATCCGTAAATCTCCCGCTCAGGTCTGGGGCGCACCGGACATCCACTACGACTACAAGTTCTTCGGCAACCTTGGCCTTGACCTTGGCGCTGACCACGAACTGTACGCCTTCGGCAACTGGGCCGAGCGCGAGATTGAGGACTCGTGGTACTGGCGCAACCCTTCCAGTTTCGGCCAAGTATTCGCCGATCCCCTTGACCCCTCACGGCTGCTGGTCGGCGACCTGACACCCGACGGAATGTCAGGCAACTGTCCAACCATTCTCGCGGCAGACTTCGTAGCGCGGCCTGATACCGCGCTGGCCCCGCTGCAAGGCAACGACAACTGCTACGCACTGGCCCAGGCTTTTCCGGGCGGACTCGTCCCGCGCTACCGGGGCAAGGTGAACGACTGGAGCATCGCCTTTGGCCTGCGCGGCACGCTGCGCAGCGCCTCTCCACTGCTTGACGGCTGGCGGTACGACATGAGCGCCGTGTTCGGCCAACACAACACGGAATCCTTTGTCAGAAACAGCGTCAACCCCAACCTGCTCCGCATGAAAGAGGCGATTCCGATCGAGTACAAGGTCCGCGAGTACGAAGAACGGGACAAGACCTTCAATCTGGACCTCTCCAGGCCCTTTGACATCGGTCTCTTGTCTTCCCCGCTGAACATTGCCTTTGGGCTGGAGTACCGTGAGGAAGAGTACGAAATCTTCACCGGTGAGCCGAACTCCTACTTCCGCGACGACCTGCTGGCCCAGCAGGGCTTCCTGATCGGCGTCACCGGTCAGCAGGGCGCGTCGCCCCGGGATGCGACCACGGCCAACAGAGGCAGCTTCGGGGCCTATCTTGACCTGGAAGCCAATCTCATTGAACGCGTGCTGGCCACCGCCGCGGGGCGCTTTGAGCACCATGAAGGCGTTGGTGAATCCCTGGACGGCAAGCTGGCCGCTCGCTGGGACATGCTTGACTACCTGGCCCTGCGCGGCTCCATCGGCACCGGCTTTCGCGCCCCGACCGTAGGACAGGCCAGCTTTCGCACGACGACCACCGGTTTCGACCCCGACACGAACTCACTCGCCGAAGAGTCCACGCTGCCGCCAGCCGACCCGATTGCCCAACAAAAAGGGGCCAAGACGCTGAGCCCGGAACACTCGACCAGTTTCAGCGTCGGTGCCGTGCTCACCCTCGGCGATCTGTCCGTCACCGCCGACTACTACAACATCGAGGTCAGAAGCCGGATCGCTCTCAGCCGGCGTTACCGGATTGACGCCACGGATAGAGCCGCCCTGGCGGCCCGGGGTATTGATGCGCTCGGCGTCGGCCTCGTGCGCTACTTCACCAACGATTTCGACACAACGACCCAAGGCATTGACATCGTAGCGACCTACCCCCTGGAACTCTTCGGCGGCACATTCGGCAGGACCCAGTTCACAGGCGTTGCCAACTGGAACAACACCAAGGTTGACTCCCACGGCTCGGCCATCAATGCCCTGCGGATAGGACAACTCGAGGAGTCCGAGCCAGAGTTCCGCTTCTCGCTGACCGCGGACCACACTTGGCGCGCTTGGCGGCTCCTCAGCCGCTTCCACTACTATGACGACTTCAACGAGTTCCAGAACTTCACTGTTGAGAAGCGCATCTACGCCCACGCCCGCGCCCTGCTCGACCTGGAGCTGTCCTACACCTTCTTTGACACCGGTCTGACAGTCGCCGTCGGCGCACAAAACCTGTTCGACACCTACCCGACCAGAAACCGCTATGCCGGCGTCTACGGCCAGAAGTACCCGGTCAACTCCCCCTATGGCTTCAACGGCGGTTTCTACTACCTGCGGGCCGGCCTGGAGTGGTACTAAATCACCGCCCAGCCATTCAGAGAGAGAACGCTATGAACCTGATGAACCTGCCAGCGTGGTGGCAGCACTGGAAGGCCGGGCTGGTCATGGCGGCAGTGCTCGCCGCCGGCCCGGCCACGGCCCAGAACGGCGGCCCGCCAGCCCCCGTCGGGCTTGAAGCCTTCAAGGTGGTCGGCTCCCGCCTGCCGGGCCGCTCGGCTGCAGACGCACCCGTGCCGGTAGACGTGATCGACGCGGACGACTTCAAGCATTACGGCGTCCGCGACCTGAACAGCCTGCTGGCCGCCACCATCCCGTCCTACAACGTCAGCCAGCACGCCATCGGCGATGTCAACGCGCTGGTCCGGCCGGCCAAGCTGCGCGGCCTGCCGCCCGACTCCACCCTGGTGCTCGTCAACGGCAAACGCCGCCACCGCTCATCGTCCATCAGCTTCTTCACCTTCGGGCTCACCAACGGATCGCACGGAGCCGATATCAGCGCCATCCCTGCTATTGCCCTCAAGCGGGTCGAAGTCTTGCGCGACGGGGCCGCGGCCCAGTACGGCTCGGACGCGGTGGCCGGCGTACTCAACTTTGTTCTGCGTGACGCCCCCGAGGGCGGTACCCTCGAAGCCCACTGGGGGCAGTATTACCAGGGTGACGGCGACCTCGTGAGCACCGCGACCAACATCGGCCTGCCGCTGACCGAGGCCGGCTTTGCCAACCTGAGCTTTGAGTTCACCAACTCCGACTCCACCAACCGCAGCGTCCAGCGCGACGACGCGCGCCGCATGATTGACAACGGCAACGACTACATCCGCACGTCTCCTGTTCAGGTCTGGGGCGCACCGGACATCCACTACGACTACAAGTTCTTCGGCAACCTTGGCCTTGACCTCGGCAATGCCCACCACGCCTACGCCTTCGGCAACTGGGCCGAGCGCGAGATTGCGGACTCGTGGTACTGGCGCAGTCCGGTCTCGCGCCCGGGCGTGTTCACCACGGCCTGGGGCGGGGCCGACAACGAGATACTGATCGCCGATCTGTCACCCGACGGCCGGTCCGGTGCCTGTCCCACCATTCTCGCCAGCGACTACGCACAACGCGGCCCAGCCGCCCTAACCCCACTACAGGGCAACACCGACTGCTATGCACTGACCCAGACATTTCCGGGCGGCTTCACCCCCCGGCTGCGGGCCAAGGGACAAGACTGGAGCATCGCCTTTGGCCTGCGTGGCACCCTGCGCAGCACCGCCGCCCTGCTTGACGGCTGGCACTACGACGCGAGCGCGGTCTTTGGCCAACACCGCGGGACCTATAGCTTCTGGAACAACGTCAATCCTCAGATGCTCCGGCTCGGTGCAATCATCCCGACACGCGCCTTCGTCCGCGCCTACACGGAACGCGACAAGATTTTCAACCTCGACCTGTCGCGGCCGTTTGAGATCGGCCTGCTCGCCTCCCCGCTGAACGTGGCGGTCGGCCTGGAATACCGTGAGGAGGAGTTTGAAATCGAAGCCGGAGAGCCGCGCGCCTGGTGTATTGACGACGCCGGCGAATGCGGCGGGGAGCGGCCTCTGTACGGCCTCGCGCGGCAGGGATTCGGCATCGGCACGACGGGCTACCCCGGCATCCGGCCCGAGGAGACTTCGACAGCCAACCGGGGCAGCTTCGGGGCCTATCTCGACCTGGAAGCCGACATTATCGAGCAGGTCCTGGTGAACGCCGCGGGCCGGTTCGAGCATCACGAAGGCATCGGCGAATCCCTGGACGGCAAGCTGGCCGCCCGCTGGGAACTGCTCGCCGGCCTGCTGGCCGTGCGCGGCTCCCTCGGCACCGGCTTTCGCGCCCCGACCGTAGGACAGGCCAGCTACCGGGACACCACCACCATCCTCGGCGACGACGGCAATCTCGTTGAATCCTCGATCCTGCCCACCGACGACCCGATCGCCCGCCACAAAGGTGCCAAGCCGCTCAGCCCGGAGACCTCCCTGTCCTTTTCGGTAGGTGCCGCGCTGACCCTCGGCGATCTATCCCTTACCCTGGACTACTACAACATCGAGCTCAGAAACCGCATCGGGCTCGGTGAGGACTTGGCCGTCAGCCCCGAGGATGTTGCCGCGCTGGCGGCCCGGGGGGTTGACGCCAGTCGGGTGGCCAGGGTGCAGTTCTTTGCCAACGCGTTTGAAACCTACACCCAAGGCATTGATCTGGTGGCCAGCTATCCCCTGAACCTGTTCCGCGGCCGCTTTGGTCGGACCGTGTGGACCCTGGTCGGCAACTGGAACGACACCAAGATCAACCTTGACTCAATCGATACCAATGTCATCGGCTCACTGCGCAAACACCAGCTCGAAGAACTGGAGCCGGAGTTCCGCTTCTCGCTGACCGCAGACCACACTTGGCGCGCTTGGCGGCTCCTCTCCCGGCTGCACTACTACGACGACTTCACCGAGCGGCATCA
Organism: uncultured Binatia bacterium (SeqCode); assembly: GCA_965200965.1. Lineage (GTDB taxonomy): Bacteria > Desulfobacterota > Binatia > Bin18 > Bin18 > JAAXHF01. The sequence goes on from OZ241744.1 coordinate 1,665,774, forward strand.
GAATAACGACGCCCAGCCCATCTATGCCCACGCCCGGGTCCTGCTCGACCTGGAAGTCTCGTACCCCGTGTTCGATCTCGGCCTGACGCTGGCCGCCGGCGCGCACAACCTGCTCAATACCTACCCGACCAGAAACCCCTACTCCCGCGCCTACGGCCAGAAATACCCCAACACCTCGCCCTACGGCTACAACGGCGGCTTCTACTATCTGCGGGCCAGCTTCGAGTGGTGAGACAGGCCGGCACACGCGATGGGACGCAGAGCGAGACATGCCCCGACGACGCGATCATTACACGCACTCATCCTGGTCTTCAGATATGATGGCGGCGTACATACGGAGGATTACAGTTCAACAGGTTAAACTTTTCGGATTCCCCCGGTGATTAAGCCAGGGTGAAGTCCTCAAAACGAAGGTCCAGGCCGGTCTCTCTCCACAACTCCACCGCCGCAGGAGCGTAATGCGGGTCAATTTCATAGCCGACAGCGCGCTTGACGCGATTCTTTGGAAATACTCTCAGTAACGCTGAATAAAACGAGCCGGTTCCGATCGCTGGATCAGTGAAGCGAACGGTTTTCCTCTCCCCTCCTAGATGCTCCTTCGCATATCGAAGAACATCAAGGGCAAGCCCGGTCAGCGTTGCGAACTGGCCCAGCCGATTCCGTTCCGCCTGTCCCTTATCAGCATCAAGTCTGGCTTGCAGCCTCAGACGCCTCTTCTCCAATTGTACCCCTTCCTTTACACCCCCAAACTCCGCCAAGTCCTCAGATTCGGTGTTTCCACACCCAGTCAATGCCTTCCGCAGCCTCATAGCCAAGATCGCCGCTGTCAGAATAGCCGCACAGGAACAGAATAAATTGTACATCCGTCCCGTAGGTTCGGCGCAGCTGATTCGTCTTCGTCGCCTCTTCCTTACGCCGTTTATTGACGTTCGTGAAATCTCCCGCCGACTTCGCTTCAACAAGCAACGGAAACTCTCCTGCCCTAGCGTTCTTCGGCAAGATAACCGTGTCTATGGGAACGTTGATCGACCTATCGGCTCCTTCCGTCTCAACCGAAACATTCAGACGAAACGAGAATGACCCCGGCCTCATGTCCGTATATTTTACGCCCCCTCCGGTGGGGAGACGCTGGTAGCCTCTGGCTGTCAGCCAGTCACCAATGGCGTTGATCTGATGTTTCTCCCAGGCGTTCCGAATGATCGGGCTCGCTACCGCGCCACACAGACGATCAGCCACAATTGTCGCCGCCCGGTACATCTCCTGCTCCGATGGCGGGGTATTACGTTTCAGCCAGACGAAGATATCAGGGTCCCTCATCTTTTCGAGGGTCTTCCCGATCTTCACAAGATCGCTGTTCAGGTCCGCTTGGGGCATACGAGTCGGCAACTTACCCTGCTTGTCCATGACCTTGACCAAATTCGCTGAGACGCCGGTGATCCCGATCAGTCTGTCCACCGCCAGCGGCAGACAGGTGGACATCCGCAATGTGGGTAGGGCAGCAGGATTCGCCTTCAGCGAGTCTGCTCCGATGTTGGTCAGGTTCCTTGTCGCTTTCAGCGTCGATTCGATATCCTTTGTTGTCTGCACCCGGCTCGCCCGGTAAGCCTCTGGCGCAAACTGCATGAACCAGTCGTTGTACATATCGACCGGTTGGGAATGATGTGGGCCTATCCGGGCAGCATCCCTGTTGGGGCCTGGAGTTTCCTGCGTGTCTCGCCCTCACTTGATGTGCGGCAGAACATAGCTGCCAAACCGATCCAGCGAGTCCAGAATCTGCTGCCGGGGCAGACCGCCAAAGTCGGCCAGCAGACTCACATTGGTAATGCCCGCGGCTTCAATCTGTTGAATGCGCTGGACGCACTGCTCTGGATCGCCAAAGATGACCCGCTGGGGATAGAGATAACTGTCGTAGTCCATTGCCCGAAAGCCTTGGCGCAGGTTTTTGTAGGCGGTGTACTGCCCGGAGTAGGCCGCCTCGGGGTTGGACGCCTGGACCGATTCAAGGTAGCGCAGCATGGCCGCCCGCGGCTCGAGTTTGGCTTGTTCTGGCGTTTTACCACAGTAGAAATGGTACACCCCCAGGACCTCGGCGTCGTCTGGGTAGCCGTGGGCAGTGCGCGTCTCCCGGAACAGCTTGATCCTGCCAATCAGGGCTTCGGGTTGGGCCGCGGCGTAGGGCACGACCATAAGGTGGTAGCCCTGTCTGCCGGTCCAGGCAAAAGACTCTGGGGTGAAGATACACGCTACATAGACGGGGGGCAGTTTCTGGACCGGCTTGGGCAGGACTTGCAGATTCGTGACCGTGCGGAACCTGCCCTGGTAGGAAAAACGGGCTTCGGTCCAGGCCTTCATAATAATGTCGTGGGCCTCCTCAAACAGCAGTCGACTATCGCCCATGTTGCGCTCAAAGGCGTCAAACTCTACTTTCTGGAAGCCGCGGCCAATCCCAAACTCCAGCCGCCCGCCCGACAGGCAGTCGAGCATGGCAAACTCCTCGGCAAGCCGAATCGGGTCTTGGAGTGTCAGCAGCGCAATGCCGGAGCCTATGCGGATATTCTTGGTCCGCTGGGCCACGGCCGCGCCCAGGACCGGCACTGACGGGATATGGCCGCCGTAGTGGTAAAAATGGTGCTCGGCAAACCATACCGAATGAAACCCGTACTCCTCGGCCTTGTCTGTCTCCAGCAGTATGTTCTGGTAGAATTCGTACTCGCTGGCGTGAAACTCGGGAAAAAAGCTGGGTAAATGAAACAGTGAGATCTTCATCGGGGGTCCCTATGTCCGGGCCGCTCCTCGTCGGCCCCGGTCTGGGCCAGAAACTGGCGTATGGCGGCGAGCAGCTGATCTATCTCCTCATCGCTGCCAATTGAGATCCGTACCCAGTCGCTCAACTCGGGTGCGGAAAAATAGCGGACCAGAATCCGCCGGGCTTTCAACCACTCGTACAGCCCCCGCTGGCTGACGCCGGGCCGACGGGCTACAACAAAGTTCGCCTGCGAGGGGGAGACCTGATAGCCGAGCTCGTGGAGAGCTACACCCAGCCGTGCGCGCGTGGCCCGGATTCTGGCCACATTGGTCTGCATCCAGTCAGCGTCTTCAAGGGCCGCCACCGCAGCCACCATGCTCAGGCGGTTCATATTATACGAATCCTTGACCTTCAGCAGTTCGCCGAGCAGATCGGGGTGGCCAAATGCCAGGCCGACCCGCATCCCGGCCAGAGAAAAAGACTTGGACAGGGTGCGTAAGATCACTACCTGGGGATAGCGGGCGATAAGCGGCAGCGCGGTCTGTTGGGCAAAATCCACATACGCCTCGTCAATAACAAGCAGACCCGAGGTCTGCCGGGCCAGGGCTTCGAGCTGCTCCAGAGGTGGGCAATTGCCAAACGGTGGGTTGGGGTTGGCGACAAAGACGAGCTTGGCCCGGCTCTCGGCGAGCCGCTGTACTGGCAGGGAAAAATCCTCCGGCCAGGGCACAGGCACGGCCCGGCCGTCCTGCATGGCCACCAGAATGTCGTACAGGCTGTAGCTCGGGACCGGATAGGCGACCCGGTCACCCGGGTCAATGCAGGTCCGCATCAGCATGGTCAGAAGCTCGTCCGATCCGTTGCCGACCAGGACCTGCTCCGGCTCCAGGCCGTACACTTCGGCCGCTTTGGCACGCACCTCTTCGGCGTCAGGGCTCGGATAGACGCGCAAGGTCTGTGGGCCGGATGTGCTCTCACCGTCTGGCCCACAGCCGACCGCCCGCCGGAGGGCGCGCAGGACGCGAGGCGAGGGCGGATAGGGATTTTCGTTGGAGTTGAGCTTGATGTAGCGGTCGAGCTGCCGCGGCTGCTCGCCGGGCACATAGCCGGCCATGCGGCGCACGGCCGGCCGCACAAGCCCGAAACGGGAAAACGGCTTCATCGCTCCTTCCTATATCCGACTTCCAGGGATGAGAGAAGAGACATGGCCGGCGAGTTGACCCACACAGGCCCATTTGCTACTCAGAGAGGTGGTAGAGAGAGACACAAAGGAGGAGAGATCATTGGCAAACTGGACCGAAACAACGGTCAATGTCGGCGGGACCGGCGTTGTACTCATCAGAGGTGGCTCTGGCAAACCTCTTTTTATGTTGCACGACGAACTCGGCTTTCCCGGCTGGGTCACATGGAATGAGGCCCTGGCCGAGGATCACGAATTTTTTATTCCTCTCCAGCCCGGCTGTGGCAAGACCCCGCGCGTGGACTGGATACGCAACTACCGCGACCTGGGCGGTTTTTACGCCCGTATGATCCGGGAAATGGGCCTGGACCCGGTCAATATCATTGCCTTTTCCGCGGGGGGCTATGCCGCGGCCGAGATGGCCGCGGCCGACCCCGGCATGTTCAGGCACCTGGTCCTGGTCGCACCAATGGGCATCAAGCCCGAAGAGGGCGAAATCGCTGACATTTTTCCCCTGACCATCCGCACCCACATGCGGGCCACGGTGGCCGATATCAACACGCCCGAGTTTGGCGACATCTATGGCGGCGAAATGACCCCGGAGCAGTTCGAAGCGTTTGAGGACGCCCGGGCCGAGGCTGCCCGGATCGGCTGGGAGCCGTATATGCACAACCCCAGCCTGCCCTATCTGCTGGAAGGGGCCAAGGGCTTGTCCGCCCTTCTGGTGTGGGGCAGTGCCGACGCCATCGTGCCCAAAGGCTGTATTGATTCCTATAAGGGAGCCGTCGCCAACGCGCAGGTGGCCACCATTGAGGGGGTGGGCCATCGACCGGAAATTGAGCACTCGGCCGAGTTTGTCCGGGTCGTCCGGGACTATCTGGCGTCATAGACCAGCGAGGCCAGGAGGAAGCCATGAAACTCGCCTATTTCACCGAGCGGCCCTACCGCTGGCTTGATGAGGACGAGGTCCTCAAAAACAAAGCCTTTTTCGCCCTGTCGAATCAACATTTCGACCACCACAAAGCTGCCGACGACTACAACTATTTCCTGGACGAATACTGCTACGCCGAGGAACTGGGCTTTGACGCGGTGGCCCTCAACGAGCACCACGGCAACCCCTTCTGTATGGGCAGCGTGATGAATGTCGAGGCGTCCATCTTGGCCCGCATCACCAGCAAGGTCAAAATCGTCCTCATCGGCAACCCCCTGCCAGTCATCAAACACCCGCTGCGCATGGCCGAGGAACTGGCCGAGATTGACCTGATCTCGCGCGGGCGGCTGGTAACGGGCTGGGTGCGCGGGGCCGGCAGCGAGCAGTTTTTCAACAATGCCAATCCGGCCTACAACCGGGAGATGTTCAACGAGGCCCACGACTTCATCGTTCAGGCCTGGACCAGACCCGGCCCGTGGCGCTACGAGGGCAAACACTTCCACTACCGCCACGTCAACCCCTGGGCCCTGCCCTACCAGAAGCCTCACCCGCCGATGTGGATTCCGGGCGTCCTGAGCCCGGAGACCGTGCTCTGGTGCGCCCAGCATCGCTATCCCTACATCGGCCTTGGTACCGCGCTCGGCCCGACCTGTGACCTGTGGGACATCTATGCCGACGAGGCGGCCAAGCTCGGCTACCAAGCCGGTCCAGAAAACTTTGGCTATCTGATCCCCAGCTTTGTGGCCGAAACCGACGAAAAAGCCCAAGAGTTGGGCAGGAATTTTGTGTACGGCGGCGGACAAAACGCCTTTTCGCGGCCCGAACATACCCTGCCGCCCGGCTATAACTCCAAAGGCGCAATCAAGATGCTGGCCCGCCACCCGGGCGGCAGCTGGCTGGGGGTGAACCCCGACAAGCTGCGGGAGGCCAAGGACGGCGAACTGCGGCCGGAGACCGATTACGGCGTGGTCCGCAAAAAGCTCCTGTCCGGCTACCAGAAGGTGCAGAACAACCACCAGCTCATCATCGGCTCGCCCAAAACCGTACTCCCCAAGCTGAAACTCCTGCTCCAGATCCTGCGACCGGGCGTGTTTGTGTTCTTCAACATCCAGGGCAAGGTCAGCAACGAAGACCGGCTGACCAGCATGCGGCTGATCGCCAATGAGGTCATGCCCGAGCTGCGGGAATATGCCAAAGAGATTGACCTGCCCGATTCATACCAGCGTACCCCCGGCTCGGTCGCTCTCCAGACCGGGGTGTCACCGGCCCCGGTGGCCGACCGAGGGCCGCTGGAGGAGCTGGCTTTGCGCTGACCCCGGCGCGTGATCGAGTGGCGGTGAATGTGGAGGAGGAATCATGCAGTCGGTGGATATGCGGCGGGGCGTTCTCGCCGCCCTGCTTGGAATCGTATTCGTCCTGCTGCCCGGCGCGCTCCAGGCCGGGCAGCCACCCTCACCCTTTCCCTATCCGCCCGCCCTCAAACCCCAGGTCGAGTTCTGGAAGCGGGTGTTCACCAGTTCCAAACAGACGGTTCTTTTGCACGACAGCGTCCACATGCTGGTCTACAAGGAGCTGGACCTGCGCCCCCTGTACCAGAAATACGCAGACAGGCCAAACACTCTCGCCCGTCTCAGAAAAAAGCGCATCGGGCGTGAACTCAAAGCCATCCGGGCGAGCCTGCGCAAGCTGCACCGCTCGGCCAAGAGCGCCCGACTGAGCGTGCAAGAACAGCGCATCCGGCGACTGTTCAGCGCCGTCAGCGGGTCCAACAAGTTTCGTCACGCCGCGGCCGAGGGCCGGGTTCGGGCGCAGACCGGCATCAGAGAAAAATTTCACCGCGGCCTTGAGATATCGGGCCGCTATATGGACGAGATGGAAGCCATCTTCCAGCGCGCCGGCCTGCCGACCGAACTGACCCGGCTGCCGCTGATCGAATCTACGTTCAACATCCGCGCCTACTCCAGAGTCGGGGCCGCGGGGGTGTGGCAGTTCATGCCCGTGACCGGACGGCAGTTCATGCGGATCGATGGACTGATTGACGAGCGTCGCGACCCGCTCATCTCGGCCCAGGCTGCGGCCAAGCTGCTCAAAGCGAACTATGCAAGACTTGGCACCTGGCCGCTGGCCATTACCGCCTATAACCACGGGCCAGCCGGCATGGCCAGAGCGGTCAGGCAGGTCGGCAGCACCGATATTGTCCGTATCATCCGTTCCTATAAGAGCCGCACCTTCGGTTTTGCCTCGCGCAACTTCTACGCCGAGTTTCTAGCCGCGGTCGAAGTGGAAAAAAACGCGGCCGACTACTTCGACACCCTCAAGCATGAGGCACCCCTCCGCTATGACGAAGTGGCCCTGGACCGCTATCTGTCGCTGGGGCTGGCGGCGCGCTGCGCCAGCATTTCACCCGAGCGGCTGCTTGACTTCAACCCGGCCCTCGGCCGGGCCATCCGCCAAGGCCGGCGCTCCATCCCCCGCGGCTACCGCCTGCGTATCCCGGACGGCATGGCGGCGCATTTCCGCCGCCAGTACGCAGCCCTGGAGACCAATACACACACCGTCCAGCCCGGCCAGAACCTTGCCCTCATCGCCCAACACCACGGGACCAGCGTCAGGACGCTGCAACAGATCAACAACATCCGCAATGCCAACTTCATCCGGGTCGGCCAGCGCCTCCTGCTGCCCCAGCCCAAGGGGACGACCGCCCTTGCCCAGGTGCCCGTTGCCCCGGCCCGCCAAGCTCAGGCCAAATCCGCCCGTTCAGCATACGCCCATACGGTTCGCCGCGGTCAGACCCTCGGGGCCATTGCCCGCCGCTACCGAACGAGCGTCACCACGCTCAAAGAACTCAACGGCATCAAGCGGGTGAACACCATCTACCCCGGCCAGCAACTCCGCCTGCCCGGCGGCTACACCACACACACAGTCCAACGCGGTCAGACCCTCGGGGCCATTGCCCGCCGCTACCGAACGAGCGTTACCACGCTCAAACGCCTGAACGGGATCAGGAACCCCCGCTTATTGCGGATCGGTCAGACCTTGCGCGTACCCCTGAGTTATTGACGCGCTCTCGTCCCGCCCCGACCCGCAAAGGGCATTCCCCCGCTTTTCTGGCTGTGCTATGGCCTCTGGCACAAATGGGCTACTATCCGATTTTTGTTGACCTCAGCGGTCAAGCGTGCTTAGTCGTCGGGGGCGAGAGGGTCGCTGAGCGCAAAGTTGCGACTTTGCTCAACGCCCGAGCCCGGGTCAGCGTGATCAGCCCGACGCTGACCCGGCAACTCAAGGTCTGGACCGCCGAACTCCGCATCACGATCGAGCAGCGTGTATACCAGCACGGCGATATGCGCGGCTTCCGGCTGGTATTTGCGGCCACCTCAGACCAGAGCCTGCACCGCCGCCTGGCCGCAGAGGCGCAGGCCACCGGCGTGTTGCTGAACATCGTTGATCGCCCGGCCCTGTGTTCGTTTATCGTCCCTGCGGTGGTCTCCCAGGGCGATCTGAGCATTGCCATTTCCACTGGCGGCGCAAGCCCGGCCCTGGCCAGAAAAATCCGCCGTCAACTGGCCGCAGATTTTGGGCCAGAGTACGCCGAGGCCCTCCACCTGCTGGCCCGGGTCCGGGAGCGGGTGGCCCAAGCGGGCCTGTCGAGCCAGGAACGGCGGCAACGTTTTCACGCCCTGGTCAATTCTCCCCTGCTTGACTATCTCCGCGAGAGGAAAATTGATAAGCTCAACGCCCTGTTGCATGCAACCCTCGGAGAAGCCTACGGCTTGGATCAACTCGATTTTCGGGTCTGACCGGTGGAAATTGTCCTGCTCACATCGGCCCTTGTCTTCTACCTGCTGAGCACCGCAGGTTTCCTGCTCGCCCTGCTGTCGGCCCAGCAGACCTTTCTGCGCATCGCGCCCGGCCTGCTGTTAGTCGCCTGTGCCGCCCATGCCGGGGCGATTGCGGCTCGCTCCCTGTCGGTCGGCTATATTGCGGTCACCAATCCGTATGAGGCTGTGTCTTTTTTCACTTGGATGACGAGCGGTCTGTTTCTGCTGGTGCAGTGGCGCTCGTCCCTGACCGTGCTCGGCGCGGTGGTCAGCCCGATTGGCTTTATCCTGACCCTGGGGGTGTTTGTCTTGTATACCCAGGCACGGGCGCTGCCGCCGGCCCTCCAGAGCAGCTGGCTGCCTGTGCATGTGACGCTCGCCTTCCTGGGCAATGCCGTTTTCTGTGTCGCCTTTTTTGCCAGCCTGATCTATGTATTTCAAGAAAAACAGATCAAGGGCAAAAAAATCGGTGGCATTTTCCGCCATCTGCCCGCCCTGGAAACCCTCGACAAGCTGAACTATCGCTCCCTGTCGTGGGGCTTTCCGCTCCTGACCCTGGGCATTGTCAGCGGCGCGGTGTGGGCCCGGCACGCCTGGGGCCATTTCTGGATTTGGGAGCCGCGCCCGGTGTTATCCCTGCTCAGTTGGGTCTTGTACGCCTTCCTGCTCCACTATCGCAGCGTGGGCTGGCGTGGACGCCGCGCCGCGACCTTGACCATTGTGTGCTTTACCGTGCTCCTGGTCTCGTTCCTGGGGGTTCGGCTCTTGCCGGGTCGGCATGGAGGCGAATTTGGTTAGCCCAGACCCCAGCCTGATGGTTGTTGGCCTCAACCATCACACGACCCCGGTTGAGGTCCGCGAGAAGCTGGCCTTCAGCGAGGGGATGCTGCGCCACGCCCTCCCCCGCTTAGTCGCCGCCCCCAGCATTCAGGAAGGCGCGATTGTCTCGACCTGCAACCGGGTCGAAGTCGTGGCCTGGACCCACGATCGGCGACAGGCCGGCCAGCACATCAAAACCTTTTTAGCCCAGGAGCAGGGCTTGCCGCTCCAGCTATTTGAAACCCATCTGTACACCCATACCGACCGAGAGGCCGTCAGACACATGTTCCGGGTCGCCTCCAGCCTCGATTCCCTGGTCGTGGGCGAACCCCAGATTCTCGGCCAGATCAAAGATGCTTACGCCGCCTCGGCCTCGATCGGCACGCTGGGCACGGTTCTCCACCGCTGGTTCCACAAGGCGTTTTCGGTCGCCAAACGCGTGCGCAGTGAAACCGGCATTGCGGCCAAATCCGTCTCGGTCAGCTCGGTGGCGGTTGAGTTGGCGTGTCGGATTTTTGACCAACTCAGCGACAAAACCGCGCTGGTCATTGGCGTGGGAGAGATGAGCCAGCAGACCATCCGCCACCTCCAGGACAAGGCCATTGGCACGCTCCTCATCACCAACCGCACCTTCCAGCGGGCGGTCGAGTTGGCCAGCGTGTGCGCCGGAACAGTTGTGCCGTTTGAGCAGTTTCCCCGACAACTCCACTTGGCCGATGTGGTGATCGGCTCGGCCGGTGGCAGCGTCCATCACCTGACTTCAGACCTTGTCCTCGAGGCCCTGCACGAGCGCAAACGGCGGCCCATGTTTTTGATCGATCTTGGTGTGCCGCGCAATTTTGACCCACGCCTCAACAACCTGGAGAATGTGTTTCTGTACGATATTGACGACTTGGAACAGATCGTCGCCGACCATAAGGGCGAGCGTGTGCGTGAGGCACGCAAGGCCGAGGCTATTGTCAGCCAAGAAGTCGAAGCCTTCTGGCACTGGTATGCATGTCGAGACCTCAGCCCGACCATCGTCGCCCTGCGCCACAAGGCCGAAGCCATGCGCAAGCACGAGCTCGAAAAAGCCCTGGCCGGGCTCAAAGACTGCTCGCCTGAGGTGCGCCGCGCGATCGAAGGGCTGAGTGTGTCGCTGATGAACAAGCTGTTGCACCCGCCGATTGGCTATCTGAAAAACCACAGCCGGAATGGCGATGCCGAGGCCGGCGCAACAAGTGTGACCGCGGTGCGGCAGATGTTTGGGCTGGATGGCGCGCAAGACTGAAAACATGCCTCCCAGCGTTCGCATTGGCACCCGGGGCAGCACCCTGGCCGTGTGGCAGGCCGGCTGGGTCAAACAGCGGCTCGAAGCCCACTGGCCGGAGATCCGGGTTGAACTCGTACCAATCACCACCTCAGGCGATAGAATCCAGCACATCCCACTGTCCCAGCTCGGCGGCAAGGGCCTGTTTGTCAAAGAAATCGAACAGGCCCTGCTGGACGGGGAAGTCGATCTGGCCGTCCACTCGGTCAAAGACCTGCCGGCCGAGTTGCCGCCCGGACTCAGCCTGAGCGCGATTCCCGAACGGGAAGACCCCCGCGACGTGCTCATCTCGGCCGGCGGCTCATCACTGGCCGATCTGCCGGACGGCAGCCGTGTCGGCACCAGCAGCCTGCGCCGCCAAGCCCTGCTCCTGCATCTACGTCCCGGCCTGCGGATCGAAGTGCTGCGGGGCAATGTGGAAACCCGCCTGCGCGGCCAGCTCGAAGGCCGGGTAGACGCCACTGTTTTAGCCGCCGCGGGACTCAAACGGCTGGGTCTCAGGCTCAAAAACAGCTACCCGCTCGACGCCGAGGAATTCTTGCCGGCCATCGGCCAAGGCGCGCTGGGCATTGAGATCCGTACCGGAGACACGGTCGAAGCCCTGCTCGCCCCCCTGCATCACACCGACGCAGCGCGCACGGTTGAGGCCGAGCGTGCCTTTCTCAGCGGCATGGGCGGGAGCTGCCGGACGCCCCTGGCCGCCAAGGCGACAGCCGCCAAGGGGATCCTGCGGCTGAGTGCTCTGGTTGCCAGCCCAGACGGCACACGCCTGCTGCGGCAGGAGCGCAGCGGTCCGGTCGAGACCGCCGCACACATCGGGGCCGTGGTCGCCGAAACCCTGCTCGCCCGGGGCGGACGAGAAATACTGGCGGCCCTGGAGGTGTGAGCCACATGCCCGTCTATCTGGTTGGCGCGGGTCCCGGCGACCCAGGTCTGCTCACCCTCAAGGCCAAACGCTGCCTGGAGCAGGCCGATGTTGTGGTGTACGATTATCTGGTTGACCAGCGCATCCTGGCCTACGCCCGCCCCGGGGCCGAGCTGATCTACGCCGGCAAACGCCGCGGCAAGGCAGCCATGAGTCAGGCCGCCATCAATCGGCTGATGGTGGACCGGGCCGGCCAGGGACAGACGCTTGTGCGGCTCAAGGGCGGTGACCCCTTCCTGTTTGGGCGGGGTGGCGAAGAGGCCCAGGAGCTCCTCAAGGCCGCCCTTCCGTTTGAGATTGTTCCGGGCGTCACCTCAGCGCTGGCCGTGCCGGCCTACGCCGGGATTCCACTCACCCACCGCGATCACGCCTCCGCGGTGGCGATTGTCAGCGGCCACAAAGAAGTCTGGGACACCGCTCCGCACCTCAACTGGGCTACCCTGGCCGGGGTCGGCGGCACACTGGTGTTCCTCATGGGTACCCGACAGCTCCGCAATAATATGCGGCGTTTGATGCACTACCAGCTGCCCGGCCACACCCCGGTTGCCCTGATTCGGTGGGGCACGCGGCCCGATCAAGATGTGCTGGTCGGCACGGTTGAGACGATTGCCGATCTGGCTGAGCAGCGGGGATTTGAACCACCGGCGGTGGCGGTGGTCGGCCAAGTGGTCGAGCTGCGCCAACAGCTACGCTGGTTTGAGACCAAGCCCTTGTTCGGTCGGCGCATCGTCGTCACCCGGCCGCGTCTTCAGGCCGGCGGCTTTGTTGAGCAGCTTGAACAGCAGGGGGCGGCCGTGGTCCAGTTGCCGACCATTGAAACCGTGCCGCTTGCATCTTCCCAAGGGCTGGACGCCGCCCTGGACGCGCTGCCGAGCTATGACTGGGCCATTTTTACCAGCGTCAACGGCGTGCGCTATGTCTTTGAGCGCTTCGCCCACCGCCGGCACGACATTCGGAGACTGGCCGGCGTGCGCCTGGCAGCGATTGGTCCGCAGACAGCCCACGCCCTGGAAGCCCGGCATCTCCGGGTTGAGGCAATGCCGGCAGAGTACCGCGCCGAAGCTCTGCTGCCGGCACTCGGCAATGTCGCCGGTCAGCGGATTCTCCTGCCGCGGGCGGCCGAAGCGCGGGAGGTCCTGCCCACCGAGTTGCGCGCCGCGGGGGCCAAGGTCGATGAAATTGCGGTCTACAAGACCGTTCGCCCCCCCACCCAGACCGAGGAGTTGCGCCGGCTGCTGCACACCCGTCAGGTCGATCTGATCACCTTCACCAGCTCCAGCACAGTGCACAACTTCATGGCCGCGTTTGCCGACCGGGACATACCGACCCTGCTCGGCAGGACGGTGCTGGGCTGTATCGGACCGATTACCGCGGCTACGCTCCGGGGCTATGGCCTGCGGGTACGCGTCCAGCCCCAGCAGTATACCATTGCCGCTTTCAGCCAGGCGATTGTGGACTATTTTCAGAAGGAGGACGACCCATGAAACTCTACCGCTCGGTTCTGTTTGTCCCTGGCAACCGCCCCGACTGGATTAACAAGGCCCCGACCTACACGCCGGACGCCCTGATTATTGACCTTGAAGACGCGGTGCCGATAGCCGAAAAGCTCGAGGCCCGCGCCGTCGTGCGGGCTGGCATTGAGCGGCTGCGAGACAACACGGTCGGCGTCTTCGTCCGGGTCAACGGGCTTGATACCGGCCTGACCGGCGAGGACGTGGAAGCCGTTGTCACCGCCGGGCTTGATGGCATTGCCATCCCCAAGCTCGAAAACGCGGACGAGATCCGGAAAATCGACGCCTGGATCGAGCTGTTCGAACGCAAGGCCGGCCTAGCCCTTGGCACGGTTGAAATCATGGCCATTCCAGAGACGGCCAAGGGTATTATGAACGCCTACGAGTTGGCCTCGGCCTGTCCTCGCGTTGGGGCTGTGATCGGGGGCGTTGGCCAACGCTCGGGCGATGTCACCAAAGCAGTCGGTTTCCAGTGGACCCGCGAGGGGCTGGAGAGCCTGTACATGGGCTCCCACGTCCTGCTGGCCTGTCGGGCGGCCGGCTTTGAGTACCCGCTCGGGGTCGGCTCGCTGGAGGTCGGCGATACCGAACTGGTCAAGGCCCAGCTCAAGCGCGCCCGCGAGATCGGCTTCCGCGGTGCCCTGCTGATCCATCCCTCCGCGGTACCGCTGGCCAACGAGGTCTTTGCTCCGTCTGTCCAAGAGATTGAGTGGAACAAGGGCATCTTGCAGGCTATGGCCGAGGCCGAACAGGCCGGCCGCGCCGCGGTGACCTATGACGGCATGATGATCGACTACGCCCACGTCAGAAACGCGCTGGACCTGCTCCATCAAGCCGAGGCCTTCGGCCTCGATGTCGGGGAATACGCCGAAGTCAAGGCCCTGTAAAAAACCGCGCTCCGGCCACAGCGAAGGCGGGCGTTTTCCAGCTTGCAAAGCCAGTCCGGGAGTGCCAAGCTGGCAGTTGCACGGCACTCCCCGATCGATATAATGGAGGCAGATGTGGCCCTGGAAAAGATCACCCATTACTTTGATTACAAAAGCCCCTACGCCTATTTGGCCCAGGAGGCCACCTATCGGCTGGCCCGGGAGTTTGACATTGCGATCGACTGGCTGCCGCTGACCCTGCACATCCCAAGTTTTCTCGGCTCAGCCGAGGTTGACGCCAGCAGGAAGGTCCTGAGCGAACACCGCAACGCCCACCAGTGGCGACGGGTCAGGTACAGCTATATGGACTGTCGGCGTGAGGCCAACCGGCGGGGGCTGGTCATCCGCGGTCCGCAGAAAATCTTTGACAGCTCGATCGCCCACATCGGCATGTTGTACGCCAAACGCCGGGGCGATTTCCGGGTCTACCACGACACGGTGTATGAACGCTTCTGGCGGCGCGAACTCGACATTGAGAACCCGGACCTCATCGCCTCAGTGCTGACCGAGGTCGGCACCGAGGCCGCGGGCTGGGCCGACTACCTCGCCGGCGAGGGACGCCAGGAACACGCCCGCGTCATGCGCGAAGCCGAGGCCGACGGCGTGTTTGGCGTGCCGAGCTATGTGCTCAACGGCGAGCTGTTCTGGGGCGCGGAGCGCCTCGCTCGGGTGCGCGAGCGGCTGGTGGAACACGGCCACACCCCCCGCTAGGCCCATGTCCGTGTCTCCCCGCCGGCCGATTGTCGGCGTCATGGGCTCCGGCGTCCAGCCCCACACCGAACGGGCCAGCCAAGTCGGCGCATGGCTGGCCCGGGCCGGCGTCCACCTGCTGACCGGCGGCGGCCACGGCGTGATGCACAGCGTCAGCCAGGCGTTCGCCCAGACCACCAGCCGTAGAGGGCTGGTCATCGGCATTATCCCCAGTGCCGCCCACGACCCCGCATCCAGCCCCAAAGCCGGTTATCCCAACCCCTGGGTTGAGATTCCGATTTATACCCATTTGGTGCTGAGCGGTGAGCGCGGCACCGAGCCGCTGTCCCGCAACCATATCAATATCCTGAGTTCCGATGTGTTGATCGCCCTGCCCGGCGGGCCGGGCACGGCCAGCGAGGTGGCCCTGGCCCTCCGCTACGGCCGACCACTGGTTGCCTACCTTGACGCGCCCACCGACATTGCCGGCCTGCCGGCCCAAGCCGTGGTTGAGGGCGACTTTGCCACGGTACAAGCCTTTGTCCGCTGCCACTTGTCTCCTGGCCGGGCCTGGCCTTGAGTCGCCAGGGAGCGGCGTCTGAGCGATGGGCACCCGGGCCGATGCGGCGCTCCCCCCACCCGCGGCCGGGCGCAGGGTCAAGCGGGGCGGACGCCGGGTGAAGGGTATGCTAGACACACGCTATGGGCGCACGGGCCATCATGGTTCAGGGAACCGGGTCGGATGTCGGAAAGTCTGTTATTGTGGCGGGGCTGTGTCGGCTGGCCAAGCGGCGCGGGATGCGTGTTGCCCCGTTCAAGCCCCAGAACATGTCCAACAATGCCGCGGCCTGCGCCACCGGCGGGGAGATTGGCCGGGCACAGGCCGTGCAGGCCCGGGCCGCGGGACTGGCCCCGCACCCCGACTTCAACCCGGTGCTGTTGAAACCCCAGACCGACCGGGGCGCGCAGCTCGTGGTCCATGGCCGGGCGGTTGGAGTGCTGGAGGCCAGGGACTACCCGGCCGGCCGTGCCCGCCTGATGGAAGCGGTCATGCAGAGCTTCGGCCGGCTCCTTGCCGCCCATGAACTTGTCATTGTTGAGGGGGCCGGCAGCCCGGCCGAGGTCAATCTGCGGGCCGGCGACATTGCCAATATGGGCTTTGCCCGGCACGCCGACATCCCGGTGTGTCTTGTCGGCGACATTGACCGCGGGGGCGTCATTGCCGCCCTGGTGGGGACGCAGACCGTGCTTGACCCCGAGGACAGCCGGCTGATCGTCGGCTTTGTGGTCAACAAGTTTCGGGGAGAACCGGCCTTGTTTGAGGCCGGCATCTCGGTCATTGAGCGTCGCACCGGCTGGCCGTGCTTTGGCCTGATCCCCTGGCTACCGGCCGCAACCCGCCTGCCGGCCGAAGATGCGGTGTTGCTCTCTCAGCCGCGCATCGAGCGCGCCGGCCGGGTGCGCATTGCCGCTCCGATGCTGTCCCGCCTAGCCAACTTTGACGACGCCGACCCGCTGCGGCTGGAGCCGCAGGTGGACTTTGCCTTTGTGCCACCCGCTCAGCCGCTTCCGCGCGATGCGGACGTCGTCATCCTGTTCGGCACCAAATCAACCCTGGGTGACCTGGCCTTCCTGCGCGCCCAGGGCTGGGACCATGACATTATTGCCCACAGTCGCCAGCGCGGCCAAGTGCTAGGGGTGTGCGGCGGCTTCCAGATGCTGGGCCGGCGTGTCCACGATCCCTCGGGCGCAGACGGGCCGAGCGGCTCGGTTGACGGGCTGGGTCTGCTTGAGCTTGAGACCACCATGCTCGGCCATAAAACCGTTCGCGTCGCCCGGGGACGCTGCGCCCTCAGCGGCGCGCCAGTCAGCGGCTACGAGATTCACACCGGCCAGTCGCATGGGCGCGCGCTCAGCCGGCCCATGTTCCGGCTAACGACGGGCGTTGAGGGCGCGCGCGCTCAGGGCGGGCGTATTGAGGGCACCTATCTGCACGGCCTGTTTGCCAACGATGCCTATCGGCGGGCCTGGCTGGAGCGCATCCGGGCCAATGCCGCCTCAGCGCTGGCCTACGAGTCGCAGCTTGAGCACACCCTGGACGAGCTGGCCGACAGCCTGGCCAGTACGGTGGATACCGAGGCCGTGTTTGCCGCCGCCCGACACCCCGGTTCGTTGCCGGACAGCGAGGCTGCCATACAGGCTTGATGCAGCGCCTCAGGAGACTTAGAATTGCCCTATGAAAAAAATGGACCGGAAGATTCGTTTTAATATCTGGTATGTATTCATCGCCCTGTGGGGGGTGATCCTGCTGCATAATCTGTGGCTCCAGGCCACCCAGATTGAACAGATTCCCTACAGCCAGTTCCAGGCCTATCTCGACGAGGACCTGATCGAAGAGATCCGCGTCAGTAATAACTATATTCAGGGGACGCTGAAGCGTCCCCTGGAAGGCCAGCCCCGACAGTTTGTGACAATTCGGGTTGAACCCGAGCTGGTCGACAAGCTGACCACCAACGGGGTCCGGTTTGCCGGCGAAATCGAGACCACCTTCCTGCGGGACTTCCTGTCGTGGATTATCCCGGTGCTGCTCTTTGTCGGCATCTGGCTATTCGTGATGCGCCGGTTTACCCAAAAGCAGGGGCTGGGCGGCGGCTTTCTGTCGATCGGCAAGAGCAAAGCCAAGGTCTACATGGAGCAGGATGTCAAAGTCACCTTTAACGATGTGGCCGGGGTGGACGAGGCCAAGACCGAACTCCAGGAGGTCATCGCCTTTCTCAAGACCCCCGAAAAATTCGCCCGGCTGGGCGGCAAAATCCCCAAGGGCATCCTGCTCGTCGGCCCACCGGGTACGGGTAAGACCCTGCTGGCCAAAGCCGTGGCCGGTGAGGCCGGCGTGCCGTTCTTCTCCATCAGCGGCTCGGAGTTTGTGGAAATGTTTGTCGGGGTGGGGGCGGCCCGGGTGCGTGACCTGTTTGTTCAGGCCAAAGAGAAGGCACCGTGTATTATTTTTGTGGATGAGTTGGACGCCCTGGGCAAAGCCCGGGGAGTCGGCCCGGTGTCCCACGAAGAGCGCGAGCAGACCTTGAACCAACTCCTGGTCGAGATGGACGGCTTTGACCAGCGCACCGGGGTGATCCTGATGGCGGCGACCAACCGGCCAGAGATTCTGGACCAAGCCCTGCTGCGGGCCGGCCGCTTTGACCGCCATGTGGTGGTTGACCGGCCGGATAAGATCGGCCGGCGGGACATTCTCAAGGTCCATGCCCGTCAGGTGCAGCTTGACCCGGACGCTGACCTGGAAGTTGTGGCGGCCATGACCCCCGGCTTTGCCGGGGCCGACCTAGCCAACATCATCAACGAAGCCGCGCTGTTGGCGGTCCGCATGGGCAAGGACTCGGTCGGCCTGCCCGAACTCCAGGAAGCGGTCGAGCGGGTGGTTGCCGGCCTGGAGAAAAAGAACCGGGTACTCAACAAGGCCGAAAAAGAGCGGGTGGCCCATCACGAGATCGGTCACGCCCTCGTCTCGCTATCGCTGCCGGGCAGCGACGAGGTCCAGAAAATCTCGATTATTCCGCGCGGGGTGGCCGCCCTCGGCTATACCCTGCAACTGCCGACCGAAGATCGCTTTGTCATCACTAAGTCCGAGTTGGAGAATAAAATCGCCGTGTACCTCGGCGGTCGGGTCGCCGAAGAGATCATCTATCAGGAGAGCTCAACCGGCGCGCGGGACGATCTGCTCAAAGCCACCGACATCGCCAAAAACATGATCAAAGCCTACGGCATGAGCGACCAGCTGGGCCAGATCAGCTTTGATCAAGACCACCAGCCGATATTTCTGCCCGGCGTCCAGAGCCCCGGCCCGAGCGACTACAGCGAAGAAACCGCCCGGGCGATTGACGCCGAAATCCGGCGCATCATCGACGCCCAGTACGCGCGGGTGACAGAGCTGCTGCGCTCCAAAACCCAGATACTGAAGAGCGCGGCCCAAGCCCTGCTGGAAAAAGAAACCCTGAGCGGCGAGGAACTGCGGGCGATTGCCTCCCCCGCGGACAGTCCTGACCCCAGCGCGGGCGGACGCTTGGCCGTCCACCCGTCCTAGGCCCCGGCGGTCAACTCCCGCTCTGAAAACCCGTACAGCCTCAGACAGTTATCCCACATGATCTTGCGCTTGGACTCCGTGCTGACCCGGGGGTGCTCCTCGAGAAAGGTACGAATCCCGTTGGGAAAGGGTCCGTCGGCGTGGGGATAATCGACCGACATGACGATGTTATCATCACCAATGTGGTCCACCACCAGCCCGAGCAGCTCTTCATCCACATCGGTGCCAATAAAACACTGGCGCTTGAAATACTCGCTGGGCAGGGCCGGCAGCTTGATCGACTCGCCGCCGCCGTATTTTTTCCACTGATCGTCCAGCCGGTTCAGCCACCACGGCAGCCAGCCGCAGTTGCCCTCCAGAAAACCGACCCGCAGGGCGGGAAACCGCTCCAGCACCCCGCCGGCGGTCATCGCCCCAAGTGCCAGCATCAGTTCCAGTGGAAAGGCCGACGAATGGTTGAGGGTCCGAAAGTTGGGATGGCCCCGAAACCGATTGCTGGCGTAGTCTTTTGAGGCCCCGCCGCTGGTGCCGTGAAAGGCCAGCGGAACGTTCAGCCGGCAGACCTCCCGCCACAGCACATCACACTCCGGGGCGTTGAAATAGCGGCCGTTGACCGGCATGGGCAGCAGGATCACGCCCACATGGCCCTTGTGCTCAACCGCCCGCTGGGCCTCCGCGGCGGCCAACTCCGGGTCGTGGAGGGACACAATGGCGGCCGGCTTGAGGCGGCGGAGGTCGGCCCGGCAATAATCGGCCAGCCAGTCGTTAAAAGCTGTGCAGCAGGCCACGGCGTACTCCGGCTCGAGGGCGTCAATCGACACCACCATATGGGCAAAGGTCCGGTATACCACCCCGATATCAATGCCTTCGGCGTCCATCGCCTCCAGGGTCGTGCTGGCCTCGTACTTGCGCTCGCGCACCGGCCGGTACAGCGCTTCGGTCGGCGCGTCAAGAAACTTCTGCGGGCCGATCACCTCCTCGGAGCGCGCCCAGGGCGGGATCAGCTGGCCCCGGACCTGCCAATGGGGGAAATTGGTCGGGCTCCAGCCCAGATACTGAGGCCGCTGGTCACGGTATTTTTCAGCAAAGTAGTTCTCGTACACCTCGCCCGTTTCAATCACATGCAGATCGCTGTCAATCACCCGGAAGCCCTCTTTCATGGTCGCATCCTTTCCGCCCTTCTCTCGATTGCTCAAGTCTAGCACTTCCGGCCGGCCGGCAGTAGGGGCGTTGCCAGATGCCTATCGCCCGGGGTAGTGTTCGGGCGGGGTGGACGCTGATGCCCGCTTCGTCAAGAAAAACTCAGCGCCCCCCCCTGAGCAGAGAGGAGGAGGCCAGCCATGTTTCTGATGCGGTTTACCGAGCGCGCCTATGTGGCCTACACCGAAGAGGATGTACGCAGCAGCTTTCGCAGTTCCGTGCGTCTCACGTTTCCCAACTCCCATTTCAAGCCCGGCCTTGGCGCGGATATGTACAACGAGTATCTTGACGAGTACGAGTATGCGGACGAGATCGGCTTTGACGGCCTGATGCTCAACGAGCACCACAACACCCCAACCTGCCTCGGGGCGGCTATGAACCTGGAGGCCGCCATCCTGGCCCGCACCACCAAACACGCCAAAATTGTGCTGCTGGGCAACCCGCTGCCGATCTTTGACAACCCGATCCGGCTGGCCGAGGAGCTGGCCGAGATCGACATGATCTCGCGCGGCCGGCTGGTCTCCGGCTTTGTGCGCGGCACCGGCATTGAGAGCTGGGCAACCAACACCAACCCGGCCTGCAACCGCGAGCGTTTTCAGGAGGCCCACGACCTGATTATCAAGACCTGGACCACGCCCGGCCCGTTTCGCTGGGAGGGCAAACACTATCAGTTCCGGGTCGTCAATCCCTTTGAGCGTCCACTCCAGGACCCCCACCCGCCGATCTGGATTCCGGGCGTTGGCAGCCCCGAGACCCTGGTGTGGTGCGCCCAGCATCACTATCCGTACATCTATCTGGAGACCGACCCGCAGGTCACCCTGGATATGATGGAGATTTACAAGCAGGCCGCGGCCGAGGTCGGCTATAGCCCGGGCCCGCAGCACTTCGGCTATCTGGTGCGGATTCACGTCCAGGACACGGACGAAAAAGCCTACGAGGCCGGGCGGGGCTTTCTGGTCGGCAACGCCGGGGTCGGGCGGGTACCACTGCCGGGTGATTTCATGGCCCCGCCGGGCTACAACTCGCGCGAGGGCACGCGGCGGCTGATTGAGCAGTACAAGCACGCGCTGCGTCCAGACCCGCTGTACGGCGGGGTAGACGCCGCTGGCTGGGACAAGGTGGTTGAGAGCAACCGGGTGATTGTCGGCAGCCCGGATACGGTCATCAAAAAGGTCCGGCAGATGCTGACCGAGGTCCGGCCCGGCATCCTGGGCGTGTGGACCAACGACGGCACAATCAGCCACCAGGACACCATGCGCTGCCTGCAACTGATGGAAAAGGATGTGCTGCCGGCGATCAGGGACATGGGCCAGGAGCTTGAGCTGCCCGGTCCGTTTGAGCAAACGCCATAGGGAGAACACCATGTCAACACCATACCAGGAAGAGTGGGTCGAGGTTGCCGGGGCGAATGTCCAACTCCTGAAAGGCGGACGCGGCGACCCGCTGGTGCTGTTTCACAGTATTGAGGGCAGCCCGGGCTGGCGGCGCTATCACGCACAGTTGGCCGAGCATTTTACCGTCTACGCGCCGACCCTGCCGGGCTTTGGCGTGTCAGAGCGGCCGGACTGGGTCGAGAGCTTTTTTGATCTGGCGCGCTTCTCGCTGTGGCTGGTCCAGGAACTGGGGCTGGACAGAGCCGCACTCGGCGGCCAGTTTATAGGCGGCTGGCTGGCGGCCGAAATGGCGGTCATGAGCCCCGGGCTGATCGACAAGCTGATCCTGGTTGACGCCGCCGGCATCCAGCCCCAGCGGGGAGAGATTGCCGATATTTTTCTGCACGGCCTGGAGGGCACGCGCCAACTGACATATTTTGCGCCCGAACAGGTGCCCGAATACGAAGAGATGTTCGGCCACAAACCGTCCAAGGAAGAGCGCGATATCCTGGCCCACAACCAGGAGACGGTCGTGCGCTACTGCTGGAAGCCGTACATGTATGACCGCAGCCTGCCGGCTCTGCTGCCCCGGCTGCGTGCGCCGACCCTGGTGATCTGGGGCCGTGACGATCGGATTGTGCCGCTGGAGTGCGGCCAGCGCTACCAGCGGGCCATTCCCGGTGCCCGGCTGGAAATCCTGCCCGAGTGCGGCAACTGCCCGCCCTTGGAAAAGCCCGACGCCTTCAGCAAGCTGGTGTGTGAATTTCTGCGCGCCTGAGCAATACAGGAGAGTTTCCCCATGCCCCTCCATCCAGAGGTTCAAAAAGCCCTGGCGGTGATGAACGCCACCATTCCGCCCCTGCACACCCTGCCGCCGCCGGAGGCGCGCAAACTCATTGAAGACATGCGCGGCCCCGCGGCAGAGCCCGAGGCGGTTGGTCGCGTTGAAAACCGCAACATTCCGGGTATAGCCGGCCCCCAGGCGGTACGGCTCTATACCCCAGAGGGGGACGGGCCGTTTCCCGTGCTGGTCTATTTTCACGGCGGCGGCTGGGTGCTCGGCAGTCCCAACACAGTTGATGCCTCGTGCCGGGCGTTGACCAACTTGGCCGGCTGCATCGTTGTCTCGGCCAGCTATCGTCTGGCCCCGGAACACAAGTTCCCGGCCGCTATTGACGACTGTTATGCCGCCACCCGCTGGGTGGCGCTGAACGCCGCGGCCCTTGGCGGAGACACGGGCCGGCTGGCCGTTGGCGGGGAGAGCGCCGGCGCAAACCTGGCTACCGCGGTGGCCCTCAAAGCCGGCCAGCAGGGCATCCCCCGGCTGGCTTACCAACTGCTGATGTATCCGGTGCTCAACTACGCCTTTGACACGCCGTCCTACCACGACAAGGCCGAGGGCTATTTCCTGACCAGGGACATGATGGCTTGGTTCTGGAAGCAATACCTGGCCACCCCGGCCGACGGGCAGAACCCGCTGGCCTCGCCGCTCCGGGCCGCAGACCTCGGCGACCTCCCGCCGACCTTTATTGCCGCGGCCGAGTTTGACCCGTTGCGGGATGAAGCCGCGGCCTATGCGGCCAAGCTGGGAGAGGCCGGCGTGGCCGTGCAATACACCTGCTACGAGGGCCTGATCCACGGCTTTATGGGCATGGCCCCCGCGGTCGAACCGGCCAGGATTGCGCTTGAAGAAGCCGGCGCGACCCTCAAAGCGGCCTTTGCGGCATGAGTTGCCGGCGCTGGTTCAGCGGCACGGAGAGTCCGATGAATATTTATTTCAATCCTCACCCAGCCCACAAGCCGGATGCTGTTTTTACCCTGGCCCAGAGCGAGCGCTAGGGCCAGATAACCCGGTCTTCTTCGGCCAGGAAAGCGACCGAGCTGGCTGTGTCAACAAAGCGCTTCACATCCTCAAACTGCTCACGCTGGAGTTCGTCAGACGCCCATGCCTGCTCAAACGTGGCCAAATCCGGCCACGATAACTCGGCCACGCCGTCAAACGCCGGTGTATCAGTCTCATAGGCTTCGGGGCAGACATGACACTGCACATAGCGGCGCAGACCGGGCGTTCTGGGCACCAGCGGCGCGTGTATATTCCGCCAATAGTCCTGGTTTCAATCCTCACCCGCCCTTACGGGCGGATGCTATATGCTCGAAGAAACTCTCCACGGGCGGCAACACCGGTTTCAATCCTCACCCGCCCTTACGGGCGGATGCTATCAATCATGGTTGCTCCTTCACCTGATGGTGCTTCAGTTTCAATCCTCACCCGCCCTTACGGGCGGATGCTATTGCCTCCTTGCTTCGATCGCCCCTGCTCGCCTGTGTTTCAATCCTCACCCGCCCTTACGGGCGGATGCTATGGCTCGCGGCGACGACCTGCTGATCTTGTCGCATGTTTCAATCCTCACCCGCCCTTACGGGCGGATGCTATAGTCGTGCTGTTTGAGGGCCGCTCACATATCAACGTTTCAATCCTCACCCGCCCTTACGGGCGGATGCTATTAGTCGGACAGACATCCGAGCCAAAGCCGGGCACACCGTTTCAATCCTCACCCGCCCTTACGGGCGGATGCTATGCCCGGACTGGGCCCACCTTCTCGGCAACATCCAGCATGTTTCAATCCTCACCCGCCCTTACGGGCGGATGCTATGCCCGGACTGGGCCCACCTTCTCGGCAACATCCAGCATGTTTCAATCCTCACCCGCCCTTACGGGCGGATGCTATGCCCGGACTGGGCCCACCTTCTCGGCAACATCCAGCATGTTTCAATCCTCACCCGCCCTTACGGGCGGATGCTATGTGAGCGGACAGAGTTGGTGATCGAGGCCGACCGGTTTCAATCCTCACCCGCCCTTACGGGCGGATGCTATTTGAACAGAGCTTCAGGTCAGCGGCCAGAGACTCGATGTTTCAATCCTCACCCGCCCTTACGGGCGGATGCTATACTGGAAGCACGACCACTGGCTCGACGGAAGGCAGTTTCAATCCTCACCCGCCCTTACGGGCGGATGCTATGGAGTGCGCCAGTCTTTGCCAGGCTGCCGGCGGTGTTTCAATCCTCACCCGCCCTTACGGGCGGATGCTATCGCCCCGTAGAACTCCAACATCTTTGACTTCTTGCTGTTTCAATCCTCACCCGCCCTTACGGGCGGATGCTATCCCAATCCTAGGATTCCCCCGGCCACGGCCGGGGGTTTCAATCCTCACCCGCCCTTACGGGCGGATGCTATAACCGCCCGGCGCGGGTTGCGGGCTATCGCCAGAAGGAGTTTCAATCCTCACCCGCCCTTACGGGCGGATGCTATGCCGGTGAACTTTATGGCTTTCAGTTCGCCCACACTGTTTCAATCCTCACCCGCCCTTACGGGCGGATGCTATGGGGCCCGGTGTACCGGCTCCTGTCGGAGTGCACCTGGTTTCAATCCTCACCCGCCCTTACGGGCGGATGCTATTCCCGCCAGGTCTCGGCGAGGCTCATCTCCCGCCGCCTGTTTCAATCCTCACCCGCCCTTACGGGCGGATGCTATGCCGACCGCCAGGAGAGATTGACATGAAAGATCTGTTTCAATCCTCACCCGCCCTTACGGGCGGATGCTATGAGCTGCTCGCGCTCGTCCAAATCCCGCCTCTGGTGTTTCAATCCTCACCCGCCCTTACGGGCGGATGCTATGGCCCGGCGGTGTAGGTCCGGCGCAAAAAAGAGCCGTTTCAATCCTCACCCGCCCTTACGGGCGGATGCTATGGTGGCGTTGGGCTAGATCGGTACATCCACCAGGTGGTTTCAATCCTCACCCGCCCTTACGGGCGGATGCTATGACCCCATCGGGCGGTTGGCGAACAGTCCCATCAGTAGTTTCAATCCTCACCCGCCCTTACGGGCGGATGCTATGTCGGCGGCAAGGTCAGTTTCAGTCTACGCCTGCCTGTTTCAATCCTCACCCGCCCTTACGGGCGGATGCTATGTTGCTACGCTAACCAAAAAAGGGACGCCCAGGAGCGTTTCAATCCTCACCCGCCCTTACGGGCGGATGCTATGTTGGAGCGCCGACCGATATTCCCGCGCCTGTGGAAGTTTCAATCCTCACCCGCCCTTACGGGCGGATGCTATGGTCTACGTCCAGAGCGAGGTCTCCTGCAAGATGGAGTTTCAATCCTCACCCGCCCTTACGGGCGGATGCTATGGCCTAGGGCATGTTGCCCTCGCAGCAACTCTCAACGTTTCAATCCTCACCCGCCCTTACGGGCGGATGCTATGGGTCTACGACCGGGACGAGACCCCGGAAGAAAAAGTTTCAATCCTCACCCGCCCTTACGGGCGGATGCTATGATGATCTACGCCAAGCTGGAAGAGAGCATGAGCGTGTTTCAATCCTCACCCGCCCTTACGGGCGGATGCTATGGCCATGACGGATGTTCCTCTTGATCCACTTCTGGATGTTTCAATCCTCACCCGCCCTTACGGGCGGATGCTATGCCGATGGAGCCATATAGGAGGCGCGGGGTCAATCCTAGTTTCAATCCTCACCCGCCCTTACGGGCGGATGCTATGAGCAGCAGAGGCGTCAGCGTGAACTTGAGTTGCAGTTTCAATCCTCACCCGCCCTTACGGGCGGATGCTATGCAGGCCCGGCCTGGTTGGCGGTGATCCCCCCGCTGTTTCAATCCTCACCCGCCCTTACGGGCGGATGCTATGGTCATGGAGGCCGGGCTGGCGGACCTGTACGCTAAGTTTCAATCCTCACCCGCCCTTACGGGCGGATGCTATGGACCCCTGACTGGCTAGAATCCCCTGGTCACGCTGGTTTCAATCCTCACCCGCCCTTACGGGCGGATGCTATGTCTATCATGCTTGCCTCCTCAATCCAGGATTGCCCGGTTTCAATCCTCACCCGCCCTTACGGGCGGATGCTATGTCCAAGAGTCAACTCAATACGAGATTGTAGACGTAGTTTCAATCCTCACCCGCCCTTACGGGCGGATGCTATGTGGACAGCCGAAGCTGCCGACCTTCACCAAGGGGTTTCAATCCTCACCCGCCCTTACGGGCGGATGCTATGATCATCTGATGGCTCATACTGCCTCCTCAATCCTAGTTTCAATCCTCACCCGCCCTTACGGGCGGATGCTATGTCGATATCGAGGGCATGAAACCCCTCGTCACCCTGGTTTCAATCCTCACCCGCCCTTACGGGCGGATGCTATGTGCTCGCGTCAATAAGCGGGGATGGGTTATCAAAGTTTCAATCCTCACCCGCCCTTACGGGCGGATGCTATGGCCGGGTTCTATCGTAGCGACGGTTATCTCTACCTGTTTCAATCCTCACCCGCCCTTACGGGCGGATGCTATGTTCAGATACTCCATAAAGGGGTCAACAGGGTCCGTGTTTCAATCCTCACCCGCCCTTACGGGCGGATGCTATGTTCTTCTTGGGGTCAGGCTGTGTCAGGCTGAAACGTTTCAATCCTCACCCGCCCTTACGGGCGGATGCTATGCTGTCGCCCTCTACAGAGATCGAGTGGCTGTCCGCAGTTTCAATCCTCACCCGCCCTTACGGGCGGATGCTATGTAGTTAGCCTTGTGTTGTTCAAGTTCCCACTGCTGTTTCAATCCTCACCCGCCCTTACGGGCGGATGCTATGGTCAGCCAAGCCGTCCGGGCGTTCAGGTCCTGGTGTTTCAATCCTCACCCGCCCTTACGGGCGGATGCTATGTTTTAGCCCGATGTTGCCGAGGGTCAGGTAGTAGTGTTTCAATCCTCACCCGCCCTTACGGGCGGATGCTATGGCCACTTGGGATGGGTCCCTCTGGCGTATGCCTGGTTTCAATCCTCACCCGCCCTTACGGGCGGATGCTATGGCTCAGTCGCACCAAACGCTCGCCAGCTACGCCATGTTTCAATCCTCACCCGCCCTTACGGGCGGATGCTATGGGCATAACCGCTCAGGAGGGTAGCACCATGCAGAGGTTTCAATCCTCACCCGCCCTTACGGGCGGATGCTATGTCCTCAGTGTAGCGAACATTTGACCCAGGTCCGAGTTTCAATCCTCACCCGCCCTTACGGGCGGATGCTATGCAGAATATAACCGGCCGCGTCTCGTTTCACGCAAGGTTTCAATCCTCACCCGCCCTTACGGGCGGATGCTATGGTCCGAAGCTGAGCTACTTACAGAATGACGCAAAAGTTTCAATCCTCACCCGCCCTTACGGGCGGATGCTATGCGGACCTGGGGCTGCCCAAGCCCACCATCACGAGGGTTTCAATCCTCACCCGCCCTTACGGGCGGATGCTATGTTGAGGTGTTCGTCCGCAACAACTATGGGAGCTAGTTTCAATCCTCACCCGCCCTTACGGGCGGATGCTATGGGGCATGGCGATGATCGGTTTTTTATCGAGCACAAGTTTCAATCCTCACCCGCCCTTACGGGCGGATGCTATGACGCCCGGCCGGAAATACTCCCGACAGTATATGTGTTTCAATCCTCACCCGCCCTTACGGGCGGATGCTATGTACTGTCTTGCTGCCAGGAACGTCGCCATAAAGGAGTTTCAATCCTCACCCGCCCTTACGGGCGGATGCTATGTCGAAGCGAAGGAGGACGAGTGATGTCGGTTATCAGTTTCAATCCTCACCCGCCCTTACGGGCGGATGCTATGGCGATGCTGCACGACCACAAGCCGTTGCCGTAGCTGTTTCAATCCTCACCCGCCCTTACGGGCGGATGCTATGGTGATACAATCTGCAACCAGGACGTGACCTACACGTTTCAATCCTCACCCGCCCTTACGGGCGGATGCTATGATTGGCGGTCCTACGGCTCCGGCGACGCGGCGGACGTTTCAATCCTCACCCGCCCTTACGGGCGGATGCTATGCTCAACTTGCTGAGCGTTATATTGTTCTGGTGGTGTTTCAATCCTCACCCGCCCTTACGGGCGGATGCTATGTTCAACACCGGCCTGAAAATCGCGGACATTGCTGAGTTTCAATCCTCACCCGCCCTTACGGGCGGATGCTATGTTCAATTTCAACGACCAGATGCGCGGGTTCATCCGTGTTTCAATCCTCACCCGCCCTTACGGGCGGATGCTATGTTGGGTGCTGTCTTGGCCCGCCGGAACCACGGGGTTTCAATCCTCACCCGCCCTTACGGGCGGATGCTATGTTCTCCTGCACACCCGACCGCCTGATTGTCGGGCAGTTTCAATCCTCACCCGCCCTTACGGGCGGATGCTATGAAGGACTTCGGAGTCGGGTTGTTGACTACGGAAGGTTTCAATCCTCACCCGCCCTTACGGGCGGATGCTATGTTGGGGTTGTTGAGAATTTGAACGATACGTTCAAGCGTTTCAATCCTCACCCGCCCTTACGGGCGGATGCTATGTCCGGCCAGGTCGCTGGCGGCCAGGCTGCTGAAGTCGTTTCAATCCTCACCCGCCCTTACGGGCGGATGCTATGGCCAAAACAATCGAGGATTTGCCGGAGGTAACATGTTTCAATCCTCACCCGCCCTTACGGGCGGATGCTATGGACGCCGCACACTGTATCCCGAGGCTTTGAGCGTGTTTCAATCCTCACCCGCCCTTACGGGCGGATGCTATGGCTTCTCAGGGATTTTGGCGAGCTTCTGGCTGACCTGTTTCAATCCTCACCCGCCCTTACGGGCGGATGCTATGATCTCGTGAGAGAGAATGCTGTCCACCAGCCGCAGTTTCAATCCTCACCCGCCCTTACGGGCGGATGCTATGAAGTCAAGCTCATGCGCCCCGGCCGCCTGTGAGGGTTTCAATCCTCACCCGCCCTTACGGGCGGATGCTATGTCGCAGTTGATATCCTCTGGGGTGAGCGTGTCGAGGTTTCAATCCTCACCCGCCCTTACGGGCGGATGCTATGATCTATTGTTTTGGAAGGGGCTTGACAAGGTTGGGGTTTCAATCCTCACCCGCCCTTACGGGCGGATGCTATGGGTAGCCCAAGATCATCATTGCTACTGCACCCATGTTTCAATCCTCACCCGCCCTTACGGGCGGATGCTATGGGGCTTCTCCGCTACAGTGAAGAGAAGCAGCAGGTGTTTCAATCCTCACCCGCCCTTACGGGCGGATGCTATGTAGCAATGCGCCCACACATGGGCGCTCACCTGGGAGTTTCAATCCTCACCCGCCCTTACGGGCGGATGCTATGCTCCTTCGCGTGGGGAGCCGCGGTTGTCGTAGCGGTTTCAATCCTCACCCGCCCTTACGGGCGGATGCTATGGTCGTGTACATCGCCGGCGCATGCCACAACTCCATGTTTCAATCCTCACCCGCCCTTACGGGCGGATGCTATGTTGAGCGCGCGTATAACCGCCTCGGATGGCTCAAGTTTCAATCCTCACCCGCCCTTACGGGCGGATGCTATGGCGATGAGAGAGGCGGTCGCCTACGGTCTGGAGGCGTTTCAATCCTCACCCGCCCTTACGGGCGGATGCTATGATGTTGTAGGCCAGAACGCGGTTGCGCCGGAAGGGTTTCAATCCTCACCCGCCCTTACGGGCGGATGCTATGTGTAGATTGGCTGTCGTCTCAAGCGGGCCTAGGGGTTTCAATCCTCACCCGCCCTTACGGGCGGATGCTATGTTGATCCTCTCGCTGCGGTTTACGGACAGGATGAGTTTCAATCCTCACCCGCCCTTACGGGCGGATGCTATGGGTGGAGGCGCGCAAGAATGAGTAGCCATTCTATGTTTCAATCCTCACCCGCCCTTACGGGCGGATGCTATGGCGCAAAGCCACCAAACGCTTGCGTCGTATGCCATGTTTCAATCCTCACCCGCCCTTACGGGCGGATGCTATGGCCGCCGTGGCCGCCCACGCACCAAGACCGATTGGGTTTCAATCCTCACCCGCCCTTACGGGCGGATGCTATGAAGATATGCTGGGAGGTGCTAGCCGAGGAATGCCGGGTTTCAATCCTCACCCGCCCTTACGGGCGGATGCTATGTCCCTTATCCTGGCATGTATCGGGTCAATCTCAAAGTTTCAATCCTCACCCGCCCTTACGGGCGGATGCTATGTTCACCGCTGGGTCGAGCATCGAGGTCTTCGTGCGGTTTCAATCCTCACCCGCCCTTACGGGCGGATGCTATGGCCATGCGGCTATCCGTCATATCGTCAACGAGATGTTTCAATCCTCACCCGCCCTTACGGGCGGATGCTATGGTCATATGTTAGGCTCTCTCCAAATGGTGGGGTGGGTTTCAATCCTCACCCGCCCTTACGGGCGGATGCTATGCCTGAGCTCAAGGACCGAATCCAGGCGCTGGGGACGTTTCAATCCTCACCCGCCCTTACGGGCGGATGCTATGTCGTCCTTGGGTTCGGCGGATACCTACTCGTGGCCGGTTTCAATCCTCACCCGCCCTTACGGGCGGATGCTATGTGCTTGTGAGCGACGCCATGCGGAACAAATACCAGTGTTTCAATCCTCACCCGCCCTTACGGGCGGATGCTATGTACGGACTCATGCGTTTGTTGCCATAGCCTTGGAGTTTCAATCCTCACCCGCCCTTACGGGCGGATGCTATGGCCCTCTTGCTTGGCCGGGGCCGCATCACCATCCAGTTTCAATCCTCACCCGCCCTTACGGGCGGATGCTATGGAGTCCATCGGATCATAGACGTTGCCAGGAGTCAGGGTTTCAATCCTCACCCGCCCTTACGGGCGGATGCTATGGGTCTATACAAGCGGCGGCGGAACCGGAAGCAGTGTTTCAATCCTCACCCGCCCTTACGGGCGGATGCTATGGAGCGCAAGGCGTCAATCACATATCACCTGCCATGTTTCAATCCTCACCCGCCCTTACGGGCGGATGCTATGGCGCCGGCGGTGCGGCGGAGTTTGATGTTTCATGTGGTTTCAATCCTCACCCGCCCTTACGGGCGGATGCTATGTCGACCGACCATTCTAGCAGTGGGCGGTATAACCAGTTTCAATCCTCACCCGCCCTTACGGGCGGATGCTATGCCCTAAATGCTCTTCGGTCAGCCGCTTTTCCCACGGTTTCAATCCTCACCCGCCCTTACGGGCGGATGCTATGTTGGGTCAAACTATCTGGTCGTGATCGAGCAGATACCGTTTCAATCCTCACCCGCCCTTACGGGCGGATGCTATGATGGGACTCCTCGTATCGCATTGACCGGACGAGATGTTTCAATCCTCACCCGCCCTTACGGGCGGATGCTATGGGTTGGCGAGGCACGGGCATACTGCCTGACGATGGAGTTTCAATCCTCACCCGCCCTTACGGGCGGATGCTATGACCAAGGTCAAAGCCACCAAGGTCAAAGCCACAGAGTTTCAATCCTCACCCGCCCTTACGGGCGGATGCTATGGCGAACATGTTTTCCCGTGGGAAAAGCGGCTGACCGTTTCAATCCTCACCCGCCCTTACGGGCGGATGCTATGGCCGGGGGGCCACAAGAAAGGAGCCGTTATGGCTGTTTCAATCCTCACCCGCCCTTACGGGCGGATGCTATGGCCCTTTTCACTGTTGCAGGCGGGACACAAGAGTTGTTTCAATCCTCACCCGCCCTTACGGGCGGATGCTATGGCTCAAGTCCGCCGCTGACACCATCACCGGAAAGTAGTTTCAATCCTCACCCGCCCTTACGGGCGGATGCTATGGCGCGATCATCTTCGGATTTCATCATCCGGGCGGTGTTTCAATCCTCACCCGCCCTTACGGGCGGATGCTATGTGCTTACCAAACCCACGCACCCAGGAGCGTAGTTAGTTTCAATCCTCACCCGCCCTTACGGGCGGATGCTATGGCTATTATGCATGTAGGAGGTGAGGTGAGGTGACGTTTCAATCCTCACCCGCCCTTACGGGCGGATGCTATGCTCAAGACGCCCCGCGCTGTGGCGGACCTGGTGAGCGTTTCAATCCTCACCCGCCCTTACGGGCGGATGCTATGACTATGAGCTCGCCCTGCGGGGTATCAACGAGATGTTTCAATCCTCACCCGCCCTTACGGGCGGATGCTATGCCGGCTATGTCCGTGGGCTACTGGAAGCGCATAAGGTTTCAATCCTCACCCGCCCTTACGGGCGGATGCTATGGCGGGCATGGTCGAACGGCGCTTTGTCCGTGACGTTTCAATCCTCACCCGCCCTTACGGGCGGATGCTATGAATGATGCTCTAGTCGGGCGCATAGTGTGGCACTGGTTTCAATCCTCACCCGCCCTTACGGGCGGATGCTATGCTGGTTCTTGGTGTCCTTCCCACATTTACGATTGGGTTTCAATCCTCACCCGCCCTTACGGGCGGATGCTATGCGCGGAGAGGCTGGACGCCAACGCGCTGGCCGAGGTTTCAATCCTCACCCGCCCTTACGGGCGGATGCTATGTCTTTCTCACCCAAGCCCTTGACCTGCCTGGGGTTTTTTCCCCGTTTCCGCGATCCCCTCTCTGGCAGGTCTGGAATCTGCACGCGGGAGATCAAGGATAACGAGAAAATCGTTATTATTCGGGTGCTTACGGTCAACGCGATCCTCCCCGCTGTTGCGCCGTCGCTCCAGGTTCGCACATGTGGATAGCCGCTCAGGCCAGGAGCGGGTCATCAAAGTTGACCGAGGGGTTCACCCCAAAGTGCCGACAATGTTGGTCTTTGGGTTCTCGCAGACGATAAATACGCAAATTGTCCTCCTTGTCGTCAATGCACCTGACAAGGTCCCGAACCAGTCGCTCGTACTGCACCTGATCGACCGCGCATTCAAAGACAGAATACTGAACCCGCTGGCCGAAGTTCTTGCACACCTGAGCGACCTTGCGCAGGCGTCGCTTGCCGGCGTCCGTTTCCGTTGCCACATCATAGGCGACTAACACCTGCATATCCCGCTGATCCTTACCCAGCCCCAGGGCCGGATATTGCCCAGCCTGCCCTTAGCGATAGACAAAGGGCAGGTAGTCTTCCATGTCTCCACGCAGCACCCGCGCCAGGAGACGCGCCTGAATGTGGGGAATCAGTCCAAGCGGCACTTTCTGTTCAAGAACAACATGCTGGACCTCTTCCTGTTTGCGCTTCTGGTAGGCAACAATGACCTCCTTGCGTCCGTCGTCGGTCAGGGACACAGCCCCGCCCGGACGGCTGACAAAATGCGCGGCAGTCAACTGCCTACGGTTAATCAGGGTCAGGGCCAGACGCTCGGCAATCACCGACCGCAGTTCTTCCATCAGGTCCAAACCGAGAGCCGGCCGCCCCGGGCGCAAGGTGTGCAGAAAGCCCATCTGCGGATCAAGCCCGACTCCCTCAGCCGCGGCCACGCAGTCGCCCAAGAGCAGGGCATACAGAAAGGACAAGAGCGCGTTGGTCGGGTCTTTGGGTGGCCGACGGCTCCGACCGTCAATGCCAAAGGTGGCCCGGTCTTCCCGAATGAGACACGAGAAGGACTGGAAATGCCGACGGGCAGCATCGCCTTCAAAGCCCCGGAGTTGATCCAGCCCGTCGGCAGTCGCCAGCCTGCCCAGCGACGCCGCCAGGGAGCGGGCGGTTGCTTTGAGCGCGGCTTCGTCTTCGGGCGTTTTTGCCTCACGCGCCGCCCGCATGGTGATGTGGCGGGTATTCTGGATTTTGCCGGCAACGATATGCCGGGCGAGGGTCAGGGTGCGGCTCGGGTCACTCACCGCTTCGTGCTGGGCCTTGCGGAGCAGCACATTGCCCGAGACCGGCCCTTCCAACCGGGCCTTGAACCGCCCGTTGCGGTCCAGGAAGCTCACCGACCGCCCGTCATCGGCGCAGCGGTGCAACACGGCCGGGCTGATGAGCACATTGCCAAAGCAGACCAAGCCGCCGATGTGATGCAGCGGGACTTGCAGCTTGGTTGTGCCCTCAAGCTCGACGCGGAGCGTTTCGTGATCCAGCCGCACATACGCCTGGGGGGTCGTGACATATAAGGTATTGAGCAATTGGCGCATGGATCTCAATCGGCGGCGACAAACAGGGCGCGGGCAAAGCCTTGCAGCCGGGCTTTTTCGCCCACCACCGCCGGCAGACACGAATCCTGTAAGGAACAGCGGTCGCAGCGGGCGTCATTGACCGCGGCGGGCAGCCGGCGGCGGGCCAGCATGTGCCGAATCTCGGCCACGCTGCGTTCCACCTGCTCCCGCAATTGGGCTGAGAACTCAAGCTCACGCCGACGCCGTGAACTGTGATGGAAGATCGCCCCTCTGGGGACCGCCTGCCCGGTCATTTCTTCGAGACATACGGCCTGGGCACAGAGTTGCAGATCGTCGTGCGTTTTCTGGCGGCGCGGGCCGTGCTTATACTCGACCGGGTAAGGAACCTCGCCGTGAAACTCGACCACATCCGCCCTGCCGACCAGCCCCAGCCGGTGGGACCACAGCGGCAAGGCCCGCTCAACTCGCACCCCGCTGAGGGTCTCGCCTACCGGCTCATCAACCTGCTCGTGGACCGCCCGCCCCCGAAGGGTGTACAGATTCTCATCAAAGGTCTGCTCCTGGTGAATCAGGGCGCACTGCCGCGGGCAGTAGCTATAGTGCTCCAGGGCCGAGATCATGATGGGGTCGTCGTCTGACCAAGTGGTTGAATTGGACACATCCTTATCCTATCAGGCGTTTCAACGCCACGCCCTCAGGAATGTCGACTTCTTCCACCGCCACGCTGTAATCGTCAAAATCACGCGGCACGGTGACGCCTTCTTTCAGCCCCGGCCGAATACGCGCAAAAAGGTCATGGGCATGCGCATTGCCGATTTGCGAGTCATGTTTGAATACATACAAGCCTCGGGTCGCCATCTCGCCGCGGGCAGCCGAGCGGTCGTGCTCAAACATGTTGCTGAGCGCTTCCCACAGGAGCGCGAGGTCGTTATCGGAAAAGCCGGTTTGCGCTGCCAGATGTGCCGACACAAAACCACGCGCCACATAAAGGCCGTAGGGCACAGTGTGTTTGCGGCCCATAGTCCGATTGTCTCCCTCTTGCTTTTCGGCTTCCGCTTCTGTCGCTACCGCCATGCGGGTGATCGAGTGTTCCTGAGCAGTAATAGAATCAACCGAGCGCGCAAATGTCAGTTGAACCGGGCCTCGCACCTGGCCGCAGTTCACACCCGTAGACATCACTGCGCCAAAAGTTCGCACATCGTAGAAGTTCTTGCACATCCAGGCCCGCGCCTCATCAACTTTTTCTCCGCCTTTGCGCTTTTTGCCGTCGGCCTTGAGTGCGTCGCCGGCACCGATGGCTTCATACGCGCGTTCGTGCTGTTTGTTGAGGATCGCTTTTTCCTTTACATAAATCTCGCAGGGCGGCTGCTCCGCTTTCACCAGACCGACGTAATTGCGGACTTTTCGTTTCAGACTTACGTCGGTCACAAGGCCCCGCCCGGTCTCAGCATCGACACGGGGCAGATTACCCGCATCGGGATCACCGTTAGGGTTGCCGTCTTTCACGTCGAACACCAGGACAAAGTCGTACCGATTCTCGATTGCCATGCTTACGCTCCTTTCAATGAGGTCAGCTTGATTTTTTGAAAAAATCCTGCCGCTGGTGGTAATAGCCGATAGCGAAGCGTCCCTGGTCTTCCAAAGCCAGTTGCCCTGGGAAATCGTCTATGCCGTCCATGATTTCACCGAGGCGTTTCTCCAGATTCACCACCCGGCCAGGATTCTCCAGTTTAGAGAGATGATGGTTTTTCAGCTTCAGCAGGGTCGAAAACACGATCACCGGCGTACTTGACGCCGCTCCGTAGTAGCGGTCGCGTATAGTGGCATTGAGGCCAGGGTTCGCCTCCTCTTGGATTTTCTCCAGCACCGCAAACAACCGGCCTAGCCGGTAGCCAGTGTTCATATTGGCTTCATCCAGAGACATACCGATCTCCTCCTTCATGCTCAGGTTTGAATGACGTGTCGTTCGGTTGATGCAGGCTTTTATCAGCGCAGCGCGTGGATATGTCACTTGGTGCTCGGCGCGAATCCGGCGCACGGCAGCCGAGAGCAGCGTCTGCGGATAGGGCAGACCCGCGAGAATACTGCGCATCAACTCGCCCCCGAGGTTCGGCGGAATATTGTCCGCCTTGCCTTGGATTGCCACGGCCTTCAGCAGACGAAACACTGAAAGATAGGGCGGGTCACGCGGCGAACGTTCAATAGTCAGATCGTCAAGGTGCTGCTTAATCCGCCCGGCCATTTCGGCCACCGTAGCGTTGTGCCAGAAACGGATGGCGACCCGAGCTGCATTGGGAGAGATCCCTAATGCAAAAAATTTTGCTTTCCCCTCATTGTTCTCTAACAGGCCATGCGCAATAGCGGCGTAGAGACTTTTCACCGCCTGCACATTACGGTCGGGGTCGTCTTTGGGCGGTTCGCCAAAAATGTCCACGGGCAGGGTCTCAAACTCCACCGGGCGGTCAGCCCAAAACACGACAGTGGCATCGCCGACTTGGAGACGTTGCGGTGAATCTTTGCGGAGGAGATAATTGAGCGCTGTGGTGTAGCTGAATGCTGTGCGCTTGCCGACAGGCGCGTTTGCGCCCTGCTTTTTCCCATATGAGCAGAACGCGGGCTTATCAAACGAGACGATGTTGGCTCCTGATGTTTGCGCACCCCACACCCCCTTGATCGCCGCGTGCAGCTGCTCAACTTCGTCCGTCTCGCCCGTCACCAAGCACAATTCGCCTGCGCCTTGCGCGGTTTGATCTGCCGTGATGAACTCCGCGACTGCGGCACGCTGGCACACGAGGTCTATGTCGCCATGTAGGCGGAACGTCACATTCGGATTATTGTCGATAATCTCACTCCATGCACTGTATTGTGACAAGGCTCCGATGTCCATACCCTGGAGGAAGGATGACACCGCTTGCACTCCCTCATCGCTCTGCGCTGTGGGAGAGAGCAATTCGATTTTGTCCCTAAAGGATTGGTGTTGCCTGGCAACGCGCTCAGGTTTCCCCTTCGTATCAACCCCCAGCGCGTATTCAACAGTATCCCACAGGAGATTTGCTTCGATGTTGACCGTTCTCTTCACCCCCTGCGGTACCAGAAATGCCTTCGCCCGTTTTTTCCTGCCCTCCCCCTCGCATGTATCTTCAATCTGTATCAGCTTTCCCTGGGCGTCAATTTCGAGGATGAACGGAATCTCTTTCCACTCGAAGCCCAGAGGAGCAACGACGGTGTCTGGCTCAGCCCTTTTGCGTTTGTAATAGTCACGGAGTGCTTGGAGAATCATCCTCGTACCTCCTCACTGTTCCAGGTTGGAATGTCTACTACACCGTTCACCAGCCTCGCGCGGAAAAAACGCGGCTTGGGATCAGCGGGATTCCGATAATCCATATCGTACAGCATGTAGCCGAGTTCCCGCGTCTCGGCGATCGGACGCACTTCTGAATCTTTCGGCTCTACCAGGCGAAAGTCCGCCGCAAACTCACGACAGCCTAGATATGGCTGGTTCACGCACTGACCCTTGGCCGCGCGTCGCTCGAACATCGTCATGAATTTCACCGCCTGGTTTGGGGCGTCGTCTCTATCAGTCCCACCCGTATTAGCCGTTTGTTTGCTCAGGTGCGGGAAGTTCGGCCTGTATGAAGCGGGATCGCGCAACTCAAACGACGCATGAATGCGGTATTGTACATCACGCAGAAACAGCCCTGCACGCTGTTGGCGATCGTCTTCAATGAAGATACCTAACCGACCAACCCCGGTTCGCATTGCACTTTCGGCGTTGCGCGTTGAAGCGACGCAGCGGACCTCGTTACGGCGCAGATTGATCCATTTGATAGGGCTGAGCACTTCAATCCTGCTTACCTGCCAGCGTATCGCAGGTTTCCACAGGACAGACTCAAATATGGCTCGCGCCGCCGACGGTGTCATCACATCGTAACTGACGCGCTCGACCTTCATCTCTGGCCGCGTGAAACATGCGAAGTCGCCGCTGACTTCAAGGCAGTACGTTTTCATTGCTCTTCCTTAGCTGATCAAATCACTCGGATTCAGATTCGTCTCGTCCACGAGGACCCCTAATTCCGGGTGATACAGCACCTCCGCAGTCTGCGCGAACATGTCGGAATACACTTCACGCACGTCACCCCTGCGCGACATCTGTTGGAATTGGTAGTCCGGTAGCGACACGGTGTAGCGCTGGAGCCTCCGCATAAGCCGCCGCGACGGCCCGTCTTGGCGCAGCTGACTGATCAAGGCGGGGCTCTTGTCATAACGCACGATAATGCTGCGATAGCCCGATTCGTCAATCAACCGAAAACGCTGGGCCGCGGTACGGAACTGCACTTTCAACGGATCGTCGCCTTCGCCCTGGGGCATAAGCAATCCGGTTCTGCCGTTGCCGTGTATGTTGTGCTTGTCGAGAGACGGCGCTTTACAGTAGAAGTGCTGGAAATACTTCTTGAACATATCGCGCTTGAACAGGTCGGCTATCGTCAACGGCTGGGAGCTCGCCCCTGCCAGCAACGAAACGGTAGTGTCTTCTGCACGGCGCAGATGTCCGAGAGGGGCACGGTTGGGTGGCACAAAGACGACGACCTGACCCCGATCCATCTTCCCCTCACGGTTACATCGCCCTGCCGCTTGCGCAATCGAATCCAGACCCGCAAGCGCACGGTACACAATGGGAAAATCCAGGTCGACGCCCGCCTCTACCAATTGGGTACTGACAACTCGTACATCTTCCCCGGTAAGCAGCCGCCGTTTGATAGCAGCAATGACGCGCGACCGATGCTCACCACACATCAGGGCGGATAAATGAATCGTCCCTTCAGGCATGCGCCGGTGGAGTTCACGGGCGTCTGCACGCGAATTGACAACGGCAAGGACAGTAGCATGGTGCTGAATCTGGAGGGCGAGATCGTCCCATTCCTGCCGCTGATGGAAGTCCTCCGGCAGTGACACAGTGACGCGCTCCAAATCGCGGTACAGGGTATCCGGGTCGGTGATGATTTCTCGCGTCCCCTCAAGGCCGCGAATCCTGTGTTGAAAACTGTGCAGCCGTCCCAACTCTGGTTGGGTCGCGGTTGAGATGACGAAACTGACCCCATAGTAGCGAACAAGCAGATTCATCACGTCAAGAATCGGTTGCAGGAATTCAGGGGGGAGCAACTGGGCTTCGTCAAGGACCACCACACTGTTCACGATCTTATGCAGCTTGCGGCAACGGCTCGTTCTGGAGGCGAATAGTGACTCGAAGAACTGAACGTTGGTCGTGACAATGAGCGGAGCATCCCAATTCTCTGCCGCCAAGCGACTTTTCCCTGTCTCTTTTTCGGGATCGAGATTGCTGTGATGCTCAATCACTGCATCAGAAAAGATTGAGCGGAACACATTGGCGGTCTGCTCAATAATGCTGGTGTAGGGAATGGCATAAATCACCCGCCGCTTGCCGTGGCATTTTGCATGTTCCAGGGCAAAGGCGAGGCTCGATAGGGTCTTGCCCCCTCCGGTGGGGACGGTCAAGGAAAACAATCCCGGCGCTTCATGCGCCTTGTCCCGACACTGCCGCAGCACGGTGGCGCGGGTACGGTTCACGCGCGTCTCTTCCACACCTGAAAACCTTTTTTCAATCCAGGCATTAAACCGAGCGAGCATATCTGGAATCGTAGGCGCGCCGCCCCGCTGTGCGGCCTTGTCCGCATCCATAAACGCTTCGGTATCCAAAAAATCCGCGTCTACCAGGCAGGAAAACAAGAGACGTACCCACAGCGCAAAGCCTTCTGATCCTCCCACCAATGGGCTGT
This sequence comes from uncultured Binatia bacterium (SeqCode), assembly GCA_965200965.1. Taxonomy (GTDB): domain Bacteria; phylum Desulfobacterota; class Binatia; order Bin18; family Bin18; genus JAAXHF01. The sequence continues at coordinate 1,706,039 of OZ241744.1, forward strand.
TGGGCTTAGATTGTTTAAGAATTGAAGGGGGGATCGGCTGGCACAGTGCTCGTTCCACATGGCTCGGATCATCGAGGCGCGCTTTGAGTGCCGCTCCACGGGTCTCGCTCGTATGCCAATCTGGCAGGCCGGTGTGATGACCGGCGATGATGTAGGCGAGAATCCGGCCGTGCAATCTGAATTGTTTTATGGCGTGCTGTGCGCCGGCAGTGGAATGATCAACCCGTCCGGCCTGTCCTTCAAGATGAGCCTCGGTATCGTATCCAGATTGGGACCTGATACGCCTTTGAAATTCCTTGCTATATTTTCCCAGATCATGCCATGTCCCCGCTGGCCGCGCCCAATCTCCACTCCCAAAGGCGCACGCGAACTCGTCGGCGCGTTGGCCGACACCGCGGAGGTGGTCTTCCAAGTCATGCAAATCGAAGTCATTGTCAACCTGACGGATGTGCGCAATGAAGGCGGGTGGCTCTTTGGTCCTCATTCAATTCTCCCAATGTCCTTGCCTTTTTGCTCCCACAGATTAGACCATAACTGAGGATTGGGGCATAGCGCCTTGCTATAAGCGTTCTCTTTTGGAGGGGTTAGCGCGTGGTGCTTCGTCTGAGCAGGCGGGCCAGCAGTTGCACTTCCTCTACTTTGAAGATGAAGCCCAGGGTCAGATACAGCCCGCTGCCGGCCAGCAGAATTGCGGCCAGGTGCAACATCGGAAGCGGGGCCAGCAGGGCCCCCGGGGTAGCGGCCAGCCCTCGGCTCAGCACGAACAGACAGGTCCCGAGGGCCGCGGCCAGCAGAAAATGGGTGGCGAACTGACGGGCGAGCAGGGCTTCGTTCAGCGGGCCGCGGCGGTGGCGGAAGATGGCGTACAGCACGAGGGTATTGAGGCCCGAGGCCAGCGAGATCATCAGCGCAATGCCCCAGTGGCCCCAGACCTGCATCAGCAGCCAGCCGCCAAGGGCGTTCAGGCCGACCGAGGCCAGGCCGACGAGGGCCGGGGTGCGGGTGTCTTTGGTGGCGTTGAACAGCCGGACCATGACCTGGCTGGTCCCATAGCCGACAATCCCGACGCCATAGGCCATGAGTGCCTGGCTGGTCAGGGTGACATCTTCGGGTGTGAACTGGCCCCGCTGGTAGAGCAGGCGGGTAAGCGGCGTGGCGAGGCCGACCACGACCGCGGTGGCCGGCAGGGCTACAGCAAACAGCAGCGACAGGCCGGCGGTGGCTTTGTCCTTGAAGGCCGGCTCGGCCCCGTCGGTCTGGGAGAATTGAACGTGTCGTCTTCCTGTCGATCTGATGACACCTTCACTCCTTTGGACCGCGGACAGCTCGGTCAGCAAGACGGTATACACCGGCACGGCAAACAGGCTGACCGGCAGCAGGAAGATGCGAAACGCATAGGCCAGGGCCGAGATGCTGCCCTCGGCCAGGGTTGAGGCCAGGGCGCGGGCAATACAGGCGTTGATCGGCACGACCGCAGTCGCTATAAACGCCCCCAACGCCAGCCCGCCCATCTCACGCAGGGCCGGATGGTGAAAGGCGAGGCTGGGACGATAGCGCAGCCCGAGCCGGGCCAGGGCCGGGATTTGTACCGCTAACTGGACCAAGCTGCCGGCCACCACCCCGACGGCCAGGCTGCTGATGCCGCAGGACCCGCTCAGGCTCAGGGCACAGCCGATCATCACCACATTGAAGAACACCCCGGCGTACTCGGGCATGGCGTAGTGCTCCAGGCTGTTCAGCGTGCCTTTGACCACGGCCAGCAGGCAGTGCAGAACCAGCATGGGCAGCATCAGCCGAAACAGGAAGACGGCCAGATGGTGGTCGTCGCCACTCAGGCCGGGGGCGGCCAGGGTCAGGATGGCCGGGGCGGCCAGATAACAGCCGGCGGCCAGGGTCAGGGCGATGACAAAGGCCGCGGTCAGGGCCAGGCTGAAGACCGTGTTCAACTCGGCGGCGCGGTAGCGGGTGATGACCGGCACGAAGAAATTGCTCAGTACCCCGCTGAAAAACACGGTCTGGATCATTTCCGGCACATTATAGGCCACCAGAAAGGCATCGGTCAGCCGTGAGGCACCAAACAGAGCGGCCTGGACGGCTTCGCGGACAAAGCCCAGCGGCCGGCTGAGCAGGGTAGCAATGACGATGGGGCGGCCCTTGCGGACCAGGCTGGCGCGGGAAGACACGCCGGCACTGTAGCAAGGCCGAGCGGACACGTCAGCCGGACCGCCCCGGGCTGGGGTCGGCGGCTTTGGGGTCGTGGAAGTCGGGGTCGGTCTGATGCGCCGGTGGTGGGAAGTGTGACCGGGCGAACTTGGGTCAGGTTTGCCAGAGAGGTCGAACCCGGATCCATCTGATCAGGAGATTCCCGTGATTACCTGCCCTGTCCCTGCTCCCCTATTTGCTTGAAGAGCAGCGCTCTGTTCCACGGCGTCATGGACGCGGATGTCGCCTGAAATGAATTGCATCTTTTTGACTAAGGTGCAGTTTTGCCCGCTCTACCTTGCCCATTGCGTTACGGGGAATCTCGGCAATACACCGATACAGGCGGGGGCGTTTATAGGGCGCGAGCCCATGCTCGGCGCGTGCCCTGAGCCGGGTCTCAAGTTCGGTCGGGTCTTGTCCCGGGCGCGGCACAATAAAGGCAGCGATGCGCTCCCCCAAGTCCGGGTCAGGCAGACCGGCGACGGCGCAGTCGTGTACCCCGGCTTCCAACTCTAACACTGCCTCAATCTCCCCGGGGGTGACATTGCTTCCCCCAACGATGATGAGTTCTTTGAGCCGGCCGACAATTGACACATAGCCGTCTTGGGAGACGGCCCCGAGGTCACCGGTCCGAAACCAGATGCCATCAAAGGCGGCCGCGGTGGCCTCGGGGTCGTTCCAGTAGCCGCCAAAGACATTCGGGCCACGGACCCAGAGTTCGCCGGTGTGGCCGGTGGGGAGGGCGCGGCGCGTGTCCGGGTCAAACACCCCGATCTCTACCCCGGGCAACGGCCGGCCGACGCTGCCGGCCTTGTGGACCCCGTGGAGCGGGTTGGAGGTGTTGATGGCGGTCTCGGTCAGCCCATAGCGTTCAACCGGGGCAAAGCCAAAGCGGGTCTGAAAGCGGCGGAAGGTTTCAATCGAGAGAGGGGCCGAGCCGCAGGTGAAGAGCCGCATTGAGGCCAGCGATACCTCGTCTTCTATGTCCAGCAGGCGGTGGTACATGGTGGGTACGCCCATGAACACGCTGATGCGCTGGCGGTCGAGCGCGCGCAGGACCACCGATGGATCAAAACGTTCCAGCAAGACCGCGGTGCAGCCGCTATACAGCGTGCCGTACAGGCCGAGTCCCAGCCCGTGCAGATGGTGGGGCGGGAGGACATGCAGGAGGCGGTCGTCTTCGGTCATCTCCCAGGTGTCACACAGTAAAGCCTGGAGGTTGGCGTGGAGATTCCGATGGCTCAGGCCGACCCCTTTTGGCCGGCCGGTCGTGCCGCTGGTGAACAGCAGGAGGGCCAAGTCATCGTCGGCCCGATCGACAGGCTCTGGACCGGCTTGGGCACCGGCCAGGACATCCGACACCAGGGTCGTTCCCACGGCCCGGTCGGCAGCGCGGCCACTTACCCACCACGGCCCGGCTACTGCGGCCGTGATAGCCGGTGCCTGGCTGACCGTTTGCGGCCGGGTGATGGCAAGTTTGACCGCGGCACGCTCTAAGACGGCCTCGGCTTCGCGCGGGGCCAGGGCCGGGTTCAGCGGTACGACCCCGGCTCCAATGCCTAAGACGGCCAGATGGACAGTGGGCAATCCATCTGCCTTGCCCAGAGACAGCGCCACCCGGTCGCCGGCCTGAACACCCGCCGCCCGCAGGGCCGTCATCCAGCGTGAGGCGTCTTCCAACAGTTCGCCGCGCGTCTGCCGCCGGCTCACCCGCCCGTCCGTTTCCAGCTTCTCGAATATCGGGCGGCTGGTGTCACGGCCCAAATTGTGCCAGAAAGCCTGTGCCAGATTCATGCTCCGAGTGTCTAGCACAGCCCCCCAGCCGGGAAAAGGCGCACCAGAACCCCGCCGGCCATACAGATGCGTATCCTGGGGCCGTGGGTTTGACAGGTGTTTGACAAGAAGGAGAGCTGTATGGGAGCGACACATGTCACCGTCACCATACGCAACACGGCTGAACTGGACCGCAGCTGGGAAGGGCTTTTTCCGGTTGATACCGGGGCGACCGATTGCCTCGTCCCCAGACAGCACCTTGAAGCCATTGGCCTCAAGCCCGAAGGCCAGCGGACATATGAACTGGCCGATGGCACTGCGATCACATTGGATATCGCGGGATATCGCGGTGGGGCGGATAGAGTTCATGGGGGAGTTTGTCGGCGGAACGCTCATCTTCGGCGGGGCGGACGCCGAACCACTGCTGGGCGTGACCGCCCTGAAGTCGTTCGGCATTGAGGTTGACCCGCTCAATCAGCGCCTCAAACGCCTGCCGGCGGTGCGTCTCAAGAGCCTCAGGAACCGCTGACAGGTATCCTTTCTAAGGACATCACCATTGTCAGAAAAGGAGGAGGCCATGTCTGATAAGAGATTTCGGGAAGAGGAGATCGAAGACCCCATCGGTGACGACGATCAGATCAGCACACCTATCCGTTACATGATCACCAGCTACGGCGCGGATATGCCGGTCGATGGGATCGTGAAACGGATCGAGCGCGGTGATATTGTTGTTCCATCATTCCAGCGGAATTTCGTGTGGACCCTGGCGCAAGCCTCGCGCTTCATCGAATCTTTGCTGCTCGGGCTACCTGTCCCGGGAATTTTCCTGTTCAAGGAGCCCGATACGCCAAAACAGATGATCGTTGACGGTCAGCAACGGTTGCTGACTTTGCAGCGCTTCTACAAGGGGCTATTTGGCAACAAGAAGTTCATGCTGACCGGCGTATCTGACGAATTGAATCAGAAGACCTATGAAACATTGGCTTATGAGGATCAACGTCGTCTCGATGACTCGATTCTCCACGCCACGATATTCCAGCAGAGCGAGCCGAGCAATGACCGGAGTTCGATCTACCAGGTCTTTGAGCGTCTGAACACGGGCGGCACACCGCTCAATCCGCAGGAAATCCGGGCTTGTGTCTATCGGGGGAAGCTGAACAAGCTTTTGTCAGAACTCGCCCAAAACCCTCATTGGCGCGACTTGTATGTTGGGAAGAGTACCAGGAAAAAGGACCAGGAGATTATCCTGCGTTTCTTCGCCCTGTATGACCGGCTGGACAGCTACGAGCGTCCGATGAAGCACTTTCTCAATACCTTTATGGGAGACCATTGCGATCTCGAACAGGCCCGGCAGGAGGATGAGCTTCGCCGGATGTTTGAGCGGACGGTAGAAACCGCGGCAACCGTCCTGACATCGAAGGCGCTCCGACCGGAACGCGCTCTGAATGTATCGGTCGCCGACGCGGTGTTGGTCGGGCTTGCCCGCCGCCTGGACGCAGGCCCTGTTTCTGACGCTGACGCGCTGAAGGCGGCTCACGAGGGGCTGTTGAAGAGACTAAAAGAGGAGTCCCTGCATACCGTAGACACGACGGCCCCGGAGCGGGTGAAGCTACGGATCGAGTATGCGTGCGAAGCGTATGGGCCGGTCCAATGAGCATCGGTGACAGCCAGCGTCTGGAAAAGGCTATCCTGTCTGCGCGTGATGCCGCCCGGGCTCTCTCAGCCGAAAACCAGGCCCGGCTTGCCCAGCTTATGACGGTCTGGGCGTCCGGCTATCTGGAAGCGATGTGCAGAGATGTGCTGCGGGCCTATGCTGAACAGCGTGCAGACCCTGGCGTGGCACGCTTCGTCAGTCACAGCCTCACCCGCTCCCGCAGTCCAAGGATGGAGAATATCGTGGAGTTGGTTCGCTCGTTCGATAAAAATCGAGCCAGCGAGCTGGAAAATTTCGCAGAGGGGGCCATAAAAGGAAAGCATGAACAGTATAGTCGGCTTACGGAATCAAATCGCTCACGGACGCCCAACGGATATATCTGTTGGACGCATAGGGTCCTATTTTGACCATGCCAGGAAATTTGCTGAGAAACTGGAAGCCCTTTTCAACACACGACAGAAAAGCTGAAAATGATGAACATCCAGCACGCCAACCGCTATAACTCAGCCTGAAACAGGCCACCCTCACTCCGGTCCATGAAGAAGGGGCGGCACGGGCCTGTCCCAAGGCTACGCAGCCGGCCACCACTCGTCCCAAAGCCCTCTTTCAGCAGCCCCGGCTTTTCGCTATGCTGCCCCGGTTTGCAGGACGAATCGTGATGCCCCCCTCTCGATCTGATATCACGACTCGTCCTTCAGGAGTGACCAGGAGCAACTATGAGAGAAACGAGTAGGACCTGCCCGCGGTGGCTTGGTCTCGGCCTGGGGATGCTGTTCAGCCTGCTCTCCACTGCGGCCTGGGCTGTCTTTGTTGATGAGGCCGAAACCATCCGCTTCAACGGTCGGGTGTATAACCGGACGGCGATGGCGGTTGACAGCGCGGCCGAGAACACCCGCCTCCAGACACCCTATAACAGCTGGAACATGTTGCAAAACCGGACCTTCGTGCAGATGGAACTGCGCCACAACCTGACCGACCTGGTTATGGGCCGGTCTGAGGGTCCCTTGGCCGCGGTCCAGTCCCTGCTCAGCCCCCTCAGCTTTCTTGCTCCAGACGATTTTGAGTATTTCGTGACCTATCGTGGCGAGTACGACGGGGTGTGGGACTTTGGCCCGGACGTGTTCAGCGAGCGTTTTCCGCTGCTGAGCGACTGTGGCACGCCGGGCAAAGCGACCCAGAAGAAGCCGGGCGCTTTTGACTGCACCCAGGTCGATACCCGTCAGCGCCGGCGGAGTCGTCACCGGTTGTTTGAGGCCTATCTCAACTACACCAAGGGTCCGCTGTTTGTCCGGATTGGACGCCAAAACCTGTCGTGGGGTGAGACGGATGTGTTCCGCCTGATGGACCAGATTAACCCCCTGGACGCCAGCTTTGGCGGCTTTCTGGTCACGCTGGACGAGCGGCGCATCCCGCTCGATATGCTGCGGGTGGTGTACGGTTTTGGGGGTGTTGGCCCGCTGTCAGAGCTGAATATCGAAGGCTTTATGGTTGCGGACGACGAAGTGTCAACCCCAGTCCCGGCCGGCTCGCCGTGGTCAACCCCCAACCCGGCCGGTATTCGCAGTGCCCTCAAAAAACCGGCCCGCAACTTCACCGATATGCGGGGCGGCGGGCGGGTCGTCGGGGTGTGGGGGGATTTCATGTTCAGCGTGGCCCATTACTACACCTATCTTGACAGCGCGACGCTGCGCATTGTCACCCCAGCCACGGCTGCCCCGCTCAGACTCAGCGAGTTTCGGGACGCAACCCAGCGGGGGGAGTTCGGACGCTATCTGTTTGATCATTTTCAGGCCAATGTGTTATTTCCCAAGACGCAGATCAGCGGAGCGACCCTGACCTTTGGCCTGCCCAGCCTGTCGGCCATTATTCGCAGTGAATTTGCCTATTTTTATGCCGAGCCGTTTTTCAAGAACTCGGCCTCAGATCAACTCCAGGGGCCGGTTGCCGATCTCGCCAACTTTGCCCTGACCCCCGGTTACAGCCAAGTCCCCTGCCCGCCTTCCGTCAGCAACGATATATGCCTGCGCTACAAAACGGACATTGACCGTTCGGACGTGATCCGCTGGTCGGTCGGCCTTGACATGGACCGCTATATCCGGCTGCTCAACCCCCAGCAGTCAATCGTCATCAGCGGCCAGGTCTTTGGCACCCATATTCTGGATTTTGACGACACCAAGCTCCGCTCGGTCAGAGACGACTTTGGCTTTGGGCACTTCGCCGTTCCGGTCTTTGACCCGCATGGGAACAACGCGTCCTTTGTCAATATAGACCAGCACCAGCTGATCCATACCCTGTCCGTTTCAACCGCCTACCGTTCAGGCGCGGTCTCGCCGGCGCTGATCTTTCTGTACGACTGGCAGGGCGCGTGGCTGGTGCAGCCGGGCATCACCTTTACCCGCGACCCCTTCCGCTTCACCATCCAGTATAACTATATTGACGGCCAGTTTAACGGCATCGGCTTTTTGCGTGACCGTGATAACCTGATCTTCCAGCTTGAGGTGGTCATCTAGACAGGAGGACAAGACAATGGGCCTGCGCACCCCGGAACAGTACAAAGAAGCCCTGAAAGACGGCCGCGAGGTCTATTATCGGGGAGAATTGGTGCCCGATGTCACCACCCATCCCATCATTGGCAAGGCGGTCAACCACGCCTGTATTGACTACCAGATGGCCGAAGACCCCCGCTACCGGGAGCTGGCCGTAGTCAGCGATCCCGGCCTGGGTGACTATTCGCGCTACTATCATCTCCCCCGCACGACCGAGGACCTGCTCCAGCGCAGCCGGCTGATTGCGGCCAGCACCCGCGAGGGGGCGACCCTGGTCGTGCTGATTAAAGAGATCGGTACCGACGCCCTGTTCGCCCTCCACATTGTCGCCGAAGAGATGGCCAAACGCGGCACGCCCGAATACAGAGACCGGGTTCGCACCTACTACGAGCTGTGCCGCAACCGGGACTACGGCGTGGCTGTGGCCCAGAGCGATGTCAAAGGCGACCGGGGGCTCGGCCCTCGGGGCCAGGCCCACGACGACTATTACCTGCGGGTGGTGGAAGAGCGCTCGGACGGTATCGTGGTGCGCGGGGCCAAGACGCATACCTCGGTGCTGACCAACACCGACGAGGTCATCGTCCTGCCGACGCGGGCGATGAAGCCCGACGACACAGCCTACGCGGTGGCCTTTGCTCTGCCGGCCGCCACCAAGGGACTCAAGCTGCTGGCCAGCTCCTACGGCGGGGGGGAGAAAGACCCGTTTGAGTTCCCGATCAGCGCCAGTCATAAAATGATGGAAACACTGACGGTTTTTGACGATGTGTTCGTGCCTTGGGAGCGCGTGTTCTTGAACGGTGAAACCGAAGCCGCCGGCTTCCTGGCGCTGACCTTTGTCAGGTTTCACCGTTTCACCGCGGTGTCCTATAAGCTGCCCCTGCTGGAGTTGCTGGCTGGCGCGGCCCAGGCCATAGCCGAGTACAACGGGATTGAACGGGCCGGCCATATCCGGGAGAAGCTGACCAAGCTGGCCACCTATCACGCCACCGTCCAAGGGCTGATTTTTGCCGCGGCCCACAACCACGGGATACTTGCGCCGGGCATTGCCGTGCCCAACACCCTGCTGACCAATGTGGCCAAGTACCAGTTCGCCTCAAACTATCACGCCGCGGTGCAGATGGTGCAGGACGTGAGCGGCGGTCTGCTCGTCACCGGCCCGGCGGCCGAGGACTGGCGCAGCGAGGCGACCGGGCCGTACCTTGAAAAGTACTATGGCGGCAAAAAAGGCACCTCGGCCGAAGAGCGCCTGCGGCTGCTGAACCTGATCTCTGACCTGACTGCGGGCGACTTTGGCGGCTATCAGGAGGTGCTGGCCGTCCACGCCGAAGGCTCGCTGGAAGCCGAAAAACTCCAGACCTACCGGGAGTACGACTTTGCCACCGCGGCCGACTACGCCCGGCAACTCGCCGGCATCAAGCACAGGACAGACGGATGAAGACCTGTCCCTACTGCGCGGAAGAAATCCAGAATGCGGCGATTGTCTGTCGCTACTGCGGGCGTGACCTGCCTAGTGTCTCAGCAGAACCGCCACCCACGCCACCTTCATTGCAGCCCACTCCGCCCAGTCCGGGCGTGGCTGCGGTCCTGAGCCTGGTCATCCCTGGTGCAGGTTCCATGTATACCGGCCGGGTCACTGCCGGCCTGGTCTGGCTGATCACGACCGCCATTGGCTACTTGGCCTTTGTTGTCCCAGGCCTGCTTCTTCACCTCGCAGCGATATTCTCAGCTTACGGCGCAGCGGAAAAAAAGAACAGATCAACCCACGAAGACCCACATACCACACCTGCCAACACAGCCTAGCTGTCTCTTGCCGTCTGCCGAAGCCGAAGTTTCATCTGCCCCTGAGAATATCTACTCCACCGTTACGCTTTTGGCCAGGTTGCGGGGCTGGTCAATGTCGGTACCGCGGGACAGGGCGATGTGATAGGCCAACAGTTGCAACGGAATCGTCAGCACGATCGGCATGAGCAGATGGGGCGCGCTCGGAACCTTGACGACCTCCTCGGCGATATTGTCCAGTTCCGGCGACGGCGCGTCGGTCAGGGCGATAATCCGTCCGCCGCGCGCCTCAACTTCTTTCATGTTACCGAGCGTCTTGGCGTAGACAGGGTCCTGAGGCAGCAGCACGACCACTGGCATCTGATCGTCAATCAGGGAGATCGGCCCGTGTTTCATCTCCCCGGCCGGATAGCCCTCGGCGTGAATATACGAAATTTCTTTGAGCTTGAGCGCTCCTTCAAGCGCAATGGGATAGTTCACCCCGCGTCCCAGGTATAAGAAGTCGTCGGCGTGTCCATATTTTTTGGCGATTTTTTCAATCGCCGGCTGTGTGGTCAAGCTGTGGTGCAGGAGAGCCGGGAGGTTCACCATACTCTCGACGAGCCGGCGACCGCGTTCCGGACTGAGAACGCCACGGCGGCGGCCCAGATAGACTGCCAGCAGATACAAGGCGATCAACTGACTGGTAAAGGTCTTTGTTGCGGCAACGCTGATCTCCGGTCCGGCGTGGGTATAGACAACCATGTCGGCCTTGCGCGGGATCGAGGCGTCAAGCACATTACAGATGGTGAGGGTCCTGGCTCCGGCGGCTCTGCCGCCGTCGAGCGCCGCTAAGGTGTCGGCCGTTTCGCCCGACTGTGACACGGTCAAGACCAGGGTGTCGGCGTCAAGGGGCGGGTTGCGGTAACGGAACTCGCTGCCGTAATCCACCGTGGCCGGAATACGGCCCAGTTCCTCCAGGAAAAACTTGCCCAGCAAACAGGCGTGCCAGGCCGTACCACAGGCCAGCAGCGCGATGCGTTTGATCGAGTCCAGAACCTGGCCGTGACCCTCCAGTTCGCCCAGCCACACATGACCCTCCTCAGCCCGGAGGCGGCCGCGCATGGTGTCGATAATGGCCTGCGGCTGCTCGTGGATCTCTTTGAGTAGAAAGTGCTTATAGCCCTCTTTCTGGGCGGTCAGGGCGTCCCAGGTAACGTGCCGGGGGAGACGCTCAACCGGCTCGCCCTCACTATTGTAGAAGCGCACTCCTTCGCGGCTGACTGCGGCCATCTCCCCGTCGTCGAGGAAAGCGACTTGGCGGGTATAGTCCAGCAGGGCGGGAATATCGGAGGCGATGAAGTTTTCCCCCTCTCCAAGCCCGACCACAATGGGCGTCGCGTTTTTGGCCGTGACGATGGTATCGGGCTGGCTCTCGCACAAGGCCACAATGGCGAACGACCCGGTCAGCCGTTTGAGGGCGGCCCGGGTCGCCTCGGCAAAAGGCAGGCCGTCCTGGATATACTGGTCAATGAGGTGTGAGATCACCTCGGTATCGGTCTCTGAGCCAAAGCGCCGGCCCCGGGCCAGCAGTTCGTGGCGCAACTCCAGATAGTTTTCAATGATGCCGTTATGGATGACCACTACCTGTCCGGCGCGGTGAGGATGGGCGTTCTCCTCGGACGGGCGGCCGTGCGTGGCCCAGCGGGTATGTCCCAGCCCTACCGTGCCCCGGACCGGCTCGGCGCGGAGCACATCGGCAAGGTTCTCCAGCTTGCCGACCGACCGGCGCAGCGCGATCCCGCGGCCGTTGCCGGCTACCGCCACGCCGGCCGAATCATAGCCCCGGTAGGCCAGGCGTTGCAGCCCTCGGTATAATACCGGGGCGGCTTCACGATGGCCGACATAACCGATAATACCGCACACGGCCCCTAATCCCCGGTTTTCCTGGCCTCCCTGGCCCGCTTTGCCGCGGTCCAGCCCTGGCGCGTCTGCTGTTGGCGGGGATTATACACCAGCGCGCCGGCCGGCACATCGTGGCGCACAGTGGTCGCCGTGGCAATATAGACATCATCGTCAACGGTAATCGGGGCCACCAGCGTGGTATCAGAGCCGACCTGAACCCGGTCGCCGATCCTGGTCCGATGCTTACGAAAGCCGTCATAGTTGCAGGTAATCGTTCCGGCCCCGATATTGGCATCTTGTCCGATCTCGGCATCCCCGATATAGGCCAGATGCTTGGCCTTGGTGTGGGCACCGATGACCGACTTTTTGACCTCAACAAAATTCCCCACCTCGGCCCCGGGGGCAAGCGCAGCCTGGCTGCGCAGGTGACAAAAAGGCCCGGCCGAGCTGCCGTCGGCCAGCTGGCTGTCGGACAGGACGACCGAAAACAGGATATGCACATCGTCGCCAATCCGGCAATTTTCAATATACGCGCTGCCGTCGATCCGGCAGCGGGCTCCGATCCGGGTGTGGCCCCTGAGGTGGGTGTTGGGCCCAATGACCGTGTCCCGGCCAATTATCACGTCTTCGTCAAAGTAGACCGTCTGAGGGTCTTCCAGGGTTACCCCGTGGGCCATCCACTTCTTGCGCAGCTGGTTTTGTTTTGCCTGTTCCATGATGGCCAAATCCTCCTGGGAATTAATCCCGCCAAGCTCCTCGCTCTCCTCTGTCAGCACCGCCTGGGCCGGCCGTCCAGCCCGGACGGCCCGCTCCACAATATCCGTCAGATAGTATTCAGCCTGCGCATTGTCGGGTCGCAGGGCACGGAGCGCGGGAAATAAAAACCCGGCCTCCACACAATAGATACCCGAGTTGATTTCATCCACCGCTCTCTCAGCCGTGGACGCGTCTCGGGCTTCGACAATTCTCTTCGGTCGGCCATCCCCAGCGCGAATCACCCGACCGTAGTCAGCCGGGTCAGGCAGGCGCATAGTCAGGACCGACACAGTCGCCCGCGCCGCCCGGTGGCCTTGCACAAAGCCGGCCAAGGTCGCCGTTGTCAGCAGCGGCGTGTCGCCGCACACAATCAAGACCTGCCCCTGCCAGTCGGCAAACGCCGGCTGGGCGGCCAACACCGCATCGCCAGTGCCGCGCTGCCGGCGCTGGATGGCAAACCGAATACCCGCCCCGCCACACGCCCGCCGGACCGCCTCGGCCTGGTGGCCGACCACAACGACGAGGCGCTCGGGCCGCAAGCGCTGGGCGGCCTGAATGATATGAGACACCAGGGGTTTACCCGCCACACGGTGTAAGACCTTGGCCCGCTCAGAGCGCATCCGCTTGCCAAGACCGGCGGCGAGAATGACAATGCCGAGCTGACTACCCTGAGCGATATTCCACCCCACCCGCGAGAGACCTTCGGCAAGAGGTTCCCCACCCCCTTCCCGTGTGCCCGGAGCCTCACGACCCCTTTGCTTCCGTCTGCGGCTGTCTCGACGGCAGGCTGCTGAACCAGGGCAACACCAGGGTGTCGTTAATGGAGTAGGTGTAAGCGTGCCCCCAGTCGGGCAACTCCTCATACTTCACCTTGGTGAACTCGCTCTTCTGCAACAGGTCATAGGCCATCCGCGCGGTGGCAACCGGAAACATGAAATCTCTGCCGCCGTGGACAATATAAATGGGCAGGTCTCTGGCCTTGTCCAGATCAAACATACCGACGATCATCCCAGCCGCGGCAATCGGCGCAACCCCGGCAAACAGCTTGGGACAGCTCAGTCCAATCGCATAGCTGAACGACCCGCCGTCAGACAGGCCGGTGGCAAACAGCCGGCCGATATCAATACTGTATTCGTTGAGCAGAGTCTCGACCATTGACAAAACAGAGCGGATATCAACGCCCGGCCGCTGGAGCGACCACGTCCCGCCCAGCGATTTTGGCGACAGCAGAATATAGCCGGCGCTCTTGGCCGCCCGCAGCCAGGTCAGCAGGTAGTCATCCCCACGGCCATGCCCACCGTGCAGCGTCATCACCAAGGGCCAGGACCGGCTCGGAGCGTAGTATTCGGGCACATACAGCGAATATTCAGCGTGCTTGTCGGTGCTCGGCCGGTGGATGACCCCGGTCTGTGCCGCGACGCCCGCGACCGGCCCCTCCAGCTCATCCCAGCGGGACAGCGCTTCGGGCAACACCCAGTATTCCCGCAGCGCTGGCAGATCGGCGCGTATATCGTACAGGACGTATTTGCCGAGTGAGAAGGCCCGGCGGCTTTGCATATAGGCAACAATGAAGTTGGCCTCAGAGCCGGTCAAAAAAGAGGTGTAGGCGTCCTCTAAGTGCTCCAGAGCTTCCAGCCATTTCTTGTGAAACGCTTCACGCCCACTCGGCACTTCCAGGCCTTCGAGGGCGGCGTTCAAGGGAGGGAAAATATCGCCACCAGCGCGGTCAAATATGTCTTGCCTGGCCTGCTTGATCTGGCCGAGGTGCATGTGCTCCTGCAACCACTCGAACGCCCTGAGGAAGACCAGGACCTTTTCCTGCTGACCGCTGATTACGGCCCGATAGTGTTCTTCCGAGATTGCCATACGGCCCTCCTTGTGTGCGGCAAGGCTAGCCCCCCCTCCGGACAGTTGCAAGAGGCACACCCATATGCCAAGGTAGCCGCGCCATGAAGACCGCCCGTGAACTCCTGCGCCGGCTGCCGGCGGTTGAAAAGGTGTTGTCATCTCCCACCCTGCGCCGGCTGCTCCAAGACCATCAGCACGGCTATATCACACACGGCGTCCGCAGCGTACTGGACGAGCTGCGCCGGGACATTCTGGCCGGTTCGCTGACCGGGGAAATAACACCGTCGGCTATCGCCGAGCGGGTTGAGCAACGGCTGGCCAGGGCCGGACGATCGCCCTTACGGTCGGTTATTAATGCTACTGGTACCGTCCTCCACACCAATCTCGGCCGCGCCTTGCTGGCAAAATCCGCGGTGGACGAAGTCATCCGGGCGGCAACTACCCCGGTGACCCTCGAGTACGACCTGACGGCTGCCGGACGCGGAGACCGTGACACCCTCGTCGAGGCCGACCTGTTGGCGCTGACCGGCGCTGAGGCCGCAACCGTGGTCAACAACAACGCGGCGGCTGTTCTGCTGGCCCTGAATTCTGCGGCCGAAGGCCAAGAGGGCATTGTCTCGCGGGGAGAGCTGATCGAGATTGGTGGCGCGTTCCGGATTCCTGATGTCATGCGCAAAAGCGGGGTCGTACTGCGTGAGGTCGGCACCACCAACCGCACCCACGCCCATGACTATGCCGAGGCAATAGGCCCAGAGACCGGCGTCCTGCTGAAAGTCCATCCGAGTAATTATCGGATCATCGGCTTCAGCAGTGAGGTCGCCCTGGACGAACTCGTCACCCTCGGACACGCCCATCAGATTCCGGTCATGGAAGATCTAGGTGCCGGGGCACTCATTGACCTGTCGCAATACGGCCTGCCAAAAGAACCGATCGTGTCTGAGCGGGTAGCAACGGGCGCAGATATTGTCACCTTCAGCGGCGACAAACTGCTAGGCGGACCGCAGGCCGGGTTGATTGTCGGCCGCCAGGAATGGATTGCCCGCATAAAGAAAAATCCGCTGAGACGCGCCTTACGGCCCGATAAGCTGACCCTGGCTGCTCTTGGGGCAACCCTGCGGCTGTACCGTCAGTCGCCGTGTCTGAGCACCGAGATTCCAACCCTGCGCTGGCTCACCCGGCCTGTAGAAGAGTTGGACACGCTGGCCGCCCGGACCCTTCCACTCTTGCGCCAGCGGCTCGGCCAGGGCTTCAGCATCACGCTTGAAGACACCGAGGCCCAGATCGGCAGCGGAGCCTTGCCCGAGGCAAGCCTGCCCAGCCGGGTCATTGTCATTCGTCATGCCCGGCTCTCTGCCGCTCATATTGCGGCGCAATTCCGCGCCGCGGCCACGCCTATCCTGGGTCGGATTCGGGACGGGGCGTTTGTGCTGGATTTACGCGGGATATTTCAACCCCAGGAATTGATTCCCGCCGCCTCAGAACGGGCCGATTGAATACGACTGGCGGAGAAGGGATGGAGTCGAACCATCCGCGCAACTTACGCCACGCAACTCGGTTTTGAAGACCGGTGCGGCCACCGGGCCACATCCTTCTCCACAGGGCGAAATTAGCGGGCTTTTTGTTCCACGGGAAGAGGGGACGGCTTTCAAGATTGACAGACCGGCGAGAACATTCTACACGGGGCAACAGAAAGGAGCAGCCTGGCTCACCAGACAAATCTGCACAGAGAGATGGACAAGCTGGCCAGCCTGGAAAAGAACGACAGAGGATTGGCCAGCAGACCGGCTCTCTCGCTCAACTCGTCGTGCTCGCCAAGCGGGACTCCCAGGCAATGGTGCGCGACCTGGGCCACATCCTCCTGGAAGTCAAAAAATCCTCCGCACGCACAGAACAACGGGCAGCAGAGATACTGTCTGAAACCCGAAGGCACTAACAGGAGGGTACATCGTGGATATCCTGCTCGTGCCGTTGATGATCTGCTGAGGAGTATGTGAACTCCCTCTACAGCCGGCCATGAATAAAAAGCCACGCCGGCCGGTACGAAAGCGCCTGGACCTTGACCAGCCGGCCCTATCCTGATTTCCAACCGGGGAGGCTCTGAGCAGCTCAAAGGAGTTGGAAGCGATGCCGAGTACCAAGCCCCCGAGCGGGATGCGTGATTATCTGCCCGAAGCGGTGGCCAAACGCCGCCATGTGGTGGCGACGATAGAGCGCGTTTTCCAGCGTCACGGCTTCCTGCCGGTAGAAACGCCGGCAATTGAAAACCTCTCTACCCTGCTTGGCAAATATGGCGAAGAGGGCGACCAGCTGCTCTACCGTCTGCTGCACCGGGGTGACAAGCTGAGCCGCGCCCTGGCTGAACCCCCGGTCGAGATGGGCGACCTGGCCGAGCTGGGCTTGCGCTATGACCTGACCGTCCCGCTGGCCCGCGTGGTGGCCTGCTACGGCCAGCAACTGCCGCGCTTTTTCAAACGCTACCAGATTCAGCCGGTGTGGCGCGCCGACCGGCCGGCCAAGGGCCGCTTTCGGGAGTTTTACCAGTGTGATGTCGATATGATCGGCACCAGCTCACTGCTGGCCGAGGTCGAGGTCATCAACGCCATCTGCGGCGCGCTGCTGGCCCTCGGCTTTTCGGGCTTTGGGGTGGCGCTCAACCACCGGGCGGTGTTACGCGGTCTGATAGCAGCGGCCAACATTGATCCGACCCTCGAAGGCTCGGCCCTGATTGCCCTCGATAAACTGGATAAAATCGGCCCCCCTGGGGTCCGGCAGGAATTGGTCCAACGCGGCATGAACGAACAGGCGGCCGAGCGTTTACTGGCGCTGACCACCATGACTGAGGACAGGGGCAACACCCGCCTCCTCCACGAGTTGCGTGCCGCGCTCAGCCTGCCCGAGGCCCAGCGGGCGCTCGCTGAGCTGGACACCCTTTTCAGGCTCAGCGCTGACACCCCGGCCGGCCCGCTGCTGCGCCTCACCCCGGCCCTGGCCCGGGGTCTCAGCTATTACACCGGACCCATCTTCGAGATCATCTCGCAGGATTGCAGCGGTTCGCTCGGCGGTGGTGGCCGCTACGATAACCTGGTCGGCATGTTCAGCGGCAAGCAGGTGCCGGCCGTCGGCTTCTCGCTGGGCTTGGAGCGGATTCTGTTGCTGATGGAAGAACGCCACATATTCCCCGACCTGCGGCTGCGTGCCGAGGTCATGGTGTGTCCCTTGCCCGACACACCGCTCGTCGCCGTGGCTGGCCTGGCGGCCCGGCTGCGCCAAGCCGGTATTACCGTCGAGTTGTACCCAGAACCGGCAAAACTCGGCCGCCAACTGTCCACGGCCAGTCGTTTACACATCCCCTACGCCCTGATCATTGGGCCGGACGAGCTGGCCCGGCAGACCTATAGCCTCAAAAATCTGGCCACCGGACAACAGAACAGTCTGGATGAAGCCGGCCTGATTGAAACCCTGGGGCGGACAGGAAACGGTGAGCAATGCGCGTAACAGTTCTTGGCGCGGGCGACGCCTTCAGCAGCGGCGGTCAGCGCCAGAGTGGCTATCTGATTGAGACCAACAGCGCCACTTTTCTGCTCGACTGCGGCACAACAACGCTGCTGGCGCTGAAAACACTCCAGATTCCGGCCGAGCGGATCGACTTTGTGGCCATCAGCCACATGCACGGGGATCACTTTGGCGGTCTCCCCTTCCTGTTCCTCGAATACCTCCACGAGCAGCCGCGTACCCGTCCGCTGTATATCGCCGGGCCGCCGGGCATACAGGACCGCGTCCTGGCTCTCCACCGGGTCATGTATGGCGAGTTGTCCACCCGCGCCCCGTCCTTTGAACTGACATTTCACCAGCTTCCGCCGGGCCGACCGGCCTGTATTTGCGGGGTCAAACTCCTGCCTTTCCGCGTGCCGCACCAGCAGGACGATATTTCTCTGGGCTACCGCGTGACAGTTGACGGAAAATCCCTCCTGTACTCCGGTGACTGTGGCTGGAACGAAGCCCTGGCCCGCTATGCACACGGCACAGACCTGTTCATCTGCGAGTGCTGCTATTTTCAGACCCGGACCTCGTATCACATCAGCTATCCACAGCTCGCCGAACAGGCCCCCCGCCTGGCCTGCAAACGCCTGCTGCTCAGCCATCTTGGCCGTGAGGTCCTGGAATGTCTGCCACAGCTCAGGCTGGAGTGGGCAACCGATGGCCTCGTCGTCGAGGTCTAGCCGCTCAGCCGTTCATGAACAGTCGCCCGGAGGCCGTCCACAACTGAAGCAGCCCGAGGGCCGACACTGCCAGGACGACCAGCGTGCCCAAGATATTCGCCACCCATCCGTTTGTGTCTTCCCCCAACAACTGTGAGCGGTTCATGACGAGCAGCAGGAAGACCGCCATGAGCGGCAGCAACGCCCCGTTCACCGCCTGAGCCACAACGATAGCGGTCACAGGCCGTTGCCCAAAGGCGGCCAGCGCTGTCCCGATCAGGGTAACGGCTCCCCACACCGCACAACACCGCCAGCCACGCATCTCCTGCCTCCAGCCAAGAACGCCGGCGGTTGCATAGGCCGCGGCCAGCGGGGCGGTGATGGCACTGGTAAGGCCGGCGCACAACAGGCCGGCGGCAAAAAAAGACTGGGCGGTCGAGCCGAGCAGCGGTTCAAGCTGACTGGCCAGCATCCCGGCGGTGTCGGGCAAGTTGCCCCGCCCAAAAAACGCGCCCGCCGCAGTTGAGACAATGGCCAGCGTAATCATACCCCCAAGAGACACCGACACCCAGCTGTCACGCCGAGCGATCGTGACAGCCTGGTGCTTGGGCAGTCTGTCGGCCCAGCGTTCGCGGACCGCGTTGGCGTGCAAGAACAGGTTGTAGGGCACAACCGTCGTGCCAATCAGGGCCATAATCAGCACCGCAGAATCCGGGGGGAAACGCGGCCACAGCCCACCCCCCAGAACCTCTCCAAGCGAGGGACGAGCCACCACCGCAGTCAGGACAAAGACCAGACTCATGCTCAGCACCAGGACGAGCAGACACCGTTCAAGCCCCCGGTAGGTGCCCAAGGCCAACAGGACCGCCACACCAAGCCCGATTACCACCGCCCAGACCTGGGCGGGCAGGCCGGTCAGGGCTGCCAGCCCCACCGCGGCCCCGGTGATATTGCCGGTTTCAAAAGCCGCATTCCCACCACCGATGCCAACCACAACGAGGGCACACACCGGCAGCCGGAGACGTGACCCACGAAAGACCGCTCGCAGCGCTTCGCCAAGTCCCTGGCGGCTGACGATCCCAAGCCGGGCGGCCATGTCCTGGAGGACAATGCTTGCCAGGACGGAAAAGACCAGCACCCAGACCAGGCGGTGTCCAAAGCGCGCGCCGACCAAGCTGGCCGTTGTCACCGTCCCCGGACCGATAAAGGCGGCAACAACCAGAAAACCCGGGCCAAAGTGCTTCACGCCTCACCCCCGCCAGCCAGCCACATCTTTTCCGGCTCGGCAGTCATTTTCTTCATGACCAGAATATGACCTGTTTCTTCTCATGAAGAAAGCGACAGACCACTGGGTCCGGGCGGTGTCTCGTCTTGCCCCCTCTTCCTGCGCCATAGTATACAGTCAGCTTCCGGGTTCACAGTCGTACACAAAGGAGGGGGCACACGATGGCGCGACCGGTTCGCTATAATATGATTGGGTTGCTGTTCTGTAGCTCGGTCGTCAATTACATCGATCGGGTCAATATCTCGGTCGCTGCCCCGGTCATCATGGCCGCTACCGCTTGGGATACAGACCGCTTCGGGCTGGTCTTTTCGGCCTTTCTGGTCGGCTATGCGCTGTTGCAGATTCCGGGCGGCCTGGTAGCCGACCGCTGGAGCGCCCGCAAGGTGCTGGCGGCAGCCTTCTGCGGCTTTTCGCTGTTCACCGCCCTGACCCCGCTGGGCCAGTTGGGCTTTGGGCTGTTTATCGCCATGCGTTTTCTGGTCGGCGCGTTTGAGTCCATGACCTTTCCGGCCCTGACCTCGCTCAACTCGCGCTGGATTCCACGCACAGAGTTCGGCCGGGCGCAAACGATCAGCATCTCGGGCATCACCGTCGGCCAGATGATCGCCTACCCGCTGACCACCTGGATTGTTGTCCGGTTCAGCTGGCCGAGCGTCTTTTATTTCAACGCCCTGCTCGGTTTTGTGTGGGCCGCGGCCTGGCTGTGGTATGCGACCGACACCCCGCGCCAGCACCCGCGCATCAGCCATGCAGAGCGGGACTATATTGAGTCCAACCTGTCGCCCAAGCCGAGCGCCCCGCTGCCCATCAGCGCCCTCTTCAGCAGCCTGCCCCTGCTGACCGTGTGCCTCAGCTATATGGGCTATGCCTACATCGGCTGGATGTTTCTGTTCTGGTTTCCGACCTATCTGGTCGAAGGCCGGGCCATGTCGCTGGAAACAATGGGCCTCCTGGGTGTCCTCCTGCACGGGGCCGGCTTTGTCGGGATTCTGGGCGGCGGCGTGGTATCGGACTGGCTGCTGCGCAAAGGCTGGAGCGCCCAATTCGCCCGGGCCCGGCTGGCCGGCTTTGGGGTTGGCCTGTCCCTGCCCTTTCTGCTCACGGCATCGTTGGTGCCCTCAACCACCCTGAGCGTCCTGTGCCTCGTGAGCTTTTACTTCTTTTTCGCCAGCGCAGTCGCCGGCTATACGACCGTGTCGATTGAGTTCAACCCCCATTTTGCCGGGGCGATCTTTGGCATGATTAACTGTCTGGGCAGTTTCGCCGGCATCTTCGGCCCGATGACCGCCGGCTTCATGCTGGCCGGGGGCGGCAGCTGGACCCTGCCGTTTTTTGTCGCCACCGGGGTCGGCGTCGTATGCACGGCCATCCTGCTCATCGTCCCGATCCGCCCCATCGCCTTCCCCGGCCTCACCGCAACAGCATCGCGTGTTTGACTTCAATGCGCCTATTCCTTAAGGTAGCGGGCGCTGACAAGACCGCCCTGCGACACGGAAGGAGCCTGAAGATGGATTTTGAATACGCGCCCAAGGTCACAGCGCTGCGCCAGAAGGTCCAGGACTTCATGGATGAGCACATCTATCCCAACGAAAAGACCTATGACGAGCAGCTCAACAGCCAGGGCGACCGGTGGCAGATTCCGCCCATTATCGAAGAACTCAAACACAAGGCCAAGGCCCGCAACCTGTGGAACCTGTTCCTGCCCGAGAGTGACCACGGCTACGGTCTCACCAACCTGGAATACGCGCCTCTGGCCGAACTCATGGGTCGCGTCCACTGGGCGTCCGAGGTATTCAACTGCTCGGCCCCGGACACCGGCAACATGGAAGTCCTGTCGCGCTACGGCACCACGGAGCAGCAGGACCGCTGGCTGCGCCCCCTGCTGAACGGCGAGATCCGGTCGTGCTTTGCCATGACCGAACCCGCGGTCGCCTCGTCTGACGCGACCAATATCGAGTCGAGCATCGTCCGGGACGGTGACGAGTACGTCATCAACGGCCGCAAATGGTGGTCATCGGGCATGGGCAACCCGTGCTGTCAGATCATCATCTTCATGGGCAAAACCGATCCCGCCAACCTGAGTCGCTATCTCCAGCAGTCGCAGATTCTGGTGCCGCGCGACACCCCGGGGATCAACATCGTTCGTATGCTGTCGGTGTTCGGCTATGACGACGCCCCGCACGGTCATGCCGAGGTCGAGTTCAAAGACGTGCGGGTACCGGCCTCGAACATGATTCTGGGCGAGGGCCGTGGGTTTGAGATCGCCCAGGGACGGCTCGGGCCGGGCCGCATCCACCACTGCATGCGGCTCATCGGTCAGGCGGAACGCGCCCTGGAGAAAATGTGCCGGCGGGCCAAGTCGCGCATCGCGTTTGGCAAGCCGGTTTCAGAACGAACCGTGACCCAGGAGCGCATCGCCGAAGCCCGTATCTCCATTGAACAGGCCCGGCTGCTGACGCTCAAAGCCGCCCACATGATGGACACGGTCGGCAATAAGGCGGCTCGGGCCGAAATTGCGATGATCAAGGTCGCCGCGCCGAACATGGCCCTCAAGGTGATTGACTGGGCCATGCAGGCCCACGGCGGGGGCGCGGTGGACGAAGAGTTCGGCCTGGCCAGAGCCTATGCCCAGGCCCGGACACTGCGCTTTGCCGATGGCCCGGACGAGGTTCACCGTAACCAGATAGCACGCCTCGAGTTGCGCAGGTACGACGACTAAGGGGAACCACCCCGGTCAGACCAGGGCCGGAAATACGGAATTAACTGTTGCCGAACAGGCGGTCCGAATCCATGTACTGCCCCGCCAGACCGGCCAACAGCGCCCCGACATCGGGCGCGTCAAGCACCAGATTCCCCACCAGCACGGCGTCAACCTTGCCCAGCAGGGCCGCGCATTCGTCGGCGGTTGCGGCTTCATCCAGGGCCAGCACGGTCTTGTGGCGGGGTATCAGGGCGCTGAGCCGCTCAATCTGTTTCATGTCTATCCGGCCCGAGGCTGAGCTGATCCCCAAGACAAACGCGCCAGCGCCCAGCGCCCGGTCCACCTCGGCCGGGGTCTGCACGGCGACCACCGGCGTCATATGGTTGGCGCTGGCGGCGCTCATCAGGCGGGTCAGGGCCTCAGGCTCCGGTCCTCCGGCCCAGACGGGCACCGCGTCCGCTCCACACAGCCGGGCGTGGTGAATCTGGTGGGGATGGATGATGAGGTCAAGCCGCAAGAGGGGCGCACTGACCGCCTCTGAAACCGCCCGCAGGTCTTCGAGCGAGGCACCAAACACGGTCGGCTCGGTGTACACGCCGACCGCGCCAACCTCGGCCTCATCACAGGCCCGAGCCAGCGCCACCAGGTCGGTCTGCGGCCAGCCCCGCCCGGTGTGGGGATCGAGCCGCTTGAGGGCCGCGATACAGGCGAGTTCCTGCTTATGGGTCGTAACATACTGGGCAAAGGCCCGGATGCTGGGGCGTACCTCGCTCACCGACAGCTGGGCCAGGCGTTCAAGCTCGGCGTCCTTTGCGGCGCGTAAGGCTTGCCAGTCCATACACCTGGTCACGAAAGGAAACGCTGACGACCGTTTCGCATGAGGATGCTCTCAGCGTTCACTGTTTCGGAAACGCGACAGATCGGGCAGGCCGGTCCGGGCGGTCACGCCGCCATCAACCCGGATCGCTTCACCGGCCAGAAACGACACCTCGTCAGAGACCGACACAGGACGGTGTAGGCGATATCCTCGGGCCCGCCCATCCGACCGGGCCGCGGGCCGCTTGCCGCTCAGGTCGGCAATCACCACCGCCGCGCCCTCCTGGACAGAACCGCCGGCAGTCGCCGCGCCAATACCAGAGCCGCCGGCGGTAATAACGGCTCCCCTGCGCGTGAATCGTCCGGCCATCGCCGTCTCCCCCTTCCGCCTGGTCCTGGCCGGAGTTAAAGCACCCTGAACCGGCCAAGACAAGAGGACCGGGCCGGCTAGGGGGCGGAAGAAACGGTCACAGTAGGGGAAGAAAACGGCAGCTCCTGGCGGATAGCCACGCCGACCTGCTGAGCGCTGGCCGCCGACGGAAACGGCCCGAGCACTACCTGATACCAGCGGCTGGCCAGCCCGGGCGGGGCCAGCAGTTCGGCCTGGTAGCCCCTCTGGCGCAAAAGCTGGACCGCAGAGCTGGCCGACTCGGCCGACTCAAAAGCGGCGACCTGGAGCCGGTACGAGGCCGGGGCCTGGCGGGTGGACTCAGGCCCGGTCGGCAGGGCAGGCGGCAGGGCGTCGGCCAACTCGGGCCGGGCCGGACTTGCCGGCACCGGATGGTAGGGCAGGTCGGGCACCCGGGCAGCCAGATTGCGCGCCAAGTCGTCAACGGCCCGCTGTATCTGTTCATCGCTGATATCACGCAGCAGCAGCACCGCGTTCGGCACAATGCCGATGGGCGACAGGGGCAGGCCGCCAGACCGGAACCGGGTGGTGTACGACTCCTCAACCAGCGACCGGCCGCTCTGCGTGTCAATCAGCCGGATACCAGCGTCAAGCACGATGTCGGCGTACAAGCCCAGATACAGGCGCCTGGCCTGGGTCACGATCCCGTACACCAGAGCCTGACAGCCAAGGGTCTCGCCCAGCGCCCGGGCCGACAGCCCTCTCCAGTCCGGCGGCAGCCTGGCATCGATCTCGTGCAACTCGACATCGACAAAGCGTTTGGTGCTCAGGTGGCCGGCAAAACTGCGGCGCACCTGAGTGACAACCGCCGGCCGCCCGGTCCTGTTGCTGAAGGGCAGCACGCATACCCGCTTGGGGTTGGGGTCCTGCTGGCTCCAGGCCACAAAATGAGAAGATGGGGGGGCTGGCTTTTGCACCCCGCAGGCCGTACACACCAGGGCGAGGCACACGCCCCACACCAGACCAGCATACTTCTTCATCCTCACCTCCCATCCACACCGCATGCTGTGTCCTTTGTACAGCAATCCGGGCCGGGAAGAAACGGGCCACGGCCGCATTCTTGTCCTCCGGTTCCAAAGCGGCTAGACTGTGGGCTGCGCTGAACGACACAAGCCCCGCGGCCTGCTCTCGTCCAGCCCTCCTCACCGATGCTTACCTCCACCTTTCAACACCTGCGCGGCATTGGCGAAAAGACCGAGAAAAAAATCTGGGCGGCCGGTCTGAGCAACTGGCAGACCTTTCTGGACACGCCCCACCGGGCACCCTTGAATCCGTGGCAACGCGAGCAGGCCTGTCGCCAACTTGAACAGTCGCTGCGCCGCCTGCAATGCGGCGATGCCCAGTACTTCAGCCAGCGGCTGGCCCCGGCTCTCCACTGGCGGCTGTATCCCGAGTTCTGCCAACGGGTGGCCTATCTCGACATTGAGACGACCGGGACCTCTCCCCCTGCATGCGCGATTACCGTCATCGGTCTGTACGACGGGCAGCACCCCCAGGTCTATGTGCAGGGCCGTAACCTGGCCTGTTTTGGGGCGGATATTGGGGAGTTCACGCTGCTCGTGACCTACAATGGGCTGGCCTTTGACCTGCCGTTTCTCCGCCGTGAGTCAGGTCTGCCGCTCCGCCAGGCACATATTGACCTCCGCCACCCGCTGGCCGCCCTGGGCTATACCGGCGGGCTGAAAAAAATTGAGCAGCGGCTCGGCCTGGAACGCGAGGGCCCGCTGGCCCTGTTGGACGGCTGGTGCGCGGTGCTGCTGTGGCAGCATCATATGCAGGGACAGGCCGGTGCCCTTGAGACGCTGCTCCGTTACAACCTCGAAGACGTGATCCACCTGCCGGCCCTGCTGGCCGAGGTGTATAATACGCACGTCCGCGGCCTGCCCTTTGCGCTCCCCGTCCTGGAGTTTCCCCGGCCGCCGGCGATTCCGTTCAACTTTGACCCTGGGGTTGTCCGCAAGGTGCTGACAGCCACCGGCAAAATCTCCCCCAGCCACCTTGAGAGCAGTTCGTCCCGGGCGCACTGAAAAAGTGGAGCCAGACAGAAGGGATAGCGTTATGGCAGACGATTCTTCGGAAACAATTCCCCGCATCAAGGTATCAAGCGCCTACCCTGGAGCGTGGTATATCGTTGAGGTCAATGGTGGTGAGGGCAAGCTCCACATGGAACTCCGCCGCCCGGTCGGCGAGGAGGACAACGATGTCTTTCACCTGAATGTCCGCGCCCCGCTCCAGCCCTTTGAGGTGCAGAGCACCACGAGCGGCGGCGTCAAGCATACCCATGAGCGGATCGAGTCTGCCCATCTGAGCTTTTCCGGTCCCCGCACGGTGTGGCCCGACTTTGTGCGCTGCATCCAGGCCCTGGCCAGTATTTTTGATACCCTGGAAACCAGCCCGCTTGACCGGGAGAAGGTCAGAGAGCACTTTTTTAAGAAAAAGTAGCCGGGCCGCTATTCGACCTGCATCTGTCGGGTACGGACGACCACATCGTCACGGTGGGTCTCAACCCGCACGCGGCGCTGCCCTCCATCGTCCTGTACCGCATAACCAATACTGTACTGCGCGCGTAACTCCCGGGATATCGTCCGGGTGGCCTGGGCCAGCGTGGCCCGGAGGTCCGGCAGGTCGGCCGTATTCAGCAGAAAATGTTTCCCGCCGGTCTGGGCACTCATCTGTTGCAAGGTTTTGACATCAACCCGCTGGGCACCCTGATTCGGCAGCATGGCATAGCGGCCAATCATAATCCGCCGTCGGTCGCCGAGATAGCTATGGGGATTGCCAATGCCGATGGTATAGATCAGCACCCCGGAGCGCCGGGCGGCGTCAAGCATGGCGTCAAGCGGGGTGAGGCTGGCGGTATCGTAGCCGTCGGTCATCACGATCAGGGCTTTTTTCTGGTGACGGCCGCGTGTGACCCGGCGCAGGCCGTCCACAACGGCGTCGTGCAGCGCCGTTCCCCCAATTGGCCGCAGTTGGCTCACCGCCTCGATGAGCAACATCCGGCTGTCGGTAAAGTCCTGGAGCAGGCTGAGTTGGTGGTTGAACTGTTCAAGAAAGACCTCATCGCCGCGTCTGATCTGGCCGATGAGACCCCGGAGGGCGTGACGGGCAGGGCCTCTTTTGGCACGCATACTGCCGCTGCCATCAACGAGAAGCCCCAGACTCACCGGCTCCCGGCGGCCGGTATTGAAGTAGACGATGTTCTGCGGCACGCCATCAACATACAGGCGAAAGTCCCGGGGTTTGAGGTCTGGAATATAGGTGCCCTCAAAATCCGTCACCGTCACCGTCACAACACGTCTCGGCCAGTGGGCGAGAGGCGGGGCGGGGGGCGGGAGCGGACTTGTGAGCGTGTCAGAAGAGACGACCGGCGGCACGGTTTCCTGCCCGCCCTCGGCGTCCTGGGCCCGGACGCCCGACACCATCAACACCAGCGTCAGCAGGCTGATGAGCAAAGGTGACGCAATTGTCTGTATGGCCGTGGCCCTCCTGCCGGCGAGCTTAGCCCCTGGTCCGCCCAGGAACAAGGGGCGAGCGGGGTACAAGCCGGCTCTCAGCGTGCCTCACGGCGCAGCACCGCAATTTTGTCCCGAATCCCGGCCGCGTCGTCGGCACCCGGCACCAGGACCAAATAGCGGTCATAGGCCTGGGCCGCGGCCCGGAGGTTGCCGGTCTCCTCAAACGCTTGGCCGAGGTTGCGATGGACCGCGCCAAAGTTGGGGTCAAGGCGGAGCGCCATCATATACCCACCCATCGCCTCACTGAGCCGGCCGGCCATGCGGAACGCCTGACCGAGCATATTGCAGGCTTCGACATAATTTGGCTTGAGGCGCATGGCAATCAGAAAGGCCGCGGCCGCTCCCGGCCCATCCCGCCTGGCCAGCAGGCGTGTGCCGCGCCGAAAGTGGTCTTGAGCCGAGCCGGCGGCCGGCGTTGGGGTTGTGCCAGATTCGAGAGCCTGGCGGAGGGCGGCAGTTTCATCGCTGGCCGGAGTTGCTTCCAGATAGCGGCGGTAGGCTTCGCGCGCGCCCTCTCTATCGCCACGTCGTTCCAGGGCGTTACCCAGATTGTAATACGCCTGGGCGTTCAGCCGGGTTGCCCGGCGGAAGGCGGCAATCGCGCCGTCGAGGTCGCCCTGGTCATACAGGGCCAGACCGAGACTATGGGCGGCATCAACCCGGTCCGGCTGGAGGTCCAGCGCCCGTTGGAGGGCGCTGACAGCCGCCGGGATTTTGCGGTGGAAATAGTAGGCCATCCCCATGTTGGTCTGCGCTTCGACCAACTGAGGGTCTATCCGCAGAGCCCTGGCATAGGCTTCAACCGCGGCTTCCCAGCGGCCCCGACTCAGGGCGTTGTTGCCGCGCTGCATCTGTTCCTGGACCGCGGGGTTGGGGTGGGACACGGGCGGGGCGAAAGGAGGGCCGGGCTGGCCGGCAGCCCGGCCAGCCAGCCCGACAAGGGCGAGCAGCCCCATCAGCAGTGTTGCGGCGTGGCGCATGGGGGTCATCATACACCACAGGCCAGAGAGGCCAAGACGGGGGCTTGCCCTGCCTGGCCGGCTGTGATTGTGTCTGGAGCGAGGTTTACGCCTATGCCGCCCGTTGAAACCACGGCATCCCCACCGACCCTGTTGCTCAGCCTGCTTGTCCTGCTGCTCAGCCTTGGTGTGCTCGTGCCGCTGGTCGTCGTGCTGCTGGCCGCCTTCCAGGCTGCCTTTGGCGGCTTTTTTGAGCGGGCCGCCTTTCGGTGGGCGGGTCTGCGCTGCGGCCAGGGCGACGCCCTGGTTGAGCAGGGCGACTTTGCCGCCGCCGTCCGGCTGTTTGGCGAGGCGTTTTTTCTGCGCCCCATCCGCCGCGACGCCGAACTGCTGTCTGATATTGCCAATTACCACACCGGTCTGCTGAGCCGCCTGCTCACCATTGCCGACGAGATGGGGAAAGGCGTTACCCACCTGCCATCTCTGGCCGCGGTAGACCGTCTGCTGGCCGAGCGCCTTGAGATGCAACTCGCCTACTTTCGGGCATGCAAACGCCAAGACAGCGAGCAGCTGCGAGACAGCCAGGAGCGTCTCAAAAACAATCACAAGCTGACCCGGCTGGCCATCAACCGCCTGCTGGATGAAATCCGCTCCTCTCCGGAAGAGCGCATGCAGTATCACTAACCCCGTCCGTAGGAGCGCCATGCTCGATGTCAACGCGATCAAGGCCGATTTTCCGGGCGCTTCACAGCAGGTCTACCTGAATACCGCGGGCGTCGGCCTGCCCCCCCGCTCGGCCCTGGACGCCGTACAGCGGGTCTGCCGGCTGCTCGGCCAGGGCCCGGCCCGGTTGGGCTCTGGCGACTACGCCCGGGCGCTTGGCGAGTCGGCCGTCACAGCCAAAAACGAGGCCGCCCGACTGCTGCGCGTCAGTCCCCAGGAAATCGCGTTGATCGACGATACGACGATGGGGCTGAATATCGCCCTGGCTGCCCTGCCCTTTGCGCCGGGCGACAACATTGTGCTGTGTGACCTGGAGTATCCCCAGGTGGCGATCAGCGCCGGCCACCCCCAGCGGCACAGCCAGGTCGAGGTCCGCGTCGCCCGTCATACCGGGGGTCTGGTCAGCGTTGACGACTACGCCCGCCTCGTTGATGCACGCACCCGGCTGCTGCTGGTCAGCTCAGTCCAATGGATCAACGGCCTGCGGATGGACTTGGCCGGCTTCTCTCAATTGGCCGAAGAGCGTGGGTGTTTCCTGGTGGTTGACGCCATTCAGCAGCTCGGAGCTCTCCCGCTCGACCTGAGCGGGCTCCGGGTCGATTTTCTGGCGGCCG
Organism: uncultured Binatia bacterium (SeqCode); assembly: GCA_965200965.1. Taxonomy (GTDB): domain Bacteria; phylum Desulfobacterota; class Binatia; order Bin18; family Bin18; genus JAAXHF01. The sequence continues at coordinate 1,735,705 of OZ241744.1, forward strand.
GCGGCCAGAAATGGCTGAACGCGCCGTTTGGCACCGGACTCTTGTACATCTCACAGCGGCTCCACGACCAGCTTCAGCCCGGCCTCGCCCACGGCCTGTTTGCCTACGCCGACCCGCCCGGCGGCTGGATCACATACCTGGGAGACCCGGGCCTGACCCCGTTTGTGTCTCTGCCCCCGGCCCCCGACGCCCGGCGGTTTGAAATCCACGGGATGCCCAGGATGCTGGGCACGGCCGGCCTGGCCGCATCACTGGCCTATGTGAACCGCCTCGACCGGCACGCGCTCCGTGGGCATATCCTCAGCCTGGGCGATTTTCTGATTGAGGAGTTGACCCGAAGGCACATCCGGGTCTGGACGCCCCGCCCCGCGCGGCTGCGCTCCGGCATTATCACCTGCGCCCCTTTTCCCGACGCCGAGCGCGTCCATCAACTCGCCCACACCCTCGAGGCCCGGCAGATCTACCCGGCCGTCCGCTACTGTTCGGGGATCGGCGGGCTGCGTATCTCAATCCACTACTACACTGAGCGGGCCGACCTCGAAGCCCTGCTGGCCGCCCTGGACGAACAGAGGTGAATCGTCTTATCCGGGCGAGAGGAAGGCAAGACGATTCACCTTTCCTGACCCGGCTCTCACCATGACCCGGCTCTCACGGGATATCACCGCGGTCTTCTTTGACGCCGCCGGCACCCTGATAGCCGTCAACGGCTCTGTTGGCGGCATCTACGCCGACCTGGCCCGGCGGCACGGCAGAGCGGTGGACAGGGCCGATGTTGAAGCCGGCTTTGGCCGCGCATTTGCCGCCGCCCCGGTCATGGCTTTTCCCGGGGCCGCGGCCGGCGATCTCCCGGGGCTGGAAAAACAGTGGTGGCGGGAGGTGGTCCGCCAGGTCTTTTCGCCGCTCGGGCCGTTTGCCGGCTTTGACAACTATTTTGACGAGTTGTACGGCTTTTTTGCCCAGCCGCGCGCCTGGCGGCTGTACCCGGACACCCGACCGACGCTGGCCACCCTGCACGACCGAGGGCTGCGGCTGGGGGTCATCTCAAACTTTGACTCGCGGCTGTTTGGACTGCTTGACGGGCTGGGCATTGCCGGATTTTTTGATCCGGTTGTCATTTCAACCCGGGCCGGAGCGGCCAAACCGCAGGCCGCCATCTTTGACCACGCCCTGGCCCACCACCGGCTGGCCCCCGAACACGCCGTCCACGTCGGCGACAGCTATGAGATGGATATCCTGGGGGCCGAGGCGGCCGGCCTCCAGCCGGTCCTGATTGACCGCCGGGCCGAGGCGGCCGGGTCACACGCCCATCTCGTCACCAGCCTCACCCAGCTCCCGGCCCTGCTCAACCGTTCATAGCCACCCATCCCCGCGCACTTTGCGCTTCCGCCCCGGGCTGGCTATAACGGCAGCCATATTCCGGGTTTGCACAAGGAGGATGTCATGCCAGGACGTGAAGCTATTCCACGGGTCAGCAACTGGGGCCGCTGGGGTAAGGACGACGAAAAAGGCACCGCCAATTTCATCACCCCGGAGGTGATTGTCGCCGCCGCCCGGCTGGTCAAAAAAGGCGCGGTTTTCTGCTGCTGTATTCCGATTGACCAGAACGGCCCGGTCTTTCCGACCCGCACCCCGCCGCAGCGTTTTATGTCGATTCTGAACGTGCCTGTCAGCGAGGTCGGGCTGGCCGGCTCGGCGATTGCCAACGACGACTACATCACCATGTATCTTCAGGGCTCAACCCAGTGGGACAGCCTGGCCCATGTCGGCTACGACGGCACGTTCTACAACAACGCCGACACCAGCACCGTCACCGCCCACGGCGGAGCGGCCAGAAACGACATCGGCAAGCTGTACCAGTCGTTTGTCACCCGTGGCGTGCTGCTCGACATGGTGCGCTACAAGGGCTGCGAAGCGGACGGCCACCTGCCCAGGGACTACCCGATTACCATCGCCGACCTTGACGGCTGCTGCCAGGCCCAGGGCGTTGAGGTCAGAAGCGGGGACGCCCTGTGTGTTCGCACCGGCTGGGTTCCGTACTGGTACACGCTGGAGACCGCGGAGGACAAGGACACCTATTTTCACGCCCAGCCGGGCCTGTCGGTAGCAACCGCGGAGTGGGTGTATCGCAAAGAGATCGCGTGCATCGCCGTGGACAATATCGCCGTTGAGCGCCTGCCCTCAGAAGTGGACGGCGAGTTCATCCCCTTCCATCAGGTCGCCATTCGGGACCTAGGTCTGACGCTGGGCGAGATCTTCACCTTTGAGGAACTGGCCAAGGACTGCGCGGCTGACGGTGTGTACGAGTTCCTGTGGGTCGCCCCGCCGCTGCACATCCCCAACGCAGTTGGCAGCCCCCTCAACCCCCTGGCGGTTAAATGAGGAGACGGGGGTGCGTGACGCCCGCCCTTAGAGTCGTAGGAGAAAATGATTTATGAACAAGAAATGAAGAAGCGCTTTTTGACCTTGCTGACTATGCGCTCTATGTGGCAAGCGTGAGGAACGCCGATTGAGCCGGCTATGAGTCTATGGGCAGACTTTTATACGCCGCCCGCTCCTCCAGTACCCTGTCAATTCCAGTCATCCATTCCAAATCTCTTCCAATAACGAGTTCGGTCATTGCCGCGTGGTGGGTATTTTTCATGGAGATAGGCTTCGCCGCAAGGCCGTGTTTTCTCGCAAGCTCTCTCACTTCTTCTGCGTTGTCGTAGGTCATAATAAAATCGCCTTTTATTTTCTCACACCCCGCGAAAAGAGTTTCGTGATCTAATTCAAAATGCGTATACAGGCGGCTTCCCGCTTTCTTGCCGCCGGCCGTATAGGGAGGATCGATAAAAAAGACGACCTCTTTGTTATCTTTGTATTGTTCCAATGTCTGAAAGGCGTCTCTGTGCTCAAAAAACAACCTGTCCCGCGTCAGGTGAATCTCTCGCAGACGCTTGGCAAGCGTAGCAGGATACCAGCGTGAAAGAACGCCTTTCCCCGCTTCTCCGTTTTTCAGAAATCCGGCTCCCGACGCCAGAATCCCCCCGTGAAATGTCCGGTTTTTTATGATGGTTTGAAAAGCCCTCTCTTTCATCAATTTTCTCTTTGCATTGATCTCGCTAAGAGCGTTCTCTTTCGACATTTCAAAATTGAGTATTCTCGAGGCGAGCCATTCTGCTTCCCCATCAATAAGGGTCTGCCACACGGCCGCGATCTCCTCATCAAGCTCAACCATCAACGCGGCTTCAACCAGGTTTTCAAAAACTGCTGTTAAAGAAACGATACCGCCGCCGGCAAAAAGTTCAATCAAAAGATTCGGACGCTTTGGTTGGCTGCACAGCCACTCCCGAAGACGAGGAACAAACCAAGTCTTACCGCCCGGATAGCGAAATGGACTTCGCTGGGGAACAGACGCAACATTCACCGCCTTCATACCCGGCAAGGGTCCGGCCACCTCAGGAGAAGTCTCAAGCTCAGCCAAAGGTTCCGCGGCTTCACCGAACAGCGATTTTTGCATGGAACTATGCCCCAAGCGAGCCTTCGTTGGTTGGTGTAGAGGGCTGTTTTTGGTCCACCTTTGACTGAAGCAATTTCACAAAATTCTCAACCCTGCCAACCCTCGGCCGGGTTATCGTGTTCAAAGCCTCTGAGAATTTTGTATAGACGACCCTAGTTTTTGTCAAGTTATATCTGGGGGCTGCAAGGTCGAGAACAAGGGCATACACCAGCCAAGCCACTTCAGCCTCAGATTTTGCCACTTCTTCCAAAGCGGGGAGGGTATTGAAGAAAGAATGGTCTAAAGCGACCGCCATTTTCTTCTTCCAAGCGTGAAGAATTCCGCCCTTAAACATCAGTTGAGGGGCTAAGCGTTTTCGAGACGATGACAGAAAGTCAGGACGGGGAGAGTTGGGGTGATCTGTCCAGTCCATTGAGGCATTCGCCCGGCAATCCGACATGTAATGCGAGAATGGCTCTCGTACATTTCCAGAAATGTAAACAGCCTGAATCTCTAAGGAGCCAAAGTCGTATACCCTTCCATTATGGTCATAAGCAGCTAACACCAAGTCAATATTCCCGGCAGACTTCCCATCAGAATCAGCCAGTCTTACCTCGGTCAACGGAGTCCAGGCAGTTCCTTCAGGGAAGAAGAAATCCGCAGCATCAGCGACGACACGCCAATTTTCACGAAATCGGATTGGACAGGTAATGACCGCGCTGTCCCGGTGGGAAATGCTACAGACCCCGAGGGGATCTTTCGCCTTGTCCTTGGTGCAAGCCGGAACCTTATTGTTGAATGGACAAAGTTTGTTCCCCCGATGGAGTATTGCCTGCGGACTAAAATCTGTCGGCAAATGGCCGAAAACCTCCGCTAAGGGCCGATTTTCCTTTTGCATCTTTCCTCTGTCCACGGGGCAGGCCCTATCTGGCCAGTGCCCGCAGGCGGGTGATGCGCTCTTCCAGCGGCGGGTGGGTGCTGAAGAAGCGGGCCAGCGACTGACCGCTCAGCGGATTGACAATAAAGAAATGCGCCGTCTGGGGCGAGGCGTGCACTGGCCGGCGCTCTGAGGCCAGCCCCAGCTTTGACAGTGCCGAGGCCAGACCCAGCGGGTCGCCGCTCATTGCCGCCCCGGTCCGGTCCGCGGCAAACTCGCGGGTGCGGGAGATCGCCATCTGAATAATCGTGGCCGCCAGCGGGGCCACAAAGGCCATGACCAGCATCCCGACCATGCCCCCGCCGTCCTCGTCGTCCTCACTCCGGCCCAGGCCGAAGATCGCCGCCCACTGGGCCATGTTGGCCAGCATCATAATCACCCCGGCCAGGGTGGCGGCGACCGAGCTGATCAGGATGTCGCGGTTTTTGACATGAGCCAGTTCATGGGCCAGCACCCCGGTCAGCTCGCGCTCGTCCATCAGCCGCAGAATGCCCTCGGTCACGGCCACCGCGGCGTGCCTGGGGTCACGGCCGGTCGCAAAGGCGTTGGCCCCCTCGTCCGGAATGACATACAGCTTGGGCATTGGCAGCCCGGCCCGCACGGTCAGGTTGTGGACGATCCGATGCAACTGCGGTGCCTGGGCCTCATTCACCTCCTGCGCCCTGTACATGCGCAGCACAATTCTGTCCGAGAACCAGTAACTGCCGAAGTTCATCACAACGGCAAAGAGAAAGGCGATCACCAGACCGCCCTGACCGCCCATGTACTGGCCAAACAGCAGGATCAAGCCGGTCAGCGTACCCAACAGCATGGTTGTTCGCAGCATACAGTCTCCTTCCTTGTCACTACGGTAAGACCGCCCCCCGGGGCTGTCAACTCGGCAGAAAGCGGCTCGTCAGCAGGCCCAGGATCAGCAAGGCTCCGTAGGCCAGGTGGAGCTGGGCGGACCGGGCGTCAATATCCCGGTCTTTGAGTTCCCCGGTCTGAAAGATCGTCCGCACCACCGGCACGGCCAGACCCACGGCCAGCAGGGTCAGCAGCACCGGCCACGGCGCAGAGCCGAACGCCACCAGCCCGACCGTCAGCACAAAAGCGCCGTATACCAGACCGGCCATCTCCCAGTTGGCCGCCCGCCGGCCAATGACGGTCGCCAGGGTGTTTTTGCCGTGCCCCCGGTCGGCCTCAATATCACGGATATTATTGGCCTGGAGGATCGCCGCCACCAGACAGCCGACCGGCAGCGACATCAGCAGCGGGGCCAGGGCGAAGGTCTCGCGCTGCACATAATACGCGCCCATGATGATGACCGGCCCCATGAAGAGAAAAACGGTCGCTTCGCCCAAGGTGATGTAGGCCAGCGACAGCGGGTTGGCGGTATAAAAATAGCCGGCCAGCACACTCAGCAGCCCCAGGGCCAGGATCGGCCAGCCGCACAGCGCGACCAGGATGAGGCCACACAGGCTGCCCACCCCAAAGCTCACAATCCCGCCCCAGTACACCTGCCCGGCCGACAGCAGCCGGCGTTGAATCACCTGGCTGCCGCTCTTGGACTCCAGGGTATCAACCCCGCTCTGGTGATCGTAGTAATCGTTAATCATATTGGTCCCAATGTGGATACACAGCGAACCGGACAGGGCCAGGAAAAAGCGCCCCCACCAGAAGGTGCCGTCGAGCGCACCGAGCACCGAGCCGATGAGGACCGGGGTCAGTGAGGCGGTAAACGAGAAGGGACGGCTGGCGGCAATCCAGCTCTGGACAGAACCCGGCCCGGGACCGGCAGGAAGGGTGCGGGACATGACGGCCTCCTTGTCGGGCCTATTATGGGCGTGTTGCCGTGGGGGAGTCAAACGGCCCCGCGGCACTGCTGAACGGCTTGCCCGCCTGGAGTTGGCCGGCTACACCCTCGACTGACTGAAAGGAGGACTGAGATATGGCAACGGAAGAAATCGGCCGTCTGGATCACATTGGCATTGCCGTCCACAGCATTGACCGGGCGCGGCTCTTTTTTGAAGAGGTGCTGGGCGCGCGGTTTCGTTTTCTCAGGACATCCCGCGACGGCAGTTTCCGGTTTGCGGTCTTTGACCTGCACGACTTCACCCTTGAGTTGATTGAGCCGGTCACTGAAGACAGCTTTTTGACCAGGTATCTGGAAAAAAGGGGCGAAGGTGTCCACCACCTCACCGTGCAGACCCCGGACCTGAAAAAGAAGGTCGCCGGCTTAGAGGCACAAGGGCTGCGGGTGGTGGATAAACACCTGGACGGACCCGATTTTCTCGAGGCGTTTATCTCGCCCAGGAACGCCTGCGGCGTGCTGTTCCAGTTGGCTGAGACCTGTCCGCCGCTGGATAATGCGCCGTACTGGCACAATGAGCAGGATGAACCGTAGGTCACGGCTCAAGCGACCTGGCAGCCCGGCGTATGGTGTGATAGCTACAGGGCCGTGAATGTGGCGGCACAGCAGGGCAGTCGGGGCAATGTCAGCGGCTTTGGGCTGGATATCAACGGCCCGGTCTTTCTGATTTCGTCCCTGACCATCCTGGTCTTTATTGCCGGGGCGCTGACCTTTCAGCAGGGCGCGACCGAGGTCTTTGGCGCGGTCCGGCTGTGGCTTACCACCCGCTGTGACTGGGTGTTCATGCTGAGCGTCAACATTGTGCTGCTGTTCTGCCTGTTTGTGATTGTCTCGCCGCTGGGCCGGATACGCCTCGGCGGCCACGCAGCGCGGCCCGCATACTCCAACCTGAGCTGGTTCGCCATGCTGTTTGCCGCGGGGATAGGCATCGGCCTGATGTTCTTTGGCGTGCTGGAGCCGGTCTATTTCTTTCAGCATCCGCCGCTCGGCGTGGCCGCGACCCCGACCGAGGCGGTGCGCGCCCTGGGCATTGCCGGGGCGGCTTTTCACTGGGGGCTGCACGGCTGGGCGATCTATGGGCTGGTGGGCCTGACCCTGGCCTTTTTCAGCTACAACCGGGGTTTGCCGCTGACCGTCCGCTCGGCCTTCTACCCGCTGCTGGGCGAGCGGGTGTGGGGGTGGCCCGGGCACACGGTCGATACCCTGGCCGTGTTTTCCACCGTGTTCGGGCTGGCGACCTCACTCGGCCTGGGTGTTGAGCAGCTCACGGCCGGGCTCAACTATCTGTTCGGCACACCCGCGGTCGGGGCGACCAAGGTGGCGCTGATCGGGCTGATCACCGCCACCGCCCTGGTCTCGGTGCTGACCGGGCTTGACGTGGGCATCAAGCGCCTCAGTCAGCTCAACCTGCTCATGGCGGTCGGGCTGATACTGTTCATCATCACCGTTGGCCCGACCCTGGCGATAGGCGCGAGCGTCCTCAGCGGGCTGGGCACCTATGTGGTCAACATTCTGCCGCTCAGCAATTGGATAGGCCGCTCGGACACCGATTTTCTGCACAACTGGACCACCTTCTACTGGGCGTGGTGGATCGCCTGGTCGCCGTCGGTCGGCATTTTCATTGCCCGCATCTCACGCGGTCGCACCGTCCGCGAGTTCATGATCGGCGTGTTGCTCGTGCCGACCCTGTTCAGCGTGGTGTGGATGAGTGCCTTTGGCGGCACCGCCATCGAGCAGTTCATGGCCGACGGCTACACCGGCGTCACGGCCGCGGTCAGCGCCAACCGGCCGGAACTGTCGCTGTTCAAGATGTTCGAGCCGCTGCCGCTGACCGGGCTGCTGTCCCTGGTCAGCATCGTCCTGGTGGTCATCTTTTTTGTCACCTCCGCGGATTCGGGCGCGCTGGTGGTCGATACCCTGGCCGCCGGCGGCAAGGTGGATACGCCGGTCGCGCAGCGGGTGTTCTGGTGTGTGAGCGTGGGGCTGGTGGCCACCGCCCTGCTGCTCGGCGGGGGGCTGGACTCCTTGCGGGCCGCCGCGCTCGCCACCGGCTTTCCGCTTGCGTTTGTACTCATCGGCATGGCGGTCAGCGTGTATCGGGGCTTATCGGGATTTCAGGAGGCCCGGGACTGAGCAGGATGGAGGAGGGGGGACGACACGCCCGCGCTGGAACAAGCCGCTCTGCCGGATTACGCTTCGCTCATCCGCTCTACCCTCTCGAGAATCTTCCGCGCCAGCAGCTCGAAATCCCGCCGTGCATCAGTCGCAGCCGCGGCATGGCTGCCAATCGCGCCGTCAGCCGAAGTCAGATGAAAAATGGGCTTGCGCGCTTCCTGCGCCAGTGGCACGAGGCTGCGGTAGTGCCTGACGGTAGCCAGGGCGTGTTCTCCATCCTGGTGCGGCGTCTCGGGATACGGACCGCAGCTATCCCCCAACAGGCTGCGGGCGTATTCCCGCGGCATGCGATTGACCCACTTGTCATACGCTCTGACGGGGCGGTCCAGGCGCACGCTGTGCTGTTGCACCACATAGCCGATGGGCCGCATTGTTCCGTCCGGCAGCAGAAAGTCCGGTTGCTGCCAGTTATCCTTTCGTTTTTCCCAGTCCCCCCGCCAGCGGTTGAGGGTCGGGCCGAGATTGCGCAGACCCTGGAGTGAGAACAGGTCCGCGCCCAGCGGAACAACGATGTAGTCGGTTGCGATCAAGGCCGAGCGATTAATCGCGCCCAGATTGGGGCCGACATCGGCCAGGATGACATCGGCCTGCATCTGCTCAGCCCCGGCCTGCATGACGGTCGAGAAGGCGGTCAAAATGCGGAAGGGACGGTGGAGGAGGGTAGAGCCCAAGGCGTTGGGCCATTCCGCGGACAGGGTATCTTCAAAACCGGCCAGGGCCAGGTCGCCCCGTATCAGGTACAGATCGGGGGGGGCGACCGGCGTGAGCTGCGGCGGCTTGAGGTCGCCCACTTTCGTCAGCGGTAAGACACAGCGCAAAATGGTGTTCGCAGACGTGTCGTCGTCTGTGTCCCAGAGTGTTTCCAGATGCTCTTCATCCAGAAAAGCGGCAGTGAGGTTCGCCTGCGGGTCAAGGTCACAGGCCAGCACCCGATGCCCCATGTCGGACAGCATCCAGGCCAGATGATAGACCAGCGATGTTTTACCTACGCCCCCCTTGTTGTTGAAAAAAGTCAGGACAGGCGCGGTCATTGTGCCAGCCTCCCGGCGCGTATCGTTATCCGCACAAAGTTGGGAGAAACATCAAACTCAGGTTCTGCGTGTCCCGCGGCCGCCAGGCGCTGCCTGGCCAGGGATATGCCAATGCCAAAACGCTGAACAAACCCGAGGGTTTTCATGGCGTCTGCCAGGTTGGGGTTGCGATAATCGACTACTCCCGGCTCCCCGAACCGCTCAGCCGTTACCACTCCGAACGCGCCGCCGGGACTCATTACTTCGATACGGTCATTGAACCAGTAGACATGCACCGGCGCGTTGGTGGCTTCGTATGTCCTGTGCATCAGCGCGTTACGCACGAACTGCCGCAAGGCTTCCAGGGGGTAGTGCGCGGTGCGGTGTTCAACAGGGCCGCTTGTGACATCGACTGCCACGCGATTATGCGCTGTGAGTTTTTCTTCGAGCTGGCGAAGCAGGTCTGGAAGCGCGCCGCGTATCTCTTGGGCATCAAGTATGTCATCGGCATGGCTCGTCCCGTGTATCCTGAGAAATTGTACATACGCGCCCGGCAGAAAATCCTGCGGGCTTTTGCCGATCGCCAGCAGGCCCAGCACGGTCGCGGTGGGCTGGTCGGCAGCAACGATCATTTTTGTCGCGGCCAGTTGCTCGTTGAGACTGCGGGCATTGGCGGCCAGCATCTCGTCGGAAAATGCCCGGACCAGGTATTCGTTCGTGAACTGGGTCAGGTTGAGGTCTGCCAGACCGGCCGGAGGAACAGGCTGGATGTCAAAGGGACGGTCGCCAGACCGCCGTTTTTCGTTGAGTATCCTTTCATCCTGTGCCGTGGCGATACCGCGGCGCGAGCCAGTGCGGATACAGATAGCGCCTTTGCAGCGCACCGGCGGTGAGTCGGAGGGTTCCACCACAACAAGCGCAAGCTCCTTGCCGTGCAGCCGGCGCTTTTCCACGCTGAGCGAGGGCGGGGGCAGGATCGTGCCGTCGGTTTTCATGTCGGCCAACTGCCGGAGCAACTGGTCAGTCACAGACAGCCCGCACGAGGTGCCATTGTCTCGTACCCCGATGAACACAAAACCGGGCGCTCTGTGGTCGGGCAAGTCATTGGCAAAGGCGCAGATGGCTTGTCTGATCCTTGAAGCGACGCGCTCGGAGAACGCCTCCTTGAACTCGACGCGGTCGGCTTCTCCAGCCGTGATGATCTCCAGCACCTCGGTATCGGTGAACTGCCGCATGGCCGGCTCCGTTCATTCTGAGCCAGATGACGCCCGGGGGCTGGCCCGCCCGTCCTTTTCGCCAATCACGGGCAGCCCGGAATCACACCAATCACGGTTCAGACCGCCCTCGGTCGTCCTGACACGCGCCTTGACCGCGGCCCCAACTCCTCAACCGCCGTCCCGGGGGGCTCCTCGGGGGAGCTCAGAGCAAAGAAAGTGAGTGGGCATGTCCTGTCTTTGAGCGGGGTCAACTGTGAACGGTATCACCGGGATTATTCTGCTACTGTGACGTGTTCGTTTGCCCAGCGGGCGGGGAACGTCATGAAGCCCATAGCGGTGGTGAAAAATTCACCGGGGAGTTGGACGGTGATGGTCTCGCCGTCTATCTTCCTGATGATGCCACGAATGGAGCCGGCGGGCTTGTTGACATGCCGGGCTTGGACAAACCCTGAAGACGGGCCGTTTTGGGTGGTAAGCGTCACCAGGTATTCGTCAGGAAACGCGCCGGTGCCGATGTGGCAGGGGATATTGACCGATTGTTCAAGCTGAAAGACCTTTGTCACTGTTTTGCCCTCCTTCGCAATGGCCCCGGGTGTATCGCGTCGGTGCTGGTCACTGCAAGCCCTGTAGGTCGGCTGAGCCGGCGGGCGTGAGCCGCTGGATCGCTCTGATCGTGGGGTTGTGCATGGGGTTCCTTCCTCAACTACTCCACTTTAAACTTCTGATTTCCCTGTTGCGCCTTCAATGCCTCATACTTGGCAAAATCCAGAGAGGCTTCTCTGTCGTAAAAGGCTATCTTATTGGCCCATCCCCGATTGTGGTACGCCGCAGCAAAGTCAGGCTTTAGCGAAATGGCGCGGTCGTAGTCCGCAAGCGCCGCTTCGAGTTGCCCAAGATTTCTCTTGACATTGCCCCTACCGGAGTACGCTTCGGCGTAATTAGGGTCTAACCTGATAGCCTCCTCGTAGTCCGCAAGGGCTTCTGCGTTGCGTCCGAGTTCCTTCTTGACGTTGCCCCGGTTGTTATACGCCGCAGCGTAACCGGGATTTAACCTAATAGCCTCATCGTAGTCCGCCAAGGCGGATTCATACTCCTTAAGTGCGAACCTGACAGCACCCCGGCTGTTGTACGCATCATAGTAATCAGGTTTTAGTTCAATAGCCTTATTGTAGTCCGCCAAGGCGGAGGCGTAATCCTTCTCGCTAAAGAACTTAATAACACCACGGTTGTAGTACGCTACGGCGTAATTAGGGTCTACCCTAATAGCCTCCTCGTAATCCGCAAGGGCTTCTGAGTACTCCTCCAAGAAGATTCTAAAATCGCCTCTCTGACAATAATTGTCACTTTGCACATTCTCCCGCATTGGTTCTCGACGCTTCTCCTTTCTGATTTCCGCGGTGTAGTAATGCGCTGCGAGTTCAGCGTTGTAGTCGGATTCGGCTGTGTTTCTCTCAAGAAAACCCGCCGAGTCGGGAAACAGCGTTTTCTCCGAAATGCCCACCCTGTCCAACTCTTGCAAGATCGTTTTCTGGTGCTCTCTGGAGACGATGATCTCCCGCTCGATCATACTTTCTTCTATTTCGGGTGCTCCAAACAGGAAGACGGACTGCTGTACCGTGAGGCGTTGGCTATCCAGGACAGGATTGCCGACAGCGGGCCGCCACATATGCCATTGATCATCTCGCTCAAAGAATTCCTTGAGTTCCTGCTTCAAGTCTTCTTGGGTGGTGACTTCTTGAATCGTGCCAGGCTGCTGGACGTTGACCACAAAGACCTTACCGTCTGTTTCCCCATCAGTTTTGCAGGCAAACCAGAGGGCAACCAGAGGATTGTAGGTAAAGTCTATCAGCCCGGTCGCTACCCCGTTGTGTTGGAGGTGGGCCATGCACTCCAGAGGCGTCAGATTGCTGTAGGCGTTGGGGTAGCGGAGATTCACTTCGTAAATAATCTGGTGGATGTAGCCTCTGAACAGGGCAAACACTAACCCAGGATGTTTCAACGGGCGCTTTCGCAGGCGGCGCAGGGCGCTGCTCTGCACCTTCCAGCTTTCATCCTTTTGGCCGCGGTAAATGTAGCGGCGCTCTTCGCCAGAGGCGGCAAGCTTGTCTATGACTGCGATGTAATCCGCCAAGCTGGTTATGGATTTTTGATCGTCGCTCATACGCTTCCCTCCACCGCCCTGATTTGCCCCTCGGTCAGCCCGCAGGGCGGGTTAGCCGGCGGGCGTAACCCGCCATGTCGGATTACGCTTCGCTAAGCCGACCTACGCGCTTTCCAATTCATTGATTTTTGCTTCTGCATCCCGCACGAATTCATTCTTCCCCTGCTGTTGCGCCAATGTCAGCGCGTGTTTAAAATCCGTCAAGGCGTCCGCAGTGCGCCCGAGTGCCTGCTTGGCCTCGCCCCGGTTGCTGTATGCCTCAGCAAAGTCACGCTCTAGTTTGATGGCTCGATCATAGTCCACCAAGGCGGAGGCGTACTCCTTAAGCTCTACCTTGGCATTGCCCCGGTTGTAGTACATCTCAGCCAAATCAGGCTTTAGCTCGATGGCGCGGTCATGGTCCGCAAGTGCCGCTTCGGATTGCCCAAGCTTTGCCTTGACATTGCCCCGGTTGCCGTACGCCTCAGCATAATCAGGCTTTAGCTCGATGGCGCGGTCATAGTCCGCAACGGCCTCCGCATCGCGCCCGAGTGCCTGCTTGGTGTTGCCCCGGTTGCTGTACGCCTCAACAAAGCCAGACTTTAGCTCAATGGCGCGGTCATAGTCCGCCAAGGCTTCCGCGTTGCGCCCGAGTGCCTGCTTGGCAGTACCCCGGTTGTAGTACGCCTCAACAAAGTCAGGCTTTAGCTCAATGGCGCGATCATAGTCCGCAAGCGCCGCTTCAGGTTGCCCAAGCTCTGCCTTGGCGTTGCCCCGGTTGCTGTACGCCTCAGCGTCATTAGGCTTTAGGGCGATAGCGCGGTCATAGTCGACAAGCGCCGCTTCATACTCCTTAAGATCGAAATTGGCGACGCCCCGGTTGCTGTACGCCTCAGCAAAGCCAGGCTTGAGCTCAATGGCACGGTCATAGTCCGCCAAGGCGGAGGCGTACTCCTTAAGCTTTACCTTGGCATTGCCCCGGTTGTTGTACGCATTAGCATAATCAGGCTTGAGCTCAATGGCGCGGTCATAGTCCGCCAAGGCGGAGGCGTACTCCTTAAGCGCTGCCTTGGCATTGCCCCGGTTGTTGTACACCTCAGCGTCATCAGGCTTTAGCTCGATAGCGCGGTCATAGTCCGCAAGCGCCGCTTCATACTCCTTAAGATCGGAATTGGCGACGCCCCGGTTGCTGTACGCATCAGCAAAGTCAGGCTCTAGCCTGATAGCCTCACCGTAGTCAGCAATGGCTTTCTCGTATTTGCCCAGCGCGACTCTGAAATTGCCTCTTTGAAAATAATTGTCGCTTAGCGCTTTCTTATTCATTGCCCTGGTCCTCCGCTTTTCTGATCTCCTCGGTGTAGTAATGCTCTGCGAGTTCAGCGTTGTAGACGGATTCGGCCGTGTTTCTCTCAAGAAAACCCGCCCAGTCGGGAAACAACGTTTTCTCCGAAATGCTCACCCTGTCCAACTCTTGCAAGATCGTTTTCTTGTGCTCTCTGGAGACGATGATCTCCCGCTCAAGCATACCTTTTTTTATTTCGGGTGCTCCAAACAGGAAGACGGACTGCTGCACCGTGAGGCGTTGGCTATCCAGGGCAGGATTGCCGATGACAGGTTGCCACAGATGCCATTGTTCATCGATCTCAAAAAACGTCTTGAGTTCCTGCCCCAAAGCTCTTTTGGTCGTGACTTCTTGAATCGTGTTGGGCTGGACGTTGACCACAAAGACCTTGCCGGCTGTCTCCCCAGCGGTTTCGCAGGCAAACCAGAGGGCAACCAGGGGACTGTAGGTAAAGTCTATCAGCCCGGTCGCTACCCTGTGGTGTTGGAGATGGGCCATGCACTCCAGGGGCGTCATCGGCTCGCTGTAGGTGTTGGGGTAGCGGAGTTGTACTTCGTCAATAATCTGGTGGATGTAGCCTCTGAACAGGTATGATATCGTCATCCCTTCATAGTTACGACTATAATCACGGCCGTATCCAGATTGTTCCAGGCGACGCAGGGCGCTGCTCTTGACCCCCCAGCTTTCATCCTTTTGTCCGCGGTAAATGTAGCGGCGCTCTTCGTCAGAGGCGGGAAGCCCGTTTATGACTTCGATGTATTCCGCCAAGCTGGTTATGGATTTTTGATCGTCGCTCATCGGCTTCTCTCCATCGTCCTGATTTGCTCCTTGATCAGCCCGTAGGGCGGGTTAGCCGTCAGGCGTAACCCGCCATGTCGGATTACGCTTCGCTAATCCGACCTACGCCCGACTGCCCTCCACCGCCCGCACTTCCTCCTCCGTCAACCCATACAGCCCATACACCAGCCGGTCAATCTCGGCTTCCTGCTCGGCGGTGTCTGCCGAGGGGTCGGCGGCTTTGGCCTTGAGGATGCGGTCAAGCAGCCGGATGGACGGGCGCTGCTTGGCGGCTGATATCTCAGGGACGGGCAGGCGCTCTACGGCAAACCTTTTCCATCGAGTGACACCCATTCCAGAAGTCAGGCCCGTACTTTTCATAAACCACGTCATCAGATTAGAATTGAGGACAGCGCACAGATATTTGATTGCTCGCCCGGACATCATAAATGCGGTATCAGCGCAGAACATTTCGCTCGCATCATAAGCGAATCGCCCTTGCTCAGTCAGGTCCATCCAGAACAGCTTTTCTTTGGTAAACTCCTTGTAAGCTCCCGAACTGTAATAATCTACTTGCAGTTGCCACCATTGATAAGGCACCTGCCCCGTCTTTGGATTAGCTCCGCCCCGCCGCTTCAAAAGCTGCTTCTTGTGCGGTAACAGATGTTTTCGCACTGCGGGATATTCATTTTCTGCGATGTTGGAATGGCTGTATATCAGCCACACCCCCGCCCACTCTGCCCGATACCGCCGAATGTCCCGGCCCCGCAGCACCGGCTTGATGATGTCCGCGGAAGCCGGGTCTTCGTCAATCAACGCCTGCCTGGTGGTGTCGTCTATAATGAAGGCCGTGTTGTAGCCGGTCTTGATGCCATAGTTGATCTTCACATCCCAGTCTTTCAGCGGCGTCCCTTTCGCCTCCATCTTATCCATGACGGACCATTCCAGGGCCGACAACGCACCCCACGGCTTTTCGCCTTGCGGGCGCAACACCCCCCACAGGCTTTCGGCCGGCGGAAAATCCTTGTCGGGCAAGCGGTCCATGTCTACCGCTCTGCCGGCTTCTCCGCTTTTGCCCTGCCGCGCAATCAGAACGCTGGTATCAACAATAGCGTTTTCAAAAACGTCTTTGCCCATTTCCAGCAGGCGCAGCGGTGTGTGTTGCTCGGAGAACCAGCGCCGCAGGGGCTTGCCGTATTCGGCCTTCAGCCAACTGTTTGAGGTGATGTAGGACAAGAGGCCGCGTTGCGGTGTCAGCAGTTGGCCGCCTCTCTCATAGAAAAGCTGATAGATGTCGCCGCTGCGGGCGAAGGTGGCAAAGCCGGCGTCTTTATAGAGTTTGCCCAGCTCGCCGGCGTTCTTCTGTAACTGAACATACGGCGGATTGCCGATCACCACATCAAAGCCCTCAGCCACACCGAACATATACTCAGCGTCAAACCAGCCGGCGCGGGCGTTCTGGTCGTAGGGGTCCCACTGCGCGATCTTGTCGGCGTCATCCGCGGGAAACCCAAGGCTTTCCAATGCCTGCGCCAACGACTTCCGTAACTGCTTGTCTTTTCTCTTGTACTCCAGCTTTTTCCGGCGCGTGGTGGCGTGAAAATGCCGCTCGCGGTTGTCCAGTAACTGACGCTCCACCTGCTGCGCTTTTGCGCTCGTCAGCATCCGCTCGCCCTTGAGACCCAGAAGCGTATCCGCAGCAATAAAGCGCGTTTCCAGGTTGGGCAGCGGCTTGAGGCCGAAATTGTCCGCGGCGGGGTCGGGCTCCTGCTCAATGGCCAGCGAGATGAAAAAACGCAGCTTGGCGATCTGGCAGGCGACCGGCTGAATGTCTACACCGAAGATGCTGTTCTGAATCAGGTACAGCTTGCGGCCAAAGTCGGAATCGCGGTAGCGTTCAAAAGTCTGGCTGATCTCGGTCAACTCGGCCTCGCGGTCGCCCTGGTCCCGGGTATCAAAGGCGGCTTGGGCCCGGTCCCGGGCGATCGCTTTTTGCAGCCCCTCCCAACGGGTGTTGTCAGGGTCAAGCCGGCGCAAGGCCAGGGTAAGCTTGTGCAGCACGCCCATTGGAAACGCCCCGGAGCCAACCGCGGGGTCCAGCACCTTGAGCCCGGCTATGGCCCGGACAACCGCGTCGGTCTCAGCCGCGTCAAACAACGCGCTGGCGTCGCTGAAGGCATCGGCATAGTCCAGCAGATAACGAAGGCGTTCCTGCCAGAACACGCGGTCGTTGTCGCTCGGCTGGCAGCGTTCGGCCAGGGCGGCGACAAGGGCCTCATCAACCATGTAGTCCACCACCGGCCGCGGGGTGTAGTAAGAGCCGGTCTGCTTGCGGGCCGTGTCGCGGGTTTCGGGGTTGTAGGCGGCCAGCAGGTTTTCAAACACCTTGCCGAGCAGCTCAGGGTCAAGGGCGACTTCCTGCTCTATGGGCGTGTTCTCCTCAACCGTGAACTTGTAACTGTTGAACAGCGGAATAAGGCCGTGGTCATCAAAGAACAGCCGGTTGGGGATGGAATAGTCCCGCCGGTGGCGGGGGTTGTCGGTAAAACAGTCAATCCGCCAGCCCTGCTCCGAGGTGGCTTCTTCGCTGTCGAGGCAGTCAAACAGCCCGCCGTTGATGAACGGCGTCCGGCTGAACAGGGCCAGCAGTGCGTCGGGGTTGCGGAGTTCGGAGCGGTAGCGGTACAGCGAAAAATTGCGGTGGGTGGTACGCTTCCCGCTGCTGAAGCCGCGCTTGGTCCTCTCGGTGTTCAGGGTGGCGAAAAACAGGTTCTGGAGCACCGCCCGGTACCAGGAATCGCCGGTGTCCCGGTCGTAGTCGCGGAGCAGGGCCGCGACCTCGCTTTCGTTGAACAGCTCGTCCGCTACCAGGCCCTTTTCCTTGATGAACCAGACAAACAACAGCCGGGTAATGAGACGGATGATGTGTTCTTCGGGCGACAGGGTTCTGGCCGGCGAGGTGTCACCAGATCGTCCTTTGGGAAACCGGGCCTCTGTGACGCCACGGCTGAACCAGTCGAACAACTGCCGGTAGAAGCGGCGGTTCAGTTCCCGCGTGTCCAGGGTGTCGAGCCAGGCGTTGAGCAGCCCGTCAAAATTGTGGGGGATATGGTGGCTGGTCATCCAGTCCAGCAGATTCTCCAGCGACAACCCGGCCAGGATGTCGAGGTGGGCACGGTGCGGGTCGGTGGGGTTGATTTCACGGATCAGCGACACGCGGCCCAGCACATCACGGCTGTGGTCGAGCGTGTTGCGTCGGCGATGGACAAAGGCCAGGCTGAGCCGGTCGTCAGAGCTGCGGAACAGGACCACCACAGGTGCGGGGAAACGCTTGTTGATCTCGCGGGTGAAAGCGGCGTAGCGGCTCCGGGGGTAGCTGGCCTGTTTCAAGGCAACGGCAAAGAACAGAAAGCTCTGCTGCCGGCCCTGCTCAAAGGCCGCCAGCCCGGAATCCAGCCGCGGGGGCTGGCTGGCGGCGATCTCATCGCTTGTCACCTGAAACAGCAGCCGGACCGAGGCGGCGTTCTCACACAAGGCCCGCTCTGAGTCTGTGCCCGGCCGCTCAGCCGGAAAAGCCCGCAGGAAGTCGTCAACAGCCCCGGTCTGCTCGCTCAGGCGGCGGTCACTGCGGTAGCCGAGGGCGGCCAGCAGCTCGGTGGCCGCGGCGGCAAAGTCCGGCCCGGCAGCGTTCTTCAAGGCGGTCTGGATGGCGCGGAGGGTGCTCAAGGGCATGGAGTTCCTGTCCTGCGTGCGGGCCAAGTCAGGCGGCACGGATGACGAGCCAGCTGACAAGTTCAAAGTCATCGTCGGGCGTGCCGGCACTGGAAGCCACCGGCAGCTTGAAATCGCGGTTGCTGCGCAGCTGGGCGACCTGGGTGGCGTGGTTCGCCTCGTCGATGTGGGCAAGCACCGCCTGCACCAGCCGGTCGTACCGGGCCATGTTCCGGCCGTGGCGGGTTTCGCGGTCAAACTGGTCGCACAGCCGTTGCAGCGGCTTGGTCCTGCCCTCTGCCGCGGCCTCAAATACGTCGAGCGCCTGCCGGGCGTTGGTGCAGCCGTGGCGGATGTCGCCGGTCTCGTGGATGTAGACCGCATAAAAGGGATGGATCGGGCTGGCCGCTTTTTCGCGCCTGTCCGTGCCGGCCCCACGCTGGCGCAGAAAAAATATCGCGCCGGGTTGGGCCGGGCCGTCCGTGACCGCGTACACCCCGGCCGGCGTGGCTTCGAGTTCGGCCCGGTTTTTTTCGAGATAGCGCAGGAGCTGGGCAAAGAAATAATCCAGGGTGAAATCGCTCATCACCACGCCGTCGTCCAGCTCGTCGAGGTCCAGCACCTCTTCCTGCAACTGGCGGAGCTGCCGGTCACGGAAGTTCAACTCCATCTGGGCCTGCGCAAAGGTGAAGGTGTTCAGCGGGTCGTCATCACCGCTGGCCGCGGCGTCGGCCAGCGCCATGCGTGCCTCAACCCGGCTTTGCAGGCGGAGATAGACATCCATGTCTTTGGTCGGCCAGTAGTTAATCATCCGCACCCTTGTGTTGCGGCTGCCGATGCGCTCAATCCGCCCAAAGCGCTGGATGAGGCGGACCGGATTCCAGTGAATGTCATAGTTCAGCACGGTGTCGCAGTCCTGGAGGTTCTGCCCCTCTGAAATGCAGTCGGTGGCGATCAGCAGGTCAATGTCGCCCTCAACCCCCGCGGCCCGGCCCCGCGCCCGGGGGGCAAAGTTGCTCAGGATAGCGTTGAAATTGTTGTCGCCGTAACTGGTATGGGTCACATCGCCCGACACCATCGCCATGTGCAGCCCCAGTTCATCGGCCAGCCCGCGCAACTCCCGGTAGAGATATTCGGCCGTGTCCCTGAAGGTAGTGAACACCAGCAGCTTGCGGTTTGGCCGGCCGTCGCGGTCGGTCGGCGGGCAGGCCACCTTGTGGCGCAGCTCGCTCCGCATCTCGTTGAGCTTGCCGTCCCGCTCCGGCGTGATGGTCTTCAACTCGTCCAGGACCGCGCTCAGGGTGTGCCGGTCGCGGCGGACATCGGCCTGCCAGCGGGGCAGGTCCAGCTCCCGCAGGTGATACGGGCGGCGCGCCCGATTGACCAGGAACTCCTCATCGTCTTCGTCAGGCTCGGGCAGGATATCGCCCGGCATCTCCGCGCCGCGGTGTTCGTGGCCATGCTGCTCGTAGTCGGCGATCCTGGCCAGCAAGCTGTCCATTTTGTCAATGGTGCGGCCCAGGGTTTCCGCCAGAGCATAGGCCGAACTCTCCAGCCGCTTCAGAAAGTTCGTCCGCATCATGCCGAGCAGGAAGCGCTCGCGGTCTTCCTGATTGAAGTTTCTCTCCCGCTTTTCCCGGACCAGGACCTGCTTTGCCTTCTGGCTCACCAGGTACTCGGAGGGCCTGTAGATGGACAGGGCGAATTGGCCGATCTGCTCGGACAGGGCTGTGTACGACAGCGCCCCGTCCAGGTCGGTCGGCGGGTAGCGGTTGTCCGGCTGCCGGGTTGTGGGAAACTCGCCGATGGTCTGCATTTCTTCGGCGTAGAAGGTCTTGATCTGCCGCCGCGAGCGGGCGATGGACACGCCGCCGAGCAACTGGAAAAAATCGGCCCCGAGTTTTTCCAGCAGGTGCGCCTTATCTTTTGGCCCGGCCTTGTCCTGCCAGTCGCTGAACGCCTTCTGGGCCCGGCCCAGCACCGTGCCGATATGGCTGATGCCCAGACTGTCGCGGAACACATCCTCGCGCTTTTCGGTCATAAGATAGATCTGGTTGCGCAGGTCAAGAAGCGAGGTGTTGACCGGGGTGGCCGACAGCATCAGCACCCTGGTTTGCGCCCCGTGCCGGATGACTTCTTCCAGCAGCCGTGCGTAGCGGCTGCGGCCCACCCGCCCGCTGGCGTCGGGCCGGGGCCTGGTGTCGTTGCGGAAGTTGTGCGACTCGTCAATCACCACCAGATCAAAATTGCTCCAGTTGAAGCGTGCCAGGTCAATATCCCCGGCCCTGCCGGTGTCGCGGGACAGGTCGGTGTGCGACAGCAGGCTGTAGCCGAAACGGTCGGCGAGAAAGGGGTTGTCGGTCTGGGCGTGGACAGCCGGATACAAGGCCCAGTTGTCACGCAGTTTTTTTGGGCATAGCACCAGCACCCGTTCGTTGCGCAGTTCAAAGAACTTGATGACCGCCAGCGCGGTATAGGTCTTCCCCAAGCCCACGCTGTCGGCCAGGATGCAGCCCTTGTGGCGCAGCAGACGGGCGATGACGCTCTTGGCCCCGTCTTTCTGGAAGCCGTACAGCGCCTTCCAGATGGCGGTGTCGTACAGGTGGGTGTCGGACAGGTCGCGCTCGCCGGCCTGTCTGGCTTCCAGCTCGTCGCCGAACAGCTCAAACAGGGTCTTGTAGTAGACGAGTTCCGGCGCGTGGTCCTTGCCGAGGCGGGCCAGCGCGTCCAGTACCTCGTGTTTCACGTCGCTGGTCAGCGCGGTATCGGCCCAGATAGCGTCAAACCAGTGCCGCAGGTCGGCGCGTATCTCTTCGGAGGCGCTTGCCAGGTTGATTTCCATGTTGGTGCCGGGGCCGCAGCCCAGCCCCCTCCGGGTGAAATTCGAGCTGCCCACCACCGCCACACCCCCGGCGGCCCCAGACTCGGCGAGATACATCTTGCCGTGCAGAAAACTGGACTGACTGATGGAGCGGATTTTGACCCGCCCGCTCTGGACCCAGGCGGTGCAGTCCCGGGCGAGGTGTGTCTGCCGCAAGGTGTGGCTGGGCGACAACCGGCCTTCGGTCAGGCAGAAGGCTTTGGGGTCTTTTGGCCCGGGGTCCACTTCGCCGACCGAGGCCGGGTCGCCGAACAGAAACCGCACATCTTTGATGCCGCTCAGTTCGTGCTGGAGTGCCTCATAGCCGTAAATGCTGAAATAGGCCGAAACCAGGCGAAAGACTGTGGCGTCCGCCAGACCCTGGCGCAGGTAGTCAACGACCGGGCGGGAGTGGTTGTCCAGAATGTGTTCGTATCTCTGCATTGAGGCGTCTCTCGCCTGGACCTGCCTATCCGGCCCACCCCCCGGTTTGCACATAGCGGGCCGCGGCCAGCCCCGCGGTTGCGCCGTCGCCGGCCGCGGAGACCAGCTGGCGCGACGACTCGGCACGCACATCGCCGGCCGCCAGGATGCCCGGTACCGCGGTCCGCATCTGGAGGTCGGTCAGAATCTGGCCCCGGGCGTTCAGGGCAACGCGCCCGTTGAGAAAGCCGGTGTTGGGCCTGAGACCGACATAGATGAAGACGCCGGCGGCCTCAAGGCGGGAGGACTGGCCGGTTTGCAGGTCTTCGAGGTGTACCCGCTCAACACCCTCGCCGCCCTCAATCGCCCGCAGCGCGGTATTCCACCGGAAGCGCAGTTTGTCGGCTTGCCGGGCGCGGTCCTGGAGGGCGCGGCAGGCCCGCAGCGTGTCCCGGCGGTGGACCAGCGTGACCGCTGAGGCATACCCGGTGAGGTGCAGGCCCTCGTCCAGTGCGGCATCACCACCGCCGACCACCACCACCGGCTTGTCCATGAAAAACGCGCCGTCGCAGGCCGCGCAGTGCGACACGCCCCTGCCGGCAAAGGCTGCCTCACCCGGAATGTCCAGGCTGGCAAAGCGCGAGCCGCTGGCCACAATCAGGGCCCTGGCCCGCAGCTCGCCGGCGTCGGTATCCAGTACCCTGTCCGCGCCCTCCAGCCGGACCGAGGCCACCTCGCTCAGTCGCATGTCCAGGCCAAAGCTCATGGCCTGCTGCTGCAACAGCGGCCCCAGCGTATAGCCGGCCACCCCGTCGGGAAAGCCGGGGTAGTTTTCAATCCGCTCGCAGTTGAGGACCTGGCCGCCGGCCGAAAAGCGTTCCAGCAGGACGGTCCGGCAGCCGGCCCGGGCCGCGTACAGGCCGGCGCTGAAGCCGGCCGCCCCGCCGCCGATAACGATAATGTCGCAGGTCCCAGCCATAGTGATACCCCCCACCGGAACAGTCCCGAATCATACACAGGTTTGCGGGCCTCAGCCACGCGCCTCAGGCGGTCGTCCGAAAAACGGAATCAGCGCCAGCAGCATGGCGTAGGTCAGACCCATAGCTTGCAGATGCAGCAGGTCTTCACGCAGCCGCCAGCCGGCAACCTTGAAAAAATGGCCCAGGGGGGCGGTCAAGCAGGTCACAGCCGGCCAGTTCAGCACCCGGCCACTATAGCCCGATACACCGCCAAACCGAAGAGGCGCAGCCGCGTCTTTCCGCGCAACCGGCGGCACGGTTGACATATGCCGCCAGAATGGGCTAAGCGTTGTGCCAAAGAAGCCTGAAAACGAAATCAGCCCTTGCGCAAGGCCGCCGAGGGTGCTCAGTTGGCCGGCAGGCGGGCGTCAATATGGCCCGAAAAGTGGAAAAAACAGAACGCTATCTGAATACGCGCCACGCCGGCCTCACCGGTCTGCTACTCCTGTGCGGCCTGCTGTTGACCCTTGCCCCCACGGCCAGGGCGCAAACAGCCACCTCCACGCCGGCCGCAACCCTCACCGTCACCACCCTTACGGATGACGCCAAAACGCCGGCACCGGGGTCTCTCCGCTATCAGGTGAACCGGGCCAAGGCCATGTCTACCTCGACGACAATCATTTTCGACCCGGCCCTCAGTGGCGGCACCATCACGCCCACCCGCCGGCTGGAGCTCTCTGGCAACATACATCTCCTCGCCCAGGATGCCGCCGGGATGTCCATTGGTATGACGCTCGATGGGTCACGGCTCCCGGCTGGCAATGATGTGCTGACCATCTCTTCCAACACCGCCACCGTTTCGGGATTCGATATCGTCAACTTCGCCGATGCGGGCATCGCCGTCTCAGGCTCTTGGAGATGCCCGGCCAAGGCACGGGTCACGATCTCCGATAATGTCCTGATAGTAGCCACTTCTACGGCCGTCGGGATTGAGGTGGGCAGTGGCACCCGCCGGTGCTCCGCCGTGACCATCAGCGAGAATCGGATCGCGGCGGATACGTCTGAGCCGGAAAGCCGAGGGGCCGGCATCTACATTACTGTCGAGGGGTTTAGCGCCAGGGCGGCCGCCACCGTGTCCGGTAATACTATCACCGGGGCCGGCATCCGCTTTGAAAACGCTGGCGACGGGGGTACCAATGAGATGACCGCCACCGTGTCCGGTAATACTATCACCGGGGCCGGCATCCGCTTTGAAAACACTGGCGGCAGGGGTATCTACAGGCTAAAGGCCACCGTGTCCGGTAATACTATCACCGGGGCCGGCATCCACTTTGAAGACGATGCCCGCCGCGGGGTTTTCCCCTATGATTATGATCCCGGTCATCGCAGGCTAAAGGCCACCGTGTCCGGTAATACTATCACCGGGGCCGGCATCCACTTTGAAGACTATCTCCGCGGGGGGCTAACCGCCACCGTGTCCGGTAATACTACCACCGGGGCCGGCATCCACTTTGAAAACAAATACGGGGGAACAAACGCCACCGTGTCCGGTAATACTACCACCGGCATCCGCTTTGAAGGCAGCCTGTTCAGCGGGTGGGTAACTGCCACCGTGTCCGGTAATACTACCACCAGCACCGGCATCCACTTTGTAAACAGATCCGGCTCGGGGTCCAATCGGCTAAAGGCCACCGTGTCCGCCAATACTATCACCGGCACCGGCATCTCCTATGAAAACAGAGGCGGAGGGGGTGGCCAGCGGATAACCGCCACCGTGTCCAGTAATACGATCACCGGCACCGGCACCGGCATCGCCTTTGAAGACCGAGCCGGCGGAGGGGGCCATCGGATAACCGCCACCGTGTCCGGTAATACGATCACTGGCACAGGCACCGGCATCGCCTATGACAACAGAGGCGGAGGGGGTGGCCATACGGTAACTGCCACCGTGTCCGGTAATACGATCACTGGCACAGGCACCGGCATCGCCTATAGAAACAGATCCGGCGGGGGTGGCCAGCGGATGACCGCCACCGTGTCCAGTAATACGATCACCGGAGCGCGCTATGGGATTAGGATTACCAATGGAGGTGGCGGCGGGGGCAACAGACTCACGGTCCGTGGATCCGACAACACGATCATCGGCAGCGGCATGTATGGGATTCAGCTTGTCGGAGGTAACGGCGGGGACAAAAGATTAACGGTCCGTGGATCCGGCAACACGGTCATCGGCAGCGGCACGGCGGATATCTTCGCATTAACCAGCCGATGGTCATCCACTGCTGTGAGCGGGCGTCTTGAGAACACCATCTTCAACACCAAATCAGTCGTGGGAGGGAGCTTCACCGTCCACAGATACCAGGCCGCCACGCTCCCCAGCGGGGGTCTCACCGGCGGGTACCGGAACCAGGACGGCACGACCGAGGTCGTGACCATCCCCACCATTGAGGAAACCTATCTGTCCGCCCCGGCCCAGGTTGCCCCGCGCCAGGCGGTCGAGCGGGCCGTGGCCGTGGTCTCCAGGCAGGCCACCTCAACGGATTTCGGGGCCACCCCCCTCGTCGTCCGCCTCATTCCCCGGGATGCAGACGGGCGGGTGGTCAGCGGCGTAGCTGACCACCCCGTGCGGGTGTGTTTACCCCTGCCGGCCGGCCTGTCGGACGCGCCCACTCCACAGCTCGCCTGGCTGGACGGCCCCGTCTGGCACCTCCTGTCCTCGGAGCGGTCAGAGGGGCAGATCTGCGCCGATTTCCGCGGGTTCCCGCTCTTTCTTGGCAGCACCGGCGTTCCGGACACCCCCGACAATCCCGGCGGTCCCGGCAACCCCGGCGGTGGCACCACCAACCCCGGCGGCCCCGGCAACCCCGCTCCGCCGCAGCACCAAGCCGCGGATGCTGAAGCCACAGCGCGCGGCACGGAGAGCGCGGGCAGCAGTGCCCCCCTCGCCGGCCACCCCCCCTTGGTCGGTGTTCTGGAGAACCCCCGGCCAGCCTCCTCGCAGAGTGGCATCGGGCTGATCTCGGGCTGGGTGTGCGCCGGGGCGGTGGTTGAACTGGAGGTGGACGGCACGCCTCTCGGAGCAGCCGCCTCTGGCACGAGCCGGGCCGATGTGGCCGCCACTGGGGCCTGCGGGGGCCGGGCCGATGTCGGCTTTGGGCTGCTGTTCAACTGGAACCTGCTCGGTGACGGCCAACATACCATCCGGGCCTTGGCCGATGGGGTCGAGTTCAGCCAGGCGACCTTCACCGTGACGACCCTGGGGGAGGAGTTCGTCCACGAGGGCAGCGGCACGGCCCTGGTGGCCGACTTTCCGTCTCCGGGCGAGCAGGCACGGCTGGTGTGGCAGGCGGGTCTCCAGAACTTCATGCTGGCCCCGCTTTCGGCCCCGGCGGCCCGGCCGGCCGGCGGGCTGGCACCCGCCCCGGCCGGCGGCCCGCTCGGCGTCCTGGAAAACCCGGCCGGCGGCTCCTTCCAGAGCGGCCTCAGCGTGCTGTCGGGCTGGGTGTGTGAGGCCACGGTGGTTGAGGTTGAACTCAACGGCGACAGCGCCCACCGGCTGGCGGCAGCCTATGGGACCGGCCGGGCCGATACGGCCGACGCTTGCGGCAACGCCGGCAGCAACGGCTTTGGGCTGCTGTTCAACTGGAACCTGCTCGGCGATGGGGTCCACACCGTGCGGGTGCTGGCCGACGGGGTGGAGTTTGGCCGGGCGACGTTCACCGTGACGACCTTCGGGGAAGAGTTCGTCCGGGAGGCCCGCGGGCGGGTGGTCGTGGCCGACTTTCCGTCCCCGGGCGAGACCGCCATGCTGGCTTGGCAGGAAGCCACCCAGACCTTTGTGATTACGCACCTGGAGTAAGGGGCCGGGAGTGCCGGCGGCCCCGTCCGCCTGATGTTCCTGTCCACGGTGCCCCGGCCTCGGGCGCGAGCGTCCGGGGCTGAAAATTGACACCACCACAGGCTTGCATCCAGGTCGCTGCCCGATGAATCATCCTGTCTTCCTCTCGGTCGGTCAGGACGATTCACCTTGACAAATACCACACGTTCGGGTAGGGCTTCGGGCAGCCAAGCCATGCGTGGAAAACATCTGCTCCTGTTCGCTCCCCTCGCCCTGATCGGGCTGTTGTTGCAGTCATACTTCTGGGTTCCGAGCTATGAAAAGCAGGCCGTTGGCAATCCGGCCCGGCTCCGCACCTATATTGCGGCTTCTATTGCTGACGCCAGAATTCTGAATCCCATCCTCAATGCGGATGGGGCCAGCAGTCAGATTACCAGCCTGGTGTTTGACGGGCTGCTTGACCTGGACGAGAACCTGAACCTGCGCGGCCGGCTGGCCACAGACTGGTCTCTTACCGAAAAAGCCTATCTGCTCGCCCGCCCGCAGCTCGCCCTGCCCGACGGCAGCCGGGCGACCGGAGCGCGCCTGCTGGCGTTCGTGTCCCGGGCCCGGGCAGATGGTGCCCTGCCCGAATTCGACGGCCTCCTCCTTTCCATGCGGCTGCTGCCGGCCGAGGAAAAAACCGAAACCCTCACGCTCCTGAACCCGGACGATCAGGGACAGCCGACACCACGCCGGCTTGACGTCAGCATTCGTGTGCCTGAGCGCATTGAGTTTACCCTGGGGCGGGTTGAGCAGGATTTCTTTCAGCCGCTCATCGCCCTCTTGGGCGAAACCTATTTCCGGGACTTTCCCTACCACGACCACATCACGACGCCCCACGCCACTCTGGACGACAGCGTGCAGGCCCACTTTCCGGCCCTGTTGCCGGTGGCAGAGCATAACCCGGTCATTGCGTTTCGGTTGCGGCGGGGTGTCCGCTTTCACGACGGCCATCCGTTTGACGCCGGCGATGTCAAATTCACTTATGAGGCCATTATGAATCCGCGCAATATCTCGCCCCGGACTTCGGACTACGAGCCGATCGAGCGGGTGGATATTCTCGACCCGTATACCGTCCACGTCACCTACAAACGCCTCTATTCGCCGGCTATCAACGCCTGGACGATGGGCATTCTCCCCGAACATCTGCTCAACGCCGCCGCGCTTGCAACCGAAATGGAGGCCCGGCAGGTGTCGGATACGGTGCGAGAGAACTTTGGGATGCGCGACAGTCAGTTCAACCGCTACCCGGTCGGGACCGGCCCCTTCCGCTTTGTTGAATGGCAGGGTGACGAGTTCATCCATCTCACCCGCAACACCGGCTATTGGGAGCGGGTCCCCGAGTACGCCGACTATTATTTTCGTGTCATTCCCGAACTGCTGACCCAGGAGGTCGAGTTCAGGAGCGGGGCGATTGACTCCTATGGAGTCCAGCCCCATCAGGTGGCGCGCTACAAACACGAGGATGCCTATCAGTCTTTTTCCAGCCTGGGCCTTGGCTACTCCTACATAGGCTATAACAACCGCCACCCCCTGTTTGCCGATACACGGGTCCGGCGGGCGCTTGGCATGGCGCTGAACATTGATGAGATCATCACCTATCTGCTCTACGGAGAAGGCGAACGGATCACCGGCCCCTATCCACGCCAGACCGAGTGGTATGACCCGGGCATTACACCGCTCGGCTATGACCCGGAGGCCGCCCAAGCTCTGCTTGCCGAAGCCGGCTGGCAGCGCAACGCCGAAGGCTGGCTCGAAAAAGACGGGCAGCGCTTTGAGTTCACCCTGATCAGCAACAACGGCAACCTCATCCGCTCCAACATCATGACCATCGCCCAGGACGCCTGGAAAAAAATCGGGGTGAAATGTCATACCCAGGTCTTTGAGTGGGCGGTCTTTCTCAAGGATTTTATCAATACCGGCTCGTTTGACGCCGTTGTCCTGGGCTGGAGCATGGGCATCGATCCCGACCTGTACCAGATTTTTCATTCGAGCCAGGCCGGCCCGCAGCAACTCAACTTTGTGGGCTATGCCAACCCCGAGGCCGATGAACTGATCGTCCGCATTCGCCGGGAGTATGACCCTGCCCGCCAGCGCGTCCTCGCCCACCGCCTGCACCGCGTGATCGCCGAAGACCAGCCCTACACCTTTCTGTATGTGGGGCTGTCAACCCGCGTCCTGGACAAAAAAATTGTCCTGGTCGAAAGAGAAGCCGACGGCGATGAACGCTATGAAAAAATCTACCCGACCAAGAGCGGCACCATCTCCTTCTATTTCAACAAGTGGCGGAAACTGGAGTTCACCCCCGCCTTCTAGGCCAGGACGCCTATGTGGGTTTTCCTTTTTCGGGCGATGGTCCAGCGCCTCGCGCTCTTGGGCGTGATCTCGGTCCTGGCCTTCTCGATCGTCCACCTTGCGCCGGGTGAGCCGAGCGAGGTGGACCCGACCAATCCGCGCATGAAGCCCGAAGATATCGCGCGTATTCGCGCGGCCTTCCACCTGGACGAACCGCTCTATCTCCAGTACGCCTACTGGCTGCGCGACCTGACGACCGGCGAGCTGAAATCGTTCAAAGACAGCCAGTCCGTTCTGCCAAAAATCTGGCGGCGCTTTCTCAACTCCCTCCCCCTGTTTGTGTGCGCCACGCTCATTGTGTGGAGCCTGTCTTTTCCCACCGGCATCCAGGCCGCCATCCGGCGCGGCTCTGCGTTTGACCGCTCCACCACCTTTGTGGCCTATGCCTTCATCTCTATTCCGGGCTTTTTTCTGTCCTATCTCGTCATTCAGTGGGTCGTAGACCTCTTCAATGTGCCTGTCATCGGGATGCGCACCTTTGGTATGGAGAACGCCCAGCCGGCCTTTCGCTGGATGGACCGCCTGTGGCATCTGGTCGTCCCGTCCCTGATGTCGGCGGTTGCCGGCATTGCCATTCTGTCCCGCTATGTGCGGTCCCAGATGCTCGAAGTTGTACGTCAGGACTATGTGCGAACTGCGCGGGCCAAAGGGTTGACCGAAGACAGCGTGATCTATCGCCACGCCTTGCGCAACGCACTGCTGCCGTTTGTGACCATGTTCGGTTTTTTGTTGCCGGGACTGATTGGCGGCTCGGTCATCTTTGAGCAGATTTTCGCCTGGCCCGGTTTAGGCCGGCTCGGCTACGAGGCTATCCTGGCCCGCGATTTTCCGGTTATCCTGACCCTCAACTTCATTGCCGCAACGCTGACCCTGGCCGGCACTTTTGTTTCAGACGTGCTGTACGCGGTGGTTGATCCCCGCATCCGGCTGCATTAGCAATGGCTGAACCCGGCCCAGTACACACGGACGATCTGCCGGCGGCGGAAACGCCACTCCAGGAAGCCTGGCGGCTCTTTCGGCACGATCGGCTGGCCCTCGCTGGTTTGGGGGTCCTGGGGCTGCTGGTGCTCATGGCCGCGGCGGGAAAAATCCTGACCGAATGGATTGTGCTTTTTGACCCGGCTGGTGTGCGTCTGCCGGACAAATTCCTCCCGCCCCTGTCCGCGGTGTCGGCCGAGCTCATCCCGGCGGCCCACCACCCGCCGTGGGGTGTGTATCTGCTCGGCACCGACGAGCTGGGCCGGGATGTGTTTGCGCGTATGCTGCAAGGCTCGTTTGTCTCGCTGTCAATCGGCTTTATTGCGGTCGGGATTTCGGTCACTATCGGGATTATCCTGGGTGGCCTGGCCGGCTTTTACGGCAGCGTCAAGCTGGGCCCCATCCCGGTCGAGACGCTGATCATGCGCTGTACCGATATCATGCTGTGCTTTCCGACCTTCTTTCTTATTCTGACCGTTGTGGCACTCCTGCCGCCGAGCATCTACAACATCATGATTGTGATTGGCCTGACGAGCTGGATGGCTACGGCGCGCTTTGTGCGGGCCGAGTTCCTGGCCCTGCGCGAACAGGACTTTGTGGTGGCCGCCCATGCCCTGGGGCTACCGGCCAGCCGCATCATCTTTCGGCATATGGTTCCCAACGCCATTGCTCCGGTGCTGGTCTCGGCCACCATCGGGGTGGCCGGCGCTATCCTGACCGAGTCCGGTTTGAGCTTTCTCGGCTTTGGCGTGCAGCCACCGTATGCGACCTGGGGGAATATCCTGGCCGGCGGCCGCGGTTTCATTTTTGACGCGCCCTGGCTGTTTTTTATCCCAGGGCTGGCTATTTTCATTGTGGTCCTGGCGTTCAACCTGGTCGGCGAAGGTCTGCGCGAGGCGCTCAACCCCCGCTTACGGAACCGCTAGATGACCGCTCCCCTGCTCGCCATTCACGACCTCCAGGTCTCATTCTTCACCGACAAGGGTGAGGTGCGGGCCGTTCGGGGTATTGACCTTGCGATCGAGCCGGGCCAGACATTGGCCCTGGTTGGCGAGTCCGGGTGTGGCAAGTCGGCGACTGCCCTTTCGATCATGCGCCTGATTGAGTCTCCGGGCCGCATTGTCCACGGCTCACTGGTGTATCGGGGGCAGGACCTGGCCCGCCTGCCCGAACCGGCCCTGCGTGCCATTCGGGGCAAATCGATTGGGATGATTTTCCAGGAACCCATGACCTCGCTGAATCCGGTGTTTTCCATTGGCAATCAGATCGGGGAAGTCCTCCGGCTCCACCAGGGGCTGTCTGAGCGGGCGGCGAAACACGAAGTGCTGCGCCTGCTCGAAACGGTCGGCATCCCCTCGCCGGCGCAGCGTTTCGGCCAATATCCGCACGAGTTGTCGGGCGGGATGAAACAACGGGTCATGATTGCCATAGCCCTGGCCTGCCGTCCCGAGCTGCTGATTGCCGACGAGCCGACCACCGCCTTGGATGTCACCGTTCAGGCCCAGATTCTCGAGCTGCTCAAGCGCCTCCAGGACGAGATTGGCATGGCGATTCTCCTCATTACCCACAACCTCGGTGTCGTGGCCCAGTTTGCCCAGGTCGTCGCTGTCATGTACGCGGGGAAGATCATTGAACGCGCCCCGGTCCGCGCCTTGTTTCACAACCCGGTCCATCCCTACACCCAGGCCCTCCTCCAGGCCCTCCCGCAAAGACACAGCGTGTCATCCGGTCGGGAGGAAGGCGACACGATGTGTCCTCGGCGCGGTCGCCGCGCCGGGCGGCTTGCGGCCATCACCGGCACGGTTCCCTCACCCTTGTCCTATCCGCGGGGGTGCGCTTTTGCCGCTCGCTGCCCCGCGGTTCTCGATGATTGCCCAAGCCAACAGCCACAGATGACGAGCGTCGGGCCGGCTCACGAGACCGCCTGCTGGCTGCACAACAAGGAGTGAACGTGTCATCCGGTCGGAAGGAAGGCGACGCGTTCACTCCTCCGGCCGGCGGCACCCAGCGAGGAAGAGCCATGGCAGACGACCCGACTCCCCCCGCCTCGGCCCTGGTTGAGGTGCAAAACCTCAAGAAATACTACCCGGTGCGCAGCGGTGTCTTCTCGCGTATCTCGGCCTGGGTGAAGGCGGTTGACGATGTGTCGTTTGCCATTCAGCCCCAAGAAACGTTTGGGCTGGTCGGCGAGTCAGGCTGTGGCAAAACTACCGTCGGCAGAACCCTGCTGCGTCTCATTGAACCCACCGCCGGAGCGGTGTTTTTTCAAGGGCAGGACTTGTGTCAATTTACCCCGGCCGAGCTGCGTCAGGCTCGGCGGCAGATGCAGATCATCTTCCAGGACCCCTACGGCTCGCTCAATCCACGCATGACCGTTGGGGCGATTATCGGGGAGGCGCTGAAAGTCCACGCCCTGGCCCGGGGCGACGCGCTTGACCGTCAGGTGAGCGAACTCCTGGAACGGGTCGGCCTCTCGCCACGGTATCGGTCGCGCTACCCGCACGAATTTTCGGGTGGCCAGCGTCAGCGCATCGGCATTGCCCGCGCCTTGGCCCTGCAACCGCACTTTATTGTCTGTGACGAGCCGGTCTCGGCGCTCGACGTATCCATCCAGGCCCAGATTCTCAATCTCCTCCAGGACTTGCAGCACGATTTTGGGCTGTCGTATCTGTTTATCTCGCACGACTTGAGCGTTGTCGAACATATCGCCGACCGGGTGGCGGTCATGTATCTCGGCAAGCTGGTTGAAGTCGCCCCGGTCGGCGAACTCTTTCGCAACCCCCGGCATCCGTACACCCTGGCGCTCATGTCCGCCAACCCCGTGCCAGACCCGGGCGTGCCGACCGAACGCACTCTCCTGACCGGCGATGTGCCCTCGCCCCTCAACCCGCCCTCAGGCTGTCCGTTTCATACCCGCTGTCCGCAGGTCATGGACCACTGCAAGACCGTCCCGCCCCCGCTCGCGCGGCCAAACGGCCCCGAACACCAGGTGTGGTGCCATTTGTACACCGCATGACCGTGGCCGGCTGACGGGTCAAGGTCAAACTCACGAGAAAATGGGAAGGGCAGCCGCCGTCAGCGGATATGTCGAGGTGGGATGTTCTACTTGTGCGCACTTTGCAAAAGCGGCTATACAGATATGTGTGAGCCATGTCCATGTGGAAGGCTGGTTCTCAAGAAAGGCCAGTACCCCGGACGGAGGTAGAATGCGGGACGAAATAGCCGAGCCCCGAGCAAAATACGGCGGGCGGTGGACCAAGGAAAAGTTGGAGATACTGGAAAAGTATCTGGACGCCTATACGACCGCACTAAAAAATAAGCCGTTCAAGCTGCTATACATAGACGCCTTCGCCGGTACTGGCTACCTGGAACTCGGTCAAGACGATCAGGACGCCAAGGACATCTTTGACGCCTTCGCCGGTACTGACTACCTGGAACTCGGTCAAGACGATCAGGACGCCAGGGACCTCTTTGACGGTTCGGCAAGAAGAGCCGTCGACATTGACGACAAACCGTTCGACAAGCTGATTTTTGTTGAAAAAGACCCGAAACGATGTGCTGAATTGAAGAACCTGAGAAGAGATTCCTCCAATAGAAATATCTGGATTGAGAATTCGGATGCAAACGATTATCTGAGGAATCTTCAGCAAAATTGGCAAGAATGGCGCGGGATCCTTTTTCTTGATCCGTTCGGTACACAAGTTGAATGGTCCACCATTGAAACGATAGCGAGCTTTCATGCTCTGGACACCTGGATTCTATTCCCGGTCTCTGCAATCTCACGGATACTGCCAAAGTTGAAGCGACTTGAGGATATTGACGCTAAATGGGGTCGCAAGCTGACAAAGGTCTATGGCGATAAAAGCTGGCAAGATCTGTACCGCCCCGAACCACGGGGTCTATTCCCCTCGACCGAGCATGAGAGGACTCCCGGCGTTGGCGAGCTTCTCACAATCTACAAGAACAGCTTAGCTGACTTGTTCGGTAACAGGTTTCTCCAGGAATCCCGAACCTTAAAGAACTCCAGGAACGCGCCAATGTTTGAATTCCTGTTCTGCGTTGGCAATGAGAAGGGAATTGGCCCTGCGAAACGTATAGCTGAACATATCCTGGAGCATATGTAGCGATGGCGGCACACTCCGCAATTGAGTGGACCCAGGCCACCTGGAATCCCGTGACCGGCTGCACCAAAATCAGCCAGGGGTGCAAGCGCTGCTATGCGGAACGCCTGTCCACCAGGCTGCGGGCGATGGGGGTCAACAAATACCGATCGGGCTTTTCCGTCACCCTGCATCGCGCTGTGCTGGGCGACCCCGTGCGCTGGCGGAAGCCGCGCCTCGTCTTTGTCAATTCCATGTCCGACCTGTTTCACCAGTCTGTCGAGACGGGTTTCATTGAAGCGGTGTTCGCGGTCATGAACCGTGCCTCTCAGCACACGTTTCAGGTCCTCACCAAACGCCCGAGCCGTGTGGCTCGGCTGAAGGGCCGGCTGTCCTGGACGCCGAACATCTGGCTCGGCACCAGCATCGAATCCGAGCGGTGGCTGGACCGGCTCACCTGGCTCACGGCCACCAGTGCCTCCACGAAGTTTGTCTCGCTTGAACCCTTGCTCGGACCGCTCCCCCACCTGCCACTGGACGGGATCGACTGGGTGATCGTTGGGGGGGAATCCGGCCCGGGCGCACGGCCGATGGAAGCCGACTGGGCGCGGGACATCCGTGACGCCTGCCTCCGGCACGGCGTGCCGTTCTTCTTCAAGCAGTGGGGAGGCCGGACGCCCAAGGCCGGCGGGCGGTTCCTCGATGGCCGGGAGCATAACGAGATGCCCGGAAAGAAAGAACGTCTCACCTTCCTCTCGAGCGGATGAGACGTTCCCTCTTTGTCTCAGCTCGCGCATGCTGAGTGGCGAACCTGATTGGCTGGGGATTGGTCTGCCTCTAAATCCACCGTGCCTATAAGCGCCATATGCGGCTGCTTGCGGGCTTTGACCTCGAGCGAGAGGCCAGGATGGCGGACATGGCGGCCAACCATGCTGTTCTGCCTGCCGTGATTGATGTGCAGAACTACAGAAAGGAGCAGCGGAATGAACGGAAAACACGCGAGGAGGAATACTGATGTTTGACGTTGTGACCGCTGCCTATGTGCAATCCGGTGTCGCCCTTGCTGTCGGCATGGCTCAGGTTGGCATAATCTGGATGGGCATCAAGAAAATGTCTGAGGCGAGCGAGAGCCGTGCGCGACAGGTGGACCACTCCATGCGCACCCAGGCAGACCGCCATGAAGAAGCCATGCGCACCCAGACAGCACGCCATGAAGAAACCATGCGCACCCAGGCAGACCGCCATGAAGAAGCCATGCGCACCCAGACAGCACGCCATGAAGAAACCATGCGTACCCAGACAGCACACCATGAAGAAGCCATGCGCACCCAGGCAGACCAGCACGCCGAAACAATGGAAGCCCTGCGGCAACAGGGGGAAGCCTTGCGTACGCTGATTGAACGCACCGCGCCCAGCGCGGGGGCTGGAAGACAGGAGGCCCAATGATCCCCCTCCTCTTCTTGCTCCTGGTCAATGAAGGCCGTTGGCATTTGTTTGTGGAAGAGGTCACTCATAGGGTTGACGATATCAGGCGCGGCGTGCGCCACGCGAGCGGCTGGGCGAGGCGTTCGGGGCGGAGGGTCAGGTTGAAGCCCTGCTCAAAGGGGTGGCCGGCCACACCGCGGAAGCGTTCGGCAAAGCGACAACGTATTCGGGGTTATCAATCCTCGATTGATCTGCACTTCCTCCGCTGGAAACACTCTTTCCTTGGGATGGCCCTTGCCTCTTTACATATCTAGTCATTGCTTACCAGGTACCGCTTGCAGTATCGCCTCATAGAATCCATCGATATCTCTCCTCTGGCAGGAGCCTCCTTGTACGGGTCCTCCTCATGTGTCATATCCCTCAGCTTCCATGCGGAGAACTGGCCGAACACCTCGTCAATTTCAGCAAGAAAATCCCGAATCTTCTCGTCCTCGATAGGCGTCTCTGTGACCGCTTTTTTCTGTGGGACAGGACTACTCTTATGCCGTTTGAAGACATGGTATACGTCAGGGACGACCGGCCCGTAGGTCCAGGCTTCAATTTTTTGACCCCAGCAATCCTTGCCTGCTGATGATAGAGTCCGGCAAGCAAAACTGTTGACCTTTCCGTGAAGGTTTTGTGTTTTAGAACTGTGTTTGAAAATAGAGATCAAGGCCGTAAAAATCCGGCCCGAAAAATTCTGATAATTTTTTGAGGGTTTTTAATCTATTTGCAGGAGGAACGCCGATGTTTGACGCTGTGACCGCTGCCTATGTGCAATCCGGTGTCGCCCTTGCTGTCGGCATGGCTCAGGTTGGCATAATCTGGATAGGCATCAAGACAATGTCTGAGGCGAGCGAGAGCCGTGCGCGACAGGTGGACCACTCCATGCGCACCCAGGCAGACCGCCATGAAGAAGCCATGCGCACCCAGGCAGACCGCCATGAAGAAACCATGCGCACCCAGGCAGCACGCCATGAAGAAGCCATGCGCACCCAGGCAGACCAGCACGCCGAAACAATGGAAGCCCTGCGGCAACAGGGGGAAGCCTTGCGCACGCTGATTGAACGCACCGCGCCCAGCACGGGGGCTGGAAGACAGGAGGCCCAATGATCCCCCTCCTCACCGCGGCCCTTGTCGTAGACGGGCGGACGGTTCAAGAGAATACCTTCACGGTTACGACAGTGGGAGAGGAGTTTGTGACCGGGCTCGAGCGGGATGTTGTGGTTGCAGACTTCCCGAGCGCGGGGGAGTCTATCACGCTCCGCTGGCAGCAAGGCGTGCAAGGCTTTGCCCTCGTCCCAACGGAGACCGCGCAGGAGTGGGGGTGTTGCCGGTCTCGTCTGGTGGGAGCGGAGGCCGGGTGGGGCTAGTCCGGGGGCTGAGCCGTCTCGGCGTCCGGGGGCGCGGCTGATGCGGATTGGGTTGTGGCTTTGGTCTTTTTGCTCTCGGATACGGGGCGCACGCGCTCACCTTTCAGCCGGGCGGCTTTCCCCCGCAGCCCGCGGAGATAGTACAGCTTGGCCCGCCGGACTTTGCCGCGCACCGTCACCTCGATCTTGTCAATCCGGGGCGAGTGGAGCGGAAAGACGCGCTCAACACCAACGCCGTAGGAAATTTTCCGAACCGTAAATGTGGCCCGGTTGCCGCCATTGGCTTGACAGATCACTACCCCCTCAAAGACCTGAATCCGTTCCTTGTCGCCCTCAACGATTCTGGCGTGGACGCGGACCGTATCGCCGGGCTTGAAGTCGGGCAAATCCGTTCGCAGTTGGCTGGCTTCAAGCTGATGAATGCTCTTGTTCATGGCCGTGTTCCTCTCTGTGAGCCGCGGGCGACCGGCAGGGCAGGGCGACTTCCGGCGGACAGGGATTGCGCTGCCCGCTGTTGGTCAAAATCGCTCGTTGTGCTCGCTGAAGGCCGGTGGCTGAATGCCAGGGGTGCCGGGGTCTTCTCGTGTCTCTCTAAGAGCCGGTCAGCTTAGCCTGCCCCTGTCGGTCGGTCAAGCGACCGCCCGGTGAACGAAGAGAGCAGCGTTCACTCCGGCGTGCCCAGCAGCCGGTCCAGGATAATCGCCGCGGCCGCCCGGACGGACAGGTGGTTGTACACGCCCGGTCCGTGGATTGGCTCAAGAAAGTCGTCGGCCCGGTCGAGGAGCTGTTCAGTCAGCCCCCAGCCGGTACCCAACAGGATGAGCAGTGGAGGTCCCGGGCGCTCAACCCGGCGGCGCAACTCGGCAAAGGAAAGACGCGCGCCGCCGTCTCTGGCCGAGGTGGCAATCAGCCGTGGCCGCTCCCCGGCCTCGCGCTGCACCGCCTCAAGCGTGTCATCGAGGCGTGAGCTGAGGGTAACGATTTCGAGGGCGTCTTTGCGGGTGACGTTATAGGTGCTGCCATAGCCGAACTGCCAGTGGTGTATGATTTTTTCGGCCAGGGCGCGGAGGGTCGGAACCGGATTGACGACAAAGAAGCGTTTGACCCCATAGGTCTTTGCCGAGCGGGATATATCGTGGATATCCATATTGGTGATCGAGGTGGTGACCACCTTGCGCTGTTTATTATAGACAGGGTGATGGAGGAGGGCCACATAGAGCTCAGCCATGCGCGTCACCACAGGGGGGCGATACTCTCTTCCTGATGAGATGGTCATCGTCGCCGGCCTCTCCGGCCAGCCAGTGTTTCTCTTCCGGGCTGAGGGGGGCCGTGTTCAACAGTTCGGGACGGCGCTCACGGGTCCGCAGCAACGCTTGACGGCGGCGCCAGCCGGCAATGGCGGCATGGTTGCCGGACAGCAGCACCGCCGGCACGCGCAGACCCCTGAACTCCTCGGGTCGGGTATACTGGGGGTATTCCAACAGCCCAACGCTGAACGACTCTTCCTGGGTTGATTCCTGGCGGCCAACCACCCCGGGGACGAGACGGGCCACCGCGTCAATGACGGCCAGGGCGGCGATTTCTCCCCCGCTCAGCACATAGTCGCCGACCGAGAGTTCTTCATCGACCGCCGCCCGGACCCGCTCATCAACTCCTTCATAGCGTCCGCATACCAGCACCAGCGCCCCTTGGGCGGCCAGTTGGCCGACCTTGTGCTGGGTCAGCGGTACGCCCTGGGGGGAGAGCAGAATCCGTTTCGGCCGCGGCAGGCGGCGACACACATCTTCAAGCGCGGCAAAGATCGGCTCGGGCTTCATGACCATGCCAGCGCCACCGCCATACGGCGCATCGTCGGTGGCGCGGTGTGTTCCGGCGGCGTAGTCGCGCAAATTATGGACATGACACGCCACGAGCCGGCGGTCTTGGGCCTTTTTCAGCAGGCCGACAGACAGCGGCGAGGCAAACAGCTCGGGAAAGATGGTGATGACGTGGAACTGCATAATCTCAGTTGAGCAGCCCGTCCACAGGCGCAATCACCGCGTGTCGGCCCGGAATGTCAATGCTGCGGACAATGGCTTGAATAACGGGAATCAGGTACTCTTTCCTGCCCCGGCGCACAACCCACACATCATGCCCGCCGGAGAAGAAGACCTGGCGTACCGTGCCGATGTGTTGGCCGGCGGTGGTCAGGACCGCAAGCCCGAGCACCTGGTAATAGTAGAACTCGTTGTCTTGGAGCGGGGGGAGTTGGCGCTCATGGACCGCAAGGGTGTGGCCGCACAGGGCCTGGGCCTGCTCACGGGAGACTACCCCCGCAAAGGCGACGAGCAGAAAAGGGGGGCGAGGGCGCAGCGTGGCGATCCGGGCCGGGGTCGCTTGCCGGCCGCGGTCCTGGAGTTGGACCGTCAGCCCTTGTTTGAGGGTCGGGCACGGAAACGCGCAGGGCCGCAGCCGGAGTTCTCCGCCCAGACCGTGGGTCTTGACCAGACGGCCGAGCGAAACAAGGCGGTCGGCACCCGGCGTGTCATTTTTCTTCGACGATTTCAAGGACAACTTTACGGTTTGTCCGTGAGGCGGCGGCGTTGAGCAGCGTGCGGATCGACTTGGCGGTCCGTCCCTGTTTGCCAATAATCCGACCCAGATCGTCTTTTGCCACGCGGAGTTCGAGAATCGAGGCGGTCTCGCCCGGTATTTCGTTTACCTCGACTTCATCAGGATGGTTCACCAGCGCCTTGGCCAGGTATATGACGAGATCCTTCATAGGCTGTTCCCCGTGCGCTTCAGGCGACAGGTTCCTGCCCGGCCTTTTTTATCAGCCGAGCAACAGTGTCGGTCGGTTGAGCGCCGTTTTGGAGCCATTTGTTCAGTTTGTCTGTTTTGAACTGCACGACGGCCGGGTCCTTGGTCGGATCGTAAAATCCGAGCTGTTCAATAAAACGGCCGTCGCGTGGAGCGCGCGAGTCAGCCGCGACAATACGATAGAAAGGTCGCTTTTTGGCCCCGTGGCGGGCCAGCCGGATTTTGACCATAGCTTTCCTCTTACCCCCAGAATGACAGCGATTTGCGCGCTTTATGGGCCTTTTTGGCCAGTTTGCTCATTTTGCCCGGCCGGCCCCCTGAATTTTTGCCCGACTTGCCGGCCTTTTTTTGGGTCAACTGGCCGAGGTCAAGCCCGCCGCCCATATCGCCGAGCTGGGGGCCCGCGACGTTGAACCGGGAGAGACGGCGCATCATCTTCTTGGCCTCGGCGTACTGCTTGAGAAAGCGATTGACCTCGGTCACCCGGGTCCCGCTGCCCTTGGCAATCCGCCGCCGCCGGCTGCCGTTCAGGAGCTCGGGCCGCCGGCGCTCCTGCCTGGTCATGGACGAGATAATGGCTTCAATGCGCTTGAAGTCCTGTTCGGCTTGGTCCAGGTCGGTGTTCTGCGCGGCTTTTTTGCCGCCCGGGAGCAGGGACATCAGGTCGGAGATTGATCCCATTTTTTTGAGCATGCGCATCTGCTCGGCAAAATCGGCCAGGGTGAACTGGTTTTTGCGCAGCTTTTTTTCGAGCGCCGCGGCCTGGTCCTGGTCGTAGACCTTTTCAGCCTTTTCGACCAGGGAGAGCACATCGCCCATGCCCAGGATACGCGACGCAGCCCGATCGGGATAAAAGGCTTCGAGGGCGTCAAGCTTTTCACCGATGCCGATGAAGACGATTGGCTTGCCGGTCACTGAGCGCAGCGACAGGGCCGCCCCGCCTCGGGCGTCGCCCTCGACCTTGGTCAGGATAACGCCGTCAAGCGTGAGTTGGGAGTGGAAGCCTTGGGCGACATTGACCGCCTCCTGGCCGGTCATGGCGTCGGCCACCAGCAGGGTCTGATGGGGATTGACCGCGGTCTTGAGCTGAGCGAGCTGCCCCATCAGCTCGGTGTCGACCTGCTGGCGGCCGGCGGTGTCGATGATGACCACATCCGCCCCCTCGCGCCGGGCGGCGTCAACACCGGCGGCCGCAATCCTGACCGGGTCGGTAGCCGAACCGTCGTTGGGCGTCGGATACACCGGCACCCCGAGATCTGCGCCAAGGATGCGCAACTGGTCAATCGCGGCCGGACGGAAGGTATCGGCTGGAACCAGGTAGGGCGCGCGGGCCTGTTCCCGTTGCAGATAGCCGGCCAGCTTGCCGGCAGTGGTGGTCTTGCCCGAGCCGTTCAGACCGACGAGTAAAACCACCACCGGCGGAGCGGCCGACAGGTTCAACTCGGTGCGCTGCCCGCCCAGTAACTCGATCAACTCGTCGTTGACGACCTTGACGAGTTGCTGGCCGGGCGACAGACCGGCCGTGACCTCCTGGCCCACGACCTGGGTCTTGACCCGCTCAACAAAGTCTCGGACCACCCGAAAGTTCACATCGGCTTCAAGCAGCGCCAGGCGGACCTCGCGCAAAGCCTGGTCAATGTTCCTGTCGGTCAGCCGTCCCGGTCCGCGCACACGGCGCAGGACGGCATCCAGCTTTTCACTCAGCGCTTCAAACATAGGCTCCCCCCACATACAGAAAGGCGGCTGGAAAGTCAATCAATTTGGCCGCCGGCTTGCTTGCGTGGAAAAAGGAAATGCGCTAGCTGTAGACGGATGACGGCTCGAGAAAAATTTCTGGTCGGTGTCGTCCTGATGGTGGGCGCGGTCGGCTATCTGATGTACACCGGCATCCGCGAAACAAGCACCTATTATCTGACCCTGGAAGAGTTTCTGCCCCAAAAGGAAGCCTTGGCAAACGCCGGCGTGCGCGTCGCTGGGCGGGTCCGCAGCGGTTCGGTCGACTGGAACCCCAAAAACCTCAGGCTCTCCTTCACCATGATCGGCTTTGACCACAACGGCCAGCCGGCCGATGCGCCGGGCCTGGCCGTTCGCTATCAAGGCGTGCTGCCCGACATGTTTGCCGAGGAACGGGATGTGATCGTGGAGGGACAGTACGCCCCTGGGGCAGACACGCTCCAGGCCACGACCGTCATGACCAGTTGCCCGTCCAAGTATGAGGCCGAACTTGAACAGGACGGGACGGGCGCAGCCTCGCCGTCCTGAGCGCTTTCCCTCCGCATGACACATCTTGGTTCTCTTGCCCTGTATCTGGCCCTGGCCCTGGCGGCCTATGCGGTGGGCAGCAGTCTGTGGGGCGCGTGGTACGGCCGTCGGGCGTGGATTGCCAGTGGAGACCAGGCGGTGTACGCGGTGTGCGGCTGTGTTGTCATTGCCTCAACCGCCCTGCTCCACGCCCTGCTGACCGAAGATTTCAATGTTGAGTATGTGGCCAGCTATTCCAGCTCGACCTTGCCCATCCAGTATAAAATTGCCGCCTTCTGGGGTGGCCAGAAAGGCTCGCTGCTGTTCTGGACCCTGATCCTGGTGTGTTTCAGCGCCATTGTGCAGGTCCAGAATCGAGACAAAAACCGGGAGTTGATGCCGTACGTCACCGCTAGCCTGATGACCATCAGCCTCTTCTTTCTGGGTCTGCTGTGTTTCATTACCCCGCCTTTTGAGCGCTTGGCTTTTACCCCGGCCGAGGGCTCAGACCTGAACCCCCTGCTGCAAAACTACTGGATGACCATCCACCCCCCGGCGCTCTACCTGGGCTATATCAGCGCCGCGGTCCCGTTTGCGTTTGCCATGGCCGCCCTGGCGACCGGCAAGCTCGGCCCGGTGTGGATCCAGACCACCCGCCGCTGGGCCTTGACCTCGTGGTTTTTCCTGTCAATGGGCAATCTGCTGGGCGGTCGGTGGGCGTATGAAGTCCTGGGCTGGGGCGGCTACTGGGCCTGGGACCCGGTTGAAAACGCCGCCATCATGCCCTGGTTTACGGCCACCGCGTATCTCCACTCGGTCATGATCCAGGAGAAGAAGAACATGCTCAAGGTGTGGAACATGGTCCTGGTCATCCTCACCTTTGCGCTGACCATCTTTGGCACGTTTTTGACCCGCAGCGGGGTGATTTCTTCGGTCCATTCCTTTACCCAGTCCGGTTTGGGTCCGTATTTTCTGGTCTTTCTGGTGCTGCTCCTGACCGGCTCGCTCGGCCTGTTGGTATACCGTCTGCCCGAGCTCAAGAGCGACAACGAACTGGACTCCATCGTGTCCCGCGAATCGGCTTTTCTGCTCAACAATCTGGTCCTTGTCGGGCTGGCCTTCGCCACCTTCTGGGGCACGGTTTTTCCTATTCTCTCGGAATGGGTGCGGGGGGTCAAAATCACCGTTGGCCCACCCTTTTTCAACCAGGTCAACGCGCCCCTGGGCGTCGTACTGCTGTTTCTGACCGGGGTCGGCCCGGTCATTGCCTGGCGGCGGGCGAGCCTCAGGAGCCTGCGGCGGAACTTTACCGCCCCGCTGGCCTGGGGGCTGG
This sequence comes from uncultured Binatia bacterium (SeqCode), assembly GCA_965200965.1. Classification (GTDB taxonomy): domain Bacteria; phylum Desulfobacterota; class Binatia; order Bin18; family Bin18; genus JAAXHF01. The sequence goes on from OZ241744.1 coordinate 1,779,109, forward strand.
TGAGCGGGCTGCTTTTCTTTGTGGTCGGCTATCGCCACTACTACGCCGTGACCGTTTTTTCCATCGCCGGCTTTGTACTGGGCACAATCATGGCCGAGTTCTATCGTGGCATGCGGGCCCGCCAGGCCATGCTGCGCGAGAGCTCACCCCGAGCGCTGGGCAAACTGGTGAGTAAGAACCCGCGCCGCTACGGCGGCTATGTAGTCCATGTCGGCGTGGTGCTGATCGGCGTCGGCATCGCCGGCTCGTCCTTTTTCAAGCTGGAGGAACAACACACGCTCGAAGCCGGCCAGCGCCTTGTGGTCGGCCGCTACAGCCTGGAATACACCGGCATCACGCCGTATGACGACGCCCATTACTCGGCCCGGATCGCCGCCGTTCGGGTCTTTGTCAACGGACGCCACATCGACACCCTGCGCCCGGAAAAACGCCTGTATAAAAAACAGCAACAGCCGACCACCGAGGTTGCTATTCGACCCAGCCTGCTGGAAGACCTGTATGTTGTGCTGGGCAGTTATGACGCTCCGTCGGGGCTGGCGACCTTTCAGGTCTTTGTCAACCCGCTGCTGTCCTGGATTTGGGTCGGCGGCTTTGTCCTCATCGTAGGCACCTGCATCACCCTGGCCCCCAACCCGGCTGAACGCCAGGTACGCGCCTTAGCCCGCGCCGCCGACCCCCTGGAAGGAGAGGCCCTTGCCGATTAGGCGTCTGCTCCTCGTGTTGTGCGTCTTCGGGGCCACGCTGGGCACTGCCCCGCGCCCCAGCCAGACCGCACTGGAGGAAGCCCTCACCTGCCAGTGCGGCTGCGGGCTGACGGTCCATAGCTGCAACCATCTGCAATGCGGTTTTGCCATCCCCCGCAAAAAAGAGATCGGCCAATTCCTGGCTGAGGGCAAAAGTCGAGAAGAGATTCTGGCCGCCTTTGTCGCCGACTACGGAGAAAAAGTGCTGTCCGCTCCCACCACCAGCGGCTTTAATCTGGCGGCCTGGATTACGCCGTTTGCGGTCATCCTGCTTGGAGGGCTGGTGATTGGGGTGATGAGCCTGCGCTGGGCCAGGCGGCCGCGGCCTGGCCCGCACCCTGCCCCGGCCGCGTCAGACGCCTACCGGGACCAACTCAACAAAGAGTTGGCAGACTTTGACGGCTGAGCGGGACGCCCCCCCCCGCAGCGAGATTCGTATGTCTTTTCTCCTGTATTTTTCCGGTCTGGCGCTCATCGCCAGCATCGCCACCCTGGTTGCCCTGCCGCTGCTGCGTCCAGACCGGGCCAGGGCCGAGCGGTCACAGGCCGCCCCACCCGACCTGGAACGCTGGGAAGGACAGAAGCGACAAGCCTATGCAGCTCTCAAGGAGGCCGAGTTCGACCGCCAGACGGGCAAGCTCAGCGACGAGGACTATCGCCTGCTGCGTGAGAAATATGAAGCGCGGGCGCTGGAAGCCCTGGCCCAGCTCGACCGGCTGGGCCAGGCTAACGAATCTTGAGGTTAAACGCTTGGGGGCCTTTTTCGCCGGGGCGGACCTGAAACTCCACCTCGTCGCCCTCCCGCAAGTCCTCAAAATATATTTTGGGTACCAGACGGGAACTGTGGAAAAACACATCCTCATTGCCCTCATCGGGGGTGATAAAACCGAAGCCCTTCGCCTTGATGATCTTTTTGATTGTCCCGGTCATACATCCTCCCTGTTCACACTCCATCAAAGAACACCGCCCGGCCCGTGTCAAGCAAAGCGCGATCCGTGCTTCGGCGTGGTGCGTCTGGTGCCAGGGCGATGAAGGCGTGTGTTGTGGCGGCCAGGAATGTCCACAAAACATTTGCCTGGACGCCAGTGCTGCGCGGCATTTCGTGTACGCTTGGGGCCGGACAGGCGCTCGCCATATTTGGTCCCAACGGTGCCGGCAAGACGACCTTGCTGCGGGTTCTGGCCAGCCTGATCACGCCCTCGTCGGGCAGCCTGCGCCTGTTCGCCCTGCCGGCCCACGACCCGCGCGTGCGCAGACGTATCGGCTTTCTGGGCCATGACAGCCTGCTCTACCCCGACCTGAGTCCCGCCGAAAACCTGCGCTTTTATGCCCACGCCTATCGTCTCGACAACGCGCCGGCCCGCATCAGGGCCATGCTCAAGTACGTTGGCCTCCAAGACTGGGCCATCACCCCGATTCGGAGCCTGTCGCGCGGCATGGAACAACGCCTGGCCCTGGCCCGCGCCCTGTTGCACGAGCCGGACCTGCTGCTGCTTGACGAGCCCTACGCCGGCTTAGACCACGAGGCGGCACGGCTGTTCCACACCGCACTGCTGGAGGCCAAACAGGCCGGAAAAACAATCGTGTTCAGCAGCCACGATTTTGAACGTGGTCTGGCCCTGTGCAGCCGCGTCCTGATTCTCAACCAGGGCCGCATCGTCTGGCAGTCCACGGCCGGCCCGCCTTCTGTCGCCGAACTGAGTGCCCGCTACACCGCTCTCACCCGCCAGTAGGCGCATGGCAGCCGGGACTGAGTGCATGTGGGCGATTGTGTGGAAGGATATCCGGCTTGAACTACGGACCAAAGAGCGGCTGGCCTCGTTCTTTGTGCTGGCGATCCTGATCGTGCTGGCGTGGGTCTTCGCCCTCGGTCCAGAGCGGGTGCGCAATCCACAGGTCGGCGCGGCGGTGTTGTGGGTCGGTCTGCTGTTTGCCGGCATGTTGAGCCTGCGACAGACCTTTCTGATTGAACAGGAGCGGGGCTGTCTGTCCGGCCTGCTGCTGTGCCCGCTTGAGCCGAGCGACATCTTTGTGGCCAAGTTGATCGGCAACATCGTTTTTCTGTCACTGGTCGAGGTGATTGTCGTACCGCTCACCATCGTGTTCTGCGGCCTGCCGGTGTCGTGGTCTTTGCTCGGCCTGCCGCTTCTCATCCTGCTCGGCATCATTGGCTTTTCGGCCCTGGGGACGCTGTTCGCCGCCCTGGCCGTGCGCACCCGAGCCGGTGAGGTCCTCTTTCCCCTGGTAGTATTGCCGCTCCTAGTCCCCCTGCTGCTGTCCGCGGTCCAAGCCACCGGCGCGCTGCTGAGCGGAGGAGACTGGACCGGGATGTGGCTGCGGGTCCTGGTCGCTTGCGATGTCGTCTTTGTGGTGGCCGGCTGGCTGCTGTTTGGTCAGACGGTGAAGGAGTGAACGTCTCGCCTTCCTTTCGATCTGACGAAACGTTTTCATGAATGAGAGAAACCGACATGAAAAAACTCGCACCCTTTGCCGAGACTGTCCTGCCCTGGCTGAGTTGTGTGGCCATGCTGGCCGCCCTGGGCATGATTTTTGTATACGTCCCCACCGAGAGAAACCTGGGAGTCGTGCAACGCATTTTCTATTATCACCTGCCGGCAGCCTGGAATGCGTTTGCCGGCTTTGTCATCGTGGCCGGGGCAAGCGTCTCGTTTCTGTGGAAGGGCGAGCGCAGGGCCGACCTGCTCGCCCGGGCCGCGGCCGAGGTCGGCATGGTGTTTTGCACCCTGTTCATCGTCACCGGCTCGGTCTGGGCCAAAGCCAGCTGGGGCGTGTGGTGGACCTGGGACCCCCGGCTGACGATGACACTCGTCCTGTGGGTCGTGTATGCTGCCTATGTGCTGCTGCGCCAAGTTGGCGGCGACACCGAACACATCGCCCGTTACGCCGCGGTGCTGGGCCTCGTCGGGGTCGTGAACATCCCGCTGATCTACATCTCCATCCGTCTGTGGCGGGGCATTCATCCCAGGGTCGAAAGCATGGCCCCGTCAATGGCCTGGACCCTGCTGGTGTGCAGCGGGGCTTTTGTGGTGTTGTTCGCCTGGCTCCTGTGGTTACGCCTGCGCAGCCTGCACCTGACCGCCGAGCTAGGGGCGTTGCGGCGTCAGGCGTGGCAGGTCTGGGAGAGGTAAGGCTATGTGGTATCTGTTCGGCGCGTTCAGCGCCTTCTGGTTGATCGTGTTTGGCTACATGCTGTCGGTGTCCCGCAAGCAGGCCCGGCTGGCCCAAGAGCTGGAGACCCTGCGCAAGACCCTGGAGGACAGGGAGCCTCGCGGCTGATCCTCGCGCCTTGATCATTTCAACCACAGGTGATATTGGACCCGGAATGCAGGAGAATATCCGAGAAGCATTGAACGCACTGGTTGCCAGTGGCGATCTCTCGCTCATTGAGCGGATTGAGCTACCGGCCCGTGAAGAACGGCGATTGCCAATCCCAGAGGCTTTTCGACGCGGCGCGCCGGGCAACTTCCTGGCAACTGTTGAGACAACGGGCACGGGCCTGTGGCGACATCAATCTCTGGCGCTTGAACATGTCGCAGCGGGGAAAAATGTCGTGGTGTCAACTGGAACAGCGTCGGGCAAATCGCTTGTCTTCCAGGCTGCCAGTTTACGCCTCCTCACTGAAGAGCCCGAGGCGAGGATTGTGGTCTTCTATCCACTCAAGGCGCTGGCCGCTGATCAGATGCGCTCATGGCAGCGGGCAATTGAGAAGACCGACTTAGCGGAAGGGACGGTCGGGATGATCCACGGCGGGGTGCGGCCAGACGAGCGAGACAGAATTATAGATAGGGCGCGCATCGTTCTCATGACGCCGGATGTCTGCCACGCTTGGTTCATGCGTCAAGTCTCAACCAAAAGTATCCGCCGGTTCCTCTCTCATTTGCAACTCGTGGTGCTTGACGAAGCACACGTTCTTGAGGCCGTATTCGGCAGTAACGTTGCCTATCTTCTGCGACGTATGCAGGCTGCCCGCGCAATCGTTGTGCGGAACCGGAAGACGCTACCGCTGCAAATCATTGCGGCCAGCGCCACGATTGCCAACCCCGGTGAGCACCTCACGTTGCTCACCGGGGTTCCCTTCGTTTTGGTGGACGAATCAGACAACGGTTCGTCCACTTATGAGCGTAGCCTGCTGCATATTTCCATGCCCGATGTCTCCTATAATGTCGTCAGCGATCTCCTGAGTTCGCTCCTCAAGACCTCAAATCAGGAGGGCAGCTTCATTGCGTTCGCTGATTCACGCCAGGGAGTTGAAAAAATTGTTGACCCTCTGGCCCATGACGGAGTGCGCCCCTATCGAGCTGGCTATGAAGAAAAGGACCGGGCGGATATTGAGCGGGCGCTACAAAACGGCGAGCTTCTAGGGGTGGTGTCCACATCGGCACTTGAGCTCGGCATCAACATCCCGCATTTTTCTACGGGTTTGAACGTAGACGTACCGAATTCTCGGAAAGCGTTTCGTCAACGGGTTGGACGGATTGGACGATCGCAGCCGGGCGTATTCGCCGTGCTTGCGGCCCCGCAAGCCTTCCAGCGTCACGGCAGCACCTTCAGGGATTATTGGCAGGGGTCAGTCGAACCGTCACATTTATACCTCGAAAACCGCTTCATGCAGTTCATGCACGCGCGATGCCTCTCTGATGAACTAGATGCCTTAGGAGTGCGGAAGACACGCCCACCCGCCAGCGTGACTTGGCCTGACGGCTTCTCCAAGGTCTACGATTTCGCTCGCCCGGGCGGCGCGCGGCCCCGAGAGTTTGATCCGATCGCTCAGATCGGAGGGAACGATCCACATCTGAATTACCCGCTCAGGAACGTTGGAGAAATCAGCTTTAAGCTACAGGGCGTACAGAGTATGCCTGGTGGTGACGGAATTGGCTCCATCACGCTGCCGCAGGCTATCCGCGAGGCATACCCCGGTGGGGTCTATCTTCATCTTGCGCGCCGCTATCGTGTCGTCGAGTGGAAGAACTCTGCTTTCGAACGTTTCATCCGGCTTGCTAAAACGAATGCCACCTATTCCCGCCCTCTGCTGCAAACATATGTGAATGCTGCCGTTGAGGACCGGGGCATTATCGCTGGGCATTACAAGAAATGTGAGGCGGGTTTCCTGTATGAGTGCGAGCTCCAAGTGACCGAACGTGTGATCGGGTACAGCCAGGGCAACACCAACCACCTCTACAAGGACCTTCGCCAGGAAAACCCCAGACTGACGGCAAAGACTCGTGATTTCCGAACCACCGGGGTCGTTCTGCGAATTGCTCAGCCTTGGGTTCGTGAGCAGGGGCTGAAGGTACAGATTGCGACCGCGCTCAAGGACGCAGTCCTCAGAGAGTACAGCGTCTCGCCACAGGACATTGACTGTGTAGCAACGCACATCGCATTGGTGCGGAGTGGCATGCGTGAAGCCATCAGCGATGCAATCGTCATCTACGACGGCACATACGGCAGCCTGCGACTGACGGAGCCTATTTTCACAGACCTTGGACGCCTGATTGAACGATTTGAACATGCGGCCGCGCTGACCGAAGATGATCGAGACGCGCCTCTGCCAAAAGATGTCGTGAGAAACTTGAGGGAATGGTGGGAAGAATTGTCCGATACCGCCATCCCGTCTGTTGACGGCAATGTTATCCCAGATGGATTCATTCAGGTGCTGAAGCGCGGCAGTCGCGTTTCAATGCACGATGCAAAAGGCGTTCTTCACGACATCGAGATTCTTGCTCCAGAAATGTTTGATCCTCAGTCCCTTGGTTATCAGGGGCCCATCACACTCGTTTATCAATACCGTCCCGACGGCTCTCCGTCGGGCAACAACTCCATGAAAGTCGCCTCCGACAAGGTAGTGCCTACAGGCGGCGAGTGGAGTTGGGTCTTGTGGTCGCCGACGACGGGAGAATTCAAGGAAGAATCCGAGGCAGACGATCAAACCTGACGGAACGAAATTTCAGAAAAGCGTCATATCCATGTTGAAGAGCACCCGTTCGGCGTAGCGGATGGTAATGCACTGCCGCCGTAACAGAATCATCCAGGGAAAGCGCCTGCCAGCCAACAAGTCGGCGGATTTCCCCCTTTCCGGTCTGGAGGCGCTCGCAATAATGGATTTCCGTACAGACTCATAGATTTGATCTGGGGGAATTTTCATGCGGCTTTCGTGAACCGGGACGGCGCTATGTGCCTGCCAGCTCGTGCCGCGCCTCCTCTACTATCCCTTCAACAAGGGCGCGATACTCGCTTAGCCTGGCCTTGGTCGTGGCCTCAAAGCGCAGGACCAGAACCGGCTGGGTGTTGGACGCCCGGACCAAGCCCCAGCCGTGGTCAAATGTGACCCGCACGCCGTCAATATCCGTGATGGTATGGCTGGCGCGCAAACGCTGACAGACCCTGGCGGCAAGGGCGAACTTCAGCTCATCCGGGCAGGCCAGCCGGATTTCGGGCGTGTTCACACGCGAGGGCAGCTCGGCCAGCAGTCGCTCCAGGCTGGATTTGCTCAGCAGTTCCAGCAGCCGGCACGATGCATAGATCGCGTCGTCATAGCCGAAATAGCGGTCGGCAAAAAACAGGTGGCCGCTCAGTTCCCCACCCAGCAGCGCCCCGGTCTGACGCATCTTGGCTTTGAGCAGGGCATGGCCGGCCTTCCACATCACGGGCCGTCCGCCCCGGGCCGCCACCTCGTCAAACAGGGCTTGGGAGCACTTGACCTCAGACACAATCACCGCTCCGGGGTGGCTGGCCAGAATGTCACGGGCGAACAGGATCAGCAGCTCGTCGCCCCAGATAATGCGCCCGGTCGGCCCGACCACGCCCAGGCGGTCGGCGTCCCCGTCGTAGGCCAGGCCGACCTCAGCCCCAGCCTCTTTGACCGCGCCGATCAACTGGGCCAGGTTTTCGGGCACAGTCGGGTCAGGGTGATGGTTGGGAAAATGGCCGTCCAGCTCACAAAACAACTCTGTCACCCGACAGCCCAGGTCCCGCAGGATCGGCGGCACAAGCGGTCCGGCGGTTGCATTGCCGGCGTCAACCACGACCGACACCTCGCGTTCCAGACGCCCAAACTGCCGGCTTAGAAACGCCTGGTAGGGCCTGATGATCGCGGTCGGGACCTGTCGCCCCCGGCCCGAAAGGTGCGCGCGATCAATCAAAGACCGCAAGTGCTGGATATCCGGGCCGTGCAGCGTGGTCTTGCCGAGACAGATTTTGAAGCCGTTGTGGTCGGCCGGGTTATGGCTGCCGGTGACCTGAATCCCTCCGTCCAGATCGTAATGGTGCAGCGAGAAATACAGCAGCGGGGTCGGACACACCCCGATATCCAACACCTCAAGCCCGGTTGCGCACAGGCCGTCCCGCAGGGCCGCGGCATAGGGCTCGGAGCTGAGCCGACAGTCCCGGCCAACCGCAACCCGCGACTTACCCTGCCGCACGAGGAGGCTGCCATAGGCCCGGCCGAGCACAAACGCAAAGTCGGCGTCAAAGTCCTGCTCAGCTACGCCCCGAATATCGTACTCGCGGAAAATAGCCGGGTTGACAGGCTTCATAGCGTCTCCGTCGGTCCGATCATGCGGCCGGCCAGCCGCAGGGCGGCCTGCATACTGCGTGGGTCGGCCGTGCCGCGCCCGGCAATATCAAAGGCGGTACCGTGGTCGGGCGAGGTGCGGACGATCGGCAGGCCGATGGTGACGTTCACCCCGTCGGTCCACGACAGCAGTTTGAGCGGGATCAGACCCTGATCGTGGTAGAGACAGATCACGGCGTCAAACTCGCCGCCGGCCGCCCGGACAAATACCGAATCGGCCGGCAGGGGACCGACCACCACCAGACCCAGCTCGCCGGCGTGGCGAACCGCGGGGCGTATCAGACGGTCTTCCTCGTCACCAAACAGGCCACCCTCGCCGGCGTGGGGGTTCAGCCCGGCCACCGCCAGGCGCGGCTGATTCAGGCCGTGAAAGCGGGCCAAGTGGCGGGCGGTGAGGACCAGCGTACTCAGAATGCGGCGGCTGGACAGGGCGGCAACCACCTGCATGAACGGAATATGGGTCGTGACCAGCACAACCCGCAGACGGCTGCCGACCAGCATCATGCGCACATCCGGGCTGTGGGTGAGGCTGGCCAGGAGTTCGGTATGGCCGGGATAGTCGCGCTTGGCCGCCCGCCACATGACCTTGCTGATCGGGGCTGTCACCAGCGCCTCAATGGCTTTGTCGCGTGCCAGGCGCACCCCGGCCTCAACATAGCGATACGATGCCTCGCCGCCGGCCACGGTCGGTCGGCCGGGAACTCGCTGCTGGGCCGGGAGCTGGGAGAAGGGGATGACTGGCAACACGCCGGGGTCTGGGGGATATGGTTGGGCCGCCACCCAAGGGAGCACGCTGAGCGGCAGGCCAAGGCGGCGGGCGGTTTCTGCCAGAACGACCGGATCGCCTAAGACGACAAGACGCGGCCCGGGGGTCTGGGCCGACTTGAGCACAATCTCAGGCCCGATCCCGGCCGGGTCGCCCATGGTGACGCCGATGAGCCGCGGGGCGGATTGTCCGTGCATGCGCTCAAGCCTCGCGCCCGGAGAGACAAAGCACCAAAACCACGGCAGACTCAAGTCTCCGTCTGCTCCCCCGCCAGCGTGTTCAGCCGGGTCGGCGCGGCCAGAGCTTATTCAGCCTCCTCGTCTCTGTCCTCCTCATCCGCAAACAGACGGCTGAAGAAGCCCTCTTCTTGGGGCTGCTGGTCCTGGTCACCAAGCGCAGCGAGTTCGTCGTCCTCTTCCTCATCCGCAAACAGACGGCTGAAGAAGCCTCGTGCTGGGGGCTGGTCCTGGCCGGCGGGCGCGTTCGGCTCGGCCATGTCCTGACCCTCGGCGTAGTCGGCCGCTTCGTCCAGGGGATCTTCCTCGGCCCCTTGGGCGCGCTGCGCACCCGTGTAGGGCGCGCCTTCCGGGTCGGTGAGAAAATCCTCAATATGATGACGGAAGCGCAGCTCGTCCTGGAACCAGCGTCGATAGCGCTTGCTCAACTCTGTATTGTAGAGCTGGGAGCGGATCCCTTCCTGGACCTCGGCGAGAGGCTTCACCCCGGCGATATCGCGTTCTTCGACCTTGATCAGATGGACCCCGGTTGAAGTCTCAAAAGGCGGGCTTATCTCCCCCTCTGGGATCGAAAAGGCCATCTCTTCAATGGCGGGGTCCATCTGGCCGCGCTCAAAAAATCCGAGATCGCCGCCCTGGTCCGCGCCCGGCCCAAGAGAGTAGGTCAAGGCCAGGGTCGCAAAGTCCTCGCCCCGGTTTGCCCGGTCGTGCAGCGTCTCGAGCAAGGTTGTCATTTTCAGCATCTCGCCCGGGTCGGCACCGGGCGACACAGGCAGGAAAATATGCCGAATACGGACTTGGTCGGGGATGGCGTAGTCGTCCTGGTGGGCCTGGTAATAACGCTGGACAGCCTCGTTGGTAATACTGATCCGGGAGCTGACCTCTTTATTCATCAACAGCGCCTGCTCAATTTCCTGGGCGATCTGTTTGCGGTACTGCTCTATGGTCAAGCCTTGATCGGCCAGGGCCGCGGCGAGCTGTTCATCGTCGAGTTCACCCTGGCTCTTAATCCGTTCGATATAGCTATCGACATCCTCGGCGGTGGCCTTCAGGCCCTGCGCATCAACCTCATTCTCGATCATTTTGTTCATGAGCAGAGCGTCAAGAAAGTCGCGCCGGGTCATGTCGGCCGCCCCCTGGGGATACATCATGGCCGCCCGGTTGTTCATCTGGCTACCGAAGGTATCGAGTTCCCGGAGCGTGATCGGCTGCCCGTCAACGGTGGCGACAATACGGTTGAGGGTTTCGGCCTGAGCGACCGTTGCCATAGCCAGGACGGCAAACACCAAAGCGAGACTCTTCATGCTTGTCTCCCACAGGAGAGCGCTCAGCGTTCTCCTTGACTGGGGGGCCTGCGGCTTGCAGGTTAACACGCCTCGCCCAGCTCGCGCAAGAGCGTCTTGACCGACCGGATGACATCCTCACCCGGCGTGAGACCCAGGCTCAGGCGGAAGTCGGGCGTCACGTTCGACGGCCGCGTGTCGTGCTGGATAAAGGCGATGAGCCGCTCGGGCTTGATCGGCGAATCGGGGTGAAAGTGGACGGTGAGCAACTCGGCGCGTTTTGCGACCGCGGTGATCAGACAGGCGCGCAACACCCGGCGCAAGTCCATGACCTCAATCAGCGACAAGACGAGTTCGGGCAGGGGACCGAAGCGGTCTTCCAGCTCCTCGCCGAGTTCTTCCAACTCGTCCCGGGTTTGGACATTGGCCAATTTCTTGTAGAACACCAGGCGTTGGTTGACGTCCGGGATGTAGGCTTCGGGGATATAGGCGGGAATGCCGAGTTGAATCTCCGGCTCAATCTGGACCTGTATCTGGCCGCCCCTGAGTTCGGCGACGGTTTCTTCCAACATCTGGGCGTACAACTCAAAGCCGACCGCGGCGACATTGCCCGACTGTTCTTTGCCCAGCAGGTTGCCAGCACCCCGAATTTCCAGATCGTGGGCGGCCAGACGAAAGCCGCCGCCGAGATCGTCCAACTCCTCAAGCACCTCCAGGCGCCGGCTGGCATCCTTGGTCAGCCGGTGCTGGCCGGGGATCAGCAGGTAGGCATAGGCGCGCTGGGCCGAGCGGCCGACCCGGCCCCGGAGTTGGTAGAGCTGGGCCAGGCCGAACTGGTCGGCCCGGTTGATAAGAATCGTGTTCGCCGTCGGAATATCGAGACCTGACTCAATGATCGAGGAACACAGCAGCACATTAGTGCGGTGGTGGAGAAAGTCGAGCATGACCGTCTCGAGCTCGCGTTCGGCTATCTGGCCGTGACCGACCGCCAGGCTGGCTTCGGGCACCAGCTCGCGCAGATGGTCGGCCATACGCTCAATGCTCTCCACCCGGTTGTGGACAAAAAAGACTTGGCCGCCCCGCTCCAGCTCACGCAGGATGGCCGACCGGATCAGGTCCTCATCAAAGCGCGTCACATAGGTCCGAATGGCCTGCCGGTCAACCGGCGGGGTCTCGATCACGCTCAGGTCACGCAGACCGATCAGGCCCATGTTGAGGGTGCGGGGAATCGGGGTGGCGGACAGGGTCAGCACATCAACGAGGTGGCGCAGCTTCTTGATCTTTTCCTTGTGGGCTACCCCAAAGCGGTGCTCTTCGTCAATCACGATCAGCCCCAGGCGTTTAAACACAATGTCGCGCTGGAGTAGCCGGTGGGTGCCGATGACAATATCGACCTGACCGCCGGCCAAGCCGCGGACCACGGCTCTGACCTCCTGGGGCGAACGAAAACGGTTCAGCACCTCAACCCGCACCGGATACCCGGCAAAACGGCGGGCAAAGGTCTCGCCGTGCTGCTGAGCCAGCACGGTGGTCGGGACTAACACGGCCACCTGTTTGCCGGCCATCACGCTCAGAAAGGCGGCCCGCAGGGCGACTTCGGTTTTTCCGTAGCCGACATCGCCGCACACCAGCCGGTCCATCGGCTTGGGGCTGCTGAGGTCGGCCAGGACATCATCAATGGCCAGCCGCTGGCCACGCGTTTCCTCAAACGGAAAGCCGGCCACAAACTCTCTATACTCCGGCCCATCCACCGCCAGGGTCGGGCGCTGGGTGGCCTCGCGTACTGCGTGCATCTCCAGCAGCTCTCGCGCCATAGCCAGAATGGCTTCTCGGGTTTTGCGTTTGACCCGCTCCCATTTGTCGAGCGCGCTCAGACGGTCAAGGGCCGGGCGGCGCTCGCCGCTCCCGGCGTACTTCTGGACCAGGTTGATCCGCTCAACCGGCAGGTACAGCCGGTCTCTGTCGGCGTACTCAAGCTGGAGATAGTCGCCCTCGGTGTCGGCCACCGACAGATGACGCAACCCCTGGTAGCGGCCGATGCCGTGGTCAATATGCACGACATAATCACCGACCTGCAGCTGACCCAGCCCGGTCAGATAATCGGCAACAGGCCGGGGCCGGGCGCGGCGGCGGTGGCGGCGCTCGCCAAAGATGTCTTCCTCGGCGATAAACACCAGGCCGTCGGCCGGCAGCGCAAAGCCCTGCGAGACGGAACCGAGCAGAATAGCGACGCCGGGTGGCTGGCCGGGCCTGGCCGAGCGCTGGGACCACTCGGCGGCCGGCACAATGGCTGACTCGAGTTCGTGGCCCAGCAGCAATTGCTGGAGCTGGGTGGCCTGGACCCGGCTCGATACGGTCAGGAACACCCCGGTGCGCTCCTCTTGCCACTGCCGCAGCCGATCAACAAGGGCCGCCAGGCCGCCGGTGCCGCTTTTGGGCAGGGCACTCCGCAGCAGCGAAGAACTGACCGTGTGGTCAGCCTCGACATGTTCAAGACCGAGCAGCTCACACACCGGGCCGGTGAGGTACCGGCGCAGGTCTTCGGGCCGCACATAGAGTTGTTCGGGTTGAGCGGCAAAATGGCCGTGCATAGAGGCAGCCTCGGCCTGCTGGGTGAGGGCCTCCCAGCTCTGTTCCAGACTGGCCTGGGTAGCCAGCGGATCGACCAGCCAGACCAGCGTATGGGGCGGGAGGTAGTCCCACAGGCTCTCCAGGGCCGGATAGAGCCACGGCAAAAAGGCTTCGACGCCGGGGAACAACAGACCGCTTTTCACATTGTCGGTCAGGCGTTGCTGTTCCCGATGGGGCATCTCACTGGCTGCCAGGGCAGCTTCAATTGAGCGGGTGGCGGCCTGCAAGCAGGCTACCGAAAAAAAACGCATCGGCAGCAGCATGGCTTCGTCAAGCGGGGCGCGGGAACGCTGCGAGGACGGGTCAAAGGTCCGCAAGGACTCTACCACATCGCCAAAGAACTCGGCCCGGATGGGCGCGTCGGACAGCGGCGGAAACACGTCAAGCAGGCCGCCGCGGACACTCAACTCGCCCTTTTCCTCAACCACTGGAACCCGTCGATAGCCCCACTGGAGCAGGCCGTCGGCGACCTCGGTCAAGGCCAGATCCTGGCCGCGGGCAATGCGCCGGGTGGCAAGCATGAACTCTTCCTGGGGCATGACCCGCTGGCTGAGTGCCGGGGCGCTGGTGACGATCACCGGGGCGCTGAGCGACAGCAGATAATAGAGGCCCTCAAGCTGAGCCGCCACCGCGTCGCTGCTGGGCGACAGCCCCTCAAAGGCTGGCACGTCCCAGGCCGGGTAGAAGTGGAGGCGGCGGGCGGCGGTACCGTCCGGCCCGGGCTGGCCGGCGAGAAACAGGCGCAGGTCCTCGGCAAAGGCTTCTGCCGCCCGGTCGGATTCGAGCACGCACAGGGTTGGGCGTGGCTGTTGGAGACAGCCGGCCACAAAGAAGGCCCGCGCCGCGCCTTTGAGCCCAGCGACGCGCAGCCGCTCTCCGGGCCTGAGCGTCGGCACAGCGGCCAGTACCTCGGCCTGCGTGTCAGACACCGGATGCAGGTGAGCGGCAACGGGCGGGTCAGCAGCCATGTTTTGTCGAGTCGGCTCAGCGCGGGGCCCGGGACGGCTCAGCCACCCGCCCATACAGCGGGATGCTGAGCGTTTTTTCGAGCGGGTGATCGGTAAAAACCTGCACTTCGCCCTGGATGCGGCCCGGCTGACTATCTGCCGCAACCTTCATCACCAGCGTGTATTCGGCCCCCTCGGTGACCGTTGCCAGCCGGGCCGCCACCCGCCCGGCCGTGCTTGTGACCCGGTTGATGCGCACCGGCATCTTGGACCGATTGGTGATGGTGACCCTGCGGGTTGTGTCCGCGCCCGGCGGCACCACGCCAAAGGTGACCTGGGGCGGCCGGACGACGAGTTCGCCCTCAACGCTGCCAAAGACCGGGATGAGCACCGACGGACGCTTTGGGCTGGTCGTGGTCACGGTAATCTGGTCGTTCAGACGGCCTAGCGGGGCGTCTTCGGCCACGGTCACAATCAGGGTTTTGCCCCGCTGGCCGTCTCGTTGGAGCGGCTCGGTCCGCACACGAACCGAAGGGTGGGTGTTCCTTACCTGGGTGATCTCAACATCGGCGCTGGATATGACCTCAACCCGGCGGCTGACCGCCTTGCCGTAGGCCAGCCGGCCGATGTACAACTGGGACGGATCGGCCGCCACCTCAACCCGGATCTCACCCTGTAGGGTCAGGGTTGCAGCCGCCTGCCCGGGGTCGTTGGTATGCACGACAACGGTCTTCTTTTTTTCACCCAGAAATTGGCCGGTATCAAAGGTCGCGCTGATCGTGCCCTGCCCGCCGGGCGGGATGAGGTTGTCTGAGAGAACGGCGGCGGTGCAGCCGCACGAAGCCTTGATTGACTCGATCCGCAGGTCTCTTCCCCCCCGATTGTGAAAGCGGAACAGGTGGGTCACCTTTTCGCCCTGCTCAACTGTGCCAAAATCATACACCGGCTGGTCAAACACCACCCGCGGCGCAACACCACTGTCGTCCGCGGTGTCCGGCTCGACCGCCGGTGGAGCCGGCTGGGCCAACGCGGTGGGGGTCAGCGTCCGATTTTGGGCCTGAACCAAACCGGCCCACAGGACGACCGCCAGCGTTGTCAGCCAGCGCCGCGCAGCAGGAGCCGCTGTCCACCCGTCAGCCATAGTGCGCTCCTCCCTGTGCTAGGCAACCTGCCGAATCCGCGTCAGGTCTTGAGCCGCGTCGTGCTGAGCGCTCAGGAACTCTTCCAGATACCTGGTATGAATGTTGCCCGCCAGAAAATCAGAGTCCTGCAAGATGCGCTGATGAAAAGGGATATTGGTCTGAACGCCGCCGAGCTGGTACTCGGCCAGCGCCGTCCGCATACGCCGGATGGCCTCCTCGCGGCTGGCCCCGCTGGCGATCACCTTGGCCACCAGGGAATCGTAGTACATCGGCACTAGCGAGCGATCGGTCACCCCCGATTCAACCCGAATACCGATTCCACCCGGGGCGGCATAGCCACGGATTTTGCCCGGGGAAGGCAGCATGGTGCGGGGATCTTCGGCCACGATCCGGCACTCAATGGCGTGCCCACGGGCAGTGATCTCTCGCTGTTTCCAGGCCAGCGGCTCGCCCGCGGCCGAGCGAATCCCGGCCTGGACAATGTCGATGCCGGTGACCATCTCGGTCACCGGATGCTCAACCTGGACCCGGGTATTCATCTCAATAAAATAGAATCGCCCCTTGGGATCGACCAAAAACTCAATTGTCCCGACATTGGTGTAGCCAACGGCCCGGGCCGCCTTGACCGCGGCGGCCCCCATCCTGTCCCGCTGTCTTTTGGTCAGGACCGGCGACGGTGCCTCTTCGATCAACTTCTGATAGCGACGCTGGATCGAGCACTCGCGTTCGCCCAAATGGATGACGTTGCGGTGCTGGTCTCCCACAATCTGGAACTCGATATGCCGCGCGTTGTCCAAATACTTCTCCACATACAGACTGCCGTTGCCAAACGCCTTCTCGCCCTCGTCGCGGGCAACCGCAAACAGGGCGGCCAACTCACCCGGATCATGTGCAATGCGCAAGCCGCGCCCCCCACCGCCGGCCGCGGCTTTGAGCAGGACCGGAAAACCGATCTGGGCGGCAACCGCCTGGAGTTCGCGGACATCCGAGACGGCCGCGGTCGTACCGGGCAGGACCGAGACCTTGGCCTTTTCCATGATCCGGCGCGCGCGCGGTTTATCGCCCATGAGTTTGATGTTGCGCACCCGGGGCCCGATAAACACCAGCCCAGAGCGTTGGCAGGCTTCGGCAAAGTCTGCATTCTCCGACAGAAATCCATAGCCCGGATGGACCGCATCGGCACCAAAAGACAGCGCTGCGCTGACAATCGTCGGGATATTCAGATAACTGCCGGCCGGCTCGGGCGGCCCGATACAGACACTCTCATCGGCCAGACGAACATGCAAGGCGTCTTTGTCGGCCGTTGAATACACAGCAACGGTCGCAATATCGAGCGAGCGACAGGCCCGGATAATCCGAACCGCAATCTCGCCTCTGTTGGCAATCAGGACTCGCCTGAACACACGCTCTCCATTTCGAGCTCGGACCACCATATGTTCAGACCGGCTCTAAGACAAACAGCGGCTGCTCATATTCGACCGGTTCGGCATTTTCGACCAAAATCCTGGTCACCCGACCGCGCTGTTCGGCCTGAATCTCGTTCATCATTTTCATGGCTTCGATGATGCACACCACCACGCCCTTTTCCACGACGGTTCCAATCTCAACATAGGGCTCGGCATCGGGGTTCGGAGCGCGATAGAAGGTCCCGACCATCGGCGAATGAATGGCCAAGCCCGGATCGAATGGTTCCGGGGTGGCAGCCTTGGACGGCTGGGTGGCGACCGAAGCCGCGGTCGGCGGCGGGACCACAGGCTCGGCCTCGCGGGCCGAGCGGGCAATCCCCCGGACGAGGCGGACCTCGCCCAGCCGGTTTTTGAGTTCCAACTCGGCCAAGCCCTTTTCTTCCATCAGCTCAATGAGCTTTCTGATATCGTCAAGTTCCATTGTGCAGTAGTGTGGCCACCGCTCGCAGCCCTAACAGATAGCTCTGGGCTCCAAAGCCACAGACCTGGCCAACGGCGACCCGGGCGAGGTACGAGTGGTGACGAAATTCCTCGCGCTTGTAGAGGCTCGACAGGTGAACCTCAACGACCGGCAAGCCGACCGCCAGCAGCGCATCCAGGATGGCCACGCTGGTATGTGTATACGCCCCGCCATTGATGATAATCGCCGCGTACTGCTCGCGCGCGGCCTGAATGCGATCAACCAGGGCACCTTCATGGTTGGACTGAAAGGACTCGACCTCAAGCCCCAACTCGCGGCTCAACTCAAGCAGACTGGCGTTGATGTCGGCAAGTGTCGTAGAGCCATAGATTTCGGGTTCGCGCTGTCCGAGCAGGTTGAGATTCGGGCCGTGGAGCACAAGCACCCGTGCAGATTGGCCTTTTTCCATGACTCCGCCCCCCTCCCGTTCCAGCCGGGAGTGTAAGAGGAAAAGGCGGGAACGTCAAGGCGTGCTGGCCGCGTCTGGCTTGACCCACAGCGGGCCGAAGGGCTAGGCTCGGCTCAGCCTGAGGAGGGAGCAACCATGCAGATCGAAGAACTCGCCCAACGTATCCAGACCCTGGAAGACATTGAAGCCATCAAGCAGCTCAAAGCCCGCTACTGCGCGGGTGCTGATGAACGCGACGAAGCGGCGTTTGTCGGCTGCTTTACTGAGGACGCCAGTTGGGACGGCGGCAGTTTTGGCCACTATGAGGGCCGCGAGGCGATTCGGACCTTTTTCCGCGCCATTCCCAAAAGCCTGTCGTTTGCCGTCCACTATGTGATGAACCCCCAGATTGAGGTCAAGGGCGACCGGGCCAGCGGACGCTGGTACCTGCTGGAGCCGTGTACCATGCTGTCCGAGGGCGGGCCGCAGGCGGTCTGGGGTTCGGCCCGCTACGAAGAGGAGTACGCGCGGCAGCACGGCGAGTGGAAAATCCACCGGCTGCGCCTGATCCCGAACTTCTGGACGCCGTTTGATCAGGGTTGGGTCAAGCAACGGTTTTGGGGAGAATAATACGCCGTGCCTCGACTGGCACGAGTTGAACAGCCAGAGCAGACCACGCCGGTCGTGCTTGCATTCAGACCCACGCCTGAGGCGAGGGAGCCGTGGGATTGCCGCTTGTCCCGTGGACTTACTTGCCCTGCAACATCAGCGTCATCACGCTGAACTGATTGGGGCTCAGCGGCCGGTTGAAGAGAATTTTGTAGACCTCAAACGTATTGGCCCGCTGCAACTGATAGTCAACCGACCCCTGGGCGGCGATCTGGGCAAACCACTCCTTATTATCCCAGGGGTCATACTCGGGGTGGCGACCCACCACGAAGAATGTCCGCTTGTGCTTGCCCTCGTGACCGTAGGTCAGGGCGTACAACGGGAGGGCGGTTTGCACATCCATGTACAGCACCCGGCGGCTGTACAGCGGATGGGAGATTTTGGGCGTGCCCTCGACAACGACCGCCAGGCGCAGCTCCCACGGATTGACCATGTACCAGTTGGCCTTGCCGCCCCAGGTCGGCCGGTCGGCCTTGATCGGGCCGGGGGTCAGCACAACTTTTTCTTCAACAAAGGTCCACTCGTAGTCGGCGATATAGCCCAGAAAACCGGACCGGTCCTCAATCAGCAAAACGCCCCGCTCGGGCGAGACATACGGATTATACACGACCTTGCGCGTCCGCCGACTCTTGGGGTCATAGGCCCACTGGTCCTGGGGCCGGGCGTCGTTGTCGTAGGTGACGCCGACGAGCTGGTTGCCCTCCACGTCAGAGGGGGCGACCATCAGCGAGTAGCGTTTGGTGAACACCCCCTGACGCTGCCACTGGGCCACGTTGCGGGCCGGGTCGGGCCGGTGCATGCCGTACAGCGACAGAAAGGCAAACCGCGTGCTGCGCTCAACCGTGCCGGCGGTGTTCAGCAGGGAATTGATGGCCCACATCTGGCTGGTGTCGCCCTGGTCACGGTAGCGCAGATTCCAGGCCGCCTTGAGCCCGGCCTGGGGGTCGTCGGCCTCCAGCAGGGGAAAGGGCTGGCCGGCCACATAGTTCTGGAGGATGTCTTCGGCGGCGATCACCCCTTCGGCGTGTTGCAGGGTGGCGTCAAGAAACGCTTGGCGAGTCGGCAGATTGGTCGTCTCCTGGACCACGACCGAGAAGTCGCCGGCGGCAATATAGTTCAGGATCTCGAGCGGCAGGACCGCGGCCGCGGCGCTGGCGTTGGTGCTGTCCAGGGTCATGCCGGGGCGGACACCGGCGACCTGCGGTGTGCCGGCCTCATACGGGAAAAAACGCTGCATGACGCGCTCACGGAAAGACTGCGCCTGGGCCGGCGTGGCGCTCAGCAAACCGAGGGCGAGCAGGGGAGCGGCGAGCAGCATCCGGGAAAGAGCACATCGCACCGCTGTCCCCCTTAGCGTCGGCCGCTGACCATGTTGCGCAGCGAGTAGAACTGTTTGGCCCGGCCCGGCGAGAAGGTCCTTCGCATCACATAGCAGTGGGAGTAGGTCGCGTGGGGCTTTTTGGCGTTGATGTCGGTCTCACCGACATGAATGAAAACGTAATGGCCGAGATTGTTGGAAAAGTCCTGCTTGAGATAGGGTGCCTGGGCAGCCGGCTCATCGGCATAGCTCTCCGAGTACTTCAGAAAGTGCTGGTTCATCCGCAGCAGCTTGTCGTCCCGCCGGTCAAAGGCAAACATCCAGTGGGTCCAGTAGGTCTCGGCGTCAATAAAGACAATTTTGTGGCTGTAGGGGTGGGACTCGCTTTTGGGATCTATCAGCAGTACATGGCTGTCGCGCAACTCCCAGCGGGCATTGTTCGGCACCCACAGGTGGGGGCCACCGGCCTCCGGGTTGGTCTCGACATTGGTGGTCGCCAGGATCTTCTTGCGACCCAGATAGGTCCAGTTCTGTTCATGGACCTTGCCGCCAAAGCCCATCTGGTCTTCTCTGGTAAAGTCCATGCCCATGAGTTCGCTCGTCCGCTCTGAGGCCAGGGTACGCCGCGGTTTGCGCTGGGAGGGCAGATACATCCAGCCGCTGTCTTCCTTGTAGTGATCGACATAGGTGATCGACAGGTTCTTGGCTCCGGCCATATCGCGGGGAGAGCGGAACTCCATCAGGGACTTGGTCCGGACCTCTTCATAGCCGGGTACCAGGCAGTTTGCTCCGAGCGCATATTGGGCGTTGATTGAGGTGAACTCAAACTCTCGGTCAAGCTGACCATGTTCACTGCGCGACCAAGCCACCATTGGCATCACATAATCGTCGGTCCCGGGCCGCCACAGCATATTCCAGATGACCTTGACGGCGATCTGCGGGTCGTCGGGGGCGATGGTCGGAAACGGAAAGCCGCCGCCCTTGAAATCGACCAGCACGCCCTCGTCATCCAGATAGTAGCCAGTCGGGACATTCTTGCCCCACTCAGGCGGGGGTGGATAGTCGCCGGTCTCGGCAATGGCCATCTGCATATCGTCAAAGAAATAGTACTCCCAGGCCGACTGGGGAATGAAGGGCTCAAGGGCTTGGCGGTCTTGTACGCCCAGGGTCTGTCCAGGCTCAAACATCGGCGGGGCTTCCCGGTGCTGTTCAACCCACTTCACCAAGGCTTGATAGCTCTGATCCTCCGCGGCCCAGGCCGGAGATGAGGCCCCGAGTATGAGGGCGGCAAAAATCCACATCAGGTGGCTGAAGGGTGGGTGGTGTCCTGTACGCATATCTTCCTCCTTGGAAAGGCTGCTGTCGGGCGGATATCAGCGGCAGGGTAGCAAACCGGACGCGGAAAGTATAGCCGGTTCACAACCCCAGGGCGTGGAGCTTGTGGCCCGGGATTGTCCCGTCCGGCCGCCAGCCGCGAGCCTGATAATAGCTCTGGATCATGCGCCGCAACTCATCCGGGGTGAGGCCGACGCCGGCGACCGGCCCGCCCGGCAGGGTCTCGTTCAGCAGCCGGGGCGGCAGCCAGTCGTCCTGGGGCTGCCAGCCCTCGCGGATGTTGAAGCGCTTTTTGAGGCTGGTGATACGCTCGCCGACCTGGCACAGCTCGTGGGCCGACACCGGCCAGCCGGTGACACACTCCAGCAGCCGGGCCGTCTCGGGGTAGAAGTCGTCAAAGCATTTGCGCAGAAACTTGCACACGATCAGCGAGTCCAGGACCGCGGCAAAATCCTCGGAGGCGGCCACGAACTGACCCCGGCTGTCATCGACCCGCAGGCGGTCAACCTGACCGGAAAAATCGGCCTCATAGGCCCCAGACCGGTTATGGCAGGCCCCGCGCGGGCTGACCGCCAGCCCCAGGGCCATGGTCTTGAGGCTGCGCGGCTCATAGCCGGGCAACTCCATGCCCTTGACCTGCACGGTCAAGCGCTCGGCCTCCGGCCCCAGCCGGCCCGCGGCCCGCTTGGATCCCTCGGCCAGCAGCACGCCCTGGTCACGGCGCTCGCCAATAGCCGCAATTGTCGCCAACAGGGCCCCGGTCCGGCCAAAGCCCAGCCCTGCGTCCTGGGGAAACAGGCCCTTTTCGGCGCATTCCATAGCCCAGGCGATGGTGCCGCCGGTGCTGATCGTGTCCAGACCGTAGTGGTCGCACAGGCCAGCCGCTTGCAGCACAACCTCGGGGTCCGCAATCCCGCACAGCGGGCCTAGCGCAAACAAGGTTTCATACTCAAGCCGCTGCTCTGCGCCGCTCCTGGCCTTGAACAGGCGCTCGCAGCGAATCGTACACGACGCGCAGCCATGGGCGCGGCTGAAATTGGTGTCCAGCAGGGCCTCACCGCTCAGGGCTTCTGCCCCGGCAAAGCTGGACTGCTGAAAATTGCGGGTCGGCAGGCTGCCCAGGCGGTTGAATACCGACAGGTTGGCCACCGTGCCAAGCTCCCGGTATTTGGCGGTCAGCGGGCCGCGGCTGCGCCGGCGCAAGGCCGCGGCCAGCGCCTCAACGCCGGCCGGGTCCGCCACCGCAGTCTTATGCTGGCCACGCAGAGCAATCGCCTTGAGGTTTTTTGCCCCCATCACCGCCCCCACCCCACCCCGGCCGGCATGACGGCCCTCGTTGCTGATGGTGGCAAAACGGACACGGTTTTCCCCCGCCGGGCCGATTGCCGCAATACGCGCCTCGGCGGTGTTGAGAGCCGCCCGCAGCGCGGTCTCGGTCTCCCTGGCGCTCTTGCCCCACAACCCCGCGGCTTCACGGAGTTCGACCTGTTTGTCGGAAATCCAGACCCAGACCGGTTCCCTGGCCCGACCGCTGATGAGCAGCGCGTCAACGCCGAGGCGTTTGAGTTCCAGGGCGAAGAAACTTGAGGACAGTGAATCGGCGATACAGCCGGTCAGCGGCGATTTGGTCACCACCGCCAGCTTGGCCGTGGTGGTCAGCCCGCTGCCAACGAGGGGCGCGCTGGCAAAGATCAGCGGATTGTCCGCGGCAAACGGCTCAACCCCGGCCGGCGCATAGTCGTACAGCAGGCTTGTGCCAAGCCCGACCCCGCCCAGAAAGGCACGCAGACGCGATTCTTCCAGGGAACGCCAGTTGGCACGCCGGCGCGACAGATCGATGTGCAGCAAGCGGCCGTGGAATCCGTACACACCGCCCTTGTAGAAAATTGGCAGACAAAAAGAAACAATGGGGAAGGCGTCTTATTTTCGACCTGTGCCTTTCCGTCTCTTCTTCACCCGCCCGCATCGCTCGACACAATCAGCACACTATCTCCGTCCCGCAGCGGAGCGCGCATGTCGGTGATAAACGCTTGGCCGTTCACATTGCACGCAAAGCCCGGTCCCAGCCGCTGGGCGTCCTGGCTCAGCACCGACCCGCGCAGGGCTGGAAGCCGGTCTGCCAAGGCGGCCAACACAGCACCGAGGTCAGCCCCGGACGGGAGGTTCAGAGACACCCGACCGGTCCGGGCTTTGAGCCGGGCGACCCCGAATAACTCAACCGTACAGGCGATAGGGTAAGCGCTCGGGCGCAGACGCGGCCACAGTTCCAGGGCGGCCTGATAATCCTGGGGGCTGTTCAGATTGCGGAAGCTGTGGCCGTCGGGATCGAACCCGCGGAGTTCTTCGGAGCTGACCCGCCTGGTCCGAACGGTGTCGTACAGGGCAACAGGTCGCAGCTGGCCGCGTTCGAGCTGGGATTGCAGCAGGGGAATGACGCTGCGCCGGTAGACCGCGTGCAAGGGCTGCAAGCGGTCCTGCCATACCGGGACCACCACGTCATAGCCGTCGCTCAGCGCAATCAGCCGCGCCACCAGTTCCAGGTTCAGAAACGGCGCGTCGCACGAGCTCACAAAACAGACGGCCCGGCGGGCGGCCTGTAAGCCGTAATAGATCCCCCCGACCGGTCCCTGATAGGCAAGCGCATCGTGGACAAGCGTTACCGGGAGCTGCGGCAGGTCTTGTCCTGGGGCGGCCACCACCACGATATCGGCAAAGCGGGTGGCCAAGTGTCGTACTGTATGGACGATCAGCGGCTTGCCGGCAAACGGCAGCAGCGCCTTGGGCCGGCCCATGCGCGAGCTTTTGCCGCCGGCCAGGATCAGGGCCGAGGCGTCGGGCAGGGGTATCGGGCCATTCATGTGGTCTGGCCCGAAAGCGGCTCAGCCGGGCGGTTGAGCGACTGGAGTTGAAGCGGAATCAGCGTGTTCGCCAGGCTGAGGCCCAGCATATACAGGCCCATCTCGGTCTGGAGGCGCAGCGGCGACAGCAGCCACACCAGGGCCGCCCCGGCGCTGACAATGGCCAGGGCTGTCAGGGCAGAGCCGAGCCAGTCCCAGGCCGGGGCGTGGTCGGCCGTGTCTGTGTCGCGCAGGGCCAGACTGGCCGGTAGAATGACCGTGCCCAGAGCGACCAGGACAACCGGCAGGGTGTGCATATTGAGATCGATATTGGCCACCCACAGCACGATCAGCATCACCGCTTGCGACAGAACAACGGCCAAGCTGAGCAGGCCAGCCGCGCGCATGCTGCCCAGGCCGATCAGCCCGCCGCAAAACGCCAGACCAAGCAAGGCGCTCAACAGAGACCAGTAGCTGCACGCTACCCCGGTGTGGATGGCGGCCACCACCCCAAGCAGGCCGCCGCCAGAGCGAAACTCAACCGGCATACCCGTATTGGGTCCCTCAAAGGACCGGAGGCGGGCCAGGGCGCGCTTGACCAGCCCCGGAGAATAGTCCCGATAGAAGAGCGTGACCGCGGTGGTGCGGAAGTCGGTTGACAGAAAGCTCCCGACCTCGCTCGGCGTGGTTGCTCCGGCCACGATCCGAAAGATGATCTGTCCGGTTGAGCTGATATCGTCGGGCAGCATCGCCCATTTGGGAATGTTTTCGTGAAACATACGGGTGATGGACTTCACAAAACCGGGGACTGCTACCGCGCCACCAAACTGCCGGTCGGCGGCCATGTGGAGCTGAAACGCTTCAAGGACTTGCAGGGCACCAAGATCACGAAACCCGGCCTCACCGGGCGTATGGGCGACCACGATCAACTGATTGACACCAATGAAATGTTGGTTGAGCAGGCCGAAGGCGCGGCTATACGGATGCCCGGTCGGAAAAAGCCGACTGCCCAGCATCGACCGCCCGGCTTCGAGTTGAAGGGCGGCCAGCAGGCCGAAAAAGGCAAGCGCAATACATCCCGTCCGGGTCAGCGCGCGGGTCTGAGCGAGGCTGCGCAAGCGCGGAGTAAAGCGGGCGATCAGCGGCAGCTCTCCGCGGCCGAGCGCGCCGTACCGAAAGCCGGCAGACCACGCCGGGAGGACCAGCCACACCGACATCAGCAGGCCAAGCAGCCAACCTGTACCCAGCAGACCAAAGGTGCGGACGGCTGGCACGTCCGACCACCACGCCACCACCCCAAGAGACAGCCCGTCAATCAGCACCGCCGAGGTACACGGAGGCCACAGCGCCCGGGCGGTCCGGACGACCGCCTGAGGGGGTGTATTCTGTCGCTCAGAACTCGTCTGCCACTCGCTCGTCACCCGGCTCGTCCAGCCCAGCACCAGGCACAGGCCGCGGCCGGCCAGGGGAAAAAGCATGAGCCAGGCGAGCGGTTCAAACGAACGTCCAGCCATCCCCAGCAGGCCGAGTCCACCCGCGGCAGCCAGGCCCGAGACGATCAGCAGTCCGCCCACCGTATGGACCACCCCCGGCAGGATGCCACACACGCCGGCCAGCAGGAGCGCGGCCAGGGCGCTGAGCACCAGCACCAGCAGCACACGCGGGCCGGCCTCCATCAACCAGCCGGCCAGGACGATGTTGCCGGCAAAGGCCACCTCGGTGTTGACATCTCGCTCTTGTGCGGCAAAGCGCCGCAGCCGACTAAACACGCGGTAAGGGTTGACCTCGGCGTCCCAAAAGCCGGCCCGGATGAGTGCGGTTTTATTATCCTCCGACACATACACGCCGCGGATGCCCAGGTTGGTGTACACCGCGTTCTTGATCCGGGCCAGTTCCTGCGGGCTCTGGGTCTGGCCAGGCGTGCGGACAACGGGCAGGATATTGATCATCCCGTCGCGGATTTTGATATCTGTCAGCCGACTGTGGGTGAGGGACAGGACCTCGTGCGGGTTGACCCCTTTGGTTTCGAGCAGTCCGACCGTCAGGCGATGAATCTTCCCCAGCGTCTCGGTATTGTACAGGTCGCCGTCTTTGACCGAGACCAGCACGACCACGGCATTGGTCATCCGCAACATCTCGGGGAAGTCCTGATACAGACGGATATGGGGGTGCCGGTCGGGGTAATAGTCCGTTATGCTGGTGAGCAGCCTGAGCTGTTGAGCGGAGGATGCTCCCCACACGAGCACCACTGCGGCTACCGGGATGGCCAGCCACCGCCGGCGCAGCAAAAACCGACAATATCGCTCTGCCCACCCGTCTCCAGGCATACCCCCTCCTGAAAAAGCGCACTGAGTATACCACTCTGATTGTTGAGGGGCGAGGGATTCCAGTTCACGGGCTGGCCCCCAGCCTGAAATCCATCTGACTTACCAGTGAGAAATTCAGACCGGGCTGTTGACAATGCTTTCTCCCCTGGTCTAAGAGGGGGCACCTGTAGGGATGACGCCTGCGTTGCCCCTGTACGCCACATCGGGGGAGGAATTCGGTCCATGATGAGGAATGCTTTTGCACTCCGCCACCTGTTGGGAGCCGTCCTTACGCTGGTACTTGTCGGCGGCTCTTCACGCGCCGCGAGCGCACAGCCGGTCGAGCGCATCCGCGACCATATCTATGCCACCTTTCTGTTCAACGCCGAAAAAGCCTGGGCGGTCGGCAGTTTTGGCTCCATCTACCACAGCACCGACGGCGGCCGGCGGTGGGAAAAACAGGACAGCGGCTCTATTGATCCCTTGTACGGCGTCAGTTTTGTCGCCGAACACGAGGGCTGGATCTCGGGCAAGTCGGGGCTCATCCTCCACACGACCGACGGCGGGAAAAGCTGGCAGCGCCAGATCACCGGCACAACCCATCACCTGTTCAATCTCACCTTTGTGGACAAGCAGCGTGGCATTGCGGTCGGAGACTACGGTATCGTCCTGCAAACCGCCGACGGCGGCAAGAGTTGGACTGACCGTTCCCTTGGTGAGGATATTTTCCTCTACGGGGTCACCATGCACCCCTCGGGCAAAGCCTGGGTGGCCGGCGAGATGGGCGTCATCTTAGTCAGCGAAGACAGCGGGGCGACCTGGACCAAAAAAGAAACCGGTACCGAAAGCTCACTCCTGGGCGTGAGTTTTGTTGACGAAAACCGGCTGTGCGCCGTGGGTATGGACGGCACGATTGTACAGAGCAGCGACAGCGGTCAGACCTGGCAGCGGTATGAGAGTCCGATCCAGACCGCGCTGTACAACCTGGCCCTCAACGGCCAGACCGGCTGGGCGGTTGGCGATGAGGGCGTGATCCTGCACTCGAGCGATGGGGGCAGGAACTGGAAGCTGTTTGACACGCCCGAAGAATTGGCCCTGTACTGGATGATGGGCCTGTCGCTGAGCCCGTCCGACTCCAAAGGCGTTATTGCCGGCTCGAACGGGTTGGTCCTGCGGATTGACGGCAATGGCGTTGATTACGGCAGCCGGTTTACACGCTAGAGCTTGTCCGTTCCGTTTTCTGCTCCAAGGAGGGTCTTATGCTCCCGCGCAGATGGATGGAAGCCTACATCCACTTTCTCCTCAGATTTCGCTGGTATGTGCTTGTCGGCCTGACGATTGCCACCTTGTTTCTGGGCTTTCATGTGACCAAGATGCAGGTCCAGCCCAACTTCTTTGACTTTTATCCGCCGACCCACGAATACATCCAGCTGTACCAGGAGTACCGGCGGATGTTTGGCACGGCCAACATCCTGAGTGTTGTCATTGAGGCCACGGAGGGCGATATCTTCAATGTCCACTCGATCAATCAAATCGACAAGGCGACCCGCCGTGTGCTGGAAACCGCGGGGGTCAATCCATATCAGATTCTGTCGTTGACCCATCCCAAGATGCGCAATATTCAGATCAGCGGGCCGGCTATTACCGCCTACCCGATCATGTATCCGGCCCCGCCGAAAACGTCCGACGACGTCAAACCGATCAAAAAGGCGGTGTATACCAACGAAGGCGTGCATCGCTTCTATGTTGCCGAGGACAACACTTCGGCACTCATCACGGCCGGCTTCTGGGAAGAGGGCATTGACTTTGAGAACCTGTTCAGCCGCATGCAGACCCTCAAGACGGAGCTGGAGGCTGACGGCAAGCATCGGGTGTACGTCACCGGCTTCCCCATGCTGTACGCCTGGGTGTTCAGCTACAAGAACGCCATCCTGTTTGTCATCGGCCTGACCGCGGCCGTCATTCTAGGCATGCTGTGGTTCTACTTCCGCACCTTTACCGGGGTGTGGGTGCCGCTGTTTTCGGGCCTGTTGAGTTCGGTCTGGGCCTTGGGTTTTGCCGGCTATTTTGGCTTTAACCTTGACCCGCTGGTCCTGGTCGTGCTGGTCCTGATTACCGCCCGGGCGCTGTCCCACTCGGTCCAGTCAATGGAACGCTATCACGAGGAATACCACCGCCTCCGGAACAAACAGGAAGCCATTCTGTCGTCATATTTGAGCCTGTTCAGCCCGGCCCTGGTGTCGATCGCCTCGGACGGACTGGCCATTCTGACCCTGGCGGTGGCCCATATTCCGCTGATTCAGAAGCTGGCCTATGTGTCGAGTTTCTGGATCTTTACCATCTCCATCAGCGTCGTCACCCTGCACCCGATCATCCTGTACTTTATTCCCCCGCCGCCCCACGACCCCAAAGCGGGTCAGCGGTTTTCGGACACGCTGTACAACACGATCAATCGCTTCATGGTCACGATCAGCTATGGCGGCTATCGCTGGGCGGTGATCGGGTCCTTCTCAGTCGCCCTGCTGGGCGGCATGTTCTACGCCCGCTATCTCAAGATCGGCGATGTGTCGATCGGCAAAGCCCTGCTGTACGACACCCACGAGTATAACGTGTCCTACGACAAGGTGAACGACCAGTTTGTGGGCGCGTCACGCCTGATCGTGATTGCCGAAGGCCAGCGCGAGGGCGCGATTAAAGACCCCGAGACACTGCTGACCCTGGAGAAGTTCCAGCGCTATATGCAGGAGCAGGAGATGGTCGGCGGCAGCATCAGCATCACCACCTGGGCCCGGCGGCTGTACCAGCTCTTTCAACTCGGCATCCCCAAATGGGCTATCATCCCCAACAACCCGCGCGACGTGGGCAATATCTTCTATCAGTTCCTGAACACGGTCGGCTCGGACGATCTCGACCGCTTCATCGACAAAACCTCAACCAACGCCACCGTCACAATTTATTACAAGGACTACAACCACGCCACTGTCACCGGCTCGATCGCCATGGCCGAGGAGTTCATCTACAACAATCCGGTCGAAGACCTGAACTTCCGGCTGGCCGGCGGTCTGCTCGGGGTGCTGGCGGCCATCAACGACGAGGTTGAATGGTCGTACAAGTGGAATCTGATCCTGGTCATGGTCACGGTCTTTACCCTGAGTATGCTGACCTACGCCTCGGTGGTCGGCGCGCTGATTGTGATGATTCCGTCGATTGTGGCCCAGCCGCTGTCCGAGGGCCTGATGTACGCCATGGGCATTGACGCCAATATCAACTCGCTGCCGGTTGCCGCGGTCGGCATCGGCATCGGGATTGACTACGGCTATTATGTGCTGTCACGGATTGTCGAGGAGTACCAGAGGTTTGGCGACCACGACCGGGCCATTGAAGAGGCCCTGATGACCACCGGGCGGGCGATCATGTTTACCGGCACGACGCTGACCGTCAGCGTCATTTTCTGGATCTTTTTCCCCATGAAATTCCAGTCGGAAATGGCCGTGCTGCTGACCCTGCTGTTGTTCTTCCATGTGGTCGGGGCGCTGGCCTTTATTCCCGGGACGGTTTCCCTGCTCAAGCCACGCTTTCCCCTGCCCAACAAGGTCATGCTGGTCATTCTGGCCTGTATTGCCGCTCCATCAGCAGCCCTGGTCTACACCAACTATGCCGACCTGCTGAGCCTGGGCATTCTGGCCCTGGTTGTGGCCGTAGGTGAGCATATGTGGTCGACCCGTCATAATATCGGTATGGAGTTGCGCGTTTAGCATCAACTTGACAAGGCAATTGCCGGGGGTGTATGAAGCGGCGGCAACGGAGGGAGGGCGCTGGCTGGGCGAGAGGCCAGACATACCACACCAAAGGAGGGTTTCTTATGAGGTACAGGCAGAGATTCAGGCGGCTGTTGGCCGCAGGGGTTGTCCTTCTTTTATCCGCGCCAAGCGCGTGGGGCTATTACTTTGACGAGCGTCGGGAGATGAGCCTGTCTGGCCAAGCCTATACCCGAGCGACTATTCAGACTGGCAAAGGCGATGAGATTGGGACCGGCAAGGGCCTGTGGAAGCGGGGCAATGTGGTCCAGCACCGCAACTACCTGACCCTGGAGTGGCGCCACAATCTGAACCGCCTGTCGCGTGAATTCCCGACCATCGGGACCTTGTTCCAGTATGTGAACCTGGACTCCCTTGATTACTACCTCAATGTGCGCGAGGAGTTTGAGGGTATCTGGGAGTATGGCGGCGCTTCGGCGCGCCGGCAACTTGACGGCGGCGGCGGGGCCGAGTTCTGGGATAAGTACTACGGCCGGCGTATGGATGCCGGTGGAAATTATTACATCAACAAATACCCTGGTGAGCTGGCCCGCTTTAAGGAATTCGGCTATGTCAGCAGCCAGAACTTCCTGGAAAAGCGAGTCCAGCAGTTCCGCCTGTTTGAGTGGTATTTCAACGTCACCAAAGGGCCGCTGTTCTTGCGGATTGGCCGCCAGAACCTGTCCTGGGGTGAAGCCGATTCCTTCCGTCTGCTTGACCAGATCAACCCGCTCGACAACGGCTTTGGCGGTTTCACCACCGCCCTGGACGAACGACGGATCCCGCTGTTCATGGTCCGGGCGCAGTGGAACTTCGGGAGGGTCGGGCCGATTCAGGACCTGACCCTGGAAGGCTTTGTCGCCCCTGACCGTCGGACGGCCGCGGTTCCGGCCCTGCACCAGGGCAGCATGTGGAATATCCCGACCAACACCTCGCCGGTCAGCGTCTATCGCATGCCGTGCGGCGGGCCGATCTACGGCAAAGCACTCAAAAAAGCCGGGGACTTAGGATTCAACACCAACGGTGCCCAATTCAACTGCTCAACCCGTGCCCAGGGGCCGTCGAGCAGCATAGGCGACAGCCGTGGCGGAGCGCGCATCATCGGCACAATCCGCGACTTTACCTTCTCTCTGGCCCACTACTATACCTGGTCGGACAGCGTGATGAGCGACGGGACGATCGGCTCGCCAACGCCGGCCCATTTGGCCTGGGACACGCTGCCAGATGCGTTCACCGCTATCACCGGGCTGGAGGCCACCCCAGAGAACAACCCCTGGGGACCGAATGATCCGTGTTATCGAGGCAGCCCGGGCGGCGTCTTTGCCGGCGTCCCCTGCACCGTTGAGCGTACCCTGCCCGTCCCGATCCACGCCAAACGGGTTCAGATCACTGGCGGCAGTCTGTCATTTCCACTGAACGCCCTGACCAGCCTGTTTGTCGATAGCAGCAGCCCCCTGTTCTACCTGTACACCACCATCCGGGCTGAGTTCACCTACACCCGCAATAACCTGATGCGTGAGCAGTTCGCCGGCGGCAGCGAATCGCTGGAGAACATGAAGCGGTTCATGACCCGGCCCCTGCACCACGCCGGCGTCACACGGCATACGCTCTACGACCCGCGCTACCTGGCGGACGGTCTGTCGTCCAGCGAGGGAAACTGTGACGATCACATGGGCGTAGATGTGGGTGGCCTAACGGGTGTACGCGGTTGCCGGCGCGGTCATTTCTCGAGCCGTGACCAGTGGGCCTTCGTGCTCGGTATAGACCACATTCAGTGGATTCGGTTCCTGAACAAGAGCAACAGTTTTGTGTTCTCCGGCCAGTACTTCCACCGCCACACCAACAACGTCAAGCGCTACAAAAAAGGTATGCCAGTAGGGCGGGACAACGATACCCACTCAATCGGCGTGACGAGGCGGTCAGCCGCGCCAACCGGCGGGGAAGAATCGGACCGTGTTGGTGGCACCGGCAACCGGACCACGGCCTGTCTGACCGTGGACGGCAGCAATATGCCGCCGTGTGATTTCAAGCGACTGCTCCAGATGCAGTCTACCTCACAGGTGTTCACCCTGGCCGTCACCACCAGCTATAAGGCAGGGAGTGTCCGGCCCCGGTTTGTCGTTTTCTACGACACGGCGGGTGCCTACCTGCTCCAGCCCGGTCTTGACTGGTGGTTCTGGGACCCGTTCCGGCTCAGCATCCGGTACAACTTCATTGACGGGAGATACACCGGAATCGGCTTCTTCAAATTCAAGGACAGCGTCTGGTTTGAGCTCCAGTACCTGCTGTACTGAACCGGGCCACTCGCTGGCTTACACGCCCGTGGGCGTCTTCCCACGGGAGCTTCCTGACACGGGCGGCGGATGCGTCGCCCGTGTTGCTTTTGGGCCGAATGATCCCGGCCCTGATCCAGGGACCCGGAAGCACGCCTGACAGCCTGCGCTCGATCCGACCGCCAGGAATAAGCCCGGCATTTCAGAGGTTATGCCCCTATGAGTATGATCCGCGTTGAAAACGTGACCAAACGCTTCGGTCCCATCCTGGCCGTTGACAAGGTCTCCTTTCAGGTCTCTCGTGGCGAAGTGGTCGGTTTCCTCGGTCCGAACGGAGCCGGCAAAAGCACGACCATGCGCATTCTGGCCGGCTTTTTTCCGCCAACCTCGGGGCGGGCCAGCGTCGGCGATCATGATGTCGTCAGCCACGCCCATCAGGTCAAAGAGATCGTCGGCTATTTCCCCGAACGGGTGTCGGTGTATCCCGACCTGCCGGTTCACAACTTTCTCAGGTTTGTGGCTGAGGCAAAAGGGGTCCCCCGGTCTGAACGCAAGAGAGCGGTCGGCACTGTGACGGAAGCCTGCGGCTTACAGGAAGTCAGAACCCGCATCATTGGCCACCTGTCCAAGGGCTATCGCCAACGGGTCGGCATTGCCCAGGCCCTGATGCACCGGCCCCAGGTCCTGATCCTTGACGAGCCAACTATTGGTCTTGACCCGGCCCAAGTGGTGGAGATTCGCAAATTGATCCGCACCCTGGGCTCAGAGCGGACCGTTATCCTGTCAACCCATATCCTGTCTGAGGTCAGCTCGGTGTGTGATCGGGTCATTATTATCAACCGGGGCCGTATTCTTGCCTCAGAATCGCTGGAAACCCTGCGCACCCAGCTGCACCGAAACCGCCAGGTTCGGGTTGCAGTGACCGGTGCCCATGCCCGTGTTCCGGAAGCCCTGAACCGCCTACCCGGCGTGGTCCAGGTGCGTCCGGACCAAGTCGCCCACCCCGCGGGGGACGGCTCCACGGGCTGGATCGTTGAACACGGGGGCGAGGATGTACGAACCGAGATCAGCCAGGCGGTCCTTGATCAGGGCTGCGGCTTGCTCGAGCTTCGCTCTCTGGAGCCAACCCTGGAGGATATGTATTTGCAGTTGATCCGCCAGGCCCAGGAAGAATACCAAGCGGGACATACAGGCCGGGGAGAACGATGAAATTCTGGTGCGTTTTCAAAAAAGAGCTTCAGGTCTACTACGGTTCGTTCATCGCCTACGCCTTGTCTATGGCCTTTCTGGTCCTGGCCGGATATTTTTTTTACACCGACATGATCTTCTACGACCTGTTCGGCGACTTCATGGATATCACCACCTCGCTGTGGTTCTACTATTTTCAGGACCTGCGCTTTTTCAGCCTGCTCATCCTGCCCCTGCTGACCATGCGCCTGTTTGCCGAGGAAAAAAAGCTGGGCACGATCGAGCTGCTGTGGACCTATCCGCTCAAGGACTCGCACCTCATTTTGGGCAAGTTCCTGGCCAGCTTTTTTGTATTTTTCCTGATGCTGGCCGCCACCCTGCTCTACCCGCTGCTGCTGTCAACGATTCACGCCTTTGCCTGGGGGCCACCCCTGTCGGGCTACTGCGGCATTCTGCTGCTGGGCGCGTCCTTTATTGCCTGCGGCACATTTATCTCGTCACTGACCGAGAATCAGCTGGTCAGCGCCATGTCAACCTATGCGGTGCTGGTCTCGTGGTGGTTTTTGACCTGGAATGAAGAGGCGGTCGGGGACGAGTTGCTGGGGATTTCCCTGTTTGATCGCTTTGAGCCGTTTGCCAAGGGCGTGATCAACACCAAAGATGTCTTCTTTTTTGTGATCGTCACCCTGGTGTTCCTCTATCTGACCCTCCGATCCATGGAGTCGCGGAAATGGCGCGGGACACGTTAGAAGACCTCACTGCACCGGACCCCGGGACCGGTCTGTGGCCGGGCGCGGAAACCGTTCGGCGCAGCTGCCTGTTGGGGCTTGAGATCGGGTTCGTGCTGGGAATAGTCTTTTCGCTGGGCAGCCTGATCGGTCGTTGGAATGCCCGCTTTGATCTCACCCCCAACCAGAAGTACAGCCTGGCCCCCATCACCGTCCAAACCCTGGACAGCATCACCTTTCCGGTCCAAGCCACCATTTTTTACCGACGCGGCGACCGTGAAAAGCATGACGAACTGCTCAGCCTGATGCACCAGGCAAACGCGCTGTTCCAATACCGCTTATACGACCTCGACCGTGCCCCCGGCCTGGCCCAACGCTATGGGGTCACGGCCTATGGGACGGTCATCCTGGAGTCGGCCGACAATCGGGTAACCCTGCCGATGGTGGACGAAGAGCGTCTGCTGAACGCGCTGCTGCGCGTCTCCCAGAGCCAGAAAAGCGTCTATTTCCTGGTCGGTCACGGCGAGAATAATCCGGGCGACAGCCAGGAACGCAACGGCTATGGCGTAGTCCGGCAGGTCCTGGAAACCGAAAACTATCAGGTCCGCCCCCTGGCCCTGCTCCAGACCAGACAGGTTCCGTCCGACGCCAACCTCGTTATTGTCAGCGGCCCCAAGGAAGACCTGGCCCCGGCCGAGTTAGCGGCCCTCACGACCTATCTCGACGCCGGCGGGAACGCCTTGCTAATGCTCGACCCCTTTACCGTGCCCCGTCTGTCCGCCTACTTGGCCCGGTTCGGGCTGCGCCTAGCCGAAGATGTGGTGATTGATGAAGAGCGCGGCGTGGCCGGTGGAGAGCCGCTGATGCCGATCATCTCGGATTTTGCCGAAGACATTTTTCCCCGCCGGCTAAGCGGCTCGCCAATTCTGCCCTACACCCGTCCGGTTCGCGTTCAGGACGGCCAAGCCACCCCATTTGCCTTCTCCAGCGAAGGCAGTTGGGCCTTAAAGAACAGAGCCCGGGCCGAACAAGAGGGACTGTATTTCAAAGAGGGTGAGGACGAGCGCGGCCCCATTCCGGTCGCCGCGGTCGCCGCGGTCGGCACAGAGCGGTCGGGCAAGTTGGTCGTGCTGGGCGACTCAGACTTTGTGAACAATTTTTACGCCCGCATTCCGGGCAATGTGGACTTCTTTATGAATACGGTCGGCTGGATGTTGGGACGCCAGCAGCTGATCAGCATGGGCCGCAACCCGGGCGGCATCCCCGACCAGAAACGGGTCTCAACTCCCCGTCAGAGCTTATACCTCTCCGAGTTGCAGAAGCGTCGCTTCTTCTGGTTGATGGTCGTCCTCGAACCTGCCCTGGTCCTGGCCATCGGTCTGTGTATTGCCGTTCAACGGAGAAGACGCGGATGAGCCTGTCAGCAGAAAGTCGTCGAGTTATTGGGCTGGGACTCATCGCGCTCGCCCTGGGCAGCTACACTTATCTCAGCGCTCCCAAAAGCCGGCCCCTCAGCCGACCTCAAGCTACCGCCGACCGGGAACGCCCGGCCCTGAACTTTACGGCCAAAGAAGTTACCCGGATTGAGCTGGTGTATAGACAACAACACCTGGTCTGCCAGCGCGGCAAAGACGGCTGGCAAGTGGCCGCAACCGGGATGCCGATCCGTGCCGAAGCGGTCCAGGACTTTCTGAGCAATCTCGGCAAGCTGCTTCACCTTGGCGATGTCGAAGGCATACAGGAAGAGCTGGGCGAATATGGCCTCAAGCCGCCTCAGGCCTCAATTACCCTGCTGAGCGGCCAGGAAACGCGCCGGCTGCGCATCGGCACCCGCAATCCGGTCCAGAGCAGCCTGTACGCCCAGATCAACGATTCGCCCCAGGTCCTGCTTGTCGGTGCCGTTGTCCTGTGGGACATACGCAAGCTGTTCACCGCCGCCAACCAGGCCCAGGGATAGGGCCGACAGCACGCCTTCTCAGACCGGCGTCTTTGGCCGCGATCTCTCCCATTGTCTCGCCAATCAGAATTTGCTATGGTGGCGATCGGTCACTAGCTGACCGTCTGTATTCGCTGAGTGAGTTGGTTCGAGAGCAAAGGCCCGGGAACCCGCTCATGGTTCCCCGGGCCTTTTTTTACCACGACGGAGGAGAAACGTGGCAAACAAGCTTTTTGTTGGAAATCTGCCCTTTAGCGCGACCAATCAGGATCTCGAAGAACTCTTTGCTCAGTCGGGGGCCGTGACATCGGTCAACATCATTATGGACAAGTTTACCGGCCGTTCGCGCGGGTTTGGCTTTGTCGAAATGGGCACTGACGAAGAGGCGCGGGCGGCCATCGAGCGCTTCCATGAGTACGAACTGAACGGCCGGCCGCTGACGGTCAACGAGGCCAAGCCCAAAGAACCGCGCGGTGAGGGCCGCGAGCGCTGGTAGCCCCAGCCGCTCATGTCCGTCGCTCCGATCCTATGCGCCAGGCAGGGAGGTCGTCTTGAGTACGCGTCTGTATGTCGGAAATCTACCCTCACGTCTGTGTTTTCCCGAACTGGAAGACTTGTTTACCCCGTTTGGTCCGATCGCCACGGCCGAGCTGATTACCGACCCGGCCACCGGCTGGTCGCGCGGCTTCGGCTTTGTTGAGATGACCAACAACGAAGACGCCCAAGCCGCCGTAACGGCCCTGAACGGCCACGAGGTGGAGGGCAATACCCTCGTTGTCAACGAAGCCAGCCTGATGCGTGGAGGTCCGCGAGACAGAGGCCCACGGTTCGGTGGGGGAGACGGCGGACGATCGTCGGGCGGTCCGCCACGTTCACGCGGGACCCGTCTATTTGTCGGCAACCTGCCCTATAGCGCCAGCGCTTCAGATGTTGAAACCTTGCTCAAAGAAGCCGGAACCGTGGCCAGTGTCGGTCTCGTGACAGACCGCGGGACCGGCCAGTCAAAAGGCTTCGCCTTTGTTGAGATGGGATCAAAAGAAGAGGCCGAGGCGGCTATCAAGCGCTTTAACGGCCAGACCCAACTCGGGCGCGTGCTCAAAGTGAACGAAGCCCGGCCGGCAGAGCGGCGGGGCGGTGGCGGCGGACGCCGCCGCTATTAGACCACAGGCGTCCCGCCCGGTTCTGAAGTCCACAGGCCAGGGGTACGGCTCAAAACCCTGCCCCTTGTTCCTCGCCGGTGCCGGTCGCAAGACTGTAAAACACCAGGCCGGTCAGGAGTTTCGGATAGAAATAGGTTGATTTGTGGGGCATGGTCTCCCCCCCGGCACACACCTGCTGCACCTGCTGATACGGAGTCGGGTTCAGCAGAAAAGCGGCTTGGCAGCACCCCTCAGCCACCGCTTGCAGAGCCTCCTGGTCGCTGCTGGTATACGAGACGACTTCTTCCTGCCGCTCGGGCCTGAGGCCCAAGACACGCCCCAAGAGCACATCGTGCAGGACCGTCACATCAACAGCCCGCAGGGCGGCAGATGTGCCCGCACCCCGATTGACCCGATCGTCAAAGGACAACAGCCAGTAGTGTTCAGCCCCGGCTACAGCACAGCCGATCCGC
The DNA here is from genome assembly GCA_965200965.1 of uncultured Binatia bacterium (SeqCode). Classification (GTDB taxonomy): domain Bacteria; phylum Desulfobacterota; class Binatia; order Bin18; family Bin18; genus JAAXHF01. The sequence continues at coordinate 1,816,761 of OZ241744.1, forward strand.
CGTTCGGTCCCGCGGTCGCGGAGCGCGACCAGGAAATCCGCGGCCTGCCGCCGGGCGTACAGCCGCAGCCGGAAATCCCGACTGAAAACGGCCCGCAAGGCGTTCACGCTCGGCAGGGGCGCGTCGTGAAGCAGGCGGTGGGTGGGCAGAATCACCACGCCTTCGTCCTCGGCGTTGGCCACATACGCCAAGACATACCGCATCGCGGCCTCGGGCGGTGTACGCACCACAAGGTTTTCCCGGCAATAGCGCAGCGCGGTCTCATAGCGATGATGGCCGTCGGCAATAATCAGGGACTCCGCAGACAAACCCGCCACCACTTCGGCGATCATGGCCGGGTTTGTCACCCGCCAGACGGTGTGTCGGTTGTTGTATCCGTCTGTGACGGTGATAATCGGCCGGCCAGTCAGTTCCGCGGCCAGGACCCGTTCAATTGACCAGTCTTTGCGCATGTACAACAAAAACACCGGGCTGAGTTGCGCCCGACAGGCTCTGAGTAAAGCCAAGCGATCTTTTTTGGCGTCCTCAAAGGTTCGCTCGTGGGGACGAATGACACCGCTGGCAAACTCTTCGAGCCGGACCGCGGCTAGGAGCCCGGTGCGGCGACGCGGGCGGCCATCGGGCAGGCTGAAGTCCTGGCTGTAGACGTACAGCGAAGGCTCGGGGTCCTGCATCAAGACCCGTTTTTCACGCCAGATGCACCACAGATTGGCCGCGGCGGCATAGCGCTCCGCGGTCTGATTCAGGTCGAGATGAATCGCGTTATAGGGGCTCTGGCTGTGGAGCAGGGTCTGTTGGTGGGCGGAGATCACATCGTAGGGCGGGCAGACGAGCGCTTGCAGGTCGCCGGCCACCGCCGGATTGTAACGGATGCCGCGAAAGGCTCGAAGGTGTGCCATCAGTCTTGCGAGGCGGTACGCTGGAAGGCCCGCCAACCGATATCACGCCGGTAGTGCATACCCGGCCAGCTCATCTGTTCAACGGCGCGGTAGGTGTTGGCCAGGGCCGCCCGAAAATCGCGCCCGCAGCCCGTCACGCCCAAGACCCGCCCGCCCCTGGTGACAAAGCGGTCGTCCTGTTTTGCCGTTCCGGCGTGGAAGACCACCCCCTCCGACCAGTCGTGGAGGGCGTCCAAGCCGCTGATCGGATGACCAGTTTCATAGCTGCCGGGGTAACCCTTGGCCGCCAGCACCACACATACGGCCGGGCGTTCATCCCATACCAGGGACACATCGGCCAGGCGTTCATCAATGACCGCTTCCATCACCTCAACCAAATCGGACTTGAGACGGAGCATCAACGGCTGGCATTCCGGGTCGCCAAAACGGACATTGAACTCAAGCACCTTGGGCCCGTCCCGGGTGAGCATCAGCCCCGCGTACACGATCCCTTTGTAGACAATGCCCCGCTGTCTCAAGCCGTGGAGGGTGGGGGATAGAATCTCCTCAAGAATCTGTGCGGACAGCCGGGGCGTTATCACCGGGGCCGGAGAATAGGCACCCATACCGCCGGTATTTGGCCCCTGGTCGGCGTCAAAAACGCGCTTATGGTCCTGCGCAGACGCTAACGGGAGCAGGCTCGTGCCGTCGCTCAAGGCCAGAAACGAGACTTCTTCACCCTCCAGGAACTCTTCAATCACCACCCGGTCGCCGGCCGCGCCAAAGGCCCGTGCCCGCATAATATGCTCAATTGCCACGTCGGCGGCCTCGGGCGTGGGACAGATCAGCACGCCTTTCCCCGCGGCCAGACCGTCGGCCTTGACCACCAGCGGCGCGCCAAGGCTGGCCACATAGCGATGTGCCTCGTCCGGGTCAGTACAGGAGTGAAACGTGGGTGAGGCCACCCCCTGGTCGCGCAACAACTGGCGGGTAAAGGCTTTGCTGGCCTCCAGCTGGGCAGCCTGACGCCGCGGACCAAAGATACGCAGGCCGGCGGCCTCAAAAGCGTCAACAATGCCCAGACTCAGTGGCAGTTCGGGACCGACTACGGTCAGATCAATGCGCTGAACTTGGGCAAAGCGCACCAGACCCGGAATGTCTTCGGGGGTGAGGGTGACCAGCTCGGCCAATTCCGCCATGCCCGGGTTGCCCGGGGCGCAATAGAGCCGGGATACCCGCGGACTGTGGCGAATCTTCCACACCAGGGCGTGCTCACGGCCACCGCTGCCAATGACAAGCACCCTCATCCTAGTGCCGAAAATGGCGCATGCCGGTAAAGACCATCGCCATGCCGTGTTCGTCGGCCGCGGCAATGACTTCGCTATCGCGCCGGCTGCCGCCGGGCTGAATCACCGCGGTTGCCCCGGCCGCGGCCGTCACCTCGAGGCCGTCGCGGAAGGGAAAGAAGGCGTCCGAGCCAACCACCGAGCCGCGGGTCTCAAGCCCTAAGTCCCGGGCCCGGGACACAGCAATTCTGGCCGCATCAACCCGGCTCATCTGGCCCGCCCCAACCCCTACGATCTGATCCGGCCCGGTCAGCACAATGGCGTTTGACTTGACGTGTTTGCAGATCCGCCAGGCAAAGTCCAAGGCCCGGTACTCCTCAACGCTGGGACGGCGCCTGGTCACCACCTGGCAGTCTTCGACCCGGATATGGCCACGGTCGCGCTCCTGAAGCAGCAAGCCACCGACAACCGGCTTGGCCTCAAAGCGGGCGGGCTGGGGGTCGGTCAGAGACGGAAGTTCAAGCAGGCGGATATTCCGCAGACGCTTTGACGAGTCCAGCAGGGCGAGCGCCCGACCGGAAAAGCCCGGCGCAATAATAATCTCCAGAAATCCGTGCTGGCAGAGCCCTGCAATCTCTTGGGCCGTGTCTGGATCAAGCTCACGGTTGAACCCGACAATCCCCCCAAAAATAGAGACTGGATCACACGCCTGGGTCTTGCGAAAGGCCTCGGCCAGCGAGGTCTCGGATGTGGCCGCACCGCACGGGTTGGTGTGCTTCACGGCCACCGCCGCAGTCCGCTCAAACTCGCCCAACAGACCAAAGGCCGCGTTGGCATCAACGATATTATTAAACGACAGCGCTTTCCCCTGGAGCTGGCGGGCGTTGGCAATACACGCCTCTCGAATCTCGGGGGCACGATACAATGCGGCGCGCTGGTGCGGGTTTTCGCCGTAGCGCAAGTCCTGAACTTTGACGTAGTGGAAGTGCGTGGTCTCGCCAAACGGCGCGGCTTTGTCGCCGCCGAGACCGCCCAGATAGTCGGCTATGGCCGCGTCGTAGCGGGCGGTCAGCCGAAACGCTTTTTTGGCCAACTCAAGCCGCTGCTCGGCCGACAGGCCGCCGGTCTGGAGCGCGGTCAGGACCTGGGGATAATCGTCCGGGTCAACCACCACCCCGACCGCGGCATGATTTTTGGCCGCGGCCCGCAGCAGAGACGGCCCGCCAATGTCGATATGCTCAATCGCCTCGGCAAACGAGCAGTCCGGGCGGGCGACCGTCTGCTCAAAGGGATACAGATTGACGACCACCAGGTCGATCGGCCCGAGGCCGTGGTCGTTCATCGCCCGCACATGGCCGGGGTCATCCCGGCGGTGCAGAATCCCGGCGTGGATATGCGGGTGTAAGGTCTTGACCCGTCCGTCAAGCATCTCTGGAAAGCCGGTGAAGTCTTCAACCGGCACAACCGGCACACCGGCCTCGGTCAGGGCTTGGGCCGTTCCGCCGGTTGATACCAGCTCAATACCGAGGGCGGCCAGACCACAGGCAAGGTCAACCACTCCGCGTTTATCGCTCACGCTGATCAGCACCCGGCTGACACTTGGCATCAACTCTCCTCCCCCTTGTCTGGCTGCGCATGTGCGAGGGGACATACCAAAAGCCCGGCGGCTTGTCCAGGGACGGCCGCTATGGCTTGTCAAGCTCGGGGCGAAGGCATATGGTGGGACGGTTATGAGGATTGTCCTTAACGGCGAAGAGCGCGAGTGTCAGGACGGATGGACACTGGCGGACCTGGTCAAAGACCTGGGCCTCAGCCACAAGCGCATTGCCGCTGAGGTGAATCGAGACATCATCCCCCGCACCGAGTATGACCAGCAGCGTCTCCAGGCCGACGATGTGGTTGAAGTCATCAACTTTGTGGGCGGGGGATAGCGGGCAGCATGCAGAACGGGGCAGGTGGACTATGAAGGACCCTTTCATTCTTGCCGGCAGAGAGTACCAGTCACGCCTTATTGTGGGGACGGGCAAGTATAAAGATTTCACCGAGACCAGGCGGGCCGTTGAAGCCTCGGGGGCTGAGATTGTCACCGTGGCCGTGCGACGGGTGAATATCACCGACCCCAACAGGGAGAATCTGCTTGACTACATTGACCCGCACACCTATACCATCCTGCCCAATACCGCCGGCTGCTCCACGGCTGAGGACGCGATTCGGACCTGCCGGCTGGCGCGTGAGGCCGGGGTTGGCAATATGGTCAAGCTGGAGGTCATCGGCGACGACAAAACCCTGTTCCCCGATATTCCGGCCACGCTGGAAGCGGCCCAGGTGCTGGTGAACGAGGGCTTTGTCGTCCTGCCGTATATTCACGACGACCCGGTCTCGTGCAAAAAACTCGAAGACATGGGCTGTGCCGCGGTCATGCCGCTGGCCGCCCCGATTGGTTCCGGTCTGGGTATCCGCAATCCATACAATATTCAGATTATTCGTGAACACAGCGCGGTGCCGGTGGTGGTTGATGCCGGGGTTGGGACCGCCTCGGATGCCGCGGTCGCCCTTGAAATGGGCTGTGACGCGGTGCTGATGAACACGGCGATTGCTGCGGCCCAAGACCCCATCCTGATGGCCGAAGCGATGAAGCTGGGTATCGAGGCCGGGCGCAAAGCCTTCTTGGCCGGGCGTATGCCCAGGAAACTGTACGCCACAGCCTCAAGCCCCGTCCAGGGGCTGCTCGGATAAATTGATCGACTTCCGCCTGTACTTTGTCACCGACCGCCACCAGACGGCCGGCCGGCCCTTGCCCGATGTCGTCCGGGCCGCCTTGGACGGCGGCGTGCGTGCCGTGCAGCTGCGCGAGAAAGACCTGGAGGCCGGGGAGTTGTATCGGCTGGCCGCCCGGCTGCGCGAGCTCACCGCTCGCTACGCGGCTCGCCTGCTGATTAACGATCGACTCGACGTGGCCCTTGCCGTTGAGGCCGACGGTGTCCACCTTGGACAGATGTCTTTTCCGGTCCGGGCCGCCCGCCAGTTGCTCGGCCCGGACACACTCATCGGCGTCTCCACCCATACACCGGCCGAAATCGTGGCCGCGGAAGGAGCGGATTTTGTGATCTTTGGACCGGTGTATTTCACCCCCTCCAAGGCGACCTACGGCAAGCCGCAAGGGCTTGAACGTTTACGCCAGGCGGTCCGCTCCAGCCCGGTGCCGGTCTTCGCCATTGGCGGCATACACACCGGCCGCATCGCCGCGGTCCGGGCGGCCGGCGCACGCGGCATCGCCCTCATCTCGGCCTTGAGCGGCGCGCCCGATCCACGCCGGACGGCCCAAGCCCTGTTAGCCCAACTCGACCCGCCAGACAGGGCCGATTGACATTCTGTCAGCCGTCCTCTATCCCTCTTCCTCTATATCCACTCTCCTCTCTGCCACCCTAGCTCAGCTGGTAGAGCAGCTGATTCGTAATCAGCAGGTCGTCGGTTCAAGTCCGATGGGTGGCTCTTGCCACGCCCCCTGAGTGCTCAGGGGGCGGCTATGTGGCTGCACGGCGACGATTCAGGCAGGCATCGCGTGGAAAACCGCCCCTGACCGAGCTTGAACATGGGCCTGGAGACGCTTGATATCTGCATTCTGGCCGCTTTCCTGGTGTATGCCATCAGCGCGGGTCTGCGGTCCCGGCGTCTGGCCTCAAAGAATCTGGAAGAGTACTTTTTGGCCGGTCGGCGGCTGAGCGGTTGGCAGGCCGGCATCAGCATGGCGGCGACGCAGTTCGCCGCGGACACACCCCTGTTATGCACCGGCCTGCTGGCGGTGTCCGGCATTTTTTCGCTGTGGTGGCTGTGGTCCTACGCCCTGTCCTTTCTGTTGGTCGGCTTTGTCCTGGCCCCGGCCTGGCGGCGGGCTGGCATACTGACCGATGCCGAGTTGACTGAACGGCGCTACGCCCAGCCGAGCGCCCTGCTGCTGCGCGGGGTGAAGGCAGTCTATTTTGGCACGATTTTCAACTGCACGGTGCTGGCTATCGTCCTCCTGGCCACAACGCGCATTGCCGAGCCTTTTCTGGTCTGGCATCGCTGGCTTGGCCCGGACCTGTACGAGCCCGTGTTGTCCGCGGTGCAGTGGCTCAATATCCCCCTGACCACCCTCACCGACAGCAGCCCGGAGGTGTGGATTCGCTCGACCAACAACCTGGTGTCCATCGCGCTGATTGTGCTGGTCACCGTTTTCTACTCAACAACCGGCGGCCTGCGCAGCGTGGTGGCAACCGATGTGTTGCAATTTGGCGTAGCCATGCTGGCCACGGCCGTCTATGCCGGCTGTATCCTGGCCGAGGTCGGCGGGCTCAACGGCCTGGCCGAACGGCTGTCTGCCGTCTACACCGGCCAGTCCGATCCTGGCGAAATCCGGGCCAGCCAGCTCCTGGCTTTTATCCCGTCTCAGGCCAAAGACGTTTCGGGCGCGTTTCTGGCCGTGCTGACCCTCCAATGGCTGCTGCAAATGAACGCGGACGGCACAGGCTACCTGGCCCAGCGGAGCATGGCCTGTCGGAGCGATCTTGATGCCAAACGGGCCAGCGTGGTGTTCACCCTGTCCCAGGTCCTTGTTCGGAGCCTGTTATGGATTACCATCGGCTTGGGTCTGCTCGTGTTACTGCCGCCCGAGCCGAACTTGACCGGCGGCGCTCTTACTGCCGACCGGGAGGCGTCCTTTGTGCGTGGGATTGCCGAACTCCTGCCCTCCGGCCTCAAAGGGCTGATGTTGGTGGGCTTACTGGCCGCCCTGGCCTCAACGGTTGACAGCCATCTGAACTGGGGCGCGTCGTACTGGAGCAACGACATCTACCGCCGCCTGGTGTGCCAGTGGTGGCTGGGCCGTGAGCCGAGCGACCGGTCGCTGGTCTGGGTGGCGCGTGGGGCGAATATCGGGATTCTGCTCATTGCTCTGATCATCATGCTTCAGCTGTCTTCGATTCAAACGGCCTGGAAAATCAGCCTCCTGTTTGGGGCCGGCATGGGCGTCATGCTGGTCCTCCGCTGGGTGTGGTGGCGGATTACCGCGGTCGGAGAACTCACCACCATAGGCGTGTCGTGCGTGCTGGCTCCGACCCTGCTGCTCACCGTGCCTGACAGCCATGAAGCCCTGCGCCTGCTTCTTGTGGCGGCCGTTTCGTCTGCCGCGGGCATATGGACCTCGGTGCGAACGGCCAGACCGGACGATGAGCAACTCCTGGCCTTCTACCGTCAGGTCCGCCCGCCGGGTTTTTGGGGACCCCAACACCGGGCGCTGGGTCAAGACCCTCGCCACGGACACCGCCGGCTGGGCCAAGCGCTGCTGGCGGTGCTCAGCGCCGCGCTGTCGGTCTTTTTGCTGCTCACAGGACTGGGCAGCTGGCTCTTTTCCAGCCCGTCCCCAAGCTGGTTTCCCTGGCGGTCGGTTTGGCTGGCCGTGCTGGTAGTCCTGAGCCTCGGCCTCGTACCAGTGTGGTGGCGGCAGGTCTTTCCGCCCACGCGGTCCACGCACCGGCAAGGGCGGCTGGGCCAGGCAGGGGCACACCGGCGGTGAACAGGGCACATGTTTGAGACAGGGCGAGTCAGCGGAACTCGAAAAGCAGCTTTGGCCATTTGACGCTCTGTTGTTGGAGCGCCAGGCTTGGCTGGCACTGAAGCCGGGCGGTTTGCAGAGGGGTAAACTTCAAGACGGCGAGAGGGGGAGCAGTGACCGGGCTCAGGCGCGTCTTCATCAGTAATCGCGGCGAGATTGCCATTCGCATTACCAAAGCCGCGGCGGCCCTCGGCATGGAATCGGTGGGCGTGTACCCTCGCGTTGATGCGCTGTCGCTGCCCACGCGGTTCACGACCGAGGTACGCGAGCTGGGCAGCCGTAACCGCGGACCGGCAGACGCCGTGAGCACCTACCTCAACGCCCAAGCCCTCATCCGCACGGCCAAGGCCGCGGCCTGTGACTGTGTCCACCCGGGCTACGGTTTCTTGTCCGAGAACGTACACTTTGCCGAGCATTGTGCGTCCGTGGGCCTCACTTTTGTTGGCCCACCACCCGCCGCGCTGGCGCTGTTTGGAGACAAACTTCGCGCCCGCCTGCTCGCCCAAGCCCTGGACATCCCGATCGTGCCCGGCAGCGCCAAACCTCTGATATCGTCTAATATCGCCGGATGAGGCGACAGAACTCGCGCGTGAGCTTGGCTAGGGACACCAGAAAACTGGTCTGTGAGTGGCTGGAGATCGCCTACACCTTGGTGTCGCAGCCGGCCCGGCTTGGGCCTGGGGCCTTACAGTTCAGACCCTAGACCGGCTTGGTCAGTTGAGGTCGGCCCTGGCCGGGGAAACCGCCCCGCTGGAAAGGATGAACCCGCCATGCGTCACGAGTTTGAGAGCCTGCGCCAGAACGGCATTACCCAGGTCGGCCTGCCCCGCCTCGGCGACCCGTCCGTCATTCCGCTGTGGTTTGGCGAGGGCGACCTGCCCACCCCGGCCTTTATCCGCCAAGCCGCCAAAGACGCGCTCGACGCCGGCCTGACCTTCTACACCCATCCCGTAGGACGGCCCGAGCTGCGGGCGGCGATCAAGACCTATCTCGACCGGCTGTACGCGATTGACCTTGAGGTCGGCCGCATCGGCGTGCCGGGCTCAACCATGCTGGGCATCTCAATGGCGGCCCGCATGGCACTCGGCCCCGGCGACCACGGCCTGATCGTCAGCCCCAACTGGCCTAATATCGACCGGGCGTTCCAGATGACCGGGGCGAGGTTCGACTTTGTGCGCCAGCGGTTCGGGCCGGCCGGCTGGCGGCTTGCGCTTGACGATCTGTTCACCGCGGTCCGCCCGGAGACCACGGCGCTGTTTCTCAACACGCCCTGCAACCCCACCGGCTGGGTCATGCCCGGCGACGAACAGCAAGAGTTGCTGGACTTCTGCCGGCGGCGCGGCATCGTCATCATTGCCGACGAGGTCTATCACCGGAACATCTTTGAGGGTGAGGTTGCCCCGTCTTTTCTGTCCATTGCCACACCGAACGATCCGCTGATTGTGGTCAACGGCTTTTCCAAGGCATTCGCCATGACCGGCTGGCGGCTGGGCTGGATGGTTGTGCCGGCCGGCTACGGCGAGCAGATGGCCGCCTTCTCCGAGTGCGCCAATACCGGGGCACCGCCCTTTATTCAGAGCGCCGGCATGGTCGCCCTCAGCCAGGGTGAGCCGTTTGTGCGGGAGCTGCGCGAGCGCTACCGGGCCGGCCGTGAGGCGGTCATGCGCCGGCTGGCCCCGCATCCGCGTATTGAGTTGAGTGAGCCGACCGGGGCTTTCTACGCCTTTCCCCGCGTCCGGGGGCTGCGCTCCAGCCTGGAGTTTGTGAACGGCCTGCTGGCCGAGAAAAACGTCGGCCTCGCCCCGGGCTTTACCTTTGGGCCGGGCAACGAGTCCCATTTCCGGCTGTGCTTTGCCCAGTCCGGCCAGCGGCTCGAAACCGCCCTCGACCGCATCCTTGACTATCTTGACAACTATGAGTTTGCCGGATAAGTGAGTCGGACGAAGCGGGGTCTTGCTTGCCCAGAACGCGCGGGCTGACCTGGCAGCATCCAGGGCCAGGAGGAAGCATGCGTTACACCGTTCTTGCAGAAGCCGAAGAGGAAGGGGGCTTCCATGTCTGGTGCCCCACGCTCAAAGGGTGTCATTCGCAGGGGGAGACGCGAGAAGAAGCCTTGGAGAACATACAGGAGGCCATAGCCGCCTATCTGGAGAGCTTACAAGACGACGGCTTACCCCTGCCGGCAGATGTGACGATCCACCATGTCGAAGCGGCGGTTTCATGAAGCTCCCTCGGGTGACGGGCCGCGAAGTCGTGCGGGCTGTTGAACGGGCCGGTTTCATCATGGAGATAATGAAGCGGCAAACGGGGCCATGAAGCAAAAGGACTTTGACCGCTTGGCGACAACTGTGAAGCAGGTGGAGGTCAGTTGCCGAGAACAAATTCAACTCGGACGGACGACCGATTTTCGACCCAAAGATATGCACGCGATGCACACTCAGCGACTTGACACTTATGAGTTTGCAGGATGAATGTGTCAGGCGAAGAAGGTTCTTGCTTGCCCAGGACGCGCAGGCTCATCTCGCGGCATCCAGGGCCAAGCGGTTTTGCCGCATATTTGGAATGGGAATGGACTCACACGGAACGACCAATGACGCGCAACGTGTTTCTGAGTTTCACCATGACAGACAAGGGGTTTGTTGATCTCCTGCGTGGCCAGGCGGAGCGCAGACAACCGGCCCTTGTGTTTCGTGACTACTCAATCAAGGAAGCGTTTGAGGCCACTTGGAAGACGAATGCGGAACGCCTCATTCGAGCCTGTAGCATCACGCTGTGTTTGATCGGCAAGACGACGCATCGGAGCCAAGCCGTTGATTGGGAAGTCAGAAAAAGCGTGGATCTCGGCAAGCACGTCATGGCGGTTGCCATCGATCCGACAGGGCCGATAGTGCCGCCGGCTCTGGCGGATCTCAAGGTGAAACCCCTACCCTGGGACATAGAGAGAATTGTAGGTGAGTTGCATGGCACCAGGACTCAATGCCGTAGAGTGAGCGATATTCGGGGAATACGATTCAGCAGCACAGCAGGGTGCGTTTCGCTAACCTACGGACTGTCATAAACTGATTAACACGATGACATATTTCAGCGAAAAAGAAAAAGATGAATGTCCTCGGGATAACGAAGATGTCAATAAGAGTGCGTGGAACGGAGTGAAGGTACTCATAAAGTCTCTCGTTGATGATGGTTCATTCGGTTATCGTTATCGTTATGCCTGTCCTGACGGGTCTGTCACAGCAGGCACCGATAAGAATAGCTTCTGGCAAGCCATGCAAGCTGAAATTCCGGAGTTGCCGGAAGACCTCCGCTACATACCCGAGACCCGCCACCTACTCTGGCTATACTCGACATGATCGAGTTTTGCTGGCGTTCTCTCGGTAAACCAATCAAATTGGACTATCATCAATACTTCAGCCACCATCATCTAGAGTTCGATGTCGAGGCGGGTCGAGAAGAGTTTGGCGAAAGCATCAACCGCATTTTTCGTCGCAACGGGCTTGCCTATCAACTCACTGATGAAGAGCATATCGAGCGGCTTTCACCTCCGATTCTTCATGAAGAATTGACATCCGCTCATTTCTACACCGGAGATTCAGAGCTCGACCGTATATTGGAGACGGCGAGATACAAGTTCCGCAATCCTGATCCAGCGACGCGGCGCGAGGCGTTGAAGGCCCTGTGGGATGCGTGGGAGCGGCTCAAGACCACGGGAGATGGCCAGGACAAGAAAACGCAAGTGAAGGGTCTTCTCGACGCTACTGCCGGATCATCCTCTCCTCAGTTCCGCGATGTCTTGGAGCGAGAAGCCACGGAACTCACCAAGGTAGGCAACAAACTGCTTATACGCCATTCCGAGACAAATCAGGAACGGCTCGCAAAAGATGTGCATGTCGATTATCTCTTTCACCGTCTTTTCATCCTCATTACCGTAATTTTACGGACTGACGGTCAGTCCCGATAAATTCGCCCGAACTCTCGCTATTCCCTTATGGAATAGTCTGGATCGAAGACAGAACTATCTTCATCATAGAATATCTCATGCAACATAGATGGCAATATAGCGTCCGCGTTTTCTTCCATATCGGTCTGCACCAATTCTAAATCCCATAACCTCCCAAACGACCGCAAAGCCGCCTTTTGCGCTTCCAGAGCGGGCATTCGGATTTTCATACCGAGCAGCATTTCAGGCCGAAGGCGTTGGCGCCTCGCCCCCTGACCGCGCGTCAGCTTTGTCAACTGATTTTGAAACCAGGGGGTCAAGAGCAGCGCCGTCAAGTATTGCGCGTCAAGCAGGGCAGGTTTGCAGCGAAAAGTCCGATATTCGGGCGAGACATACCAGCCCTGGTGACTGCTGTCGCAAACGGCTACCGCGCCTTCCCATCCTTTCGGTTGGCTGACGACAAACAAGCCCTCTCTCAAACGGTTAAACGTCTTGTATGTCGTCTCAGAGCCACGCACCCCGTCCTTGAAAAACAGACCACCGCCGAAGCCACGCACCCCGACCTGCGGGTAGCGTTCTGTCGGCTCAATGGAGACCCGGTCTTCCCATAGTTCTATGAATTCACCCAACGGTCGCTCTGTAACACCCGCCAGTTTGAAGTGAATACTCTGGACTAGAGAACGTATCTCTCGGTCGATAGCTTTACGGAGCCTTTGCGCTTCCTCCACCAACCCCGCCACTTTGTCCAGCTTGGCGACAATCCGTTGCTGTTCGGCGAGGGGCGGGAGGGGAACTTTATATGTCAGTACGTCATGAGGCCGAATGGCGGCATAATTCGTGGAGCCACGCGCATTCACCTGCTCAAAAAAATCGGATGTTTGGCAATACCAGTGGAGAAATTTTCTCAGAAGACACCGCTCATCAATCTCAAAAAGAAAATAGTGGCTGCTGACAATCGCGCCATTAAGTTGCTCTGGGACAATCCCGTACCCGCCCATCTTGGCGTCAATCTCCGCGACAAGAAACTCTCCGCCCGGCAAACCTGTTGCTTCTTCGTCTTGATTACGCTGCTCGGCACGCGGTCACGCAAAACGATGCCGCGGGCTGACGTTTGAACCCGACACCTGGAGTACATTTGATCCGGCTGAATGATGATGAACTCCTTTCGATGTCTCATTAATTCACCCAGTGGAACGACTGGCCAGCCCATCACTCCCCCTCTGCCAGCGTGGCCTTGAGTGCGTCCATGATGGCCAGAATGTGCCGCTCTTTTTCGATGATGCTGTCTACAATCTCGGCCGGCGGGCGGTGGTCCACGGTCTCGCCCGAATGGGGGTTTTTGATGTCCAGGTTACAGGCGACGGCGCGGCCCTGCTCGTCGCGCCGGACCAGCCCCTTCACGTCCACCTTCCAGGCGCGTGCGCACTCCTGGCGGTCCTTCCACCAAGCCAGGCAGTCGGCCAACTCCTCGTACAGCAGGGGCGCGGTCTTGGAGTATTTCCGGCGGCCCTCTGGCCGGGGCTGCTCATAGTACCAGATGGCCCGGGTCGGGCCGTCCGTGTCGAAGAAGATCAGGTTGGTAGGGATATCGGTATAGGGCGCGAACACGCCCTCGGGCAGACGGACGATGGTGTGCAGGTTGAACCGCTCCAGCAGGTCGGCCTTGATCCGGGCCGACAGGCCGTCGCCGAACAGCGTACCGTTGGGCACGACTACGCCGGCGCGTCCGCGGGCACCGCGCTTCAGGCGGCGCATGATGAGCTGCAAGAACAGCAGAGCGGTCTCGGTGGTGCGCCGGTCCTCGGGGAAGTTGTTGAGGATGCCGGCCTCCTCCTCACCGCCGAACGGCGGGTTGGTCAGGATGACGTTCACGCGCTGCTCCTCGCCTATCCCGGCCAGGCGGAAGCGGAGCGAATTGCCCGGGTCAATGCGCGGGGCGTAGAGTCCGTGGAGCAGCAGGTTCATCTGGGCCAGCAGAAAGGGCAGCGACTTGGACTCGCCGCCGGAGATGCTGCCGTCTTGCAGGACCGCGCGCCGCTCCACCGTATCGGCCTGAGGCTCCAGATGACGGAATGCCTCGGTGAGAAAGCCGCCGGTACCACAGGCCGGGTCAAGGACCGTTTCGCCAAGCCGCGGGTCGCTGACTTCCACCATGAAGCGGACCACCGGGCGCGGGGTGTAAAACTCGCCGGAATCGCCGGCCGCGTCACGCATCTCGCGCAGCAGGCTCTCGTACAGGCGGCCCAGGGTGTGAATCTCGTCGGAGGAGTCAAAGTGAATGCCGTCCACCAGATTGATCACATCGCGCAGCAGATAGCCGCTCTCCATCCGGTTGGTAAAACGCTGGAATACGGCGGCGATAACGTCACGCCGCTCACCCTGGCCGGTGTCACCGCGCAAACCCTGGAGATAGGCAAACAGGCCGGGACCGGGGAGGCCGTCGGGCCGCGCCGTCTGCTCCGCGGTCAGGAAGGTGAGCAGGTCAGGGCCGCTGATGCCGTCGGCCCGGGCCGCCCAGTCCCGCCAGCGGTAGGGCGGTTCAATGAGCGGCCGGTAATCCCGGCCGGCCAAGTCGGCCCGCTCCTGTTCAATCCGCTCCAGGTCGTCCAGAAACTTGAGCAACATGATCCAGGTCAGCATGGGCAGTCGGTCCAGGTCGCCGTTCAGCCCCTTGTCCTTGCGCATGATCCTGCGCGCCGACTTGATGATGCCGCCGAGCCGCTGAACGGTGGTCAGCGGTTTGGCCGCGGCGTTTTTGCGGGGGGATGTGACCACTGCCTGCCCTCCTTCGGCTCAGGCCGCGTACAGCCGGCGTTGCAGCTGACTGACCGCGCCGCGCAAGGCCCCACTCCCGCCAAAGCGGGAGGCGAGTTCAATCACGTTGCCCCAGCCGTTGAACGGCGGCACCTCAAGGATATCGGGCAGGGTGAACTGTGCGCTGCCGTGTTCGGTGTATTTTTCCAGCAGCGCGTCCAGCACCTCGCGGGCCGACCGGCCAAACGTTTCAAAGAAATCCGTTTCCTCCCGCCTCAGCCGCTCGGCCCGCTCGCGGCGCGTCCGCAGGGGCGCGTTGTAGGCCAGATGACATAACAGGTCAAAGGGGTCAGCCTCGGGCTTGCCGACGGACTCAGCAAGGGTTTCGATCTCAATCCCTCTCCGCTCCAGGTCCTCAACGATCCGCGCCCGCGGACCGGGCTCGCGCCAGTCCGTGCGCAACTCGGAGGCGTTCGGGTAAAGCGTGCGGACCGTGTCGCCCGTGTAGTCGGTGAGCTGACGGACCGAGAGTCTTTTCCCCTCGGCGTCGAGCTCAAAGACCAGGTGTCGCAGAATCTCCACCCACCCACCGTCAACATACAGCTTACGCGGCTCGGCGTCCGGCGGCTCATCTACCTCCGGTGCAGTGTCGAAATCTTCGGTAGAAGCGACCGGCTCAGCCGTCTCCTGCTCCTCAAGCACAGCGCCGGCAGCGTCAACAACGGCCTTCCGCTCGCCGACCGGCTGGCCGTCAAAAGCCGGGTCGGCGAACTTCCCGGTCGCGGTCCCGGTGTAGTCAATGATGTTGAAGGCCAGTTTGCCGTAGTCGGGACGCAGCCGGGTGCCCCGGCCGATAATCTGCTTGAACTCGGGCAGTGAGCCGACCACGCGGGCCAGGACGATGTTCTTGCAGGTCGGCGCGTCAACGCCGGTGGTCAGCAACTGTGAGGTCGTCAGGACGGCCGGCGTCCTGGTCTCGACATCCTGGAACTTGGCGCGGTGGGCGCTGCCAATATCGCCCTCGTCCGCGGTCACGCGACAGAGATAGTCAGGGTAGTGTTTGACCAGGTCGGCGTTGAGCGAGGCCAGGGCGTGGCGCATCTCCGAGGCGTGCTCCTGGTCAACACAGAACACGATAGTCTTGGCAAAGCGGTCGGTCTGCTTGAGGAAACCGGTCAGATGCCGGGCGATGGCCCGGGTCCGGGCGCGGAGGGCAACGCTCCGCTCAAAGTCCTTTGTCGCGTACTCGGCGTCTGGAATCTGTCTGCCGTAGCGGTCACGCTCGCCCCTGGGCCGGCCTCCAGCCGGCAGCGTCATAGTCGGTGATGACCCGGTGGACGCGGTAGGGGGCGAGAAAACCATCGGCAATGCCTTGAGCCAGGCTGTATTCGTACAGCGGGTCGCCAAAGTAGGCGTAGGTGTCGGCGTTGTCCTGCCGGCGGGGCGTGGCCGTCATGCCGAGTTGATAGGCCGGCTCGAACCATTCCAGAATCTCCCGCCAATGGCTGTCATCGCGTGCGCTGCCGCGGTGGCATTCGTCCACCAGGACCAAGTCGAAGAAGTCTCTCGGATACGCGCGGTACAGCCCCGGGCGGTTCTCATCACGCGCAATGGCCTGGTAGATGGCAAAGTACATATCCCGGCTCTTTACCGCCTCGCCACCGCCGATCTTGTGCCGGGCGTCGCCGAACGGGCGGAAGTCCTTTGCTATTGGATCATCAACCAGAACGTTGCGGTCAGCCAGGAACAGCATTTTCGGTTTCCGCCCCGTGCCTGTGGCGTTCCAGCCGGCCGTCCACAGCTTCCAGCATATCTGGAAGGCCACCGCGGTCTTGCCGGCACCGGTACACAGGGTCAGGAGGACGCGCCGGTGCCCCTGCAAAACGGCTTGCAACGCGCGGTTGACCGAGAGTTCCTGGTAGTAGCGGAGCGGCTTTGCCCGGTCGGGATGGCTCGGGGTGAGCAGAGTGTCGGCCACGCGGTCATCGATGATGGCGTCTGCCTCTCGCAGGCGGTGCCACAGTTCCTCGGGCCGGGGGAACTCGGCACGGTCACGTTCAAGGCCGGTCGTAGAGTCGAACTCAATAAGTTCGCTGCCATTGGTCGCATAGGCAAACTTCAGGCCGAGGATGTCGGCGTAGTCTTTGGCCTGCTGGAGCCCATCGCTCGCCCGCCTGTGACGCGCCTTGGCCTCAACGACCGCAATGGGAAAGTCGGAGCGATAGCGCAACAGATAGTCGGCGCGCTTCTGTCTGCCGCGCCTGGCCCTGTTGCCGACAAAGAGAACCCGGCCGTCGGTGAAGGTCCGCTGCTCGTTGATGGCGTGGGGCGGAGCATCCCAGCCGGCTGCCTGCAACTTGGGGACAACAAACTTCCGGCAGGTATCGGCTTCGGTCAGCGGCACGCAAACACCTCTCTAGCAACGCAAACGCCGCGGCGACAGGCCAGCGACGGAAACGCCGAGCCGCGCCAGCGCTTGGGGGAGCGGCTGGCCGAGCAGGATGGCGCTGCACGCCTGACCCATTGCCGCCGCGGTCTGGATGCCGTAGCCGCCCTGGCCGGCCAGCCAGAAGAAGCCCGGGGCAGCAGGATCAAAACCGCCAACCAGCTCGCCGTCGGCCACAAACGAGCGCAGGCCGGCCCAGGTCCGGGCCGGGCGACGGATGCTCAAACTGCTCACCGCCTCAATCCGGGCGATGCCGGTCGCAATGTCCAACTCTTCGGGCCGCACATCGTGGGGAACGGGAGCTCAGAAACCGCATCGGGCTCGGTGAGGACCTTCGGGCCGCACATCGTGGGGAACGGTCGGGTCAGCATTGGCCGGCGAGCCGAGCAACAGGCCGGCCTCGGTCTTGAAGTAGAACGACTCGTCGGCCCCGACAACCGCCGGCCAAGCGTGGATATCCACCTGTTCGGGCGGGGCAAAGGTAAAGGCGCTGCGCCGTTTGGGGACCAGACCGAGCGGCCTGACCCCGGCCAGCCCGGCAATCACGTCGCACCACGCCCCCGCGGCGTTGACCACACTCTCGGCCACAAAATCACCGGCCGGGGTCTCGACCCGCCAGCCGCCGGCCCGACGGCTCAGGCCGGTCACTTCGGCCGAGGTAAGCACCTGGCCGCGGTTGCGACGAATGCCGCGCAAAAACCCCTGGTGCAAGCCATGCACATCAATATCGCTGGGGTCGGCCTCGTAGATGGCCCCGGCCAGAGCGTCGGCCCGCAGCACCGGCACCCGATCACGCGCCTCAGCCGGTGACAGCCGCACCGCCTCAGAGCCGACCTCACGCGCAATGGCATACGCTCCGTCCAGCAGGAGGCGCTGGGCCTCGGCCCCGACCAGCAGCAGGCCGCGTGGGCTCAGGATAGGGGTAGCGGCAAAGCCGGGCGGCGGGTCTTCGTAGAACGGCCGGCTGCCGACCGTCAGCGCCCTGACCAGGGGCGGCCCGTAGGTTTCAATGAACATGGCCGCCGAGCGGCCGGTGGTGTGATGGCCCGGCTGTTCCTCACGTTCGAGGACCACCACCGAGGCGTGCTGCGAGAGCCAGTAGCCGACCGACGTACCGGCAATCCCGGCCCCAATAATGACAAAACGGCTGTCCATCAGCACCCTTCCTCTTTTCCTCACTGGCCCGCGGTCAGCCCCAGCTCTCCACCCTGCTCTGCTCACTCGGACAGCGGCCCCTCAGCGGCAAAGCGGCGCAGGACATTGTCGGTAATGCGCGACACGTTGTTCTCATAGCCGTTGTGAGACAAGGCTCCACACCAGGCGATCGAACTGGACGAAAAGACTGCTCCGCCTTTGGGATATTCACAATACACCATATCGGCCCGGACCTTGGGGTTGACCGTGCCGCCCTGGCGCGAATCGCTCGACAGGACCTCTTCAATCACATGCTGGTAGGCGTCCGAATGGCCGGACGAGGAGGCCAGCACCAGGGCGTGGGCCGGCGTGCCCAGGGAAGGTTCGGCGCGGTCCAGCTCAAAACCTGCCGCCCCGTAGTTCAAGACCAGCGAGTCAAAATCGCCTATCGCTTCGTCGGCTTCGATGCCTTCAAAAATAAACCCCGCGCGCGGGTCAAAGCTGCCCGGCTGGCGCTGATAGGCGGCGCTGGTGTCAAAGCCCTGGCTGGTAAAGCCAACCCCGACCAGGCCTTGCGGCGCTCTGCCGCGTGAACGCCACAGGCCGCCCGGCTCCCCGGTGGTGCTGTGATAATACTCGCCAGGTCTGGCCTGCCAGGTGCGCGTCCCGCCCCAGCGCCGGACCTCAATCACATGTGGCCGACCGGGGGCAAATGAGGTTACCCAGTAGAAGCCGTTGCCGCCCAGATACATCAGCCGCCCGCCGTTTTGCAGGTAGCTTTCCAGGGCGTCCAGCATCGGCCCTGACCAGTACTCGGGGTGAATGCCGGTGAGAATGACCCTGTAGCCGGCCAGCAGGTCCAGGCCCTCGTGGTGCAGGTCCTCATCGGTGATGACATCAGAGGCGTGGCCTTTGGCTTCGAGCCAGTCAAGCAGGTGCAGGTCAGCGGGAAACTGGTGCGGGCAGCCAAGCGCCCGCATGTAATAGCGGGGGCGCATATTCATAATCGGCCGCAGGCGTGAGGAATAACACACCCCGCTGCCGTCCGTGTGGTGGTCGTACAGGCTGACCAGACCGTTGGCCGCGGAATAGCGATCTTCGGCAGTCGCCTCGCCCTGATGCTGGTTGGGGGCCAGGCCCGGCGGAATATCGGTCAGTTGCTCGTTGGCATAGGCCAGATAACTGTTGGTGGGAGCCAGGAAAGCAATATCGGCGCTGGGCTGACCTTGTGGCGGATGCACAAAAAACGGAATATGGTCTTCGTCGTCCCCGGTGCGCAGGCGGGCGGCATACACCCCGCTTTTCAGCCCGGCCGGCAGGGTCCAGGCAAAATCCACCTGCCAGCCGGCGTCCTCAAGGTCGTCATCGTGAAAATGCATAGCCCCGTACTCGTGCGGAGCGCGCTGAAAGCAGGTTTCCTGCCCCCTCCAGTTATGGCCGGTCATGGCCCGGGCCGGCATATTGACCGTGTGGCCGTGCAAGCCGTGGGGTGCAGTGTCTCTGACTGTCGCCGAGGCCATATCGACCGAAAAATCCCAGGCGGCGACAAGATCATCACCAAAGGCCAGCGGTGAGGCCCCGCGCTGGAGCGAGATCAGTTCTTCTTGACTCAGAGCACGGCGGAACACGCGCGGGCGGTCGAGCTTGCCGTTGAAATGTCGCTCAACCCGGGACTCTCCGTCGGCCCCAGCCTGCCACAGGCCGGCCATCAGAAAGTCGGCTGTGGTCGTGTGGACCGTCCGGCTGTTGGTCGAGGCAGTCGCCACCCCCCGGGTCGGATCGTGGGGCCAAGTCCGCAGCGGCTCCTGATAGACCGCCAGCGTTCCGCTTTGGGCGTCAAAGGTTGCCGCCACAAAATACCACTCTGCGGCGCGCAATGACGCACCACCCCGCACCTGCCGCCGGCGGCCTTCGGCATCAGTCAGCCACAGGGCCAGGACCCCGCCGGCCTCAAGCACCAAAGCATAGCCGCGGTCAGCGGCCGCCCATTTGGCAAGAATCCCCTGTTCACCTTTGTGCGGAGTGGTGGGATAGAGCCAGGCTTGCAGGCTGAAGCTGGTGTGCAGGCGGAGCGCCGGGGCGTCGGGCACGACGATGTGCGAGCCAGTGTGGAGCACCTGTTCACGGCCCGGGTACTCACCGCTGACCGTCGTCTGAACACGCTCCTCTTTGAAGCCCGGACCGCGTGGATTGGGATCACCGTGGATCAGGCGCACCATATCGGCCTGATAGCGCGGCCGCCGGCAACTGACATGAAAATGAATCGTTTCACCTGGAGCGACGCTGAGTTGATCAGCATAGCCGACGATCTCCATGTGTGTCTCCCTCCTGATAGCGCCCCGCCGGCCGCCTAGTGGCCGAGGCCGGGGATGGCTTCCAAATGCGGTAAGGGATGGCCTATAACGTCCGAAAAAAGCAGCAACACCCGGTGGGTGATCCCCCACACCACCTGCTGGCGGTAGCCAATCGCCGGGTACCATATGGAGACGCGCCGGGTCGGGAGATTGAGCGCGGTGGCGTTGCGCTCGTCCCACAGATGCGCCAGGGGTATCCAGTACGCCTCCCCAACCTCGTCGTTGGGGGTCAGCGGGGCGAGGGTCGGCCCCAGGTAATACACAAACGGGGCGAGGAACAGCAGCCGGTCGCGGCCACGCAGCACGATCGACAGTTCGGCCAGCGCTCCCAGCCGGTGGGCGGGCGCTAACACGAGACCCACCTCTTCATACGTCTCCCGTTCGGCCGTTTCCTGTAAACTGGCATCCTCTGGCGCGGCCCGGCCGCCCGGCAGGGCCATATCGCCCGCCCAGGGGTCACCCGCCCGGTCGGCCCGACGGATGACGCACAGGTACAGGGCGGGTTCAGCCCCGGCTAAGACCAGCGCCACCGCGGTCCGGTTGCGGTCGAGTTGAGACATCCCCCCGGCTGGGGTGTGCTGAGCCAGAGCGTGCTCAATGGCGGCAATGCGGAACATGGCTGGCGGCAATTATTCTGCCCTTGGGCCGGCTTTGTCAAACCAACCTGAGCTTGACGCTGATACCGGAGCGGAGTAGGGATGACGACACAGGAGGAGCGCCTATGGCCAAAACCTATGCCAGACAGATGCTATCGTATGAGACTGCTGCCAAGATGGTAGCCGCGGCAGTTGCCAAAGCCGAGGAGTTGGGGTGCAAACAGAATGTGGCGGTGGTTGATAGCGGGGGCAATCTGAAAGCCCTGGCCAGTATGGACGGAGCGCTGTTGCTCGGCATTGAGGGCTGTCAGCGCAAGGCGTTTACGGCGTTGTTTGGGGTCGGCACCCAAGACCTGTACGGCCGCATCAAGGACAACCTGTCGCTGGTGGTCGGCCTGTCCCACTTCTCACGCGCGACCCTGGTCGGGGGCGGCCTGCCGATTGTGGTCAATGGAGAAGTAATCGGCGGGATCGGGGTCGGGGGCGGGACGCTTGACGAAGACATCGCCTGCTCTCAGGCCGGGCTGGACGCTCTTGCCGACGAATCGTCAGAGAAAGGAAGCCTGTGATGCAAACCATCAGCAAAGAGCATATTGTACGGACGTTTGACGCCGCGCACCCCGCGGCTGCCACGGTCAAGCCCGGGGAAGTGTTTGTGATGGAAACCAACGACCGCTTTCGAGACTGGAACGAGGGCGGGGAGTGGCCCATGGAGCAGCTGGCCGTCATGACCGGGCCGGTCTGTATTGACGGCGTGCAGCCCGGCCAGGTGCTGGCCGTGGAAGTGTTGGACATCAAAGCCTCCCAGGGCTTCGGCTATGTGGTGACAATTCCGGGCTTCGGCCTGCTCAAAGACCGGGTCGAGTTTCGGAAAAAAGTCGTCCCGATTGAGGGCAACCGCATTCGCTACAGCGACACCCTGAGCCTGCCTTTTCTTCCCAATATCAGCAAAATCGGCTTGGCTCCGGCCTCGGGCTCTCAGCCGAGCGGGGCGTGTGGAGATTTCGGCGGTCAGCTCAGCAACAGCCAGCTGGGGGTTGGCTCAACCGTCTTTTTGCCGGTGTTTATTGAGGGCGGGCTGCTGACCATTGAAGACGTCCATGCCAGGATGGGCGATGGTGAGGCCACCGCCTCGGCGGTGGAGATTGCGGCCGGCGTGACGCTGCGCTGTCAGATTGCGACGGAACTGCCGCTCGGCCAGCCGATCGTTATCACCCGGGACGAGGTTCAGACCATGGGCAGTGGCGAAACGGCCGAAGCCGCGGCACGGGCGGCCCTGGACGAACTGGCCCGGCTGCTGGTTGAGCGGACCGGGGCCGATATGACCGAGGCGGCGATGCTGGCCAGCGTGGCGGCCGATCTGCGCATTTCCGAGATGGCCGGCAGCCCGTGTCATATCCGGGCGGCCATGAAGCGCGAGATTCTGGGTCTGTAGCTTGACAGCTCAGGAAATCTCCACATCCTCAACAATGAAGACGCGGGAGCTGGCAAAGTCAACAAACTTCAGTTCGTCCGGTCGGATTAGTTCGAGATAGCGAGGATGGCTGAAGGCTCGGCCGATGTCCTCAACGCTGTCAAACCACAGCTCGGCGATGCCGTCGAACGGGGCGTCGTCCTGGGGCGGGAAGCCGGGCACTGGATCGCTCAGGGTGTGGCCCTGGACATAGCGACGGACATAGCCCCAGAACTCGGGCACGCTGCGGACGAGCGGCCCGTGCCGGTTTTTCCAGTAGTCCTGAAACTCGGCGGTTGTCATCCCGGCTTTGCGGCGCGCGCAGGCAACAAATTTGACCATCAGCTTCTCCCTCCACGGGCTGGGCTGTCTGACTGCCGGACTATAGCCTGCCGTTGGCGGAGAGTCAAACGCCGCCGGCCTCATCCTCCCACCGCCTGATACGCGCCGCCTTATAGGTCTCTGCATCCTCTTCAATTTTGGCGATCTGGCCAGCCCGGCAGTGGTGGGGCGGGCGGGTCACGAGCAGGGCGGACTCACATCGCTTCCAGGGTCTCAATTCCCAACAACTCTAAGCCCGTCTTCAAGTAGCGGGCGGTCAGGGCACACAGCAACAGCCGGGTCGGGCGGTGGTCCGGGGGCGCTTTGAGCACCTGATGAGCCTGGTAGAAGAGGTTGAATCTGGTGGCCAGATCGTACAAAAAACCGGCCAGCAGATTGGGTTTATAGGTACGCTCGACTTCGAGCAAGACATCGCCAAAGCGAATCATCTGTTTGGCCAGCGCTTGTTCTTCTGGCGCGTGGAGCCGGATGTCCATATCCGCCGTGGGCTGCCAGTCGGCCAAGTCACCGCGCCGAAAAATCGAACGAATACGGGCGTAGACATACTGGAGATACGGAGCGGTGTTGCCCTCAAAGGCCAGCAGCTTGTCCCAACTGAACCGATAGTCGGCCGTGCGGTTCTGCATCAGGTCGGCGTATTTCACCGCCCCAAGCCCAACCACCCGGGCAACCTCTTGCTGCTCGGCCTCAGACAGACTTGGATTTTTGTCGTGGACCACGACCAGGGCACGCTGTACGGCTTCGTCGAGCAGCGCTTCGAGCTTGACCGGCTCCCCCTCGCGGGTCTTAATCGGCCTCCCGTCCTCGCCCAGGATGGTCCCAAACCAGACATGGTTGAGCTCAGGCCGATAGCCCCACCTCCGGGCGGCGGCAAACAGCTGCTTGAAGTGGAGCTGCTGGCGGCCGTCAGTCACATACACAATGCGGCCCGGCTGAAACGTTTCGACCCGATATTGAATCGTCGCCAAGTCGGTGGTGGCATACAGATAGGCCCCGTCCGACTTCTGGATCAGAAACGGGCGCTCGGACAACTGGGGGTCATCGTCATAAAAGATGCACACCGCCCCTTGACTGGGGCGAGCAATGCGCCTGGCCTGTAAGTCCTGCACCACCCTGGCCAGCATCGGATGATAAAAACTCTCGCCCAGCCAGTGGTCAAAGCTGATATTGAGCCGCTGGTAGAGTCGCTCAAAGGCGTGGCGTGAAATATCCAGAAACTCTTGCCACAGGGCCGTATTCTCAGCATCGCCTTGTTGCAGCTTGGCCAGCTCGTGGCGGGCCTGCTCGGCGACCGCCGGCTGCGTCTTGGTCTGGGCCTGCACGACCTTATAGATGCGCTCCATTTCGCTGAGCGGATCGCGGCGGTAGGCGTCTGTGTCCAACACGGTCCGATAGCCAACGATCAGCATCCCGAACTGGGTGCCCCAGTCACCAACGTGGTTGTCCGTCACCACCCTGTGGCCGACAAAGCGCAGGAGGCGGGCCAGGGCGTCGCCCAGAATCGTTGAGCGGATGTGGCCGACGTGCATGGGCTTGGCGATATTGGGTGCGCTGAAATCAATCACAATCGTTTCCGGCTGATCGACAGGCCCCAGCCCCAGCCGGACATCAAGGGCGGTCTTGATAAGGATCTGGCCGAGCCAGTCAGGATCGAGGCGAAAATTGATAAAGCCGGGTCCGGCAATCTCCCAGCGAGCCGGAATTTCATCACGACTCAGCCGATCGCTTACCTCTTGGGCGAGCTGGCGGGGGTTTTTCTTTTGCGTCTTGGCCACCGCCATCACTCCGTTCGCCTGATAATCGCCAAAGCGTGGATTGACCGCGGGGTTGACCAGGGCGGGGGCCGAGGTCCCGCTGGCTGCGGCCAGGGCTTGGGTCGTTTTTTCTTCGAGCAGCTGTTGAATCGTTGCCATAGCGGTTGAGGGAACAGGAGCGTTGGGCCACCGGTAGATGTAGCAAATGCCGTTCTGGCTTCGCAAGGGTCACGATCCATTTGCGTCGGTTCCGGCTTTGTGTCATTTTCTGGCTGGGAACGGAGAATTGGACAAGAACGCGGGACAAGATTTTGGCGTGAGTCGGCTCAGCCCCCAGTTGGCCCAGTGGCGCGAATGGCTGGCTCTGCGTTCGGTGCGCGGGGTAGGCAATGTCAGCTTCCGCATGCTGCTTGAGCGCTTTGATTCGCCTCAGGCCGTCTTTGCCGCGTCTGTGGCACGGCTGACCGATGCCGGATTTCAGCCCGCGGTCGCCCGGGCTATTGTGAGCTTTGACCAATGGGGAGCGGTTGACGCCGAGTTGGAGCAGATCGTTCGGGCTGGGGTGCGCCTGGTGACCCAGGCTGATTCGGAATATCCGAAAAATCTCACCCACATTCATGACCCCCCGCCCTTTGTGTATATCCGTGGCAGCTTGGAGCCGCAGGACCAGGTCGCCGTCGCGATTGTAGGCGCACGGTCTGCCAGCCCCTACGGTCGAGATGTGACCAGACAGCTGGCGCGTGATTTAGCCCACAGACGAGTGACCGTGGTGAGCGGGTTGGCCCGGGGTATTGATGCCGAGGCGCACCGTGCGGCGCTGGAGGCCGGGGGACGGACGATTGGCGTGCTTGGGTCGGGGCTGGATGTGCTCTACCCGTCCGAGCATAGGCGACTGGCCCAGGACATGACCCAGCACGGCGCAGTGATTTCGGAATTCGCTCTGGGCAGCCAACCCGAAGCCGGCAATTTTCCCTACCGCAACCGGGTTATCAGCGGCCTGAGCCTGGGGACGAGCCCAAGGGGCACGGTCCGTAGCGGCCCCGGGGACCGCAACCGGGTTATCAGCGGCCTGAGCCTGGGGACGGTGGTCATTGAGGCAGCCGAAAAGAGCGGCTCTTTGATAACCGCCCGCTGCGCCCTGGAGCAAAATAGAGAGGTGTTTGCCGTTCCGGGCCATATCACCGCCAGCCGGAGCCGGGGGCCGCACGATTTGATCAAACAGGGGGCAAAGCTAGTTGAGAGCGTTGAGGATATTCTGGTTGAAATTGCGCCGACGGTTCCAGTCCGGGCTGAGGCTCAAGACGGCACCGGGGCGGTGTCTGGCCAGCCTGGGCTATCCGCTATCGCGGCCCTTGAGCCCGACGAAGAGCTGCTGGTCAAGCTGTTTGACGGGGAGCCCTTGCATGTCAATGTCTTGATTGCCAGAAGTGGACTTGGGCCGGCCCGCGTGCTTGAGGTATTATTAGGGCTGGAACTCAAAGGGATGGTCAGCCAACTGCCCGGCACCCATTTTACCCGGGTCTGAGTTGGCAGGGGTTGGGGATGAAGGGGGCTGAAAGAATGGCAAAAAATCTGGTGATTGTGGAATCTCCGGCCAAGGCCAGGACGATCGGCAAATACCTGGGGCCTGACTATCAGGTCAAGGCTTCGGTCGGGCATATCATGGACCTGCCCAAGAGCAAGCTGGGGGTGGATGTGGACAAAGGCTTTGCCGCCCACTATCAGGTCATTCGGGGCAAGGCCAAGGTGGTTGAGGACCTGCGCAAGGCGGCCAAGGGCAAAACGCAGATTTTTCTGGCCTCTGACCCCGACCGCGAAGGGGAAGCGATCGCCTGGCATATTGCCGAAAAAATAGGCGCGAAAAACGGCCCGCAGGGGCCCAGAATCTCGCGTATTCTGCTGAACGAAATCACCAGGAAAGCGGTCAGCGACGCGCTGGACAATCCCAAGGCACTCAACCGCGAGCGCTACGACGCCCAGATTGCGCGGCGGATTCTGGACCGCCTGGTCGGGTATAAAATCAGTCCGCTGCTGTGGGAAAAGGTGAGAGGCGGCCTATCCGCCGGACGCGTTCAGTCAGTAGCGGTTCGTATCATCAGCGAACGCGAGGCCGAGATTCGCGCCTTCGTACCAGTCGAATACTGGTCAATCATCGCCAACCTTGAGGGCCAACTGCCACCGGCTTTTGAGGCCCGGCTGTCAAAAGTCGGCGACCGGCGGGTTGATAACAAAACCTTCCGTATCGAGAACCAGGAGCAGGCCGAGGCGATCCTGAGCCGGCTTGACGAAGCCCGTTGGACGGTGGACAAGATTGAAAAGCGCGACCGCCGGCGCAATCCTGCCCCCCCGTTCATTACCTCCCGGCTCCAGCAGGAAGCGTCGCGTAAGCTCGGTTACGCCCCAAGCCGGACGATGGGCATTGCCCAGCGTTTGTACACGGGCGTTGAGCTCGGCGCTGAGGGCGCGGTCGGCCTGATCACCTACATGCGGACCGACTCCCCGCGCATCTCCCCGGCAATGATGGTGGCAGCGCGCGATTACCTGACGACAAACTACGGTGCGCAGTATGTCCCAAAACGGCCCAATGTCTTTCGCTCGGCCAAAAGCGCCCAGGAGGCACACGAGGCGATTCGCCCCACCTCCCTGGAGCATATGCCCCAGCGGGTCGCGGCCTTTCTGAAGCCTGATGAACTGCGGCTGTATACCCTGATCTGGAACCGTTTTCTGGCCAGCCAGATGGCCCCCGCTCTTTTTGAACAGACGACCGTGGATATTCGCGTCAACGACTACACCTTCCGCGCCAGCGGCCAAGTCATGCGTTTTGACGGCTTTCTGCGGGTCTATACCGAGGGAAAGGACGATAAAACCAGCGAGGATGAGGATGCCGAAAAACAACTGCCGGCCCTGACCCAGGGCGAGGTCCTGCACCTCCTCAAGCTGACCCCCAACCAGCACTTCACCCAGCCGCCGCCGCGTTTTACCCAGGCCACGCTGATCAAAGAACTGGAAGAGAACGGCGTAGGTCGTCCCTCGACCTACGCCTCAATCATGGGCACGATTCTCAATAAAGAATATGTGCAGGAGGATGGGCAACGGCGTCTGCGACCGACCGACCTCGGCATGTTGGTCACCGAACTCCTCGTTGAGTCCTTCCCCGATGTGCTGAACGTCGAGTTTACTGCCGGCATGGAAGAAATCCTGGATAAAATCGAAGAGGGCAAAGAAGACTGGCAGCGGGCGATGGACCGCTTCTACGCCCCATTCGCGGCCCGGCTTGAAAAAGCCGCCACACAGATGCGGGATGTCAAAGGCAGCGGCACGCCGACCGACATCGCCTGTCAAGACTGCGCCGACGGCCAGATGGTCATCAAGTGGGGCCGCAACGGCGAGTTCCTCGCCTGCACCAAGTACCCCAAGTGTACCGCCACCCGCAACTTCAGCCGCGATGAAAACGGGCGGATCGTAGCCGAGGAACGGGAAGAGACCCTGACCGACGAGACCTGCGAGAAGTGTGGCCGGCCTATGCAGGTCCGCTTTAGCCGGTATGGCAAGTTCCTGGGCTGCTCAGGCTACCCGGAATGCAAGGCGATCAAAAAGCCGGGCCGAGCCGCGGCTGTGTCCTTGGACATTACCTGCCCAGACTGCCACGAGGGTAAGATCCAGCAGAAGCAGTCTCGCCGCGGAAAAACCTTCTACAGTTGTAATCGTTATCCGAAGTGCAACTTTGCCCTGTGGGACAAGCCTGTGGCTGTGCCCTGCCCACAGTGCCAGGCACCCTTTGTTGTTGAAAAAACGACCAAGCGGGCCGGCACGGTCCGACGCTGTTTCCGGGACGAGTGCGACTATGCAGTGCCGGTTGAGCAGGCACCGGTCGCAGCCGAGCCGCCCGTGGAGCAGGTGGCAGGCTGAACATGGGGGGACATGGTGACGATGGGTCCATTTTTTGAGCTTGGATAGACCATGCACGCCATTACAGTCATCGGCGGCGGGCTGGCCGGCAGCGAAGCCGCGTGGCAAATCGCCCAATCCGGCCTTGCCGTGTGTCTGTACGAGATGCGGCCGGTACGGCCGACCGAGGCCCACCACACGGACAGCTTTGCCGAACTGGTGTGCTCAAATTCTTTACGCAGCGCAGCGCTGACGACCGCGATCGGGCTGCTCAAGCAGGAAATGCGCCACTTGGGTTCGCTGATTATGCGCGCCGCGGGTGCCTCGCAGGTGCCCGCCGGCCAAGCCCTGGCTGTGGACCGGGAGGTGTTCTCGCGGACGGTGGGCGAGGCGCTGGCCCGCCATCCGTTGATCGAGATTCGGCGCCAAGAAGTCCAGGACCTGCCAAGCGGAGTCACCGTTATCGCCACCGGTCCCCTGACCTCGCCCGCTCTGTCCGCCCGGCTCCAGACCTTACTTGGCAGTGACTATCTGTATTTTTATGACGCCATTTCTCCCATCATTCAGGCCGACTCCATCAATCGAGAGGTTGTGTTTCGGGCCTCTCGCTACGATCGCGGCGGCGACTATTTGAACTGTCCGCTGAATCAGGACGAGTATGAGCGCCTGGTTGACGACATCAGGACGGCGCGCAAGATGGACGCCAAAGCGTTCGAGCGGACGGTATATTTTGAGGGCTGCTTACCGATTGAGGAGATGGCCCGACGCGGCAGAGACACCCTGGCCTTTGGGCCGCTGAAGCCGGTCGGCCTCAGCGATCCGCGAACGGGCAAGCGTCCCTATGCGGTTGTCCAACTCCGCCAGGACGACCGAGCCGGCAGCTTATGGGGCATGGTCGGCTTTCAGACCAAGATGAGTTACCCGGAACAACGCCGGGTGTTTCGGAGCATCCCAGGTCTGGAACGGGCCGAGTTTGTGCGCCTCGGCAGCCTCCATCGAAACACCTTCATTGACTCCCCCCGGCTGCTGAAACCGACCCTCCAGTTTCGAGACCGCGCCGCTCTGTTCTTTGCCGGCCAGATGGTTGGGGTAGAGGGCTATGTGGAGTCGGCCGCGGCCGGCCTGCTGGCAGGGCTGAACGCCGCCCGGTACGCCCGACAGGCACCGCTCTTGATCGCTCCGGCGACGACCGCACTAGGCGCTTTGTTCACCTATATCACCAGCAGCGAACGCCGTGAGTTTCAGCCCATGAACGCCAACTACGGCCTGTTTCCGCCGCTGGTGCGTCGCTTGCGGGGACGCGAAAAAAAGGCTGCCCTGGCCGAGCGGTCGCTGCGCGACCTGGCCGCTTGGCAGACCGCCCATCAGCTGCCCGCCGCCGCGTCTGTCGGAGCCTCCTAAGCCACCTATGGCCTTACCCCGGCAAACCGAGCCGAGCAGCCGCCCGCCCGCGTCCCCAGGCCGGTTCTGCTGCGTGCTGAGCTTGGTGTGTGGGCTGCTCGGCTCATGTACCGCGTCCCCACAGCCCGGTTTTCGTCTTCCACCGCCCTCCCAAGCCCAGACCAAGACCTGCGGCGAACTGCGGGTCCGCTTCACCCTGAGCTACGGTCAGGACGACACGCCCACCTATACCGCATCCGTTCGGAATAGCGCCGGCCAGCCGCCGACCACGGTCAGCCGGGTGCTGTTTGCCTTCACCCCCCTGCCCGATCTGGGCAAACCGAGCGGGACGACCACGACCCTCGTTGCCGCGCCCCTCGGAGAGGGCCGCTATCGGTCGAGCGGTGGCGTGCGGCTGTACGCCGACAGCTGGCAGATCGAGGTCATCGTGCGTCAGACCGGGACGGCCGAGGTGGTGTGTAGCTTCGAGGTACATCTCTCGTCTGTCGCTGCTGTTGCGCCGGAGCGGTGCTTGCACCGTCCCGCAGGGCGGTTTATGGTGGGAGTGACTAGCTGACCTCAGCCCAACAGGAAAGGCGGGCCATGCACCTCATCTGCTGCTGTTTGCTGCTCGTGTCGGGATGTTTGCTGGCAGGTTGCTCGCCCAAGGGAAAACCGGTGGCCTGGGTACAGAGAACCGCACCGGTCTACCCCAACCCCCGCCCCCACGATTGTCACATGACGATGCTCCAAACGCCGCCCGACAGAGCCCATGAAACCATTGCCCAAATCTGGTCCTACGGCAACGAACAGGACGAGTTGTCTCGAATGCAACACCTGATTCGCTTTGAAGCCTGCCAGCTCGGTGCCCACGCCGTCATTCTGCTCCCGGTCCAAGACGTCGCCCATGTGAACACCTTCAACGCCTATCCGGACTGGGCGACCGAACTGTCTGGATTTGGCCAGGGGGCGGGTTCGGTGCGCACCCGGACGAATAAAACCTTTAGCCTCTCCCAGATAGGCTTTGCCCTCGTCTATCTCCAAGACGGGGAGAATAACAGCGGTCCGGAGAAGACACACAATGCTCAAAATAATGCTGTTCATTGACGGGACGTGGCTGTACTCGAACACGCCGCGCTTGGCCGAGTCGTATGGCAAAGGCGACTTTCAACTCGATTTTGGTCGCCTGCCCCAGGTCTTGGCCGAAGAGATCCGCAATCAGCTAAACGATCTGGACATCCACGTCGTCCGCACCTACCTCTTTGGCAGCTACGCCGCCAACTATGATCCACACGACCACGAGGTCGTGCAGCGGCGACTCGATTTTTTCTTCCGGCTCAAAGAAGAGTACCATTACGAGTTAGACACCTTTCCGATCAATTTTCGGGGCCGACGCCTGCGGCGAGTCGATCGAGACCCCAGCGACCCGTTTGAGCCCAAAGAAAAATGCGTGGATATTGCCCTGGCCACCGCCATTCTGTACTACGCCGCCATCCCCAACGCCTACGATATTGCCGTCGCCGTGGTTGGCGACCAGGACTTCAAACCAGTCTTTCAGCACGCCCGGCGGTTGGGCAAGCAGGTCGCACTGGTCAGCATCCAGGGGAGTTGCGCGCCCGAGTTTGCCGACCCTCGGGACGAAGCCGGGGTCAAGGATTTTGATATTATCTGGCTGGACGACTTGCTCCACCGGCTCGAACTCAAATACGAACGCCACCAGCTCGACTGCCAGTCACCCGGCCATGTCGGCGACCGCCGGGTGTGGACGACCTTCCATCCCCGCAAAGGCCAGAAGTTTTTCTGTGACGTGTGTCGGGAAGCGTTTGCCCAGCAGCGGCAGGAAATCCGGCACGAGTACCTGAGCAGCATCGACGCGCCGGCTGTGGCCGGTCCTCAGGTCCAACTCGGCGCACCGCTTAGAGGTCTGGTTAAGAAAAAGGTCGCCGAACGTGGGTTTGGCTTTATCCAAGGCGCGGACGGCCAGGACTATTTCTTCCACTGCACCGATGTCGAGCCGGGGTTTGCCTTTGAAACGCTTGACGAGGGCAGACCGGTCAATTTTGTCGTCAAGAAGGTCCCAGAGTTTGAGCGGGCCGGGGCGGCACAAAATGTGTCGCCGGCGACCGAGACAAGCGCGGAAGGCGTGTCAGACGCAGAATCCTAGCGCCACCCCGAATGTGGATCAGCATTCCCCGGATCAATCCGAACCTCCTGGACACCAGGAATTGAGCCAAGGGAGAACAGCACATCGGGCAGGACCGGGCCGAGTTCGACCTGCTCATACACCACCGTCATCCGCTGCCCGCCGGACAGGTCGGACAGACTGATTTCAAACGGAAACTCATGGTGCTGGACTTTCTGATAACGGCTCAAGTCAACCCGGCTGACAAGCCGTCCCTGCGGCGTGTGTCTTTCCCAGCGTCGCAGGATGGACCTTGCAGGCTCAAACCACACCCGGTGGGTCTCGACTTCGGAGATAGCCAACTCCAGACGATGCCAGCCGCGCTGGCGGTCAAAAGACATTGACCAGGCGGCCTCAGGCGCGGGCAGGACGGGGACACCACGCAACAGATTGACCACCTCCCGGGCGGACAACAACACCCGGGTAAAGCGGGCAATCGTCAACGGGTCGGCTTGGCCCCGGTACAGCACCTTGTCGCGCGGGAAATAGGCGGCCAGGGTCTCACCGTTACAGCTGGCGAGGGCGGTCATACCGAACGGAGAAAAGAACTCAAGCCGGAACCGGTCCGGCGCGGCAACCGCAATCGCTTGCCTGGCCGTGCCTTTTCCGTGTGGGCCAGCATAGCTCACCCGGGCCAAGCCACGCACCCGCTCAAGCGCTGGACGCCGGGCGTGCAACTGCTCAAGTAAAGCCCTGGCGCTCGCAACCCGCGGCGGTGGGGATGGCCCCGGACGGAGGCGGACACTACAGGCGCTCAAGAACACCAGCACAACACAGGCCGGCCAGATCGGAAAGACAGGGAAAGACAGGACCATCTGATTCGGCGCAGCCCCCGGGTATGCTCGGCCTATTCAAGCCCGGAAGAGCGCGTCTCCTGACGCTGAGCCAACTCGGCAATTTTATCCCGCAGGCGCCGGCGCTGCTCGCTCCCGGTCGTCTGGTCCAGGGCCGCCCGATAGGTGCGGGACGCGTCGCTGAGCCTTCCGACCTTCTGGTAGGCGTCGCCCAGATGCTCGGTGATGGTCGGATCGTCGTTGACCAGCTCGACGGCCCGCTCTAAATACTTGACGGCTTCGGGGTACTCTCCACGCTGGTAATACACCCAGCCCAGGCTGTCGATATAAAATCCGTCGTCGGGCTCGACCTTGAGCGCCCGGCGGATGAGATGCTCCGCCTCGTCAAGGCGTATCCCCTGTTCGGCCCAGGTATAGCCCAGGTAGTTCAGGGCCGCAGAATTCTCCGGGTTGAGGTCGATCGCTTTTTGCAGAGAGGCAACACAGCGGTCTTTATCTTTATGCTCGTCGTAGATCGCTCCCAGCGTGAAATGATAGGCATCATTGGTGGGGGCCAGGCTGATCATTCTTTTGAGAATTTCAATCGCCCGGGGGAGATTATCGTTCTCTCGCTCCAGGCTGGCCAGATATTCCATCACATCGAGGTCATCCTTCCTCACCCCCAGGGCGCGCTTGGCCTCGACAATGGCTTGGGCCAGGTTCTTCTGGCGCCGATAGATATAGCTCAGATGCAGACGCGCATCGGCGTAGTAGTCGGTATCATCCGGGATCTTCAGCAACTCGGTGATAGCTTTGTCGTCTTCCTCGGCTTCGGTAAAAATGACGCCCAGGAAGTAGCGCGCCTGGGCGTTGTCGGGCTGGGCGGTCAAGACCAGATTCAGCTCGGTGACCGCCCGGTCGTACTCCCCTTTTTCGCTGTAAATCAGGCTGATGCGCAGCCGGGTGTCATGGGGGTCGGTCTGAATCCTCTCCTGGATTTTTTCTAACTCGCGAAACTGCTCCAGGGCACCGTCGAGATCTTTTTCCTCAAGAAATACGCGTCCCAGGCGTTTGCGCGCCTGCTCGCTGTCGGGGTTGTAGTCAAGCGCCTGCTGATAGGTGTCGCGGGCGCGGTCAAGCTGCTCTTGCATCTCATACACGAGCGCCAGGTCGAGCATTACCATTTCCGAGCGCTCGTTCAGCGCCAGGGCCTTTTTATAGTAGGTTTCGGCCGTGTCGAGCTGGCCGGCCGCGGCCGAAATCTGCCCCAGGTAATAATAGCCCAGCAACGAACGCGGATAGCGATCGACCAGGATCGACAACACCTCAGCGGCTTTTTCAAAGTGCTGTTGCTTGGCGTACAAGGTCCCCAGATATAGATACGGTTCTTGACTATCGGGCTGCCGCTCAAGGACGGCCTCGTAGACCGCCGCGGCCTCGTCTTCCCGATGTGTTGAAGACAACAGACCGGCCAAAAACATCTGAGCCTCAACATTGTCGGGCTCCTGTTCAACAACGATCCGACAGTGTTGAAGGGCCAACTCGGTCTTGCCCATCCGAACATACAGCTTGGCCAGGCGAAGGCGTAACAGGGCGGTATCAGGGTCCAGCTCAACCGCGCTGGCCAAGCTGCTGAGCGCCGTGTCATAGTCGCCGCGTGTCTGGGCCACGCTGCTCTTGAGAAAGTGGGCCGGGGCGCGTTCTTTAGCGGTCAGGGCGGTTGGGCTGCCCGGGATAGCGTCCACCGCGGACGCAAGGACGGAGGTGGACGGAGGGCGCGGCAGGGCCGGGCCGGCGGCTGCGCAGGCCGACAGCGCGAACATCCCACCATAAAGAAAACCGGAGAGCCAGGGGAGCGCTCTCAAGCGTGGCCGCCCAGACATGGCCAGAGCGTATCACGCGCGAAAAGAAATGGTCAATCAGCAAAGGCCGGCCCAGAGTCGCAACTTGCTCTCCCGGTCGGGGGATTATAGGTTGTCCCTGGAGCCTGAAGTGTGCGTAGACATCCCCTCAACCCCACAGCAGATCAGACAAGCGGCCTATGACCTGGACCGGATGTTTTCTCTGCGTGAGGCCGTCACCAGCCTGGACCCCAGCGGTCCGCCCCGGGTACGGATGATTTCGTCCGAACCCATCCAAGCCTGCCGCCGAGTCGGTATTCTGTGCGGCTCGTTTAATCCCCTCACCCTGGCCCACAGCCAGCTGGCCGAACAGGTCTGCCAGACTTGGCAGCTTGACCGGGTGTTCCTGAGCCTGGCCACACGCACCGTTGATAAAGAACAGGTGACCGGCCTAGGGCTTGAGGATCGCCTGGCACTGCTGTGCCTCTACGCCGCCGGCCGGCCGTCAATGAGTGTGGCGCTGCTTAACCGCGGCTTGTACATCGAACAGGCCCGGGCCTTTCGCCGCCTGTTGGGAGCAGACACCGAGCTGTGTTTCCTGACCGGGATGGACAAACTAACCCAGATTCTTGACCCCCGCTATTACCAGGAAAGAGATGCCGCCCTCGGCGAACTGTTCGGCCTAGCCTGTCTGATCGTGGCGAATCGGGGCGATCTGGACCACACCGCTTTCCACCAATTGCTGGCCCAGCCGGAAAATCGGGCCTTTGGTCCGGCCGTCCATTTTTTTCCCCTGGCCGCGGCGACGAGTGCGATCAAGGACCTGTCGGCCACCGCCATTCGAGACGCGCTGGCAGCCGGCCGTTCAATTGGTGAGCATGTCCCGGCCGAAACGGCCCACTACCTGAACGAAACTCGTGCCTACCTTCCGGCCGAACTGCGAGCCGGAGAAGCCGTAGACGCCTACGCTATCCGGCTGGCACTCCTCCGGCTGCTGTACCGCGCTCGCCCCCGGGTCCAGCCCGATTTTCAGCGGCTGATGCGGACTGCCCTGACGACGAGCCCACAGGGACGGCTCCTCCGCCGGGCGTGTGCCGAGCCGTCTCCCAAGGCGGCTGTCGCGCTGTTACGCGCGTGCCTTGACCGGCCAGTGCTCCCCGTGGGTGAGGGTGGTTCGGGCTAGCCGCTGTAGGGTCATGATGCTAGCCTGTGGACGGTCCGAGGGTCCGATCCAGCTTGTCCGAAGGAGGCAGGAGCGTATGAGCAGTCAGCCGGTGACCGACTTTCTCAAGCACCACTTCCGCCATTTTAATGCGGCCAGCCTGATTGCGGCATCAGACGGCTATAGGCGACATATTGACCGGGGCGGAAAGATGCTGCTGACCATGGCCGGCGCTATGAGTACGGCGGAAATCGGGCTGTCTCTGGCCGAGATGATCCGTCAAGACTGCGTACACGCCATATCCTGCACCGGGGCGAACCTTGAAGAGGATGTTTTTAACCTGGTTGCCCATGACAACTATGAACGCGTCCCCCACTACCGCGACCTCACCCCGGCTCAGGAGGCCGACCTGCTCAATCGACATCTGAACCGGGTCACCGACACCTGCATCCCTGAGGATGAGGCCATGCGGCGAGTAGAAGCGGCCATCCTCGAGGTGTGGCTTGAGGCCGAACAGCGGGGCGAGCGCTACTTTCCACACGAATATTTTTATCAGATTTTACGCTCCGGCGCGTTGCGGGCCTCCTACCAGATTGATCCCAAAGACTCGTGGCTGATGGCCGCCACCGAGAAAAATCTGCCTATCGTCGTGCCGGGCTGGGAAGATTCAACCACCGGCAATGTGTTTGCCAGCCATTGTATAACGGGCACCCTCAAAAGTCCCCAAACGGTCCGCAACGGCACCGAGTACATGACCTTTCTGGCCGGGTGGTATGAGGAGGTGTGCCGGACGAGCCCGGTCGGCTTTTATCAGATCGGCGGGGGGATTGCCGGCGATTTCCCGATTTGTGTCGTCCCGATGCTCATCCAGGACCTGCGCCATGCTCAGACCCCGCTGTGGAGCTATTTCTGTCAGGTCAGCGATTCGACAACCAGCTATGGCTCGTATTCGGGAGCGGTACCAAATGAAAAAATCACCTGGGGCAAACTCGGGGTAGAGACGCCGCGCTATATCATCGAATCTGACGCGTCGATCGTCGCCCCGCTCATGTTTGCCTATGTGTTAGGGATGTAAGGGCCGATGACAGACCGCCTGGACCGCGAAAAAACCACGGCCATGTCCGCCGCCCGGGCGGCTGGCGCGCGTATTCGGGCGGTGTATGAGACGAACTATCGCGTCGATTACAAACACAACGACAGCCCGGTCACCGTTGCCGACCGCGAGGCCAACCACAAGATCCACCAGATTATCCACCAGGCCTTTCCGCAC
This sequence comes from uncultured Binatia bacterium (SeqCode), assembly GCA_965200965.1. GTDB lineage: Bacteria > Desulfobacterota > Binatia > Bin18 > Bin18 > JAAXHF01. The sequence continues at coordinate 1,853,784 of OZ241744.1, forward strand.
GACGGCTGGTTATCGGAAGAAACCACCGATTCCCCGGCCCGGCTGTCCAAACGCCGCGTGTGGGTTGTTGACCCGCTTGACGGGACCAAAGAGTTCATTGACAAAATCCCCGAGTTCGCCGTTTCGATCGGCCTGACTGAGGACGGTTGGCCTATCCTGGGCGTCATCTACTACCCGGCCCTGGACGAGTTGGTGTGGGCCGCGCGCGGCAGGGGAGCCTGGCACCGAACGAGTACAGCCGGAGAGACGCCGCTGCGCGTCAGCCCGACCGGGCGTTTGGTCAATGCAACGGTGTTGTCCAGCCGCTCAGAAACAAAACGGGGCGAATGGAAGCCGTTTCGGTCCTTTTTTCACGCTCGACCGGCGGGCGGGATGGCCCATAAGCTGGCCATGATTGCCAAGGGCGAGGCTGACGCGACCTTCACCCTCGTGCCAAAGAATGAGTGGGATGTGTGCGCCGGTGCTGTGCTGATCGAAGAGGCCGGCGGCACCCTCACCACACTGGGCGGCAAACCGGTGCGCTTCAACCAGGCTACCACCCTGCTCCAGGGGCTGGTGGCCAGCAACAGACTCCTCCATCCGCAACTCATGGCCGTGGTGACGCCCCACCTCAAAGAGCGCCACCAGACGGAAAAGCGTCGCTGAAGGGAGCGGGGGTGGACTCCCGACCTCGACGCCGGCAGCGGTCTATGCTAGGCTGGGCTGGCCTGCCACAGGAGAGTGTTATGGCTCAGTTCGCCAGCCTTTTTCAGGGACATCCAAAGCCCCGCTGCCCGGCCTGCCACAAGTGGAACCGGGTGTATGTGACCGGCGGCTCGTTTCTGTCCGAATGTGTCTACTGTGGCGCGGCGCTCGATCGTTACCGGGCACCGGCTTGGCGGATCGGGGTTATTCTTGCCGCCAGCGCACTCGCCCTGGCCGCAATCCCCCTCCTCGCCCGCTAGTCCTTTTCGAGCGGCAGATCTTCCCGATTGCCCCACTCGGCCCACGAGGCATCATAGTTCCGCACCGTGTCAAAACCGACCAAGCGCAGGCTGAAGAGTCCGTGCGCCGCACGGATCCCCCCCTGTCAATAGGTGATAACTTCTGATTCAGGGGTGATGCCGGCCTCGGCAAACATGGCCCGCAGATGGGAGGCCGGCTTGAACTTTTTGGTCTGGCTGTCAACACAGTTCAGCCATTCCAGGTGAACGGCACCGGGGATACGTCCCCCCCGCTTGGTGCCCCGTGCGTTCTCCCCGGTCCATTCGCCGTCGGAGCGGACATCAAGCAGCACCCGGCCGGGCTGCGCGATCGCGGCCCGGACATACTCCCAGCGGGCAAGCAACTCCTCGCGCACCCGTGGGCGAAAGCGTGCCGCGGCCCGCCTAGCCGGCGCATTCGTCAGCGGCCATCCCTCGGCTAACCAGGCGTCCCAGCCGCCGTTGAGAACCGCGGCCTTGGTGTGGCCATAATAATTGAGTGCCCACCACAGACGGGTGGCATACAGGCCACTAAATCCGTCGTAGGCAACCACCAGGGTATCGTCCCCGATCCCCAGCCCCCCCACGGTCTCGGCAAACTGCTCGGGCCCCATGATGTGCGGCGCGCCCTCTTTTTCTTTGAGATAATGGTGGCCGCGAAACGTCAGCGCCCCAGGAATATGCGCCCGGCGGTAAGCCTCACGGTTATCACAGTCCACGATACACAGCTTGGCGTCTTGGAGATGCTCGGCCAGCCAGTCGGTCTCAACCAGCATCTCCGGCCGACTATAGTTCTGGTCTGCCATACTCCGCTCTCCTTCGTGTTTCTTTTGGAATCGCGTCACAAATCACCACCTGCTCGCCGTGCTGTAGCAAGTGGCACTAAATGCCGGCCCAGAAATCCTGTTCCGTGCGTACTCAAAATTGCCATGCTCTTGTCTTCCTGTGGCGTTTCTGCTCTTTACCATAGCCGGCCCCTGGCCGGCCAGCGGGAGATGTCGTAGACAAGCGGCGTCGGGTGTGAGGGAGGCAGCGCTTATGAAATTCGGTATCGTTCCCATTAACCTGGGGGAGTTCACTGACCCGCAGATCATGATTCCGTTTGTGCAACAGGCCGAACGGCTCGGCTATGAGTCGATCTGGACGGCCGAGCATATCATTATCCCCAAACAGTATGACTCGGTGTATCCGTATAACCCCAGTGGCAAGGTGCCGTTTCAGCCCGACACCCCGATTATTGACCCGCTGGTTGCCCTGAGCTTTATCGCCTCAGCGACAACCCGTCTGCGGCTCGGCACCGGGGTCAATATCCTGCCTCAGACCAATCCCCTCTATCTGGCGAAATGGGCCTCCTCAATCGATCACCTGTCCCAGGGACGCCTGATGCTCGGCCTGGGTGTTGGCTGGCTGCAAGAGGAGTTTGCCGCTCTTGGCGCGCCGTTTGCGCGTCGCGGCAAACGCGCGGACGAGTACTTGGCCGCCCTGAAAGCCGTCTGGACCGGTCAAGAGGTTGATTTTCAGGGTGAATTTGTGCGCTGGCAGGGCTTTATGATGCGCCCCGCACCGACCCAGGCCGGCGGTGTGCCGCTGGTCATTGGCGGGGTCAGCCCCCCCGCCATTCGACGCACCGTCCAGTACGGCAACGGCTGGTATGTGATCGGCAAGGACGTGGAGGAGTACCAGGCACATATACGCGCACTCGACAAAGAATGTCGCCGGCAAAGACGCAATCGGGCCGAGCTTGAAATCACCGCCTACTGGGACTATTACCGCCAAGGCATTGACAGCCTGCCGGTCTACCAGGAGCTGGGGGTGGACCGCCTGCTGATCAATGTCCATGCCCTGCGCGACACCAGCGCTGAGGCGGCCTTGGAGCGCTTTGCCGACAAGGTGATCGCGAAGCAGGGCTAAAGGGGCGGTCCGGCCCGCCCGGTTGCGAGCCGGGCCCGAATCTGCTGGCACCGTCCGCCACAAGAGGACCCGCCATGGCGCGCCAGTTTGACATCCCAGACTTTTATACCAGCCCGATCATCTCACGGGTCAAAAAGGCGCGCCAGCAGCAAGACCCGCGCAAACAAGACCTGAGCCCCAGCCTGCTTGACTTCGGTCCGGTGCGCTTTATTCTGGCCCGGCACTTCGGGTTTTGCTTTGGCGTTGAGAATGCGGTGGAGATCGCCTACAAGACGCTGACCGCCCATCCAGACCGGCGCATCTTCTTTCTGAGCGAGATGATCCATAATCCCGACGTGAATCAGGATTTGCAGGATCGCGGGGTGCGTTTTTTGTTCTCCTCCTCGGGCCGGCAACTGATCGCCTGGGAGGAGCTGACCGCGGACGATATTGTGGTCGTCCCGGCTTTTGGCACGACGCTCGAAATCCAGACCAGCCTAGCCGCCCAGGGGCTTGACCCCTACACCTACAACACCACCTGTCCGTTCGTCGAACGGGTGTGGAAGCGCAGTGCGCAACTCGGCACCAAGCACTACACGGTTGTCATACACGGCAAAGCTGCCCACGAGGAAACCCGGGCGACCTTCTCCCATAGCGTCCAGAATGCTCCGACTGTGGTTGTCCTGAACCTGCCCGAAGCCCGGCTGCTGGGTGATATCATCCGGGGACATTTCGGACCGGCGACCCGAAACGTCTTTTTCGACCACTTTGGCCATAAATGCTCGCCGGGGTTTGACCCCGGCCGACACCTCGAACGGATCGGGGTGGTCAATCAAACCACCATGCTGGCCTCGGAAACACACGAAATCAGCCAAGTCCTGAGCCAAGCCCTGGCCGACCGCGACGGCCGGGACCGTTTGGCCGAGACCTTTGCCGACACCTCAGATACCCTGTGTTATGCGACCAACGAAAACCAGAACGCGACCTATGCGCTGATTGAGCACGGTGCCGACCTCGGTCTGGTTGTCGGCGGCTATAACTCCTCCAACACCTCCCATATTGTTGAACTGTGCCAGGCGGCCATGCCGACCTATTTCATCCAGAACGCCGACGACATTGTGTCCGCGGACACGGCCCGGCACTTTCTGTTGGACACCCACCATATCACCCACACCACAGGCTGGCTGCCGGCCAGCCGTCCGCTCGATATCGCCCTGACCTGCGGGGCCTCGTGTCCTGACGCGGTGGTTGACCGGGTGTTGCTGCGCACCCTGTCTTTCTTTGAGCGCACCTATCCGATCGAGGACGTATTAGGACCCTTTGGACGAGAGCGGAGCGCGCCCTGAGATTGTAAGCTGATGTGAAAAAGATCACCGTCAACGACCCGGAGTCGCGCTCGGCTGACCTTATTGCCGAGAACCTGCACTATCTGAAGGCCCTGTTTCCCGAGGCATTCACCGAGGGCAAGCTTGACTTTGCGGTACTCGGGCAGCTTCTCGGCGGAGCGGTGGATGAAGGCGAGGAGAAGTACGGCCTCAACTGGCACGGCAAACGCCGGGCGCGCCAACTCGCGCTGACGCCTTCCACCGGCACCCTGCGCCCACGCCCAGAGGAAAGCCTTGACTGGGAGAGCACGCAGAATCTGATGATCGAAGGCGACAACCTTGAAGTGCTCAAACTCTTGCAGAAGAGCTACGCCGGAAAAGTGAAGCTCATCTACATTGACCCGCCCTACAACACAGGCAAGGACTTCATTTACCCGGACGATTACCGCGACACCATGCAGAACTACCTGGCACTCACCGGCCAGATTGACGGCGACAACCGCAAGCTCTCCTCCAATATCGAAGCCTCGGGCCGCTTTCACACCAACTGGCTGAACATGATGTACCCCCGCCTGAAAAGTGCCCGTAACCTGCTTTCGGATGAGGGTATAATCGCGGTAAGTATTGACGATAATGAATTCTCCAACGTTCGACATCTTTTGGATGAAATATTCGGAGGAGAAAATCTGATCGGCGAGGTATGTGCGTCGCTGAACCCAAAAGGCCGTCAGTTAGCACAGTTTTTCGCAACGTCACACGAATATCTGATATTATATGCAAAGCATATCGATCGGTGTGTTCTTAAAGCAAGTTCTACCGACGATATTAAACAATCAGACTTTCCTCACGAGGACGAACGAGGGTGGTATAGACGCCTCCCTCTCCGAAATACAAACAAGAAATTTACTCCGAATAATCGTCCTAACTTGTATTTCCCATTGTATGTTAATGAGACAACAGGAGCGGTCTTTTGTGATCCCAGCGCAGAATTGACAGAAGTCTATCCATCCTTCGGTGATGGAACCAACGCTGTATGGCGTTGGAGCAGAGAGAAGGCCCGTTCGGACTCCGGCAAGCTATGTGGACGACTGATCAAAGGTTATACGGGTAACCGTTGGGATATTGAGCAAAAAGATTATCTAACTGAAGGCCGAACAAAAAAGATCAAGACTGTCTGGCTTGCAAGCGAGGTCGGGTCTACTGACTCAGCCGTGGCAGAAGTCAAAGAGTTAATTGGGCTGGCCTTCGACTCCCCAAAGCCAACAGGGTTGCTCAAGCGACTGATCCTAATGATGCCCGAGGACTCAATCATGGTTGACTTTTTCGCGGGATCGGGGACCACAGGCCACGCGGTGATGGATCAAAACGCTGCGGACAGTGGCAACCGTCGCTATATTCTTGTTCAGTTCCCCGAACCACTTGATCCAACAAACAAGGACCAGAAAGCCGCCGCCGACTTTTGCGATACGCTCGGCAAGCCGCGCATTATCGCCGAACTGACCAAAGAACGCCTTCGCCGCGCCGCCTCGAAAATCACAAACGACCATCCGTCGTTTGCCGGCGACCGTGGCTTCCGCGTCTTCAAGCTCGATAGCTCCAACCTTCGCGCCTGGGAGCCGGACCGCGATGACCTGGAAAGAACCCTGCTTGACAGCGTTGAGCACATCAAACCGGACCGAAGCGAGCAGGATATTCTCTACGAGTTGCTGCTCAAGCTCGGCCTTGACCTGTGCGTCGCCATCAAGACCCGGACGATTGCCGGCAAGACCGTGTACACAGTCGATGCCGGTGCGTTGATCGCCTGCCTTGACGAGAGTATCGCCAGGCAGCAAGTCGAACCCTTGGCCCTCGGCATTATCGGCTGGCATGGCGAACTGTCGTCCGCCGGCGACACGACCGTCATCTTCCGTGACAGCGCCTTTGCAGACGACATAGCCAAAACCAACATGGCGGCCATACTGGAGCAGTACGGGTTGGGGAACGTGCGGAGCCTGTAAGGCCATGCAACTCCACTTCGAGCCCAACCTTGACTTTCAACTCCAGGCCATAGAGGCGGTCTGCGATCTGTTTCGGGGCCAGGAGATATGCCGGACCGAGTTCACCGTCACCCGTGGCCCGGTGGGACACCAAGCGCGTCTCGCTTTTCCCGAAAACGAGCTTGGCGTCGGCAACCGGCTGTCCCTGCCCGATGGTGCAATCCTCACCAACCTGCACGCCGTCCAACTCCGCAACGGCTTGCCGCCCTCGCCGGCCCTGGACTCCGGCGACTTCACCGTGGAGATGGAGACAGGGACCGGCAAGACCTATGTCTACCTGCGGACGATCTTCGAGCTGAACAGGCGCTACGGCTTCACCAAGTTCGTCATCGTCGTGCCGTCGGTGGCGATTAGAGAGGGCGTCTATAAATCGCTCCAGATAACGGACGCCCACCTTCGGGCCCTCTATGCGGGAACGCCCTGTGAGTATTTCCTCTACGACTCGGCCAAACTGGGGCAGGTGCGGAACTTTGCCACCAGCCCACACCTCCAGATCATGGTGGTGACGGTCGCCGCCATCAACAAGAAGGCCGTCAACACCCTCTACAGGGACAGTGAGAAGACCGGCGGCGAGAAGCCGATTGACCTTATCCGGGCCACCCGGCCCGTCCTGGTCGTGGACGAGCCGCAGAGCGTAGACGGTGGTCTGGGCGGGCGTGGCAAAGAAGCTCTGGCGGCCATGCAGCCGCTCTGCACCTTACGCTACTCGGCGACACACGCCGACAAGCACCACATGGTCTATCGGCTTGACGCCGTGGATGCCTATGAACGCAAGCTGGTGAAGCAGATCGAGGTGGCCTCGGCTACAGTCGAAGCCGCCCACAACACGCCCTATGTCCGCCTGGTGTCAACAAGGAATCGGCGGGGCACCGTCAGCGCCACGGTCGAGCTTGACCTTGAGGCGGCTGGAAAAGTCCGCCGCCGGGAAAAAATGGTCCAGGACGGCGACCATCTCGAACACACCACCAGGCGGGCCGTCTATCGTGATTGCCGCATTGGCGAGATTCGGGCCGAGAGAGGAAACGAGTTTATCGAACTCCGTGTGCCCGGCGGCGAGCACTACCTCCGCTTGGGAGAAGCCTGGGGGGATGTAGACATCCTCGCCGTCCAGCGCGAAATGATCCGCCGGACCATCCGCGAGCATCTTGACAAAGAGAAGCATCTGCACCCACAGGGGATCAAGGTGCTCAGCCTGTTCTTCATTGATGCGGTAGACCGTTACCGCCGGTACAACGAGGAGGGGCAGCCGGTCAGGGGAGACTACGCCCAAATCTTTGAGGAGGAGTATCGGCGGCTGGTCGCTCATCCAGACTACCGGCCCCTGATTGAAGACAGCGCTGTTGAGGATGTGCATAAGGGCTACTTCTCCATTGACAAAAAGAGCGGCTGGACCGACACCGCGGAGAACACCCAGACCAACCGCGACAACGCTGAACGCGCCTACAATCTGATCATGAAAGACAAGGAAAAACTCTTGAGCCTGAATACGCCCCTCAGGTTCATCTTCTCCCATTCGGCGCTGCGCGAGGGCTGGGACAACCCCAATGTCTTCCAGATCTGCGCGCTGCGCGATATGCGGACCGAGCGAGAGCGGCGGCAGACGATTGGTCGCGGCCTGCGCCTGTGCGTCAATCAGCAGGGCGAGCGGGTGCGCGGCTTCGAGGTCAATACGCTCACCGTTGTGGCCACCGAGAGCTATGAGGAGTTTGCCGAACGCCTGCAACAGGAGCTTGAGACTGACACCGGGCTCCGCTTCGGCGTTCTGGATGTGCATCAGTTTGCTGCCATTCCGGTCGCCGGTCAAGACGGCCAGACCGCGGCGCTTGGCCGTGCGGCGTCGAAGATGCTTTGGGCCCACCTGAAGGCAGCCGGCCATATTGACGGTCAGGGGAGGATACAAGACTCCCTCCGCCAGGCGCTCAAGGACGGGACATTCCGCCTTCCCGATCAGTTTGCCGCTCAGCAGGTGCAGGTTACCGACATTCTGCGGAAGCTCGCCGGACGCCTTGCGATCAAAAATGCCGACGAACGCCGGCCGGTCCGCCCGCGTCAGGCCGTGCTCCACAGCCCAGAGTTCAAAGCATTGTGGGACCGCATCAAGCACAAGACCACCTACCGGGTAGTGTTCGATAATGAGAACCTGCTTGCCCGGTGTATCGAGGCATTGCGGGACGCACCGGCGATACCACGGCCCCGGCTCCAGTGGCGCAAGGCCAACATCGCCATCGGCCAGGCAGGCGTGGAGGCGAACGAGACAAGCGGAGCGGCAAGCGCGGCGCTGGAAGAGGCGGATACCGCTCTACCCGATGTGCTGACTGAGCTTCAGAACCGGACGCAGCTGACGCGGCGCAGCATTCAGACCATGCTGTGCCAGAGCGGCCGCCTCGAAGACTTCAAGCGCAATCCCCAGCAGTTCATTGAGTTGGCTGCCCAGGCCATTAACCGCCGTAAGCAGCAAGCCCTCGTAGACGGCATCAAGTATCAGCGTATCGGGGACGAATGCTGTTATGCCCAGGAACTCTTTGAGACGGCAGAACTGAGCGGCTATCTGAAGAACCTGCTCAACACCACAAAGTCGGTCTACGAGCAGGTTGTTTATGAATCGAACACCGAGCGCAGTTTTGCCGACCAGCTTGAGAAGAACAGCGCGGTCAGGGTATACGCCAAGCTCCCCGGATGGTTCACCGTGTCAACACCCCTCGGCAGCTATAACCCGGACTGGGCAATCGTGATGGCTTCCGAGGAAGGCGAGCGGCTCTACCTTGTGGTCGAGACAAAGAGCAGCCTGTTCAGCAGCGATCTGCGCAGTATCGAGAACGCCAAAATTGCGTGTGGCAAGGCGCACTTCAACGCCCTCAAGGTGAGGGAGTCGCCGGCCCACTATACGGTGGCGACCGGCGTTGACGAACTCCTGGCAAGAATTCAAGCGAACTGACCGTAGTCCCAGGCGAGCAGAGACAATGAAACCTGGTGGTGTACAAGCCTTTGTTCTAAGCCTCCTGGCCACCGTCCTCAGTCTCCCGCTCCCCGCTCCCCGGGCCGAGGAGCACAGCTCCACCGTGCAGGTCCCCGGCCTCAACGAAGCGGTCGAAATCCTTACCGATCGCTGGGGCGTCGCTCACATCTACGCGACAAATCAGGACGACCTGTTCTTTGCCCAGGGCTATAACGCCGCCCGTGAGCGTCTTTTTCAGCTCGAAATCTGGCGTCGTCGGGTGACTGGCACAATGGCCGAGATTCAAGGCCCCAAGGCCCTTGATCGCGACATTGGTGCCCGCCTGCTGCGACCTCGCCTCGACCTGCGCCTCGAGATGTACCACTATCACCCCCAGGGTGAGCAGATCATCACCGCTTTTGTCAGAGGCCTCAACGCCTACATCGGACACACCCAACGGCAGCCCGAACTCCTGCCCGTCGAGTTCCGCCTGCTCGGCATCAGGCCCCAAGCCTGGACCCCGGACATCGTGGTGTCTCGCTTGGGCGGTATTTTTCTGAACCTCCAGACCGAACTGCGCATAGCGCGTGTCCTGCCCAGCCTCGGACCGGACACAACGCGCGAGATGTTGAACCTGCACCCCGGCAAGCCCGACCTGAGCGTTGTCGAGGGCCTTGATCTCAGGGCCATACCGGCCGATGTCGGCACCTACTATACCGCCGCCCGCCAGCGGGTGGAGTTTCAGTCCGAGGACATTGTTATGCCGGCCGCCCGGGCCACGCTCTCCCCAGCCTCCTCCACAGGCCAGCGTGTGCCGACCGAAGGAGAGGGCAGCAACAACTGGGTCGTTGCCGGCTCCCACACCCTGAGCCGTCAGCCCTTTATGGTCAACGATCCGCACCGGGCTGTCACCGCCCCGTCGCTCCGCTACTGGGTCCACCTCGTCGCTCCGGGCTGGAATGTGATTGGCGGCGGTGAGCCGCATCTGCCCGGCGTGTCAATCGGCCACAACGAATACGGGGCCTGGGGGCTGACCATCTTTCCCACCGACGCAGAAGACCTGTATGTGTACGAGACCAACCCCGACAATCCAAACCAGTACCGCTATCGGGGCGAATGGCACAATATGCGGGCCTACACGGAGACGATCCAGGTCAAAGGCCAAGAGCCGGTCAGGGTTGAACTGCGCTACACCCGCCACGGCCCTGTCCTGAAGGCCGACCCGGACACCCACCGCGCCTATGGTCTGCGGGCCGCCTGGCTGGAGGTTGGCGGTGCGCCGTATCTGGCCAGTCTGCGTATGGACCAAGCCAAAAACTGGGAAGAGTTTCGGGAGGCCTGCGCCTATTCCCGCGCGCCCTCGGAAAATATGGTCTGGGCCGATGTGGAGGGAAACATCGGCTGGCAGGCTGTCGGCATTGTTCCCCTGCGGCCGAACTGGAGTGGCCTGTTGCCGGTTCCGGGCGACGGCCGGTTCGAGTGGGACGGCTATCTGCCGATCACCCAACTGCCGCATGTCTTCAACCCGCCCCAGGGCTTCTGGGCCACCGCCAACCAGGAAAATCTGCCGCCCGACTACCCCCACCCGATCAGCTATTTCTGGATCGCGCCCTACCGTTTCGCCCGTGCGCAGGAGGTCTTGGGCGGCGGCAGGAACTTCACCACTATGGACATGATGCGGCTGCAAAACGACGAACTGTCCATTCCCGCCCGAACGCTCGTCCCCCTGCTGAACGGTCTTCGCTCCGACCGACCGCTGGTCCAGCAGGCTCTGGAAAGACTGCTGGCCTGGGATTATGTCCTGGCCAGAGACTCAGTCGCCGCCGGCATCTACGCGGCTTGGCAGGAGCGGCTGTGGCGGAACTTTCTTGACCGCCAAGTTCCCCCGGCCCTGCACGAGCACTTTCCCGCTATCGTTCTCCAGCCCGTCATCAACAGTCTGCTGGCCCCAGACAGCCGCTACGGCCAGGACCCTGCCGCCGGCCGCGACCAGTTCATCCTGCTCAGCCTGGAGCAAGCCGTCCGGAACCTGACCGATCGCTTTGGTCCTGAGCCACGGGCCTGGACCTACGGCCAAGCCCAGTATCATCATATCCTGATGCGCCATCCGCTCAGCCGGGCGGTCAACCCCGCATATGCCAAACGCTTTGAGGTCGGTCCCATCGCCCGGGGCGGGGATGGGTATACGCTCAACAATACCGACAACAATGCCGCCCAACAGACCGGCGCATCCTTTCGGATTATTGCCGACCTGTCAGACTGGGACCGCTCGCTTGGCATCAATGCGCCCGGCCAGTCCGGCAACCCGGACGACCCGCACTACCGCGATCTGGTCCCGCTGTGGGCGGAGGGCAAATACTTTCCCCTCCTGTACTCCCGCGACAAAATTGAAGCCGTCAGCCACCGCCGGACCGTGCTGCGCCCAGCGGAAGACGGCCCCCGCGGCGAGGGATCAGGGACGGGTGATGAGCCGGACTGACATGGGCCGGGCGGCTTTTTTTGGCTTGCTCCCGCGCTGCTCCTCAGTGCGCTGGGTATGTGCAGCGCACCTCCCCGACCGCGCGCCGGTGCCTTGGGCATGAACGATTTTCTGCTGGCCTTCAACGCCTACCACACCGCCCGGACCTGTCTCGAACAAGGCTGTCACCGAGAAGTGAACGCGTCGCCTTCCGGTCGATCTGATGACACGTTCCCTCCTTCCGAGGCGAAACCCCTCAGATCACTTCCCGCTCTCTGAGCTGACCGACCTGTTCCCAGGAATAGCTCAAGAGATCAATCAGAATCTGCTCCGTGTGCTCCCCAAACTCGGGTGCCGGTGCCTTGGGATCGGCCGGCGTTTGGCTCAGGATGAGCGGCGAGCCTACAATTTTGCTCGGCCCCCAGGACGGATGATCATAATCAACCACATAGTCGTTGTCGATCATCTGCTGATCGTCGGGCAGATCGTTGATGCTGTTGACGATGGTATAGATGAAGTCACCGCCGTTTTTCAGGATGGTCATCCACTCATCGCGGGGTTTCGTGGCCCAGATCTCGTCCAGAATGCCGATCAACTCCTTGGCGTGTTTGCCCCTCACCCGCATGGTCTCAAAACGGGGGTCTTTCTCAAGATGGGCAATACCCAGCGCCTTGCAGAAATCCGACCAGTACCGGTCGGCCTGCGGCATGGCCAGACAGAGCCACTTGTCATCCCGACACTTGTAATGATTCCAGAGCGGGTTGACCGCCTCGGTCCGATAGAAGCGCTTGAACTCTTTGCCCAGGGTCAGCCGACAGGCCAGATTCAAGCCCTGGAGGGCCATCATGCTGCCGAGGTGGGAGGTGTTCACCTCCTGGCCGACGCCCAGGCGTTCGCGCGCCAGCAGTGCCACTACAATCCCGTGGGCGAGCATGATCGCGCCCATCTGGTCGGCGAGCCCGCCGGTGATATTCATCGGGTCCATGTCCGGCTCCCCGACCGCATTCATGATCCCGGACCGGGCCAAGCCCATGTAGTCAAACGACGGCTCGCCGGAGTCCGGTCCATTGGGGCCGTAGCCGGTCGCGCTGGCGTAAATCAGCCGGGGATTGTGGCGGGACAGAGTCGAGTAATCAACGCCGAGCTTGGCGGCCACCCCTTTGCGGAAATTCTGGACAAACACATCGGATTGTTTGACCAGCTGATAGACGATCTCGCGGGCCTCGGGTTTTTTGAGGTTAAGGGTCAGGCTCTTTTTCTGCCGGTTGTTGGCCTCAAAGTAGTAGTTGCGTTTTGTGCCGCCGGTCTTGCTGCCGGCAATCTGCATCACCCCACGCCCCGGGTCACCCCCGACCCGCTCTTCAATCTTAATCACCTCGGCCCCCAGGTCGCCGAGCATCATGGTTGCCACCGGTCCCTGCTGAAAAATCGTCCAGTCCAGCACCCGGATACCATCCAGCGGTCTCGCCATTGTCGTACCCTCCTTTGTCAGACTACCGCCTGACCCTAGCACAGGGCAGCGGGCGGAAGAAAGCGCTCGGATTCAGGCTAGCCGACGCATCAGATTTGAAGCAATCGTGCCGTCCGTTACGGCACCAGCCAGTATGCGGGGATTGGGCGCGCGGACGGCGACGAGATATTTGGGGCACGCTTGAAGCAAGGGGTGGTCTCTAGTGGTGAGGACGTGAGGGAAAAGGAAGTTCAGTATTGAATGCGGAAGTCGCCCCCTTCGTTGTCGGAGTACGGGAGTCAGCAATAACAGCCTCGCTTCCTTTATAGATGTCGGTCAGATGATTGATAATTCTTTGCAACCCGAAAGGCGGAATACTTTCCCCGATAATTTCCCGAATCGTTTTGTCGCTGACCCGTTTCTTATCCAGACGTTCCCACTGATAGGAATAGTGGTCAAGGGAGTGGATACGGAAGGCTTCATACAGAGACAGCACGCGATTTTGTTCAGGATGGAGTTTGTTGTCGCTGCACGCGTACGATAGATTACGCGTCAACGCACTGGCGGGTTTATCATAGGGCATGCGCTTGTATGCGGAAGTATAGCCACGCATGAGCTCTCGCACTCCATTTCTTTCAACGCTCGGCCGGGGCAGCATTTCGCCGCATCGTCGGCAGTAGAGGGGCGTCGCACGCGAAGGTCTGTTAACACCGCTCGGGTCTCGCCGGGAGATATGCGTTGGGTTCTCGTCGAATTTGCAGGATACGCATTGATTATCGAACGCGCTCCGACCCGCGGGTATGTTTTCTATCCACCAATATTTCATGGCATCGAGTATGGGAACTCGATGGAATGGGATCTCAGATGTTGAGGAATCATTATTCTTGGCGTCAAGAGGAGGGAGATCGCCGATCGCATCTCGCACAGTCACCCACCGCCTCGTGCCCGGTTGCGCTTCAGGGGTATGGGTCGGACGGGGAAGAAAGGTTCGGCATTTCGCATACCATTCGACGAGGCGGGGATGGCGAGAAAAAACCGTAATAAGCCGTCGCCGGCACTGTGGAACTCCATAATTGGCAAATTCAACCACTTCGGCACCGCCTACATAGTCCGGGCCTATTTCCCTCCGGATAAAGTCCACTATCCTGACGGGTGTTTTGTGTTTATCCAGGATTACGGTGTTTTCCATCTCTGGAACATTTTCGAGAAGAATGATGTCCGGACGCAACCGAGAGGCCAATTCCATAGCAGGAACGACTAAGCGGTTACGCGCATCAAGCCCCGATTTTCCCCCCGCCCGAATAGCAGAGAGCAGCTTCCCACGACCGTTTTTCGACATACCTTGGCACGGAGGGGTAGCATAAAGCAGTGTGAGGTCCTGTTTGTTCAATTGTTCACGGGTGGCGGTTTCTATTGCATCAATCTTCTTCCAGATGTCCCCTGTAATGGGGTGTGTGGCAGAGAAATTAAAAGAAAAAACAGCGTGCCTGTCTTCAAGAAGCTCGTTCGAGACCAGAATGTCGAAGCCCGCCTGACGCACGGCTAAGTCACCTATTCCACCGGAAGTGAACAGGCTCAGCGCTGTCAAAAGAGAATATGGCATAATGATGTCTTTAGTCTACATTTAACGATTTGTCAATACCTAGGATTTTGGCGATGAGATGCTCCGATCATTATTGCGTTTGTTCAGAAATTCCCGATATCCTCCCCGAGACAATACACATAACCATCCGGTATACATTTTCTTGATCCCTCTCTTGCTCATAATTGACACGCTTGTGGTGCGTCCGCCCCCTGGTTTGGGGGCTACGATCCTTCCCCAATCTTCTTCTTTCAATTGATCGCAATAGAACATGGCCGCAATACGGGGACGTTTGTCGATAAAATCCCAGAGAATCCCAAGGAGGTTATTGGTTTCTCGATGATGGGCTTTCCAATCATAGCCAGTCATGCACCGAATCCGTGTGTCACCAACATCAGGACGGAGGAGACCCTTCCGACGGCATTGCTGGGGACTTGGAACTGACCCGCAGGTCGCTTTCACTTCAATACCTCCCCCACTGAAGGGACTGAAGGGGCCTTTATCGTTTCTTTGTCCCTCCAGGCGGTCCCATTCAGCTTGTCCGACGCTGTCCATGAGAAGCAGATCGGGGTACCCGTCTTGATGAGGGTTTCGTTGAAAACAACCGTCTCTTTTTCCGGCAATGGCGCTGATAGTCAGCTCTCCGATAAAGGCGCTAAGATTACGGAGCCCAAGAATGGCGGCAATGTCCACATCATTTTCATAGACATTATCAATCATGTCATGCGTTCTGTTAACCGCCGAGGTGAGAAAGGTTGTCGGAATATACTGCCGTTCTCCTAAGCGAGAGATTGGGATATCAGCTTGATTTTGGACAAGGTAACTTTCAGGAAAGCGGGGACCACGAAGATTGCGCGGTTCTTGAAGGAGTTGTTGCGCCTCGATATCAAGACAGGAGGCCAACCTCTCCAAGGTGGTCAGCGTTGGGCTCTTGAGGCCGCGTTCCAGTTGACTGATGTATGTCCGGTCCAGTTCGGCAAGTTCGGCGAGTTCCTCCTGACTTATGCCGGCCCGTTGTCGGGTGTGTCTGAGCGCGATGGAAAAAGTGCAGGTCAGTGTCATGGACCGTAGACTAGGGTCCACAAATAACGCCATCTACGGACAATAGTCCACATCGAGGAAGGTTCTCGTTATCCCTTTTGACAGCCCGGACCACAGCCGTTAGATGAAGGACATGACACACGCGCCTACAACAGCTGAGCACCCCCCGATCCCGCCCGTCCCGCTCACCCTTGACGGGTCGGCCATCCTGCACCAGATGTTCCACATCCGCTGGGCTGCCTGGAAAGCCCTGCCGGCCGCCGAGCGGCGGGGGATGGCCGAAGACGCCGCCGGCGTGTTGACCGAGATGGAGCGCTCGGACACCAGCGCCGTGTTCTCGCAGCTTGGTCACAAAGGCGATCTGATGCTGGTGCATTTCCGGCCCGGCTTTGACGAGCTGAGCGCGGTCGAGTTGCGCCTCGCCCAGCTCCGGCTGCTGGAGTTTCTTGAGCCGAGCGCTTCGTATGTGTCAACGGTTGAGTTGGGCTTGTACGAGGCTTCGGTGCGGCTGTATACAGCGCTGCGCGAGCAAGGGCTTCAGCCGGATACGCCGGAGTGGGACGATGCTGTACAGGCCGAGCTCGAACGCCAACGGCAGGCCCTGGCCGCTCGTCTGGCACCCGCTATCCCGGCCCGTCGCTATCTGTGCTTTTACCCGATGGATAAAAAACGGGCTGAGGTCCACAACTGGTACCAGGTACCGATTGCCGAGCGACAACACATGATGCGTGACCACGGCCGGGTTGGCCGACGCTACGCCGGTCGGGTCAATCAGATCATTTCCGGCTCGGTCGGCTTTGACGACTGGGAGTGGGGCGTGGACCTGTTTGCCGATGACCCGCTGGTCTTCAAGCGGCTGGTGTATGAAATGCGCTTTGATGAGGCCAGCGCGGTCTACGGTCTGTTCGGGACCTTTTATCTGGGCCGGCGTATTGCGGCCGCCGACATCGGCGGCCTGCTCAGCGGCCGGCTCCCGGCCTTCCGCCCGGACACGCCCTGATCTTTTCTTTTTGCGCTCCCTCGTTACACTAGTCGGTCATGGCAAGGACAAGGGATGTCGTCGTTATCGGCGGAGGAGTCATCGGCGTCTCGGTGGCCTATCACCTGGCGGGCCACAACATCCGCGTCTGCCTAGTGGACAAGCAACAGCCCGGACAAGAAGCGTCGGCAGCTGCAGCCGGGATACTGGCCGCGACCAGCGGCGGGTCCAAAACCGGGCCGATGTATCAACTCAAAAGCGCCAGCCAAGCCCTCTATCCGGCCATTATTCGTGAGTTGGAAGAACGGACCGGGATCGATATTGAGTACCAGACCCCCGGTCTGCTCGAGATTCTGCTGACTGAAGCGGACGAGCAGCGCTACCGACGCATGTACGAACTCCGCCGTGAACAGGGCCACGCCGTGAGCTGGCTGTCGGCCCAAGCAGTACGCCGCCGCGAGCCGGGCCTCACGCCGGCCCTGCGGGCGGCCGTCCATTTTGCCGCCGACCACCACCTGCACAACGGCAAGCTGGCCCAAGCCTGGACCCAAGCCGCCCGGCAACGCGGCGTCAGCCTCCAGACTGGGACAACGGTCAACGAGGTGCGCATCCGCAACGGACGGGTCGGTGAGATTCGGGTCGGGAACGACTGGCTGAGTGCCGATACCGTTGTGCTCGCAGCCGGAGCGTGGTCCGGCCATGTCGGCGATCTGTTTGGTCTGAGGATTCCGGTCCGGCCAGCCAAGGGGCAGATGCTGGCCCTACGCACAGACCAACTCCGCCATGTCATTTCGAGCGGCGACCGCTACTTGGTGCCGCGCAAGAACGGAGAGCTCATTCTTGGCTCTACGGTTGAATTCAACGGCTACGGCAAAGACGTGACGGTCGAAGCAATGCGGAACTTGGCTGAGTGGGCCGTCCGTATGGTGCCGGGCATCGGCCAAGCCCCGCTCAGCCGCTTCTGGGCCGGCCTCCGCCCCTACTCTCCGACCCGGCGGCCGATATTGGGCCGGGTACCCGGCCTAGACAATGTTGTCCTGGCCACCGGCCACCATCGCAACGGTATTCTCCTGGCCCCGATTAGCGGTCAACTCATCAGCGAACTGATTACGACAGGCAGGACCAGCCTGTCGCTTGAGCCGTTCGGCCTGTCGCCCGAGCCTCAAGCATCGTTGGAAGAGCTCGGCTGAGAGGCAAAAGGCGGGCAGAGATTGCGGCTCGCTCAGGGGTATGCCATAATTCGGATGCCAAAACCGAATATGGCATCTTTGCATACTTCTAAGGAGGGAAATGTATGGCAGATGTGACGATTCGTGTGCTGAAAAACGGCCCCTATGAGGTGCGTGGCGGCCCAAAACTCACCGACCAGAGGCGAAGTGAGTACACCGGCCAGGAAGACCCGCTATATCTGTGTCGCTGCGGCCAGTCCGCCACTAAACCGTTCTGTGACGGCACGCACCAGACATGCGGATTTGTGGCCGAAGAGACCGCAGGCTAAGCCCTGTCAGTCGTGCAGACCAACCGGCCCGGAGCCCTTCTCCGGGCCGGTTTCGTTTTGAGGCCCGATGTGTGGCTGGCTCAGGATGTGTACGGCCCGGACCCCCGCCCCGTAGCGATACACCAACTCCCCTCCCCAGTGGCTCTGAACAACAAGCCCGCCGAGTCCAAGCCCGCTCAGCATCACAAAAAACAGCGGGAGACGCCCGTCAATCTGAGCCCGAATCACCGCCAGAACAAGAAAAAACCCGAACAGACCATAGCCAAGGTACTCGTGATAGATGAGCAGATGTTCAATCTGGGCATCAAAAACGCTGTCCGGCTGGGGGAGTTGCTGTTCGATCCATCCGCTCAGCACGGCTAGGCCCATAGCCCCGACCCCGGCAAAGAAACTCGGGCGGCCGAGCCCTTGCCAGCCGGGCCGGCGGCCCAGACTGCCGGCGCAGTCCAGTACACAGCCACAGACCGTCAGGGTCACTGCAAAATGGACAAAAACCGGATGCAGGGTCAGCACCAGCCCGGCCTCCAGCGGCGGTACCGGAGCCCCATCCTGGGCCAAAGCCCCCGCGCCCAGCCCCCACGCCAAGCCGGCCACCACCCCGCCCAGCACCCGTTTTGACATGTCCCCCGCCTCCTTATGCTCCGCCCATCGCTATGCTACAACAGCAGGACGGGAGACAACGGTGACGTATCAGGACGATGACGGGCACAGGCTTTACACCGGGGGGCGGGTCGTCGCTCAACTGGGCGAAATCAAACCCGGCTGCACCAAGAAGTTCATCCGCACGCTGAACGGACGGGAAACCGAGTGCTTCATCGTGAACTACAGGGGGGAGCTGTTTGCCTACGTCAATAGCTGTCGCCATGTCCCGATGACGATGGATTGGGTTGAAAACCAGTTCCTGAACGAAGACGGCCGCTACATCCTGTGCGCCACCCACGGCGCGGCCTATGAGCCGGATACCGGCGAGTGCATTTTTGGTCCGCCGTGCGGACAGTTCTTGACCAAAGTGCCGCTCACCATTGAGGGCGAGCAGGTCATTGCCGGCCAGCCGACCGAGGAGCCGGGCGACTAGGCGGTTCAACCGCCGTCGCCCCTCTTCTCATTCTTCACTCAGGTGGGCGCGGGTAAGACGCTGTTTCAAATACTCCAGCGCGCCGAGGTCCTCAATAACATCTCCACCGGTATCGTAGAAAAAAATCTCGCCTTTTTTATTACGACCAACCGCGACGAGCCACTCCAGTTCACCGCGGTCTTCAAGCAGATAATTGATCGTCTGGAAGATGCCTTTGCCGGGCATCAGGGTGACTTTCGGTCGCTTCGGGCTTTCCTGGTTTGGGCTCTTCTGGGTCGTCGTTGACATGACACGCCTCCAACTACGCAGCCTGGCCGCTGCGTCCTCTGCCACAACTCATCGCCGGAGTCAGGCAGCATAGGGAGTGGGTATCTTCAAGTCAAGACAGCCAGGGCGACCGTCTCCACCTGACAGGTCTGGGGAAAAAGGTCAATCGGCTGGAGGGCGACAAGCCGGCCGATACCGGCCGGGCCGTAGGACAAGCAGTCAATGGTCAGGCGGTGAGACTGAGCAGACATGGGAAGCGCTTCAAAACCGCGGACATGTCCGAAACCTGAACCGTCCCACCCCAAATAGAAAGGGCGACACACCGCGGGGCGGCAGGACATTGCGTTGTGTCTCAGTTCCCCCTCCCCCCGTGAGGGGGAGGGCCAGTAGATTTCCATGTGAGACACTGCCGGACCTTGGCGTTCCTTCCGCACAGGCTTTATGCTACACCGCGGGCATGGCCCAGCCCGAAAGTCTTCGTGTACGCCGCGCAAAACGGACCGATATCCCTGCCCTGCGGACACTCGCCAGCCCACGCGCGTCCGGGCCAATCAGCCGGGCCGAAACCCGCCGCTGGCGACGCCTGGCCGGCGATCCGACGCTTGACTTCTACGTCGCCGAACAGACCGGTACCGTTCAGGGCATATTGCTGGTGTGCTATGTGCGAACGCTCGGCTCGCCCGGCTGGCAGGGACTCCTCGACATGCTCGTCGGTCCGGCCGCGGACCAGGACATCGCCCGGGCCCTGCTCGACTTTGCCAAGGCCCGCGCCCGCAAACGGGGCTGTCGGCAGTTGTGGGGACACAGAGCAGACCGCGAGCTGCTGCTCCACAACGGATTTGCCACGGCAGACGACCTGTTATCCTGTCGCCTGGGCTGACCGGGTTTTGACACGCGCCTTTCTCACCCTTCCCTACTTGACCCCCTTCCCTGCCAAGCGCTATGAGGAGAGATGTCGGGGTGTGGCTCAGCCTGGTAGAGCACACGGTTCGGGACCGTGGGGCCGCTGGTTCAAATCCAGTCACCCCGACCACATTCTCTCTAGCCTTGATCTTCCTCTATCGGCTAATCCATGCTGCAAGAGCTTGCCTGTTTCGCCTGTCTGCTGTCTGTGCTCGTCGCCTATGTGTGCGGCTCAATTCCCACCGGTGAACTCATCGGCCGCCGGCTCGGCATTGCGGTCCGCGCAAGCGGCAGCGGCAATATCGGCGCAACCAATCTGGCCCGCACCGCGGGCAAGACAGCCGGCATCCTGACCCTGGTCGGAGATGCGGCCAAGGGCGTGATCCCGGTGCTGGCGGTCGGGCTGCTCGGCCTTGGCCAGACCGTTCAGGCGGCGACGGCGGTGGCGGTCGTTGTCGGCCACCTGTTCTCGATTTTCTTGGGGTTCTCAGGCGGAAAGGGAGTCGCCACCGGCCTTGGCGTCCTGCTCGGCTTGGCCCCCTTAGCGACCCTGGCGGTGCTAGCCGTGTTCATCCTCATCTTTGCCGCCAGCCGGATTGTTGCCGCGGCGTCCCTGGCCGCGGCAATAGCCGCGCCGGCCCTGCTGGCCGCTTTTGCCTATCCCAGGCCCTACCTGCTCGGCGTGTCGCTGATCGTCCTGCTCATCATCGCCCGCCACCGCGACAACCTGAGGCGCTTGTGGCAGGGCCAGGAAGCTCCATTTCAGATCGGCCCCGGGGCGAAAGAAACAACGCGCAACAAGACCGGCTCTTGTGCCTAAAAAAAGAGCGGCTGCCTGAGAAATAGGCAACTCCCCACCCCGACATCCCCAAGAAACCGCCCGTTTGTCGGCTGGGGTGTCCGGTATTCTTTTTGCTTCTCCAAATGCTTTACAAGCCGGCGGTTTTACACTAGACAGGGCGTGAGGAGGGCCACTCTATGGAAGGCGTTATGAAAAAAGTTGAAGCGATCATCAAGCCCTTCAAGCTCGACGAAGTCAAAGAGAGCCTGAACTCCCTCGGGGTACGCGGCTTGACGGTCAGCGAAGTCAAAGGCTTCGGGCGTCAGCGGGGCCATACCGAACTGTATCGGGGGGCTGAGTATGTGGTAGACTTCCTGCCCAAGGTCAAGCTTGAAATCATTGTGGAGGAAGACTTGACCGCCAGCGTAGTTGAGGCGATTGAAAAAGCGGCCAATACCGGGCGGATCGGAGATGGGAAAATTTTTGTCTCTTCAATTGAAGGCGTCATCCGCATCCGAACCGGCGAACGCGGCAAAGACGCCGTGTAATCTGACCGGCCCCACAAGACACAGGAGGAGACCAAACATATGACGCCCCAGGAGGCGGTTGTCCTGGCGAGCGAACTCGGCATACACGACATCGCGGCATCCTGCGGCCACGCCTTGGCCCTGTGCGCCTTTGTCGCCCCCACCGCCAACTCCTACCACCGCCTGGTACCCGGCTTTGAAGCCCCGGTCAAGCCAGTCTACTCGTCCCGCAACCGTTCGGCCGCGGTCCGCATGCCGATCCCACCCCACAGCACTTGACAAAGCCGGGGAAGTCAGGCAGACAAGAGGGGGTTTTTACTCTGCCTGCGCCCCATAAGGAGAGCCTATCATGTTACTAGACGGCAAGGTTGCGATTGTCACCGGTGCCGGCCGAGGCATCGGCCGCGAAGAAGCGCTGCTTATGGCCAAACACGGTGCCAAGCTGGTCGTCAACGACCTCGGCGGCCATTTTGACGGAACCGGCTCGGACATCGGTCCGGCCCAACAGGTCGTCAACGAAATCACCGCCGCGGGGGGAGAGGCGGTAGCCAACACCGAGAGCGTGACCGATTTCAAAGCCGCCAAACGGATCGTTGAACACGCCCTCGATGCCTTCGGCCATCTGAACATTCTGGTCAATAACGCCGGTATCCTGCGCGACCGGATGATCTTCAACATGTCAGAAGAAGAGTGGGACGCGGTCATCAATGTCCACATGAAAGGCAGCTTCAACTGCGCCCGCCACGCCTGCGAATATTGGCGCGAGCAGCACAAGGCCGACAATGTGCTGAACGGCCGCGTCATCAACACCTCCTCAGACGCTGGCCTGCTCGGCAGCCCCGGCCAGCCCAACTACGGCCCGGCCAAAGCCGCGGTCGCCACACTGGCGATTATCGTTGACCGCGAGATGAAAAAATACGGCGTGACCGGCAACGCCATTGCCCCGCTGGCGCGCACCCGCCTGACGGTTGACGCCACCCCCCAGACGGCCGGCCTGATGGACGCCAAAGAGGGCGAGCACGACTACTTCAGCCCCCACCATGTCGCCCCGCTCGTCGCCTGGCTGGCAAGCGATGACGCCGCCTCGGTCCACGGCGAGGTCTTCCGCGTTGGCGGCGGCTGCGTGTGGCTGATGCAGGGTTGGCACTCGGTTGGAACAGTCAAAAAGCTCGGCGACTGGGAGCCGGCCGAGTTGGGCGACAAGCTCAAAGTCGAGCTGGCCAAGGGCGCGACGGCCAAAGAAGAACTCGGCTCGGTGTTCACATCGCTCAAATCCTGAGCTACCCATCCCGGACGGAGCGGCCGGCGGCCGCCTGTCGCTGCACGCATCCCACAGCCCAGTGACCTACCCACAGCCCTACCGTGTGCTGATCGTCTGTCACGCCAACACCAGCCGCAGCGTGATGGCCCACTCCCTGCTTGAAAAAATGCTCAGGGAGCGCAACGTCACCCACATCACCATTCGTTCCGGAGGCCTCGCCATCTACGCCCGGGACCGGATGTACGCCTCGCTTGACGCCCGCCTCATCCTGCGCGAACACGGGATTCACCTCCAAGCCGAAGACTTTGTTTCGACTGACCTCAAACGCCACCGGTATCTGATCGACGAGGCCAACCTGATCCTGACCATGACCCGGGAGCAGAAAGACATGCTTGGTGCCTACCCCGAGGCCGAGGGCAAACCAGCCTACACCCTCAAGGAGTTTGCCGGCGAAGCGGGCGACATTGACGACCCGGCCATGCAGGGCGAAGACGCCTTTCGGGCCCGCATGGTCGAGATCCGCCGCTGCCTCGAAAACTCCTTCCCGACTCTGCTACGCTTGTCCCATGCACACCTTTGACAACCCGTCGGATAGCACCATCCGCGACATCCTGGCCACGCCCAAAAATATTGCCGTCGTCGGCTGTTCGCCCGACCCGGACCGGGATAGCCACCGGATCGCCGCCCTGCTCAAAGCCAAGGGCCACACCGTCATCCCGGTCAACCCCCGCTGCCGGGAAATATTCGGCCAGCCCTGCTATGCCAGCCTGGCCGACATTCCGCAGCCGGTGGATATGGTAGATGTATTCCGCCGCTCAGAGCATGTCGCCGGGATTGCCGACGCGGCCATTGCCAGGCGGGCGTCCATCCTGTGGCTTCAACTCGGCGTTATTGACGAAGCCGCGGCCGGCAGATCGCAGCGGGCCGGGCTGACGGTTGTCATGGACCGCTGTCCGGCCATTGAGTATCGCCGCCTCTTCTAGCCCGCGGTCCACAGCATGACTTCCCGCATCACCACCAGCCTCAAAGCCTGGCAACACCTCCGCTCCCGGACCGTCTATTCGTGTCGCATCTTCTCGCTCCGGGAAGACCACAAACGCTCGCCCCGGACCGGCCGGGGGCACGACTTCTACATCCTGGAGGCCGGTGACTGGGTGAACATCATCCCCCTCACCCCGGACGACCGGGTCGTCCTGATCCGGCAATACCGCCACGGGGTCGAGGCCATGACCCTGGAAATCCCGGGTGGCATGGTTGACGCCGAAGACCCCTCCCCGCTCCACGCCGCCCGCCGCGAGATGCAGGAAGAGACCGGCTATGACTCAGCCGACATCATCCCCCTGGGTGCCCTCCATCCCAACCCGGCCATTCAGGCCAACCACTGCCACAGCTTTCTGGCCCGCACCGCCCACAAGCGTTTTGACCCCCACTTTGACACCACCGAAGAAACCGAGGTCGTCCTCGTCCCCCTGGCCGACATCCCGGACCTCATCCGCGGCGGAGATATCACCCACGCCCTCGTCGTCGTCGCCTTCCACTGGCACCACCTGCTCACCGAGTAGCCGAGGGATAGAATTGTTCACCCCTGGTGCATTCTGCTCTCGTTCGCCTCCAAAGCCGTTCTGTGCCAAAACTTGACGCATTCCCTCCTCATCTACAATCCTACCCGCTAACACTTTTCGGGAACCCCGACTCACGTCGGGCTACCCGCTGAATAGAACAGCCTCATAGCCCGGCGAAGGGTAGCTCCCTGCGCCTAGGTAAATAGGCGGGGACATCTCTATTTCCGAGAAGTGTTAGCAATGGCCCGGCACACCGCCGTGTCGGTCGCCATACTGTATGCGTGCAATCGTGTGATTGCCTTCTACTCAACAATGAGGCTGGGAATGGAGAGGTACGGACAATGAAAGGGAGAGGCTGGCAAAAGAGGGCATTTCGGCTAAGAATCACGATAACGACTCTAGCCGTTATCGTTCTTTCCAGTTGCGCAGTAAAAGTGAAGACGGCCCCTGTCGGTGGAAGTCGCGCGGATGGAACAATTAGGCTCGCCTATGAGTTTGGTGAGCTCGAAGTCCCGGAAGTCAACTGGGCGGAGGCCGATCAACAGGCACAGGACCGTTGCCAGCACTGGGGATATACCGGCGCGGAACGGTTCGGAGGCGGCATGCAACAATGCATTGGAAGCGGCGCTTTTGGTGGTTGTGCGCGCTATCGTGTGAGCATTGAATATCAGTGCTTGGGCGATTTAGAGAAGTAGCATCCACTGGTAGCACCTGATGATCAAACAGAGAAAGTGCTATGAGCTACAAGAGTATTGTGGTCATTGACGGAAACAGGCTTCCCTGTCGCATTCTCTTCTCAATGCCTTCTCGGTCGCCATGACAGAGATCGTACAATTCGCCAATTTGTGACACAAATTGGTGCTCCCCTCCATAACTTGGATGGCGCACCGGAAGAACGCGCAGTGTCCCTGCCAAGCGGTGCACTGTCTGCGCAGCCTCGTTCCCAATTCCAATCAGCCGACGGGGGCTGAGCATGTGGATGAGATCAGAAAGCAGGGCTTCTCCCGCTTGGCGTTCCTGAGCAGTATGATGCCGGTTACTGAATGGCACACCGCAGTGATGCGGATGCAACGGGAAGATGTTCCAGAGAAAAATAGGCTCTTGAATCTCCGACAAAACCTTCCAGATGACCGCCGCCGTTCGTTCTTTGACGAAGGGGCCTTTTGTTGGCCGAGTAATCGTGACGCCCCACCGGTCAGCGTGTTCATCCAGGTGTATGTCGTCTGTTAAAGCAAGTCCTGTCCGTCTTCCACCACGATAGCCAAGATCGCGGCCAATCCACAGGGAATCAATGTCTACCTGTGTTGCGGCCTCAAGTATGGAGAGTAATGCGTGAGAACGTCTGCGTGAAGCGTCGGCAAGGTCGTGAACAGGACAGCAGTCTGAATAGGGGTTGAAGGTATTCTCAAAAGCCAACAGACCGAGAGCTTTGACAAAAGAGGCTGGCGTCATTTTTGTTCAGGCCTAGTCGCTTTGTATTTGATGGTACGATCCTTACGATTTCCCACGACAATTCCTCCCTCATTCTTCCGTACCTCCCTAAAAACGCGATATCCTTCCAGGATAGCCGTTTCCCATAGCCCCAGCGGACATGCTTCTACTTCGTATCCCCGAACGAACTGTTGCACGGTTTTGAGTAGATCGAAAGAGACGCTGTTATGTCCGTCAAAAAAACGGAGTTGCTTAGCACGCGAAAATAGCCACGCGGTAAGCCCTTCCTCAACAACAATCGCCCTGCCACCATCTTGGGCCTCGTCAATCTTTGGATCACTTTTACGCTTCTGCTTTATCAGTGCCCGAAAGACAGGAGACCAGTGGAGGATAGCGGCATGAGCAAAATGGAATACATCATGGAATCGGTAGGCATCTGGGTCACGGATGTTGTCCGTAAGCGGTTCCCCGATGAATACGTTATTCCACTGCAAATAACTTTGCCCGCTTTTTCGTCGTGTTATCCTTATCTCGAAATTTTGAGGAAGGCTCTCCTCCTCTGGAAAAGCGCTGTCGAATGTTGGTAAAGTTGATTTGTTGGGGTCAAGAAACCGTCCCTTGACCTTTTTAATGTTCCCCTTAATCATTGTCGAAAAATTCACACGGGCGGCTCGAAGCGCCTGCAAATAACACTTCACGAACGCGCCTAGTAAATCAGGTGTTTGGTCGTTTGCCGTCGTGATTTTAAGCAATGCTGCGGCCTCCTCTCCCAGGCGCAGGAGCGTCTCGTCAAGCGGCGGCAGTACATTGAACGACAGGACGTTAGAAACCGGATAGTCCAGATGATCGTTTGCGGCTATGATTTCACCATATTCACTTTGCTTAATGGCTTTGGAGAAGACCCTGTCAACACCGACTCCCAAACGTCTGCACAGCGCTGTGAAATACCATAGGGCGTCGCCGAACTCCTCCTCTAAGGCTCGTTGTTGGTACTCCAAATATGCTGAATCCTCCCGATGACTCTTCTTAACGGCTGCCATAATACCGCCAATCTCACCAAACAATCCCATAAGGACTAGACGTAAATCCTCTTGAGAAAGTTTGTCAGTGGCCTCAATTTCCCGCGCATAGTCGCGCAGGAATAGGAGGCTCGTAGAAGTTCCTAGGTAGTTTTGTTCTCTGGAAGGTGGATCATTGCTCATGGGGTTCTTGTCCAGTCTAAAGGTGCTCCACAGTAGCCCTTTTCCCCGAGAGACCTGAACCACTTGACAAAAGCCTTGACCATTTCCTCTGAGAATCGATTCTTGTGTCCGATTCCGGCGCAACAAAGGCCGAATTCGTCGAATTTTTGAGGAATTGGAGGTCCAGCACCGCCCCAATATGTATAGTCTGTACTGAGCAGCACCCTATCTGCTTTTGTATCACGCTGAATATTGTGCTGATTGGGTCTACCGCCCGGATAACTGTGATGAGAGTCGAGCTGGTGCCATTGACCTGTTTCATCCCTGAAATAGATATTGTCCCCAAAAGCCTGTTTCTTGCTGCCTCTCAGATTGGGTTTCTTCTGCTGGAACTGTTCATTTTTCCAGTATTCGTTAAATGTTTTCGTTTCCGTTACACGCATGACATAAACGAGAACTCCTTGTTTGTTTCTGGATTTGCTTCCAGTACTGACTATCCAGTCTCCTATTCTCGCACTGTTCCGAATTTTTGGCTTACATGTAGCTAAACTACATACACCAAAAAATGGATTCGGAGCGAAGCCAAAGTCCCGGGCGACGATGTAGGAGAACAATTTTGATCTGGTGTTCTTAACCACAGCTATGCCGTTTGATGTTACGCAATTCCCTGTCTGTACCATCCGGATTTTGCCAGCCGTTAATTTTCCCATTTATGGCATCAACGATACGGTCACCCGTCCAGCCGACTACGGCATCGGCGTAGTCGGCTAAGGCGTCGGGGACCTTGCACCCGTTTTCTCCATGCGCCCAAACTCCCACAATTCGCTTGTCCTGTTTCTGGGCATATTCGATTTCCCAGTTGACATAATCGCTATCCTTGGTTTCTGGAGAAATATAGACAACTAACGTACTTGATTGGCGAATGCGCGGGGCGAGGATGCGAGACTTGATATAGTCTTCTGAATACGCGTTATTGGGGTTGTCCTTGTTGATCGAATAGTCCCGAAGCGTCATTCCATGACCTTTTAGCAAGCTCTTGAGCTTGTCCAGACCTGGATCGTCTTCATGGATGTGGCTTATGAAGATGTTTTTAGTTTTATCAGCCATATCGCTACGCTCCTTTGCGTAAACGTGTTCGAGAGGCGGCCCCGGAACGGGAAGGAAATTCTTCGGGAATTTCACCCTTCTTCGCGTTCCTTTTCCAAGTCGGTCAAGTCTTCCACACCGGCGATCTTTGCCAGCATACGATTATAGTTGCCTAAATCTTTTTGTAAAGCCTCCAATTCTTCTCGAAACTCTTTTCGCTTGGCCGGGTCATCAAAAGCACCTCTCAAGCTTTCTCCGTGCCATTTTGCGGTGAAGGGTCGAACCACTTGGTTCAGCACAGGTATGGCTACCTTGCTGAACTGAATAGTCTGCCGTCCCCGGTGCCGCAGAACCTCGCGAGTAGTCGGAAAAAGTGAATAAACACTATCCAAGGCTGTCTTTTCATCTCCCACTTCGGACGGCAAGGGCTGAGTAACGATTCTGGTCAGCATCTCGACATACAACTCCCAAGCGGCGTTTTGGTCGTCGTCTTTGAAGTTAATCTCCACTTTGGCCCACCTTGGACCTAGCCGGATTTTTTCCAAGTGAAAATTCCTGAGCAACGTCCTTATGTCCATTTTTTCACCTCTCAATCCAGGTTCATTTTTGCCCTTTCCGAGGATGTTCCGTTTGATCAACCACTGCGCGGCTGGGGTGGCGGCCTTGAAGGACATCTCGGGATCAGCCGAGCTTGGCGCGGACAATGCGGCCCATCTCCTTGCAGCCGACGAGGCGGCATTCGGGCTGGGCGTCCTCTGTGCCGAGTCAGGTCTTCAGCTTGTCAATCCAGCCCTTCTCAGCCAGGACATCAACCGCCAGCCTGATCTGACGCTGGGAAAACAGTTTCTTCTGGTCGTTCCAAGCGTAGGTGTGTTGAACGACCTCGTCAACAGTCCGGGCCTTCTCCCTGCTGACGACCCAATGCACGGTGGACAGCAGTTCCAAGCCGAACGACGACTCAAAACCTTCAACTAGATCGGCTACCCTGTTGAAACGAGCGCGCGTTTTTGGATGGCTCTCCAGAAAGGCGCTCGCGTCCTCAATTGCGCCAGGGACAAGTTCAAGCGGTTTGTCGGGGCTATCGCCACCGTCGGCATAGCCCGAGATGAAGTGCCCTTCAACCGTGTGCAGAACGTGGCGCACATTGTCTGCATACGGGCCGTAGGGCGCTTTGTGGTATCTGAGCCGCAAGGACTCACCGGCTTCCTGCATGAAGTACAGCAGCTTGTGTACTTCCAACAGCGTAATGAACGGGTCCAGCAGTACCCGCCGATAGAGAGCCATCAGCCCGAGCAGCGCAGCCCGCCCGGGGGTCATCTTGGGAACATCGGTCGAAGGGTTGACCCGCCCGTCTGGCGGCCCGCCCCCCGGCTCAAACACGACGACCTTCAGATCGTCGAACTCCCCCAGCTTGGCCTCAATCCGCGGACGCACCGCGACCCAGTCCAGGCCGCCCAGACCGCAGCCCAGCGGCGGCAGCGCAATGGAGCCGATATGGCGCACTCTGATCTCCTCGGTCAGGGCGACAAGACCGGCTTCAATGTCCTCCATGCGGCTCTTGCCCCTCCAGTGGCGCTTGGTCGGAAAATTGATGATATAGCGTGGGGATATCCGGCCGGTCTCAAAGACAAACAGCCGGCCCGGCTGGATCTGTCCCTGCTTGCAGGCCGCGGCGTAGGCGTCAAAGTTGTCAGGAAAGGCTTTCTTGAACTGGAGCGCGATGCCACGCCCCATGACGCCAACACAGTTGACGGTATTGACCAGGGCTTCGGCATTTTCGCCAACGATATCACCCGTTCTGTATCCAATCATGGCTCCCTCCCTGCCGTCAATAATACCAGTCAGGCTTGCCTGTGACAGAGGGTTTATGCCTAGCCGATTGAAGCGCCTTGCCGACCTGCTGGGACAGGTGTTGCGACAATGCGCCGATGCGCGAGACCAGTTCCCACGGAAACTGATGCTCAATCAGAAACTCGGCCTGCTTGCCCTCCTTACAAAGCCGCCATTCCCGAGCGTGTACGGCGCTCCAGTCAATTTCGTTCAAGGAGTTGAGGTCGGCAATCTTCAAAGGAATAGGAGCCGGCGTTGGACGACGTGAAAGCCCAGCGCTGCCCGTTTGCGTCGGCCCAGGCAACCGTTTCATGCAAATCTGCCTCCAGGTGAACGATAGGGTCTTGCCCGTCTCGATAGGTCAATTCCGGGTGATTCCTCTGAAAGATCACATACAGCATGATGGAGCGCGGACAGAAGTAGAACGGCACGCAGTCACCGACGCACAAGCCTTGATGGCTGCTCAGACGATTCGTGAGCCGACATTGCTTAATCGTGGTCATGCCGATGGTGGGGCCGGGAGCTTGACGCCGAACGATCTCCGCATCGCACCACAGGCAGCCGTCAGCGATAATGGAGGGCAGCCTGTCCACATGGACGATATGATAAATTTTCGGCCTGCCAGGAACCGGCATGGTCAATCTTCCACCGGCAGCCCCACCACCGCCTCCCGCACCTCACACCTGCCCGCCACCACATCAGCAATCAAGCAGGCGCGGTACTCGCCCAGCAACTCCACCTGCCGGCGAGTAGCGGCCAGGGGCTGCTCAATCGCCGCCGTGGCCTTGGCGAGACGAGCGGCAAGGGCGGCCTGCTCGGCCAGGGGCGGGAGGGGATCGGCAGTGAACCAATGAACCGCCAGTCAGCACGGGGCATCTTGGCACCACATGTTGACACATCAACTGTGTCGATAACCGGTTTCGAGCGAAGGAGGTGCTCCAGGTAGTACGGCGTCAGGGCGTCATCAGAGGGACGCTGGACCAGAAACTCACCGACACAGACACCGGCTCGATTTGGACGGGTGACTTTCGCCAAATAAGGCCGGAGGTTGCAGAACAGCACCTCGTCAGGCCGAAACCGTTTTCCTCGACTGTCGAAGCTCACATCTGACCCGGCATCTCTGTATTGTCCGGTCCGAGTCTCAACGTGTTCCAGAGCCAGACAGATATCGCCCTCTCTGGGGCCGCTGGTCTGGTCATTAATGTTATCTACATGCGTCTTCAGCCGCCGCACGGCCCAGTACGCTGGCACATTACCCAGCCAGGAGACGCCGGAGGGCTTGTAGGCCGGGTAGGGCTTGAGGTCGGCTGTCATCCCCGGCACTGGCGTACCTTGGTCCCTTCGTTGAGCGGAAGGTCAGCCGAGCTTGGCGCGGACAATGCGGCCCATCTCCCTGCAGCCGACGAGGCGGCATTCGGGCTGAGCAATGTCGGGCGTGCGGTAGCCGTCGGCCAGGGCCGCATCGACCGCGGCCTCAATCGCCGCCGCGGCCGCTTCGTGCCGAAACGACAGGCGCAGCATCAGGGCGGTGGACAGCAGGGCAGCAAGCGGGTTGGCTTTGTCTTGGCCGGCAATATCGGGCGCGGTACCGTGGATAGGCTCGTACAGCCCGCGTGTACCCTCGCCCAAGGAGGCCGAGGGCAGCAGGCCCATTGAGCCGGCGAGCATGGACGCCTCGTCGGTCAGAATATCGCCAAACATATTCTCCGCGGCAATTACATCAAAATCGCGCGGCCGGCGGATGAGGTGCATGGACATGGCATCAATCAGGACATCCTCATATTCCACATCCGGGTAGTCCCTGGCCACCTCGTGGGCGACCTCCCGCCACATGCGCGAGGTGGCCATGATGTTCGCCTTGTCCACCGAGGTGACTTTCTTGCGGCGGCCGCGGGCCAGCTCGAACGAGGTCCGCATCAGGCGCGCAACCTCACCTTCGGTGTAGAAAATCGTGTCTACGGCCTCGCGGCCGGCCGGCCCGGTCCGACGCGCGCTCGGCCGCCCGTAGTACACCCCGCCGGTCAGCTCACGCACAACGAGCAGGTCCACGCCGTCCAGCACATCGGGCTTGAGGGTTGAGGCGTGGGCCAGATGGCGGTTGGGCTGGAGGGGGCGCAGATTGGCGTACAGGCCAAGCTCTTTGCGCAACCCCAGAATGGCCTGCTCAGGCCGGACCGAAGACTGCGGGTCGTCCCACTTGGGGCCGCCGACCGCGCCGAGCAGCACGGCATCACTGTTGCTTGCCAGCCGCAGCGCGGAGTCGGTCAGGGCCACGCCTTGGGCGTCAATGGAGCAGCCGCCGGCCAGGGCGTGTTCACAGTTCAGGCTCAGGCCAAAGCGTTGTTCAATGAGCTTGAGGGTTTCCAGGGCCTCGCCAATCACCTCAGGGCCGATGCCGTCGCCGGCAAAAACCACAATGTTATGGGCCATGCTGTCTCCTTGTGTCTGGGTCGGACGCTGTGCCGACGGTCGGCTCAGGGGCCTTCGCGGCCGGCCGCGGTCTGATTCTGATAATAGCGCTCGCGGTGGGCCAGTTTGTTCAGAGCGTTAATAAAGGCCAGGGCGCTGGCCATGATGATATCGGTGTGGGCACCCTGCCCGTTGACCGAGGTGCCGTTCTCGCGGATCATGCATGACACCTCGCCCTGGGCGTCGGCCCCGCCGGTAATTGACTTGACGGTGTAGCGCTCGAGGCGGGGTTCGAGGCCGGCGATTTTAGTCACCGCCTTGAAACAGGCGTCAACCATGCCGTCGCCGGCAGCGCTATCGACAATCTCGTCTTCGCCCACCTTCATTTTGACGGTGGCGTGGGGCACGGCCATGCTCGACGAGGTGACGTTCAGATACAGCAGTTCATACTTGTCCGGCAGGCGAACGGTCTCCTCGGTGACAATCGAAATCAGGTCCTCATCGTAGACATTCTTTTTTTTGTCGGCCAGGGCTTTGAAACGCTCAAAGGCCTTGTTCATGTCAGTCCCGCTGTAGTCAATGCCCAGGGTCTTCAGCCGATCAACAAAGGCGTGGCGGCCCGAATGCTTGCCCAAAACCAGCGTGTTGCTGGCCAGACCAATGGTCCGGGGCTGCATAATCTCATAGGTCAGCGTGTTTTTCAGCACCCCGTCCTGGTGAATGCCGGCCTCGTGGGCAAAGGCGTTAGCCCCGACCACCGGCTTGTTGAGGGGAACCGCAATGCCCGTAATATGGGACAGCAGTTGGCTGGACGGATAGATCTGCTCGGTGACAACGCGGGTGGTGACATCCCCAAAAACATCCTGGCGCGTCTTGAGTGCCATCACCACCTCTTCCATTGAGGTATTGCCGGCCCGCTCGCCAATGCCGTTGATCGTGCATTCGACCTGGCGGGCACCGTGGGCAATGGCCGACAGCGAGTTGGCCACCGCCAGACCGAGGTCATTGTGGCAGTGGGCGCTCCACTTGACCGTGTGTCCGCCGGGTACGTTCTCGCGCAGAAAGCCAAAGAGCTGCCCGTACTGCTCGGGCACCGCGTAGCCGGTGGTATCCGGCACGTTGACCGTGACCGCGCCGGCTTTGATGACCTCGCCAAAAATCTCGACCAGATAATCGGGGTCGGTCCGGGACGCATCCTCGGCCGAGAACTCGACATAATCGAGATATTTCTTGGCGTAGCTGACCGCCCAGACCGAGGCGTCAATCGCCTCCTGGCGGCTCATCATCAGCTTGTGTGTGAGGTGGATATCCGAGGTGGCAATAAAGATATGGATACCAGGGTGTCTGGCACCTTCCACGGCCTGAATCGAACGCCGGATATCGTCTTCCTTGGTGCGCGACAGACTCAGCACAATTGGCGTTGGCATCAGTTCGGCCACTCGTCTGACCGACTCGAAATCTCCCTCTGACGAAGCGGCAAAGCCGGCCTCAACCACATCGACGTTGAGTTTTTCGAGT
Organism: uncultured Binatia bacterium (SeqCode); assembly: GCA_965200965.1. GTDB lineage: Bacteria > Desulfobacterota > Binatia > Bin18 > Bin18 > JAAXHF01. The sequence goes on from OZ241744.1 coordinate 1,887,771, forward strand.
TGCCGGGCGACCATGACCTTCTCTTCGATATTCATGGTGGCCCCGGGCGACTGCTCGCCGTCGCGCAGGGTGGTGTCAAAAATCTGGACAATGTCGTGTTCCATAGCGGTCCTCCTTGCCGTCACAAAAAAAGGGCTGCGAGGTATCCCGCAGCCCTTTTGCCAAGGGCCACAGGCTGAACCCGCCTGTGGCCCTCAAGAGTTCTTGTTCGTCAGGCGTGTCTCTTGGAGCCGGCAGGCGGGGCGCTAGGCAGCAGGCCCAGCAGTCGGCTACGCCCGAGTTCCTGTTCACCGCACGGCCCAAGAGTCACATTGTGCATAGTCACCCCCGGTAGCACTCATACCGGACCTTCCTTGTCTGTGTCAAGCGTCTGGAGGGGCCGGACGTTATCAGGGTGGGGAGCAGAGGGCGTTTTTTTCAGCTTTGCCGCACCAAGCCGGCCGAGCCGGACCAGCAGCCGGCCCGGCCCGGACAGAGCGTAACACCAGAAAATGCCGAACAGCATGAGGTGCGGCTGGGCAATCGTCACCTGGATGCCGATAATGGACAGCAACAGCAACCAGAAAGGCTGACGGTGGCTGAGCTTGAGTTCCTTGAAACTGTAGTAGCGGATATTGCTGACCATCAGCCCGGCCAGGACATAGACCAGCAGCAGCGGGGCCATATGCCTGGCAGTCCCCCCGCTGCCGCCCAGAAAATCGTCTAGCAGAACCGCGGTCGCTACCACCGCCGCGGCGGCGGGAATCGGCAGGCCAATGAAATTGGCCTTGTCCACGGACTCGGACTTGACATTGAACCGGGCCAGCCGTAGCGCCCCACAGGTGACATACAGGGCCGCGGCCAGCCAGCCCCAGACCTGCCACGGCTCAAGCGCCCAGCAGTAGGCCAGGACGCCGGGTGCCACCCCGAAAGCGACCAAGTCGGCCAGCGAGTCGTACTCAACGCCGAATTTGCTCGAGGTCTTGGTCAGCCGGGCGATGCGCCCATCGAGCACGTCAAAGACCAAGGCGATCAGCACCGCGGTTGCAGCCAGCACATAGTTCTCGCCCAGCGTGGCGATAATGGCATAGAAGCCGCAGAACAGCCCGCCGGTGGTAAACAGGTTGGGCAGCAGATACACCCCTTTGCGCAGCGGCGGGCCCATTTTGCGCCGCCGCGGCAGGGCGCGGATCTTTGTCCGGGGGTCCCCGGGGGTCATGCCGTCTCGCTCCTCACCGTCTTGGCCAAGGCCGGGAGATAGGAGGCCAGAATCGTCTCGCCGGCCTTGACCCGCTGGCCGACCTCAACCCTGAGTTCGACCTGGGCCGGGCAGTACACATCGACCCGAGAGCCGAACATGATCATGCCATACCGTGCGCCCTGTTCCACCCGCTCGCCACCTCTCAGCCGACACACGATCCGGCGGGCCAGGACACCGGCAATCTGAACCAGGGCGATTCTGTTGCCCTGCTCGTCCTGGATGGTGACGACATTCTGCTCGTTGACCCGGCTCGCCGCCTCGGCAAAGGCCGGGCGGAATTTTCCGGACTGATGGCGGACCGCCTCAATCTGACCGGACACCGACAGCCGATTCACATGCACATCAAGGGGCGACATGAAAATACCCACCCGGGTGGTCGGGGCCTGCAAAAAACGGGTATCGTGACACGGTTGTTCAATGGTCACGACCCGGCCGTCGGCCGGTGCCAGGATGAGGTGTCGGCCCTCGGGCGATGTGCGGTCCGGGTCACGAAAGAAATAGGCCACAAACAGGCACAGGAAGAAGACGCCGAGGCTGGGGGTCTGAAAATTGAACAGGCCAAGGATGAGCGACATCGTGCCGAGGCCGAATATCCAGGGATATCCCTGTGGTGCGAAGTGCATGGGTGGGGCAGGGCGCTTCCCGCCGCACGCCTAATTGCGCGCCTTATCGACCAGACGGTTCTGCTGCATCCACGGCATCATGCCCCGCAGATGGGCACCGACCACTTCGGATTGGTGGCCTTTGGCCGCCTCCCGCAGCGCGTTGAAGTTGGGCGAGCCGGCGCGGTGCTCGGCGATCCATTCGTCGGCAAATCTGCCGGACTGGATATCGGCCAGAATCGCCTTCATGGCCGCGCGCGTCTCTTCGCCGATGACCCGCTTGCCACGCGTCATGTCCCCGTATTCGGCGGTGTTGCTGACCGAGTAGCGCATATTGCCGATGCCGCCCTCGTAGACCAGATCGACGATCAGCTTCATCTCGTGTATGCACTCAAAGAAGGCCATCTCCGGGGCATAGCCGGCCTCGACCAGCGTCTCAAAACCGGCCCGCATGAGTTCGGTCACGCCGCCGCATAACACGGTCTGTTCGCCGAACAGGTCGGTCTCGGTCTCTTCTTTGAACGAGGTCTCCAGAATCGCCGCCCGGCCGCCGCCAATGGCCGAGGCGTAGGCCAGGGCAATATCTTTGGTCGTGCCCGACGGGTCCTGGGCAATGGCGATCAGGCAGGGCACGCCCTGGCCCTTTTCAAACTCGCTGCGCAGCAAATGGCCCGGCCCCTTGGGCGCGACCATGAAGATGTTCACATCGGCCGGCGGAACAATTTTCTTGAAGTGGATGTTGAAGCCGTGAGCGCAGGCCAGGCAGCTGCCCGGCCGCAGCCCGGCTTTGATATCGGTCGCATACATTTCGCTGGCGACCTCATCCGGAGTCAGGATCATGATGATGTCGGCCTCTTTGGCCGCCTGGACAACTTCCTGGACCAGAAAACCGGCGTTTTCGGCCTTGGACCACGAACCGCTGCCCGGCTTCAGAGCGATCCTGACATCCATGCCGCTGTCACGCAGATTGAGGGCGTGGGCGTGGCCCTGGCTGCCGTAGCCGACAATCGCGATGGTCTTGTCTTTGAGCAGGGCTGGGTCGGCGTCTCTATCGTAGTAGATGTTCATGCTGCCTTCTCCTTGTGGATTTTTCTCTTGCTGAGTTCAAGCGTCTCGCTCCCGTTTGCGGCCGATAGCACTTGCACGCCGCGCTGGATGGCAACCTTGCCGGTGCGGACCACTTCGCGGACGCCGAGCGGTCTGAGCAGTTCCAGGATGGCCGCAATTTTGCCCTCATCGCCGGTCACTTCAATGACATAGGAGCGCGGACCCGCGTCAACGACCTTGGCCCGAAAGATATTGGCAATGTTGAGCACCTCGCCGCGCGCCGGCTCATCCGGGGCCACCTTGATGAGCGCCATCTCGCGCTCGACATGTGGGCTGTCCTGAAAATCGACCACCTTGATGACGCAGATCAACTTGTGGAGTTGCTTGGTGATCTGCTCAACAATCTGATCGTCGCCGTCAGTCACCAGGGTAATCCTGGAGACGCTATCATCGGTCGTCTCGGCAACGCACAGACTGCTGATATTGAAGTTCCGGCCGCTGAACAGGCCGGCCACCCGGGCCAGGACACCGGCTTCGTTTTCGACAAGGATAGAGATAGTGTGGCGCATGGAGTTTTCAGCGTGCGGGACGCCGCAAAAGTGAAGGGGGACTGTGGCCGCCCTCCTCGGACACAACTCAGGTGTAATAGGGACGCTTTCAGGCTGCGGTCCGTTGTCGATGGCGGGCCAGAATCTGCATGATGCGGTCTTTGCCAGCGAGTTTCTGTTTTTGAATGCGTTTCTCCTCAAGCTCCTCCTCGGCGGTCAGGTGGGACTGTTGGCGGAGCAACTCAAGGCGCTGCTTGAGTTGCTGGTGTTCTTCGTGGCATTGCCGCAACTCGGGATCGGTATCGATCAACGAGCGAATCAACTCTTCTTCTTTGACTTCCATGCTGACCCTCCTGCTTGGACAATGTTCCAACCGTAGTACAGGCGGACTTGGCTTGTCAATGTCACGCCCGGCTATTCTTCCTGGGTCCGCTTGGACTCCTGGATGATCTTGTCGGTCAGGTGGTGGGGAAGTTCTTCGTAGTGCGAAAACGCCATCTCAAAAGTCCCCCGGCCGCTGGTCATTGAGCGCAGGTCGGGCGCGTAGGACAGAATCTCGGCCATTGGCACCGCGACCTGGATGATCTGACTGTTGCTCTTGGCGTCCACATTGTTCAGCCGGCCCCGGCGGCGGTTCAGGTCGCCCGTAATGTCGCCGGTATACTCTTCAGGGACGGTGATCTCCATTTGCATGATCGGTTCCAGAATAACCGGCTTGGCCTTTTCGAGAGCGTTCTGGATGCCGATTGAGGCGGCGATCTGAAAGGCCATATCGGACGAGTCCACATCGTGGTAGGAACCGTCGTACAGCGTAACCCTGACATCGACGATGGGATAGTTGGCCAGAAAGCCTTTGGCCAGGGCACCAACCGCCCCTTTTTGAACCGACGGGATATACTGGCGCGGGATCGCGCCACCGCGAATCTGATCGACAAACTCAAAGCCGGCCCCGCGCGGCAGGGGTTCGAGCTTGATCCAGGTGTCGCCAAACTGCCCGCGTCCGCCCGACTGTTTCTTCAGCCGGCCCTGGGCCTCGGCCGTCCCGCTGATGGTTTCGCGGTAGGGCACTTTGGGGGCTTTCAACTCGACCTCGACCCCGTAGCGCCGCTTGAGCTTCTCCACCACGACCTCTATGTGGAGCTGGCCGGCACCGGAAATCAGAATATCGTTCGACTGGCTGTCGCGGCTGACTTTGAGGGCCATGTCTTCCTCGGCCAGGCGGTTGAGGGACGACAGAATCTTTTCTTCGTCGCCACGGGCTTTGAGACCCAGCGCAAAAGAGATCGAGGGGGAAAACTCCGGCATCGGCGGGAGTGCAACCGGCGCTTTCTCGTCGCACAGGGTATCCCCGGTGCGGGTCTCCTTGAGTTTGGCCACCGCAACCACCTCACCCGGCAGGGCCGAGGCCACTGGCTGTTGTTTTTTGCCGTCCAGCCGAAACAGCTGCCCGAGCCGCTCCCTGGCGTCGCGGCTCGAATTATACACCACCGAGTCACCGGCGAGTGTGCCCGAACACACCCGCATCAGCGACAAGCGGCCGGTCGGGGAGTCAAGCGTCTTGAACACCCGGGCCGAAAACGAAGCGGCCGGGTCGGGCAACCGCTCCTTGTCTTCCTGGCTTTTGGGGTGTTTGCCGACCGCCGCCGGCGTCCGCTCGGGCGAGGGCAGATAGTCAACCAGAGCGTTGAGCAAGGGCCGGACGCCGGCGCACAGGCCACCCGACACGCACAGCACCGGGAAGAGCTGGGCCGCGGCAACGGCCTTGCTCAAGCCGGCCTTGAGTTCGTCGGGGGCGATATCCTCACCTTCGAGGTAGCGGTTGAGCAAATCGTCGTCGAGTTCGGCAATTGCCTCAACGAGCTGTTCACGCCGGGTGTCGGCATCAGCCTGGAGATCGTCGGGGATGTCGCCTTCTTCAACTGCCCCATTATCCCCGCTGAACATGAGCGCCTTCATCGTCAGCAGGTCTACCACGCCTCTGAAGTCGGCCCGGGAGCCGACCGGGATCTGGACCGGCACAAACTGGCCGTCGAGGGTATCGCGGAGTCCATCGAGAGCGGTATCGAGACCGCCCTCTTCACGGTCCATCCGCGACAGACACACCACCCGCGGCAACTGTAACAGCTTGGCCCAGCCCCACACCCGTTCGCTCTCGACCTTGAACTGACCGGTCGGACTGGCCACAAACACCGCCCCGGTCATGGCTTCCATGGCGTAACGCGTATCGGACAGAAAATTGGCCAGACCAGGCGGATCAAGCAGGCAGATATCGTGGCGCTGCCAGCGTATGGAATAGGAAGCGGTGGACAGCGAGGCTTTGCGTCGGACCTCCTCGGGTTCAAAATCAAACACCGAGTTGCCGTCATCAACCCGGCCCTGGCGGGTCGTGGCCCCCGCGGCGTACAGCAGTGCTTCGGCCAGGGTTGTTTTCCCCGCTCCCCCCTCAGCCAAGAGACCAATAGTACGAATACGGCGGATGTCATCAGCCATCGGAGCCCTCCTGTGTCTGGCAGGCGGGGCGGCGCACGGGTCGCCCCGGGTCAGTGATTGCGTTCATACAAAATGCGCAGCCCATCAAGGGTCAGGAACTCGTCTATTGCTTCGATGGTCGTTGACTCGCCGGCGATCAACTCGGCGAATCCCCCGGTGGCAATCACCCGGGCGCGGCCGGCGTTCTCTTTGCGAATCCGGTCTACCATGCCATCAATGAGCGCGGTATATCCATAACAAATGCCCGACTGGATTGCATGTACTGTGTTGCGGCCAACCGCTTTGGGGGGCTTGATCAACTCCACCCGGTACAGCTTGGCCGTCCTGGTATACAGGGCTTCGAGCGAAATGCCGATACCAGGCACAATCGCTCCGCCGAGGTACTTGCCGTCGGCGGTCACATAGTCAAACGTCGTTGCCGTGCCAAAATCCACCACAATTGTGGCCTCGCGATAGCGCTCATAGGCGGCCACGGCGTTCACAATCCGGTCGGCTCCGACCTCGCGCGGCACGTCATACAGGATCGGCATTCCGGTTTTGGTACCGGGCCCGATAACCAGCGGAGCGCGCTGAAAGAGAGAGTGGGTCAGGTCTTCGACAACCCGTATCATCGGCGGTACCACGCACGACACGGCAATGCCCTCAATCGCCCCAGAAGCGATGTCAGAGGCCGCAAAAAGGCTGCTCAGCACCACGCCGTACTCATCCGAGGTGCGGCCTGAATCGGTTGTCAGACGCCAATGGTGGCTCAGCCTTGTGTCCTGATAGAGGCCAAGCACGGTATGGGTATTGCCCACATCAATCACGAGGATCATGGTCTGTACCGCCCTTCCGATACCCGCCGAGCACACTCACCTCACCCACCAGAATCCGCCGCGGCGTCTCGCTTGTTCGCTCCCGCACCAATAAGGCCCCATCGCTATCGAGGCCCAACACCGTGCCGAAGATCGCCTCGCCTTGGGCGGCCACGGCGATCTGTTGGCCGATCAGCGCCCCGGCATACCGCTCCCAGTTCGCCCGCAGGGCCGGGAACCCTTTTTGTAACCAAAGAAGATAGGCGCGCTCAAGGTGGGTCAGCAGGCTGGCGGTGAACGCGGCACGCTCAACCGGCCGGCCAGCCAGCAACAACAGCGAGGAGGCTTTCTCTCGCAGCTCTTCGGGAAAGGCGTCTCGCCGGGCGTTGAGATTCACCCCAATGCCAAGAACAATGGCCTGCAAGCGATCTCCGCTGGTCTGCATCTCGGCCAGAATGCCGCAGACCTTTTTGCCCATGAGCAACACATCGTTGGGCCATTTGATGGCCGGCCGCAGGTCACCCAGCCCGGCAATCGTATCGGCCACCGCCACCGCGGCCACCAGATTGATCTGGGGAGCTAGGCCGACGGCAATACGGGGCCGAAGAATGACAGAGCAGTACAGGTTCACCCCGGCCGGCGAGACCCAAGTGCGGCCCAGACGGCCCCGGCCGCCGGTCTGCGCATCGGCAACCACCACTGTCCCCTGGCCGGCCCCCTCGCCGGCCAGCCGCAGGGCGCAGGTATTGGTGGAGTCGAGCGTCTCAAAAAAATGGAGCGGTTTGCCAAGAAGACGTGTCTTGAGTTGGCTCCCGACGGCAACACTAAAGTCCCGGTCAGACATGGGTGACGGCTCCTGGCTGGGGGCCCCAGGTCTGGGGCAACATCTCCATGCTCAGGTCAACGGCCGGAGCGGAATGGGTCAGTGCGCCGACCGAGATGAAATCCACCCCGGTCTGGGCGACCTCCCGCACCCGCTCCAGGCACATATTGCCCGAGGCTTCGGTCAGGGCCCGGCCCTGCACAAGCTGCACCGCGGCCCACATGTCTCGGGTCGTCATATTGTCCAGCAGCAGGATATCGGCCTTGGCTTCAAGCGCTTCGCCGACCTGGTCAAGGCTGGCGCATTCGACCTCAATCCGCAGCAGGGCCGAGGCGTGGTGTCTGGCCCGGCGGACCGCGGCCCTCACCCCACCGCACACGCTGATGTGGTTGTCTTTAATCAACACCCCGTCGTCCAAGCCCATCCGGTGGTTTGTCCCCCCTCCCTGGGTCACAGCGTATTTGTCCAGCAGGCGAAATCCCGGCAGGGTCTTGCGCGTGTCAATGATCGTACACGAGGTACCGGCGACCGCCTCGACAAACCGCCGGGTCAGGGTAGCAACGCCGCACATATGCTGGAGGAAATTCAGCACTGTGCGCTCGGCAATCAATAGGCCGGCCGCCCTGCCCCACACCTCAGCTACCACATCGCCGGTGTGGACCGGCGTGCCTTCGTCAACGCGCAGGGCAACCGTGGCGGTGGGGTCAACCGCACGCAACACCCGCTCAATCAGGGGCAGACCGGCAACCGTGAGCGGCGCTTTGGCAGTGATTTTCCCTGCGGCCGCCCGGTCGGCCGGAAGAGTCGCCAGGGTGGTCACATCGCCCCGTCCGAGGTCTTCCTCAAGGGCGGTGGAGATCAGACGGGTGACAGCCGGATGATCAAAGGGGGTCATGCGTGTTCTCCCAGCGCGTTCAGATTGGCATTCAGACTTGCCAGCTGCGACTCCATATCGGCCAGCCGGACGCGTTCTTTGGCCACTACCTCGGGCTTGGCACGGGAGACAAACTTCTCGTTGGCCAGTTTCTTGCGCGTGCCCTCAAGCGTAGCACTCAGTTTCCTGATCTGGCCGGCCAGCCGGGCGCGTTCTTTCTCAACATCAACCACCCCCGGCACATAGACCTCGACCTCGCCCAGCACCGCGCTTGCTGCATCAGGTGTTCGCTCAACATCTGGACCAATCTGGAGGGACTCGACACCCGCCAGGGAACGCAGGTGGGCCGCCCCGGCGCGGAGAATGCGGGCGGGCGCGGTGTCCGCCGCATTGACCTTGATCCGCACCGTAAGGGTTTGCCGGGGCGCAACCGTGTACTGGCTGCGAATATCACGGACGGCACGGACCGCCTCGCGCAAGAAGTCAAACTCGCCTTCCAAGCGTTCATCCCGCCAGTCCTGCCGGACGCGGGGCCACGCCGCCCGGGCCAGCAGGCGGGGCGGCGGCAGGGCCCGGTCAATCCCCCGGTGCAGCGTCTGTTCGTTCAGCCGCTGCCACAGAAACTCGGTCACAAACGGAATGAACGGGTGCAGCAGGCGCAGGACCTGATCGAGGGCAAAGGCCAGGACTTGGCGGGCCGTATCGGCCTCCCCGGCCCGGCGCAGGCGGAGTTTGATCATCTCGACATACCAGTCGCACAGCTCGGACCAGAAAAACTCGCGGGCGGCCGTAATGGCCGCGGCCGGATTATACGCGCCAAGCTGGGCCTGCACCTCAGCAGTCACCTGCGACAGCCGTGACAGTATCCAGCGATCCTCAAGTGCCAGGTCTGCGCCACCCAGCGGCCGAAACGCCGCCCCCTCCAGGTTGAGCAGCGCAAACCGGGTCGCATTCCACACCTTGTTACAAAAGTTGCGGCCGACCTCAAAACGCTCACTGAACAGTTTTGCCGCGGGGATGTCCGGCATCGTGCCCAGCACGTCAAACTCTTTGCCGGTCTCAGGACACAGATAGGTGAAGATCGTCCGGCCGTGTCTGGCCTTGGCCAAGTCGACCGGCTTGCCGGTATACGGCGACAGGGCTTGGACCGGCAGCCGGATGTCCTGCGAGCCGGTCTGCATTTCACACAGCACATAGCGCATGGCGTCGCAGCCGTAGCGGTCAATGATATCCACCGGGTCAATGCCGTTACCCTTGGATTTGCTCATCCGCTCACCCTTGCCGTCCAGAATCGTGGCGTGGATAAAAACGTCGGTAAACGGCACATCGCCCAGGTTGTACAGCCCCATGATGACCATCCGGGCCACCCACAGGGTGATGATATCGCGCCCGGTCACCAGGCAACTGCCAGGGTAGTAAAAAGACAGACAGTCGGCACCGCCGTCACGCTGACCCAAGGGGGTCTGACCGGGCTCGACCGCGGCGGTGTCCGGGTCGGGCCAGCCCAGTGTGCTGTGGGGCCACAGGCCGCTGGAAAACCAGGTGTCGAGCACATCGGGGTCGCGGGTAAAGCCGGCCGCTTCGAGTTCCTGGACCAGCGCTTCCTGGCCGGGCGGCTCGCGCAGACACACCAGCAGTTGGACCTGCTCGTCCTCGGCCCAGGGCCGGGCGGCTCCCGGCCGGACCAGCTCGCTCGCTCCGTCGGCGTACAGCAGGCGCGCGGCCAAGTCCGCGCGGCCAAGATAGGCTTCGAGCCAAGTCAGGCTGTCGGCCACAGTCCGGCCACTCAGGCGGGCCGTCCAGATTGGAATGCGGTGCCCCCACCACAACTGGCGGCTGATACACCAGTCGCGTTTTTCGGCCAGCCAAGTGAGGTAGGTAGTACGATAACGCGCATCTGGATGAAACGAGACCCGCCGTCCGGACGGCGAGCGCCATGTTGCAGGTGAGACCTGGGCCGCGTCAATTGCGGCTTGGGCCAGCCCCGGGGCGGTGAAGGCTTTGTCTGTGCCGCGTCCGCACACCACCCCGCCCTCAATATCGCCCGTGCGGACAAACCACTGCTCAGACAGATAGGGCTCAATCGGGGTCTTGGACCGGTCGGAATGGCCGATTTCGGTTGCGCGGTCTTCAACCCGCTCCAACAAGCCCTGCGCTTCCAGGTCGGCAACAATTCTGTCGCGGGCGGCAAAGCGGTCAAGCCCCTGATAGGGACCGGTCTTGTCATTCAGCGAGCCGTCCGGATTCAAAATGTTTATCAGACCAATCGTCTCGCTATGGCGCGTCCACACCTCATAGTCGTTCGGGTCGTGGGCGGGGGTAATTTTGACACAACCACTGCCCAACTCGGGTTTTGCCCATTCGTCGCACAGGAGCGGAATCGGACGGTCAAGGAGCGGCAGACAGACCATGCGACCCGCCTCGGCCATGACGGTCAGCCGCTCCAGCAGCGGAAGATGGATCTGGCGGTGATGAACGAGCCGGGCCAACTCGGTTTCGAGTTCGGCCCGCTCCTTGTGACCAGCCGCGGCTAAGCGGGCCTGTGTCCTGGCGATGTGTCGGTCAAGCGCGCCGCGCGGGTCGGGGTGACACGCCACTGCGGTATCGCCCAGCATGGTTTCGGGGCGGGTGGTGGCCACCACAAGGTGCTCCGGCTCGCCCGGCCGGGGGTCAATGATCGAATAGCGCAAGTGCCAGAAGTGGCCCTGGACGGTCTCATACACAATCTCATCATCGGCCACCGCGGTCTGGAGATGGCAGTCCCAGTTGACCAGGCGCGTGCCCCGAAAAATCAGGCCGTCCTGAAACAGCCGAAAAAAGGTCCAGGACACGGCCCGGGCGCAAACCGGGTCCATGGTAAACCGCTGCCGGTCCCAGTCACACGAGCAGCCCATAGCCTGCTGCTGGGCCACAATGCGGGCCTGGTACTGCTCTTTCCAGTCCCAGATTCTTGCCACCAGAGCCTCTCGGCCGATATCGTGGCGGGTTTTTCCTTCCAGCTCCAACAGCCGCTTCTCGACCACCGCCTGGGTGGCAATGCCGGCATGATCGGTCCCCGCCATCCACAGCGTGTTGTCGGCCATCATGCGGTGCCAGCGGGTCAGTAGGTCCTGCATGACATTATCCATGGCATGGCCCATGTGCAGCGCGCCGGTCACATTGGGCAGCGGCATCATGATCGCATAGCGGTGCGGGTTGTCGTCGGGGGTGGCGGCAAAGGCTTTGGCTTCGGCCCACTGCCGGGATATCTGCCGCTCAAGGCCGGACGGATCGTATTGGGGCGCAAGTTCCTGGGGCATGGTGGAGCCTCCTCGGGGAAGCATACACAAAAAAAGGGCCTGTCTCGATACGAGAGTGGCCCCATATAATATGCGAAAGGGGGGACTTGAACCCCCACGGGTTTTACCCCACAGGATCCTGAATCCTGCGCGTCTACCAGTTCCGCCACTTTCGCCCGGTAGCAGGATGTCTTAGCCGACAGCACTTCTGTGTGTCAATCCCACAGGGCGTCACCCGCAAAGGTTGAAGCCAGCCCTCTTTCCCTGCAGAGTGGCAGGACCCAGCCCGAACCCTGCTGATATACAGAGAATAGGCTGAGCGTGAGAGACGCTAAGTAGGCCGGACAGATACTCCTGTGATGACCCGTCTCCGCAGGTGCGTTCAGATATGCGCTTTGGTGAGCGTCCCACTGCTGCTTGGTGCATTTCTGGTGAGCTGCCACATGTATAGAGACTGGACTCTGAGCCTAACCTCGGAAGATCGTCTGATTGAACAGTCAACAGCGATCTGTCTATTCATCGTCAGCATTGTGGCCTTTGTCTTCGCCCGACATATTCGGCAACGCAGCCGGACTCATTATCTATTTTTCCTGGCCTTTGGCGCAGCATTTGCCTTGTTTGGACTTGAGGAAATCAGCTGGGGACAGCGAATTATGGACATTGATACACCAGAGTTCTTTCTACGCAACAGCGATCAGTCAGAAATCAATATCCATAACGTTCTACAGCAACAGTCCGGTGTTCCAACAAGACATGTGGCCACCTGGTGTCTGTTGGTGTACGGCGTGTGTTTGCCGCTGATCGCATTCATAAGGCGGGGGAGGGGGGGAGGAGGTCTTCACCCGCCCATGTTTCGTGCCTCCTGTCATCCTCGTTGGTGATTTTCTGATTGCGTGCTGTTTCCTGTATTTCGATAGACCCGCCGGGCGAGGCGAGGAACTCGGCGAGTTCTTCGCCAGCCTGTGTTTCCTGTTCTTTCTCGTCGTGGAATGGCTCAAACACAAGGAGTCTCAGCCATAATTCTGCGTAGCAATTAAGCGCGCACCCCGATCGCGCCGCTGCTGCGCAGCCGCTCCAGATCCGCAGTCTCAAAACCCCAGTCGATCAAGGCTTCTTCGGTATGCTCGCCAGGGCTGGCCGGCGGCCGCTGTATGACGCTCGGCGTACGGCTGAAACGGGGTGCCGGGGCGGGTTGCGGCACCCCGTCAATCTCCACAAATGTCTCTCGCGCCCTGTTATGCGGATGCTGCGGGGCTTCTTCCATGCTCAGCACGGGCGCATAACACACATCGCTGCCCTCCAGGAGTTGGTCCCACTCGTCCCGCGTCTTACTCTTGAAGATGGCCGCCAAGCGGTCTTTGAAGGCCGGCCAGGCGGTCTGATCGTTCTGGCGCGGCAACTCCTGGTCCTCCAGGCCGGTCAACCGCAGGAGCTCGGCGTAAAACTTGGGCTCAATCGACCCGATACCGATGTATTTGCTGTCACTGGTCTCGTACACATTGTAGTAGTGTGCCCCGGTGTCGAGGATGTTATCCCCCCGCTCATCGGTCCAGCGGCCGGCCGCCCGAAGCCCGAAGATCGCCGTCATCAACGACGCCGCGCCGTCGATCATGGCCACGTCAATGACTTGGCCTTTGCCCGACTTGTGGGCTTCCAGCAGCGCCCCGACCACGCCAAGGGCCAGATATACCCCGCCCCCGCCAAAGTCGCCAACCAAGTTCAGCGGGGGAAGCGGTGCTTCGCCCTTGCGGCCAATTGAGTGCAGGGCACCGACCAGAGAGATGTAGTTGATATCGTGGCCCACCGCGGACGCCAGCGGCCCGTCCTGACCCCAGCCGGTCATGCGTCCATAGACGAGATGCTCGTTGCGGGTCATACACACATCCGGTCCAAGCCCCAAGCGTTCCATCACCCCGGGCCGGAAGCCTTCGATCAGCGCGTGCGCCTGTTCAATCAGCCTGAGGGCGACCTCGGTGCCGGCCTGTTTTTTCAGATCGAGCGCCACCGAGCGGCGGCCGCGGCCGAGCAGATTAAACTTCGCGTCGGTCGGGATTCCCAGGCTGGCCTCCTCAGCCCGGTCAATCCGCAGGACCTCAGCACCCATATCTGAGAGCAACATCGCGCACATCGGAGCAGGACCGATGCCCGCAAACTCAACGACCTTATACCCGGATAAAACGCCCATACTTCTCCCTTCTGCGTCGCAGCCAGCTGGAGCGACGACCTGAAAGACTATGCTCCTGTGTCGAGCATATGCAAACCCATCCTAAACCCAAGCCGGCCTGAGGGAAAGTGGCCCGGCCGGTCTGGGTGCTGTCAGCCCCAGGGGAATTGGGCAAGAGAGTTGGCTATGATGGGGGAGTCATGCAGTACAGAGGCGTTCTCGAATACGACGGCACCAACTATCACGGCTGGCAGCTCCAGGCTAACGCGGCGACCCTCCAGGGCACACTCGAAGCCGTGTTGGCCCGCCTGTGCAACGAGCCTGTACGCGTTCGGGCGGCCGGCCGAACCGATACCGGCGTACATGCTCTCGGCCAAGTTGTGGCCTTTCGCACCAGCCGGGCACGCGATCCCCGCCGGCTCCAACACGGCCTGAATGCCCTGCTGCCGGCGGACATGGCCGTGAGGCGGCTTGAGAGCGCGAGCGAGCCCTTCAACCCCCGCCGCGACGCGCGCAGCCGCAGCTATCGCTACCAGATATGGAATCGGCCCAGCCGCTCGGCCGTGTGGGCCCGCTATAGCTGGCATGTACCGTTTCCGCTCGACGCTGCCACCATGAATCGGGCGGCCGGCCTGCTGGTTGGCCGACACGACTTCTCGTCTTTTCAGGGCGCGGACTCAGTTGAGCGAGACCCGGTGCGGACCGTGCTGCGCAGTGCGCTAGGACAAGCCGATACGGCCCTGGTGTACGAGGTTGAGGCGCGCTCTTTTGTCCGTCACATGGTCCGCAATATCGTTGGCACGCTGTACGATGTCGGACGCGGCCGCCTCAGCGTTGAGGACTTCGCCCGCGTACTCGCCGCCCGGGATCGGACCCGGGCCGGTCGAACCGCGCCGCCTCAAGGACTGTTTTTGCTCAAGGTGACATATTGACACTGATGCTGGCCTGGCGGGATAATCGCCCCGGGGCTGCCAAGTCCCGGAAAGAGCGCGTCTATGGATACTCTCAAACATGTACCGGCCCAGTTCACGTTTGCGGCCGAGAAGATGAAGAAGGTCAACCTGTTTACCACCGAGCGGATGTTCTGCGACGTGTATTGTTTTGAACCCGGCCAAGCCCAGACCCCGCATACCCACACCGGCTCGGACAAGGTCTATTATGTGCTTGAAGGCAACGGCCGGGTTCAGGTTGGCGCGGAAACCAAAGATGTCGGCCCGGGCGATATCACCCTGGCCCCGTCCGGGTCTGAGCACGGCTTCCGCAACCCGGGGCCGGGTCGGCTGACCGTCCTGGTCTTCATGGCTCCAAAACCCTAGGGCAGGGCGGACGCCGACAACCGTGTGGATAAGACATCGGCGGCCGCGGCAACACACTATGGCACAAGACAAACACGCCATCTATGAACGCGCCCAACTCGGCCATCCCCTCGGCTACGGCAAAAAACCGGCGCTGCTTGTGGTTGATTTTCAGTTGGGTTTTACCGCCCCGGAGCAATCGCCGCTGGCCGGCAACCTTGACGCCGAACTCGCGGCCACAAACCGGCTCATCGCGGCCGCCCGAAAAAAAGACGTGCCGATCATCTTCACCCTTGTCGGCTACGACCCCCACCGGCAGGACGACGCCGGTCTGTGGCCACACAAGGTGCCGTCCCTGCGTTTGCTGACCCTGGGCGGCAAACTGGTGGAACTTGACCCGCGCCTTGACCGTCAGGACCACGACTTGGTCATCGTCAAAAAGTATGCCTCGGGCTTCTTTGGCACCTGTCTGGCCTCAACCCTCACCATGAAAGCCGTCGATACCCTGATTGTCGCCGGCTGCACGACAAGCGGCTGTGTCCGGGCAACCGTGATGGATGCCCTGGCGCACGGCTTTCGCCCAATCGTCCCTGTCGAAGCCGTGGGCGACCGCGCCCAAGAGCCGCACGACGCCAACGTGTTTGACATTGGGGCCAAATACGGCGATGTGGTCCACACCGGCGAGGTGATTGACTACCTGGAGCAGATGTAGAGCGCGCTTGCCTCGGCTCTGGCCTTTTGCCTTGAGAAGCGGGAGCCCGGCCCGCCGGGGTCTTTTCTTCCTCCACCGGCTGGGATACAAGGAGCGGCGACCTGCACACCCGAGCAAGAAGGAGACCGAACTATGCGGAGTGCCGCCTGGACCATCGCTTTTATCAGTGTTTTGCTCATCGCCTTTCCAGTCTGTTCTGAGGCCGAACCGCCAAGCGGCCCGGTTGTTGTCCTGTCCACCTCAATGGGTGATATCAGGATCGGCCTGTACGAGAAGGAGGCACCCGAAACGGTCAGAAACTTTCTGGGCTATGTCAACGACGGCTTTTACAACGGCACGATTTTTCACCGGGTGATTGCCGGCTTCATGATCCAGGCCGGCGGCTTTACCCAAGATATGCAGCAAAAAGAGACAAAGCCGGCGGTCAGCAACGAGGCCGACAACGGGCTCAGAAACGAAAAAGGAACGGTCGCTATGGCGCGCACCAACGCCATCCATTCGGCCACCTCCCAGTTTTTCATCAACGTCGCAGATAACGCCTTTCTGGACCACCAGGGTCAATCCAACTTTGGCTATTGCGTGTTCGGCAGGGTGATTGAGGGCCTTGAGGTGGTCGAAAAGATCAAAGGCGTACGGACCGGCCGCCGCGGCATGTACGACGATGTGCCCCTCAAGCCGGTGGTGATCCAATCGGCAAGCGTCGAGTCAAGCGCCGGGCCGGCCGACGGCTAGCCAGACACAAGGAGGATGTGTGGTACTACTATCAACCTCAATGGGCGATATCACAATCGAGTTGTACGAAAAAGAAGCCCCCCAGACCGTCAGCAACTTCCTGAGTTATGTTAACGAGGGGTTCTTTGACGGCACGATTTTTCACCGGGTGATTGCCGGCTTCATGATCCAGGCCGGTGGCTTTACCCCGGATATGCAGCAGAAGAGCACCAAACCGGCGATCAAGAACGAGGCCGCCAACGGGGTGAAAAACGAACCGGGCACAATCGCCATGGCCCGCACCAATGCGGTCGATTCGGCCACCTCGCAGTTCTTTATCAACGTCAAGGACAACACATTTCTGGACCACCAGGGCCAAGCCAACTTTGGCTATTGCGTGTTTGGCAAGGTTGTTGAGGGCTTCAATGTAGTGCATCAGATTGAGGCGGTGGCCACCGGCCGCAACGGCCCGCACGACGACGTACCCCTCACCCCGGTCGTGATTCACGCGGCCAAAGAGCTTGCGTCCGAATAACCCCCCCCCAGGAGAAAGACCATGCGACACCTAGCGGCCCGCGCAGTTCTTGTCGGCAGCATCATCGCCCTCAGCGCACTCTTGGTCCCGCCGGCCTCGGCCGAGTTTTCGGCGGAGTTGGAAGAAGCCCTCACAACCAGCAAGTACGCCTACATTGCCAGCGAACGGAAGAGCGGTGCCTTGGGCCGTCCGGCCGAGATCTGGTACATGTATCATGATGGAGCGGTGTATGTCGGCACGCCCAAGACGGCCTATCGGGCCAGACGGATAGCGGCCGGCCGCACAAAAGCCCGGGTCGCACTCGGGACGCCCGCCGGCCCGGCCTTTGATGCGACCGGCTCAATCGTCAAGAATGACACGCTGATCGGGCTCTTGTTTGCACACTTGGCGCGGAAATATCCCTCTGACTGGAAATCGTATGAAAACGGCTTCCGGTCGGGCTTTCAGGACGGCTCCCGCGTGCTCATCAAGTACACGCCGGCCGACTAGAAAGCCGAAGCCGGCCACAGCCTGGGCGGGCTCGGCCCTTTTTTTGGCCGCTTCAGCGCCTCCGGGGAGCGCGGCCTCGCCGTCCGGGGGCCGAACGTTTCAAGACCGCCGGGGAATGCGCCGTACACCTGGAGAGGATCGACTGTGGACTGGGCTGCCTTGATCCGATCCACGCTGCGCCTGTATCGCGCCACTGCCCTCGAAACCTGGCAGAACATGCAGCGGGCTTGGTGGGTGGCCCTGCTGCCCTTCGGGTATCTGCTGATCCTGCTTGTAGTGGCGCAATTCGCCGCCGCGCTGGGCCGTATCGGCAGTTTCATCCTGGGTTTTGCGCTGGCCATGTGCAGCGGCTCATACTTATACTTCATCTCCGAGGTGGTGCAGGGCAAGCGGGTGCTGCCCCTCGAGTTGGTTGACAGTTGGCGGCCGTACTGGAGCCCGGTCCTGACCATGCTGTTTTTCGTATTCATCCTGCGCATCGCGCTCGGCGTTCTGGTCGTGCCGAGCCAGTCTTCGCAAACGATTCTGTCGCTGATCAACCTAGTCCTGCTCATCATTTTGAACCCGCTCCCGGAGATCATCTATCAGGGCCGCAGCGCCGGCTTCGCCATGCTCCAGGAGAGTCTGGATTTTCTGTGGGACAACGGGGTGGAGTGGTTTGTGCCGCTGCTCGGTCTGGCGCTGGTGTCCGCGGTCGTCCTGCCGCTGTCGGTCCTGGCCGCTCCGCTGGAGATTGGGCGTCTGTCTTTTCCAACGCTGCTGGACGACCTGCTGTCTGGCTCCCCCGCGGCGTTGCTGGTGGCCGGCCTGAACGCTGGGCTGCTGTACGCGCTGATGGTCTTTCGGGGCCTGCTGTTCCGCAAGCTGTCCGACAACTCCCGACGCCAACGGATGTACCGCGCCCGGCTCGACTAACTCTCAACATTTGCCGGTTTTCCGTTCAAAAGGCGGCATCAGCCACCCTTGCGTTCCTCGATGGCCGACTTGAGCGGCTCCACCAGGTCTTCGGGTAAGCCCATCTCCCGCTTGCCGACCAGAACAGAACTGCCTTTGGGGTCGCTGAAAAATACGCCGCTCATTTCGGACCCCCCGCCAATCAGCCGACTGGTTCCCAGCCGGAAATATTTGCCACGCAGTCCGGTGAGATCATACTGATTGCCAACGCTTTTGACCTCCCAGCCGTGTTCCGGGGCCAGCCCGGTCAGAATATCTATCGCCTCCTCGGGGGAGACATGCAGGTAGAGCCGCTTCCCCTCTCCCCCGTCTTCGGAGTCGGAGCGGAAACCCGGGATTGAGCTACAGCCCAGCCCGACAAGCAGCCAGCCCACCGCCAGCCAGCCCGCCAGCCGCTGTTGTGTCCGCATGTGTTCGCGTCCTCGCCTCTTTTCTGGTACAGTAGGATAATAGGAAATGCACCCTTCCTCAACATCCCGACAAAAAATGGGGCTGGGTCCCGGCCGGCGGCTGGTATCTGGCTTGGTGTGTCTAGGCTATCTGCTAGTGGCCGGGGCTCCCGCCGCCCAGGCCGAGGCATCGGCCAGACCAGACCCGGCCGGCGAGTTGTTTCGGCAGGGCTATCACGCGGTCCAGGCCGGACAGTTCGCCACCGCCCAGCGGCTACTGCAACAGGCGCGACAAGCCTATCCGCTCCTGGCCGATTACAGCCTGCACTACCTGGCCCAGGCGCAACTCAAGACCGGCCAGTCCATCCGGGCAAAACACACTTGGCTGCGCCTGCTCAGCGAGCATACGGGCAGTCCGTGGCGCGGACACGCCAAGCTGGCTTTGGCCCGGCTGGCGCAGGCAGAAAAAAACTGGCCCGAGGCCCTGCGCTATGCCGACCGGGCACACAAGGCTGAGGTGAAGTCGGTCCGGCACGCGGCCAGCCTCATTGCGGCCCAGGCCCAGGAACACACCGGCCGGCCCCACGCGGCCTATGCCTTGTATCAGCAGTTGCGCCGCGCCGCGCCGCTGTCCGCGGCCGGTCAAACCGCCAAAACACACGCCCTGCGGCTGCGCCGGACGGCTGCGCTTCAGCCCAAGGCGGCGGCGGACTATATCGAAGAAATGCAGCTCCTCGTCCTGGAGGCTGACCAGCCAGCCCTGGCCGCCCTGAGTCGGCAGTTCAAGCAGCGCTTTGGGCTGAGCCGGCTCTCGACCCCACAACTCCGAGCCGTGGCCACACTCTATCGCGCCCAGGGCCGGACCCAAGACGCGGCCGCGGCCCTGCAAACGCTGGTCAAGCGATCGCCGGGCAGCGCCAGCGCCTTATACCGCTGGGCCAGACTGCTGTGGAACGCCGATCAGGACGGGCCGGCGCTTGACCTGTTTGAGCGCCTAGTCAACACCTTCCCCCGCCACCGGCTGGCGGCTGAGGCGCTGTACGCCATCGGTCGCATCCATCAATCGGGCAAGGACGAGACGCGCGCCAGCCGTGTCTACCGGCAGTTGGCCGAGCGCTTTCCCGCAAGCGCGGCAGCCCAGGACGGACGCTGGCGTCAGGGTTGGATGGCCTATCAGCGCGGAGATTTTGGCCAGGCCGAGCAGCACTTTGCCGGCCTCGTCCGCCTGCTCCCCAACGGGGCGGCCAGCGCCCTGTACTGGCAGGCGCGCAGCCTTGACAAACAGGCCAGGCGCGACCGGGCAGATGCGCTCTACCGCCGGTTGTTACAGGATGAGGCCGGGGGATATTATGCCTTGTGGGCGGAAAAACGACTCGGGCTGAGGCCCCTGCCGCTGGCCCTGGCCGCCCAGCCCGAGGGCCGCAGCCCGGAAGGAGAGAACGTGTCGCCTTCCTCTCGACCGGATGACATGTTCACTCCTCCGCTCTCGCCACGCCTGAGTGTCTACTATCAGCGCAGCCAGGCCCTTGCCCGGCTTGGGTTGTTGGAGTTCGCCCGGCGCGAACTCGATCGTCTCAAAAAGGCCGCCCCGAGCGGCCCGGCCTTTCGGCGGTTTTTCCTGCGTGAGTACCACCGGCTGAACAGCCACCACCGTGCGCTACGCTTGGCCCAAGCCTTGCCGGCCGGCGAACGCCGGCCCTACGACTTTCCGCGCGCCTACTGGCCGGCCCTCCAGACCCATGCCCGGGCCCAGCGGCTCGACCCCTATCTGGTGCTGGCCCTGATCCGCCAGGAAAGTCTGTTTGACCCCCGGGCCGTCTCTCCGGCCCGCGCTTACGGCCTGATGCAGCTCTTGCCGAGCACCGCGGCAAAGCTGCTTGGGCCGGGCATGGAGTTGCGGCTGACAGACCCCGACCGGAACATCGAACTCGGCACACGCTACCTGCGCCAGCTGCTCGACCGCTACAACGACAACCTCATCCTGGGGCTTGCCGGCTATAACGCCGGACCACAGGCGGTGGACAAGTGGCGCACCCGCTTCCCGTACGCCGAGGCTGACGAGTTTGTGGAAAACATCAGCTACCGCGAAACCCGCGATTATGTCAAAAAAGTGCTCCGCAATTATCGGACCTATCGACGGCTGTACGAGCCGGCAGGCGTCGTCAGCCGGCTGGGCCCACAGGCCCAGCCGGCACAACACGGGAGGAAGACCGAATGGCACAACTGAGTGGAAAAGTTGCCCTCGTCACCGGCGGCGGCCGGGGCATTGGACGGGGAATCAGCCTAGCCCTGGCCACGGCCGGGGCCGATGTAGCGATTGCCGACATTGAACAGCTGAGCAGCAGCGCCCAGCAGTACCAGAATACGGCAGTCGGTGGACTAGCCGCCGCCCAACAGACCGCCGGAGAACTCACACGCCTGGGCCGACGGGCCATCGTCCTCCAGGCCGACGTGACCAGAAAAGCCGATGTTCAGCGCATGGTTGCCGAGACGGTTGAGCAGCTGGGCGACCTCCACATCCTGGTCTGTAACGCCGGGGTGGTGAATATCGGCCAAGTCGAAAGCCTGACCGAAGAGGCCTGGGATGTGACTTTCAGCGTCAATGTCAAAGGTGTGTTTCTGTCCTGCCAAGCCGCTATCCCGGTCATGCAAGCGCGGGGGGACGGCTGCATCATTAACATTGCCTCGGTGGCCGGCAAGAATGGGGCAGCCGGCCTAGCCCACTACTGCGGGTCAAAGTTCGCGGTGGTGGGTTTTAGCAATTCCCTGGCCAAAGAACTCGCGCCGGCCAACATCCGGGTCAACGCGATTTGCCCCGGCATTCTGCGCACCCAGATGTGGGAGTACTTGGCCGAGACCATGAAGCGCGGCGACGAAACAAAAGAAGATGCCTGGCAGCGTTACCTCAGCAGCCTGATTCCTCTGGGTCGGGCCCAGACACCGGCCGACATCGGTCAACTGGCGGTCTATCTGGCTACTGCCGAAAATGTCACCGGCCAAGCCATGAATGTGGACGGCGGGATGGAACTGCACTGAGCAGGCCGCAGCTGCCCACAGCCGGGGAGCGTAGGCCGCTTCTCTCACGAGCTGGCATGACGCATGCGCATCACTCCACAGTCCCGAACTACAACCGGGCCTTCGCCGTTGGGGTGTCGCTCAATGTCGGCTTTGTGATTCTTGAAGCGGTCTGTGGCATTGCGGCCGGCTCGCTGGCGCTGGTGGCAGACGCCGGACACAATCTGAGCGACGTGGCGAGCCTGCTCCTGGCCTGGGGGGCGAGTGTCCTAGCCGCGCGTAAACCCACGCCGAGGCGCAGCTATGGGTTTCGGCGGGGGACAATTCTGGCCTCGCTCCTCAGCGCCCTCCTGTTGCTGACGGCTCTGTGCCTTATTGCCTGGGCGGCCTTCGGACGGCTGTCCGCTCCCCACCCGGTGAGTGGCGGCACGATTCTTGTCGTGGCCGGCGCAGGGGTGGTGGTGAATGCGGCAACGGCCCTGCTGTTTGTGGCGGACCGCAAACGCGACCTCAACATTCGGGGCGCGTATCTGCATATGGCGGCCGATGCCGGGGTATCGCTGGGGGTGGTGGCGGCGGGCATCGCCATCATGGCCACCGGCTGGCTGTGGCTGGACCCGGCGATCAGTCTGCTCATCAGCGCTCTTATTCTTGTCAGCGCGGTGGGCCTGTTGCGCGACTCGGTGAATCTGGCCCTTGATTCGGCACCGGCCGATATTGATCCGCTGGCGGTTGAAGCCTATCTGAGCGGCCTGCCGGATGTGACAACAGTCCACGATCTGCATATCTGGGCGATGAGTACGACCGAGGTGGCCCTGACCGCCCATCTGGTCGTCCCGCAGCACTTGACCGATGCGGGTTTTGTCCACCGCATCTCACACCGGCTGCACGACCGCTTTGGGATTGACCACGCGACCTTGCAGATTGAACGGGGCGAGGAAGAGGAATTCTGTAAACAGGCCCATCCGGAAAGCGTCTGAGGCGACATGCGCCTATGCGGCGGATTCATCGAGGGCGGCCAGCAATTTGCGCGGCAGGCCGCCAAACGCCCCGTTCGACATAATCAGCACCACGTCTCCCGATTGGCAGGCCTCGGTCAGCAAGGCGCATATGTCGTCCACGCTGTGGCCCTGGCGGGCCGGCTTGGCCGCGGCCCGCAGGTCGGCAACCAGTTCAGCCGGGGAGAACAGGTCGTGGGCGGTGAGCGGGTCTTGGGGTTTGCTGAAAACCGGGCCGATCATGACCTGATCCGCGACGGCCAGGGCACGGGTAAGCGGCTGCTGGAAAATACGCCGGCGGCAGGTGTTGGAGCGCGGCTCAAAGACCGCCCAGACCCGTCGCCGGGGATAGCGCAGCCGCACCGCTTCGATGGTCACTGCGACCGCGGTTGGGTGGTGGGCAAAGTCATCAATAATCGTCACCCCGCGCGCTTCTCCGACCAGTTCCTGACGGCGCGCCACGCCCCGAAAACTGGCCAGACCCGGTGCGATCTGCTCGGCGGACAGGCCGAGCGCGGAGGCCAGGGCGACCGCGCCCAGAGCGTTCCGGACATTCATCCGGCCCAGTGAGGGCAGGGAAAAGCGGCCACGCTCCCGACCGTGGTAGAACGCGCTGAAGGTAAACCGGCTGCCGTCGTCAAGTGCGTCCCGGGCCTGCCAGTCGGCCTCGGGGTGAAAGCCAAAGCTGGCGAACTCGCCCCGATACGAGCCGGCCAACTCCAGGGTAGCGGGGAAATCATGGCAGAGCAGGACCGGGGCGGCGGCTGGAACAATGGCCAGCAGGCGACGAAAAGCCGACTGGATGTGGGCCAAGTCAGTGTAGATATCGGCGTGGTCAAACTCCACCGCGTTGAGCAACACCGCCCTGGGCCGGTAGTGCAGAAACTTGGGACCCTTGTCAAAAAAGGCCGAGTCGTACTCATCGCCCTCAATCGCAAAGTACTTGCCGGTCCCGATCTGATAGCCCCGTCCGAAATTCTGACTGACCCCGCCGACCAGGAAGCTGGGCTGAAGCCCGGCCCGTTCCAGCACCCAGGCCAACAGGGCCGTAGTGGTGGTTTTGCCGTGCGTGCCGGCCACTACCAGAGGCCGCTTGTCGGCCAGAAAAAAGTCGGCGATGGCCTGCGGAAAGGACAGGTACGGAATCGGGGTTTCGAGCAGTCTGTGGACCTCCGGGTTGGTGCGTGACACTGCGTTGCCAACAACGACCAGATCGGGGGCGGGGGTTAGATTGTGGGCGTGATAGCCCGCCATCACCGCAATACCGGCCTCGGCCAGAACCTCGCTCATCGGCGGGTAGACCCCCTGGTCTGAGCCGCTGACCCGATAGCCCCGCTCTTTGAGCATGACGGCCAGGGTTGCCATGCCGACACCAGCAACGGCAATCAGGTGGATGTGCGCACCGGGGGGGGGCGGCTGGGGGGTGCTGTCAGGCATGGTTCACTCCTCTCCTCGTGCCAAGCGCGGCGCGCATCACGGCGTCGTGCAAGCGCGGGCGGAAAGAGCGGATAGCCGTATTGTTGCGGCTGGGATGAACCCGGTTGGTGAGGAGGATGACATGGACCTGGCGTTCCAGATCGATCCAGACCGAGGTTCCGGTAAAGCCCAGGTGGCCGACCGAGTGGGCAGAGAACAATTCGCCGGCGCTTGAGCCCTGGGCCGAGCGCGTATCCCAGCCGAGCGCCCAGCTTGAGCCGGGCACTTGGCCGTCGCGTGTCCAGCACTCGCCGAGCAGCTCCGCGGGCAGAAAAGCGTGCCGGCCGTGATAACAGTCCACTAGGCGGCTGACCAAACGGTCTACATCGTCCAGGCTGGAAAACACCCCGGCGTGGCCAGCCACCCCGCCCATGACATAGGCGTTCTCGTCGTGGACCTGGCCGCAGACCACCCGCCGGCGCCACGCACAGTGCTCGGTGGCGGCAATGTCGTGCGACACAGCCTGGCCGGGCGTGTCCAGATTCACGAAGGTAGTGGCGGGCAGCCCCAGGGGAGCGAAAACAGACCGCTGACAGTACACGTCGAGGGCTTGGCCGCTCAGCCGTTCAACAAGGGCACCGAGCAGCATAAAGCCGAGGTCGCTGTACACCGCCCGCTCGCCGGGCGCGGCGGCGAGCGGTTCGCGCCCGATTTGGGCGTATACCCATTCGCGGGCCGCGCGGGGAGCCGGGCCGCTGATCGCCTCAAAATAGGGACGCCAAGCCGGCAGACCGGACCTGTGGCTCAAGAGGTGACGGACCGTGACCCGGTCTTTTTGCCGGCCCTGAAAATCGGGCAGAAAGCGGCAGACCGGGTCGTCAAAATCCAGCTTGTGTTGAGCGATGAAGCGGAAGACGGCCAGGCTTGTCGCCAGCGGCTTGGTAAGCGAAGCGAGATCAAACAGGGTCTCGACGGTCAGCGGAAGGGGCTGCGGCTCAAGACACCGAAACCCGACCGCCCGACGATAGACGACCGCGCCGGCCCGTCTTACCAGTAACGCACCGCCGGGGAAGACGCCCTGCTCAACCGCACATGCGAGCAGGCTGTCAACCGGGGAAAAGTCCATCTTCATATGCCCCAGGCCGGCCCTCAGACCACCGCCGGCTCCAAAAAGCGCAACTCTTGCCGCTCTGTATCAAGGCGAACCCGCGTGCCGAGCGGTAGGGCGAAGTTCTCTCCCCCGTGCCCGGCCGGCAGCCCAAACCCGACCGGATAGGCGTAGTCGGCAAAGATATCCTCGATAACGGCCAGCAGTGGGCCGAGCGTATCGTCCGCTTCCCAGCAGCGGCTCATCTGGCCGAAGATCACGCCGGCCAGCCCCTCAAGTTTGCCGGCCTGTTTGAGTTGGGTCAGCATCCGGTCCACCCGATACGGCCGCTCGCCCACGTCCTCAAGAAACAGCACGCAGCCGCGTGTATCGACCGCAAACGGCGTGCCCAGCGTCGCCGTCAGGACGGACAGACAGCCGCCGATCAGCCGCCCTTCTGCCACGCCCGGCCGGACAAGCGTGGGGAAGGCCAAGCGAGTCTGGCCGGATCCGTGGCTGAGCAGGCCCAGCAGGTGGGACCTGGAGCAGGCCGATAGACCGGTGGCAAACTCGCCGGCCACCAAGGGACCATGAAAGCACACAAAACCTGCCCGTTGGACAAGGGCGTTCAGCAACAGCGTCACGTCGCTGTAGCCGAGAAAAATTTTTGGCCGTAGGGCCAGACGCCGAAAATCGAGCCGGGGCAGCAATCGTCCGCTGCCATAGCCAGCCCGCGAACAGAAGATTGCCCTGACCGTGGGGTCGCCAAACATCTCGGACAGATCTTGGGCGCGCTGACTATCCGTCCCGGCCAGGAAACGGTGGCGGTCCAGGACGCGCTGGCCGCGGCGGACGACAAACCCCAACTCTTCCAGGGCGTGGCAGCCGCGACGGAGCCGTTCCGCGTCTACCCCGGCGGCCGGAGAAATGACCCCGATACAATCACCGGGCCGCAGCCGGGGAGGTTTGTTCACAGTGGACACGCATCGAGGAGTGAACGGGCCGCCTTCCTCTCGACCGGATGACACCTTCACTCCTTATCAAAGCCACGCGCATCTTCTTCTTGCAACTGATTGACAAACTGCTCAACGGCCAGCACCTCGTTCTTGCGCGAGGTGCTTGTGCGCGAGGAGTGAACGGGTTGCCTTCCTCTCGACCGGATGACACCTTCACTCCTTACCGACACGGTGTTGTTGCCGGCTTCTTTGCCGCCGACAATCAGCAGGTAGGGGATACGGTGGGGGTGGGCTTTATGGATTTTGGCCGACAGCGGCTCAGAACTGGTGTCCAGGCTGACCCGCAAACCGCGTGCCACCAAGCGCTGACACACCCCGTCGGCGTAGTCCTGGAAGCGATCGCTGACTGGCAAGACCCTGGCCTGTTCGGGGGCCAGCCAGACCGGGAAGTGGCCGGCGCAATGTTCAATCAGCAGGGCCATGAAGCGCTCGATCGCGCCATAAATGGCCGAGTGGATGACGACCGGTGTTTGCAGCGAGCCGTCGGCGGCGGCGTATTTCAGATCAAAGCGTTGCGGCATCTGAAAATCGACCTGGGTCGTGGCCAGTTGCCACGCCCGGCCCAGCGTGTCTTTCACGTCGATGTCGATCTTCGGCCCGTAGAACGCTCCTCCGCCCCTATCAAGCTGATAGGGAATGTTCTTGTCTTCCAGGAGAGCTTGGAGGGTGGTTTCCGCGGCGTCCCACAGGCTTCGGTCGCCCATGAAGTTGGCGGGCCGGGTGGAGAGTTTGCAGGAATAGTCCAGGTCAAAGGCACGATACACCCGGTTGATCATGTTGAGCAGGCGTTCAATCTCGGCCGGGACGTGCTCCTTGGCGACAAAGATATGCGTATCGTCCTGATGAAACATGCGCAGACGGGCCAAGCCGGCCAGGGTGCCGGACAGCTCGTTGCGGTGTAAGGCGCTCTCGTCATGGATGCGCAGCGGGAGGTCGCGGTAGCTCTTGGTCTTCAGCTTGAAGATGCTCATGTGGACCGGGCAGTTCATCGGCTTCAGCCCGTAGGCCCCGCCCTCTTGGTCGATCAGGAACATCTGGTCTTTGAATTTCTCCCAGTGCCCTGAGGTCTCCCATAGGCTCTGGTGACACAGCACCGGGCCCCGCACCTCTTGATAGCCCTCGGCCTTGAGCAGCTTGCCCATGCGGTCTTGCAGGAGCTTGTAGACGGTCAGGCCCTTGGGCAGCAGGACCGGAGAGCCGGGGCTGAAGGGAAACAGGGCAAACAGTTCCATGTCCTGGCCGATTTTTCGGTGGTCGCGCCGCTCGGCCTCCTCAAGTCGCTCGAGGTACTCGTGCAGATCGCGGGCGGTCTGCCACACTGTGCCATAGATGCGCTGCATCTGGGCCTTATTGGCATCCCCCCGCCAGTAGGCCCCGGAGATTTTGAGCAGCTTGAAATGGGGTAGCTGGCCGGTCTGCTGGACATGGGGGCCGCGACACAGGTCAACAAAATCACCCTGTTTATAGATTGAGCAGGTATCAAGCCCCAGGTCGCGCATGATTTCCAGCTTGAAGGTCTGGCCGCGCTGGCCGAAATGGTCCTCAGCTTCTTGCCGGGACCAGTTCTCGTGCAGAAAGGGCAGGTCGGCCGCAATGTTGGCCCGCATCCGCTCTTCAATCCGCGCCAAGTCCTCGTCAGACAAAGGCTGGGGTGTTTCAATGTCGTAATAGAACCCGTTTTCTACGGCCGGCCCGACCCCCAGCCGGCTGGCCGGAAAAAGTTCCAGTACTGCCTGGGCCAGCACATGCGCGCAGGAGTGGCGCAGGCAGTGCAACTCGTAGTCCTGGTCGCTGGCAAAATCTTTGCGCTCTAACTCGTGGGACTCGCTGGGGAGGCTCTGCGGACTGTCGTTTTTCGCTTCGTTCATGGGCGTCTGTCGTCAAGGAGTGAACGGGCCACCTTCCTCTCGACCGGGTGACACGTTCACTCCTTGTTGTGGTGGAGTGTATTCAGCCCGTCAGCGTATGTGAAAAAAAGCGGACGATCAAGACAAGCCATTAGAAGAGCACGCTGAACCCCTCGCGCTCTCGGCCCCTCTGCTCAGTCAGAAACCCGCGGGCACCCGTATACACCCCGGCCGGATAGAAGAGATAGCCCTCAATGTAGGTACCGGGCGCTAAGGTCTGGTTGGCCAGGGGCGGCTGGGGCAGGGTGTGCTCGGACGCGCTGGCCGGCTTTACCCGCCGGCCTGAATCGGCCAGCAGAACGATATTGTCGGTTTCCAGCAGATAGGCGTCGGTGGTTGAGTTGAAAACCGTAATGCGGACCGCAAGCAGCTCGGCCGGCATATCACCAAGCTGGCGTGTCACATCTGCCGGGAGCAGGGGCACAATGCCAATCTGGACCTGGTCCATGTTGGCGACCTGGGTCTGGTGGTGGGGAGACTGAAGGTAGGCAAACTCATCCACTACCGCTCGGAACATGGCCTCAAACCCGCGCTGGAAGTCCGAAAGGGCGTCATAGAAGCCAGAGCCGGCGGCCATCAGTGGGCTTTCAGAGCTGGTATCAATGATGACCCGGTTGCGCTCTACCTCACAGGCGATGGTCAGCTCGAGCGGCTTCTGCCCGGGCTGCTCACCCCGAATCCGGCCAACTCCGCCCAGAGCCGCCGGCCGATAGGTCGTCACCGCATAGCCGGCCTTTTCAACGGCCTTGCGCATGATGCGGTTGGCCTGCTCACACGGCGGAATACGCGCCCGGGGAGCGACGTGGACACCGTCGGCAGTGCAGGAAATCGTGACCGACACGGGCTCGGGTTCTCCCCAGAAGCCCATGCGCTGGGCGGTGATGGTGCTCGGAACATGTTGCCTTCCGGTATCGGCCGGCGGGGGCGCGTCGGCCACCTTGTAGTACAGCCGTTCAAGCGCCCGCCGGGTGATCCGGTGCGCCTCCTCACAGCCCATCTGGGGTTCGTTGATATCGAACTCGGTGGTCTGTTCCCCCCGCTGGCGAGCCTCCCCGCGGCCCGGTTCTGGCACGGTGGCTTGTGTGGTCTGCTCGGCCGGCTGTTCCACGTTCTGTCCACAGCCGCCAACCGCTACGATGACACCCACACTACACAGCAGGTTCTGGACGGCTTTTTGCATCGACTCCCCCTTTTTTTCCTGCCCGGCCTGCAACTGCTCATAGTTTATAGGTCGGCCAGCCATCCGGCGGAAGCCGACACCCCGTTCTGTCGGATTACGCTGCGCTCATCCGACCTCCTGCCTGCTCATAGCAGGGAGCGGCCCGGGAAAGAAGGCTTGGCCGGGGCGGCGATTGACGTGGACGGAGGAATGATTATTCAAAGTGGAGCATGGAGTTGAACCCTGCCCATCCGATCCTGCCCACGCTCTACGCGCGCTGCCAGAACGACAGTCACGATGCCGCGCACGACGAGTATGCCCAGCCGTTGTTTGGCTACGGCCTGTTGGCCGAAGGCTCGGAACTCCCCGACCCGGCGGCCTTCAGCAGTTTATAGGAGCCGGGCGGTGCGATTTCGGGTTGGTCACGGCGCAGATATCCACCGGCTCCAGCCGGGCCGCAAGCTCGTGCTGGGCGGCGTCCCTATCCCCTGGGACAAGGGGTTGCTCGGCCACTCGGACGCCGATGTTGTGTGTCACGCGCTGAGCAACGCCCTGTTGGGCGCGATTGGGGCGGGTGATATAGGCCAGCATTTTCCCGACTCTGACCCGCAATATAGTGGGGTGTCGAGTCTCGGGCTGCTGGGCGATGTCATGGCGATGGTGAGGGCGCGCGGCTTTCGGCTGGGCAACGCCGATATTACGGTCTTTGCCCAGCGGCCCAAGCTGGGGCCGTATCGACAGGCGATGCGCGAGCGGCTGGCGGTGGTCCTGGAGGCCGAGCCGGCCGCGGTCAATATCAAAGCCACGACCGGCGAAAAAATAGGCTCTATCGGCCGTGAGGAAGGCATGATGGCCGAGGCGGTTGTGCTGTTGGAATCAGAGGGGTGAATGTGCCTGGTTTGTAGGTCGGCTTAGCCCTCGGGCGGAAGCCGACACCCCGTTCTGTCGGATTACGCTGCGCTCATCCGACCTACCAGGACGAATAGGGAGTGCTCAGAGCAGGCGCGAGCGGCAGGCGCGTGCTGCTGGAGGCGGGTAGGGGCTGAACATGCCCAGGGGCAGGGCCGGCAAGCCATAGCCCACACTCCCCTTTGTCACTGCCTACCCCCTCCCCCCCTTGAGGGGGAGGGCTGGGGTGGGGGGCAGCCGCCGGGTCGGGGTCAGCGGCTTCAACATCGGTGCAGACCCTCACGGGTTGTTGCGCTTGCTAAGGTCGGCAAGCCCACGTTCCATCTTAGCCGCGGTGTCTTCGTCACCGGCCTCTCGGGCCAAGGCAAGCGCCTTCTCAAAATCCCGCCGGGCCTCGTTCACCCGGCCCAATAGATCGTTAGCGGCACCCCGATTGTAATAGGCAGCGGCTAAGTTCGGGTCAAGGCGGAGCGCTACGCTGTAGTCCGCAATGGCGGCTTCATGATCACCAAGTTTGTTCTTCGCATTGCCCCGGCTGGTGTAGGTTTCGGCATCGTTCGGGTCAAGGCGGAGCGCCACGCTGTAGTCCGCAATGGCGGCTTCATGATCACCAAGTTTGTTCTTCGCATTGCCCCGGTTGGTGTAGGCACCGGCTAAGTTCGGGTCAAGGCGGAGCGCCACGCTGTAGTCCGCAATGGCGGCTTCATGATCACCAAGTTTGTTCTTCGCAACGCCCCGGTTGGTGTAGGCACCGGCTAAGTTCGGGTCAAGGCGGAGCGCCACGCTGTAGTCCGCAATGGCGGCTTCATGATCACCAAGTTTGTTCTTCGCAACGCCCCGGTTGGTGTAGGCACCGGCTAAGTTCGGGTCAAGGCGGAGCGCCGCGGTGTGGTCCGCAATGGCGGCTTCATGATCACCAAGTTTGTTCTTCGCATTGCCCCGGTTGGTGTAGGCAGCGGCATCATTTGGGGTGAGATGGAGCACCTTAGTGTAGGCATCTATCGCCGCTTCGTAATCGCCCTTTTCACCGTAGAGATAGCCAACGGAGAACCACGCCCGCGCCCCAAACTCTCGATCGACGCTTTCAACCTGCTCAGCAATAGAACGCCACCTTCCGATGTGATCATCGCTCTTTTCCTCCTGCTGGGCCGAGGGAGAGGCCGGCGATTCTACTGCCTGGCGTACAGCCCGAGCGACCTCCAGAAAACCCTTGTCGTGTATCGATGGTGGCTCGTGCTCCACCACGGGCTTGCCGTCGGTGGGAACTGCCTCCAGTCCGCCGAATTGCGCTGCTTTCCAATCGCAGGGTCTCAGGATTACCGGGATCACGCACGCTGTCCCTTGCGCGTGTCGTTTCATCGCGATCTGCGTTTCCTTGTAGCAATAGTCTGAGGCAAGAAAGTCAGCGCTGACCAGGAGGAGGATGATATCCGCAAGATTCAAGGCATGGTTGATATAGTGGTCAATCTCTCCGCCAGGCGGAATGTTTCGATCATGAAAAATGTTGATTCTGCCTTGGCGACGAAGGAGGGCCAAGTGCGTTTCCAGTTTCTTCCAAAGAGCCTCGTCCTTGTGAGAATAGGATATGAATACGTTTCTCATCTGCTCTCCTTGCACGGCTTGTATTGTACATTTTCTATGATGGAGGGCTACCTGCATGGACGCGGATTTGGCCCGAGAGGAGCTTGGGCAGCAGGGTATCCCGCAGGGCGGCGAGGGTCCGGGATTGGACAGCCACGGAAATGTTCTTCTCAAATATGGCGGACAGAAGACCATTGGCTGCCATCAGAAGCCGCTCCTCTGGAACCGCGCACAACGCCTCACTCAAATGCTGACGCTTGATATGCCCCATCGTTGTCGCCTTCCCCGCAGCAATAGCCTGGAAGGCGGCCAGATGACCCCGCAGGCAAGGCAGCAAAAACCACTGCGGAAATCTCGGCGAAGTCACCTTGAACAGATGTTGGTTCAGAGCGGCTCGTCCTCCGTACCAGACCTGCACCAGGAGGCTGCCCGACCAAGAGAAGATGATATCTCCATCGTCAATCACACAGTCAGGCGCAAGCTTGGCCGTAGCCCATTCTCCGCTATCCGCCGTCCCGCTTCTCAGTTGGGCAATTTTCACCACAGGTAAACGGTCCTCGTCTTGCTGGGGTCTATATTGCTGGAGGGCAAGGCCGTTCCGAAAGACGGCGATCTCGTCAAGGGGCTTGACCGTCCACCCGGCGGGAATCGGCCCCAATGCCGAGTCTACAAAGCGATCGGGGAATAAGGCTGCTAGGGCCGGCTCCAGCCGGTCCAGATAGGCCCGGGCCCGGGCCACCGGCCATGCACTTCCCCCTGGAGACGCGCGTTGTGTGAGGGCGGCTTTGGCCTGCACGGGATCAAAGTTGATGAACCACGAGGTGAACAGCGCTCGGGCCATCTCGTCAAGGGTGGCGTTCATGCGCCGGTTGAGGGCGATCTTGTCGTCGAGCGTGCCCAGCAGGTGAGCGATGGCGCGCTGTTCAGGGAGAGGGGGTAGAGGAATCTGCCACTGGCTGAATGTCCGTGTCGTGATGGTCTCGAAGACAGTTCCATAGTTCAGCACCCGCATTGCATCTGCCGTGCCCTTCAAGGCATAAAACAGAAAGTCGTTATCGAGACCATCGTGGGGGACAAGGGCATAACACGTCTGGTTAAACGCCATATCTTGGCGAAGCTGAGCCAAAGCGCCCACCGTGCCGCGCGCGGTTATGATTACCGTGCCTTCAGGCATCCGTTTTGCCGAACTGGATTTCAGGCCCTTTTCTGTAATGTACTCGTGCGCTTGTTCCACATACCGGCCTGACGTGTTGGCGATATCTTTTGCCGTGACCCACGGAATGGTTCCACGCCAGTATTCTGCTACACGGCGGCTCGGCGTCCCCCCTATCACGGCACTGGCAACTGCAGACACCCGCACTCTTTGCCACTCGTCCCGTATTCCCCCTTTCTGCGGCACTACCACGCTTTTTCCTCATCTTCGCCCGGGGCATCTCCGCTCCTCTCGCCGCTGAGAGACTTGGAGGGGCTACCCTCTGGCCTGTCTTAGCCGATCGGAGAGGAGGCCGCCAGGGGAAGGACAGGGCCAAGCTATTTGAGCGGGCGGGCGGCAAAGCCTTTGTCGCTGTAGGACAGCAGGACCCGCTTGCCATTAACGACGGTTTCGAGCAGGACTTCGTGGCCCCACAGCTGGTGGAGATAGGACAAGCAGCGTTCGGCGTGTTCGAGTTGGAGGTCGCGGCTGTCGTGGTAGTGCTTGAGATAGAGCGTCCGACTGTGGCTGTAGTCGGCATCCTCAATTTTGAGAACCGGGACGGTGCCCGTGCCAACGCTTTTGAGCAGGGTCTCTTTGACCTCCTGCCAGCCATCTTTGTCAGACACATGGGAGATGACCAGATCGTCGCCACGCGGCTCGTACTGGAACATGTCCATCTCACGCATCAACGCTTCGGTCAAAAAGCGGCGCAGGAACGACACATCGCGGTCCACTTCGCGGACCTCAAACATTGCTTCGAGGCCGGTTTTTCCCGGCCGGCCGTACTTCTCGATCTCTTCCGGGGTGGGGTCGTCATGGCGGCGTTTGATGTCGTCCCACAGCTTCAGGCCGAGGTGATAGGGGTTGATGCCCTGCGGGTGGGGGCGGACGACCTGATTGTGGCGGACGAGGAACTCAAGGTAGAGCTCCTGGGGCAACCCAAGGCTGTTCATGATCTCGCGGTGCCAGAAGCTGGCCCAGCCTTCGTTCATGATCTTGGTTTCCAATTGGGGAATGAAATACTGCGCCTCTTCGTGGACGATGGTCAGCAGGTCTTTCTCCCATTCGCTGAGAGACGGGTTATGGTCACGGATGAATACGAGGATGTCCTCTTCGGGTGAGAGCGGAACTTTGTGCAGGTCGGGCTGGGTATAGGTCGGCGGTTTGTGAATGGCGTGGAACTGGTCTTCTTTTGGCTGGGCGTCTTCAAGAGCGCGCCGGCGTTCTTCCTCGGGCGCGAGCTTTTTTATGGCCAAGTTGCGCCGGCACTGCATGGATAGGGCGTGGGCGGTATCGAGAATCGCCTCGACCTTCTCTACGCCGATCGACGGGTCTTCAGTATACGCCCGGACCCGCTCGGCGTGGATTTTGCAGCGGTTGATGGTGGAGGCCGCCCCGGTCTGGCGGAAGGTGAAATTGTTTTTGAAGAAGTCGTTGTGGCCGTAGACATGGGCCACCGTCAAGAGTTGAAGACACAGGGAGTTGTCGCGCATCAAATAGGCGATGGCCGGGCTGGAGTTGATGACCATCTCGTAGGGCAGGCCGGACACCCCGTAGTCATACATCGTCTTCAGCTTCTCGTAGCTCTTGCCAAACGACCAGTGCGGATAGTGCGACGGCATCCCGTGGTAGGCCATGTAGCCCAGCATCTGGAAATGGTCACAGACCTCGAACTCCTGCGGATAGCAGGACAGCCCGAAGGCCGTGGCCTTGTCTCGGATCTTTTCGTCCCAGCCCTCAAGCTCTCGGACATCCCAATCTGCCATAGTCGGTCTTGCCTCCGCCCCTTATTCGGCCGCCGGCTCTTGGGCCGACCTGGCGCTGGCCTGCGTCCGCTCGCCCTCTTCCTTGGACAGAAAAGCCCGGAAACTCGGCCAGATGTCTTCCTTGCGTTCGATGAGGACCGTCTGGTAGTTGTCGGCTTGGAGGCGGCGGAAGATAGTGAGCATTGAGCTTTCGTAGTAGCGTGAGCCCAGGGGTTTGATCTCCCCGTAGCCAAACAGGTTACACAGCTCGCACAGCTCCTGGGCGGCTCTGAGCGTGGCTGGGTTGTCGGACTCAAAATTGTCCCCGTCCGAGCAGTGAAAGGCGTAGACATTCCACAGGCTGGGGTGATAGCGCTCCTGGATGATCTCGATGGCTTTGGTATAGCCCGAAGAAATAAACGTTCCGCCCGACTCGCCTTTGTAGAAGAACTCGTCTTCAGTGACCTCGCGGCCCTCGGTATGGTGAGCCACAAAGGCGAGTTCGACCTTGTCGTACTTGGTGCTTACGAATTGGTAGAGCAAAAAAAAGAAACTGCGGGCCAGGTACTTCTTCATCGTGTCCATAGACCCCGAGGTGTCCATGATGCACACCACCGCCGCGTTTGAGTCGGGACGGACATCCTCAACGAGGTGGCGGTAGGTCAGATCATCGGTATGAAACGGAAAGCGCTGTTCGGGGTCCCAGTCGGTCTTGCCGTCGCGCCGCATCACCGCTACCTTGCGCCGAATGCGGGCCATTGCCGTCCGTCGCTTATCGAGCCGGACCCGCACCCCCATCTTGCGGAAGCCCTTGCGTTTGCTGACCCGCTCGGATGGAATTTCCCGCAGGGTCTTGCGTTCGAGGTCGGGCAGTTCGAGGTCTTCAAACATGATGTCGATCAGTTCTTCGAGCGTCACATCGGTCTCATAATAATCAACCCCGGCCTGATCCCCGGCCTGGCCTTCGCCCGGCCCCCGACCCTCGCCGTTTGCCTTGCCGACCACTTGGCCGGGTTGGGAGTTGCCGTCACCCTGTCCGACACCGGGCGTGTTTTCGCCGTAGATGAAGCGGTACTCCTTCATCCCCCGGATCGGGACTTTGATGATCTTGTCCTTGTTTTTGCCGATGATGGACTCCTCGGCGATCAGGTCGGCGATATTCTCCCGGACCGCCTCACGGACCTTCTGACGGTGGCGTTGGCGGTCTGTCGCACTTCGGTCAGACCGCAGGGAGTCGGAGGATGAGTAGGGACGAAAGATGGTGTCTGACATGGTGTTCCACCCCCGGCCGCAGTGGGCGGCTCAGTCCTTCCACAAGTGGTTCGCCGCGTACTTCAGCACAATATCAACGCTGTCCTCGGGGTAGCCGAGTTCAATCAGCCGTTGGACCATAGCGTCGTGCTTGTGTTGCTGCTCCTGGTCTCGGGTCCGGGCCTTGGTAATGACCCGGCTGATATCCCGGACCGAGCCCATCAGTTTTTTCTCGATCGCGTCCTTGAGCGGCTCATAACTCTCGTACGTCACCCGATCTCCGCGCCGTGACGAGGCCCAGAGATAGGCGATCACCTCCTGCCGAAAACCGTCCGCGGCCGAGCCGATGATGGCGATCTGCTCTTCTATGGACTTCAGAAAGCCCTCGTCTGGAAGCAGTTCTTCTCTGGTGTTGCGATCCATGACCTTTGTCTGGTTCACATATGCCTCGGCATGATCGAGGTAGTTCTGGAAGAGCGTTTCGGCCTGCTCCTGATAGGAATAGACAAACGCCTTGGTGATCTCCTTCTCGAGCAGCTCGAGATACTCCTTGTGAATCACGTCTTGCAGGAATTCAAGATACTGCTTGCGGGTATCGTCCGAGGTGTCCATCGCCTTGACCATGCGGATCAGGGCTTCGCGGACGCTGATCGGATTGATTGACGAGCCCCCTTCGGACAGCGCGTTGTCGAGCGCCTTCATAATGAAACGGGTCGAGATCCCGAACATGCCCTCGCGCTTGGCATCCTCGCGCAATTCCTTGACCGTGATTTTCTTGGTCCGCCCCTTCTCCACCACTTCTTCCCCGTTATACAGGTGCAGCTTGGTCATCAGATCGCACTTTGCCGATGGTTCAAGACGCGAAAGAATGGCGAACATGGCCGCCACCTCCAGGGTATGCGGCGCGATGCTGGCCCGAAAGTCCGAGTTGTGCAGCATCTTCTGGTAGATCTTGACCTCTTCGGACAGACGCAGATTGTAGGGAACCTTGACCACCACGATCCGGTCCAGGATCGCCTCGTTGGTATGGTCGGCCTTGAACTTCTGCCACTCGGCCTCGTTGGAGTGGGCAACAATGACCGTGTCCACATACACGGTGCCGTGACGGCCCGGCGCGGGAACAAACTTCTCCTGGGTGGCCGTAATCATGGCATGCAGGTATTCGGTCTCGTTTTTGAAGACCTCAATGAACTCCACCATGCCCCGGTTGCCGACATTGAAGGCCCCGTTGAGTTCCAGCACACGCGGGTCGCCCTCGGAGTAGCGGTCGAGCTTGGAAATGTCCTCCGAGCCGATCAGCACTGAGGTGTCCTGGTTATTCGGGTCAACCGGCGGCACGATACCGATGCCGCGGCGGTTGCGTTTTGAAAACCCGACCGTGGTCACCGACATCTTCTCATAGGCGTTGTTGAACTCCTCGCGCAGCCGCCATCGGGTGACCGGACACAGGTCACCCTCAATCCGCACATCAAGCATTTTTTCAAACTCTTGACGCAGATGCCGGGGGATCAGGAGCAGCGGTTCTTCAAACATCGGAGAGCTCTCAATCGTATAGATGGGATCAAGGCTCTCGAGTCCCCGCTGCAATTTTTCGACCAGCGAGCTTTTACCCGCCCCGACCGGTCCCATCAGATACAGGACTTGACGGTTCTCTTCGCCCCGCATGGCCGCGGACTGAAAGTAGCGGACAATCTCGGCCAGCGTTTCTTCAATGCCGAAGAATTCGTCCTTAAAGAAATTGTACACTTTCAGGGACTCGTCTTTGAATAAACGACGGATGCGAGGGTCAGCGGTGTCGCTGATATCCGTCGCCCCCTCACGCTGGATCATGTCGTAGATGC
The DNA here is from genome assembly GCA_965200965.1 of uncultured Binatia bacterium (SeqCode). Taxonomy (GTDB): domain Bacteria; phylum Desulfobacterota; class Binatia; order Bin18; family Bin18; genus JAAXHF01. The sequence continues at coordinate 1,925,836 of OZ241744.1, forward strand.
GAGCGTGGGCGTGCTTGACGACAGAAGGGTCTTCTCTGACCTTTTCCAGATAGTCAATAAAGGTCCCGCTCCAGTGCTTGCTCTCGCGGTTCTCACGGTCTTCTCTGATCAGTCGCTCAAACGCATGCTTGCTGTTCTCATCCATCTCCACCCCCCCTAAACGCTGGTGAATGCTCATGTCCGTTCTCGGCGTCTCTCTTACCACCACTTAGCATAGCGGGAGAGGATTACCAGAGCGGGCAAGCGGCCCAGGAGGCAAATTTTCTCGCTACGATGGGGCTGGCACAAGACCCCAGTGAAGGTGGTCCCAACGGGACTCGAACCCGTGCTACCGACATGAGAGGCCGGCGTCCTGACCGCTAGACGATGGGACCGGGAAGCTGAGGTGGTAGGACTCGAACCTACAATCGCCTGATCCAGAGTCAGGTGGCTTACCAATTAGCCCACACCTCAACAAGCCAGAAAATAAAGAACCGCTGAGCCAAAGTCAAGCCGAAACCTGCCCTTTTCCGGTCCCCAGGGTCGTCAGGGCAGTATCCAGACGGGCCAGCGTTTGGCCCTGACCCAGAGCAGCCATCACCTCGAAAATCCCGGGACTGGCCGTCCCGCCGGTCAGCGCCACTCGCACCGGTTGGGCAATTTTACCCAGCTTGAGACCGAGGTCTTGCATCAGACCGCTGAAGATGAGATGCAGGCCCTGTTCGGTCCAGTCCGGAGCCTGGCTGAGCCGGCAGCGAACCTGTTCAAGGACGGCTACGCCATCTGGCGTCAGAAATTTTTTGCGCGCCTTTTCCTCAAACGTCACCTTCCCGGTGAGATAAAAATGCGCCGCAGCCGCCAGCTCGCTCAAGGTTTTGGCTCGGGGCTGGATCGTCTTCAGCATCCGCCCGAGCCGCTCGTCGTCGGGCAAGTCATAACCTTTCAGGAAGGGTTTCACCTCTTGGCTGAGTTGGGCCAACGGGCGGGCCTGCTGGTACTGAAAATTGAGCCATTCCAATTTCTCGGCGTTAAACACCCCGGCCGATTTGCCGACATCGGCAAGGCGGAATGTATTGATCAACTCAGCCCGCGAGAACACTTCGTCGTCGCCGTGTGACCAGCCTAAGCGAGCAAGAAAATTGACCAAAGCGTCAGGCAGATAGCCCATCTCACGATAGGCCCGCACCGCGGTGGCCCCGTGCCGTTTGCTGAGCCGGACCCGGTCGGGGCCGAGAATCAGGGGCAGGTGGGCAAAGGCCGGCGGAGCGGCATCCAGGGCTTGAAAAATCAGGACTTGGCGTGGGGTATTGGTCAGGTGATCGTCCCCACGTACGATATGGCTGATCCGCAGGTCGGCATCGTCACAGACGGAACAGAAGTTATAGGTCGGCGAGCCGTCCGAACGAACCAGGATCAGGTCGTCAAGTTCCTGATTCTGAAAAACGACCCGGCCCTTGATGATGTCATCAACGACCGTCTGCCCTTCTTTGGGTCCCTTGAAACGGACTGTAAACGGCCGCCGGTCGCCCGGTTGAGGAGTGGCGGTGCGACACGTCCCGTCGTAAGCCGGCTGGCGGCCCGCGGCCAGGGCGGCTTGGCGTTTGGCCTGTAAATCTTGTGGCGTGCAGTAGCAGCGGTAGGCTTTGGCCTGACGCAGCAAGCGATCGCCAGCCTCGTGATACAGGGCCGTGCGCTGGCTCTGAAAATAGGGGCCTTCATCGCCGTCCAGCCCAAGCCAGAGCAGCGCATCCAGGATATCGGCCTGAAATTCCGGGGTTGAGCGTTGCCGGTCGGTATCGTCAATACGCAGCACGAACGTACCACCATGTTCTTTGGCGGCCAGATAGGCGAACAACGCGGTACGCGCGCCGCCGATGTGCAGACAGCCAGTTGGACTAGGGGCAAAACGTGAACGAACCGTTGTCATGGCCGAACGCTAACAGGCAGCTGAGGAGTGCGTCAACGCCGGCCGGACAGGAAACTTCCTACAGGGGTTTGAGTTCTGTGGTATCATCAGCTATGCTCCCGGCCAGACCGAGCCGATAGCTCAGTCGGTAGAGCATCTGCCTTTTAAGCAGAGGGTCCCGGGTTCGAGCCCCGGTCGGCTCACTCCCTCTATCCGTCCCTCCACATGTCCCCGTCGTCTAGCTTGGCCTAGGACACCGGCCTTTCACGCCGGCGACACGGGTTCAAATCCCGTCGGGGACATCCCGCCCTGTCAGCCCAGCCTTTTGGCCACCTCGGCCAAGCGCGGCGCGCGGCGGTCCTTGTCCGACACAATCGGCTCCGCAACAGGCCAGTCAATACCAATTTCAGGATCGTTCCAGACAATCCCGATTTCGTCGCTCGGGTCGTGGAAGTCCGTACATTTATAGACCACCTCGGCGCTCTGGCTGAGCACACAAAAGCCGTGGGCAAAGCCGGGCGGCACATAGGCTTGGCGGAAATTTTGGGCGGACAGCCGTAGCCCGACCCAGCGCCCAAATGTGGCTGAGCGGGGACGGATATCGACCGCAACGTCAAAAATCTCGCCCTGAATCACGCGCACCAGCTTGCCCTGTGGATGCCGCCTTTGAGCGTGCAGGCCACGCAGGGTGTTGTGTCGCGAGCGGGAATGATTATCCTGGACGAAGATCGCGGGAATGCTCGCCTCGGCATATTTGCGGGCGTGGTAGGTTTCGAGGAAAAACCCTCGCTCGTCCTGGAAGACATCGGGCTCAACAACAAAGACCTCAGGCAGAGCGGTGGAATAGACTTTCATTGAGCGCCCTTCGCGCGGCTCCAACTCCAGGACCTGATGTACGCGAAATCCGGACCGGAGGAAAGACCGCTGGCTTGCCTTCTGCCCTCCAAGCCGTATACAAAACGTGATGGGTCGGCCTTGCCGCTGTGTTCCATACACCGTCCAGAAAAGGAAGAGCCATGCCGCATAATCTTTTTAGTAGCTTGCAAACTTTCGAGCTGGGAAACGGTCAGACGGCTCAGTTGTACTCTTTGCCCCAGCTGGAACACGAGGGCATCGGGCACATCTCGCGCCTGCCAATCAGCATTCGCATTGTGCTCGAATCGGTGCTGCGCAACTACGACGGGACGCGCATTGAGGAGCGCGATGTGCGCAATGTCGCCGGCTGGGGCCCGAACGATACCCGGACCGCAGAAATTCCGTTCACCGTTGCCCGGATTGTCTTGCAGGATTTTACCGGCGTGCCCCTGCTGGTTGACTTGGCTGCCATGCGCTCAGCGGTTGCCAAGCTGGGCAAAGACCCGAAACTGATTGAGCCGCTGGTGCCGGTCGATCTGGTCGTTGACCACTCGATCCAGGTTGATTATGCCGGTGTTGGCAACGCCCTGCAGCGGAATATGCAGAAAGAATTTGAGCGCAATCAGGCGCGCTATCAATTCCTCAAATGGGGGATGCAAGCTTTTGACAGCTTTAAGGTCGTGCCCCCCGGCATCGGCATCGTCCACCAGGTCAATCTCGAATACCTGGCCAAGGGAGTGCTGGAAAAAGACGGGGTATATTACCCGGATACGCTGGTCGGGACCGACTCGCACACCACGATGATCAACGGTCTGGGTGTGGTCGGTTGGGGTGTTGGTGGCATTGAGGCTGAAGCCGGCATGCTGGGACAGCCGGTCTACTTCCTGACCCCGGATGTCGTGGGCGTGCATATGACGGGGTCGCTGCGGGAAGGCGTGACCGCAACCGACCTGGTGCTCCACTGCACCGAGATGCTGCGAGCGGCAAAAGTCGTGGGCAAGTTTGTCGAGTTCCACGGAGAAGGAGCGGCCCAGCTACCGCTGACCGACCGCGCCACCATTGCCAATATGGCCCCGGAATATGGCGCAACCATGGGCTTTTTCCCTGTTGATGAAGAGACCTGTCGCTATCTCGAAGCAACCGGTCGAAGCGAGGAGCAGGTCAGCGCGTTTCGGCGCTACTTCCAGGCCCAAGACATGTTCGGCATTCCAGGCAAAGATCAGTGTGCCTATAGCCAAGTCCTGGAACTCAATCTGGCCGATGTGCAGCCGGCGGTGGCCGGTCCGAAACGTCCCCAGGATCGGCTCAACCTGCCAGACCTCAAACAGACCTTTCGCGACCTGTTTCAGAAGCCGGCCAGTGAAAGCGGCTATGATAAGTCGCCAGACGACCTTGACAAACGCTATCCAGTCAGCAGCTCGGCTTCTCCAGGCGGGCCGGTCGATATCGGCCACGGCGATGTGCTGATTGCGGCCATTACCTCATGCACCAATACCTCAAACCCGAGCGTCATGCTGGCGGCCGGCCTCGTAGCCAAAAAAGCGGTCGAAAAAGGCTTGACACTCCGCCCAACGGTCAGAGCGTCTTTAGGCCCAGGTTCGCGCGTGGTCACCGCATACCTGGAAAAAACCGGGCTCCAGACCTATCTGGATCAGCTGGGCTTTCATCTGGTCGGCTACGGCTGCACCACCTGTATCGGCAATTCGGGCCCGCTCGACCCCGATATTGAGGCTACGGTGACGACAAACGACCTCATCACCGCCAGCGTATTGAGCGGTAATCGGAACTTTGAGGCGCGGGTGCATCAGAATATCAAGACCAATTTTCTGATGAGCCCGCCCCTGGTCGTGGCCTTTGCGTTGGCCGGCCAAGTCGATATTGACCTGAACACCGAGCCGCTGGGCAGCGGCACCGATGGTCAGCCGGTCTATCTGCGCGACCTGTGGCCGAGTTCCTCAGAAATCCAGGCTTTGATCCAGGCCGCGCGCGAGCCTCACACATATCGCGGTTTGTACGCCGACCTCAATGCTGACAACCCCTTGTGGAACGATATCTCCAGCACCACCGGCAATCTGTACGACTGGGACTCGGCTTCAACTTATATTCAAGAGCCACCGTTCTTTGAGGCGTTTGGACTTGAGCCTGGTACCATCAGCACGATCAGAGGTGCCCGGCCGCTGGCCGTGTTGGGTGATTCGGTCACCACCGACCACATCAGTCCGGCCGGGGCGATCAAACCAACCTCGCCCGCCGGTCAGTATCTGCAAGACAACGGGGTCGGCATCCCAGATTTTAACAGCTACGGCTCACGGCGGGGCAATGACCGGGTGATGACCCGGGGCACATTTGCGAATGTCCGGATTAGGAACCTGATGGTACCGGGCTCTGAAGGCGGGGTGACCCAGTACTACGCCAACGGCACCGGCCAGCAGATGGACATCTATGACGCCGCTGTCCAATATCAGGCCACCGGTACGCCGCTGGTCGTCATTGCCGGCCAAGAATATGGGACGGGCAGCTCACGCGACTGGGCGGCCAAGGGCACAGCCCTGCTTGGAGTGAGGGTGGTGATTGCCCAGAGTTTTGAGCGAATTCATCGGAGTAACCTGGTCGGCATGGGCGTGTTGCCATGTCAGTTCAAAGACGGCACCAGCGCCCAGTCGCTGCGGCTGGACGGCAGTGAGACCTTTGATCTGACAGGCATCGCCGACGACCTCAGACCCCGGCAAGACGCAACACTGACAATCCACCGGGCGAGTGGAGAAAGTCAAGACCTTACGGTAAGCGTCCGGATCGATACGCCAATAGAAGTCGAATACTATCGGCACGGCGGGATTCTGCACTATGTGCTACGGCAGTTGATCAGCCGGGTCTAGGGAACACGCGAGCTAGCCCTTTTTCCGGCCCTGGGGGAAACGCTTATTGTGCTCTTCAATGACTTGGTCGGTCAGATCGATATCTTGCTTGCCGTATAAGACGACGGTGTTATTGCCCTCCAGAACAACCGTATATGCACCTTGTTCGCCTAGCTCAGCCACAATCTGTTGCAACTGGACCATGATCCGACTGGTCAGCTGCCGATCTTTGATCTTCAGATCTTCTTCGGCATCCTTATACCGCCGTTCAAAATCCCGCAGGCTCTGACGGTAGTCCTGTCCCAGTGCGTCACGTTCTTCCTCGCGGAGGACCATGACCTTCTTTTCCAGTTCATCCTTGAGCTTTTCGACGCGCTCCCTCTGCTGCTGCAAACGGCGCTCTGAATTCTCGACCGCCTTCTTGAGTTGGTCTTGGGCCTTTTTGCCCGCCTCACACTCGGACATCGCCCGTACCAGATCGACATAGCCGATTTTTATGGGTGTCGGATCGTTCTGGCCCTCCTCCTGGGCTGCCCCTCCGATCGCGATCAGAAAAAAGGCAAAAGCCAAGATTATTGATGACAGTACAAAGGACAGCCGACGCATGATATCCTCCTCCTCACACGAGACTTCTGAGCAACCTCGTAACTATAGCCCGCCAGGGCAGGGGCAGACAAGAACAGCACCGTTCTTTTTTATGAGGCCTGCCCCTCATCAGCCCAGGCCTCAGTTCCGCACCTTCCCTGTCCGCCTCTTGCCGCTGGGCTGCGTGGTGTGCTCCAAGTGGGGCTCAGACCCATGCGCAAGAACAGAGATGCATAGGGATCGAACACCCTGGAGACGGCGGCTGAAACGCCTTGGATTCGGTCTCGGGCTGCTAGGCGTGGTGTTCCTGCCTCAGCCGAGTCGGGCCGAAGAGAACTTGCTCGGCCGCTACGACTCCATCCCCGGCTCCTACAATTTCGTTCGGCGCGCCCCTCAGGGGGCACGGCCGGATTCGGTCAGACTGACCGTCTTTGAGGACTTCCTGTGCGCGGCCTACTACCAGGCGGCTACCCATCTCATCCCCAAGCTCCAAAAAAAATACGGCACCCGTTTGCGGGTCAAGTTCCTCGGCTACCCGCTTGTCGATCAAAAGTCCTCTATCCCGGCCCGCGCCTACGCCTTGGCCGACGAGTTTGGTCTCCGCCAGGAAATGCAACAGGCGCTCTTCCAGGTCCAGTTTGAAGAGAGGCTCGACATCACCAGTCGGGACGGGCTGGCCCGAGTAGCGGACAGGATCGGGCTTGATCCAGAGTTGCTGCTGAACCGCTTGGCGGACGAAGACGGCAAGGCTGAGGTCGCCCGCATTGTGGCCTTGGGACGCCGCTACCAGATCGATTCCGTACCGGGTTTTATTCTTGACGGCTGGATCCGGGTCAAGACCGTTTCCCAGACCAACCTTGAAACCATTATCGACGGCCTCCTGGAACGGAAGCTCAATCATGGCGGCTCGCCCTCCCCTTCTCCGGGGAGGTGAAAAAAGCCTCTGATGGGATCATTGACCTTTGCCCTTGTTTTCTGTCATAGAGGCAGTATGGAGAGGATAAGGTTATGGAACGTGGTCCACCCTATGGCCCTGTCTCAACATCGTATCGTCGTAACAACCCCACGAAGGAGGGAACCCCATGAGACTGAAGAAACTCTTTGGAACCGTCTGCGCGGCGCTGGCCATCGGCGCGCTCAGCCTGGCGGCCCCAGCCAACGCGGCCTATGAGGACTGTAATCTCGTCAAATGTATCGGGCCTGAGCACGAGCCTACGGGAGAGGTTTTCACCAAAGACAATATGGCGGAAGCCGGTGAGTTGCTCATCCCCGGCGTTCAGTGGTACGTCCAGCAGGGTATGGAGATCAAGGTCATCAAGACGATCAAGATCCCCCTGCCCAAGCTGTTCCAGGAAGCGACCGAGAAATACTCCGGCCAAGTCGAGATCTCGCCGGACGGCCGCGAGATGTTCAACTATGTGGCCGGGGTACCTTTTCCCAACATTGACCCCAACGATCCGCTGGCCGGGGCCAAGCTCATGTGGAACCAGGAGCAGAAACCCCAGTATGTGGACAATGTCGGGACCGAATGGATCACTGAGCTGGTCAACAACAAGGGGGAACTGGAGCGGACCTATGGCTCGCAGTTCTGGCGGCGCATGATGTGGACAGGCCGCCTGTACACCGATCCGAAGCCGGTCATACCCAATAACCCGCCGCTGCGCTACACTGAGCAGTTCGGGCCGCTGTTCATCCCCAACGACCTCAAGGGCGCGGGCGTACTGAATAACCGCTATCTGGGCATGGATGTGCCGGATGACTCCTATATGTACCTGCCGGAACTCCGCCGGGTGCGGCGGATCAGCGTGGCCAACCGGAGTGACGCCTTCTGGGGGACCGATATGGACTTGGACTCGCTGTGGGGCTTCAACTCCAAGCACTCCTACTGGACCTTCCGGCTGCTGGCTGAAAAAGACATCCTGGCCCCGGTTCACATTGGACTGTACGGCACCCGCAATGTGTGGTGCGCCGAGCCGGACGGCACGAGCGGCACAATGGCCTTCATCCCCTGCAATATACCGTGGGAGCGGCGGGCCGTGTATGTGGTTGAAGGGATTCCATCGGCCTACAGCCAGTACGCCTACTCCAAGCGCATCATGTACATCGACAAAGACTTCTGGGGCATGAGTTTTGCCGAGATGTATGACCAGGGCGGCGAACTGTGGAAGTTCTGGTTCAACATGTTCAACTATGTCTCCACGCCGTATGAGGGCTATCCGGCCAACAAGCTGGAAGGTGCCGCGTATAACTACGAAGATGTGTGGGCCTTCACACCACACGGTCAAGGCTCTGACCTCCAGTTGGCGCACGCGACCAAGTGGGACGCACCGTCCGGCTACTCCCGCTCGGCCAGTGAGTGGACCCAGGAGTGGTACTTCAACGAGCAAACCCCGATTAACACCCCAGAGGCGTTCTCGGTGAACTTCCTGATCCGCAGCGCTCGCTAAAGATCAGCCCTGAGTGGGGCACTTCGGTGCCTCACTCACCCCTGTGTGACAGGGAGGCAGGAGGATTACTGCCTTTCCCCCTCTCCATTTTTTTGCTACACAACCCCCACACCTTTCAGACAAAGAGAGGGACCTATGGCAGAAGAACACCAGGTTGCAGAAGACGAATCACTGGCCAAGCTCGCGTGGGGCTATGTCGGCGTCGGCGTTTTATGGTTGGCGCTGATCCTGTCCGGTATCGCCTTTGAGCGTTTAGGACTCACCTCGCCTCTCTTCTCTGGGATTCTGCCCGGAGAGGTCGGCAGCCTCCGTCAGCAAAACGCCGAATTCGATCAGAACCTCAAAAGCGTCACCCAGGAACGGGACGTACTCAGCCGACGTGCCGACACATTCAAGCGGCAGCTTGAGCAGGCCGAGAACAAAGTCGCCGACCTGCAAGCCCAGCTTGACCAGTTCAAGGCCGCCCCTCCGCCCTCCGGCTCCGAATGAGGAAGCAAGCGCAGCACCAGACGCGCGGATGAAGGCCGTATGATCGAAGTCCACAAGGTCACCAAATACTACGGTCAGGTCCGGGCTCTCCACAAGGTTTCCTTCAATGTCCGGGAAGGAGAGATCGTCGGCTTGCTCGGCCCCAACGGCTCGGGCAAAACCACGCTCATGCGTATCCTGACCGGCTTCTTCCCGCCGACCGAGGGCCGGGTGGTAGTGGCCGGCCACGATGTCGAAACCGCGTCTTTGGAGATGCGCCGCAAGCTCGGCTATTTGGCCGAAAATGTCGTGCTGTATCCAGATATGACGGTCCGCGCTTTTCTGGGCTTCTGCGTGCGGGTGAAAACGGCCACCGGGGCGGAACGACACACACAGGTCAAGCGCGTGCTTGACCTGTGTGGCCTCAGCCATATGGCCCGCCGCCACATCGGCACCCTGTCCAAGGGCTATCGCCAGCGAGTCGGTCTCGCCCAAGCCCTGCTGTGTGAGCCCCAGGTCTTGATTCTCGACGAACCCACGATTGGTCTTGACCCACACCAGTTGATCGATATGCGGGAGTTGATTAAGAGCCTGGGCGGAAAAACGACGGTGTTGTTATCGAGCCACATTCTGGCCGAGGTTGCCCAGGTGTGTCACCGTGTCGTCATTATCGACAAAGGCCAAATCCTGGCCGAGGATACTCCGGCGGGACTCAGCCAACGCCTGCAATCCGCCACCCAGACGAGGATGCGGATTGCCGGCCCGGTCAAGGAGATTCAAAACGCGCTGAAAGCCCTCCCCGGAGTGAGTGAGGTCATCCTCCAGGACGCCGCCGAAGAGCAGGATGAACAGCCGGGCCAGATCTTTCTTGTCCACTCACAAGACCGCACGCTCAGCCACCAACTCGCCGAACTGGTGGTCAACCGAGGCTGGTCCCTGCATGAGCTCAACCCGCTCACCGCCGGCTTGGAGGAGCTCTTTGTACGCCTGACAAAAGAGGAACACCGTCCAGCGGCCTAGCCGGCCGGCCCCCCGACCGGCTCAGAATGGATGCCTCTGTAGGAGATGGAAAATGGGACAGGCAGGCACATTCCTGATCAATTTTCGGGCCATCGTCGCCAAAGAGCTTCGCTCGTACTTTCTGTCGCCGTTCATCTATCTTGTCACCGCAGTCTTTCTGCTGGTCAGCGGCTATTATTTTTATACCGACCTCATCTTCTATGTGCAGTTCGGTTTTGGCCTCAACATCATTGAAAATTTTTGGCAACTCCTTTTTACCGATATCCGCCTGATGCTGCTGCTGGCTGTTCCGTTCTTGACCATGCGGTTGTTTGCCGAAGAAAAGCGACTGGGAACGATTGAGCTGCTGCTGACCTATCCGATGCGGGACGCTGAGCTGTATCTGGGCAAGTTTGTTGCCTGTAGCCTCGCCACCCTGTTTATGCTGTCCTTTACCGTGGTCTATCCCGTTCTGGTCTACTGGGTGCAGCCGTTCAACTGGACGCTTGTCCTGGCCGGCTATAGCGGACTGGTGCTCATCGCCCTGGCCTGCATCGCGTGTGGCCTCTTCATTTCCTCGCTGACCGATAACCAGGTGGTGGCCGGCTTTGCCGCACTGTGTACGCTGCTGTTCTTCTGGATCCTGAGTTGGAATGAGGGTGCCACCCGCGAGGGCTTCCTGTACTGGTTGGCCCAAACCTCCATGGTCACCCATTTTCAGGGTTTTGCCCAGGGATTTATCGACAGCAAAGAGGTCACTTTCTTCTTCGCCTTTGTGCTGTTCTTCAGCTTTTTGACCCTCCGTTCGCTCGAATCCCGCCAGTGGAAGGGACGCCGATGAACAGCAATCTGCGCAACACGCTCAAGCTCCTTGTTGGGGCAGTCGGGTTTCTCGCCATGCTGATCGCTATCCAAGCGGTCCTCGTCCACTACAACCGACGGATCGACCTCACCCTGCAACAGAAGTTCACCCTCGCCCCCCGCACCCGGCATGTGGTGTCGAACTTGCAGCAAGATGTCCACGCCCTCGCCTTTATCCACCCAGACCGCCCCGAGAATTTCTTTCTGGCCGATATGCTAGGCCGTATGGACGCCCTGTCACCGCACTTTCGCTACACGATCGTCGATATGAACCGCAGCCCGGCTACGGCCCAGCAGTACAACGCCCGCCGCTACGGCACAATTGTGTTTGAATCAGCCGGTCGCAGCCGCCACTCTTCCCTGCACTCCGGTGAGAACGACGTTGTCGCCGCCCTCTTGCACGTCACCCGCAGCGCAGAAAAAATGATCTATTTTACAACCGGTCATGGTGAAGGCGACCTCAGTGACCCCCAGCCGGAGGACGGCTACACCAAGCTCCGGGGCGCTATGGCGGACGAGTTTTACGTCGCCAAACAGATCTCGCTGGCCGATACCGGCGGTGTACCGGACGACGCCGAGGTGGTCGTCTTGCTCGGTCCCAAAGATCCGTTCATGCCCTTTGAACTGCAAGCCCTGGAGGCCTTTCTGAAACGGGGGGGGGCGCTGTTTGTCATGATCGATCCCAACAGCGCGTCAAATCTCGCCTCTTTTCTGGAGCAATACGGGGTGCATCTGCTGGATTATATCGCTGTTGATCCCTCAAAACGGATCTATGCCGGAGAATCCATCACCTTTCGCGCCTCACGGACCGCCACCACCCACGATATGATCAAAGCGGTCAACGCCCCGCCGATCTTTTCCCTGTCTCGGGTCGTTGAAGTGCGCCAGGACCTCGATAAAGGCATCAGAGCCGCGCCTATTCTGGCCACCTCCGGCTCTGGCTTCGGCAGCGCCGAGCAGCGTATCTCCGCCCGGCAAGAGCTTCAGCTTGTTGCCGGGCGTGACCTGCGCGGCCCTGTCCCGATCGCCGGGGAAGTCCTTGTGAGCAACGCCGACGGCAGCACTGGACGGATCGTGGTCTTTGGCGATGTGGATTTTGCCCACAACGGGCTGCTTGACCAGGGCGGCAACCGCGACCTGTTCATCAACGCTGTCAACTGGCTGGCCGACGACGTTGGTCAGGTCGGTGAACGGGCTGCCAGGCAACCGGCTGGGGTGAAGCAGTTCTACCTGACCGACCAACAAGGCCGCCGGATTCTTCTTGTGAGCACCGCCATCCTGCCGGGCTTCTTTCTGCTTATCGGCGTCGGCGTGTTTGTGTGGCGGAGGCAGCGCGGATGAGCTGGCGTCGCATCGGCCTGTATTACGGCTTGGCGGTCATCTTTGGTGCGCACTTCTTTGCTTTTGTGTGGGACCCGGCCGGTGAAGGACCCCGCATAGGAGAGGCCTACGCGCCGGCCCAGAGCCGTTTTCTCCCCTTTTCACGCGAGTCCGTCCAAGAGCTTGAATTGCACCGCGACGGACAAGTGATCCGGTGCCGGCTCGACAGAGACACTTGGCGGGTAATCGAACCCGAGGGAGGGAACGCTACCTCATCGCTGGTGACGAGCCTGATTGAAAACCTGACCCTGGAACAGGAGACCCGGGTAGTGCAGGAAGCGGCCGATGATCTGGCCGCCTACGGTCTCAAGCCGCCGCACGCCACGATTGTACTCAAGGGCAGGACCGAGGCTGATTTAGCCACCGTTTTTATTGGTGGCCGCAACCCCACCTCAACCGCGGTATACGCCAGCAAAGAGGGTTCTTCTGAGGTCGTGCTGTTAGGCTATAGCGCGTTCTACTATGAAGAACTGCTGTTTGAGGCAGCCACCGGCTCCACCGCCGGCACAACACAGTGAACGATGATGACCTTTTCTCTCAAGATGATCTCATCGTTCACTGTGGGCAGCCCCGAGCCGGCGCAGGACACAGGAGAGGCACCGGCCCTTGAGCAGGGCTGAGCCTTGCCAGCGTCCATGTCGCCCCTCTGCAAAAAATTGGGCTTCGTCATGGCGGCGTGGTGTGGCCTAGCGCTCAGCGCTTGCCCGTCGTCCCGGGAGCCCAGCGTTCACGACGACATCAAACAGTATCTGGAAAAGAAGCACGACTGGCTGCCGACCGAGAACCAGGTGAATGCAGCCATAGAGATCGTCCGTCGCGATCACTTTGTCCACGACGATCTGACGGTCAACGTCCTGACGCCATTCATTGGCCTCAGTCAGGACTATATTCGAGAGCTTGAGGCCTACCAGCCCCGCACTCCTCCGGTCTCCACCATTCACCAGCAGTACATTGAGGGCTGGCGGGCGTATCAGTTTGCCATTGCCGCCGCGGTTGACGCCGCCGAGCGTCAGGACTATGGGCAGCTTTCCAGCGCCAACGCCGATCTTTTCCGGGCTCAGCAACTGGTCATGAACACCAGCGCCAACCTCAACCACCTGGCCGAACGGACCGGAATCAGTCCGCCCGACCCGCCTGAGCAGGCACAGGACACGCCGCCAACAGCCGGCGAAGTCGTGATCAAATAGCGTTGGAGCCATGTTGGAACCATGACAGAAGTCCCCGCCATTGTCGGAACCGGAGTTGCTATCCGCCTGTATTTACCCCAATTTTCTGCCGTGTGGAAAGAGCGTCCTGGAAACTTGCACAAGCAGGCGCTTTTCGGTATAAGGCCAGAACGCAGACCGAAGAGAGGGCATCCGAAGGGAGAGAAAGGAGGTTTGTCACCACAGGAGGAACATGCGCAAGAGGAAGAGGATGGAACAAGAACAGGAGAGACCGCATCAAGGAGGGCATAGAATGAGAAGGGCAAAAACACTGGGACGACGCATCGTCCTGGGTGCAGTGGTAGGCGTGCTTGGACTGCTTACCTGGGGGACGGACGCCTGGGCTTCGATCCGCTTGGCCCCGGATATCGAATTGCAGACCTGGTACCGCATGCGTCACAGTTTCCAGACCGACTCTGACCATTTTGACTGGGTGCAGTGGCGGAACGAAGGCTTTGTCTGGCTGACCTACGACAACTTCTATCGGCGGGGCAAGCTGTTCAACAAGTTCGAGATTCCGGTGCCGCTGGTTGAGACCGCCTCGGTCAGCGCCCGCTGGCGTTCGCGGGTTGACCCGGTGTATGTGATTCGTGACCACTACAAGGACCTGTACGACGAAGAGCACACCCAGAACTTTCTGGTGCCAGAGAACGGCTTTCGGGACCTGTACCTCGACATTGACCACGGCTATATCGGCCCAGGCAAGCTGTACACCCGCTGGGGCTATCAGCAGGTGGTGTGGGGCGAGTCTGACCTGTTCCGCTCCATTGATATTGTCAACCCGCTGCGGATTGACCAGAACTTTGGCGTGGGCGAGAAGTTTGACGAGTTCCGCAGCCCGATTCTGGCCCTCAAGGCCCTGTACGATATCGGCAACATCGGCACCTGGATCTCGGGTGCCGGTCTTGAAGCCTTCTATACCCCCAGATACCGCACCGGCACGACCGACCTGCTGCTCGAAGATGGCTGGCGGCTTCAGTATCAGGCACGCGGCTGTGAAAAGGACGGGGTGTATTACGACTGGTCCATCGCCGATTGCGGGACAACAGGTTCAGATAACACCATCCGCATACTGCCCTACCGGCCGGCCTGGCTCGGCAGCCGGCGCTCTGACCATCCCTGGTCGCTCAATATCACCGGCAACAACGCCAGAACCGACTCGGCTGACTTCATCTGTCATTTCAGCCCCAGTTCCCTGCCCCACCATGCTGGCGATATGAGCCGACGCTGCGCCCCCGATGTGCCAGGCGACCGGATCACTGCCATCGTCAACCTGCCCAAAGGCAACGCGCACCACCACAGCCGGGGTCACTGGCACTCGGCCGGCGTTCGCTTTATCGGCAGCACCTGGTTCAACCTCGACTTCTCCCTCAACTACATGTACATCCCCTACACCTTTGCCAACGGCAACACCGTCGGCGACTTCAGCAATTATGGGGATGGCTATGTGCCGCAGCTGATGTGGAATGAAGACAACATGGTCGTAGAAGAACAGAACTTCTACGAGGGGAATTTCCAAGAGGGCCTGCTCCGCTGTCTGTCGGAGAGCGGCAAACAGGGCGTGGCCCGCACCGGCCGGACTAGCGGTGGCTTCTTTGGGTCACTGCACGGGACCGACCTCGGCGGCTATAACTGGGGAGAGCGGAGGCTCGACGAAAACGGCAGAGCGACCGAGGGAGCCAGACAAAAGCACGCTATCAGGCAGAACTACAGCATCTGCACCAACGGGTTCAGCCACCAGCGACGCTACTCCAATGTGGCCGGTTTCACCCTGACCTACAACGACTTTGACTACACCGGCGCGGTCTTCCGCGTAGAGCAGAGCTACAGCACCAAGGAAGCCCTGAACAAACGGGCCGCGGGTGTGACTGAGCCTGGTCAACGCGCTCGGCGCAATGGCCGGATTCTGAACAGCGGCGCGGTGTGGCGCAGCATGGTCGGTTTTGACCTGATCCAGTCCCTGATGAGTTACCCCGGCATGGGCTGGACCCGCCATCTGCCGGGTCAGTTTGGCGTGCAGCAGTCCTTCCTGACCGGCCAATGGCTGATGCAGTACAACGCCACCGGCCGTTCAGGCGTAACCGGCAATATGTGTAACTGGAACTTCGCCCAGGGCTTGCTCGGTTCGGCCGACAGCCTGCCCTACTTCAACCAACATGGGCAGCGGACAGACAACGCCGGGAACCTCATCGTCCAAGGCACAAATGCCGCGGGCGAGGACCAGTGGTACCGCCTGAACGATGGAGTCGAAGGCAGGGGAGACGGCGGCACATACTCTCGTGCGGACCTCACTCCGGTAGACGAAGCAGACATCACGCGGGCCGAATACAACGAGGACAACCCCAGCGACCCACTCAACCCAAAGCGGGATGCGGTGCCCGGGTGTAGCACCAAACGCTGGAACCACCTGTTCACCCTGGGCCTGGCCGGCAACGGCTACTTCCGGGGCAAGCTGGAAGGCCGCAACGCGGTCGCCTGGGAGCCGCGCGGTTCCCATGTGCTGCTGTTCTCGCAGTGGTGGTGGCGTGAGTTGAGAGGCATGCCGCTCGACATATCGTTCGGCACGGCCTGGTTCCTGGGCAGCCAGAACAGCAACTCCTGGTCGCTGCTCAACTACTTCGCCAACCGCGACCTGGTCTGGTTTGAAGCGACCTACTACCTCCTGTAGACCGTCCTCACCCCGGCGGGGGGGCGTCCTGCTCTCCCGCCGTCTCCGCCTTTTTCCTGCACCGCTTTTCCTTACAGGAACTCTTGACTTTTTTAGAAAATCGCACAAAGGGATGGGGTCATACCGCTCTACCGGGGAGAACCACACTCCGCACCACCAAAGGAGGGTAACAGGCGATGGATACGCACAGGGCCGGCAGTGCCCGCACCAGTCTGAGTTTCTTTGCGCTAGCCGCCATACTTGGTCTTGGGCTAGCCGGCTGTCACCGGGACTATTCGGCAGCATTTGTCGATAAACTCATCACCCGCACCGATAAATTCTTTGATGTTGCCCACGCCACCGGCGACACCTTTGTCGTCGTCGGCTACAACGGTCGTATCATCCGCTCTGAGGACGCCGGTGAAACCTGGGCAGAGGTTGAGTCTCCCGCAGAATGGGCGCTCAACCAGGTCGAGTTCAAAGGAGATGATGGCTGGGCGGTCGGCCACTACGGCACTGTGCTCAACTCGCGAGATGGCGGCAAAACCTGGACCCAGCAGGACTCGCGCACCGAAAAAACCCTGTTCTCGGTCTCTTTTGTTGACAAGCTGCACGGCTGGGCGAGCGGTGACGAATCCACCGTGATCTGGACGGATAACGGCGGAGAGTCCTGGAATGCCAAACGCATTGAGGTATCGCAGGTCGGCCTTAACGAAGATATGGCCCTGGCCATCCCTGATATCATGTACTACGGCATCCATTTCGTTGACGCCCAAAACGGCTGGATGGTGGGCGAGTACGGCAATGTCCGCAACACCACCGATGGCGGCCAGACCTGGGGATCGCAGCACGGCAGCCTGATCGAGGGGCTGAGAAAGATGGGTGTGGTGGCCTCGGATGTGATGTCGCTGGCGGCCTTCTTCCGCGTCCATTTTACCGATCCCGATAACGGCTTCATCGTTGGCGGTGGGGGCGCGGTGGCCTCAACTACCGATGGCGGCCAGAACTGGACATGGGTCTCCCGGGATGGCACGGGGGCTGATGTTCCGAGCATGCCCATCTATGACCTTGTTCAACCCACCGACGACGGCACAATTGTTGCGGTCGGCTCCAACGGCCTAGTGCTGAACGCCGACACCAACGGCAACTGGACCCAGGCCAACGCCGACGCCGATGTGTTCACCTGGCTCAACGGGGTGGCTATCGCCGACAGCGGCAAGGGCGTCATGGTCGGCGGCAAGGGGAGTATTCTGCTGACCAGCGACGGCGGCAAAACCTGGCGTCCTATTCAAGACCAGTAAAAGGAGACACGCATGGCTGACGAAACATTACACGCGCTTCAGGAAAAGCCAGCCCTCTACCGCCTTGGCGAAGGCTTGATCCGGCTCCGCTTTCCGATCACCCTCACCGTTGCCATCCTGACCGGCTTCATGGCCTATCAGGCCTCACAGCTGGAGATGTTCACCCAGTTCAGCAACCTGCTCCCCTACCAGCATCCCTGGATTCAGGTCCATTTCCGGTTTGCCGAGCAGTTCGGGGGTGCGAACAACGTCAACATCATGCTCAAGGTCAAGGAGGGCGATGTCTTTACCAGGGAGTTGCTGACCAAGATCTATGACATGACCCAAGCCATTGACCGGGTGTCGGGGGTGAACCATGACCAGATCGAGTCCATCGGCCACCGCACCACCCGCTACCTGACCGTCCTGGGGGGAACGATTGCCACCCCACCGGTCATGCGCCGTCCGCCAAAAACCGATGCCGAGGTCGCTGAGATCAAAGAGATTTGTTACAATGACGAATCCATCTACGGCCAGCTCGTCTCGCTCAACGGCAAAGCCTTGCTGATCAAGGCCAATTTCATTGAGGGCCGTCTCGACTACAAAGAGATATTTGACCAGATTTCCCGGACGGTCAAAGAACCGTTTGAAACCGAAAACCACGAGATCTATGTCGCCGGCGAGCCGCAACTGTACGGTTGGATCTACTACTACGCCAACGAGGTGTTCTATGTCTTTCTGGCCGCCACCCTGGTGTGCTGGATTCTGCTGTACCTGTACTTCCACGACTGGCGGGGCGCGTTGCGGCCAACCATCACCGGCATTATCTCGGCCTTCTGGGGCTTGGGCATCCAGTCCATGATGGGTTTTGCCATGGACCCCCTGGCCCTGGTCATCCCCTTCTTTGTGACCGCCCGGGCAGTCAGTCACTCGGTCCAGATGCACGAGCGCTATTATGAGGAGTACCGGCGCTGCAACTGGAACAAGGAAAGGGCCATTGTCTCGGCCTTTGCCGAACTCTTCGTACCGACCCTGAGCGGGATTATCACCGACTCGCTGGGCATGTTGGTGATCATCATCGTTCCGGTGGTTATTCTCCAGCGGATCGCGATTTCGGCTTCCATCTGGGTCGCGTCGGTAGCGATCAGCGAGCTGCTGCTTAACCCAGTCGTCTACTACTACCTCAGAGCCCCTGACCGGGAAAAAGTCATCAAACGAGAGGAGGGCTGGTTCCAGAATCTTATTGGCCGGGCATCGGCCTGGATTGTCGTTCCTCGCAACTCCAAGATGATCATCTCGTTCTGGGTCGTCGCCTTTCTTATTTCCATGACCCAGGTCCGCCACCTGACCATCGGCGACCCCAGCGCCAGCACCCCGCTCCTCCATCTGGACTCTCCCTATAACCAGGCCCATCTGGAGATTCAGCGATTCTTTGGCGGCATTGAGCCCCTCATCATCGTGCTCGAAGGCCGGGATAAGGATGTGCTCAAAGACCCCACCCTGCTGCGCAACATGGAGAGCTTCCAGCGCTACATGGAGCGTGATCCAGATATTGGCTACAGTTTCTCGCTGGCCGATATCATCCAGTCGATCAACATGACGTTCTACGATATGCAGCCGCGCTGGGGCGTGATTCCGGAGGAACGCCAAAAAGTCAGCGCGCTGTTCTTCTTCTTCTTTGCCGGTGCGCCGCCGGGCGAAACCTCGCGCTTTCTTGACCCCAGTTATACCACCACCCGGGTGACCTTCTACTGCGCCAACCACCAGGGCGACAACATCGCCCGGATCATGCACTTCGTGCAGCAATACGTTGCCGACAACCCGCTCGAAACCGCGGACTATCGCCTAGCCGGTGGCCTGATCGGGGTAACCGCGGCGGCCAACGAGGAGATTCTGAAGAACGATATTCTGATGAACGCCCTGGGGTTCGGCACGATCTTTCTGATCGTGATGTTTACCTACCGCTCCCCGGTCGCCTCCCTGGTGATGATGATCGGCCTGTTCCTGGCCAACGGCATTGTCAACGCCTACATGGGCTTTCGCAACATCGGGATCAACCTCCAGTCGCTGCCGATTGTGACCGTCGGGGTCGGTTTTGGCATTGACTACGCCCTCTACATCGTGAGTCGGGCGGTTGAAGAGTACAACGGCCCGACTGTGGCGAAATCGATCGAGGAGTATACGGCTGGCAAGGATCTCAGCGAAAAAGACCTCGAGTCCTACCGGGTCAGCGAATCGGTCCGCATGGGGCTGTATACGGCCGGCAAGGCCGTGACCTTTACCGCCGCCACCCTGATCGCCGCCACCATGCTGTGGGCCTTTGCCAGCATCCGTTTCTGTTCTGAAATGGGTCTGTTGCTGGCCCTGTGGATGGGCATCAGCTTCTTTGGGGCGTGTACTTTTGTCCCTGCTGCGCTGGTGCTGTGGAGACCAAAGTTCTTCCTGCGCGCAGCCAAAGAGGGCATTATCGCCTGACCCGGCGTACAGCCACAGCAGCGAACCAGGAGGGGACGGGTCTCGGGCCCGCCCCCTCCTGGTTTCTTCCAAAGAAATGTGGAAAGATGCCCCGTCTTCACACCCAAAAGGAGGACAGTACATATGGCAAGTGTTGATGGAGGAGTCCTGATTGGCCGCATCCTCAAAGAACAAAACGTGCAATACATGTTCGCCGTCAACGGCGGGCATACCTTCCCCATCCTGGCAAACCTGCGGGAGAACGGCGTCAAGCTGATCCACATGCGCCACGAGCAAGCCACGGCCTATGCGGCCGACGCCTATGCCCGCGTCACTGGCCAGCCAGGCGTGTGTTGCGTGACCGCCGGCTGTGGGCTGACCAACGCCGTGACCGGATTGTGCGGTGCTGCCCTGACTAACAGCTCGGTAGTGTGCCTGTCCGGCCAGCACCCAACGACTGAGGACTACATCGGCTCTTTCCAGGAAGCCTACGGCTCGGATGTCGTCAACTCATTTGCCAAGTTTGGCAAACGGGTCCTGGACTGGACGACGATCGAGGTTGACCTGCGCCAGGCCTTTCGTGAGGCCAAAAACCCGCCCCAGGGCGTGTCCATGCTGGAGATTCCGACCAATATCCTGTACCACACCGATGACGAGATCAAACAGCGCCGGGGGGCCAAAGTCTACGACACCGATGCCGTCCGCTCCCAGGGCGATCCACGCAGCATCGAAAAGACAGCCGAACTCCTGTTCTCAGCCCAGCGACCGCTGATCGCCGGCGGTGACGGCCTCTTCTGGTCCAATGCGCAAGAAGAACTCAAAGAACTGGCCGAGCTGACCAGTACGCCGGTCTACTGCCGCCGGGCCGGTCAGGGTGCCTTGGACGAAGACAGCCCGCTGGCCATCCGCGGGGCGTGGAAAAAACCCTTCACCGGCAACGCCGACCTCGTGCTGGCCGTCGGCTTCCGCTTCTGGAGTGGGGAAAAATTCGGCGAGCCGCCCACCTGGACGGATAAAGCCACCTATGTCCAGGTCGATACCGACCCGCAGCGCGTCGGCTGGCACGTCCCGGCCGAGGTCGGCATTGTGGGCGACCCCAAGCTCGTCCTGCGCCAGATCATTGACGCCATCAAAGACCTGAAGCTTGACTTCAGCGCCAAGCGCGAAAGCCCCTGGCTGCAACAGATGCTTGAAGTGCGCCGCAACTACGAACGGATGATCAGCGAACGGGCGGCCAAAACGCACAGCGATGTGCCGATTCATCCCGACCGGCTGACCAAAGATCTCGTCTCGGTCATCGACACAGACGCCACCCTGATTATCGATAGCTTTACCCTGAGCGGCTATACCAGCCAGTGGTTCACCGCCCATACCACCGGACAGATCGTTGACGCCGGTCCGCTGGCCCCGGTTGGACATGGGGTAGGCATGGGCATTGGTGCCCAGCTTGGCCGACCGGGCAAACAAGTCATTATCGTCTCTGGCGACGGCGGCCTAGGCATTGGCGGCATGGATATGGAAACCGCGGTCAAGTACGATATCCCGATCATCTGCCTGCTGTGGAACAACAGCTCGTGGGGGCCGAGCTTTGAGCAGATGCCGCTGCTCAAGGGCCGGACCGACCCGTTCGATATGGTACCCAATATCCGCTACGACAAGGTGTTCGAGCCGATGGGCGTCCATACCGAGCACGCCGAGACGCCGGACGAGATCATCCCGGCCCTGGAGCGGGCGCTCACATCCGGCAAGACCTCCCTCATTAACGTGCTGGGCGACAAACGCTTCGGCCACCCGTCCTTGGGCGGGAACCTGCTGGGATCAACCCAAGTCTGACATGCCAAGTCTGACACAGTGCACCGAACCGAGACGCCCCGCCGGGGCGTCTCTAGCCGTCTTGTGCGCGTTCTTTTCTGAGCACAATTTCAATTTCCTCCAGCGGTGACAGGCCACGGTTGCGGAGATGACAGGCCCAGCCGTCAAAGGTCCGCAAGTAAGAGAAGACGTGACGGATCAAGCCGGGCTTGATGCGGACCTCCCACTCGTCCAGCCACTCATCACCCTCAAAATCCTCATCGTCCCAGGCCTCGACCGGAATATCAGCGCTCAGAGAAAAGCGCAGGCGAAACGTCCGCTCTTCACTGTCCGGCATACCTACTCCTCATTCTCCAACTCGCGTTTGGCCTCCAGCAGACGCTTGTACTGCTCCTGACTGAGCTGCGGGTAGCGCAGCGGCAGAGCGCCGATCCGCGCCGCCACAATATCAGCCACCAGCGCCCGGGCATACCATTTATTGTCGGCCGGAATGACATACCAGGGGGCATACTCCGGGCTGGTCTGGCTCAACATTTCCTCATACGCCCGGCGATAATCCTTCCAGTAGCGCCGCTCACGAATATCGGCGTCAGAAAACTTCCAGTGTTTCTCCGGCTTGGTCAACCGGGCCAGAAAACGCTTTTTCTGCTCGCCCTTCGAGATATGCAGATAGAACTTGAGCACCTGGGTGGCGTCGCGCACCAGGACGTGTTCAAAGTTGTTAATGGCGTCAAAGCGGCTCTGCCAGATGTCGTCGGTCGGCTGGCCGGGCGGCAGGTGCTGGGCATCAAGAAAATGCGGATGCACCCGCACAATCAACACCTCCTCATAATACGAGCGGTTGAAGACACTGATCCGCCCCTTGCCCGGCAGATAGCGGCTGGGCCGCCAGAGGAAACCATGCTGTAACTCTTCTCCGTTGGGCGCGCCAAAGCTATGCACCGCGCAGCCCTGCGGGTTCACCCCCGAAAACACCCGCCGGATCAGGCTGTCTTTGCCCGAGGCGTCAGGCCCTTGCAAAATAACGAGACAGGCGTACTCCGCACTCGCCCACAGCACCCGTTGGGCCTCTGCCAGACCCCGCACACCCGCTTGCAGGGCTTTGCGCGCCTCGGCTTTGTTCTTGAACTCGGGGCCTGGTTTGGTCGGATACTCGTCGAGGTGGACCGTCTGACCCGGCTTGATGACATAATGGCTCTGGTCGAAATGTGGTGCGGCACTCATCCTGCTCTCCCCCGCTCGCTAGACTGCCCTGAGAGTGCCACGAGTCCCGAATCTGGTCAAACGCAGGGCAAGGGAGTGGGTCTTGTCTCGGTGACGGGGGAGTGAAAAGATGGCGTCCATGAGAGCGCAGACAGCGGCCGGCCTCGTGCAATTCCTTCTCTGTCTCTATGTCGCCCTCGGCCCACCGATCCCGGCGCGCGCCGCCAGTGACGACGAGCGTGCCCGGGAGATTGTAGACCGGATTGACCGCCTGATGCGGGGCGATTCAAGTCGGGGCACAATGACCATGCAGATTGTCACCGAGCACTGGCAGCGCAGCCTGACCATGCAGATCTGGTCTCAGGGCACTGAGAAGGCCCTGATTCGGATTGAGAAGCCCAAGAAAGAGGCCGGCACGGCCACCCTGAAGGTCGGGAATAATATCTGGAATTATTTGCCCAAGGTCAGCCGCACCATCAAAATTCCGACCTCAATGATGATGGCCTCCTGGATGGGCAGCCATTTCACCAATGACGATCTGGTCAAAGAGAGCCGTCTCATCCGCGACTATTTTCTTGAGATTGCGTTTGAGGGCGACCGGGACGGCGCTGCGGTGTATGAATTCTGGCTGACCCCCCGGCCTGAAGCGCCGGTGGTGTGGGGCAAGATCGCCCTTGAAGTCCGCCAAGACGACCTGATGCCAAGCTGGCAACGGTATTACGATGAAGACGGCCGGCTCATACGCGAGCTGCGGTTCTCGGCCTACACGACCCTGGGTGGTCGCCTGGTACCGACGCGCATGGTCATGCAGCCCCAGGATAAACCCAGGGAGCAGACCGTTATTATCTATGACGAGCTGGCGTTCGACCTTCCACTTGCAGCCGACATCTTTTCCCTGCGCAACCTCGAAAGATAGGGTGACACAACGACTTGTGCAGCTGGCCTGGCGCAACCTGTGGCGTAACCCGCGGCGCGCCTCCATCAGCGTCACGGCGATCGCCCTCGGCTACGCTATGCTGCTGTTGTTCGCCTGTCTCTTACACGGTCTGAGCCGGCAGATGATCGACAACGGCACGCGCATGGGACTGTCTCACATGCAGGTCCATGCCCCGGACTATTACCCGGACCGCTCACTGTACCATACGCTGGGGGGACGGGCCGGAGCCGAGTTGGACGCCCTGCTGACGACCCTGAGCACCCATCCCCAGGTCCTGGCCGCGGCCCCACGGGTGTATGGCTACGCGCTGGTAAGCGGAGGCAGTCACTCGGCCGGAGCCGACCTGCTCGGCGTTGACCCGGTCCGCGAGCGGCAGATTTCATGTTTTCACACCCGTCTGACCAAGGGGCGCTTTCTCAGTCGGCAGACCCCACGCGACACGCGCGAGGTCGTGCTCGGCGAGAAGCTGGCCAGCACCATCGCAGCCAAGCCTGGCAGCGAGATTATTCTGCTGACCCAAGCCGCGGACGGCTCAATCGGGAACGATCTGTACACCGTAGTGGGCATTCTGCGGACCGGGTCTGAGGCAATTGACCGTGGGACCGTCCTGATGCCTCTGGGCGCGACGCAGGAGTTGCTGAGCCTGGCCGCCAACCGGGTTCACGAAATTGGCGTACTGACGACAAGCGCGGACATAGCCGGTACGCTTGCCGCCAGACTCGAACGCCGGCTCAACGAAACGCTACCGGTCCGGGTTCGGGCTTGGCCCGAACTATCCCCGGCCCTGGCCGACTATGTGCAGATGAGTGAAGGCTCAAACGCTTTTCTTTTCTCGGTCGTCTTCCTCGTCGCGATCATCGGGGTGATGAACACCATGCTGATGGCGGTCTTTGAGCGGACCCGCGAGTGTGGCGTCCTCATGGCCCTCGGGCTGCGGCCGCTCTCCATGACCCTGCTGATTGTGCTTGAAGCCGGTCTGCTGGCCGGGGTGAGTGTCGGCCTCGGGGCCGTCCTGGGTGGACCGCTGGTGTGGTATCTCCAGACCCACGGGCTTGATTTACGCACGGTGATGGGAGAGTTGTCAGTGGCCGGCGTCGTCATTGACCCCATCTGGTACGGCCAACACGATGTTCCCACCTACCTTCAGGCCGGGCTGGGGCTCGCGCTGGTGGCGCTGGTGGCAGCGCTCTATCCGGCGATTCGGGCGGCTCGTTTTCGGCCGGTTGAAGCAATGCGACGGGTGTGATGACACGCACCCAACTGCTCGTGAGCCTGGCCTGGCGCAACCTGTGGCGACACGCGCGTCGGACTATGCTGACCGTCCTGGCACTCGGCTTAGGGCTGGGCTTCCTCCTCCTGTCGCTGGGTCTGGGCGACGGTGGCCACGAGCAGATGATTGTAAATGGCATCAAGCTGGGGGGCGGCCATGTGGTGATTCAGGCCGAGGGCTATCAACGCCGCCAATCCCAGGACCTGCTCCTGCCCGCCCACGTCATTGCGACCGTTGACCGCACCCTGCGCGCCGACCGTGCCCTCCACAGCATCAACCCCCGCCTGCTGGCCTCGGGTCTGCTCAGTTCCGCGGCCAATGCCTCGGGGGTGAGCATTGTCGGTGTCTGGCCACACGCCGAGCAAGTCGTCTCGCTGATTCCGCAGCGCATGATTGAAGGCGCGTATCTGGCCGAGCAGCCTTCAGGGCTGGTGATCGGCTCTGAGTTGGCCAGAAAACTGAAGGTGCGGGTCGGCTCAAAAGTCGTCCTGACGGCCCAGGCAGTCCAGCCGCAAGCAGACGGGGCAGACGGGGACGACCGCCCGGAGGTGCCCCAGCGATCGGCGTCCGCCTCACAGGGCCGGAACGGAGCGGGGGGCGAGATTCAAAGCGCCCTGTTCCGGGTCGTCGGCATCTTCCGCACCGGCCTGCGTGAGGTGGACGCCTACCTGGTCCATCTCAGCCTGCCCGAAACGCAGACCTTTCTGGGGGCCGGCGATGGGGTCAGTCAGATCGCCGTTTTCCTGCGCCAAGACAGCGCCACCGCGCCAACCGCAGACACCTTGCGGACCCAATTCAGCCCACGCGAGATCGAGGTCCTGACCTGGCGTCAAGCCCTGGCCGAACTGGCCCGCTTTGTCTGGCTCGACGACGCCTTCAGCTATGTGATGAACGGCATCATCCTGGTCATGGTTGCCCTGGGCGTGCTGAACACCATGCTGATGGCCGTCTTAGAGCGCCGTTACGAACTTGGCGTATGCGCCGCGGTGGGTCTGCAACCGGCTCAGCTCCTGAGCCTGGTCATGGCTGAGTCGGTGCTCCTCATCGCGCTCAGCCTGGTCCTGGGGCTGGTCCTGGGGCTTGGCGGTCACTGGTATTTTGCGAGCTATGGCCTGGATATGCGCACCTTCATCGAGACCGACCTGCCGATTGCCGGGACCGTCTTTGACCCTGTATTGTACTCGTCGCTGAGTCACGCGCGGATTCTCTGGGCGGTGAGTGTGGTCGGCCTGCTCGCCCTGCTGATGGCCGTCTACCCGGCCTGGAAAGCCGCCCGAACCGAGCTGCCCGGGGCGCTGCGGACCATGTAGGAACAGCCATGCGAGCTCGGAGCGATTGGAGCGACTGGGCGGTCGCCCTCAAAGACGTGACCCGGACCTATCAGACCGACGGCTTGGCGGCACCCGCTTTACGCGGCCTTGACCTCCATGTCGCCGCGGACGACTTCCTGGCCATTGCCGGGCCGTCCGGCTCGGGCAAAACCACCCTGCTGAATATCATCGGTGGACTCGATCGGGCCGACAGCGGACAGGTGTGGGTGGCCGGCCACGATTTTCAAGCCCTGTCCAGCGGCCAGCTGGCCCGTTTGCGGCTCCACCACATCGGCTTTGTGTTTCAGGCCTATAACCTGATCCCGGTCCTGACCGCCCGGGAGAACGCCGAGTTCACCCTGCTGCTCCAGGGGGTTCCCGAACCGCAACGGCGGGCCCGCATCGACCGGCTGTTCAGCGAGATTGGGCTGACCGGCCTTGAGGAGCGGCGGCCCACACAATTATCCGGTGGCCAGCAGCAGCGGGTGGCTGTTGCCAGGGCTATGGCAACCCAGCCGGCCCTCATCCTGGCCGATGAGCCAACCGCCAATCTCGACTCGTCCACCGCCTCGGCCCTGCTCAACGTTATGGATCAACTCAACCGCTCGCACGGCACAACATTCATCTTTTCGACCCACGACCCGCAGGTCATGGGTCGCGCCCGCCGTCTCATTCGGTTGCGGGACGGCCGGATTGTGAGTGACGAGCGGCAGCCCGGTCCCTGAGCCATGACGGTCCGCCTGCGCCTTGGCCTGCTGCTCGGTGTGCTTGTCCACCTGAGTACCCCGCCCGACGCCTCAGCCCTGTGGCAGCATCACTCTGCCGACCGGTCGGTCCGTCTGAGCGGCTATATTAAAACCCTGGCTCTGGGTCAGCAGCCATCCCTGCCCGGCCTGTCGGATACGGCCACCGACTTCACCCGGGCGCGGGTGATGCTAGAGGGTGAGGTCGGCAGTTGGCTGCGCTGGACCGTCCATTACGAGCATCTTGGCGTCATCAATCCGAGCGCCGAGACCACTACTGGACTGTTCTCCGGCGACCGCCGGGCTGGCGGCTCTTCGCTGCTGCCCTTTGAGTGGACAGCCCGGCAAAACAGCGGCTTTGTATGGCGGCACGGGCTGGACCGCGCGCATCTCCAGGTGAGCCTGCCCAGGGCCGATATCACGATTGGACGCCAAGCCCTCTCCTGGGGAGCTGGTCGGCTGTGGACGCCGGCCGACCTGTTTGTTGCCTTCTCTCCGGTTACGATTGACCAGGAGTTCAAGCCTGGGATAGACGCCGTCCGGGCCAGGGTTCCCCTGGACCAATTTTCCCAGATCGAAGCCGTCTACGCCGTGTTCGGTGTGGACTTTCGTCACCATGCCATCGGGCTGCGCGGCCAGACCAGTGTCCGGGATTTTGACCTTGGCCTGATGGCCGGCAAGTTTTTTCACGACCTTGTGCTCGGGCCGTCCTTTGCCGGCGAAGTGCGGGGGGTCGGCATCCGGGGGGCCTTCACCTTTACCCGAAACAGCGCAGGGCGGGTCCAGGAAGCGCGGACATTTGTCCGTGCCGTCAGCAGTCTGGACTACCGTTTTCTGAGCGGTCTGTACGGCCTGCTCGAATACTATTACAACGGCTTTGGCCAGACCGACGCTGGGGCCTACCCGCGCCTGTTTTCCTCTCGACGCCTGGCCCGGGGGGAGATCTTCAACCTCGGCCGGCACTACCTCGGCGGCCTGCTCAACTATGACTTCCACCCGCTCGTCCGCGGCAGTCTGTTCGGCCAGTGGAACCTGCTTGACCTGAGCGGCCTCGTCGGCCCGCTCATAATCGTATCGCTCAGCGATGAGGCCGACCTGCGGCTGGGGGCCTATTTTCCGTGGGGCGACAGGATTCGTGGGGGCCGCATCCGCAGCGAGTACGGCCTGTATCCGCGGATTTATTATGCGCAGCTGCGGCTGTATTTCTAAAGGAAGAAAACTCTGGCCTCTCAGACTCATCAGCCAGAACAGCCACAGACGTGAAAGGAGAGTCACCATGTCCTCACCCGCTGTCACCACCCTGGTCAAGATGATGGAGGCATTGCCTGAAACCGTACAGGATCAAGTCGTCCGGCATCTGCGTGAGTATCTTGGGCCGAGTTGTACGACGAGCAACAGTGGGACGCTACCTTCACAAAGACCCGTGCGCAACTGACGGCTGCGGCACGGCTCGCAAAACAAGACATTGCGGCTGGACAGGCAAAACCCCTGGACCCGGAGAAATTGTGAAGTCCGCCGCCCTGCCTTCCTTTTGGCGAGCCTACCGGCCTCTCAACTAGGCTCTCAAACAGAGAGCCAGAAAAGCCTATCGTTTACAGGGATACAATCCGTTCATCCCTCCCCGCACTTCAAGTGCCTCAACGCCAAAGAAAACATCTGGGCAGTACGAATAACCCGGGGCTACCAAGCACTTGGCATATGGGAGGGAGGCGCAGTGACATGGTTCTGGACAGGTAGTCACGACGATTATGGGCAGTTTTTTTCCCGACAGAGACGCGCTCCTGCTCAGCCTAGCGCCGCACGGCCGGTGCCTCAACCCCAAGACCCCGTCCCCGCCAGGCCAGATACAACTCAAGATTGACGTACTCGTCCGCCCCGTAGGCGAGCGGTTCGGCCCGGATAGCCGTATTGCACCAGGCAAACATGCGGTGGCTGGAGCCAAGGGTCTGCCAAGTGTGGCGATAGACCGGAAAGCCGTTGATCTGCCCCTGGCTGATGACCTCACCGCGCAGGCGTTGACCGGCATATCGTTCGTGACAATGGGCGCAGGCCATGTCGAGCTGACCCCGCCGGCGCTCAAAAAACGCCCTGCCGGCCTCAAAAAACGGCTTGGCCGGCCCCTCGATATCGACCTCCAGCGGCATGCCGCGCGACTCGAAGCTGAGCAGCGCGGTCAGGGCTAGCAACTCTTCGGATTCATACGCATAGGCGACCGCCCCGAGGCGTTCTTCACGGCAGCGGTTGATCTGTTGTTCGAGATTGATCAGCCTCTTGCGACGGGCGTCAAAACGGGGAAAGCGTGCGCGTGTCCCGCGCAGGTCGCTCGCCGCATGACAGCTCACGCACGACTTCTGGCTCGGACCGTGCGGTTGTGCCCACAGCTCGCCACCGCGCTCAACCCACAACAGGCCCGGATTGCCAAAGGGGTCGTCCTGCAAGCGTCTGTTTTCCTCGGACAGATAGGTAGAGCCCGAGCGGCGGCCGTCAACGCGATACGGATGGGCGAACGGCACGGTGGCTGGCGGTGGTGGCGGGGGAGCCGGTCCGTCGGTTCGCAGGCTGAGGAGATAGGCAAGCACATCCTCAAGCTCTTGGGCATTCAGGATCGGCTTGCCGCGGTATCGCTCAAGGACCCGGTGTAAGCCGCGGGTTGTGGCATAGGCCGGCATGATGGTGGCGGGGTTGAAGAGCTTGGGATTGACCAGGCGTAAGCGGAGCTCAGCCGCGGAATAGCGGCTGCCGACCCCATCCAGGGGCAGGCCCAGCGTCCCGTGAAACCGGCGCTCGGGCAGCGGCATGGCGTGACAGATCACGCAGTCGCCCCGCTGGCTGTCAAGCGCAATACGCCGCCCCCGTTCCACATCGCCGGGCTGTGCGGTAGGCGCGGGCGGCATCACACTGGCGCTGTCACCGGCAAGGCCAAGGCTCAGCCCGCCCACACCGACCAAGGCGGCCAAGACGACAACGACAGCTCTCAACATCCTAGCCAAAGGTATCAGATGTGATATTGGCGTACCACGACCGGGCATACTCGGCCTCCAGGGCACGGATCGCGTCTGGTGCATCAAGCGGACTGGTCCCGCTTGAGCTGGGCGCAATTGTGTTGTTTTCAACACGGTAGACCGCGGTAATGGAAATCGCGTAGTCAGGCGCGACCAGGCTGTAGCAGGTGTTCATCAGGACCGGCTCTGGCCGCGGCTTGCCGCGGAGTTGGGCGACAATCGCCAGCGCGCAGGCTTTGGCCTGGACATTGGCGCTGAAAGCCGACTTGGGCATGGGGTTGGCGAGGGCAGCATCGCCAATAATATGCACATCCGGGTGGACGGTTGATGCAAAACTGCGGCCTTTGATCGGACACCAGCCTGTGTCCCGGTCCAGCCCGGCAGTCCGGGCAATGGCCGCGGCCTGTTGTGGCGCAATGATATTGGCCACCGCGGGTTTATATTCCTCAAATTCGGTGCGGACGACACCGGCCCGGCTATCAACCCCGATGACCCGTCCGCCCTGGGCCGCCGGCACCCATTCAAGCAGACCAGGATAGAAGCGCTGCCAGGCGGCCAGAAACAGGGTGTCCTTGGTGAAGCTGTCCTTAGCGTCCAGGATCAGGAGTTTTGAGTTGGGCTTAGCGCGTGTGAGGTAGTGGGCGATGAGACTCGCTCGCTCGTAGGGGCCTGGCGGACAGCGGTAAGGCGTTTCCGGGACGCTGATCACCACCAGCCCGCCATCGGGCATGGTTTGGAGTTGACGCCGCAACAGGAGCGTTTGCGGCCCGGCCTGCCAGGCGTGGGGGAAGACCTCGGCTGCCGCCCGGTCGTAGCCCTCCAGCACTCCCCAGCGCAGCCCAATACCCGGCGAGAGGACGAGTTTGTCGTAGGCCAAGGTCCGGCCGTCGGCCAGCCAGAGACGATGGCGGGCTGGATCAAGCCGGGTGGCCTGGCCGTGGATGAGCCGCATGCCGTAGCGTTCCTGGAGGGCATGGTGGCTATAGGTCAGGGAGGCAAGGTCGCGCAGACCGACCAGGGCGGCGTTGCTGAACGGACAGCTGATAAACCACTCCTCCGCGGTCACCAGGCTGACTTCCAGCCCGGGGTCGGCCTGGCGCAGGTATTTGGCGCAGGTCGACCCGCCAAAGCCGCCGCCAACCACCACGACCCGCGCCGAGGTTTTTGCTGAGGCGCGGCACCTCGGCAGCCCGGCGAGGGGCAGGCTGGCAGCGGTGCTGAGCAGCTGGCGACGGGTCAGCATGAGCTTACGGCATGTCCTTGGGAGCCTGCGTACATGTCACGATTTGGTGAAATGGGCGGCTACGGCCTCAATATCCGCGGCGGCAAGCCCCCTGGCAATGGAGGGCATGACGGTCCCCCCGCGGCCTCCGGTCCGAAACGCCTGCATGGCCTGCCTGAAGGCGTCAGCTGACAGCCCGTCAAGCCCGGGAATCGCCCCCTGACTGCGGCCTTCAGGACCGTGGCAGACGACGCAGGCCGCGGCCAGGGCCTCGCCTCGGGCGGACGGGGGGCCTGCGCTGGCCGAACTGGCGAGCGGCAGGCCCGGGAACAGGTCCAGGATCAGGACTAGGCACAGGACCGGAAGCGGTGTCACGCGCTGACCGTAATGGCGACCCGCTCGGAGGTGGTGGTGCCGTCGTCGTCTGTCCACATGAACTCCAGTTCTCCCGAAGAGTGCGCGGTGGTGAAAAACGAAAAATAGGGGTTGGCGGCAATGCCGGGAAACAGCTCGGCGTGAAAAACCGGCTGGCCGTTATACCGACAGATGAGGGTATGGACGATGTTCTTGGGAATTGTGCGGCCCACATTGTCATACCGCTGGCCGGTTTCCATAGGATGACGGATGAGGAGGCGGACCTCAAAGACCTGCCCGCGGGTGAGCGTCCGGGGAACATGGATTCTGGCGGTGGCCACTGTTCAGAGCCCTTCGCCGCAGGCCGCGGCAGTGACTACGACGTGTGCGGAAGCCAGCCACGCCGAGCCGTCGTTCATCTCGGCCAACGCCACTACCCGCTGTGTGCCGGCCAGCCGAATCCGGGTGCTCACCTCGGCCCGTCCGGTCTGCGGACTGAGGGAAAAGCGGGCAATGATCGGCTGGGGGTTTTTTTCAGCAAAGATATGGATACGCTTGACATGCGCCTTGGCAGTCATGGGGCTTTCGACCCGGACGCTGAGGCGTACCGAGTTGCCGCTTTCGGCCAGGGCCGGCAGGCTGAGTCTGACCCGCCCGGGGCGGGGCGGCCGCCCGCCCGTTGCCTCACGAATCAGGGGCCGGAGCCTGTTGGGCACGGTGGCGGAGGCCGGGCGGGGGATGAGGAGCGGCACAAGCAGCAGGCCTAGCAGCCGGCGGCGGGGCAGGCGGTCAGACCAGGCGGAACTCATGGCACGTGAGCGGCAGCGAGCGGATGCGTTTGCCGGTAGCGGCGAACAGCGCGTTGCACAAGGCCGGTGCCAGCGGGGCCATGCCCGGCTCTCCGACCCCGCCCCAAAAGCCGCCGCTGGGGGCCAGGATCGTTTCGACCTTGGGCATCTCGGCAATCCGCATCATCGGATAGTTATGAAAATTGGACTGTTCAACCCGACCGTCCCTAATGGTGATCTCGCCGTACAGGGCAGCGGTCAGCGCATACACTACGCTGCCTTCGAGCTGATCCCGCACTGAGTCGGGATTGACGACATAGCCGCAGTCAATGCCGACGAGGACCCGGTGGATGTGGAACTCGCCGGGGGCGCGCAGCGATAGCTCAATCACGGCCGCGGTATAGCTGCCGTAGGAGTCCTGTACGGCAATGCCGCGATGCACGCCCTCAGGCGCTGGCGTGTTCCAGTGTGCGGCCTTGGCTACGGCGTCAAGAATGGCCAAGTCTTTGGGGGCCTCGGCCAGGAGTTTGCGGCGGAACTGATACGGGTCCTGACCGGCCGCCTGGGCGAGTTCGTCAATAAAGCACTCCCGAAAGAAGGGGTTATGGGTATGAGCTACTGCCCGCCATGGCCCGGGCGGCACATGGGTGTTACGCATGGCGTATTCCATTCGCATATGGGGAAAGGCGTAGGGCGTGTCGGCAAAGGTCCGAACGCCGACCAGATCAACCCCGTCGCGGACGAGGCTGGGCCAGGCCTCGGCGAAAATCGACGGCTCGGCCTGACGCACAAACCAGGCCGTTGGCTGGCCCGAGGCGTCGAGGCCGGCTTTCATGCGAACGAGGGCTACCGGTCGATAGCGGCCGTGCTGGATATCCTCTTCTCTGGACCAGATCAGCTTGACCGGGACGCCGGGCATGGTTGTGGCGATCGTAACCGCCTGGCGCACAAACTCGATAAAACGCCCCCGACGGCCAAAGCCGCCTCCTAAGTGGACTTTGTGAACCTCAACCTGATGAATCGCCACCTGGGCGGTTTCGGCGGCCACGGCTGCGGTGGCCTCGCTGTTCTGGCACGGGGCCCAGACATCGACACGGCTGGCGGCGTACAGCGCTGTGCAGTTCTGGGGTTCCATAGTGGCGTGTTCGAGGTAGGGCGCGGAGTATTCGGCCTCAACCGTCTGTGCCGCGGTGGATAAGGCGGCCTCAACATCTCCCTGCTGGCGGGAGACCGGGGCCTGTTTGAGGGCGATGCCCTCGCGCAGGAAGTCCATAATACTGGCGCTGCTGACGTTGGCGTTGTCGCCAAAATCCCACTCAATCGGCAGGGCGCGGAGCGCCTGGTGGGCGTTCCACCAGCTTTCCTTGGCCACTACAATGACCGCGTCTTCCAGGGGCAGGACTTTGAGCACCCCGCGCATGTCGGCGATTTTTTCAGCCGCGGCACTCTTCAGCCGGCCGCCAAACACCGGGCACTGGGCAATGGCGGCGTAGACCATGCCCGGCAGCCGGGTATCAATCGCAAACGCGGTCGTGCCGGTCACTTTGTCGGGTATATCGAAGCGAGCCGTGGGCCGCCCGATGAGGGTCCAGTCTGCGGGGTCTTTGAGCGGTGGGTCGGCGGGGATCGGCAGCTTGGCGGCCTCAGCCGCTACCTCGCCGAAACGCAGCCGGCGGTCTGTCCGCGGGTGGCTGATGAGGCCCTCCTCGGCCACACACTCGGCGACCGGTACGCCCCACCGTCGGGCCGCGGCGGTGGTGAGCATAATCCGGGCCGCGGCCCCGGCTTGGCGCAGATACTCGTGGCTGTCACGGATCGACCGGCTGCCTCCGGTCAGCATCGGGCCGTAGATGCGGTTGCGCCGGAGGTGTTCGCTGGTAGACGCATACTCGGCCCGGACTTTGCCCCAGTCACAGGCCATCTCTTCGGCAACCAGCAGCGGCAGGCCGGTGAAGCTGCCCTGGCCCATTTCCACCCGGGCTACCCGTATGGTGATGCTATCGTCTGGGTGAACCAGAATCCAGGCGGTGACTTCCGGGTCGGATTCACCAGCTGGGGGCGGCTGACCCTCAGCCAAAGCCCAGCCGGGAAGCGTAACTTCCAGCAGCAGGCCGCCGCCAACCGTGGCAGACCGGAGGAGAAACGAACGACGGGAGAGATTCGACGCCTGTTGCATTATCGCCCCCTCATGCCTGTGTGGCCGACTTGGCCGCGGTATGAATGGCGGCCCGAATCCGCGCATAGGTTCCGCAGCGGCAGATATTGGTGATGAACTCGTTGATATCGGTGTCGGTCGGCTTGGGCTTTTTTGCCAGCAGGGCCGCGGCTGCCATAATCATCCCGGTCTGACAATAGCCGCACTGCGGCACCTGATGCGCAACCCAGGCCCGCTGCAAGGCGTGGCTGCCCTCTTTGGACAGCCCCTCTATGGTCGTGATGTCCTTGCCGGCAGCGATCGAGACCGGCATCACGCACGAGCGCACCGCCTCGCCGTCCAGATGGACAGTACACGCCCCGCACAGGGACATCCCACAGCCGTACTTTGCTCCGGTCAGCCCCAGGATATCCCGCAGCACCCACAGCAGGCGCATATCGGGGCTGATATCGAGACGGTGTTCTGTTCCGTTTACGGTCAGCACAATCATAACGGTCTCCCTTGTCTTCGCTACATCATATGCGGGGACAGCCCTAGGTCAGCCAAGTCCTGCCAGTAGGCTTCGGCGGGGACCATGCCGATCTGGCGCTTTTTGCCGCCCATAATGACCGTCGGCACGGCGCTGATCAGGTAGCTATCAACCGCCTCAAGGCACTGCTGGCGCACGGTATCCTGAAACGCCTTGTCCTCAATATCGCGCAGGAACGCGGTCATATCCAGACCGCAGGTACGCGCGACCGCTACGAGGTTGTCCTTGTCAATGAGACTCTTGCTGTCAATGAAAAAAGCCCGAAACAGCCCGGTATGAAAGTTCAGGAAGAGGTCCTCGCCCTGACGTTGGGCGGCCACGCCGGCTTCCAGGCCCGGCATACTCCAGCGCGGAAACTCTTCGTGCGGCCACATGGTGTAGGACAGGCTGTCCGGCTCGGCCAGGGACGAGGCGTGTTGCCAGGCATATTCCACACGGCTGCCGCTGAACTGAAACGGCCGGGGGTCGTAGTGCGGACGGAGGGCGAACGGGTGCCACTTGATGCTGACCCGTTCGCCGTAGTGCTGTTTGATCTGGTGCAGGCGCACGGCCGCTGGATAACACCAGGGTCACAGATAGTCAGAGAACTCGAGGATTTCGATTGGAGCGTCCATGTCTATTCTCTCCTCTTTTCTCGCAGCCTGGCGAGAACCGCGTCGTGGACCCGCCCGTTCGAGATCACCGCGCTGCCGCTGTAGATTGAAGGGCTGCCGGTAAAATCAGAATAGCGCCCGCCGGCCTCAGTCACAAGCAGCTTGGTCGGTGCCACATCCCAGGGTTTGATCTCCGGTTCAAGGGCGACCTCGGCCTGGCCACAGATCACCACGCTGTGGCCGAGCGCGTCGCCAAACCCGCGCTGGCGGGCGGTCGCATCCACCAGGGATAAAAAGGCCGGCCAGCAGGGAAGGGTCTTCAGGTCGCTCAGGCCGCCGTGGATGAGCATCGCCCGGTCTAAATGCCCAACATCTGAAACCCGGACACGCCGGCCGTTGGCAAACGCTCCCTGGCCTTGTCTTGCGTACAGCAACTCGCCGAGCGCCGGCACATACATGACCCCGACCGTGATCTGCGCGGCTTCTTCCAGGGCAATCAGGGTAGCGAAGAACGGAATGCCGCGGATGAAGTTCCTGGTGCCGTCAATGGGGTCAATGATCCAGCGGGCGTCGTTCGCGCTTGGCTGCTCGCCTAACTCTTCGCCTAGGAAACCGTGCTCCGGGAAACGCCGGCTCAGCAGTTCGGTGATGCACGCCTCGCACTCCCGGTCGGCTCGGGTGACGGGCGTGCGGTCGGCCTTGGTTTCAACGCTGAGGTTGGTACGGAAATAGTGCCGGGCGATCTCACCGCCGGCTTTAG
Organism: uncultured Binatia bacterium (SeqCode); assembly: GCA_965200965.1. Taxonomy (GTDB): domain Bacteria; phylum Desulfobacterota; class Binatia; order Bin18; family Bin18; genus JAAXHF01. Next base: position 1,962,435 of record OZ241744.1, read on the forward strand.
CCGCCTCAATCGCCGCGGAGAGAAGGGCGTCCATAACAAACCTTATAGCAACTTGCGAACCACCCGGCCGTCAACCTGCGATGCTGACCCGTTGACAGAGCTGGCCGCTTCAGAAGCCAGAAAGACGATGAGGTTTCAGGCTGTGAGATAGCCCTTGTTGAGGTAGAACTCCCGCACCGCAGCCTCAAACCCGGGCGGATTATCGCCCATCACCGAGTGGCCGGCACCAACGATCAGCGCAAACTCTGAGCCCGGGATGGCAGCTTGGAGCAGGCGGGCCCCGTCAAGCGACAGCACGTCACTTTCTGCGCCTTTGACCAACAGCGTCGGACAGGTGATCTTTTTGACCTCCTCGGACAACTCCTCCTGCATCTGCTTGACATCGATCCGGCTGTGCCCCTGACTGAAATAGGTGTCGTATTTCCAGGTCCATTTGCCACTGGGCAACTGCTTGAGATTATAGACCACAGTGTATTTGCGGATGACTTCCAGGGGACGCCGGGGGTTGAACTTGTGAATAACCGCCGCGGCTTCATCCAGGGAATCGAACTCGCGGAAGTCTTTCATAAAGGTACGGATATGCTGCACGCCTTTGTTTTCGACCCGAGGGCCAACGTCAACGACGACCAGGGCTTTGACCCGGTCGGGATTCCTGGCGGTAAAGGACAGCGAGTTTGCTCCGCCCATTGACATGCCGGTGAGAAAAAAGCGGTCCAGACCAAGCGCGGCGGTAAACGCCCCGACATCTTTGACCATGCTGGAGCGCGAGTAGTCTTTATCAACCGCCCAGTCGGTATCGCCGTGGCCGCGCTGGTCAAAGGCCATGACGTGGAAGTGGGGAGACATCGCGGCGGCGAATAAGTCCCAGGTATGACAGGTTTGTCCCACCCCGTGGAGGAGGACCAGGGGGGGATTGGCGGGGATTCCCCAGGCGAGGTAATGAAACCGCAGGCCGTTTGCTTCAACATAACAATCGCGTGACTGTGCCGTCATGTCTTCCCCTCCTTGTCGGCGTATTGTTTCTCTTGCCCAGCCGCGGGCCAGCATAGAGGAAAAGCGGCACAGAGGGAAGACGGGGCGGTCAGAGACGGACGAGCCGGCGGACGACAGCCGGACTGAGTGCTCCGAGGTCCGAGAGCAGCAGGTCGGCTTTGCTGAAGTCGTTTCGCCGGGTGTACTGATTGGGGACGGCAATGCAGGCGATACCGGCATGAACCGCGGCTATCACGCCTTTGTGGGTATCTTCCACAACTACGCACTGGGCAGGCGTGAGGCCGAGTTTGCCGGCTGCGGCCAAAAAGGCGTCAGGCAGGGGCTTGGCCCCGGTATAGTCCTGGCGGGCCACCGTCACCGCAAAGAAGCGCTCAAGGCCAAAGCGTTGGAGAATCAGATCCAGGGCATCACGATTGCTGTTGGTGGCCACTGTCAGGGCAAAGTGCGGGGCCAGCCGGGCGAGGGCCGACTCAACGTGCGGCATCAGCCGGACTTCTTCCAGCAGGCGCAGATAGACGGGCGAGCGCAGCTTGCGGAGTTCACCCGGAGAGACCGGCAGCTTATGTTTGGAGACGATATACTCCGGCCCAGTGCCAGTGGCAATCCAGTGCTGTTCGTATTCTTCCTGGCTGATTGTAACACCGTAGGGTTTCAGGACCTCGCTATAGGCCCGGTAGTATAAGCCCTCAGAGTCAATCAGTACGCCGTCAAGGTCAAAGATCACCCCAACCCGTGCCATATCTGCTCCTTTGTCAACAGGTGATTGTGTAGTACACTTCTGGTCTATGGCACACCCTCCGTCCGACCCGTCAGCCGCTTGGGCAGCGGTGTTTCGCTCGCTCGGGCTGCCCCTATACCAAGTCCGTATTGAAGACGAAACAGTCTGTATTGAAGCGCCGGCCGAGGATCGGCTGAAACTGCTGGAGCCGGCCGTTCGCCGTAGACTAGTCGCCCACGGCAGATCTCTGGGCCATCGGTTCATTACGCTCGATTTGGACTGAACTCCCTCCACTCTCCTTGACTTGCCAGAGAGCGGCTTTCGTTCTAATGTACAGGAGCGAAGAGGTGACACCCATGCCCTCCCCCGACGAAGCCCGGCACCCAGCCTGCCTGTCTCCAGCCCCCGAGACAGAATATCTGCCAGAATCGGACGGTACACCCATGGCCGAAACCGATGTGCATCGGAACCAGATGATCGATCTACTGGACTGTCTGGAAGAGTATTACCACGCCGATCCCCGCGTCTATGTGACTGGCAATATCTTTCTCTACTTTTGCAACCACGAGGGTGAGCGTCAGTCTATCAGCCCAGATATCTTTGTGGTCCGTGGTATCGAAAAGAAGCTCCGGCGCATCTACAACCTGGACGTGGAGAAAAAGGCCCCAGATGTCGTCATTGAACTGACCTCACGCCATACCAAAGTGGAAGATCTCGGCAACAAGCGGGTCATCTATGCCGACCTAGGCGTCGCCGAGTATTTCCTATTTGATCCCCTTGACGCCTCACTAAGCCCCCAGTTGCGCGGTTTTCGTTTACAGGGCGGCGAATATATACCGATGCTCGGCACTCGGCTGACCAGTGAGGTCTTAGGCTTGGACTTGATCGTCGAAGACGATCAGTTGCGCCTGTACAATCCACGCACTGCCGAACACCTGCGTACCCACGCCGAAGCTGAGGCCGCCCGCCGAGAGGCTGAGGCCGCCCGCCGAGAGGCTGAGGCCGCCTACCGAGAGGCTGAGGCAGAAAACCTGCGCTTACGCGAAGAACTGGCGCGCCTGCGGGCGCGGCAAGGCTGAGCACAGCGCCTTGGGGGCGCTCCCGACAAGGCCCTTGACCCCTCTGCCTCAGCGGGGATATGACGGACACACAACGGGGTGTGGCGCAGCCTGGTAGCGCACTCGCTTGGGGTGCGAGTGGTCGGCCGTTCAAATCGGCTCACCCCGATGTCTCGTACAAGGCGGTTGGTGTGACCAGCCGCCCTTGCTTCTCTCCAAGCTTCTTACGACCATGCGCATTCTGGTGTCCAACGATGACGGCATCCACTCCGAGGGACTGCATGCCCTGGAAGAGACGCTGAGGAGCGTCGGCGAGGTATATACTGTGGCACCCGACCGGGAGCGGAATGCGGTCAGCCATGCCCTGACCCTGCACCGCCCACTGCGTATTGACGAAATCGCTCCGCGCCGCTTTGCGGTCAACGGTACGCCGACCGACTGCGTGAATCTGGCGGTCAAAGGCTTTTTGCCGGTCCGACCGGATATGGTGGTGTCGGGGATCAATAAAGGCCCCAACCTTGGCGACGATATTACCTACTCGGGCACGGTCGCAGCAGCCATTGAGGGCACCCTGTTAGGCATCATGTCGTTTGCCGTGTCAGTCGTCGGCACCCCCCCCAACTACCACTTCAGCCCGGCCGCCGAGTTTGCCACCAGCTTGGCCACCCACATCGCCGCCCACGGACTGCCGGACAAAACCCTGCTGAATGTGAATGTCCCTAACCTGGACCGGCCCGAACTCAAAGGCTACCGTTTCACTCATCAGGGCAAACGCCGCTATGGCGAGAAAATCGAGAACTGTCCCAATCCGCGTGGTCAGCCCTACTATTGGATCGGTGGTGATGACCTGGGCTTTGACCCGGAAGAGGGCAGCGACTGTCTTGCCGTCAACGAGGGCTACATCTCAGTCACTCCGCTCCAGGTTGATCTGACCAACTATCGGGCTTTGCAGGCCATACGGGATGTGCAACTGTCATGGCCCTAGACTATGCCCAGGCCCGGCAGCGGATGGTCCGGGAGCAACTGATTGAGCGGGGTCTGAACGACCCACTGGTCTTGGCCGCCATGCGCCAGGTGCCGCGTCACCTGTTTGTTGAGGAAGCCGTGCGGGACCGGGCCTACGACGACCACCCACTGCCTATCGGAGAAGACCAGACCATCTCCCAGCCATATATGGTGGCCCGCATGGCCGCGGTGCTGAAACTGGTCCCGGGCGAACAGGTATTTGAAGTCGGCACCGGCTCCGGCTACCTGACCGCCATCCTGGCCGAACAGGGTGCCGAGGTGTCCTCGGTGGAAATCATCCCCAGCCTGGCACTCCGAGCCCGGCAGACCCTGCGCAATCTCGGCTACCATACCGTGGGAGTCCATGTTGGAGACGGCAGCCTGGGCTGGCAGGAACGCGCGCCGTTTGATGCAGTGGTAATTGGCGCGGCTGCTCCGGGTCTGCCCCGTCCGCTGCTCAATCAACTCCGGCTGGGCGGACGCCTCGTTGTCCCAATGGGAGAGCAAGACCTCCAAACCCTGGTGTGTGTCTGGAAAGAGCCGGACGGCCTGCGCGAAGAGTATTGCGGCGAGTGCCGGTTTGTCAAACTTCGCGGTGAGCACGGCTGGGAGTCCGAATAAACGCCCATGCAGCAGCAGATCTATCTGGACCATAACGCTACCACGCCGCTCAGGCCAGAGGTGCTTGAAGCCATGCTGCCCTATCTCCACACCCACTTTGGCAATCCGTCCAGCACGCATCGGACCGGACGTCGCGCCAAGCAAGGGCTGGAAGAAGCCCGAGAGCAACTTTCGGCTTGTATCCGGGCCACGCCGGCCGAGGTGGTGTTTACCAGTGGAGGCACCGAGAGCAATAGTCTGGCGCTGTTGGGGGCGGCCCGCGCCCGGCCCCGGTCCAAGACCCATATCATCACCACCCCGATTGAGCATTCCTCGGTCCTCGCCTCCGTCCAGGCGTTGACGCGGGAGGGCTTCAGCCACACGCTTTTGCCGGTCAACGGCGAGGGCCGTATCCGGGTTGACGACTTGGCCGCAGCCCTGCGTCCAGACACGGCCGCGGTGAGTATTGGGCTGGCCAACCCCGAGCTAGGTACGCTCCAGCCTGTTGCGGCCTGTAGCCGGCTGATCCGTCAGCAGAGCGTCGTCCTGCATGTCGATGCGGTCCAGGCGACCGGCAAACTGGCGCTGAACATGGAAGAGTTGGGCGCGGATCTGGTGTCGCTGTCGGCCCACAAAATCTACGGGCCAAAAGGCGTTGGGGCACTCTATGTGCGCAAAGGCACAACCCTGGCCCCCGTCCTGCGCGGTGGTCCCCAGGAGCGCGAAAAGCGGGCCGGCACCGAAAATGTCGCTGCCGCAGTCGGCTTTGGGCTCGCGGCCGTCCTGGCCGAACACGAGCGTGAAGCGCTGTCAGTCCGCCTGACCGAGCTGATCAGCCGACTGTGGACCGGCATTCAGGGCAGTATCCCCGGCGTGGTCCGCAATACGCCCCACCGGGGGTGTCTCCCCAATACCCTCAACCTCGAATTCCCGGGTGCCTCAGGAGAGGGGCTGATGATGGGGCTTGACCTGGCCGGCATTGCCGTCTCAACCGGTTCAGCCTGCGCCGCGGGATCGCTTGAACCCTCACATGTGCTGCTGGCGCTCGGACGCGATGCGCGGGCGGCCAAGAGCGCGATCCGTTTCAGCCTGGGCAAAGACACGACCCAGCAGGATATTGATTGCGTCCTCGACGTCTTGCCCGGGATCGTTGAGCGGGTACGCGCCGCGGCCCAGCCGGTCTGAAAAACAACATATGCACCAGACAGATACCACCCCTGCCCTCCCGCCACCGGCCGGCAGCCGGCGTGTGTTGGCAGCCCTGAGCGGTGGAGTCGATAGTGCGGTCGCCGCCGCTCTGCTGGTCGAGGCCGGCTATGAAGTGATTGCGATCTCCATGCTGCTGGCCAGCGCTGCCGAGGGCCACGAGGGCAGTTGCTGTTCCATTGACGATTTTCAAGACGCCCGTCGAGTGGCCGAACAGTTAGACATTCCCTACTATGTCCTCAATCTCAAAGATGCCTTCCAGCACCGGGTGATTGACGTGTTCAGTGAGGAATATCTGCGGGGTCGGACCCCGAACCCGTGCCTGCTGTGCAACCGCGACCTCAAGTTTGACCTGCTGTGGCAGCGGGCGCGAGAGCTTGACGCCGCCTATGTTGCCACCGGGCACTACGCCCGGATTCGCTATGACGCCCACACAGCCCACTACCAGCTGTGGCGGAGCACCGACCGGGCAAAAGACCAATCCTACTTTCTCTTTACGCTGAACCAGGCCCAGCTGGCCCGGACCCTGTTCCCGGCCGGGCATCTGACCAAGGCGCAGGTCCGGGCCAAAGCGGATGCACTCGGCCTGCGGGTTGCCCATAAACCCGAGAGCCAGGATATCTGTTTTGTGCCGGACGGGAACTATGCCCGCTTTTTGGAGCAACGCTTGGCACCTGAGCGTCTTCGGCCCGGCGTGGTGGTTGACCAGGCTGGCCACCGGCTCGGCTCGCACACCGGCATTCATCGCTTTACCATTGGACAGCGCCGCGGTCTGGGTATCGGCGGGCTTGCCCAGCCGGTATACATCTCCAACATTGACGCCCAAACGGGTCGGGTGACGGTCGGCCCCAAGGACCAGCTCCACACTTCCGGTCTGCGCGCCAAGGACCTGAGCTGGATCGCCGGCGAGCAGCCCCAAGAACTGCGGACCAGCGTCAAGATTCGCTACCGCCATCCGCCGATTCCGGCCCGCGTCGTGCCCCGGGCAGACGGGACGGCCACGGTCTGGTTTGAGCACGCGTGTCCGGGCGTGACCCCCGGCCAAGCGGTCGTGTTTTACGCCGGCGACCAAATCCTGGGCGGCGGTTGGATTGAGGGAGGGCTGTAAGCCATGTCATCGCCCGCGCTTCGGGTTGGCCTGGCGACCCTGGGCTGCAAGGTCAACCAGTACGATACGGCAACGATCGCCAACCGCCTCAGCGCGGTCGGCCACCGTCTGGTGTCGTTTACCGACCCGGCCGATGTGTATATTGTCAACAGCTGTACAGTCACCAACCAGGCTGACGCCGAGAGCCGGCAACTCGCCCGCCGCGCCAAACGCCAGAACCCATCCGCCCGGGTCATTATGACCGGCTGCTACGCCCAGGTCGCGCCCCAGGCGGTCGTGCGCCTGCCCGAGGTTGATTATGTGATCGGCATCAACCGCCCGGACGATATCCTCCGAGCCGTGACCGCCGGGTCGCACGAACCCATCGCCGTCAGCAAGCTGCGCCGGGCCACACAGATCAACACACTCGGGGCCGGCACGTTTCAGGGCCAGACCAGGGCTTTCCTGAAGATCCAAGAGGGCTGTGATCTGTTCTGCACGTTTTGTATCGTACCCAGGTCACGCGGCAAGAGCCGCAGCGTCTCCCCCCGCACTGTGCTTGAGCAACTCGACCGTCTGGCCGAGCAGGGTTTTCAAGAAGTCGTTCTCACCGGCGTCCACCTCGGCGGCTATGGCAGCGACTTAGAGCCGCGCATTGACCTGTCCTGGCTGGTGGCGGCAATTGAAGACCGCCAGCCGGTCCCGCGTGTCCGGCTCAGTTCTCTTGATCCGCACGAGTTCAGCCCGGCCCTCATCCGCCTCCTGGCCCAGGCCCAGACCATCTGCCCCCATCTCCATATTCCGCTCCAATCGGGCGACGATCGCATCTTAGCGCGTATGCGCCGCCGCTACGATCGAGCCCTGGCCGGCGAGGTGCTGGCCTGTCTCCGAGACCGCCTGCCCCAGGCCGCCCTTGGAACCGACCTGATTGTCGGCTTTCCCGGTGAGGGCGAGGCCGAGTTTGCCCAGGGCTATCGTTTTCTGGAGGACAGCCCGTTTACCTATTTTCATGTCTTCCCGTATTCCGCCCGGAGCGGCACCACCGCGGCCAAATTCATCGATCCCGTCCCCAAGTCGACTATCGCCCGCCGCGCCCGCCAGGTCCGCACACTTGGCGAGCGCAAAAAATCCGCGTTTGCCACCCGGTTCGTCGGCCACACCCTGCCGGTCCTGTTTGAGCACAGCCGAGACAAGACGACCGGCCTGCTCAAGGGCTACAGCCGCAATTACCTGAGAATCTTAGCTGCAGGTGGCGACGAGCACATGAACCACGAGCGAGCGGTCCGCCTGAGCCGCGTCAGTGGCGGCAAGCTGTGGGGAAAAATCGTGCCCCCCGACGCGCAGCACTCAAGCCACGAGTCCTAAGCCCATGCCGGACAGCCCGCCCTCCTACACCGAGTTCGAGACCTCCCTCGGCTATCGCTTCCGCCGCTACGCGCTGCTGACCCTGGCCCTGACCCACCGCTCCTTTCCCCTCACCCCCGGAGAAGAGACCAACGAAACCCTCGAGTTCCTGGGCGATGCGGTCCTTGACCTGGCGATCAGCGACCTGCTCCTGCGCCGCTTCCCTGAATCCCACGAGGGCGAGCTGTCAAAAATGCGTGCCTCCCTGGTCAACGCCCGCACCTTAGCCCACAAGGCCAAGGCCCTGACCATAGGCCGCTGGCTGCGTCTCGGTCGTGGCGAAGAGCGCAGCGACGGCCGGCGCAAAGGCTCTATTCTGGCCTGCGCCTATGAGGCCGTGCTGGGGGCGGTCTATCTGGACGGCGGCTTTGGTCCGGTGCTGCGGCTGGTGGCCGCTCATTTTGCCGCAGACCTGGAGCACAAACCCGTGGTCGGCCGATTTGACAGCAAGACCCGTTTACAAGAGTTGACCCAGCAGATATTCAAACAGCCCCCGACCTACGAGGTGCTTGAGGCCACCGGCCCCGACCATCACCGGCGTTTTGTCAGTCGGGTCATCATCGCCGGCAAAGCCTACGGGCGGGGCGAGGGGCCGCGCAAAAAAAGCGCCCAACAAGCGGCCGCTTCGCAGACCCTGGTCCTGCTGCGAGACCGACACGCTGGACGAGGATGACCAGATGTACCGCATGACATGGCACAGGCCCTCCGACCAGAGCTTCCCTCTTCACCGCACCTCCGCACCCCCCTTCCAGGCTTTGCCGCTCTACCCCCGCCTGCGTCCCTTTGTCTTCTCCCTTGCCCCGGAGCGCGCCCACCGTCTCGTCCTGATCGCACTCCGGCTGCTGCAAGCCTCTCCGTTCAAATCAATGCCTCCAAGTGACCCCCGCCTCAGCCAGGAACTATGGGGGCTGCGTTTCCCGAATCCAGTCGGTTCGGCTGCTGGTCTTGACAAAAACGCCGAAGTCCCACTCGCATGGCCATTCTTGGGATTCGGTTTTGCCGAGTTCGGTACGCTGACCGCACAAGCCCAGCCGGGCAATCCCAGGCCGCGTGTTTTTCGCCTGGCAGAGGACCAAGCTTGTATTAACCGTTACGGCTTTCCTAACATTGGAGCGGCTGCCGCGGCTCAAGGTCTCAGTCGTCTGCTGAAGGGCTGCCAGCGTCCCATTCCCTTCGGCATCAACATTGGCAAGTCTGCGAAGACGCCACTTGAAAACGCAGTTGACGACTACCTGGAGAGCTGCGCCCGACTCCTGCCCTTTGCCGACTATCTAGTTGTGAATGTCAGCTCCCCCAACACCCCCGAGCTGCGCAAACTCCAGGAAGTTGAACGCTTGGGCAAGCTACTCGAAGCCCTCCTGACACAGGTAATCCAACTCGCTCAACAGACCGCTACCGCCCCCAAACCAGTCTTGATAAAAATTACGCCCGACCTGGGCGATACGGCCATTCACGAAATCGCCAGACTCGCGCTTGAACTTGGCATTGCCGGCCTGATCGCCACCAACACCACCCTCGCCCGGCCCGAGCTGCGCCGCCCCATCAATGAGGCCGGCGGCCTGAGCGGACGTCCCCTGGCCAAGCGGGCCACCGCGGTCATGCGCAGCCTGTTCCGGACCGTCGAAGGCAAGCTGCCCCTGATCGGCGTCGGCGGCATCTTCTCGGCCACAGACGCCTATGAACGCATATGCGCCGGAGCCTCCCTCGTCCAGCTCTACACCGGCCTGATCTACGAAGGGCCGTTCTTAGCCCGACGCATCGCCCACGGCCTGAACCATATCCTTGATAGGGAGGGTCTGGACAACATCCGGGAGGCCGTAGGAAGCAAGACCTAGCGTGACTGTCCGCCTTGTCAAGCGTCTTCCGTCGTGCTATGGAGACAGCCATCCAGGAGACGACGTAATGCCCTACTCCCCCGACATCCTTATTGCTTGCCTGATCGTCGCCTGTTTCGGGGCGGGAGCCTGTTCAGACTCCCAAGATATTGCTGGCAGATGCCTAGGCGACATCGATGGGACGACCAACGCGAATACGCACCTCTTGGCGAACACAAAAATTGCCGAAGAAGCGCAGGCATGGATTCTCAAACTCGGTAAAAGTACAGCCGTCGTCAAAACCTGGGGAAACTCCGAGCACGAACTTGCCCGTGTAGAGTGGGAAGGAGGGTATGGATACGCTGAGGCGAAGAGCGACAGGGATGAAAGAATTATCCTGAAATTCCCTAACCTTATCAAAGGGAATACGCTGACTATGATCTGTGTGCCAACGGAGCAACACTCCAGCTCTGGATAAGAGAGAATTTGATGGGTGAGTCTCCTAAAAATCTTTGGTCTCAGATACAAAACCACCTGTCGACCTTTTGGTCTCAGATACGAGGCTATCTTACAAATGTCCGGTCTCAGGATACGAGGCCGGCGGGGCATCAAAACCGAGAAACCCAAGAAAAGAGAGGGTCTTGGCTGTCGATCTGTACGCTGTTCGTCATAATTGTTATCGTTCTCTGGGGTCTTCGTGAATTGCAAAAAGCGGTAGGCAGCTTCCAAAGTCCAGCCGTTCAGGTGTTAGAATCTATCAACATTCAGAAGTTAACCGTGTACAAAACCTCCGTCGAGGTAATTACGCGGGCAACCGAAGGAGAGGATGGAAACATCTCTGTCCAACTCCTGACAGGAGGATTGCTCGGCAGAGACAAGCGCACAGAAATCCTTTATCGCGGCTGTCTCGATATGAGATACGGACTTGATCTTCCCGAATTGACAGACAAACACTACCAAGTTGACGCTGATCTCATTAAACTCACCCTCCCTCCGCCTCGCGTCATTGGATCGCCCCAATTTGTAGCGCGGGAGGACTGTATTACGGATGTTATCCGTACTCGTTCAAGTAATTGGTTTTTTTCTCCAGACACGACAGATATTGTCAAATATACCCGTATCGCTCTGCAAGAAAAACTTCCCGAGTGGATGCGCCGGTACAATTTTGACGAAAAAGTCCAAGAGCGGACCGAGCAGGTAATCAAGGACTTACTCGAGAGCTTTTTCCCCGGCCACAAAATTGCTATAACCTTCGACGCTTCTGAACAGGAGACTGGAACATCATGAGCCCGGTTGTTAAGTGGGTTCTTTGGGTTGTTAGGTGGGTTCTTCCGATTGTTGTCGTGGTATTTTTGATCATTAGCGCTCTTAACATAATCGGAATCGGCACCGGAGGAGCCATCCAACACGACCTCGATACGGTGACAGTCATCTTGGACTCAATGAAGGAAAAAGACGACCTGCATATCACTCGTACAGTCGCCTCGGATTTCCACGAGTACCATGTCAATTCCAGGGGCGAGGTAGTCGCTCAGGATGAAGGGGACGAGACGGTGGAGTACATTTCCGTCTCGACAGTTGATGCGTCCTTACCAGTGTCCAGAATAAGGAGCCACGAAGAGGGCGGCAGATTCACAGTTTGCCTTCCTCCCATTTCTCTCGAAACGGAAATCCAAGAGAAACTGAGTTTTATATGGGACGCTTCCGCTAAATTCCCTAATACGGATGTTGAGCAAAAGCTCTCAGACGCCGCGCGAAGACGTGCCGAGGTCATGCTAACGGCCAGAGGCATCAAACAGCAGGCAGAAGAAAGCGCCCAAATCTTTTTCTCTCAGTTGTTTGAACTGTTGGGGGATACCTCTATAGTCGTCAAGTTCTGCGAGAAAAGCCCATCCCCATTGCAGGAGGGCTGAGGATCACTCACCCGCCCCCCGGCCGCGACTCTCGCCCTATGTGAACCATCCCCGTCCAGCCTTCAATTTACAGGGCGGTGGATTGCCACAGCTCCAGGCTGCGGACTATGGCACTCTCCAGCCAGGGCAGAAACCGCGCCTCTGCCTCCTCCTGTGCCTCCTTGTAGTTGATCTGGAATACCTGATCGGTCACAGGTGTCACCGTGCCGATCTCGCGCTCTCCGTCCTCTGTTTCCACCCGCTGAAACCACGTCGCAGAACAGGCGATCACCCCCTGGAACCCGTGACCAAGCCCGTGAAACGCAATCAACAGTTCTGTTCGGTTGGCGTTCTTCATCACCAGGCGCGCCCAGGAACGATAAGTCTGCGTATTAGCGAAGTAGTTGAGCGCCTTTGCACTCTCAATGATCTGGGAGCGAAAGTAGTGGCTGTTCCGGTCCCCGTCTGCAGCACGGTCGGCGAAAAATTCGGCGTGTTCGAGAACGCCCCGCATTTCCACGCGCAATTGTTCCGCAACCTCAGCAAGACGGCGTTCAGATTGATTGCATAAATGGGCGGCAATGGACTTGGCCGATTCCCACTCGGCGACAAGAGAATCCCTGCGCTTCGCCAACTGCTGCCGGACAGACGCAATGGTATCCTCAACACGGCGGGATATGAGGACATCTTCGGCAATGCTGAGGGCCTTTACGAACTCGGCTCTCTGGAGGCCGGCGAAGTACGCCACCAAGTCCGCCAGATTTCCGTCGTCTGCGGCTTCCAAAGCATCAAGATAGCGCTCACGCTCGCGGTCCCTGACCACCAACGGAAACCAGCCCGCCTTGACAAAAACCAGCGTAGCGAGGGCTCGGGCAACGCGCCCATTGCCGTCCTGAAATGGGTGTATCTGGGTAAATCGGTGGTGCAACCAGGCAGCTTCTACTTCCGATGCGACATCACCGTGAGCGCCATACATCTCGATCAATCTGTCCATCTCCGAGGCAACCTGCTCTGGTGGACAGTATTCGTGCAACTCTCCATCGGGACGTTTAGGATTGTTCGGCTGAAGTTTGTAAGCGCCTCTGAGGAGGGGAACCCTTGTCTTCTTACCAGAGGAGTCAATGCCTTCCACCGTCTCCTGATGCTGCGTCATCAGAGCGTGCAGGTCCTTGACATAGCTGGTGGACAGTGAACGGTTCCCTTTGACAAAATCAAAGACAGCGTCCACTGCTCCCTTGTGATCTTCAATCATTGACACAATGGATTGTGGATTCTGCGCGCTTTCGTGTGGGATCAAGGCGGCGTTTATACCGCGATCAATCAGCAGTTCTGTCACGCCGCGATCGAGGGTATACAGCCGCTCAATCAACCCGGTCTCAACCGCCCATTCGCGCCTCAGTCGCTCATCGAATTGCCGGAAGGCGTCCCGATCTTTCAGGCGGTCGTACTGCTCGCGCCAGACTTGCGCCAGGGGACGCAACTCGGCTTGAGCGAGTTCAGCCGGTGAGCTTTCGTAGTCTTGAATTGGCACCCATCTCTTTGTCACGGTTTCCTCCCTGGTGTCCCTACTCGTCCCGCGGCCGCTCGACCGACATGCCCAGGATGTTATAGCCGCCGTCGATGTGGACAATTTCCCCGGTGATCTTGTCGGCCAGCGGGCTGCACAGAAACAGCGCCGCCCTGCCTGTGTCGGAGTTCAGAATCTCGGCCTGAAGGGGCGCAAAGCGCTTCATGTGGTCCTGCATGACGGCAAAGCCGGGGATGCTCGTGCCGGCCTTGGTGGCGGTCGGGCCGGGCGACAGGCCGTTAACCCGGATGCGGTGGGGGGCGAGGTCGTAGGCCAGATTCCTGATGATATTGTCGAGCGCCGCCTTGGTGATGCTCATCAGCTGATAGCCCGGAATGACCTTCTCGCCAGCATAATAGGTCATGGCCAGAATGCAGCCGCCGCGGTCTTTCATCAACGGGAATGCACCGCGCGCCAGCCCAATCAGCGAGTAGGTGCTGATGTCCATCGCCAGCTGAAAATCGTCCCGCCCGATATCCAGAAAACGCCGCTGAAAAGACGCCGGCGGGGCGTAGGCGATGGAGTGAATGAGAAAATCGAGTTGCCCGAACTCCTGGCCCAACTCGGCAAACAGCCGCTCTAGCTGCTCATCCTTACTCACGTCACACTCCAGGATGAGCGGATCGGTGAGCTGCTCCGGGATTGCGCCCAACAGGCGACGGACGGCTTTGCGCTGAATGGACAGGGCCACCCGCGCCCCGCCGTCGTTCAGCAGCTTGGCAATCGGCCAGCCGATCGAGTGTTCGTCCAGGACGCCGGCCACCAGCGCGGTTTTGCCGGAGAAGTCAAGCAGGCTGCCGAGCGGGTTTGGTGTCGCAGCGCTCATCGGGTCTCCCTTATTTTCCAGTGAACTCGGGTGCTCGCTTTTCCACAAAGGAGCGAATGGCCTCTTGATGATCTTGTGTATGGAAACAGTGCTTCTCCAAAGCCAGGGATGTGTCCAGAACCAGATTGGCCGTATCGCGCAAAATTTTATTCACCGACACCTTGGTCCAGCGAATCGCCTTGCTCGGCCCCTTGGCCAGACGGCTCGCAAACGCGGTTGCCCGGTCCATCAGCTCCTCACTCGGCACCACATGGTTCACCAGCCCGATGCGCTCGGCCTCGTGGGCAGTCACCAGATCGCCGGTCATCAGAAACTCTTTGGCCCGGGCTGCGCCGACCAGCCACGGCCAGATCACCGCCCCGCCATCACCGGCCACCACCCCGACCCGCACATGCGGGTCGCCAATCCGGGCATTGTCCGCGGCGTAAATCACGTCACAGAACAGGGCCAAGGTTGCCCCCAGGCCGGTTGCCGGGCCGTTGACCGCAGCAATAATCGGCTGTTCTACCTCCAGCATGTCAATGATGATCTTGCGCGCCTCGGCGAACAGGGCGTCGAGCTGCGGCCCGGTCATGTCCTGAAACCACTTGATATCGCCGCCCGCGCAAAAAGCCCGGCCCTTGCCGGTCAGGAGCACCACCTCGGTCTCCCGGTCGTGGGCGATATCGGCAAAAATATGCGACAACTCGGTGTGCAGCTCGGCATTGATGGCGTTCAAGGAGTCTGGCCGATTAAAAGCCAGGGTGAGGATGTTGTCCTTGCGTTCGGCGCTCAGATAATGATAACGGCTGTAGTCCATAGTGATCCCCTCCTTCATGCGAGGTCAACAGTGCTCAGGCGGCTTATTATCTGCCAGACACCCCCAACGATCAAGGGAAAACGCGATGCGTATCTATTTTTGCCGCAAGGGATTGGCCTATATCAGGAAGGTCTTGCAAAAAGAGTTGCCGGACGACGAGGTGCTGGAGTGCCCGCCTGAGCAGGTCGCCGAGGTCGCCCGGCAGGCCGATATCCTGATTCCGACGGTCTCGCCGATTGGGGCTGCGGCCTTTGCCGCGCCGCGTCTCAAGCTAGTCCAGCAGTACGGGGCCGGGCTGGATTCGGTCGATATTCCGGCCGCCACCCAGGCCGGGGTGTATGTCGCCAATGTGCCCAGTGCCGGCACCGGCAACGCTGAGTCGGTTGCTGAACTCAGCCTGTTCTTCATGCTTGCCCTGGCCCGCCGCTATCCCCAGGCCCAAGAGAGCATTGCCCAGCAAAAGCTCGGCACGCCAATGGGTCTGACCCTCAAGGGCCGCAGCGCGGCGATCATCGGCTATGGCGGCATTGGCCGCGAGGTCGTCCGCCGGCTGGCTGGTTTTGAGATGGACCGCATCCTGGCCGTCTCCAAACGCGGCCCCAAAGGCACGCCCGAAGAAAACGCCATCCCGGTCGATTTTCACGGCCGGCTGGGCAACCTCCACGAGGCGCTTGGCCAAGCAGATTTTGTTATTGTCGCCCCGCCGCTGAACGACGAAACACGCGGCCTGATAGGGCCGGCCGAGTTTGGTGCCATGAAGTCCGGCGCATTTCTCATCAATGTCGCGCGTGGCCCGGTTGTGGACTACGACGCCTTTCTGGCTGCGCTCAAAGACGGGCGGCTGGCCGGGGCCGGCCTGGACGTGTTCTGGCACGAGCCGTTTGACCCGACCGACCCCATCTTTTCCTATAATGTCATCGCCACCCCGCACTTCGGCGGAGCCACCGATCTCAGCCTTCAGGGCATCGGCAAGAGAGTCGCCGAGAACGTCAATCGGCTCAGGAATGGACACGCCCCGCTGAACTGCGCCAATCCAGAGGTAGCGGGCAGACGCTAGGCCGACCGGAGCGGAGGGGGGAGAATCCCTCACGCCTCGGGTCTGCTAGCTCCGCTGCTCAGCCTGGACATAGGAGACGGCGTGGTCGCCGGTGTAGACCTGGGTGGGCCGGAAGATGCGGTTGTTCGGCAGCTGCTCAACCCAATGGGCCAGCCAGCCGGCCACCCGCGCAATGGCAAAGATGGGGGTGAACTGGTCAATCGGGATACCGAGCTTGTCGTAGACCACCCCAGAGTAGAAATCGACGTTTGAGGCAATGCCTTTGCGCCCGACGTGCTCGCCAATCACGGTTTCCACCTCTTGGGCAACCTTATACAGCGGATGCTCGCCCTTTTGCTCAAACAGGCTGTGGGCCAAGCCCTGCAAGGCAAACGCACGCGGGTCTTTGACTTTGTAGACGCGGTGGCCAACGCCCATGATCTTGGCCTTGGCCTTGAGCTTGGCATCGATATAGGGCCGCACCTTGTCAACCGTTTCGATTTCACGGAACATGCGCAGCGCCTGCTCGTTGGCCCCGCCGTGCAGCGGCCCGGTCAGCGCCCCAATCGCCGACGAGACCATCGTATACGGATCGGCCAGGGTTGAGCCAACCACCAGCCCGCTGAAAGTCGAGGCGTTCATGGTGTGCTCGGCATGCAAAATCAGACACACATCCATGATGTGGGCTTCGAGCGGGTCGGGCTCTTTTTCGTTCAGCATCCACAGAAAATTAGCCGCGTGCGACAGATCATCGCGCGGCTTGACCGGCTCGTCGCCGTGACGCATACGCTCAAAAGCGGCCACAATTGTCGGTAGCTTGGCGATCAGGCGCACAATTGACCAGTAGTTCTGATCCTGGTCGGCCACGTCTTTTGCCGGGTAGAACATACCGAGGGCGGCCACCACCGATTGCAGGGCGTCCATCGGATGGCCGTTTTCCGGGAAGGATTTGAGCACATCAACGACCCGGTATTTGATCCGCCGATGGGTGCGGAGGTCGTGATCGAATTTTTCCAACTCCAGGCGCGTGGGCAGCCTGCCCCACAACAACAGATAGGCCACTTCTTCGTAGGAGCTTTTCTCGGCCAGTTCCTCAATCGGAATACCGCGATATTCGAGGACGCCTTTCTGGCCGTCGATAAAGCCCACCTGCGACTCCATAATGGGCACACCTTCGAGCCCGGGAACAAGTTTCTCCATAGACCAGCCTTTCTACCTGTGCAGGAACGTTCGGGGGCGACGCCAGCGGGGCGTCTCAGCCGTTCATCTGCCGGTTAAATGTGTCAAGGTCGAAGTAATCGCGCCACGACGCAATTTTGCCATTCTGGATTTCAAACACCCCGGCAACCGGCAGCGACAACTTTTTCTCGCCCATGACAAAGTGGTCAACCCGTTCATTCATGACCACATTGCCGGCCGAGGTGGTGTGCAGGATATCGAACTGCACGCTGTCCGCGCCACGCAGGAAGGGTTCAACAAACTTGCGAATGGCGTCATGGCCGACATACGGCTCCATCGGAATGTTATGGTAAAAGCAGTCCTCCGTGAGGTAGCTCAGCACCTCGTCGGTATTCTTGCCTGACCACGCCTGACAAAAGTCAGTGACCAATTTTTCATTGTCTGCGCTCATGTCGAGTCCTCCTTTATTCAGGAACGGGTAGCGTCAGTGCCCCGTCGTCTTCCTATTACCTAGCGGAAATACCCCGGTCCTGGCAAGCCTCTCCGCGGCGATGGAAAACGGGGCTGTCTTGACCCGTCCGGCGCGCTCCTCTAGCCTGCCGGCATGACTGATTTCTACGACCCGTTTTCGCCGGCTGCTCACATCTCTGCGCGTGACCAACGGCCCGAGGTGTGCGAGATTCTGCCCGGCCTGTTTGTCGGCGAATACCCTCGGCTTGAAGACATTGCCTGGTTGAAGCGCAAGTTCGGGATTGCCGCCGTCCTAAGCCTCCAGGACGACGACGACCTTGCGCTCAACCGGCTCAGTCTGCCGGCGCTGGACTCGGCCTATGGTCAGTGCCGGATCGCCTTCTGTCGGGTGCCGGTCGCCGACTTCAACTGTCAGAGCCTAGCCGCCAGCCTGCCCCAGGCCCTGACCGCGCTCCACACCTTTATCCGAGCCGGTACGCCGGTTTTCGTGCATTGCAACGCCGGCTGCAACCGGGCTCCGACCCTGGCCATTGCCTACCTGCACGCCCACCGCGGCTTAGGGCTGGACGAGGCGCGCGACTTTGTTAAAGCCCGACGCGCCTGCGGCCCCTACATGCAGGTCTTGCGTGAATACTTCGTGGATTCAGACAGATCACAGTGCGGACAGTGACGGGTGATTCAGCACAGCCGCAAACACGCTGTCGGCGATCAGCAGCCCCCGCCGGCTGAGCTTCAGCCGCCCGGCTTCGTGGTGGAGCACGCCGGCGTCAATCAGCTTGTTCAGCCGTGGGAAAGCCGCCCCTAGGCCCTGCCCAAAGCGGGCGGCAAAGGTCTCGGGCGCAAAGCCCTCGAGCTGGCGCAGGCCGAGAAACAGGAACTCGGCCCGGGCTTGGTCTTGACTCAAGGTCTCTTCAAAGCAGCGCGCGTCTCCGTCCGAGATAGCCTTGGCCATATAGGTGCGTGGGCTGGCCTCGTTGCTCCAGCGTCGGCCCCAGCCCGGCTCACCGCAGAACGAGTGCGCCCCGGCCCCCAGCCCCAGATAGTTGCGGCTGGTCCAGTAGCCCCGGTTGTGCCGTGAGACAAAGCCCGGACGGGCAAAGTTCGAGATTTCGTACTGCCGGTAGGCGTGGCCCAAGCGGTCCTGAATCAGCCCAAACATGGCCACCTCCAGGTCTTCGTCAACCGGCCGCAGCCGGCCCGTCTGCCGCCACCGAAAAAACGGCGTGCCCTCCTCATAGCTCAGGTTGTAGATCGAGACATGCTCAGGCCGGCAGGCCAGCGCCTCGGCCAAGTCGGCCTCGAGGCCGGCCAAGGTCTG
This sequence comes from uncultured Binatia bacterium (SeqCode), assembly GCA_965200965.1. Lineage (GTDB taxonomy): Bacteria > Desulfobacterota > Binatia > Bin18 > Bin18 > JAAXHF01. The sequence goes on from OZ241744.1 coordinate 1,981,408, forward strand.
GCCCGGTACGCCAAACATCAGATCAAAGCTCAGGTTGTCAAAACCGGCCTCCCGTGCCCAGCCAATGGCCCGCCGGGCGTCATCTCCGGTGTGCATCCGGCCCAGCGTTTTCAGCACCGCCGGCTCAAAGGACTGCACGCCGAAGCTCAGCCGGTTGATCCCCACCGACCCGAAGCCGGCCAGCGTGTCTTGGCTGACCGACGCCGGGTCGGCCTCCAGGCTGATTTCGGCTTCGGCGGCCAGGGGGCACAGCTGGGCCACCGCGCGCAGAAAACGCTCAATTGAGGCCGGGGCAAACAGCGACGGCGTTCCGCCGCCAAAGTAGATCGTCTCAACCCGTTCGGCCCGCCAGAGCGGCTGCTTGACTGCGTGGCGAAGTTCGGCGCACAGCGCATCAACATAGCGCTCTTCCGGCCAACTCCGCCCACCGTAGGCGTTAAAATCGCAGTAGGGGCATTTGACCAGACAGTAGGGAATGTGGACATACAGCGAGAAAGCCATACCGCCGGCCGGCCCCTAGGTCCTGTACTTCCGCACCACCGCGCTGACCACGCCCTGAATCTCGACCTCGGTCTCGTCCACCACAATCGGCTCCATGTCGGGATTGGCGGGTTGGAGGCGAATGCGGCCGCCGGCTTCACGGTAGAACTTTTTGACCGTGGCCTCGCCCTGGAGCAGGGTCACCACGGTTTGCCCGTTATCGGCGCTGGGTCGTTGCTCAACAACGATGAAATCGCCGTCCAGGATGCCCTCGTCAATCATGGAGCGGCCTGTGACCCGCAGGGCGAAGGCTTCGTGGGCGTGCCGCACTAGGTCAGCCGGAACGGACAAGGCGTCCTGAATCTCAACCGCCTCGATCGGCAGCCCGGCCGCCACCTGACCCAGCAAGGGCAGTTCCAGGGCCTGGGCCGTTTTGTGGGGCGGTGTCAGCTCAATCGCCCGACTCAGATTCCGCTTACGACGAATCACCCCTTTGCGTTCGAGATTGATCAGATGTTTATGGACGGTGGCCAGCGACGACAGCCCAAAATGCGCCCCGATATCCTCCAGAGTCGGCGCGTAGCCGTGGCTGGCGGTGTAGTCGTCCAGATATTCCCAAATCTCTCTCTGTCTGCGCGTCAAGATCATAACGGCACCCCTCCCGCCTGTTATGCCAGCAAACAAAAGGCGAAACAACAGGCCGCGCTTGATGCATCAGTCCCGGCGTGCCACAGTTGGAGCCATCCCTACCCAGGAAGCCCTGACCGTGTTGCTACAATTCCCCCTGCGTCTTGCCGTCCTTGTTGGCCTCCTTTCCTGCACCTCAAGCCACAGCCAGCCGGCAGACCGCCTGGACACAATTAACCTGCCAGACGGCTTTGCCATCGGCCTGTACGCGACCGTGCCTGGTACCCGTTCCCTGGCCCTCGGCGAGCGGGGAACGGTTTTTGTTGGCACCCGAGCCGAGGGTAGCGTCTATGCGCTGGTCAATAGAGACGCCGACCACAGGGCCGATAGCGTCGTTCGTCTGGCCGGCGGACTGTTCGCCCCCAACGGCGTGGCCTTTCGTGACGGCGCGCTGTATGTGGCCGAGATCCACCGCATCCTGCGTTTTGAGAGCATCGAAGCCCGCCTCAATAACCCGCCCCAGCCGGTCGTGGTCAAGGCTGGGCTGCCGACCGACCGCTGGCACGGCTGGAAGTTCATCGGCTTTGGGCCGGACGGTAAACTCTATGTGCCGGTCGGCGCGCCATGCAATGTGTGCCTGCGGACCGACGAACGCTACGCCTCGCTGCTGCGTATGAACGCCGACGGCAGTGGTGTCGAGGTCTTTGCCCGGGGCATCAGAAACACGGTGGGCTTTGACTGGCACCCCAACACCGGGGAGCTGTGGTTTACCGACAACGGGCGGGACAATCTGGGCAATGACCTTCCTCCCGACGAGTTGAACCGCGCCCCCGAGCCGGGCTTTCATTTCGGTTTTCCGTACTGCCACGCCGGCCGCATCCCGGACCCCGAGTTTGGCCACCAGCGTCCATGTGCCGATTTTACCGGCACAGCCCAGGAACTCGGCCCACATGTCGCCGCGGTCGGCATGCGATTCTACACCGGCACCATGTTCCCACCGGCCTACCACAACCAGATATTCATTGCCGAACACGGCTCGTGGAACCGCAGCGACCCCATTGGCTACCGCATCAGCCTCGTCCGGCTGCAAGACAAGGTTCCGGTCTCCTACGAGGTATTTGCCCAAGGCTGGCTGCAAGGCCGCTCGGCCTGGGGCCGGCCGGCCGATGTGCTGGTCATGCCCGACGGCGCGCTGCTGGTCTCGGACGATCGGGCCAACGCGATCTATCGGATCAGCTATGCGGGGCAGCACTAAGGTCCCGCCCCGCGCTCAGTAAAAGGCCACACTGGCAAAGCTGACCGACGACTGGGTCTGGCGGTCGAGCTAGCGGTCATATCTGAGCAGCCTGCCACGCTCGGCGTTGAGCAGATGCAGCATGGTATACATGGGCGCAAAACCGCACCCCCGGCGCTTATCACTGTCCTTGGCGATCTGCTCAAAGAAGTCGCCCGGATCAACATTTTCCAGGGCACGGATCAGCTGCCGGTCTTCGGCCTCTACCCAGTCCGGAACGTCCTGCGTCAGCTCGCCCTGGTCGCCGAACTTCCGGCCCACATGGGCAAAGTCCACCCCGGCCACAACGCACACCGCCCGGCCCTCGTCTGCAATCGTCTTGCGCAGGGCGGCCAGAAAATCAGTCACCCGGGGCGTCTCAGTCGGCGGCGTCCAGGTCATGATCATGTGGTGAAAAGACGACACCAGGATCGGCACGACCGTAAAATCCTGTCGGTCGGCCAGGGAATACTTGAGGAACAGCATCTGAAACTCGAGCGAATGCTCGGTCCGGTGCAGCAACTCATCGGCAAACAGATCGTGGCCACAGTTAGTCTGCAAGGCGTTCACAAACGCCCGGTCGGTTGTGACCGGCCCCAGCGGCGTCGCATAGTCCCTGCAGGTCGAAACAAACAACTCGGTGCCCGCGGTGTGCGAGGTTCCCAGTACAATGAACAGCTCAGCCTCGGACTGCTCGGCCAACTCCTTATACGCCCAGGCGTAGGTCGGGCCGCCGACCCGCAGGTCAATATGGGGGGCGATCAGACCGCGCAGCGGCTCCCCGCTCTGGCCGCCGGCCCCGGGCCGGCCCGGTCCCTGCTCGTCGCCGAAAAAGCCCGTCATCTGCCGACGGAACTCGTCGGCCTGTGACGAGTAACGGGTATCAGCGTGGGCCATGTCGCGGACTGTGGCCCGGCGGAAGGCGGCCAGCGTCCCCTGCTGGAGGCGGGCAAAGCGCTCGCTGTCCAAGTAATAGCAGGCGTCCAACTGCGCAATCAGGCTCCGTAACTGCTCGCCGGGCAGGACTTGGCTGAACTGGCGGGTAAACGCCTCCTGGATGTCCGGCAGCGAGTGCTGGCCGTCAAAATGGCTCAGGATAAAACAGGTGGCCGGGGGCAACAGCAGCGACTCGGTGGCGTAGTTCTGCGGGTCACGCAGATAGATGCGGGTGGCGTTTTCGACCGACACCGAAAAAGCCTCAACCGGCCGCAGTCCAGGATAGTCCAGCGCACTCATACTGCCCCTCGCACCCTCCCTCAAGGGGAGGCTGAAGCTGGATTGCAGACTGCACAGAAGATTCCTGGAGCGGACAGACACTTGGTGTACAAGGGCCAGTGCCCACAGCTTTTAGCCGGAATGACCAGGGGAGAAGGGCTTGCTCGGAGGGCAGCAGAAACGTGGAGGTCGGCGTAGCCGCCAAGTGGAAGCCGACATGTCACAAGCAGGGGTATCCAGACTGATGCGCCGCTCAGCCGACCGACAAGCTGCTGGCGGGCCTCCCTGACCGTGTCCCCCTCCAGGGAGGGAATGGTACCCGCCAACGCCGAAACTTCATCACCTCCACGCCCTTTAATCACCCCAATCACATAAATCACAGATCAGCCGGCCCGATTGAGGCTGTCCGGGCAAGTTGTCTTCTTCGACGACGAACAGCCGCTTGCCGACCTGGACAGGTAATGACCGCCAGGGCGCTGTTCAGCGCGGCCAGCCAGCCGGTAAAGCATCGGGTGGGCAGGGTCTCGAACAAGGGCTCGCTCTCAGGCCGATTGGCCGTGTCGGTCTTTGTTCCGTTTGGTTTTTGCTCCATAGCCGTTGTCGTGCCGAATCGGGCCGCTATGCGCTAGGCGGGTGCCATTGGATTCCGGCCGCAAACTTGCCTATAGTGGACAAGATGAAACGCGCCTGGGGGATGGAAGACCCACCATGAGTTCTTACCCGGCGTGCCTGCGGGTCGGCGTGGTTGGCGTCGGCCATCTGGGACGCTTCCATGTCGAGAAATACGCCGGCCAGCCCGCTGTCAGCCTGGTCGGAGTGGTGGATGTGGACCGCGGGCGGGCCGGTGCGCTGGCCGATCAATATCAGGCTGAGGCGCTGGTGGATTACCAGGAGCTGGTCGGCCGGGTGGAGTGCGTGAGCCTAGCCGTGCCCACCCAACTTCACCACGCGATTGCGCGGGATTTTCTGCGGCAGGGAGTGGATGTGCTGGTCGAAAAGCCGCTGACCGCCACCGCCGCGGAGGGCCGCGAGCTGGTTGAGCTGGCCGCCCAAACCGGACGGATTCTTCAGGTCGGGCATCTGGAGCGCTTCAACCCGGCGCTGCGCTCGCTGAGCGGTATTTTGACTACGCCCCGGTTTATCGAATGCCAGCGGGTCGCGCCATTTGTAGAGCGCGGGACCGATGTTGATGTGGTGCGGGACCTGATGATCCATGACCTGGACGTGATTCTGAGTGTTGTCCGCTCAGAACCCAACTCGATTGAGGCATTTGGCGTGCCGGTCCTGACCTCAGAACCGGATATCGCCCATGTCCGGCTGCGCTTTGCTTCGGGCTGTATCGCCAATATCACGGCTAGCCGGGTGGCCCTTAAACGGGAGCGCAAGATGCGTATTTTTCAGCCCAATACCTATCTGGTGGTGGATTACGGCGAACACCGCATACGGATCTGTTGGCGGGAGCCTGGGTCCGGGAGCCTGCCAAACCTGCGCTTTGAGGAGCGTGAGGTGAACGGCGAAGACGCCCTGGAAGAAGAAATCCGTGACTTTCTCCGGGCGGTGCGCACCCGCACCACGCCTGTTGTCAGTGGCCGTGAGGGTCTCCAGGCCCTGGAGCTGGCCGAACAGATCATTGCCAGCCTCGAAATCCCTTAGTCGCCGGAAACCCCTGCCCTCCACCCTGAAAAGACCCCAACATGCCTCTTTCCTCCTCCCCGGTCCCCAGCCTTCAGCCCGCCACACGGCGCATTCTGCTGGTCGCCGGCGAAACCTCGGGCGATGTCCACGGCGCAGACGTGGTCCGCAGCCTCAAAGCCCGAGCGCCGCGCGTCAAGGTCTTCGGCGTGGGCGGACCGGCGCTGCGGACGGCCGGGATGCAAACCCTGGTGGACAGCACCGCCATTGCCGGCATGGGGCTGTTTGAGGCCAGGGATAAGCTCGGCAACCTGATTCGCGCCTATCATCGGCTCAGCCGGCTGTTGCGCCGCCAGCCGCCCGACCTGCTGCTCCTGATCGATTTCCCGGAGTTCAACCTGCGCCTGGCAAAAGTGGCCAAACGGGCCGGAGTGCCGGTGTTCTACTACATCAGCCCCCAGGTATGGGCGTGGCGGCCGCGGCGGGTCTACACCATCACCAAACGGGTGGACCGGCTGGCCGTGGTCTTCCCCTTTGAACCGGACTTCTACGCCGCCTACGGCTGTGTGGTCGAGTTTGTCGGCCATCCGCTGGTGGACCGGGTGCGGGCGACCCGCTCGCGAGAGGAGACTCTGCGGCACTACCGGCTTGAGTCCGAGCGGCCGACGCTGGCCCTGCTGCCGGGCAGCCGGGCGCACGAAGTGCGCTATCTGCTGCCGTCGCTACTGGGTGCCGCGGCCCGGCTCGGCCCTGCCTATCAGTGCATCCTGGCCCTGGCCCCGGGCCTGGATCGGGCCGTGCTTGAACCGCTGGCCGGCCCTGTCCGGGTGGCGCAGGACGACACCTATAATGTCGTCCATGCGGCAGACTTGGCGGTGGTCGCCTCGGGTACCGCCACCCTGGAAACCGCTCTGCTGGAGCGGCCGATGGTCATTGTGTACCGCATGGCATGGCTGAGCTATGCGCTGGCCCGGGCCTTTGTCAGGGTGCCGTTTATCGGAATGCCGAATCTGATCGCCGAGCGGCGGGTCGTGCCGGAATTGATCCAGGGGGCGGTAACGCCGGACCGGGTTGCCGACGAGGCCCGGCGCTTGCTCAGCAGCCGCCGAGCGTATAGCGTGGCGCAACAGGGTTTGCGGGAGGTCCGACGTCGGCTGGGAGATGGCGGCGCGGCCCAACGGACCGCCGGCCTGATTGTGAACATGATCTACCAATGAAAATCTACCGTCGCCTCCTGCCGTTCCTGCGCCCCTATCTGGCACGGTTTTTTCTGGCGCTCGGCTGCATGGTGGTCTTCAGCGCGACGAGCGGCGCACTCCCGTTTGTGGTTGAGCACATCTTTGACGATATCTTTGCCGAGAAAAATCTGGAATCGCTCCGCATTCTGCCGCTCATCATCATCGGGGTGTTTGTGGTCCGCGGGCTGGTCAATTTTGGTCATACCTATCTGATGGAACATGTGGGGCAGCGCATTGTCGAAGACCTGCGCAATCGCCTCAACAGCCATCTCCAATATCTGTCGGTTGCCTACTTCCACAACAACCCGACCGGCACGATTCTCTCCCGGGTCACCAACGATACGACCCTGGTCCGCGAAGCCCTGACCCAGACCTCGGCCTCAATGATGAAGGATGCTACCACGCTGCTGGCCCTGGTCATCGTGGCCTTTGTCAAAGACTGGTTTCTGGCCGTCCTGGCCTTCATCGTGTTTCCGCTCACCATTCTGCCCCTGATGCAGGTGTATAAAAAAGTCCGCCGCTTCAGCCGCCAGGGTCAGGGGGCGCTCGGCTATCTGTCAGCCCTGCTCCAGGAGGCCATTCAGGGCAACCGGGTGGTCAAAGCGTTTGGCATGGAAGCCTACGAGCAGCAGCGCTTTGCCGAGGAAAACCGGCGGATCTTTCGCCACGCCATGCGAGCCGGCCAACTCCGGGCGTTTGTCCCGTCTATGGTAGAACTGGTTGCCGCCTGCGGTATTGCCGCGGTAGTGTGGTATGGTGGCTCCAGCGTGATCGAGGGTGGGCGGACCCAGGGCGCGTTTGTGGCCTTTCTGACCGCCATGCTGTTGTTGTACGAACCATTCAAGCATCTGACCCGGACCAACACGGCTATCCAGACCGGACTAGCGGCCGCGGAGCGGCTGTTTGAGGTCCTGGACGAACCGCCAGAAGTAACCGACCGGCCCGGGGCACGGTGTCTGACGACGGTCGCCCGGGGGGTGCGCTTCGAGCAGGTGTCTTTCCGCTATGGGCAGGAGTGGGTGCTAAGAGATATCTGCCTCAATATCCGGGCCGGCGAGGTCGTAGCCCTCGTCGGCCCGAGCGGCGGCGGCAAAAGTACCCTGGCCGACCTGATCCCCCGCTTTTACGATGTGGAGCGGGGCCGCATCTGCATTGATGGTGCCGATATCCGCGATATCACCCTGCAATCGCTGCGGGCCCAGATCGCGGTTGTCACCCAGTTTACCTTTCTGTTTAACGACACGGTGCGCAATAATATCGCCTACGGCGGGCCGTCCCGCCCGCTCGAAGAGGTCGTTGCCGCGGCCGAGGCGGCCTATGCCCACGATTTCATTGCGGCCCTGCCCGATGGCTACGATACCGTTATTGGCGAGTTGGGCGTGCGCCTGTCGGGCGGCCAGCGTCAACGGCTGGCGATTGCCCGCGCCCTGCTCAAAAACGCGCCCATTCTCATCCTTGACGAAGCCACTTCATCGCTCGATACCGAGTCGGAGCGGCTGGTGCAGGCGGCCATTGAACGGGTGATGACCGACCGCACGGTTCTGGTCATCGCCCACCGCCTATCGACCATTCAGCGCGCCGACCGGATTGTCGTGATCCAGGACGGGCAGATTGTTGAAGAGGGCGGCCACGAAGAACTGCTGGCCTACAACGCACGCTATCGCAAGCTGTACGACCTCCAATTCCAGGACAGCCCGCGTTGACGGCCGCCGCGCAGCACAGGAAGATCTTACCGATGGCTTCTCCCCCAGCCTTCATCAATGCGCCGCGTTTCTCCGGGACCGAAGAACTCAAAATCCGGGGCTGGACCGGCCTCGCCCTCGGTGCCCTGTGGACCTTGAGCAAGACCGTGCGTATCGAATATGTGGGGACGCAGGAGTTGTTTGCCGACTGGGCCCGGGGTGGGCAGGTCATTCTGGCCTTTTGGCATAACCGGATGGTCCTGATGCCCTTCCCCTACCGGGGGCGGAAAGCCTGTATCATGAACAGCGTTCACCGGGACGGGGAAATCATCTCGCGGGTCATCAGCCGCTTCAAGATTCTCTCGGTGCGGGGCTCTTCAACCCGGGGCTGGGTCGCCGGCCTCAAAGGCATGGGCGAGGCCTACCGGGCGGGCTATGACTGCATTCTTGTCCCTGATGGGCCGCGCGGCCCGCGCTATCGGGCCAAACCTGGGGTCTTGCAGTTGGCCCGGGCCACCGGCGGCCCGGTCTATCCGGTCACCTGTGGCGCGGCCTGGAAAACGACGGTCGGCAGTTGGGACCGGCTGCTCATCCCGCTGCCCTTCAGCAGGATTGTATATATTGCTGGATCGCCGGTCCGGGTGCCGGCCGACGCGTCGGCCACGGTGATGGAAACAAAGCGCCGTGAGTTGGAACAGCGGCTGCGTCAGATTACAACCCGGGCTGACGCCTATTTCACCCCGGACCAGAGCGGATGAACATGGGCCGACTTGTGTACAACTGTGTCCTGACCCTGGGCGGCCTGCTGATCCTGCCGTTCATCGGCTTGACCCTGCTGGTCCGCCCGCGCTACCGTTTGGGTCTGGCGCAACGGCTGAGCTGTCTGCCGGCTGCCGTCACCCGTCGCCTAGGAGCCGGGCCGGTGGTGTGGCTGCACGCCCCGTCGGTGGGTGAGAGCCTAGCCACCCGGCCCTTTGTGCAGGGGCTGAAAGCCCAGTTTCCCGACGCCAGCGTGGTGCTCTCGGTCCTGACCCCGACGGCCTACCGGCTGGCCAGCAGCCGGCTGCCAGAGGCCGACGCGGTGATCTACTTCCCGCTTGACCATCCGCTGTGTGTCAGACATACGGTAGAGCAACTCCGGCCACGGGTCTTTTTTTTTACAGAAACCGAAATATGGCCCAACTGTCTGTCTGTGCTCATCCGGCAGGGCATCCCGGCCATCCTGGTCAGCGGCCGGTTCTCGGCCCGGGCCGCGCGCCGCTACGGTGTGTTGCGGCCCGTGTTTGCGCCCGTGTTTCGGACGCTGAGCCTGTGCTGTATGCAGACCCGAGCCGATGCCGAGCGCCTGATCGCCGCCGGAGCTCCCCGGCCGCGGGTTGTGGTGACCGGCAATTTCAAGGTGGACGGCAGTGTCCGGGCCGACGACCGGGGCACGGCCATCCTGGGCCAGCTCGGCCTAGCCGACCGACCGGTCCTGATAGCGGCCAGCACCCACCGGGGAGAAGAGGCGGTCGCGCTTGACGCCTACCGCCGGCTGCGGGCCGATATTGCCGAACTGCTGCTGCTGCTCGCCCCACGCTATCCGCAGCGTTTTGCCGAGGTCGAGAGTCTGCTGACCACAGCCTGCCTGAGCTATGCCAAACGGAGCCAGCCCGAGCCGCCCAGCGGTCCGGCTGTCGGCGTGTTGCTACTTGACAGCCTGGGGGAGCTGGCCTCGTTTTACTCGGCCGCGGCGGTCGTCTTTGTCGGTGGCAGTCTGGTCAAAGGACCGGGCGGACACAGTGTCATTGAACCGGCCCTGGCCCAGGTGCCGGTGTTGTTCGGGCCATATACCCGCAATTTTAGCTCGGTCGTTAAAGCGCTCAAACGGACCGGCGGGGGGGTCGAGGTGACAGATGCGGCCAGTCTGGCCCAGGCCGCGCTGCCCCTGCTCAAAGAGCCGGCGCTGAGTCAAGAGGCCGGCGGGCGGGCATATGCGGCTGTGGAGCAGGAGCGCGGCGCGGTTGAGCGGACCCTGGCGGCCATCGGCGAACGGCAGCTCGGGCCCGTGGCGGGGTGAGCGGACATGGCGAACCTCAAGCGCGTCATCCACGCCATCTGGCAGCACCGGCAGCCCTGGAGTTGGCTCGTATGGCTGTCGCTGACCCCGTTTGCGTTCGGCTTTTCGGGGCTTGTCCGGGTGCGGAACAGGCTGTACGACTGGCGGCTGCTGCCGGTCCGGCAGCCGGCCGCCAGGGTGATCAGCGTCGGCAATCTGACCGTCGGCGGCAGCGGCAAGACCCCGTTTGTGCTGTGGCTGGCCCAGGCCCTCCAGGGTCGCACGAACTGGCGCATCGCCATCCTGACCCGGGGCTATAAGGGCAGATGCTCAGGCCCGACCGCGGTCGGTGCTGGCGGAGAAGTCTGGGCTACGCCGGCCGAGGTCGGGGATGAGGCAGTCATGCTGGCCCGGACCTTCCCGGGCCTTGTCATTGCCGGAAAAAACCGGCTCGAATCCGCCCAGTTCGCCCGCCGGGAGTTTGGCAGCGAAGTGCTCATCCTGGATGACGGCTTCCAACACCGAAAACTCAAACGCGACCTTGACCTGCTGCTCATCGCCGGCCCCCGAGCTGACCCCCAATGGCTCTTGCCGGCAGGCCCCTGGCGCGAGCCACTGTCGGCCGCCCGGCGGGCCGATATTGTGGTGTGGACCAAGCGGGGGCCGGCACGCCCTGCGCAACGGCCGCAGGGCGTGCCGCCCATCTTCTTCGGCGATCTCGTGCCTACCGGGCTCGTCGAGTCGCTCCAGGATAGCTGGCGCGAGCTGCCGCTCAGCCTGTTGTCCCATCAACGTGTGCTGGCCGTGGTCGGCATTGCTGACCCGCTGCCCTTCTATGCCCTGCTGCGGGAACACGATGCCGAGTTGACTGAAGTCGTGTCCTTTCCCGATCACTACACCTATACACAGGCGGATTGGCGAACTATTGTAGAGGCCGGTCGGAGTTGTGACCTGATTGTCACCACCGAAAAGGACTTGGTCAAATTAGAGCGGTTTCCTTTTCCGGCCAGTAAACTGGTAGCCCTGCGAGTGCGGATGCAGGTCAGCGGTGCCGACCGCCTGCTGACCAGAATTGAACGCCAACTCCAGACCAAGACGGGATGATATGGCCGCGCCGTTCCTCATCAAAGCGGTGACCGATCTCCTGGCCGATGTCCCCGCGGCGGGGCAGCAGCTGTTGGATGTGAGCTGTAAAGAGGGTGAGGTCTTGCGCGTCCTGCGGTCGCGCGGCTTTGTCCTGCGCGGGACAAACTTCGAGCCGAGCGGCCCCGGCCTCGGCGACATTCCGGTTGATTATGGGGTTGATCTGCGCCACTCCCTGCCGTATGACGACGCCAGCTTTGATGTGCTCCTGCTGGTTGAGGTGATTGAGCATCTGGAGAACCACCGGCTGGCCCTGACCGAACTGGCCCGCATCCTCAAGCCGGGCGGGCGGCTTATCCTGACCACCCCCAACATCATGCGCCTCAACTCGCGGCTGCATTTTTTTCTCAGCGGCTATCATAAGACCAAGCGCCGCTTTATCCCGTTCGATACGTCGCTTGAGGACGCCCATCGTTTTCATAACTACCCGATTGATCTGCCAATTCTGTATTATCTGGGGAAACAGAACGGCCTGGAAATCGAACGCCTCGGCAGCAGCAAAGTCAAGGGCTACTCACGCCTGCTGTGGGCCGTGTTCGGCCTGCCGATTGTGGCCTATACTTGGTACACCCTCCAGTTGCGGGAAAAGAACCCACGCCAACAGCGCGAAAACAAACGCCTCCAGTCCTGGCTCGTCCACCCGCGGGTGATGCTGGAGGATAATCTGGTCGTGCGCTTTCGCAAGGCGGCCGGCTAAGCCAGTGTTCAGGTCTCTCCCCATGCCGCTCCCCATTCACCCCCGCCTGCTCGTCGCTCAAACCGGGTTTCTGGGTGACACGGTTCTGACCACGCCGCTGCTCAGTGCGCTGCGCCGCACCCTCGCCCCGGCGTCTGTGAGCGTCCTGACCACGCCGCAGGCCGCGCCGCTGTTGGCCCACCACCCGGATGTGGACGCGGTCGTGGTCGATGCCAAGCGGACGCGCGGACGCGGGTCTGGCGGGCTGCTCCATACTGCCCGGCGGATCAGACGGCGGGGCTTTGACTTGGCCGTCGCCCCCCATAAATCGCTGCGTACCGCCCTCGTCCTGGCCCTGGCCGGCATCCCCTGCCGGGTCGGTTTCCGGCAGAGTCCGGGCTGGTTTTTGTACCACCGGACCGCGGTCCGGGATAGCCGCGTCCACGAGGTCAAACGCATCTTGAGCCTGCTGCGTGTCTTTGGTCTGGACCCTCGGCAGTATGCGAGCCGCCCGCGGGTGAGCTATGGCGAGGCCGCCCGGCAAAAGGCGCAGGCGCTGCTCAAACGCCATCGGCTTGACAGCCCGCAGCCGCTTTTTCTCGTCTGCCCCGGCTCGGTCTGGTTCACCAAACGGTGGACGGTTGAGGGCTATGCCGGCCTAGTCCAAGCCCTGGAGCGGGACTACGGCAGGGTGCTCATCTGCGGGGGGCCTGACGACCGGGCCGTCACCCAGGCTGTTCAGCGCCGGGCCGGCGGACGCGGGCTGGACCTAGCCGGACAGGCCGACCTGCAAACCTTTGTCGCGCTCCTTGACCGGGCCCGCGTCGTGGTCAGCAACGACAGCGCGCCCATGCACTTGGCGGTCGCGCGGGGCGTGCCGGTGGTCGCCATTTTTTGCGCGACCACGCCGAGCCTGGGATACGGCCCCTACAGTCCGCCTTCGGTCATCGTTGAGCACCAAGCGCTGGCGTGTCGTCCGTGTGAGCGACACGGCGGACCGCGCTGTCCGCGCCAGACAGAAGCCTGTATGCGCCTAGTCAGCGTCCACGATGTCCTGGCCGGCGTCGATCGACTGCTGAGCGCCTCCCATGCCACAGCCTGAACCATCGCTGAGCGAACGATTTGAGGCCCTGAATGAGGCGACCTCACGCCGGGCGGCCCAGCTTGCCGCGCAGGGCAAAACCGCCCACCTGTGGGCCATCGTATGTACGCCGGGGCTGGTCTTTCTCCGATCCTATGTCTGGCGGGGCGGCTGGCGACACGGTATGGCGGGATTTGTCGAGGCGCTGTTTGCCGCCTATGAGGTGTTTGTGAGTCGGTTCAAGTTGTGGGAACTCCACCAAGCCCAGAAGCCCTAGACCGGCCGTCAGTGCGCGTTATCCCGATGGTGTTTCGCCAGCTTCAGCCGCCGCGCGAGTTTGTCGCACAGCGCTCGGACCACCGGTTGTGCTGGCTGAAAGTCGGCTGGGAAGAGACGATCCGGACGGCGCTGGCCGGCCGGCCCGAAGCCGGTCCGGCCGCGGTGCAGGGCGGGCGGGGGCAGTTGCTCCGGGTGGCGCTTGGCGAGCGTGGCAGTCTGCTCATCCGCCACTACCGCCGCGGCGGCTTCATCCGCCACTTGGTGCGCGATACCTATTGGGATCAGCCGCCGCGTCCCTTGGCCGAGTTATCCGTCACCCAGTTCGCCCGCCGGTGTGGGGTTCCGACCGGCGAGGTCCTTGGCGCGTGGGTCGGCTGGCGGTCTTTTGGCCTGTACCGCGGCGCGCTGATTTCCCGGGCCGCGGACGGCTACACCAACTGGTGGGCTTGGCTGACGACGCGGCCCAGCTTCCCCCAACGCCGGCGGGTTGTCCTGGCGGTCGCCGGCGCTCTTGCCCGCCTGCACGCGGTGGGCATACAGCACGCCGACCTCAACCTGACCAATGTCCTGGTCCGTGTTGAGACCGAGACGCCGGCGGTCTTGCTCATCGACTTTGATCGGGCGCACATCTTCCCGGCACCACTCCCAGCCCGCCGTTGCCGGCACAACCTGCGCCGGCTGCGCCGTTCGATCAACAAGCTTGACCCCCACGGGCAGTATGTTTCAGCTCAGGAGTTCGGCCTGTTGCTGAGCGCCTACCACCGGCGGCGGGCAGGCTCGGACCGTCACGGCGGCTGAACGCATTTGCCAGGGCGGCAAAGTCTTCCAGACCGAGGGTTTCTCCACGACGCCGCAGGTCGAGCTTGAGCTGGGCCGCAACGCCCTCGGGCGCTGAAAACCCGGCTGCGCAAAGCGCATTGCGCAGCGTCTTGCGCCGCTGGGCAAAAGCGGCTTTGACCACGCGCCTGAACATGGCCGAGTCGTGGACCGCGGCCCGAGGCTGGGTGTGAAAGACCAGTTTGATGAGTTGAGAGTAGACTTTGGGGGCCGGGAAGAAGCTGCGGGGGCCGACCGTACAGACCAGCGTAACATCGGCGTACAACTGCATCAGCACCGACAGCGCCCCATACGCCTTTGTGCCCGGTCCGGCACCGACCCGTTCGGCAACTTCTTTTTGAAGCATCACCGTCGCTTCGGGAAAGCGGGTACGATGTTCGAGCAGACGAAAGAGAATAGGGGTGGCCACCTGGTAGGGCAGGCTGGCCACAACCCGGATGGGAGCATGAGAAAAGGCGTGCGCCACATCGAGTTTCAAAAAGTCGTCCTCCACAACCCGGACCGTATTACAGCCGGCAAAGCGCTGGGCCAAGTGCTGGGCCAAGACCCGGTCAACCTCAACCAGATAGAGATGGACGCCACTCTCCAGCAGCGCCTCGGAGACAGCGCCTAGTCCGGGTCCGATCTCCAGGACGGCGGTGTCTGGAGCCAACTCCGCGGCTTGGACCATGCGCCGCACAAGGTCGGCATCAACAAGAAAATGCTGACCGAGCCGCCGGTGGGTGCGGACGTTCAACGCACGCAGGACAGAGCGCGTTTGCTGGAGCAGGCTGGACATAGGCGGAGAGGGGCCTGTCTTTCAGCGCCGAGCGGCCTACAGGCGGAGGGTGGCCGCGGCGTTCAGATTGAGGCCGGCGCGCTGTCCGTCGGCCAGACGCCACGCCCCGGCAAAGGCGATCATTACCGCGTTATCTGTACACAGCGGAAGCGACGGGACCACGACCTCGAGGCCACGCCGTTCACCTTCGTCCCTCATCCGTTGCCGCAGGCGGGAGTTGGCCGACACCCCGCCCGAGACCACGACCTGCTTGAGGCCGAGGTCTCGGGCCGCGCGTAGGGTCGGCTCCAGTAACATATCGACCACGGCTTCCTGATAGCTGGCGGCAATATCGGCCTCGGCCAAGGTTTTGGGCCGGGGGGTCTGAAGAAACTGGCGCAGGGCGGTCTTCAGGCCGCTGAAACTGAAATCGTACTTGCCCTCTTTCAGGTGGGCGCGGGGAAAGGCAAAAGCCGCGGGATCGCCGCGCTGCGCCAGCCGGTCAATAATGCGTCCGCCGGGATAGCCGAAGCCCAGCATCTTGGCGGCTTTATCGAGGGCCTCGCCGGCAGCGTCATCGCGGGTTGCGCCGAGCCGGTCGTAGGCTCCGGGGGCCCGCGCGTTGTACAGACAAGTATGGCCGCCGGAGGCCAGCAGACACACAAAGGGGAAAGCCAGATTGTGCTCAAGCAGAACGGCCAGCAGATGCCCCTCCAGGTGGTTGACCCCGACGAACGGCAGCGCGTGGGCAAAGGCCAAGGCTTTGGCAAACGACAGGCCGACCAGAAGAGAGCCGATCAGGCCCGGTCCACAGGTGACGGCGATCCCGTCGAGATCCTCTATGCTCACCTCGGCCTGCCGAAGGGCGGAGTCCACAACCGGGACGATATTGGCGGTGTGGTGGCGCGAGGCGAGTTCTGGCACAATGCCCCCATACCGGCTGTGGACGGCGTCTTGGGAGGACACCACGCTGGCCAGGACATGCCGGTGTCCCTGCACAACCGCGGCCGCGGTGTCATCGCAGGAGGTCTCTATGCCCAGTACCGTCAGTGGGGGTGTGGAGAACATCTGGTTGGGGAGGGCCGGGCGCAAACACCGGCTCGGGTTGGGGCAAACGGGCCAGGGCCGTTACGGCCTGGAGATTACCCGGGGTAAAACGGAGACAGCGTTGGTAGGCCGAGCGGGCTTCCTGAATATCCCCGAGGTCCTCAGCCACCTGTCCGCGTAAACAGGTGGTTTCGCCGATCCAGTCGGGACGCGTCCGGGGGAGCAGCAACTCGGCTTTTTGCAAAAACGCCAGGGCTTGCCGCAACTTGCCCTGGGATAGAGAGAGACGACCGAGAAAATGGTAACTGTAGGGCTGAAAGGGGGCGAGGTCAACCGCCCGTTCAAACAGGACCTGGGCCCGCTCAGGCTCTCCCGCTCTGAGGCTGTCCTCTCCCTCTTTGACAAAACGCAGGGCGGCGCGGTCGCTCGGCGACAGGCCGACGGCCGCGTTGTGTCCCGGTGTGGGGTCCGGTGTCTCGCCCGAGGGGGACATGTCCCCCTCGGGCTGCGGCAGCGGAGGGGTGTCCCATCTGGGTGGCGGAAGAGGCCGGCCGGGTTGCCAGCCGCCGCCGGGCGGGCGCTCAACAGGCTGAGCGGCCGGACCGGAAGGGGAGTAGTTCAGGCCGGCGGGGAGGTCTTCCTCGCGGAGCGCTTCGCGCAGCCGGAAGTCGGCCGGCTCGGCCCGGGCGTGGCGCTTGGCTCCAGAGCACCACACCACACACAGCAGCGCCCACGCGGCCAGATGACGGAAGCCTTGCCAGGGGACATGTTTGGCGCACTTCTTCACGGTATACACGACGGGGGCTAGGGGGCGTGTCCGTTTGCCCAGCCCGGCCCGACCAAGTCTTCAGCCGGAGGCGGGGGGAGAGTTGTACGGTCAGGCTGCTGCGATCGGACCGGCAGGGGCATAGCCGGCTGATGCGCTTCTGCATAGGCGGCATCCGGACCAAAGTTGACGAGAGCGGACGGGTCTTGCGGGGGCTGGACAAAAGGGAGGGCTGGGCGGTCTTCGAGGGCCCGCTTCATAAAGTCTACCCAGATCGGCAGCGCCGCCTGGCTGCCGGTCAGCTTCAGCGATTGACGGCTGTCAAAGCCGACCCAGACAACCGTCAGCAGCTCGGGCGTATAGCCCATAAACCAGGCATCACCAAAGTCGTTTGTGGTGCCGGTTTTTCCTGCCGCCGGCCGGGTAAAGCCGTTGAGCCGCGCCCGCCGGGCGGTGCCGCTGTTCATCACGCTCTCAAGCATGGTGGTGATGGTGTAGGCGTCCCGGGAGGAAATCGCCGGGCTCAAGACCAGACTCGCGCGCCGCACGGTCTGCCCGTCACGGTTGACAATACCGCTGATGGCGCGGGGCACAACCCGAACCCCGTTGTTGGCCAGCGTCCCAAAGGCAACCGCCAATTCCAAAGAACTCACCTCCGCCGCTCCCAGAGAGAGAGAGGGGTAGAGGGGCAGCGGGCTGTGAAAGCCGAGGGTCCAGGCCGTCTCTCGGATCGGCTCCAGCCCGACGCCTTGGGCCAGACGGGCCGTGGCCGCGTTGAGCGACAGGGCCAGGGCGCTGCGCAGGCTCACCTCTCCACGGTAACGCTTGGTGTAGTTTTCGGGCTGCCATTCCTGCGTACCAAACTCCCACAGAAAGGGCTCGTCCTCAATCAAGGTGTCCGGCTCGTAGCGGTGTTGGCCCTTGCCGATCAGCGCGGCCAGATAGACCACCGGCTTGAAGACCGAGCCGGGCTGTCGCCGGGCTTGGGTGACGCGGTTGAACTGCGAGAGCCGGTAATCGCGTCCGCCAACCATAGCCCTGATCCGCCCGGTCTGGGGCTGGAGCGCAACTAGGCAGGCTTGCAGGCGCTCGCTGGGGTTGTCTCGCCGCAGGTAAGCGTGGCGCGCCTCAAGATGGCTGAGGCCGTTGCGGACCGCCTCCTGGGCGATGCGTTGCAGACGCAGATCAAGTGAGGTGAAGATGTGCAGCCCTGCGGTTGTCAGGGTTTCGTTCGGATACTCGTCTTCAAGTTCCTTGCGGATCACGTCAACAAAATAGGGTGCCTGCGTATTGCGATCAGGAGCAGCTTGGTGCGGCGCGATTGCGGCCTGTTGGGCGGCCCGATAGTCTTCCTCGGAGATTTCGGACGGGTACAGTTCGCGCATGCGGCGCAGGACATAGTTGCGACGCTGGAGCGCGTCGTTGTGGTGACGCTTGGGGTCATAGCGGTTGGGCGCTTTGATGATGCCGGCCAGGAGAGCCATTTCGCTCAGGCTCAGGTCGCGCGGTTCTTTGCCAAAATAGACCCGAGCCGCCTCCCAGACGCCAAAAATGCCCTTTGGCCCGCGTTGTCCGAGATAAATCTCGTTGAGGTAATCCTCAAGAATTTCCAGTTTGGAATAGTGATGCTCAACGATCAGGGCCATGCAGATCTCGAGCAGTTTGCGCCCCAGGGTGCGTTCGGGGGAGAGAAAGAAATTCTTGACGAGTTGTTGGGTGAGTGTACTGCCACCCTGCACCACCTCGCCCCGCGCCATGTTGGCCCGAAACGCTCCCAGAATGCGCCACAGGTCAATGCCGCGGTGTTCAAAAAAACGCTGATCTTCGGCGGCTAACAGGGCTTTGACCAACAGGGAAGGCAGGTCGTAGAGTTTGATGAGCCGGCGGTCTTCCCACACCTTGCCGTACAGTCGTGTGATGACCTCGGGATCAAGCTC
Source organism: uncultured Binatia bacterium (SeqCode) (assembly GCA_965200965.1). Lineage (GTDB taxonomy): Bacteria > Desulfobacterota > Binatia > Bin18 > Bin18 > JAAXHF01. The sequence continues at coordinate 2,000,116 of OZ241744.1, forward strand.
AACCGTGCCGAGTTCGGCCTCGTCGCGCTCAAGATCGACGATGCGCTCGATCTTGTCGTCTCGCAGCGCGATGCGGATGCGTTGGGCGGTATTGCGCCGCAATACCGATGGAAACTCACGCAGGAAGAGTTGGAGGTGGCCCTGCTGGGTGTTGTACGCGTATTCTCCACGGACACGAACCGCTCCAGAAACGGCGTGGTAGTTGAGCCGCTCGAGGTGATCGACGAGCGTATCGGCGGGGAGTTGCTGGCCGGGATACAGCAGGAACGGCTCGGCGTAGACCTTGGATGCGAGTTGCCAGCTGTGACCGGCAAACCGCGACACCACCTCCCGCTCGAGTTGACGATAAAACCGCCACCCCGACACGCCCGCCGCTCCGAGCAGCACCAGGAAACTGATGATGACAATGCTCCACACTACCCGTTGCATATGCGTCTTCCCTGGCTTGCCACCCCACCCTGCCTCGTCATCCCGGGCTTGTCCAAGCTTGGGCCGCCGTGACCATCTATGTGCGGCGTTTATTTGCCAGCGCAACATAGCGCATGCGCAGATCAAAAAGGACTGTATCCAGCATTTCGCTTTCGCCACGATCAAGATTGCCGGCGGTTTTGTGCTGTAACATCGCGATGATATCAATCATCTCCCGAGCGGCAGGCAGATTGGTCGTCGCGGTTTGCTCCGGGCTGACAATCTCTCCCATGTACATGAGTGCTTGGGTGCTCAAACCGAGAATAAAGCTTGAGAAAGACAACTGTGAAGGGGGCTGCGCCTGGTCCTGGGACGCATCTGAATCCGGCCTGTCTTGGCGGTCTACCTGGGTGCTTTGCCAGGATTCTTTTTCTTCGGCCTCAGGCTCGGAAACGCGAGGCTCCCCGGTATCGGGCGAAAACCGCCGCCGATCCTGAACGCGAAAGCCACGTCCACCGTCTTGTTCTTCCGCCACGACTCAGTCCTCCCTCATCACACTCAGCGCGATGCCCATATATTGCGCCTTCCTCTCTTCTTTGACAAGCCGACACAGCGCAGCTTACACAGCCCTCCGCAGAGCCGCAATGACTCGTTCTACAGGCACTTCTGAGAGCGAAATCCCTTCGGTATCAGGAGAGGTCTGTCGATATGGACGATTGTGAATGACAGACAGGCTTCCGCCAAGGGGTTTCCACTGTCCGGGCCAAGTTGGTCCAAAAATGACACTACCGCGCGCGCCAAGGCTTCCGGCCAGATGGCTCACCCCCGAGTCATTGCCAAGATACAGGCTGGCGCGTCCGAGGAGAGCGGCCACGGACCAGACCGGATATCCGTGTACGACATGGCCAACGGTCTGCCAATGCTGACATTCGGTTTCTTCAGCCGGCCCTAGCAGGACAATGACTTCACGGGCTTGGCGGCTGCGCGTCCACCACTGGGCAACGGCCGAAAAGCCGGCCGAGTCCCAACGCTTTCTCCTGCCACCACTGCCGGGATGCATAAGAAGGACTTGGGTACGGGACGACCAGCCCATTGTCCGCCAATACCCCTCTCCTGCCGTCCTGTCTCGTAGTCCAAGGGGCAGTGAGGGGCAGCGGACTTCGGGGATGCCAACACAGGCGAGATAATACCGGCTGGCGTGGCTCGGCTCCTGACCGACGAAGAACGGAAAAGAGTAGACGTCCCGGCTATGCCTTTTCAGGTTCGCCTGCACCTGCCCGTGGCTATGCCCAAACCAGGAGAAGACCGAGCGAAAAGAGGAAAAAAAGCGGCCCGCCTGCCGGTGGTCTCCGGAGGACGAAGAAAAAAGACTGGCAAACACCCCTCGGTCCAGCAGATAGACCGCCCGGAGGCCGACTAAGGATGTGGCGAGTTCAAATGCCGAGCCACGAGCGGCAAGGGCGACCCCCCGTCTACTCTCGGCTCGAGACAGGAGGCCGTGCTGTAAGGCGGGAAGAAAACACAGAAAATCTCCAAGGCTACCGGGAAATAAGACCAGGCTCTGAGCGAATATTTTCATTGACTTTCGGAGTGAATGTCGGTAGGGTGAGGTATCATCTCTGTAATTTGGTCGCCCTTGACAGGCGTATCTCCAGGAGTACGGATGACGAATTGTCTTGCATACAAACTTGACCACCTGAAGCGTCTCCTGCACGAGATGGGGCCGACGCTCATCGCCTTTTCTGGAGGAGTTGACTCAAGTTTCCTGCTGGCTGTTGCCGCAGTCGTTTTAGGAGACGAGGTCACGGCGCTCATGACGATATCACCCTCAACCCCTCCTGAAGATGCCCGTCAAGCGACAGCCATCGCGGCGTCTCTTCAAATCCGCTTGGTCACGGTTCCCCATAATGAACTGGCCATCCCTGCGTATGCAGCAAACCCGACCAACCGCTGTTACTTCTGTAAACATTCTCTGTATGAAATCTGTCGAGATCATGTCAAACGGCTGTCTCTTGCCTCGGTTGCCGATGGGATCAATACAGACGACCTCGCAGATTATCGGCCAGGTCTCCAGGCGGCAACCGAGTACGGGGTTCGACACCCCTTGGTTGAGGCAGGGTTCGATAAGGAGGCCATTCGTCAGGGCAGCAAACACTTGGGATTGCCAACCTGGAAAAAACCGGCCTCTCCGTGTCTGTCATCGCGGGTGCCGTACGGCACCCCGATTACGGCCAGCATGCTGTCTCAGATTGCGCGAGGAGAGGCGTTCCTGCGTTCCTTAGGACTCCAGGAATGCCGGGTTCGCCACCACGGACACAGCGCCCGGGTTGAGATTCACCCCAAGGAGTTTCCAAAAATTGTATCCACAGCCATGCTTCTGCAGATGAGGAATCAACTCAAAGGCTTAGGGTTTTCCGCCGCTCTTTTAGACCTGGAGGGATATAGGAGTGGAGTGTTCAATATCGCTGTACACGAGGCAGGCAGCGATCAGACAGCATAGTGTTCTCATATTTTCCCAGCCTCTTACCTGTGAAACAATCCAACACCAGGGGCAGGGTGGAGAGGGTGAGGTTCTTCGATATGGAAAGGAGTAGAGATGGATTTTCCTAGTTTTCCAAAATGCCAAAAGTGCGGAGGGGGGGACTTGATCCCCTTATCGGACTATGGGCAAGAAGGAGCTTCGGTTCTCTTTAAGGCCTGGGTCTGTACGAACCCGGTTTGCGGGTTTTCCCTGCGTGTTGATAAGGGAGAGGTAACCTACGGCAAAAAAATAGAATCCAAGCACTAATCGCTTGACACATCGGACTGGAGAACAGTCGCGCAGAAAACCACGCGCTCTTTTTGGAGGCGTGGTTTTCTGCGGGTTTGAGAAGAAGAGCGCAGATATATGCAAGTGGCAACTCTACACGGCAAATTGAGTGGAGAAGCCGCACGGCCAATTAGTATCGGTAGGCTTCACGCATTGCTGCGCTTCCACCGCCGACCTATCAACCTTGTCGTCTACAAGGAGCCTTCAGAGGTGTTGCCACCTGGGATTCCTCGTCTTGGGGGGGGCTTCCCGCTTATATGCTTTCAGCGGTTATCCCTGCCGCACATAGCTACCCGGCGATGCTTCTGGCGAAACAACCGGTACACTAGCGGTGCGTCCAACCCGGTCCTCTCGTACTAGGGTCAGCTCCCCTCAAGAATCCTACGCCCACGGCGGATAGGGACCGAACTGTCTCACGACGTTCTGAACCCAGCTCGCGTGCCACTTTAATCGGCGAACAGCCGAACCCTTGGGACCTGCTCCAGCCCCAGGATGTGACGAGCCGACATCGAGGTGCCAAACCTCCCCGTCGATGTGAACTCTTGGGAGAGATAAGCCTGTTATCCCCGGCGTACCTTTTATCCGTTGAGCGATGGCCCTTCCATGCGGAACCACCGGATCACTAAGACCTGGTTTCCCACCTGCTCGAGATGTCTCTCTCACAGTCAAGCCGGCTTATGCCTTTACACTCGATGGCTGGTTTCCACTCAGCCTGAGCCGACCTTCGCGCGCCTCCGTTACTCTTTGGGAGGCGACCGCCCCAGTCAAACTACCCACCATGCAGTGTCCCGGACAATGTCGCGGTTAGAAGTCAAAGGCAGCAAGGGTGGTATTTCAAGGACGGCTCCACAGAAACTGGCGTTCCTGCTTCGATGCCTCCCACCTATCCTACACATGCTACCCCTGAATTCACTACAAAGCTGTAGTAAAGGTGCACAGGGTCTTTCCGTCCTGCCGCGGGTACTCGGTATCTTCACCGAGAGTGCAGTTTTGCTGAGTCCGTGGTTGAGACAGTGGGGAGATCGTTACGCCATTCGTGCAGGTCGGAACTTACCCGACAAGGAATTTCGCTACCTTAGGACCGTTATAGTTACGGCCGCCGTTTACCGGGGCTTCGGTTTCTTGCTTCACCTCTCAGAGAGATTAACAAGTCCCCTTAACCTTCCGGCACCGGGCAGGCGTCAGTCCCTATACATCAGCTTACGCTTTTGCAGAGACCTGTGTTTTTGGTAAACAGTCGCCACCCCCTGGTCACTGCGACCCTCTTCCGCTCCGGGAGTCAATCCCTTCACATAATGAGGGCACACCTTCTTCCGAAGTTACGGTGCCAATTTGCAGAGTTCCTTAACCACGGTTCTCTCAAGCGCCTTGGTATGCTCTACCTATCTACCTGTGTTGGTTTGCGGTACGGTCACTGCAAGGACTCGCTACGAGGCTTTTCTTGGAAGTCTGGGATCAATCACTTCTCCTGATCTGACGAGCAGGATCGTCATCACCTCTCAGCGTTGACAAAGGAGCGGATTTGCCTACTCCTTCCGCCTACAGGCTTAAACCGGGCAATCCACCACCCGGCTGACCTACCCTTCTCCGTCCCCCCTTCGCTGATAATGTCCTTCCAGTGGTGCCGGAATATTAACCGGCTGTCCATCGCCTACGCCTTTCAGCTTT